>NZ_JBPIZC010000001.1:0-1606010 GCF_051172515.1 Bacillus sp. G402
GAAGATTGCCACACACCTAGCAAAGCTAGGCTAGGTGTGTGGGAGGTCTTTTTCATGTTTTTCCTTCAATCTCATCTATCATAATGATGGTGAAAATAAAAAAGATTGTAGAAAAACATGGGTTTCTTGTTGTTTACTGATGAGCTAAAAAATGCGGTAGAAAGTGCATTTTCCTAAATGGTTACATAAAGCTATTAAGCTTGAAACCTTACAATAAATTTGAGTTTTCACTTGAGCCTAACTTGCTCATTGCAAATATTTAAGTAGAGGGATTCTATAAGGTGAAAAACAAAATAAAAGATCATATCTAATAAATGAGTAAACAGCCAAACGTAGTAAAGTCCAAAAAAATTATGGGTTATTGTATTACTACTAGAAATTTTAACGCCTATTTCATAATTGATAATAAAAAGAAATGAAAATGCTTCAAATTATACCGATATTTATTAAGTATAAAATATGAAAGGATGGATTTGATTTGAAGAAGTATTATTATTTATTGATTGCGATTATCATTGGAATAGGATTTTTTTCATCAAAACAAGATGTTAAAGCAGAAACAATCAATGACAGTTGGGTAGAGAAGGCTCAATTACCAGAGGAAAGGGTATTTTCTAGTTCAGCTGTTGTAGATGGGAAAATTTATATTTTTGGCGGAGGAGATGTGGCGGGGAGACCTCAGGCGCAAACATATGCTTATAACCCAGACAAAGATTCTTGGGAAGTTAAGTCTGATATGCCAACACCGAGAATTGGAGCTTCTGTAGCAGTAATTGATAAAAAGGTTTATATTATTGCAGGAAGAAGTACATCTGGAACTGTTAAAAAAGTGGAAGTGTATGATACTGAAAAAGATACGTGGGAAGAAACAACTGATTTTCCTAAAAAAGAAAATTGGGAGAATACGACTTCTGCCAATGTAATCAACAACAAGATATATGTAGTTAGTTACTCTGAAAATAAAAAGCAAAATTTTTATGAATATGATCCTGATACAAAAAAATGGGAAGAAAAAACCCATTTTCCAAAAGCTATGCACAGTGTAACTTCTGGTGTTATTGGTGAGAAAATTTATATCGCTGGAGGATATTATTATAGTAATTACTACAAAGAAGTCTATGAATACGATATTAAAACATCAGCGTGGTCTGAAATAACTAAATTGCAATATGCTGTAAGAAACTCAGCTTCAATTGTCTTTCAAGATAAATTACTTTTAATTGGGGGAGAAACTTCTAATAGTACGATCACAAACAAAATGCAAGTATTCGATCCTAAAAAACAAACAGTTAGTTCGGTATCTCAATTATTACCTAGTAAACTTATTGGAGCTAATACTGTAGTAGTTAACAACATACTTTATGTAATAGGAGGGACTAATAATCCAAATAGAACAAACAGAGCGAGTAAAGATTTTAAACCAACCTATGCAATTTCACTTAAAAGTTTAAAAGAACTAAACGAAGATTCATCGACTGACATTGAACAAGGTAATAAAGATGATGATGTTGCTAATGAAGACGGCGATGCTCTTCTCATCATCACAATGGTCAATGGTTTGCAAAAAGAGTATGACCTTTCAATGAAAGAAGTCAACGCCTTTCTATCCTGGTACAAAAAACGTGATGCTGGCGAAGGTCCAGGGTTTTATGAAATTGACGAGCATGACAACAACAAAGGTCCTTTTGAAAGTAAAAAGGACTATGTGGTATTCAACAACATTCTCATGTTCGAAGTGAATAAATATAAAAAGTAAATAACATCAAAGCCATCTAGTCAAACTAGGTGGCTTTTGCGTTTGTTCGACAGTTTTCACCAATTTTAAGGCAAATTTAAGCTTCCATTTCATTTCAATTACATTAAATCTTTGTTACAATAAGACAGCTTTGCCCGAAGACACGTTCATACTTTGGACATCTTTTTTTCATCAATTCTTAAAATTTTTATGTTTTGATATGAAACTCTTTTGATGATCCATGCGTCTTTATAAGTGTCAAAAGAAAAGAGGTTATCAATATGCTATTCAAAAAGCTATCAGAAAATAAGTCTGTAAAATGGATAGGATATACAAGCTTTTACTTACTTATTTTGCTATTATTGTTCTTTATTTACGGATTCCATACAGCAAATACGGGATCATTCATTTACAACGATTTTTAATTGGAGATTAAACTATGAAACTATTACACACGATTCATGAATACCAACAAACGAAACCGACACAGCCAGCATTTGTTTCTCAACATGCTTCGATCACATATGATGAGCTTTGGCGTCTATCAGACCAAATGGCTGGTGCGATTGATACAGTCGCAACTGACAGTGCACCTGTCATTGTCTACGGTCATATGGAGCCAGAGATGCTGATTTCTTTCTTAGGTACTGTGAAATCAGGCAGACCTTATATTCCGGTCGACATCTCAATACCTGTCGAGCGCATCGTCTCAATCATTGAAAGCTCAAAAGCCAGTCTATTGATTTGTGCAAATGAGCAGGCTGTACCAGGTGTAGAAGAACACATTGAAGTGAAGAGTGCGGCATCGCTTTTAGCACTTGAAAAAGAAGCACCGCCGTCCACGCAGTGGGTTCAACAAGATGATGTTTTCTACATTATTTATACGTCTGGCAGTACAGGAAAACCGAAAGGCGTTCAGGTAACAGCCAATAATTTAGAAAGCTTTACAGAGTGGATGTGCCGCGATTTCCCAATCGGCGAGGGGCGCACGTTCTTAAATCAAGCACCGTTTTCTTTTGACTTATCAGTGATGGATCTCTATCCAGCGCTTCAATCAGGCGGCACGCTTTACTGTTTAGTGAAAGATCTTGTGAATAAGCCAAAGGATATGTTTGCAGCGCTTGGTCAATCTGACGTTGAAGTATGGACATCCACACCTTCCTTTGTCCAAATGTGCTTAATGGATCCTTCCTTTACAGGGGAGCTTTTACCAGAGTTGAAAGTTTTCTTGTTCTGCGGTGAGGCGCTTCCTGTAGCTGTAGCAAGTGCACTCCTTGAGCGTTTTCCAAAGGCGCAGGTCTTTAATACGTATGGTCCAACTGAAGCAACTGTTGCGATTACATCGATTGAAGTCACGCAGGAGATTCTTGATCAGCACGATTCTTTACCAGTGGGTTATGCCAAACCGGATACAGATATCGTCATTTTAGATGAAGAAGGCAAGACACTCCCTGATGGGGAAAAAGGGGAAATTGTCATCGTGGGGCCAAGCGTCACAAAAGGCTACTTAGGTGAACAAGCCTTAACGGATAAAGTGTTCTTTGAATACGAAGGACGTCCTGCTTACCGCACAGGTGATGCAGGTGTGGCGCAGGATGGTTTGATTACGTGCCACGGTCGTCTGGACTATCAAATTAAGCTACATGGATACCGGATGGAGCTTGAAGAAATTGAATATCATGTGAGCGAGACAACGTATGTCAATGCTTGTGTGATTGTGCCATTCCAGCCAAACGGGCATGTGGAGTACTTAATTGCAGCCATTGTCCCAACTGAACATTCCTTTGAAAAAGAATATCAGCTGACAAGTGCGATTAAGAAAGAAATGGCGGATTCACTGCCTGCGTACATGATTCCAAGAAAGTTTGTCTATCTTGAGCAGTTGTACATGACGCCAAACGGGAAGGTTGACCGTAAAAGAATCGCGAAAGAGGTTCTTCTATGATTCCGTTTAGTTCATTCTTTTTCTTCATTCTAATTGGTATTCTTCTTTTGCCGACGATGATTCTTGGTCTTCGCGGCAAAAGAATGCAGGGCTACAACATGTTTGCAACGGTTGTGGCACTTGCGCTTATTTTCTCAAAGGATGCACATGGCGCTTTGCTGCTGTTCCTGTTTACAGTGTGGCAAGTCTTGATCATCCGCCTATACCTTGCGTACCGGCTGAAGGCGAACCGTGCGTCTGTCTTCTATATGGCAGTGGTGGCATCGATTTTGCCGCTTGTGCTATCAAAGATTTTACCGTTCTTTTTAACTCATCAGCCGCATCAACCGCCGCCAATGAACTGGCTGAGCTTTTTGGGGATCTCGTACTTAACATTTAAAGGTGTTCAGTTAATTATCGAGACAAGAGACGGCTTGATTAAAAAGAAAATCCCGATTCACCGTTTGGTTTATTTCATCGTCTTTTTCCCGACGATTTCATCAGGTCCAATCGATCGTTACCGCCGGTTTGAAAAGGATATGGATACACCGCCTGAAAAAGAAGCGTACAGTGACCTTCTATATGCAGGGATTCATAAAATTTTTATCGGGTTCTTATATAAGTTCATTATTGGTTATCTCATTCACACGTATATTCTCATGAATATTCATCACATTAGCAGCAGTCACTTTGTTCAACAGTTAACGTATATGTATGCGTACAGTATGTATTTGTTCTTTGACTTTGCTGGATATACAGCATTTGCTGTAGGTGTGAGTTATATCATGGGCATTAAATCACCAGAAAACTTTAATAAACCGTTTATCAGCCGTAATATTAAAGACTTCTGGAATCGCTGGCACATGTCGCTATCCTTTTGGTTCAGAGATTATGTGTTTATGAGATTTGTGTTCTTTATGACAAAGAAGAAGTGGATCAAGAACCGGATGGCTGTATCAAATATTGGGTACTTTGTCCTCTTTCTATTGATGGGTGCTTGGCATGGTCTCGCCCTTCAATACATTATTTACGGACTATACCATGCAGTTGTGATGTCCGGTTACAATTTATTTGAGAAGTGGAATAAAAAGCACAAGTGGTGGCCGGATAATAAGGTCACAATGGTTGTGTCGATCATTATTACATTCCATGTGATTTGTTTCGGATTTTATATTTTTTCAGGAAAACCATTTCATCATTAATGATTAAGGGAGTAGAAAATTATGGAATTTAAAAATCAAGTATACGGTATTATTGCAGAGGTTTGTCAGGACGACGTTGTGAAAGAAAATCCAGAGATTGCAATTTTTGACGAAGGTCTTCTAGATTCATTTGGTACAGTAGAACTACTTATGGCAATTGAAAGTCAACTTGGAATTACTGTTCCGATTACAGAGTTTGATCGTGATGTGTGGGATACACCGAATCACATTGCTGAGCAGCTGGCAGAGATGAAGTAATGAAAAAGCGTTTTTTTGGGCCGCTTATTTTAGCGGCTGTTCTATTCATTGGTGTTCTTCTTGTACCAAATGCATGGCTCTCACATCTGATCCCAAAAGACAAATTACAAAAGTCAGCCACAGAATTAGATCCAGGGATGTTCCAAGGGCTTTATTTACAAGATGAAATGCTAAAAGATCCAACTTATTTGCCGATCTATGGATCTTCTGAACTATCACGTTTTGATCCATATCACCCTTCGAATTTCTTTCATGAAAATCCTCAAGGGTTTACACCTTATCTTGTTGGAAAAGGTGGATCGCAATCATTAATTCATGCCATGAACTTTGCAGCGCATATGGATGAATTAAAAGGGAAAAAGCTTGTGTTTATCGTGTCCCCGCAGTGGTTTGTCAAAGGGGGATCAGACGAGAATCACTTTGCTCCTAACTATTCAGCGCTTCAGGCGCTTGATCTTGCTTATAATAAAGAAATTGATCCAGATGTGAAAAAAAAGCTCATCAAAAGAATCATGAAGTTTAAGGCAGTAAAGAACGACATGGTCATCACAGAGCTTTTTAAAGCAGAGCTTTCTGGGAACAAATTCGCTTATGGCGCGATTTCTCCTATTGCAAAAATGTATTATGGCATGCTTCAAAAGAAAGACATGTATTATACGATCGGGTCTGGGCATGAGCGCAAGCTTCGTCCGTCTCCTTCAGTGAAAGGGAAAACATGGACTGAGCTTGAAAAAGAAGCGAGCGTCTTAGGATCTGAAAAAGCAGGGGACAACCCGTTTTATATTGATCAGAGACTGTTTGACCGCAAGCTGAAGCCGATCATGAAAAAGATGAAGGATTCTCGTCGCGACAATTCTTATGCAGAATCACCTGAATATAAAGATTTCCAGATCATGCTGGATATTTTAAAACAGGCAGGGGCGAAGCCTTTATTCGTGACGATTCCCGTCAACGGAAAATGGTATGATTACACTGGTTTTCCGAAAGAGGGACGTACAGATTATTATCAAAAAATCAATCGTCAAATTCGAGATAATGGGTATGAAGTCGCAGATTTGACTTCGCATGAGTATGACCCATATTTCTTTAAGGATACGATTCATGTGTCGTATAAAGGATGGGTATACATCGATAAGGCGATCGAAAAGTTTTACAAAGAGCAGTAGATTGCAGCAGCTTTCTGCTGCTTTTTGTTTGTCGAATGAGTGGATTTCTTGTATAAATAGGGTGGAAGGGCTATGCTGAATATGGAGGCGATACGATGAATCGTTCTGAGAAAAAAGAACTATTAAAGCGTTCAAAGAAGCATTTTAATGATCATGCCTTTTGGGAAAAGTTAAAAAAGACGGCACAAAAAGCTGGAGTTTCTCTTGTCTATGCTGTGCTATTACTTTATTATACATTGCAAAAACCCGAAGTACCGGTTAAAGCGAAGACCCTCATCATTGGGGCGCTAGGGTACTTTATCCTTCCGATTGACCTGATCCCTGATACATTGGTGGGGATCGGCTACACAGATGATCTAGGCGCCATCACATTTGCTCTGCTTCAAGTCGCAATGTACATTGATGACGATGTCAAAGGAAAAGCAAAAGACAGGCTGGGAAAATGGTTCGGTGAAAAAAGCGATACGTCTTTCATTGATCAAAAGCTTGAAGATGGCGGTATGCCTTCTGCTTAAAGAAAAGCCTCTTAAACGGAGGCTTCAGCGTATTGACAAACCCTCGCATTCTTTGTCAGTCCGGTGCTCGTTCTTCCTAGACTTCAAGGATTTTCAACTACGCTGAAAAAAAGACAAAGGGCTAAAATAAAGTTCATTTTAGCCCTTTGTCAACAATCTAATGCCTCCTAACCGGAGGCTTTTTTCATTATCCTAAAAATTTCACGCAAACCGGATGCGGAACGGTGATGTCTGATTGTAAGACAGTGAGTCGTCCCGTTTCTTTGTCACGTTTGTATAACACAAGGTTGCTAGATTCTTGGTTTGAGCCGACGAGAAATTCTTCTGTTGGATCAAGGACAAAGTCTCTAGGCCAATTTCCTTCAGATGAAGCAATGTCGACAAGGCTTAGTTTGCCGTCATCATCTGCTTTGAAAATGGCAATGCTGTCATGTCCACGATTTCCTGCATACACAAAGTGACCGTCAGAAGACACATGAATGGCGCTACCTTGATTATTCTCTGTGAAGTCATTAGGAATGGTTGCAATCGTTTGGATTTCTTCGAAATGACCATCTTCAAAGTAACGAAGTACAATGACCTCTGAGCTGAGCTCTGTCATGACATAGGCCACAGGTTTCGTTGGGTGGAATGTGATATGACGAGGGCCGCTTCCTGGTTTTGTTTCAAATGTATGGGCAAGCTCAAGTTTGCCGTTTTCTTTCTTATACGTATAAATTCCGTCTGTGCCAAGGTCAACAGCTACTGCAAATTGTTCATCAGGTGTCAAACCCATAAAGTGAGTGTGCGGTTTTTCTTGACGGTCTTCGTTTGGTCCAGTGCCTTCATGCTGCGCCTGTGACAGCGTGCGGATCACTGAGCCGTTTTCAGCATCAATTTCGTACATCTCTGCTGTTCCTTTATGATAGTTTGCTGTAAACGCTGTTTTCGTTTGGCTGTCCACGCTGACGTGACAAGGAGAAGCCCCATCGGCAAGCTCTTGGTTGATGAAACGAAGTGCGCCGGTGTCGGCATCAATTTGATACGCAGCAAGACCGCCCTGTGCTCCTTCTTTCACAACAGCATACACAAACTTTTGAGAATCTGAGACAGTTAAATATGTAGGATTTTCAAGTTCTGCAGCCACTTCTACTTGTTCAATCTGCTGCTTGTCCGTATTTAAAGTAAAAGAATAGATTCCTTTGCTGTCACCTTTTGTATACGTTCCGATATAACCTCTGATGTTAGCCATGTATTGCCCTCCTTCTATTAGATGCTCTCATTCTATCACAAATTCATAGGAAAACGCTTTAGAAAGGCATGATGAAGGAAAAAACAAACGCAATGAAATCTCACAATATTCTTCAAAAACCGTGTGAAAAAATATTACAAAAGCTTGTTCAAAAGAAAACCGTTCATGTAGAGTAAATAAATTGAAGAAAAAATACAAAAAATTTTAAGTTTTTTCATTCCTTGTCTAGCAAAGGTGTAAGCGTATACATTTTATTTTGATTAGTCTAAATTGTCTAATAATTTTAAAAATGCTGTTGACACTGTATGGAAAGCGGCGTAAGATGGGTTCAACAAAAGCAAACAGACACGCAGAGTAAGCGTGAGACACTTCAATATAAAGTGTCTGAAAATTCAACTACTTTTTGTTTGAAAGAGAGGGTGCTCACTGAAGATGGAAGACCAAAAGGAACAGTGGATCTTTTTAAACGATGAACTCGTGAAAAAAGAGGATGCGAAAATTTCAGTTTATGATCATGGCTTCTTATATGGTGACGGTGTGTTCGAAGGAATACGTGTATATAACGGAAATATCTTTCGAATGAAAGAACATTTAGACCGCCTGTATGATTCCGCTAGATCCATTATGCTGAACATTCCATATTCACTTGAGGAGCTCACTGAAAAAATGATTCATACAGTTGAAAGGAACGGCCTAAAAGATGCCTATATCCGCCTTGTTGTCTCAAGAGGAGCCGGTGATCTTGGCTTAGATCCAAACAACTGTGGGAGAGCCAACACAGTGATCATTGTAGAGCCGCTGGCCATCTTTCCAAAGCACCTATATGAAACAGGTATTGATATTGTGACAGTACCGACAAGGCGAAATCGTCCTGACGTACTAAGTCCAAAAGTGAAATCATTAAACTATTTGAATAACATTCTTGTCCGAATCGAAGCCCATATGGCCGGTGTGAGTGAAGCGTTGATGCTGAACGATCAAGGGTACGTGGCAGAAGGTTCTGCAGACAATGTGTTTATTTATAAAAAAGGTAAGCTCTATACACCGCCAGGTTATATCGGCGCTCTTGAAGGCATCACAAGAAATGCCATCATGGAAATCGCAGAAGACTTAGGCTACGAAGTGAAAGAAGAACCTTTCACAAGACATGATGTGTATACAGCTGAAGAAGTCTTCCTGACAGGAACCGCTGCCGAAGTCATCGCTGTTGTAAAAGTTGACGGTCGTATCATTGGCGAAGGAAAACCAGGGTTCCACACAAACAAACTTCTTGAACAATTCCGCAAGCGAGTCGTTGAAGAAGGAGAAAAAATAGTCTTTACCGATGAGAACATTCACGCAAGTTAAATAGATATCGATAAACGTTGAAGAGGACTAGTAGCTTTAGAGTCAGTATCTACAGAGAGCCGGTGCTAGCTGGAAACCGGTGTTACTTTCTAAAGTGAACTCACCTCTGAGTGTCTGCTTGAAATGATAGTAGGGCAGACCGAGTGACATTGCATCACTCGTTACCAAAATGGATGAAAGATGTCCATGAGACGGCAGCATGATTTGCCGTGAACAAGGGTGGTACCGCGAAAAACAAAGCTTTTTCGCCCCTTTGACCTAGTGAAAAGTAGTGTCATTGTGGGGTGAGAAGGCTTTTTTATATGGTCTCATATCTCTATCTTGAATGGAAAAGGGTGAAAGGACTTGACTGAAGCAAGACAAAGAGGAGGAAATCAAATGGGGACAAATGTACAAATGGAGACGGAAAAATCAAATGCACCACAAACGATGAACGGTGCACTCATGTTAATTGAAGCACTCAAAAGAGAAAAAGTAGAAGTCATTTTTGGTTATCCTGGCGGAGCCGTTTTACCGATCTACGATAAAATTTACGATTCTGGTTTATTTCATGTCCTGCCAAGACATGAACAAGGAGCGATTCACGCAGCGGAGGGATACGCAAGAGTATCTGGTAAACCGGGCGTTGTTATTGCCACATCAGGACCGGGGGCAACCAACCTAGTCACAGGAATTGCAGATGCGATGATTGATTCACTACCTATGGTTATCTTCACTGGACAGGTGGCAACCTCAGTCATTGGATCAGATGCTTTCCAAGAAGCAGATGTACTTGGTATCACAATGCCAATCACAAAACACAGCTATCAAGTGAGACGCCCAGAAGAGTTACCAGGTGTCATTAAAGAGGCATTTCACATCGCAACAACCGGCAGACCTGGTCCAGTCTTGATTGATATTCCAAAAGATGTCGCTGGCATTGAAGGGACATTTGAATACGATCAGCCAATCGATTTGCCAGGTTATCAGCCGAAAATTGAGCCGAATTATTTGCAAATTCGCAAGTTAGTAGAAGCTGTAAGCAGAGCAAAGAAACCAGTTATTCTTGCAGGAGCTGGCGTTCTTCATGGCAAAGCGTCGGAAGAATTAAGGCAATATGTAGAGCAGCAGCAAATCCCTGTCGCTCATACATTGCTTGGACTTGGCGGATTCCCGGCAAAGCATCCTCTTTTCCTAGGAATGGCGGGTATGCACGGCACATATGCAGCGAACATGGCACTTCATCAATGTGACTTACTCATTTCAATCGGCGCTAGATTTGATGACAGGGTAACCGGCAACCTCAATCATTTTGCAAAGCATGCGAAGGTGGCTCATATTGACATCGACCCAGCGGAAATTGGTAAAAACATTCACACTCATATCCCGGTTGTTGGTGATAGTAAGCTAGTGCTTCAAGAACTGATCAAACAGGACGGGAAACAAGGTGAATCAGACGAGTGGAAGAGCCAGCTAAATCAGTGGAAGGAAGAATATCCACTCTGGTATGTCGAAAACGAAGCTGAAGGCTTTAAGCCTCAAAAGCTGATCGAATACATTCATCAATTTACAAAAGGTGAAGCCATTGTGGCAACCGATGTTGGGCAGCACCAAATGTGGGCTGCACAGTTCTATCCATTTGAAAATGCCGATAAATGGGTGACATCTGGTGGGCTTGGCACAATGGGATTTGGTTTACCGGCAGCGATTGGCGCGCAGCTAGCTGATCAAGAGGCAACGGTTGTGGCGATTTTAGGAGACGGAGGTTTCCAAATGACCCTGCAAGAACTTGCTGTTATCCGTGAGCTGAACCTTCCGGTGAAAGTGATTGTTCTCAATAATCACAGTCTTGGAATGGTAAGACAATGGCAAGAAATTTTTTACGAAGAACGCTACTCACATTCTAAATTTTCAGAGCAGCCAGACTTCGTGAAATTATCTGAAGCTTATGGCATTAAAGGGATCAGAATCTCATCAGACGAAGAGGCGCAAGAAAAACTCGAAGAAGCCTTAACCTCTAGAGAGCCTGTTTTCATCGATGTCAATGTAGCGAGAGATGAAAAAGTATTCCCGATGGTAGCACCGGGGAAAGGACTTCATGAGATGGTGGGGGTGAAACCTTGAAAAGAATTATTGTGTTGACTGTATTAAATCGATCAGGCGTACTGAACAGAATCACAGGCCTTTTTACCAAAAGACACTACAATATTGAAAGCATTACGGTCGGCCATTCTGAGATTCAAGATGTATCACGCATCACGTTCGTCGTCCATGTAGACCAGGAGAAAGACATCGAACAGCTGACAAAACAGCTGAACAAACAAATCGATGTTCTGAAAGTAACAGACATTACAAACCAATCAATCGTTCAGCGAGAGCTGGCTTTGATAAAAGTCGTATCTGCACCAGCATCTAGAATGGAGATCACGGGGGTCATTGAACCTTTTAGGGCTTCTATTGTAGATGTGAGCAGAGAAAGTGTCGTCATTCAGGTGACAGGTGAGTCTTCAAAAATTGAAGCACTCATTGAATTACTTAAGCCATACGGCATTAAAGAAGTCGCCAGAACTGGCACCACGGCCTTTGCGAGAGATAATCAGCAAAAGCCGCAAACAAATAAAACAATTTCAATTGTCTAAACAAAAGGAGAGAGTCAAATGGTAAAAGTATATTATAACGGTGATATTCAAGAAAACGTATTAAACGGTCAAAAGGTAGCTATCATTGGTTACGGATCACAAGGTCATGCACATGCATTGAACTTAAAAGAGAGCGGCGTAGATGTCATTGTCGGCGTAAGAAAAGGCGGATCTTATACAAAAGCACAAGAAGACGGTCATCAAGTATTCACAGTAAAAGAAGCAGCAGCACAAGCAGATGTCGTCATGGTATTACTTCCAGATGAGCAGCAAAAGAAAGTATATGATGAAGAAATCAAAGATCAATTAGAAGCAGGGAATTCACTTGTATTCGCACACGGATTCAACGTTCACTTCCATCAAATTGTTCCTCCAAGTGACGTAGATGTGTATCTTGTGGCTCCAAAAGGTCCAGGACATCTTGTAAGAAGAACATATGAGCAAGGCGCTGGTGTACCTGCACTATTTGCTATCTATCAAGATGTATCAGGTCAAGCGAAAGACAAAGCACTTGCTTATGCAAAAGCAATCGGCGGAGCAAGAGCGGGCGTTCTTGAAACAACATTTAAAGAAGAAACAGAAACGGATCTATTCGGTGAGCAGGCAGTTCTTTGTGGAGGTCTTACTTCATTAGTAAAAGCAGGTTTTGAAACATTAACAGAAGCTGGTTATCAGCCAGAGCTTGCATACTTCGAGTGTCTGCATGAACTGAAATTGATCGTTGACCTTATGTATGAAGAAGGATTAGAAGGTATGAGATATTCAATCTCTGATACAGCGCAGTGGGGTGACTTCGTATCAGGACCACGCGTTGTGGATGCAAAAGTAAAAGAATCAATGAAAGCAGTCTTGACTGACATCCAAAACGGAACATTCGCGAAAGAATGGATTGTTGAAAACCAAGTGAATCGTCCACGTTTCAATGCGATCAATGCAAATGAAAATGAGCACCAAATTGAAATCGTCGGAAGAAAGCTTCGTGAAATGATGCCTTTCGTTAAACAAGGAAAGAAAAAGGAAGCGGTGAGCGTCGGTGCGAAAAATTAATTTTTTTGACACAACACTTCGAGATGGAGAGCAATCACCAGGAGTGAACTTAAATGCACAAGAAAAGCTAATCATTGCAAAGCAGCTTGAGCGCCTTGGGGTTAATATCATTGAAGCGGGTTTTCCCGCTTCATCCCGAGGGGATTTCTTAGGCGTACAAGAAATTGCAAGAACGATTAAGAACTGTTCAGTTGCAGGACTTGCACGATGTGTGAAAGGAGACATTGATGCTGCATGGGACGCATTAAAAGATGGAGCTCAACCAAGAATACACGTCTTTATTGCGACTTCTGACATTCACCTCAAGCATAAACTAAAGAAAACACGTGAAGAAGTGGTTGAACAAGCTGTTTCAATGGTGAAATACGCAAAAGAGCGCTTCCCAGTTGTTCAGTGGTCAGCAGAAGATGCATGCCGGACAGATCTTTCTTTCCTAGCAGAAATTGTAGAAAAAGTGATCGACGCAGGCGCAAGTGTCATTAACTTACCTGACACTGTTGGATACCTAGCACCAAAAGAGTACGGAAATATCTTTAAATATATGAAGGAACACGTTCCAAATATCGATCAAGTCATCTTGTCAGCACACTGTCATGATGATTTAGGAATGGCTGTAGCGAACTCACTTGCTGCCATTGAAAATGGAGCAGATCAAATTGAAACAGCTGTCAACGGTATTGGAGAGCGCGCAGGAAATGCTGCTTTAGAAGAAATTGCAGTTGCCCTTCATATTCGCAAAGACTTTTACCAAGTCGAATCAACCATTCAGTTGAATGAAATTAAGCGCACAAGTGATGTAGTGAGCAAATACTCAGGTATGATTGTACCGCGTAATAAAGCAGTCGTTGGAAACAATGCATTTGCCCATGAATCAGGTATTCACCAAGATGGATTCCTCAAAGAAAAAACAACCTATGAAATTATCTCTCCAGAGCTTGTAGGCGTCACAACAGATGTGCTTGTCCTTGGTAAACACTCCGGAAGACACGCGTTTAAAGACCGCTTAAAAACACTCGGCTTTAAATTGACTGAAGAAGAAATCAATAAGTTCTTCGAAACTTTTAAGAACTTAACAGAGAAGAAGAAAGAAATCACAGATGATGATTTAATCTCTATTATATTAGAAGAAAAAGTAGCAGACCGTAAAATCGGCTATGAATTTGAAAGTCTTCAAGTTCATTATGGGACAGAGCAAATGCCGACAGCGACAGTCTCTCTTAAAAATCAAGAAACGCAGGAAGTCATTCAAGAAGCAGCTACAGGTGCAGGCAGTGTAGAAGCTGTGTACAACACGCTTGAGCGCTGTATGGAGGAAAGAATTCATTTGCTAGATTATCGTATTCAATCCAATGGAAAAGGCAGAGACGCACTAGCGGAAGTATATGTCACTGTTTCAATAGAAGGAAAAGAAACAGCAGGACGCGGTGTAGCGCAAGATGTGCTGGAAGCATCGGCTAAAGCTTACGTCAATGCAGTGAATAGACATTTAATCTTTAAATCAAACCTAATAGAAATTGAGAAACATCACGCCATCTCATAAGAAAGGAGGAAGGGACTCATGAAAAAGAAAATTGCACTTTTGCCCGGCGATGGAATCGGACCGGAAGTCGTCACATCAGCCGTCGCTGTCCTGAAAGAGACAGCGGCTCAATTTCAACACGAATTTGAATTTGAAACAGCTCTCATTGGCGGTATAGCGATAGATGAAAAAAACAATCCGCTCCCTAAAGAAACAGTAGAAGTGTGCAAAAGCGCAGATGCGATTTTATTAGGAGCTGTTGGCGGACCAAAGTGGGATCAAAACCCGCCAGAACTTCGCCCAGAAAAAGGCTTGCTCTCCATTCGCAAGCAGCTGGACTTATTTGCGAACATCCGCCCTGTCAAAGTATTTAATAGCTTGAGTGAGGCTTCACCGTTAAAACAAGATCACATTAGCGGAGTAGATTTCGTCATCGTTCGTGAATTAACTGGAGGCCTCTACTTTGGCGAACCAAGTGAGCGCTACACGGATGATGAAGGAAAAGAAGCTGCGGTTGATACACTTCTTTATACAAAGGAAGAGATTGTTCGTGTATTAAAAGAAGCGTTCGACATGGCATTAACGAGACGGAAAAAAGTAACGTCTGTGGATAAAGCAAATGTTCTCGCTTCGAGTAAACTATGGCGGGATGCGGTAGTAGAAGTTGCACCCCAATATCCAGATGTCGCATATGAGCACATGCTCGTCGATAATGCCGCGATGCAGCTGATTTATAAGCCCGCTCAATTTGATGTCATCGTGACAGAGAATATGTTTGGTGACATTTTAAGTGACGAAGCATCTATGATTACTGGCTCACTCGGCATGCTGCCATCTGCTAGTTTATCAAGCACCGGCCTTCATTTATATGAGCCGATTCATGGTTCAGCACCCGATATTGCGGGGCAAAATGTCGCAAACCCTCTGGCTACTATATTGTCAGCAGCCAGCTTGCTTAGAACATCCTTTGCTTTAGAAGAAGAAGCGGCTGCAATTGAAGCAGCTGTGGAAGCCGTTCTTGCCTCTGGCAAACGAACAAAGGACCTAGCATCAAAAGAGGGAACGTATGAAACGACTGATGATATCACGAAAGCCGTTGTAGATGCACTCAAACAACGTACGAAAACAATTGTATAAATAGAAATCTTGTTGAATTAGGTAGAGGGAGGAAAAAGGGTTATGCCTCGAACAATCATCGAAAAAATATGGGATCAGCATGTTGTCAAAAATGGCGAGGGAAAACCAGACCTTTTATATATTGATCTGCACTTGGTGCATGAGGTGACGTCACCTCAAGCATTTGAAGGATTAAGACAAAAAGGGCGCAAGGTGCGAAGACCACAAAACACATTTGCGACGATGGATCACAACATTCCGACTGTGAATCGATTTGTGATCAAAGATGAGATTGCGAAGAAGCAAGTGAGTGCTCTAGAGCGCAACTGTGCTGAATTCGGGGTCCGTCTAGCTGACCTTCACAGTGTAGACCAAGGAATCGTTCATGTCGTTGGACCAGAGCTTGGTTTAACACTTCCGGGGAAAACAATCGTGTGTGGAGATAGTCATACATCTACTCATGGCGCATTTGGTGCACTTGCCTTTGGGATTGGCACAAGTGAGGTTGAGCATGTGCTTTCCACACAAACACTTTGGCAGCAGCGTCCGAAGACACTAGAAATTAGAGTAGACGGAACGCTTCAAAAAGGGGTAACAGCCAAAGATGTCATTTTAGCAGTCATTGGCGCACATGGCGTGAAGTTCGGTTCAGGTTATGTCATTGAATACACTGGGGAAGTATTCAGAAACATGTCAATGGATGAGCGGATGACCGTTTGTAATATGTCAATTGAAGCAGGCGCAAGAGCAGGATTGATCGCACCTGATGAAGTGACCTTTGAATATTGCCGCGGACGCAAATACGCACCGCAGGGTGAAGATTTTGAAGCAGCGATCAAAGAATGGAAAGAACTAAGAACAGATCCGGGTGCGACCTATGATAAAACCATTGTTTTAGATGGAAATCATATTTCACCAATGGTCACGTGGGGAATTAACCCAGGAATGGTGCTCCCTGTGGATGCGGCAATTCCAGGACCTGAAGATTTTGCACAAGAAGATGACCAAAAAGAAGCAAAACGTGCTTATGAATACATGGGGGTTCACCCGCATCAGCGTATTGAAGATATTACGATTGAGCATGTGTTTATTGGCTCATGTACGAACTCAAGAATGACTGATTTACGCCAAGCCGCTTCTATGATTGAAGGACAAAAAGTAGCTGATCATGTCAGAGCGATTGTGGTTCCTGGCTCACAAAGTGTCAAACTGCAAGCAGAAGAAGAAGGTCTTCATGAAATTTTCCTAGAAGCAGGATTTGAATGGAGAGAATCTGGCTGTAGTATGTGCCTCAGTATGAATAACGATGTGGTCCCAGAAGGTGAACGCTGTGCATCTACATCAAACCGTAACTTTGAGGGACGTCAAGGGAAGGGTGCAAGAACGCATCTTGTCAGCCCGGCAATGGCTGCAATGGCTGCCATACATGGCCGATTTGTCGATGTCAGGAAGTTTAATCAAGAGAAAACAGTCGTGTAAGGAGTTGTGTCATAGATGGAGCCTTTAGTCACTCATAAAGGAAAAGCCGCTGTGCTTAACCGTATAAATGTAGATACAGATCAAATCATTCCGAAACAGTTTTTGAAAAGAATCGAACGAACAGGATATGGCCGATTTGCCTTCTTCGACTGGCGATATTTAGCAGATGGCAGTCCGAATCCAGATTTTGAACTCAATCAGCCGATTTATGAAGGAGCCTCTATTTTGATCGCAGGCGAAAACTTTGGCTGCGGATCATCAAGGGAACATGCGCCTTGGGCACTTGATGATTATGGTTTCAAAATTGTCATTGCCCCATCTTTCGCCGATATTTTTCATCAAAACTGTTTTAAAAACGGGATGCTTCCAATCCGCCTTGATTATGATGTGTGGAAAACGTTTGCTGCATCATATGAAAACAAAGGATATGAAATGACAGTTGATCTGGAAAAACAACAGATTCAAGACCATGAAGGGAATGTTACTCCTTTCGATGTAGATCCACACTGGAGAGAAATGCTCCTGAATGGCTATGATGAGATTTCATTAACATTGTTACTAGAAGATGAGATTCAAGCATTTGAAGAGAAACGTAGCAGCTGGCTGCGTGCATAAACAACGAGAAGCCGTCCCCGTGGTGTGACGGCTTCTTTTTTGCATGAAAACCTCTCGTTACTTGTGTTTACTAACCTTCGTTGGTAAACTGATAAAAAATATGCGCCCGAAAGGAACGTAAGCATGAAACATGACAAGAAGAAAGATAATGTCATTTTGTTTCCTGGTCTGAAAGAAAGACTGATTGAAAAAGGAATGGCAGCATTAAAAGATAAACAGTATCAAGAGGCGCTTCACTTATTTTCAGAAGCGAAATCGTATGATGACGATGAAGAATCCGATATTCATCTCGGTATGGCGATTTGTTTTCTAGAGCTTGGTGAGCTGCAGGATGCAAAGCGAGTCTGTGAAAAGATGCTACATGAAGGATATGGACACTATTTCACTGTGCTTCAAGTATATATGACCATCTTAATTCAGCTGAAAGAGTACGAGGAAGTCAAACAAACAATTGAGGCTGTCCTTGAAGAAAATCACCTTCCAGCAGAAAGTGCGGAGCATTTTTATAAGCTGCTTGAATTTAGCAGAAAGATGATTGAATCACCAGAAGAGATTTTAGACGAAGACGAGGAAGGCAGCGGAGAAATCAATATAGATGAAATGCTCGAGCGGCCAGAAGAGCAGGTGCAGTTCATCCATTCGCTGAAAGACCGAAACATCACGCCGCATATGGGTCTATTAAATACGATCCTACAAAAGCCTGATGGAAACCCTTTGGTCAAATCATTGATCCTGCAACTTCTGTCAGATCATGATGTGGCAAAGCCGGTTCATGTGACGAAGTTCGGTGATTCTTTAACGCTTGTTCCTTCTGAGGCTGTCAAGCCAGAGCAAATGCCACTGCTTCAGCAAGTCCTTCGAAAGCTCGATGACACACTCGGTAATGAGAACCCAACCCTTTACCAAGGAGTTGAAGAGTTATGGCGCCGTCACTTATTTGTGCTATATCCATTTCTTCCTAAATATACGGATCCGAGTCTTTGGGCTGCGGCACTTCATAAAGTCGGCTATGAAATGCATGGAATCGAGATTGACCTCGAAGAATTGCATTTATTGTATGATTTTAACGAACGAGAGCTGAGAGAAGCTTGTACAATGCTGAAAGATATTGAAGAAATTTCTTATTTGTAATTTGTCGATTTAGTTGAAAGACGGACTTGTTATGTTATAATATAATGGTTGTATTTGTGCATATATCGTGCGGTTGTAAGATTCCAACGGTTGAAAGACGTTATGTATAATCAAGTCAAATGTTGTATACATAAGACCGCTTCTTTAGCGGAGTGCGTGGTTTTTGATTGGACGAAGTCTTTATGATGCTTTAGAATGTAACAACGCACAATCTGAATAGATTTTTGGAGGGAAACACACATGTCAGTAAAATGGGAAAAACAAGAAGGTAACGAAGGTGTCTTAACAGTAGAAGTTGACGCTGAAACATTTAACAAAGCACTTGATGATGCATTTAAGAAAGTAGTTAAGCAAGTATCAATCCCTGGATTCCGTAAAGGGAAAGTACCACGTGGTCTTTTCGAGCAGCGTTTTGGAGTAGAATCTCTTTATCAAGATGCACTAGATATTCTTCTTCCAGTTGAATATCCGAAAGCAATCGACGAAGCTGGTATCGAGCCGGTTGACCGCCCTGAAATTGATGTTGAGAAAATCGAAAAAGGCGAAAGCTTAATCTTCACTGCAAAAGTAACAGTGAAGCCAGAAGTAAAACTTGGTGACTACAAAGGTCTTAACGTAGAAAAAGACGACACATCTGTATCTGATGAAGATGTCCAAGAAGAGTTAAAAGCTATGCAAAACCGTCAAGCTGAGCTTGTTGTCAAAGAAGAAGGCGCAATCGAAAACGGCGATACAGTTGTTCTAGATTTCGAAGGATTCGTTGATGGAGAAGCATTCGAAGGCGGAAAAGCTGAGAACTACTCTCTTGAAGTAGGTTCTGGTTCATTCATCCCTGGTTTCGAAGAGCAATTGGTTGGTCTTGAAGCAGGTGCAGAAAAAGACGTTGAAGTGACATTCCCAGAAGAATATCATGCTGAAGACCTTGCAGGTAAACCAGCTGTATTCAAAGTAAAAATTCATGAAATCAAAGCAAAAGAACTTCCAGCACTTGACGATGAGTTCGCTAAAGATGTTGATGAAGAAGTTGAAACGATTGCTGAATTAACTGAAAAAACGAAGAAACGTCTTGAAGAAGCAAAAGAAAACGAAGCAGAAGGCAAACTTCGTGAAGAGCTAGTAGCAAAAGCTTCTGAAAATGCGGAAGTTGACGTTCCTCAAGCGATGGTTGACACTGAGCTAGACCGCATGATGAAAGAATTCGAACAACGTCTTCAAATGCAAGGGATGAACCTTGAGCTTTACTTCCAGTTCTCTGGACAAGATGAAGAGGCGCTAAAAGAGCAAATGAAAGAAGATGCTGCTAAACGCGTAAAATCTAATCTTACTCTTGAAGCAATTGCTGCTGCAGAAGACCTACAAGTGTCTGATGAAGAAGTGGAAGAAGAACTTTCAAAAATGGCTGAAGCATACAACATGCCAGTTGAAAATATCAAACAAGCGATCGGTTCTACTGAAGCAATGAAAGAAGATTTAAAAGTTCGTAAAGCAATTGATTTTCTTGTAGAAAACCGTTAATATGGTGCATAATAATAAAACAGGGCGCGAGTGACTCGTGCCTTGTTTTGTACAATTTTTGACTTATCATCGCTTCTTTTGGAAACGATAGTGTAAGTCGCATCTTTCTGTCATACATATCTCAATGTGCAGTGTTACAAACACATCATTACCGTCTTTTAGGAAAGTATGGTAAAATGCATACATACTGGACCCAGAAGGGTAGCTGACTGTTAGCTACAGGCAAGTGAAGAAGAATAAGGGGTGAAAGAATGTTTAAATTCAACGAGGAAAAAGGTCAATTAAAATGCTCGTTTTGCGGAAAAACGCAAGATCAAGTGCGTAAACTGGTCGCAGGACCTGGCGTATATATATGTGATGAATGTATCGAGCTTTGCACGGAAATAGTTGAAGAAGAGCTCGGTACTGAGGAAGAAGTTGAATTCAAGGATGTTCCGAAACCTCATGAAATCCGGGAAATTCTTGATGAATATGTCATCGGACAAGAGAATGCGAAGAAATCCTTAGCTGTAGCGGTTTATAACCATTACAAGCGGATTAATTCCAACAGTAAGATTGATGATGTTGAGCTTTCGAAAAGTAACATTTCTATGATTGGACCTACAGGAAGCGGTAAAACATTACTTGCTCAAACGCTTGCACGTATTTTAAATGTTCCATTTGCGATTGCAGATGCGACGTCTTTAACAGAAGCAGGTTACGTTGGGGAAGACGTAGAGAATATTTTACTAAAGCTGATCCAAGCAGCAGATTATGATGTAGAAAAAGCTGAAAAAGGCATTATCTACATCGATGAGATCGATAAAGTAGCAAGAAAATCAGAAAACCCTTCTATCACTCGTGATGTATCTGGGGAAGGTGTACAGCAAGCCCTTTTGAAAATTCTTGAAGGAACAGTCGCTAGTGTACCGCCTCAAGGTGGACGTAAGCATCCTCATCAAGAATTCATTCAAATTGATACAACAAATATCCTCTTCATTTGTGGTGGAGCCTTTGACGGCATTGAGCAAATCATCAAACGCCGCCTAGGTCAAAAAGTCATTGGATTCGGTGCGGAAAATAAAATTGAAGATCTTGAAAAAGAAGTCCTTCTATCAAAAGTTCTGCCAGAAGACTTACTTCGCTTCGGTTTAATCCCAGAATTCATCGGTCGTCTTCCGGTTATTGCAAGCCTAGAGCCGTTAGATGAAAAAGCACTTGTAGAAATCTTGACGAAGCCTAAAAATGCGCTCGTTAAGCAATATACAAAAATGCTTGAGCTTGATGATGTTGAGCTTGAGTTTGAAGAAGATGCTCTTAGCGAAATTGCGAAAAAAGCAATTGAGCGTAAAACAGGAGCTCGTGGTCTTCGCTCCATCATTGAAGGCATCATGCTTGATGTGATGTTTGATCTTCCATCTCGTGATGATATTGAGAAATGTGTCATTACTGGTGAAACGGTTGCTGATGGTGAGCCGCCTCGCCTTGTCTTAAAAGACGGTACAGTCGTGAATAAAGATACAAAAACATCAGCATAAGCCCGTTTGATGACTCCTGAATCTTTTGATTCAGGAGTTTTTTATTTATCGTGGAAGTTGTGTTTATTCCGTCCAGCTCTAGGAAATACTAGCAGACAGAAACCAATACATAACGATAGATGAAGGAGGGAGCACCGATTGAGCTGGACAGGAATCGTATTATTCATACAACTGTTCTTTGGTATCGTCATCGGGTTGTACTTTTGGAACTTACTGAAAAATCAGCGCACACAAAAGGTGACGATCGATAAAGAATCAAAAAAAGAAATGGAAGCACTCAGAAAGATGCGATCCATTAAACTGAGTGAACCTTTATCAGAGAGAGTCCGGCCAAAGGGGTTTCAAGATATTGTAGGGCAGGAAGACGGTATACGTGCACTTAAAGCTGCCCTGTGTGGACCGAACCCGCAACATGTCATCGTCTACGGGCCGCCTGGTGTTGGAAAAACAGCTGCTGCCCGTCTAGTGATGGAAGAGGCGAAGCGTCACGCTGATTCACCATTTAAAAAAGATGCAGTATTTGTTGAGCTTGATGCCACAACGGCAAGATTTGATGAACGAGGCATCGCAGACCCCTTGATTGGTTCTGTACATGATCCCATTTATCAAGGAGCAGGGGCCATGGGACAGGCCGGCATTCCGCAGCCGAAACAAGGAGCGGTCACACATGCTCATGGCGGCGTTCTCTTTATCGATGAAATTGGAGAACTGCATCCGATTCAAATGAACAAAATGCTCAAAGTGCTAGAAGATCGAAAAGTGTTTTTAGACAGTGCTTATTACAGTGAAGAAAATACGCAAATACCGAATCACATCCATGATATTTTTCAAAATGGGTTGCCCGCTGATTTTCGACTGATTGGCGCTACAACAAGAACACCGGACGAAATTCCGCCGGCTATTCGATCAAGATGTTTGGAGATTTTCTTCAAGGATTTGGATCAGCATGAGCTGAAAATTGTTGCAGCTAAAGCAGTCGAGAAAATACAGAAGGAATTAAGTGACGAAGGACTGAACCTGTTAACATCTTATGTGAAAAATGGACGTGAAGCGGTCAACATGGTACAGATCGCCGCAGGTATGGCTGTCACTGAAAACCGAAAAGATATTACGATCGCCGATGTAGAATGGGTCATTCATTCAAGCCAGCTGACACCAAGATATGAACAAAAAGTACCGGAAAAGCCAAAGGTAGGAGTAGTAAATGGTCTTGCCGTGTATGGACCGAATAGCGGGGCTCTGCTTGAAATTGAAGTGAACATTTGTAAAGCGCTTGAAAAAGGCAGTATCAATATTACTGGTATTGCGGAAGAAGAAAGCATCGGCAATCAGTCGAAATCAATCAGACGGAAAAGTATGGCGAAGGGCTCAGTTGAAAATGTCTTAACCGTGCTTCGAAACTTAGGCATACGAACAAATGAATATGATATCCACATTAATTTTCCGGCTGGTGCCCCGATTGATGGGCCGTCTGCTGGAATTGCGATGGCCACAGCCATTTTCTCAGCCATTCATCAAATTCCGATTGATCATTTAACGGCGATGACCGGTGAGATTGGATTACAAGGTCAGGTGAAGCCGATTGGCGGTGTCATACCAAAAATCAAGGCAGCCAAACAAGCGGGTGTCAAAACAGTGATCATCCCTTATGACAATCAGCAGTCGATCTTAAAAGAGATTGAAGGGGTTACGATTGTGCCTGTGAAGCATTTCCAAGAAGTGCTGGATCAGTGTTTGGTCAATCCGCCAGATGAGAAGAAAGATGGACTAGAAGAAGAAATGAAAAGGAAATCTGTTTAATCCCCATCTCATATGGGGATTTTTTAGTGAAATAGATCTTTTTTTCTTTTTCAAGATAAAAAGAAAGGGTATACTACGGTAAGATCATCATTTCTCAAGTCTTTTACATTGTACAAGACTGAAACAGGTATATTATAATGATTCATACTAGTGACGGAGGTGTCTATCAACATGGCAGATGAAATCAAAAAGAATGTTCCGCTCCTTCCACTGCGAGGCTTGCTTGTTTATCCAACAATGGTCTTGCATTTGGACGTTGGGCGCGAAAAGTCTGTTCAAGCATTAGAACAGGCCATGATGAACGATCATATGATTTTTCTAGCAACACAGCGGGAAATTTCAATAGATGAACCAGGTGAAGAGGAAATTTTCAAAGTCGGCACCTACACAAAAATTAAACAAATGCTGAAGCTGCCAAATGGAACGATCCGTGTGCTCGTCGAAGGCTTAAATCGAGCGCAGATCGAATCCTACATGGAGCTAGAAGACTATACGTCAGTCGATATTAAAGAGTTGACAGAAGAAGAATTAAAGGACGCAGAAGCAGAAGCACTCATGCGCACTTTGTTAGATCACTTTGATCAGTACATAAAAATTTCAAAAAAAATCTCAGCTGAAACATATGCAACGGTGACGGATATTGAAGAACCTGGAAGAATGGCGGATATCGTCGCTTCCCACCTTCCTTTGAAATTAAAAGACAAGCAAGAAGTGCTGGAAACAGTCGATGTCAAAAAACGGTTGAATCGGGTCATCAGTCTCATTCACAATGAAAAAGAAGTGCTAGAGATTGAAAAGAAAATTGGCCAGCGTGTCAAACGTTCAATGGAGCGAACGCAAAAAGAATATTATTTGCGCGAACAAATGAAAGCTATTCAAAAAGAGCTTGGAGACAAAGAGGGGAAAACAGGCGAAGTCAGTACGCTTATGGCTAAAATTGAAGAGTCCGGCATGCCAGATTCCGTTCGTGAAACGGCTTTAAAAGAACTGAACCGTTATGAAAAAATCCCTTCAAGCTCTGCTGAGAGTTCTGTCATTCGCAATTATATTGATTGGCTGATCAATCTGCCGTGGGGCACTTATACAGAAGATCGTCTAGATTTAAAGCTTGCAAGCGAAATTTTAGATGACGAGCACCACGGGCTTGAAAAAGTAAAAGAGCGGGTACTCGAATATCTTGCTGTTCAAAAACTAACAAATTCATTAAAGGGACCGATTCTTTGCTTGGCAGGACCTCCTGGGGTAGGGAAGACGTCACTTGCAAAATCCATTGCTAAATCACTTGATCGAAAGTTTATCCGTATCTCTCTTGGCGGTGTACGTGATGAATCTGAGATCCGTGGTCATCGAAGAACCTATGTAGGTGCGATGCCGGGCCGTATCATTCGCGGGATGAGCAAGGCGGGCACAATGAATCCGGTCTTTCTTTTAGATGAAATTGATAAAATGTCTTCTGACTTTAGGGGAGATCCGTCTTCTGCGATGCTTGAAGTGTTAGATCCAGAGCAAAATCATAATTTTAGCGATCATTATATTGAAGAGACATTTGATTTGTCTCAAGTCTTATTTATCGCAACTGCCAACAATTTAGCAACCATTCCGGGTCCACTTCGTGATAGAATGGAGATTATCACGATTGCAGGGTATACGGAAGTTGAAAAAGCAGAAATTGTGAAAGATCACCTTCTGCCGAAGCAGCTAAAGGAGCACGGATTAAAGAAAGGGAACTTGCAGCTTCGTGAAGCAGCGATTTACGATATGATTCGCTATTACACGAGAGAAGCAGGAGTCCGCGGGTTAGAGCGTCAGCTAGCGGCGATTTGCCGAAAAGCGGCAAGAGCAATTGTGGCTGAAGACCGCAAACGCATCACAGTGACGGAAAAGAACTTATCTG
Organism: Bacillus sp. G402; assembly: GCF_051172515.1. NCBI lineage: Bacteria > Bacillati > Bacillota > Bacilli > Caryophanales > Bacillaceae > Bacillus > Bacillus sp. G402. The sequence goes on from NZ_JBPIZC010000001.1 coordinate 25,630, forward strand.
AATTCCTCGGAAAAAGACTTTACCGTTATGGTCAGGCGGAAACGACCGATCAGGTCGGCGTTGTCACAGGCCTTGCATATACCACAGTTGGCGGAGACACCTTGTCCATCGAGGTCTCACTCTCGCCTGGTAAAGGCAAGCTTTTGCTAACAGGTAAGCTCGGTGATGTCATGAGAGAATCTGCGCAGGCGGCATTCAGTTATATCCGTTCAAAAGCAGATGAACTGAACATTGATCCTCAATTTAATGAAAAGCACGATATTCATATCCATGTTCCAGAGGGTGCGGTTCCAAAGGACGGGCCATCAGCTGGTATTACCATTGCGACGGCTCTTGTATCAGCACTCACAGGACGTCCTGTTTCAAAAGAGGTTGGCATGACAGGAGAAATTACGTTAAGAGGAAGAGTGCTTCCGATTGGCGGATTAAAAGAAAAAGCATTAGGCGCACATCGTGCAGGACTGAAAACGATTATTCTTCCAAAGGACAATGAGAAGGATATTGATGATATTCCTGAAAGTGTGAGAGAAGGATTAACTTTTATTCCGGTTTCACATTTAGATGAGGTGCTTGAGAAAGCGTTAGTAGGAGAGGGAAGATGAAAGTAACAAAATCAGATATCGTCATTAGTGCGGTGAAACCAGAGCAGTACCCGAGCGGGGGACTGCCTGAGATCGCACTTGCTGGACGATCAAATGTTGGAAAGTCCTCGTTCATTAACTCATTGATTAATCGGAAAAATTTAGCGCGTACGTCTTCTAAACCAGGAAAGACCCAGACGCTTAATTTTTATATTATTAATGATATGCTCCATTTTGTGGACGTCCCCGGTTATGGCTTTGCGAAAGTATCAAAAACAGAGCGCGAAGCATGGGGGAGAATGATCGAAACGTATATTACAATGCGTGAAGAGTTAAAAGCAGTCGTCCAAATTGTGGATCTGCGTCATAAACCATCCGCAGATGATGTGAACATGTATGAATTCCTTAAATACTATGGAGTTCCTGTGATCATTATTGCGACAAAGGCCGATAAAATTCCAAAAGGCAAATGGGAAAAGCATGCGAAAGTCGTCAAACAGACACTCGACATCGATCCATCAGATGAATTAATCCTTTTCTCTTCTGAAACAAAAAAGGGAAAAGATGAAGCCTGGAATGCGATCCTTGCGAAGATTAACAGCTGAAAAAAGGCATCTGCTATGTGCAGATGCCTTTTTATTGTATAAGTTATTTCCTTTTTAAAAATAATAAGAGGAGACTGACAGCAATCAATACATATGGCCAGTACAATTCAAAACCGGAAGTAGGGATGGAAAGTGTGCTAAGTTGCTTCGTAATTTGTTGAAAGAAATAAAGGAATAGACCGAGTGCAATGAGAACAACACTTTCTATTCGATATTCCTTTTTCTGTGATGATTTCATCAAAAGTGCGAGGCCGATGATGAACACAATCATCGTAAATGTATCTGGCCAGTGTTCTAATTTCGGCTGAAGGATAAAGTGTAGCGCAAGGCCTGTCATGAGCATACCGATAAACACATGAGAGGTTTCCTGTTCCTTCTTTCCTTGATATAAGAAAGCAAGGCCAAAAAGCAGTACAAGTGTATACCATTTCTCCTGATCTTTCCAAATGTCAAATTGATCTCCTGAGAGAATGGCATATAGCGCTACAGCCAGCAAAGTGAGCGGCAGCAAAATAGATTTCTTCTTCAAAGATGTCACCTTCTTATAAGCAGATCATTTGTCCGCACGCGCCAAATCTGGTAAATTGCTTGAAGTGATGATATGGCATTCGATGTCGAACATTTTTCTACTATATCACAACATTTTTGAAATCTGTTCACAATTTTTATCCAGTTAAAAATGAATATATGTTATAATCATTATAAATAATAAATTCTATATTGTAATTATTATAAATTAGACAGGGCGTTGGGGGTGCAAGCTGAAGTTATGCATATTCTTGTTGTGGGTTTAGATTATAAAACAGCCCCTGTTGAGATACGGGAACAGCTGAGCTTTGAACCGAGCGAGCTCGGAACAGCGATGTCCAAGCTTAAAGAAGAAAAAAGCATTCTAGAGAATATCGTCATCTCAACATGTAATCGAACAGAGATCTACGCAGTTGTAGATCAGCTTCATACTGGTCGGTTTTATATAAAAAGATTTTTAGCAGATTGGTTCGGTTTAGAAAAAGAAGATGTCTCTCCATATTTGAAGTTTTATGAAAATGATGGAGCGGTTGAGCATTTATTCCGGGTTGCCTGTGGACTTGATTCTATGGTCATTGGTGAAACACAAATACTCGGTCAAGTGCGCTCAAGCTTTAAAGTTGCTCAAGAGGAGAAGACCATTGGTACCGTTTTCAATTATTTATTTAAGCAGGCGGTAACAGTTGCGAAGCGCTCTCATGCGGAAACAGATATTGCGTCTAATGCTGTATCTGTCAGCTATGCGGCAGTGGAACTTGCCAAAAAAATCTTTGGACGTCTTTCTGATAAGCATGTCCTTATTCTTGGTGCGGGTAAAATGGGCGAGCTGGCGGCTCAAAACCTTCAAGGTCAAGGGATTGGTCAGGTAACAGTCATCAATCGAACGTTCGAAAAGGCCAAAGAACTGGCAGGCCGTTTTTCAGGAGAGCCTAAGAGCTTGAATCAATTAGAAAAGACATTATCTGAAGCGGATATTTTAATTAGCTCTACTGGGGCTAAACAATTTGTGATTACAAAAGAAATGGTCGAAAAAGCGAACAAACATAGAAAAGGCAGACCTCTATTCATGGTGGATATTGCAGTACCGCGTGATTTAGATCCAGCTATTTCTGAAGTAGAAGGTGCTTTTTTGTATGACATTGATGACCTTGAGGGCATTGTGGCAGCTAACCTGAAAGAGCGCCGTGCAGTAGCTGAAGAGGTGGAGCTTCTCATCGAAGCTGAAATTGTGGAATTTAAACAATGGCTTAATACGCTCGGAGTGGTTCCTGTGATTTCTGCTTTAAGAGAAAAAGCACTCTCGATTCAAGCGGATACGATGCAAAGCATCGAACGAAAGCTTCCAAACCTCACAAATCGTGAAATGAAGCTGTTAAATAAACATACGAAAAGCATCATCAATCAAATGCTGAAAGATCCTATCTTAAAGGCCAAAGAAATTGCCGGGGAGCCGAATGCAGAGGAAAAGCTTTTACTCTTTAAAGAAATCTTTGATTTACAGGTTGAAGATGAAGAGCAAAAGGCAGAGCCGATGCAGGTGGAGCAAGGGGCATTTCAACTGTTCAAATCAAATATGGCACAAGGCCTTGCTACAGTTGCCAGTGAGTGATTAGGCGATGATGGAATCCATTGTAGCGAGACTAGGCGAAGCGACGATCTTGATCTATGCACTCAGTGTCTTGTTCTATTTCATAGATTTTCTTCAACACAACCGGAAGGCTGGAAAAATGGCTTTCTGGTTGCTTTCTATTGTCTGGCTGCTGCAAACAGTCTACATGTTTTATATTATGATGGAAACAGACCGATTCCCTGTGTTGAATGTAGCAGAGGGGTTATATTTTTATACGTGGGTGCTTGTGACATTGTCACTTGTTTTGACAAAAATATTACGTGTTGAATTTATTGTGTTTTTTACAAATGTGATTGGTTTTTCCATGATGGCGATTCACACCTTTACACCATCCGATCTTCATTCTGCCGAACTGACGGGAAAGCTGACGAGTGAGCTGCTCGTCATTCATATTACGATGGCCATTTTATCATACGGCGCTTTTTCACTTTCATTTGCTTTTTCACTCCTCTATCTATTTCAATATCGTTTGCTGAAAAAGAAAAAGTGGGGAAAATGGCTTTTGAGAATTGAAGACTTATCAAAGCTTGATCACATGGCGTATGTCTTAAATATTATTGGCGTACCGATGCTCTTGCTTAGTTTAATTCTTGGCATTATATGGGCATATATTTCGTATGATACGTTGTACTGGACAGATGCAAAGGTGCTCGGTTCGTTTATTATGCTGTTTTTATACGGCTTTTACTTATACATTAGACTGGTGAGAAATATGCAGGGCAAAATCGTGGCGCGTTGGAATGTCGCTTCATTTCTTGTGCTGATGATCAATTATTTTCTGCTTGGTAGCTTATCAACCTTTCATTGGTTTCAATAATGATGAGTCTTAAGGGCATTGTCGGGAGGAAGACGTAATGCGTACAATTAAAGTAGGTTCTAGACGAAGCAAACTTGCGATTACACAAACAAAATGGGTCATTCAAAAGTTGTCTGAACTAAACCCTTCTTATTCTTTTGAAATTAAAGAGATTGTGACAAAGGGTGATCAAATTTTAGATGTGACCTTATCAAAGGTTGGCGGAAAAGGTCTGTTTGTTAAAGAAATTGAACAGGCAATGCTGAACCATGACATCGATATGGCAGTACACAGCATGAAAGATATGCCGGCTTCTCTTCCAGAAGGTTTAGTCATCGGCTGTATTCCTGAGCGTGAAGATGTGCGGGATGCATTGATTTCAAAGGATCATCTCCGTCTTCATGAACTACCAAAGGGAGCGATTGTGGGAACGAGCAGCTTACGGCGCAGTGCTCAGCTTCTTCAGGAGAGACCAGATCTTGAGATTAAATGGATCCGTGGAAACATTGATACGAGACTCGAAAAACTGAAAAATGAAGAATATGATGCGATTATTCTAGCGGCTGCCGGATTGTCTAGAATGGGTTGGAGTCAAGAAGTCGTGTCGGAATTTTTATCTCCTGATACTTGCCTTCCTGCTGTGGGGCAGGGCGCATTGTCGATAGAATGCCGCGGAGATGACGAAGAGCTCTTGCAGCTGTTAGCTCAATTCACAAATGAGTATACAAAGAAAACGGTCCTTGCTGAAAGAGCCTTCCTTAAGCAAATGGATGGAAGCTGTCAAGTGCCGATCGCTGGTTACGCAACGATGAATGAGCGTGATGAAATTGAATTGACAGGTCTTGTGGCATCTGCGGATGGGCATACGATTATTCGAGAAACCGTAACAGGTACTGACCCTGAGGCAATCGGAACAGCATGTGCGAAGCACATGGCTGATAAGGGAGCAAAGGATTTGATCGACAAGGTGAAAAAGGATCTGTCTTCCCAATGACGATAGCCAAATCGCTTTACGGACAGACGGTGCTTGTCACTCGAAATGAACGTCAAGCGGGTGCGTTTCAGCAGAAAATTGAAGCGCTGAACGGCCATGCTGTTTTAACCTCTCTTATCAGGTTTGAGCCAACGCTGACAAAAGAAAAAGCGAAGGCATTTTTAGAAGACTTAGAAGCAAGCCATTGGCTTGTGTTTACGAGTGTAAATGGTGCGTCTTTTTTTCTTAGTTATATAGAGAAGCATCAATTACATCAAAGCTTATCCCACTTGAAAGTGGCGGCCGTAGGTGAAAAAACATCTGCCTATCTGATGCAGCACGGCCTAAAAGTGGATGTGGTTCCAGAGCGATTTATAGCAGAAGAACTGGCAGATGCTTTAATTGAACATGTACACCCAGAAGAATGTGTCTTTGTAGCAAAAGGCCATCTGTCACGAGATGTGGTGAAGAATACCCTCGTTCCGCTTGGCATTGACGTAAAAGAGTGGATTATATATGAAACAGTGAAGGATGAGGACGGAATTATCGCACTCAAGTCGGCAATGATGGAGCAATCATTTGATTTTATTACATTTACTAGCTCCTCCACTGTTCATTCTTTTATGCACGCCATGGAGGCTGATATCGATAGATTAGCTGCATCAGACACATGTTTTGTGAGCATCGGTCCTCTTACACAAGAGGCGCTGCTTCAATACGGGATTTCTTCTGAAACCCCAGATACTTATACGATAGACGGGATGCTTGATTTGATGTGCCGTTTATCTGAAAGGAAGTTGAACCAATGATGAAATTTAACAGACACCGCAGATTGCGTACAAGCGCAGGAATGAGAGAATTGGTAAGAGAAACATTTTTAAGACCCTCTGATTTCATTTATCCCATCTTTTTTGTAGAGGGAGAGAATGTCCGGAAAGAAGTCCCTTCAATGCCGGGTGTCTATCACATTTCAGTTGATCTTGTGAAAGAAGAAGTCCAAGAGCTTGTTGACCTTGGGATTAAATCTATCATTGTTTTTGGGGTACCAGACCATAAAGACCATGTAGGCAGTGAAGCTTATCACGATCATGGGATTGTTCAAAGAGCAACGCTTGAAATCAAAAAGCATTTCCCTGAGCTTGTGGTCATTGCTGATACTTGCTTATGCCAATATACAGATCACGGACATTGTGGAATCGTTGAAGATGGAGAAATTTTAAATGATGAATCTCTTCAGCTCTTAGCGAAAACCGCTGTCAGTCAGGCTCGTGCAGGTGCAGATATCATTGCTCCATCAAACATGATGGATGGCTTTGTTATCGCAATTCGTGAGGCGCTTGATGAGGCCGGCTTTGTTCATGTGCCTGTCATGTCATATGCTGTGAAATATGCAAGTGCTTTTTACGGTCCGTTTCGTGATGCGGCGCATAGCACACCGCAGTTTGGAGATCGTAAAACGTATCAAATGGACCCTGCAAACCGCTTAGAAGCACTGAGAGAAGCGCAGTCTGATGTAGAAGAAGGCGCTGACTTCCTGATTGTGAAGCCGTCACTTTCATACTTAGATATCATGCGTGATGTGAAAAATGAATTTACACTTCCTGTTGTTGCTTACAATGTGAGCGGAGAGTATGCAATGGTCAAAGCAGCAGCTCAAAATGGGTGGATTTCTGAAAAAGAGCTTGTTCTTGAAATGCTGACTAGCATGAAACGTGCAGGCGCAGAATTAATCATTACGTATCATGCAAAAGATGCAGCAAAATGGCTCTCAGAATAAAGAACGGATAGACAGGAGGACGTTGAAATGGGACGTAGCTATGAAAAGTCAAAGCAAGCATTTAAAGAAGCGCAGCAGTTAATGCCGGGTGGTGTGAACAGCCCTGTACGCGCATTTAAATCAGTCAATACAGACCCGATTTTTATGGAACGAGGCAAAGGCGCAAAAATATACGATATTGACGGAAATGAATATATTGATTACGTCTTATCATGGGGACCGCTTATTTTAGGGCATACAAATGACCGTGTGGTTGAAAGTATTCAGCGAGTAGCTGAACATGGTACAAGCTTCGGTGCTTCTACTTTAGTTGAAAATGAATTAGCTAAGCTTGTATCAGAACGAGTTCCTTCTATTGAGGTCATTCGTATGGTCAGCTCTGGAACAGAGGCGACGATGAGTGCGCTTCGTCTAGCACGTGGTTTTACAGGCAGAAACAAAATTGTGAAATTTGAAGGCTGTTATCATGGCCACGGTGATTCTTTGCTTATTAAAGCTGGTTCGGGTGTGGCAACGCTTGGACTTCCGGATAGCCCTGGTGTCCCTGAAGGTACAGCAAGCAATACGATCACCGTTCCATACAATGATTTAGAAAGCATCAAAGTCGCTTTTGAAGAATTTGGAGACGACATTGCAGGTGTCATTGTAGAACCAGTTGCAGGAAATATGGGTGTTGTCCCTCCGCAGGAAGGTTTCTTGCAAGGATTGAGAGACATCACTGAGCAATATGGCTCTTTACTCATTTTTGATGAGGTCATGACAGGCTTCCGTGTGGATTATCATTGTGCACAAGGCTATTTTGGCATTACGCCTGATCTGACATGTCTTGGTAAAGTCATCGGAGGCGGTCTGCCAGTTGGTGCCTATGGCGGTAGAGCGGACATTATGAGACAAATTGCGCCAAGCGGCCCGATTTATCAAGCAGGAACGTTATCCGGTAACCCGCTTGCGATGACAGCAGGTCTTGAAACATTAAAACAGCTGACACCTGAGTCTTATGAAGAGTTTAGACGCAAAGGAGATCGTTTGGAAGAAGGCATTTCAAAAGCGGCGATAGCACATGGGATTCCATTAACATTTAACCGTGCAGGTTCCATGATTGGATTCTTCTTTACAAACGAACAAGTCGTCAATTACGATACAGCGAAAACAGCTGACCTCGCTTTATTCGCTGAATTCTACAAGGAAATGGCTGATCACGGCATCTTCCTTCCACCTTCACAATTCGAAGGGCTGTTCCTATCAACTGCTCATACGGATGAAGACATCGAGTATACGATTGAGACAGTTGAAAAGGTATTTCAAAAATTAGCTCAGTAACCAAAAGCCGATATGGAGACATATCGGCTTAGATCGTTGACAAAGGGTTAAAATGAACTTTATTTTAGCCCTTTGTCTTTTTTTCAGCGTGAAAGAAAACCTTTGCAGTCTAGGAAGGACGAGTACTGGAGCGGAGCGAATTTGACATTCGTGAGCACCAGCGCGCAGGACTGACACCGAATGCGAGGGTTTGTCTACACGCTGAGCCGATATGGAGACATATCGGCTTTTTGCTTTGCATAAAACCAATCATATTTTCACCGCCTCTTTCATACACCTGTATTGACATCTAATTTTATTTTGAAGGATTAGATGAAAGGAGGACACCGACTTGTCTCAAAACAATCGATTACAGTTTTCGGTAGAAGAGTCCATTTATTTCAAAAACGGACAGGAAGTCAGTGAGTTGCTGTCAATTTCTCTCGATCCTGACATTCTCGTTCAAGAAGTGAATGATTATGTTTCCATTAGAGGTTCACTCGAGCTAACAGGAGAATACAACATAAATCAAGAGGAGCTAATGGGTGAATCCAGTTCCTATGCATCATACAGGCAGGCTGATGAGGTGAAGGTAAGAGAGGACGGAACGGCTGAGCTGCTGCATCAATTTCCGGTGGATATCACGATCCCCAAGAACAAAATTAGTCATTTAAATGATGTATTTGTGTTTATTGATGCATTTGATTACCAGCTGACAGAAAGCCGTTTGCTCACGATTCAGGCTGATTTGGCCATTGAAGGTCTGTTAGATGAAGGAACGCCTGAACCGCTTGTAGAAGAGCCATATGAATTTGTCCATCGTGCTGAAGAGGAATATGGCGATGTCACTTATGAATATCAGGCGCAGTCTGAGTATGAAGAGCAAGAAATGCTGCCACGTGAAGAGCATGAAGAAAATGCAGAACAGCAGGCCGTTATGCAACATGAAGCGCGAACTGAACAAGAAGAGGATGAAATAGACATCGAGACGGTGATGGTGGAAGAAGCAGAAGAAGAGGAGGAATATGAGGAAGAAGAAGCCGTGGCGCTTGGGTATCGTTCCTTCCCAGAAGCTCAAGTACAAGAGCCGCCATTCTTTGACCCGCCTAAGCTGTTAGAAGAAGAGGAGCGGGATGATACGTTCTTTGAGGTGGAAGTGAGGAAAGACCCTGAAGTAGAGAGCAAGGAAGAAGAAGAGCCGCCAGCTTATCCAGCCTTTGAATCACCTGCTTATCAGATGGAACAGACGCAGGAAGAGCGGGATGACAGCTATCAGTTCGAACGATTATATGAACGTGAAGCACCAAAGGTGTATGAATCAGCTCAAGAAGCTGAGGAGTTTGAACATGACCAGAGAGAAGCGTCTGGCAGTGAGAATTCTCTTTATTTAACGAAGCTGTTCGCTAAGCAGGAGGAGGAAGATTTTTCTCGCATGAAAATATGTATAGTTCAGCAAGAAGATACGGTCGATCGTATTTGTGAGCGATATCAGTTGAATGTGCAGCAGCTCCTTCGAACGAATTCATTGTCGGTGGATGCAGAGCTTGAAGAAGGGCAGATTCTTTATATTCCTGAATATCAAAAAAGCAATGCATAGTATGAGATGATGGACCGAGAAAATGTGGTGAGAGAACGTGGATGAAATCCAATCTGTCCTATACGAATATGGGCTTGAGGCTGAATATATCGAACCTGTCAGTCCAGCAGTCGTTAGAGTGTATACAAAGCAGGGCGTATTTGCACTAAAGCGAGTAAAACCCCATCGACACATGCAGTTTACAGAGCAAATGCTTGAACTAGAATCAAAAGGCTATCGCTCCTTTGTGCCGATTTATCGCACGAAGAGCGGTTCCTTTTTCTCTAATCATCGAGAAAGCCAGTACACGTATTATCTCATGCCATGGCTGACGAATGAAAAGAGAGAAGAGCAGGACGATAAACATGAATATTTATTTCAAGAGATTGCAAGACTTCATAAACGAACAGAAGTTATGATGGACATTACTGAGCAGGAAATAGAGGCTCACTACACTCAAATGAAAAGCAAATGGGAAACAGAGAAAGACATGTATGAACGATTTATCGAGCGGGCAGAACAAACATGGTATATGTCGCCATTTGAGCTGGCTGCTGCTATGTATTTTTCAGAAGCGATGTCTGCAAGTGAATTTGCACTTGAACGTTTAGAGGATTGGCATGAGGAAATGAAAGACCAAGAGACGACACGTATTGTGTTAAACCATGGGCAACTGTCAATCCATCACTTTTTGTACAATGATGTAGGTACAGGACATTTCACCAATTTTGAGCGGTCTAAAAAGGCTGCCCCCATTTATGACCTTTTGACCTTTTACTATCGCACATTCAAAACCTACCCTACTCCTTGTCCTGAATGCACATCTTTGTTTTATACGTATCAAAAGGGAAATAAACTTCGTGAGGAAGAGATTCATTTGTTCTTGAGCTACCTCGCTTATCCGCAGGGTTTGTTTGATACGGTGAAAGCCTATGAAGCAGGCGGACAGGATGAGATGGAAAGTTGTCAGGAGCTGTTAAGGGCGTATTGGCAAATGAAAAATTCTGAGCCGACCGTCATGAAAATACACGAAATTGAGCAGGCTAGACGCCTTGAAGAAGAACAAAATGCCTCGTCATCAGAAGAGTGACGAGGTTGTTTGCTGTTGCGCTATGAAATGTCTAACGAGGGATGACCTATACATAAGAGTGAGCCTGCAACATTCAGCTCTCTTAAAACCAATCAAGATGAAAGGCACAGGCGAGAAATATGAGAATTCCTAAGATGAGGACGTCAAATGTTGTGGGAAAAATGATCGTACGAAAGCCTTGAAATATGGCAATCGGGAGAACGACTTGGGAGGCAACTGCCCGAATTTGTCTAAGCCATGGGGGGAGTGTGTAAGGATTGATCTTTTTCAAAATAAAACGCCCTCCTTCTTTATTTTGTTATTATCATATGGGCAAAGAGGCAAAGGGTGCCTGCCCAATTTGTATAAAGAAGAAGAAAAGCGGAAAAGATGATTGACGAAAACAAAAGGCATTTAGTAATATTAATAAAAGATGAGTATAAGCTGATGAACGTGATATATCGTAAGCGTGGATCAGGAAGAGTACGAGCAAGACCCTAAAGAGAGGGAAACCAATAGCTGAAAGGTTTTCTAGGATGCACTTGTTTGGAAGGTCGCCTGTGAGCTTAATTTCTTGAAACATGTAGTAGAGAAATTCGGGAGATCCCCGTTATCCTTTAGAGAGTACGGGACACGTCTAAGTGTTTCGTGAAAAAAGGTGGTACCGCGAAAAAGCTTTTTCGTCCTTTTATAAGGATGAGAAGGCTTTTTTTATGTTTCATCAGCCGAAAAAATGTGGAGGTAACACAAATGGAAACAAATAATCAAGAAATGCCAACAAAGTACGATCCAAATGCGATTGAAAAAGACCGCTATACGTACTGGCTTGAAGGGAAATTCTTCGAAGCACAAAATGACAAAACGAAAGATCCATATACAGTCGTCATTCCTCCACCAAACGTGACAGGAAAATTACACTTAGGGCATGCTTGGGATTCAACCCTTCAAGACATCGTGACTCGTATGAAACGGATGCAGGGCTATGATGTTTTATGGCTGCCAGGAATGGACCATGCGGGTATTGCAACACAAGCAAAGGTAGAGGCAAAGCTTCGCGAAGAAGGTGTGAGCCGCTATGATCTCGGACGTGAAAAATTTGTAGAAGAAACGTGGAAGTGGAAAGAAGAGTATGCCGATTTTATTCGCAGCCAGTGGGCGAAAATGGGTCTAGGTCTAGACTATTCGCGTGAGCGTTTCACATTAGATGAAGGCTTGAATAAAGCAGTCCGCCAAGTGTTTGTTCAATTGTATGAAAAAGGATTGATCTATCGCGGAGAATACATCATTAACTGGGACCCAGCAACAAAAACGGCCCTTTCTGATATTGAAGTCATCTACAAGGATGTGCAAGGTGCGTTTTATCACTTGAGATATCCGCTTGCAGATGGATCAGGTTCGATTGAAATTGCGACAACAAGACCTGAAACGATGCTTGGAGATACGGCAGTCGCTGTACATCCTGAAGATGAACGCTATCAGCATTTGATTGGGAAAACAGTTGTTTTACCAATTACAGGCCGAGAGATTCCAATCGTCGGGGATGACTATGTCGATATGGAATTTGGATCAGGAGCTGTAAAAATTACGCCGGCTCATGACCCGAATGACTTCGAGCTTGGAAACCGTCATAACCTAGAGCGCATTCTTGTGATGAATGAAGATGGCACAATGAATGGAAACGCACTTCAATACAAAGGAATGGACCGCTTCGAATGTCGTAAACAGCTTGTGAAAGATCTTCAAGAAGAAGGCATTTTGTTCAAAATTGAGGACCACATGCATTCAGTTGGTCACAGTGAGCGCAGTGGCGCTGTAGTGGAGCCATATTTATCAACACAATGGTTTGTGAAAATGCAGCCGCTCGCAGATGAAGCCATCAATCTGCAAAAAGGTGATGAGCAAGTTCAATTTGTTCCAGACCGATTTGAAAAGACGTATTTACACTGGATGGAAAATATCCGTGACTGGTGTATTTCTCGTCAGCTATGGTGGGGACACCGCATTCCGGCTTGGTATCATAAAGAAACGAAGGAAGTATACGTGGGACTTGATGCGCCAGAAGATATTGAAAACTGGGAGCAAGATAACGATGTACTTGATACATGGTTTAGTTCAGCGCTTTGGCCTTTCTCTACAATGGGCTGGCCAGATGCAGAAAGTGAAGACTTCAAGCGCTACTACCCAACCAATTTGCTTGTAACAGGCTATGACATCATCTTCTTCTGGGTATCTCGTATGATCTTCCAAGGTCTTGAATTCACAGGAGAAAAACCATTTAAAGACGTCCTCATTCATGGTCTTATTCGCGATGAACAAGGGCGTAAAATGAGTAAGTCACTTGGCAACGGAATTGATCCAATGGAGGTCATCGACAAGTACGGAGCGGATTCATTGAGATATTTCTTAGCGACTGGAAGCTCTCCAGGTCAAGATTTGCGTTTTAGCTTTGAAAAGGTTGAATCCACTTGGAACTTTGCGAACAAAATTTGGAACGCATCCCGTTTTGCTTTAATGAATATGGATGGTTTAACGTACGATGAGCTTGATTTGACAGGAGAAAAATCAGTTGCTGATCAATGGATTTTAACACGACTAAATGAAACGATTGAAAGTGTCACACAGCTTGCTGATAAGTATGAATTTGGTGAAGTGGGCAGACATTTATACAACTTCATTTGGGATGATTTCTGTGATTGGTACATTGAAATGGCGAAACTTCCGCTTTATGGAGAAGATGAAGCGGCGAAGAAAACGACTCGTTCGATCCTTGCGTATGTATTAGATCAAACGATGAGACTTCTACATCCGTTTATGCCGTTCTTAACAGAAGAAATCTGGCAGCATCTACCTCATGAAGGTGAGTCCATTACTGTAGCGGCATGGCCTGAAGTGAAGCCGGAACTTTCTAACGAACAAGCTTCTGCTGACATGAAGCTGCTTGTTGAACTGATTCGTTCTGTTCGTAACATTCGCAGTGAAGTGAACACACCAATGAGCAAACAAGTCGAGCTATATATCAAAGCATCCACATCTGATGTACAGGAACGTTTAGAGAAGAACCGTTCATATATTGAACGCTTTACGAATCCAAGTGTGCTTGAAATTGGCACGGATGTTCCTGCTAGTGATAAAGCGATGACGGCTGTTATTTCTGGAGCAGAACTCATTCTGCCGCTTGAAGGTTTAATCAATTTAGACGAAGAAATTGCCCGTCTGCAAAAAGAGCTTGATAAACTGACAAAAGAAGTGGAACGAGTTCAGAAAAAGCTTGGCAATGAAGGCTTTATGAAAAAAGCGCCTGAAAGCGTCGTAGAAGAAGAGCGTGCGAAAGAACGTGATTATGTCGCAAAACGCGAAGCTGTTCAAAAGCGTATTGAAGAGCTGAAAGCATAATGTTGAAAAGACGGCTCCTAACGGAATGGAGTCGTCTTTTTTGAAAATTTCGTATGAAATGAGAGATGACATTGTTTACAACCTATCATGAAGCCATTGAATGGATTCATAGCAGACTCGCTTTCGGTGTCAAACCGGGACTTGAACGAATGAAATGGCTGATGGACAGACTAGACCATCCTGAACAAAAAATAAAAGCAGTGCATGTGGCTGGAACAAATGGAAAAGGATCAACGATTGCATTTACTCGATCCATTTTACAGTCAGCGGGCTATTCAGTTGGAACCTTCACCTCTCCATTTATTTTAACGTTCAATGAACGAATTAGTGTTAATGGGGAGCCGATTTTGGACGAAGAGTGGCTGAGTTTGGTGAACGACATCAAGCCTTTAGTTGATGAATTAGATGATACAGAGCTTGGTGCAGCAACAGAGTTTGAGATCATTACAGCCTGTGCGTTTGCTTATTTTGCCCATGTGCACCAAGTAGACTTTGTCCTCTTGGAAACAGGGCTTGGCGGAAGACTTGATTCTACAAATGTGGCTGCGCCCATCTTAACAGCAATTACGTCGATTGGTCACGATCATATGGCCATTTTAGGCGACACACTTAATCAGATTGCAGCAGAAAAAGCTGGCATTATTAAAGCTGGGATTCCGATGATCACGGCCGTTCATCAAGCGGAAGCTCTTACTGTGATTCAACACAAAGCAGAAGAAAAGAATGCGCCGTTTATCTCGTTACATGATACTTGTACCTTTAAGGACCAGCAGCCGACTGAAACAGGTGAACGCTTCACATTCACTACCCCAAAAAGGGAGTACTCGCAGCTAGAGACAGGGTTAATCGGAACGCATCAAAGGCAGAACGCCTCCCTTGCCGTTCTACTGATCGAATGGCTGGAGCAAGAAGGATATATCCATGTGCTAGATGAGCAAGTGTATGAAGGAATTCGGCAAGCGGTGTGGGCTGGAAGATTTGAAAAGATCCAAGATCAGCCTCTTGTTTATTTAGATGGTGCTCATAACGAAGAAGGAATGGACCGTTTAATCGAAACTGTACAAGCTCATTTTTCCAGTAAACAGGTTCATGTTTGTTTTAGTGCGTTAAAAGATAAACCTTACAAACAAATGATCGAAAAGCTTGAAAGGATTAGTTCATCGATTCATTTTGTTTCCTTTGACTTTCCAAGAGCTGAATCAGCGGAAAAGCTTTATGCTTGCAGTCATTTAGAAGCAAAATCGTTTGATGAAGACCCTCGTGCAGTGCTTGAGTTCATTCAGAAAAAAAGCGCTGATCCTGCAGCAATGATTCTGGTGACAGGTTCGCTTTATTTTATCTCAGATGTACGAAGTCGTATTTTATAGTAAGGAAAAGACGCAAATTGCTTCTATGCAGTGTGCGTCTTTTTTCTTTTGATATGTAGGAGAGGGGGAAATTCACTTTTTCGCAAGGTGATCAAAGGTGAATCGCTATGGTACAATCCGGTCTATTCTATTTCCGGAAGGAGTCACCTAATTTGATCGATTTTTTTATGTTTTTCACAGGCATGGTCATGGGGTCATTTCTTCACCTAGTTGGTGAGAGGCTTCCAATGAAGCGGTCTATTCTTTTTCCTCGTTCACACTGCGGAGCTTGTAAAGAGCCGCTTTCTTTTCACGACATGCTCCCGCTTGTTTCTTATGTTGTATTGAAAGGGTCATGTAAGCATTGTGGAACCCGGCTCTCTTTGCTTTATCCACTGGTTGAGCTGTTGACAGGCGGCCTTTTTTTACTCGTTTATAGACATGCTGGTTTCTCTTTTGAGGGCCTTTTTCTTGTGAGTCTATGTAGTTTATTCGTGATTGCTGTCGTGAGCGATCTTTTTTATATGAGAGTACCAAACGAGCTCTTTCTCTTCTTTTTTCCTCTTTTCGTCATATACCGCACGCAAGAACCGCTTTTTATTTGGTGGGAAGGAGCGGCATCCCTTCTTATTTGTCTTCTTTTGTTTTATAGTTTAGAACATTTCAAGCCAAATAGTATGGGGGGAGCGGATGTCAAACTATTTGGTGTGCTTGCATTTTGCTTCGGATTTAAGCCATTTCTGATCATTCTTTTTCTTTCGTCTGTCACGGGAATGGTTTACGCAAAGGTGTTTTCTTACAAGGCAAATGAACCCTTTCCTTTTGTTCCTGCCATCGCTTGTTCTTTCTGGCTTTATCTTTTTTGTGGTGATTTGTTAAACCCAATTCGCGATTTTTTTGGATGAGAAAATTGGCGAACACTTTTTGAACCTGCCGACAAAAGTCTTGTTCTTTTTTTTATTGGCTATGTTAAAGTGTGAAACAGAAAGAAGGACGGGTTACATTCGCGCTATTTCATTGGACAGAAAGGTCTTTCTTACAAACAATGTCAGAAAGCGGGGAATGACAGTGAAAAAAAGGCAGGCAAAAAAACAAGGGTTAAAGGTCAATATTAATGGCAAGGAAGAAATGCTGCATGGAGAAGAGCATCAACCTCAAAAACAGCAAGAGGATCAAGTGACGTTTTCGAACTGGGAGGAAAAGAGGCAGTCGGAACAGGAGACAGCCGCTTCCGAGGAGGAACCGTCCAAACCGAAAGAAGAAGATTTTCAATGGGACGATGCAGCTGATCACATTTACCATTCGGATCCAAAGGTCGTCACACCTTATCAAAAGAAAAAAGGTTCTTTTGACCAGAAGTTCAGTAAAAACCGCGGTCCCTTCAAACGAGTGATGACTACGATTGTGTTTGCAGTCGTTCTAGGGACAGGCCTCGGTGTATTTGCATTAAGTTTAAGTAAAGATGGGTCTGCCAATCCATCAGGAGGCGATCATATCAGCGTCTCAGCATCTGGAAGCGGACCTTCGGCGAAAGCTGGGGGAGATGCGCCACCGGCTGATCTTGCAGATACGTCAAAGGACAATGAAGGTGAAAAAAGTGCATCAGGTCATTTTTCAACCTTTGTGGTGCAGGCTGGAAAGTTTTCTTCTGAAAAAGGAGCAGATGACTTAGTTGACAGTTTAAAAGAGGCTGGATATGCAGGTAAAAAGGTATCAATGGATGATGGATATTATGTGATTGCCGGACTTGCCACAGAACAGGGCATGACAAGTGCCGTTGGGAAAAAATTGATCGATCAGCATTTTGAAGCATGGGGAGGAAAAGAGCTCTCGTTTCAAGTGCCAGATGAACTGACAGGTTTAATAGAGAAGGCATCTGTCTTATCCTCTAAGGTGATTGCAGGAGAAGATGTGGATCAAAAAGAAGTCACTCAGTTGATTTCTGAGCTTGAAAATGCCAAAACAACCGACGCACCAGCTAAAAGCAGTTTGCTGAAAGCTGTACAGCTTTTAAATGACCCATCTGCTGAAAATGGCTGGAAATCTCAGCAAGCGCTATTAGATCAACTAAATACGTAAAATCATGTTTTTAACAGCCAAACTAGTCAAAAAATGACTAGTTTTTTTCTTTTGCTTCCAACATAATGATGTAGGAACATGAAAATGGCATTTTCGTCAATTGTCGGTAAGATGTTCATTTGATAGGATGAATGGGTATCTTACTTCTTAGGCTAAACCCTGAAAGGATGAACAAACATGAACCAGTTAATACTCGCATCTCAATCACCTAGAAGAAAAGAATTGCTTGATTTAGCAGGGTTTTCTTATGACATTCAAGCAAGTGATTTAAAAGAAGAAATAAATCGAAACCTTTCTCCTGCTGAGAACGTCCAATGGTTGGCAGAACAAAAAGCAAATGATATTCAAAAAATACATCCCAAAGCTGTGATCATTGGTGCAGATACAATTGTTGCAATTGATGGCAACTGTCTTGGAAAGCCAAAAGACAAGGAAGATGCAGCCTCAATGCTTCAATTATTGTCAGGTAAGACACATCAAGTCTTGACTGGTGTCACGATTCAATCAGAGAATAGAAAAGAAACATTTTATGAACAGACAGACGTGACATTTTGGCCACTTACACAAGATGAAATAGACCGCTATATTGAAACAGGTGAGCCTCTTGATAAAGCTGGAAGCTACGGCATTCAAGGAAAAGGTGCCCTGTTTGTACAAAAAATAGACGGTGATTATTTTTCCGTTGTAGGACTCCCTATTGCTAAAACAGTCAGAGTGCTTGAAACATTTGGTATCACCCCTTTTTGATGACGGGAAGGAATCAAAAAAGGAGTGTAGATCTTGAATCATTTCCCTATGCTGCTGAAGCATTTTCCTCATGATGAAAAGCCGCGCGAACGATTTGTCAAATATGGTCCAAGCAGCTTATCAAACCATGAACTTGTCGCGATTCTTTTGAGAACAGGCACAAAAAAGGAATCAGTTCTTCAAGTGTCCGCAAGACTTTTACAAACATTTGGTGGTCTTCGTTCTGTGAAGGAAGCTTCGATTGAAGAACTGTCAAAGATTCGAGGAGTTGGAAAAGCGAAGGCGATCTCTCTTTTAGCTGCTTTAGAACTCGGCACTAGATTACACCATCAAACGACGGACAATCGTTATGTGATCCGCACGCCGGAAGATGGTGCGAATTTTGTGATGGAAGATATGAGATTTTTGACGCAGGAGAATTTCGTTTGTCTTTATCTCAATACCAAAAATCAAGTTCTTCATAAACATACTGTGTTTATCGGAAGTCTAAATTCGTCGATTGTTCACCCGCGCGAAATTTTTAAAGAGGCCTTTAAACGTTCGGCCGCTTCATTTATATGTGTGCACAACCATCCATCTGGAGATCCGACGCCCAGCAGGGAAGATATTGAAGTCACACAGCGACTTTTTGAATGTGGGAAGCTGATTGGAATACAGCTGCTTGATCATCTAGTGATCGGTGATCAAAAATTTGTGAGTTTGAAGGAAAAAGGGTATTTGTAACACTTTTTTTTTCAATGTTTTACGATATAATAGAGTTTATGAGTTTTTCCCTAAAGGGAATTTTGGTTTAAGAAAGGAAGATACATACATATGTTTGGAATTGGTACAAAAGACCTTGGAATAGATCTTGGAACAGCGAATACGCTTGTTTTTATTAAAGGAAAAGGCATTGTTGTGAGAGAACCTTCGGTCGTAGCTTTGGAAACTGATACGAAGTCTATAGTGGCGGTTGGAAATGACGCTAGAAACATGATCGGTCGTACACCTGGTAATGTTGTGGCACTGCGCCCAATGAAAGACGGAGTCATTGCAGACTACGAGACGACAGCAACAATGATGAAATATTACATTAATCAAGCATTAAAAGGTAAAGGGCTTTTTGCTCGTAAACCGTACGTGATGGTGTGTGTACCATCTGGTATTACAGCAGTAGAAGAGCGTGCAGTCATTGATGCAACAAGACAAGCTGGTGCTCGTGACGCATACCCTATTGAAGAGCCATTTGCTGCGGCAATTGGTGCTAACCTTCCTGTATGGGAGCCAACTGGAAGCATGGTTGTAGATATTGGCGGCGGTACAACAGAAGTAGCCATTATCTCACTTGGCGGTATTGTGACATCTCAATCGATCCGTGTTGCAGGAGACGAAATGGATGATGCGATCAGCAGCTACATTCGTAAAACGTATAATCTTATGATTGGTGATCGCACGTCAGAAGCGATTAAAATGGAAATCGGTTCTGCGCAGCCTGACGTACATGATGAGATGGACATTCGCGGCCGTGACCTTTTAACAGGTCTGCCAAAAACGATCTCTATTACGGCAGAAGAAATTGCAAAAGCGCTTCGCGATACGGTGGAAACAATTGTCGATGCGGTCAAAATGACACTTGAAAAAACGCCACCTGAGCTGGCAGCAGATATTATGGACCGTGGAATTGTATTAACAGGCGGCGGTGCATTGCTACGTAATCTTGACAAAGTCATTAGTGATGAAACAAAAATGCCGGTCATTATTGCTGAAGATCCGCTTGACTGTGTGGCGATCGGAACAGGGAAAGCACTAGAACATATTCACTTGTTCAAAGGAAAATCTAAAGATAATCGATAATTGGGCGTAAATAAAGAGGTGTAAGACATGCCGCAGTTTTTTATGAATAAAAGATTAATGTTGCTCCTTGTCTGTGTCATCGTACTGGTGGCCATGATTGGTTTTTCAGTGAAAAGCGGCAGAGGTGCTTCATGGCCGGAAAAATTAGTGGGGGATACGACAGGCTTTTTTCAAGGTGTCTTTCATAAACCATCACAATTTATTGCCGGTATTTATGGGAACGTACAAGATTTAAAAAACACATATGATGAAAACGAGCGTCTTCGAAAAAAACTTGATGGACAAACCCAATATGAGGCGAAACTTCAAGAACTAGAAGATGAGAACAAAAAGCTTCGCAAGCAGCTCGGGTATGTGAACTCTATTCGTGACTACACGCCCATTCTTTCAACAGTCATTGCGAGAAACCCGTCCCTTTGGGATAGTTTTGTCATGATTGATAAAGGAAAAAAACAAGGCGTTGAAAAAGATATGGCGGTCACCAATGAGAGCGGTGCGTTAATTGGGAAAATTG
The DNA here is from genome assembly GCF_051172515.1 of Bacillus sp. G402. Classification (NCBI taxonomy): domain Bacteria; kingdom Bacillati; phylum Bacillota; class Bacilli; order Caryophanales; family Bacillaceae; genus Bacillus; species Bacillus sp. G402. The sequence goes on from NZ_JBPIZC010000001.1 coordinate 46,376, forward strand.
AAAGTGATAAGCTCAACAATTTTACGTCGACTGTAAGGTTGCTAAGCTCTACAGATCAAAATAATAGAATTTCAACGAAAATTTTTGCGAAAAAGGGCAAAGAAGAACTCAATGGAATTATTAACGGTTATGACAGCAAGAAAAAAATGCTGACAATGAACATTTTAAAATCCGATGCTGATGGGGATGTCAAAAAAGGAGATCTTGTTGAAACATCTGGAGCGGGGGGCGTATTCCCGCAGGGCTTGACGATTGGGAAGGTAAGTGAAATTGAGCCGGACCATTACGGACTGACAAAAATTATTTATGTAGAACCAGCTGCTGAACTCAATAATTTAGACCGTGTGATTGTTGTGAATCGCAGCACAAGTACGGCAGATGCATCTCAATTAACGAAGGAGGAAGGCTCGTGAAACGTGTCCTTCTTGCTTTCGTCATGTTGTTTATTTTCGTATTTGACAGTATTTTTGTCGATTTAGTGAAGCTCCCATTTGTTTCAGACAATCAAATTTTAGCACCTCATTTCATCTTACTCGCACTTGTATTTATGACAGCTTTTGTGAATCAAAAATATGGTGTGATTTATGGATTTGTCTTTGGACTTTTATATGATATTTCGTATACAGGTATTCTTGGTGTTCATATGTTTGGCTTTGGTGCGCTCTGCTATTTGTTAGCAAAAGCCTTCAAAGTCCTCCAAACGAATATGTTAGTCGTTGTCTTTCTGTCGGTGATTGCTGTTGCAGTGATGGAGTTTTATGTGTACGGTGTTCAAGCGACGATTCAACCAAATATTATGCCTTTTAATACGTATGTCATCGAACGCTTTATTCCAACGATTCTTTTAAATACTGCTGCGTCTCTCATACTTGTTGTGCCGCTTAGGCTCTTTTTCATCAATGTGAAACAAGGACTGATCGACGAATAAAAGCAGGAGTTTGTCCAATTACGGCGAAATGAGTATGTTGTTGAGGTGAGCATCTTGAAAACTCAAAAACAGCAGTATGTGACAATAAAAGGTACAAAAAACGGATTAACATTACAGTTAAATGATGACTGTTCGTTTGAAGACCTTCTTTCTGGCTTGCGAGAGGTTCTATTACTTGAGCAATATACAGACGGAAGAGAAGGACATAAAGTCAATGTGCATATTAAACTTGGTTTTCGATATTTAACAGAGGATCAAGAGGCGCGTTTAACTGAAGCGGTGTCTGAAAATGAACATCTTGTCATTCACTCTATTGAAAGTGACGTCATGTCAACTGAAGAGGCGAGACGTTTAAAAGCAGAGGCTGAGATTACTTCTGTAGCAAAAATTGTACGCTCTGGACAGGTGCTTTATGTCGAAGGGGATCTCTTATTAATAGGAGATGTCAACCCTGGCGGAACCATTCGTGCAGGGGGGAATATTTTTGTGCTCGGTGCGTTAAAAGGTGTAGCGCATGCTGGATGTAATGGAAACAAGCAAGCTGTGATTGCAGCATCTCATATGATTCCAACCCAGCTTCGCATCGCACAGGTGTTTAACCGTGCACCGGATCAAAAAGAAGATGGAAATGAAATGGAATGTGCTTATTTAGATATAGATGGCAATATGATCATTGAACGCCTGCAGCAATTGGCTCATATAAGACCTAATCTGACAAGGCTTGAGGGAGGAATGTGAAATTGGGCGAGGCTATTGTGATTACCTCAGGAAAAGGCGGCGTTGGCAAAACAACAACATCTGCAAACTTAGGCACAGCACTAGCAATTCAAGGAAAAAAAGTGTGTCTAGTTGATACCGACATCGGCCTTCGGAATTTAGATGTCGTGATGGGGCTTGAGAACCGCATTATTTATGATCTAGTCGATGTAGTAGAAGGAAGATGCAAGATTCACCAAGCGCTTGTGAAGGATAAGCGGTTCGAGGATCTTTTGTATCTTTTACCTGCTGCTCAAACAAGCGATAAAACGGCGGTAGAGCCGGAGCAGATCAAAGAATTAATTCAATCATTGAAACAAGACTTTGATTATGTTGTCATTGATTGCCCTGCTGGAATTGAGCAAGGCTTTAAAAATGCTGTATCAGGTGCTGACAAAGCGATTGTGGTCACGACACCTGAAATCTCAGCTGTGAGAGATGCAGACCGAATTATCGGCTTGCTGGAACAAGAGGATATTGAACCGCCTCGTTTGATTGTGAACCGCATTCGTACACACATGGCGAAAAATGGCGATTCGATGGATGTGGATGAAGTTGTCCATCATTTATCAATTGATCTTCTCGGCATTGTAGCCGATGATGATGATGTCATTAAGGCTTCAAACAATGGTGAACCGATTGTCATGGATGCTAAAAATAAAGTTTCCATTGCGTATCGCAATATTGCTCGCCGCGTACTAGGTGAATCTGTTCCTCTTCAATCCTTTGAAGAAGAAAACAAAGGGATGTTTGCAAAGCTGAAAGCATTTTTCGGTGTAAGAGCATAATGATTTACTTGAGATGAGACCGATTCGATGAGAATCGGTCTTTTTGTTGCATATCATATGATGTCGCCACATAAAATGTACAAACTGTTTGTATGTAAAGGGTGATCTTATGAAAAGAGTGGACGAGTATCGAAAGAAAATAGCGCAGCGCCGTAAAATGAAGCAGCCAGCTGCTGCCCCTAAGAAGGCAGCTTTCAAGAAGAAAGATGATATTCCACCATGGGTCATGTTGACAGAAGAAGAAAAGCATTCTGGCTCGGCTTCCTACGAGTCAAATTCTCATCAGCCGAAAAAATTTCGCCATCCGTTATTTCATTCAAATACATTTGTGCTTAAATGTTTACTTTCTGCCTCTCTTGTACTGATTGCCGCTATTTCATTTAAAGGGCAGGCGGGGCCTTTTCAGCAGCTGAAGCCGATGATCAGTCAAACGTTTGAACAAGATTTCCAATTTGCCGCCGCCAACCGGTGGTTTGAGAAAACTGTCGGAAACCCACTTTCCTTTTTAACCGATAGAAAAGAAGGGCAAAAGGACGTACAAGCCAATCAAGAGCTGGCTGTCCCTGCCTCTGGAAAAGTGCAGGAATCCTTTACGCAAAATGGTGCCGGAGTGAAAGTTGAAACATCTGCTGAAGCCATCGATAGTATGAAAGAAGGCTATGTCGTAGAAGTGAAAAAGAAAAGTGATACAGGGCTCACCGTCGTGGTGCAGCATGCAGATAACAGCTACAGCTGGTACGGCCAACTAAAAGAAGCTGATGTGGCTTTATACGATTTTGTCGATAAAGGGGAAAAAATTGGTCAAATTGCGCTTGATGAACAAGGCAAGGGGACATATTACTTTGCCATTAAGCAAAATGAACAGTTTATTGATCCCATTCAGGTGATGACCTTTGAATAGATGGCTGCTCATGCTGACAAAGGTCCATGTTCACCCGCTCCTTTGGATAGTCATGGCATTTGCCATGCTATCAGGTCAAATTAAGCCGCTGCTTTGTCTGCTCATTATCGTCTGTGTCCATGAGCTTGGACATGCAGCGGCTGCTTGTTATTATCACTGGCGGATTCGGCGGATTTTTTTACTGCCATTTGGCGGGGCGGTAGAAGTAGAAGAGCACGGGAACCGTCCGCTAAAAGAAGAGCTGGCGGTCATTTTATGCGGACCGCTTCAGCATGTCCCGCTCCAGCTCGTCGCCTGGCTTCTCATGGAAGCCTCACTTATCTCATATGACGTCTTTACGATGTTTACTTTTTATAATGTAGCGATTTTTCTAGTGAACCTTTTGCCCATTTGGCCACTTGATGGCGGGAAATTATTCTTTTTGCTCTTATCTGTTTTTTACCCTTTTCAACAGGCACATGCCCTTGCAATAAAAGGCTCTCTCATTTTTTTCGGTCTTTTGACAGCAGGGTTGCTCTGTTTTGCTCCGCTGCAATTCAACGGCTGGATCCTGCTCACTTTTTTAGCCTACTCGCTTGTGATGGAACACCGGCAGCGGCATTATATCAGGGTACGTTTTTTACTAGAACGTTATTATGGTAAAAAAGAGCAAAAGGTAGAGAAACTCATTCCACTGAGAGCGGGTGCTGAGGAGAAAATATATGAAGTGATGGCGCGATTCCAAAGGGGCTGTAAGCATCCCATTATTATCGAACGGAATGGTGTGAAAATGAGCCAGCTCGATGAAAATGAATTGCTCCATGCTTATTTTTCAGATCGAAGAACCACCTCTTCCATGGAAGATCTTCTTTTACCGTACTAATGGTGAAAATACATTGACATTCAGCGTCTAATTTGATATATTTTTTAATGTTATGGATATGTAGCACCCGTGCTACAACCGCGCGGAGCAGGTGTAAAGTGCCTATTGGCCCCCTGTATTCGGCGAGTCTGAGTTTATTAGGAGGTGCAGAGATGTACGCAATTATCGAAACTGGTGGTAAACAAGTAAAAGTTGAAGAAGGTCAAACTGTTTATGTTGAAAAACTAGCTGCTGAAGCAGGTGAAACAGTTACTTTCGAAAACGTATTGTTTGTCGGCGGAGACACTGTCAAAGTGGGTAACCCTTCAGTTGCTGGAGCAACAGTAACGGCTAAAGTTGAAAAACAAGGTCGCGGTAAGAAAATTACTGTGTTCAAGTACAAACCGAAGAAAAACAACCACAAGAAACAAGGTCATCGTCAACCTTACACTAAAGTTGTTATCGAAAAAATCAACGCTTAAGGCGTGTGAGTGATATGATCAAAGCAACCATTACTCGGTCGCCAGCAGATGAAAGCATTACGTCTTTTCAAATGACTGGACATGCCGAGTTTGCTGAAAAAGGTCAGGATCTCGTTTGTGCAGGTGTATCTGCTGTTGTTTTCGGGTCAGTCAATTCAATTATTGCACTGACAGGAATGGATCCACTGCTTGATATTGGAGATGAAGGCGGGTATTTCTCTTTTGAACTGCCAGCTGATACAGATCCAGTCACCTTTGAAAAAGCCCAGTTGCTTTTAGAAGGCATGGTCGTTTCCTTAGAAACAATTGAACGAGATTATCACGATTATGTGAGAATATCTACAAAAAAATAGGAGGTGAACTTCATGCTTAGATTAGATCTTCAATTTTTCGCATCTAAAAAAGGGGTAGGTTCTACAAAGAACGGACGTGACTCTGAGTCTAAACGTTTAGGCGCTAAACGTGCTGATGGTCAATTCGTAACTGGTGGTTCTATCCTTTATCGTCAACGTGGAACGAAAATCTATCCAGGTGAAAACGTTGGACGCGGAGGCGACGACACTCTTTTCGCTAAAATCGACGGAACGGTTAAATTCGAACGTTTCGGTCGTGACCGTAAAAAAGTGAGCGTATATCCTGCGGCACAATAATTGCTAAAAACTCCGGTCATTGACTGGAGTTTTTTTCACTATTTAGGGAGCTTTTACGTTTTTACAAGTGGTACCGAAGATGATAAAAGAAGATGCACTCCATAGAATATCAAAGAATGTTTGCTGACTTTGCCTCATTTTCTCCTATACGATCAGAAAAAACAACCTTTCCTCACATAACTAGTGTTTTTCTAAGCTGTCTTCTCTGTTATAATTCAGGGAGACATATTGATGATAAGACTCCTAAAAGAGAGACCAAACGATTGGGAGTGCGATAATGGAAGAGATACCAAGTAAACAAAACGAAAAATTAACTCACGTTGCATTAACGAATGAATTGATCCATCTGCTTAGTCGTTCAAGACACGACTGGATGAATAAATTGCAGTTAATCAAAGGCAACTTGACATTAGAAAAATATGACCGAGTGTTTGAAATAATAGAAGAAATGGTCATTGAAGCACAGCATGAATCCAAACTCTCAAATTTAAAAATTCCCCAATTGGCCTATTACTTTCTAACCTTTAATTGGGAGTCGCATTTTATCACCCTAGAATATGAAGTGCTTGGTGAAACCCGAGACTTATCAGCATATGAATCGCAGCTGCTAACGGTATCACGGGAGTTGTTTTCGATATTCGATCAATCAGTTTGCCAAAAAACTGAAAATCATTTAACGGTCACTTTCCAAACGGATCATGAAGAGAATGATGTGATCTTATATTTTGATTTCAAAGGAAAATTAACAAGTTTGGATGCGTTAAATGCGTTTCATGACGCAAACTATCCATGTATGAGTATAACGCAATTTCATGTGACGAATCATGAGTCCATGATTGAGCTTTGTTTGAGGCAAGAACGAGATATGTGATGCAGAGAAACGGAGGAAGTTATGTTTGTAGATCAGGTTAAAGTGTATGTTAAAGGCGGTGACGGCGGAAACGGTATGGTGGCGTTCCGTCGTGAAAAATATGTGCCAAAAGGCGGGCCAGCAGGCGGCGACGGCGGAAATGGTGCAGATGTAGTATTTGAAGTAGACGAAGGACTCAGAACGTTAATGGACTTTCGTTATAAGCGTCATTTCAAGGCGGACCGCGGTGAGCATGGAATGAGTAAAAACCAGCATGGCCGAAATGCGGAAGAAATGATTGTTAAAGTTCCGCCGGGTACAGTTGTGACAGATGCTGAGACGGAACAAGTACTAGCTGACTTGACAGAGCATGGACAGCGGGCTGTGATTGCCAAAGGTGGACGTGGCGGACGTGGAAATTCACGCTTCGCAACACCAGCAAACCCTGCACCACAGCTGTCTGAAAACGGTGAGCCAGGTAAAGAACGTGACGTCATCTTAGAATTAAAAGTACTTGCAGATGTTGGACTTGTTGGTTTCCCAAGTGTCGGGAAGTCAACGCTGCTTTCGATTGTCTCTTCTGCGAAACCAAAAATTGCGGATTATCATTTTACAACGCTTGTGCCAAACCTCGGAGTGGTTGAAACAGACGATAACCGAAGCTTTGTCATGGCGGATCTGCCAGGACTGATCGAAGGAGCGCACGAAGGTGTTGGCTTAGGTCATCAATTTTTACGCCACATTGAACGTACACGTGTCATTGTCCATGTCATTGATATGTCTGGACTTGAGGGGCGTGACCCATACGAAGATTACGTGACGATTAACGAAGAGCTTGAGCAATACAATATGAGATTGACAGAGCGTCCGCAAATCATTGTAGCGAACAAAATGGACATGCCGGATGCAGCTGACAATCTAGCGGCATTTAAAGAAAAATTAACAGATGACTATAAAGTGTTCCCAATTAGTGCGATCACAAGAGAAGGGCTTCGTGAGCTCTTATTTGAAATCGCCAATCAGCTTGAAACAACACCGGAATTCCCGCTCTACAATGAAGAAGAGCTCTCTGATAACCGTGTGATGTACAAGTTTGATGAAGGAGAAGCAGCATTTGAGATCTCAAGAGATCCTGATGGTACGTTTGTCTTAACTGGTAAAGCACTTGAGCGACTGTTTAAGATGACAGATTTCTCAAGAGACGAGTCAGTGAAACGATTCTCTAGACAGCTGCGCGGAATGGGCGTTGATGATGCCCTGCGTGAACGTGGTGCAAAAGATGGAGACATCATTCGTCTGCTTGAATTTGAATTTGAATTTATCGATTGATCAAAAGGAGGGTCCAGTTCATGGGCTCTCCCGTTTTTAAAAGGGGAGAAAACAGGTGAAAGAAGAAACGTTCTATTTAGTAAGAGAGGATGTACTTCCGGATGCGATGCGAAAAACGCTTGAAGTCAAAAAGCTTCTCGATCGCAAAAAAGCGGATTCAGTTGCCGATGCTGTTCAAAAAGCGGATTTAAGCCGCAGTGCTTTTTATAAATATCGAGATGCTGTTTTTCCATTTTATACAATGGTCAAAGAGCAGATCATCACATTGTTTTTCCACCTGGAGGATCGGTCTGGGGCTTTGTCTAGGCTGCTGCAAATTGTGGCTGACTCTGGCTGTAATGTGTTATCCATTCACCAAACGATTCCGCTGCAAGGAAGAGCGAATGTCACCCTGTCGATCAGTACGGCCGGCATGGCAGATGATATCAATACAGTCATGAATCAATTAAGAAAACTCGAATTTGTCGAAAAAGTTGAAATTCTAGGTTCTGGGGCGTAAAAGGAGAGATCATAGCAGATGAAGCAATTAACGGTAGGTTACTTTGGACCAGAGGCCACATTTACTCATTTGGCTGTCTGTTCTTGTTTTCCAAAAGATGCAGAGCAACGGGCTTATGCAACCATACCGCAATGTATGGATGCCGTGTCAAAGGGAGAAGTAGATTTGGCGGTCGTTCCACTTGAAAATGCACTCGAAGGATCTGTGAACTTAACGATTGATTATTTAATTCATGAGGACGCTTTGTCCATTGTGGGCGAAATGACAGCACCGATTCGCCAGCACCTGCTTGTCCATCCATCGAGAGCGGAGAGCTGGGAGACATTAGATGTGATTCAGTCACATCCGCACGCCATTGCGCAGTGTCATCAATTTTTGAAGAAGCAGTTCCCTGATATTCCGCATCGGCCAGTGGAATCAACAGGCTATGCAGCGAAATACATCAGTGAGCATCCAGATGAAGCTGTTGGTGCGATTGCGAATGAAATCGCCGCAGAAACGTACGGATTGACGATTGCGAAAAAAGACATTCATGATTATCCGCACAATCATACACGCTTTGTTATTTTACATAAAGAGGCGAAGGCATCGTTCCCAATGAATTCTGGTTTTTCTTCAAAGCCAAAAACGACCATTGTTGTCAGCCTGCCAAAGGATGATCAGTCAGGTGCATTGCACCGCGTGTTATCAGCTTTTTCATGGCGGAATCTCAATTTGTCCAAAATTGAATCGCGTCCGACAAAAACAGGCCTTGGACACTATTTATTTATCATTGATATCGAAAAAGAGATGGATGATGTACTTGTCCCTGGCGCCATTCAAGAATTAGAAGCGATTGGCTGTGAAGTGAAACTACTCGGCAGCTATCAAACATATGAATTAACGAATGAAAAATAGTGTCCTACAGGGGACACTATTTTTTTAGTCTTTAATGAGAAATCCAGCGTCATCAAGCGCTTGAATGGCTTGGTCAAGCTGCTTTTGGCTGTATGAAGTAAGGGTATGTAAGTGTACGCCGTCTGTCAGCTCTGATAAGTAGGAGGCGCCCGTATTAGAAATATGATGAACGAAGTCCGCCACTTGTTTGCGCGTACTCACTCGAATAGAGGCCGTCAGCTCCCCGTAGACAGGGTGCTCAATGATCACGTCTTTCACCGTTACACCGTAGTCTACAATCAGTGTCAGCTCCTCTTCTGTACGATGAGGATCGTGCTTGCAAGCGATAATCTGTTCAATTTCAGTTTCCGGTGTATGCTGCGCCATATACACATAGCCTTGGCTTGTGGCAATAATGGGTTCGTTTTTTGCTTTGAGTAATGAAATATCTTGTACAATGACTTGTCGTGAGACAGCGGCTTTTTTAGCTAAAAAACTTCCGGTGAGTGGTGTATCTGTCTCTTTCAGCCACTTTAAAATGGCGTTTCTTCTTTCTTCGCCAATGAGTTTTCTCTCTTGTTCCACGGTTATGCTCCTTTCTTCTCCTTTTGCAAGCTTTCAAATGTATGCAAAAGCAGATCGATGTCATCCTTTGATGATCCTCGTCCAAATGATAGTCGAATGAATTGAAGGGCATCACGATCTGATACATGTAATGCCTTTACAGCAGGGGAAGGGTGATGATAACCAGAAGCGCAGGCACTTCCAGTAGATATACAAATTCCCTGCCGATTACAAGCTAACATTACATATTGTCCTTCAAACCCTTCAAAAAAACAACCAATAATATGAGGGAGCGTGCGGCGCTGGTCACTTTCTTGCAGCATGCGGACAGGCAGCTTCCGTTTTTTTAGCTGCTGAAGAAAATAATCACGAAGCTGAATATCTAGCTGTTGCTGTTGATCTATTTTCAGCATGATTTGCTCGCTTGCGGCTACAAAAGCACCGATGCATGGAACGTTCACTGTCCCTGGGCGTAGACCATTTTCCTGAACAGTATCTTGATATATAGGCTTCCAAGGGACATGTGCCCCCATATAGACAGCACCGGCGCCCTTAGGTGCATACACTTTATGACTCGAAATGGAGAGGGCATCAACCCCTAGTTCTTTAATCGACACATGCATTTTTCCGAATGTTTGCACTGCATCTGTATGAAAAAGAATGTCTCTTTCTTTTAAGAGCGTTGCTAATTCAGCTAATGGCTGAATAATCCCAGTTTCTGAGTTGGCATGCTGGATGGATACTAGTCCGGTTTCAGGCAATAGAGCCTGTTTGAGAATCTCCTTTGTGATAATTCCTTCTTGATTCGGTTCTATGACCGTCACCTTCACACCGAGACGCTGCAAGGCATTGACCGCATGATGAACAGAAGGGTGCTCTACTGATGTGGTAATGACATGCTGTTTATGTGGAGGTAGCCCATTTATGATCGATTGAATCGCAAGGATATTGGATTCAGTTCCGCCACTTGTAAAGTAAATACTATCAGGTTCGCCCCCTAGAATCGCTGCAAGTGATTGTCTGCTGTAAGCCAAGATTTCATTTGCTCTTCCTCCTGCATCATGCAGGCTGCTCGCATTTCCGTAACATTCTTTGCTCAACTGCTGAAATACATGCAGTGATTCCTCAGAAACAGGTGTAGAAGCTGCATAATCTAAATAAATCAAATCCATCCATCTCCTGTGTGAAAATTTTTTCTTGTATTTATTGTAGTGTTGTGTAATGATATGTGTCAAGACAGGTGTAAATGATAGGAGGGGCAATTGTGTCATCTATCAAAAAAGTCATTGTGGTGGGGTCGGGCATTGCGGCTCTTTCCTTTGTGAATACGATCTCAGAGAACTGCCAAGTCATCATGATGACAAAAAAACAATTTTCCTCTAGTAATTCCATGCTCGCACAAGGGGGAATCGCTGTAGCATTTTCCGCACATGATTCTGTCGAGCAGCATGTGCAAGACACTTTAGCTGCGGGATGTGGTCACAATGATGACAAAACTGTACAGGAGATCGTCCGTCATGGAAAAGATCTTGTAAAGAAGCTCGTAGAAGAGGGCTGCCCATTTGATCGAGATGAAACGGGAATTCCGCAGTTAGGTAAAGAGGGAGCCCATACGACCCATCGTATTCTGCATGCAGGGGGAGATCAAACAGGAAAAACCCTCGTGCAGTTTTTGAAAGGGAAGCTCGGCTCACACATTCATGTATATGAAAACCATCATGTCATGGATCTATTGGTTCATGAAGGGGTATGTACCGGTGTCGTGTGGAAAGACGAAAAAGGTCATGTACATACAATGACCGCAGATGCAGTTGTATTATCCACTGGCGGCTGTGGGTCCTTATATGAAACAAACACAAATGATCCGTCTGTGACAGGAGACGGTCTGATGATGGCCTATCGCGCAGGGGCACAGCTAGTAGATCTCGAATTTGTGCAATTCCATCCGACCCTTTTGACCACTTCAGGTAAAGCGATCGGTCTCGTATCAGAGGCAGTCAGGGGAGAGGGCGCCTATTTAGAAGATGAATCAGGCAGGCGGATCATGGAAGGAATTCACCCGCAGAGCGATTTAGCGCCTAGAGATGTGGTGGCAAGGACCATTTTCCATGAGCAGCAACTCGGTCATTCCATTTATCTGAACATCCGTGATATTCCGTATTTTTCTGCACGTTTTCCTGCGATTGCTTCAATGTGTCAGCGTGCGGGAGTTGATATGGCAAGCGGAAGGCTGCCAGTTTCACCCGGTATGCACTTTTTAATGGGTGGAATTAAGGTGAATGAACATGGAGAAACAACAGTTCCATCACTCTTCGCTATTGGTGAAGCAGCTTGTACAGGTTTACACGGTGCCAATCGATTGGCAAGTAATTCGCTCTTAGAAGGTCTCGTTTTAGGAAACAACGCAGCACGGTATATTGAGCGGTTGCAAGCCCGGCAAGATAAAAACCTTGCTCCTTCCATTCAAGAAGTATGGTCTGTCCCAACGGTGTCACTGGCTCAGCTCAGAAAATGGATGACAGCATATGCCGCAATTGTGAGAGATGAGAAAGGCTTACAGACTTTGCTCGATCATTTAGAACAAGTCTCTTTTCAGCAAATCAATGTGAAGAATATCACAAATGAACAGATCGAAATAACGAATCAATGGGCTTTATCCATATGCCTTGTCAAATCCGCATTACTCCGAACAGAAAGCAGGGGTGGTCATTATCGCACAGATTATCCTAATCGGCACGATGCTTCGTGGCGAGCAAAACAGATTGTACATGAACAGGGCCATATTTACATCGTAAAAAATGAAAGGATTGGTGCCAAATGGAACGTTTACAGTTAAAGCAAATGCTCACTCATTTTTTAAAAGAAGATATTGGGTTTGGAGATGTATCCGCTGATGCCATCTTTGGAGACAAGAAAGGAACAGCTTACATCATGGCGAAACAATCAGGCGTATTGGCCGGGACACAAGTCATTGATATGGGATACAAACTGCTGAATGAACAAGTTCAAACTGAGCTGTTTTTCCAGGAAGGTGATTGGATTCATGAAGGGGCTGTACTGGCACAAATAACAGGCCCCGTCAACGACTTGCTGAAAGGGGAGCGGGTGGTGTTGAATATCCTGCAAAGAATGACAGGGATTGCTACACTAACGAATGAAGCAGTAGAGCGATTAGCTGATCCATCTATTACGATATGTGATACGAGAAAGACGACACCCGGTTTGCGCATGCTGGAGAAGTACGCAGTAAAAGTCGGAGGCGGAAAGAATCATCGTTTCGGCTTATCCGATGGGGTGATGATTAAAGATAATCATATTGCGGCTTGTGGTTCTATCAGGGAAGCTGTGGAGAAAGCAAGAGCATACGCCGGTCACATGGTGAAAATTGAAGTGGAAATTGAATCAGAAGCACAGCTGATGGAAGCCATTGAAGCCAAAGCAGATGTCATCATGTTTGACAACTGCTCTCCAGACGAAGTGAAGCGCTTTAAACAAATGACCCCTGAAACCATATTGACAGAGGCATCAGGCGGCATCACGTTAGAGAATGTGGCTAACTACCGGGGGACAGGTGTAGACCTTATTTCACTTGGATTCCTCACACATTCTGCTCCATCATTCGATTTTAGTATGAATATGGAATTCAGCCATAAAGGGGGAACGACTCATGTCCATGCTTGATGTGTTAGCAGCACAGCATACAGCCATGATGCCAGATGAATATAAACAGCGCACTTATGATGAAATGAAAGAGAAAGTATTAGAGATTAAACGCGCCTTTGGATCAAAGCTTTTTATACCGGGTCATCATTATCAAAAAGATGAAGTCATCCAATTTGCTGATGTGACAGGTGATTCATTGCAGCTTGCACAAATTGCTGCTGACAATCACGAAGCAGAATACATTGTATTTTGCGGGGTTCATTTTATGGCAGAAACGGCCGATATGCTATCAAAAAAGAATCAGCACGTCTTTTTGCCAGATATGAGAGCAGGTTGTTCAATGGCAGATATGGCGAATATGAAACAAACAGACAGGGCGTGGGATCAGCTCACTGAGCTGTTTGGAGATACGATCCTTCCGCTGACTTATGTAAACTCAACGGCTGATATTAAAGCATTTGTCGGCAAACATGGCGGATCGACTGTCACATCTTCAAACGCTAAAAAAGTATTGGAGTGGGCGCTGACCCAAAAAGAGCGAATTCTTTTTCTTCCTGATCAGCATTTAGGGCGTAACACAGCCTATGATTTAGGGATTCCGCTAGAGGAAATGGCTGTCTGGGATCAAATAGAAGAAAAGCTCATCACCGACCAACCGCTTCATCGAATCAAAATGATTTTATGGAAAGGTCATTGCTCTGTTCATGAGAAATTTACCATTGAGAATATTGAACAAACGAGAAAACGTGACCGTGACATACAGATTCTTGTTCATCCAGAGTGTACGCATGAAGTCGTAAAGGCTTCTGATCTAGCTGGTTCAACGAAATTTATTATTGATACGATCAAGCAGGCACCAGCAGGAAGTAAGTGGGCCATTGGAACAGAAATGAATTTAGTGAAACGCATCATTGACCAGCACCCTGACAAACAAATCGAATCCCTCAATCCAGATATGTGTCCATGTTTGACAATGAACCGTATTGATCTGCCTCATCTACTATGGTCACTTGAAAGCATTGAAAAAGGGGAGCCGGTCGGTTTGATTCAAGTGAATGAAGAGACGACAAAAGAGGCATTGCTCGCTTTAAATAAGATGCTCACCATTAAATAATGAAGTGTCCCCTCCTATCAGAAAACAAGTTTTTATCATATTGGCTTGTAAATAGGCATAAATTTATGTTGAAACATATTGTACTTCTGACATAACCGCTACGTTCACGTTTTGCATAGGAGGGGAAAACGTTGAAAATTCATATTGTGCAAAAAGGAGACTCCCTTTGGAAAATTTCAAAGAAGTACGGAGTCGACTTTCAAGAATTGAAAAAATTAAATTCGCAGCTCAGTAATCCAGATTTGATTATGCCAGGAATGAAAATCAAAATTCCATCTAGTGGTGTTCCTGTCAAAACCGATCATCACAAAGCAAAAGAAATGCCAAAAGCAAAAGAAATGCCAAAAGCAAAAGAACACCCGTATGTAAAAGAAAAGCCAAAGGATGTCGTGCAAGTTCAAGATACGAAGCCGAAGGAAAAGCCGAATGAACCGGTACCTTATGTGCCACCAGTACCAAAGATTGAACAGCCAGTTTTTCCACAAGTTGATGTAAACTATTATCAGACGAATCTCTACCAGCCATTCACGCCTCCTCCCAAAAAAGAACATCATGAGAAAAAAGATCACGTTCATGATAAGAAAGATCATGTTCATGAGAAAAAGGATCATAAAGATCACAAGGACCATTTTCATCATGAAAATAAGGATCATTTCAAAGATGAAGTGGCAAAGGGATATGATCCATTCATTCATATCCCACATCAAAAAGAGGAGGGAAAAGAAATGGAGCATAGTAATTACCCAAACCTTCCTAATTTCCCGCAAATGCCGAATGTTGGAGGGGCAGCAGTAGGGGGCATGGCTGAAAATAAAGAGCATCACCACCATCATCAAGAGTCATATGATCCTTATTATGGTTATGGTCATTACATGCCAGCAATGTATCCATATCCGCAGCAAATGGTACCCGCTTCTCCTATTTTACCGGGATCAGGCCTTTGTTATCCGGTACAGCCGTATTATCACCATCACATGATGCCGTACCCTTACCCGGCGGCTCAGCCGTATTATCCTGCGTATCAAGCACCGGCTTATTATGGTGAAAATCATGAGCATCATGCAAACGACGGGCATCACTGGCACCACCATATGCATCCAAATGCAGGCGCGAATGTGAATGCCAATGTCAATCAAGGCTTTTATCCAAACGCTCCAAATGAAGCATATGGCAAGGAAGACTGCGGATGCGATGATGGTATGAAGCATCATCAACCATGGCCTGGACATTATCCAAACCCTGTTCCATATGGTCAAATGGGTGCTTATCCAGCACAGCCTTATATGCAGCAGCCTTATCAAAACCCATCTGTTTTTGCAAGACCAGAAGAAGACGAAGAAGATTAATGACACAAGGGACGATCTCAATCGTTCCTTTTTTTGTTTATAACTGACAGCTTGTTTTTGTCCTCAACTGTACATGCTAAAACAGAGCCTGTTTTGCGCTCATGAGATTCAATTTGTACAGGGGGTTTTTCGTTTGAGACAAAAATGGCAAAAAACAATCGCCTTAGTGCTTCTACCTATTGGATTAACGGCATGTGGTACAAATAACAATGCGGGTGTAGATACACGTCATAATCAATCAGGCCAGCCAGTTGGATACCACTCCAATCAACAGGCAACAGACAACAACCAAGATCATCAAGGACCGGTTTCTGAGCTTATGGAGGGAATGAACGGAAGAAATACAACGAATGTTGATTATCGTTCACGCCCTACACAGGATCAAGTGAGAATGCCGCTGACTGGTGGAGATGGACGCTACAGTCATGGAGATATGAACTATCATAATCAAATGTCGTTCTCTGGCTACGATAAACAAGAGAACATCCAGCGTTCAAGAAAAATCGCCAACCGAGTGAACAAAATGAACCATGTGACAGACTCACAAGTCATGGTGACGGATGAAAATGTGTATATTGCTCTTAAAACAGATGGGCGCTTGACATCAGAGGGTGTATCACAAGTAGAAGAAGCAGCGACTCGTTATGCAGATGGTAGAGCTGTCCAAGTCATTAAAGACGAAGGCACATTTACACGCTTCAGAGATATGAGAAAAACGCAATTTGAAACAGGTCAGACAGGCATGACCCGATAGGCTGGAATAAAAAAGGCTAAAGTTCATGACGAACTTTAGCCTTTCTTTAAAAATAAACTTTGATCCCGATATAAAATTCATAAAAGAAATAACAGCCAAATCCAAGTAATAAAATACCGGCAATAATGGATGTCCACTTAATCATTGTTCGGTTCATCACTTTTCTTGTTAAGGAAACAATCGTGAGAAGACCGATGTCATGAAGAAGAATCCCTGCCAAAATACCCGCAGCAGCCAATATAAATTCAGATGAATTTGTATTCGTATAAGCATCTGCCAGTACAGCACCAAACACAGATACCCAGAACACAAGGTTTCCAGGTGATACCGCGACGAGCAGCCCATTTCGGTATGTTTTAGCGAATGATTTATTCACTTTTTCTCCTGCTAAATGGATGTCTTGATCCGCATTTTTAATCGAATCGTAGGCAAGAATCATTAAAAAGATGGCACCGATCAGCCAGAGCGGAATTTGGATAAAGGGCAAAGATAAAAATTGAGCAAATCCAGCATATAAAGCCAAGATGAGCAATATATCGATGGTCATACCACCAGCGCCTACAGTTAATCCATGAAAGAATCCGTTTTTTAATCCCTGCTTTGTCATTTCAACCGTGATCGCTCCAACAGGTAGAGCAATTGAGAATCCAACGACGATAAATGTAAGAAATGTTTGCAATCGACTAGAACTTCCTTTGAATCATGTTTGTATAAAAATTCTCCGTTTAGATTAATTATACATATTAGGAGAAAAGGATCAATGATTATTTCTGATTTAATCGAAATGAGAGAGATAAATCGTGTATAGAAAGATGTATATCGTGAAGATCGTGTATTCATTGTAGGGGAAAGGAACTATTTTCCTAATACTTCTTTTTTTCATTTCTCAGCTATGCTACACTGTTGTGGAAATCAATATAAGTGACTAGGGGTGCCCGGAAATGCGGGCTGAGAGAGAAGACAAGCTTCTTAACCCTTTGGACCTGATCTGGCTCGTACCAGCGTGGGGAAGTTGAAGACGATACATGTGCCATATGAATGGCATACATGTTTTTTTCTGACGACGAAACCAGGTTCTTTACATAGAATCTGGTTTTTTGCTGGTGCTGATTCCATCCTGACCGGTCACACGAAAAGAAGGAGTGAACAGCAAATGAATGAAAAGACAAATGTTCCATCAACGCAATCTTTATTATCAAACTTTGAAGGTAGTCGAAAGGTATATGAACAAGGCTCAAGACCTGACATTTTGGTGCCAAAAAGAGAAATCGTGCTCACAAATACAGTGACACAAGCAGGTGATATCGAAAATGAACCGATTCGTGTGTACGATACAAGTGGACCGTATACAGATGAGGAGGCTCATATTGATGTCACAAAGGGATTAAAGCGCCTGAGATCAGCATGGATTAAGGAAAGAGAAGATACTGAAAGCTATGAAGGGCGTCAAGTAAAGCCAGAAGATAATGGATATCGCTTGAATGGGAAAGAATCCTATCAAGCTGCCCAGACAGATTTTCATCATGTACCGCTCCGCGGGAAACAAGGTGCTTGTGTGACGCAAATGCATTATGCGAAAAAGGGCATCATTACGCCTGAAATGGAGTTTATCGCTTTGAGAGAACAGCTAAGTCCTGAGTTTGTTAGAGAGGAAGTGGCTAGTGGAAGAGCGGTCATTCCAGCGAATATCAACCATCCTGAAAGTGAGCCGATGATCATCGGGAAGAATTTTCACGTGAAAATTAATGCGAATATTGGCAATTCAGCTGTGACGTCGTCCATTGAAGAAGAGGTGGAGAAGATGACATGGGCAATTAGATGGGGGGCAGATACGATGATGGACCTGTCTACAGGAAAGGATATTCATACAACAAGAGAATGGATTATCCGCAATTCCCCAGTCCCAGTAGGAACTGTCCCGATTTATCAGGCACTTGAAAAAGTGAATGGAATCGCAGAAAATTTGACGTGGGAAGTATACCGAGACACATTAATTGAACAGGCAGAGCAAGGGGTTGACTACTTCACCATTCATGCGGGCGTCCTGTTAAGGTATATTCCGCTCACAGTCGACCGGGTCACTGGAATTGTTTCAAGAGGCGGAGCCATTATGGCAAGATGGTGTCTCGCTCATCATCAAGAGAACTTTCTGTATACCCATTTTGAAGAAATTTGTGAAATCATGAAAACATATGACATTGCCTTTTCGCTTGGGGACGGGCTCAGACCTGGATCCATTGCGGACGCAAATGACGAAGCGCAGTTTGCAGAGCTGGAAACGTTAGGGGAATTGACAGAGATCGCTTGGAAACATGATGTACAGGTCATGATTGAAGGACCTGGTCATGTTCCAATGGATAAAATCAAAGAGAATGTCGATAAGCAGATGGAGATATGCAAAGAGGCACCTTTTTATACGTTAGGTCCTCTAACAACAGATATTGCACCGGGATATGATCATATTACATCCGCGATCGGTGCGGCGATGATCGGCTGGTATGGAACAGCCATGCTGTGCTATGTGACACCAAAAGAGCATTTAGGTCTGCCGAACAAAGAAGATGTAAGAGAAGGTGTCATCGCCTATAAAATCGCCGCACATGCAGCTGATGTAGCAAAAGGACATCCTGCTGCTCAAAAGCGTGATGATGCCTTATCAAAAGCGAGATTTGAATTCAGATGGCGGGATCAATTTCATCTGTCACTTGACCCAGAACGAGCGCTGGCATTCCATGATGAAACATTGCCTGCTGAAGGTGCTAAAACCGCTCATTTCTGTTCCATGTGTGGACCAAAGTTTTGCAGTATGAAAATATCCCATGACATCCGCAACCAATCAGAAGAAGTGAAAAGAGAGATGGAGAAGAAGGCAAAAGAGTTTATCAATCAAGGCAGTCAAATCTATCAATCCTAAAAAAACCTCGCACTCCTCTAGTGCGGGGTTTTATAAAACGGCTGAAATGGCTTTTCTCACGAGGTGGAAAAATGCTTTTACTGCAATCGCCATCGTTTCAATACTTGGGATGAGGGCATCTGTTAAATGAAATAGAACTGTTTGTCTCTCTGGAGATGTTCGTTTTTTCTTTTGTTTCATAAAGACAGCCTCCTTTTCATTCAATATACTTCTTTTGAAGAGTATATAGATAGATATGTTGTGCGAATTTAAACAAAATTTAAACTTCTTGTGTTTAGAAGGAAAGAAGCAGGGGAAACGGATTGAATAGAGAATGAATGAAAAGAGCTGACCGATTCGGTTAGTGAACAAGACAGAGTGGAAGGTGATCTTATGATGAAAGTATTTAAGGTAACATTTCATATGAACAATGGGGAAGTGCTCGATTTCGAGCTGAAACGTCCAGCTACCTATGATGTGTATAAAAAAATTGAGGAAGCCAATCATTGGTTTAAGCTGAATAATGAAATCATTAACCTATTAAATGTGAATAGTATCCATGTAGAAACAGAATAAAACAGAAAGCCGCTCAAAGAGAGCGGCTTTCAGCGTGTAGACAAACCCTCGCATTCGGTGTCAGTCCTGCGTGCCGGTGCTCACGAATGTCAAATTCGCTCCGCGCCGGTACTCGTCCTTCCTAGGGCTGCAAAGGTTTTCTATCACGCTGAAGAGAAGACAAAGGGCTAAAATCAAGTTCATTTTAGCCCTTTGTCAACAATCTGAAAGCCGCTCTTTTCGAGCGGCTTTCATTATGCAGTAAAATCATTTCGATTGTTCAGCTGACCTCGAGACAGCCAGTTTTTCTTATACAAATAGGCAATCACTTCAAGCCATAGACGCGGCGCTTTTTTAGGGAAAAAAGGTTTTTGATAATAGGTGTATGCAGCTTTTAAATCATCCCATTGATGACATGTTTTCGTTTGCGTGAAGCGGGCGACGTCAATGACCCTGACGCGGCCATCCTTTGTTAAAATTAAATTTCGCAGATGAATATCAGAAGGATTTAAACCTTTCGCGCGTGCTTCTTCTAGCGCATCATCTACTTGTTCAATCATTTGTTTTTTGATCGGAATTCCTTTTGTCAGGCATTCATAGAAAGTATAACCTTTAATATATTCCATTAAAATATATTGATCCCCAGACTCGTAAATTTCAGGATAATAGGAGGAGCCGGAAAGTTTTTCATAAATTGCAGCCTCTTTGCGGGCGATGTTTCG
Source organism: Bacillus sp. G402 (assembly GCF_051172515.1). Taxonomy (NCBI): domain Bacteria; kingdom Bacillati; phylum Bacillota; class Bacilli; order Caryophanales; family Bacillaceae; genus Bacillus; species Bacillus sp. G402. Next base: position 66,887 of record NZ_JBPIZC010000001.1, read on the forward strand.
ATAAGAAGGAAAAAAGACTTTTAACGCCATTTTTTTGCCGTCTTTTTTGTATGAAAATACATAGGCACTTCTTCCTTTGCCGCACAGCTCAAGCTCAGCCGGTTTAAAGACGAGCTTATTAAAACGCTTTTCTTCTTGATACTGAATCGATTCGGCTAATCTTTTGACATCTGACATTGACTTCACCTTCTTTGGTTTCAGTTTATGCGGCTGAAAAACGAATGATGAAAAAACCATGTGATTCGGTAGAGCAATGGATTGTATAAAACATAACATTTACGCACGAAGGATACAATGAAAGACGCTCAATATGTGTCAAGACATCGATTTGGTTAATGTGGAGCAAAATGGGTCAAACTACATATGTCATGCATCGATCTTATGTTCTAAAGAGGTGTAAATAGTGAAAGTGAAAATAAAGTATTTCGTTACAGGACTTATCATGACAAGTGTACTCTTTTTCGCTGTTGATATGGAAGCAGCAGAACACTTGCAAAAAGAGTCAAAAACCATCAACGTTCAGCTTGAAAAGGTCTATCTAGACGGCGATGTAAGTATTGAAAGACAGCGGGCATCATTAGAAGACAAAGACACATTTTGGGCCCAGTATAAGGGCTGGACATTGGTAGAACAGCGAGAGGATTTTGCCCTTTTTAGAAAGCAAATTGACGATATATCGCCTTTGAGTAAAGCAAATGGATATATCGGATTATCAGAAGACGGCGTGATTTCTACGTTTCATGGAAGGCCTGACGGGTGGGCGGAGCCTATTCATCTCTTTTTTCAAATTGATACGTCCCGCTTGGAAAGTCATGTAGAGCAGCAGCTTGCACAAGGCATTCCGTTTCGAACAAAAGATGAATTTGAGCATGTGCTTGAAGTCATGAAACCTTACCGAAATGAACAATCGTTTTAATCGTATGACAGCTTGCTGGTGTGAAGACCGCAAGCTCTTTTTCATGGGTTGACGATGAAAAAAGGCTGAGCGAACGTATGTTAACTTTTATTACGGTTTTCTCTTCGATTTATGTTACAATGGAGAACAGTCAAAGAGGTGAAAACGGTGATAGAGTTTGTAAAAGGGACCATTGATTATGTGTGCCCGCAATATGTTGTCATTGAAAACGGCGGAGTGGGATATCAAGTCTATACCCCAAATCCGTTTATCTATCGAGTAACAAAACAAGAAACGATTTATACGTATCATTACATAAAGGAAGACGCTTTTTCGTTATATGGATTCCAAACACGAGAAGAAAAAGCGTTGTTCACAAAACTGTTAAATGTCACAGGCATTGGACCGAAGGGTGCGCTTGCGATTCTTGCTTCCGGTGACCCTGGCGCTGTCATTTCAGCGATCGAACGAGAGGATGAAGCTTTCCTCATTAAATTCCCGGGTGTTGGCAAAAAAACAGCACGACAGATCATTCTAGATCTGAAAGGGAAGCTCGCAGATGTGGTGCCTGAAATGATAGGAAACTTATTTAACCACGAGGATCATATCCAGATTGAAACGCAGCAAAGCGCTTTAGATGAAGCGGTTGAAGCCTTAAGTGTCCTTGGGTATGGTGATCGTGAAATCAAAAAGGTTCTTCCTTTATTAAAAGAAGAGAAGAATCTTACAACCGATCAATATGTGAAAAAAGCTTTACAAAAAATGTTGAAATAGGGTGATGTCTCATGGATGAACGGCTCGTCTCAACTGAAGCAGACAACCATGAATCAGCCATTGAGCAAAGTCTGCGTCCACAGACGCTTAGTCAATATATTGGCCAGCAGAAAGTAAAGGATAATCTCAGCGTATTTATTGAAGCTGCCCGAATGAGGCAGGAAACGCTGGATCACGTTCTTTTATATGGACCGCCGGGACTTGGGAAAACAACGCTTGCGTCGATCATTGCCAATGAAATGAATGTTCAGCTGCGTACAACGTCTGGACCAGCGATTGAACGCCCTGGCGACTTGGCGGCGATCTTAACATCTCTTGAACCTGGCGATGTTCTGTTTATTGATGAAATTCATCGCTTGCAGCGTTCAATAGAGGAAGTGCTATATCCAGCGATGGAGGATTTTTGTCTAGATATCGTGATTGGAAAAGGAGATACAGCACGCTCTGTGCGGCTTGATTTACCGCCATTTACGCTTGTAGGTGCTACAACCCGTGTTGGGCTTTTAACAGCGCCGCTTCGTGATAGGTTTGGGGTTCATGCAAGATTGGAATACTATGAGCAAAGAGATTTGGCTCACATTGTAGCAAGAACAGCCGAGCTGTTTGAGATTGGGATCGACATTCGTTCAGCTGAAGAGATTGCAAGAAGATCTAGAGGCACACCGAGGGTCGCCAATCGTCTGCTCAGAAGAGTGAGAGATTTTGCGCAGGTGCTTGGAAATCATGCGATCACACAAGACATTGCAGAAGATGCTCTTGAGCGTCTGCAAGTTGACAGACTCGGACTTGATCATATCGATCATAAGCTGCTTTTAAGTATGATTGAAAAATTTAGAGGCGGTCCTGTTGGACTTGATACGATCTCAGCGACAATTGGAGAAGAATCACATACGATTGAAGATGTGTACGAACCGTATTTACTGCAAATTGGTTTTCTGCAAAGAACACCAAGAGGGCGGGTCGTCACAAGAGAAGCGTATGAACATTTTCATATGGAGGTTCCGATTCGTGACTGAATTCCCTAAAATGTTGATGATTTTAGGTGGTGTCCTTTTTGCCGCAGGTTTAGTGTTTCAATTGGTTGGGAAACTTCCAGGCGATATTTTCGTGAAAAAAGGGAACGTAACGTTCTTTTTTCCTGTGATTACATGCATTGTCATTAGCATCGTCCTAACCATTTTACTCAATGTCTTCGGACGGATGAAATAACGTTAACTAGTTAACTACAGAATAGGTGAAGGAAATGAAGTTAGAACTATTTGATTTTGATTTACCAGAAAGATTGATTGCACAAGTGCCGCTTGAAAAACGAGATGCATCAAGACTGATGGTCTTAAATAAACAAACAGGTGGCATCACACATGATACATTCTCGCAAATCACAGATTACTTTCAAAAGGGTGATTGTCTCGTTTTAAACAATACTCGTGTATTGCCTGCACGTCTGTTTGGAACGAAAGAGGATACGGGTGCTAAAGTGGAGCTGCTTCTTTTGAAACAAGAAGAAGGAGACAAATGGGAAACGCTTGTGAAACCAGCAAAACGTGTGAAAAACGGAACAGTCATTACATTTGGTGATGGACGATTAAAAGCGGTATGTACAGAAGAACTGGAACATGGCGGAAGAAAAGTTGAGTTTCAGTATACAGGCATTTTTTATGAAGTACTTGATTCCTTAGGTGAAATGCCGCTGCCTCCGTACATTAAAGAGCAGCTTGACGATCGTGAGCGTTATCAAACCGTTTATTCCAAAGAGGTTGGTTCGGCTGCTGCGCCTACTGCCGGTCTTCACTTTACAAATGAACTGCTGGATGCACTGAAAGCAAAAGGAGTGCATATTGCGTTTATTACGCTCCATGTAGGACTTGGCACATTTCGACCGGTCAGTGCTGAACGCATTGAAGAACATGAAATGCACGCAGAGTTTTACGAAATGAATGAAGAAACGGCAGAAGAACTTAATCGCGTGCGCAAAGAAGGCGGACGGATTATTTCAGTCGGAACAACTTCGACAAGAACGCTTGAAACCATTGCAAGTGCTTATGATGGTGAATTCAAAGCGTCAAGCGGCTGGACGTCGATTTTTATTTATCCAGGCTATACATTTAAGGCAATTGATGGCATGATCACGAATTTCCACTTGCCAAAATCGTCTTTAATCATGCTTGTCAGTGCATTAGCTGGACGAGAACACGTCCTAAAAGCGTACAATGAGGCTGTAAAAGAGGAATACCGATTCTTCAGTTTTGGCGATGCCATGCTGATTCAATAACATCATACAACAAAGACAGGAGGGCTCATTTTTGTCGCAATTACCGATACGTTATGAGTTCATTAAATCATGCAAACAAACAGGTGCACGTCTTGGACGCGTTCATACACCGCACGGCTCCTTTGAAACACCTGTATTTATGCCAGTTGGTACACTGGCTACAGTGAAAACAATGGCGCCTGAAGAGTTAAAAGCAATGGAAGCAGGCATCATTTTAAGCAATACGTATCATCTATGGCTGCGTCCGGGGCATGACATTGTCAAAGAAGCAGGCGGCCTGCACAAATTTATGAACTGGGATCGAGCGATTCTAACAGATTCAGGCGGTTTCCAAGTGTTTTCTTTGAGTGAATTTAGAAAAATTGAAGAAGAAGGCGTTCACTTCCGTAATCACTTAAATGGAGATAAGTTGTTCCTTTCTCCTGAAAAAGCGATGGAGATTCAAAATGCGCTCGGCTCAGATATTATGATGGCTTTTGACGAATGCCCTCCGTATCCAGCAGAGTACGATTATATGAAACGTTCTGTAGAGCGGACAAGCAGATGGGCAGAGCGCTGCTTAACAGCGCACCAGCGTCCAGAGGATCAAGGGCTGTTTGGCATTGTGCAGGGCGGAGAATACGAAGAGCTTCGTAAACAAAGTGCAAAAGATCTTGTTTCACTTGATTTCCCAGGCTACGCCATTGGAGGTTTATCTGTTGGTGAACCAAAAGATGTGATGAACCGTGTGCTGGAGTTCACAACGCCATTTTTACCGGATGACAAGCCAAGATACTTAATGGGTGTTGGCTCACCAGATTCATTAATTGACGGTGCGATCCGCGGTGTCGATATGTTTGACTGTGTACTGCCAACGCGAATTGCCAGAAACGGTACGCTCATGACAAGTGAAGGACGCCTTGTTGTGAAAAATGCTAAATATGAGCGTGATTTCAGACCAATCGATGAAAACTGTGACTGCTACACATGTAAAAACTACACACGTGCTTATATTAGACATTTAATCCGTACAAATGAGACGTTCGGAATTCGATTAACAACTTATCATAATCTTCATTTTCTGTTAAAATTAATGGAGCAAGTGAGAGAAGCTATCCGTGAGGATCGTTTAGGTGATTTTAGAGAAGAGTTTTTTGAGCGTTATGGCTTTAACAAACCGAATGCGAAAAACTTTTAACGCATAAACGAAAGGCTTTACAATGCTTTAGAAAGGGGTGAGATAGAATGGATGGTGGTATGGGTTCAATCATTATGATTGTTGTCATGTTTGCTGTGCTTTACTTCTTGTTAATCCGTCCACAGCAAAAGCAACAAAAAGCTGTGCGTCAGATGCAGCAATCTTTATCAAAAGGCGATAAAATCGTCACAATCGGTGGTTTACACGGTGAAATCGACTACATTGATGAATCAAAAGTGGTCATCAAAACAAGTGAAAACAACCGTTTAACTTTCGACCGACGTGCTATTAGAGAATTAGCTGACAAAGGCTAATCCTCCAATACATAGCGATAAAAAAAGAGCGATATCATTCGCTCTTTTTTTATTTGCCCCGAAGATTGACGCCAATCATTCCCCCTAGCATACAAATTCCCAAAAAGGCTGCATGATAGATGAATTGTTCTGGTGAAAAGGTTTCTCCAAACCCTAAATATTGAAATAAAAAGACAGTGAGTGAAAAGATAAAAGAGGTCATGGCGCCAATGAGCCAGCCTCGTTCCTTTGCTTTCCCTCCAGAAATCATTCCTCCTAGAAAAAGTGCCGCAAAGGACAAGATCATGATCATCCATTTAAACGATGATTCCTGCATACTTGTGAAGGTAAGCATCAGTGATACAAGTAAGCTTGTCACAATCATCACGACAAAAATAGCAATTAAGCCAGATAAAATGCCTTTTCCTATTTGTTTCGTTTCCTGCATGTGATTCGTCTCCTCTCCAATTGACCGAAGCTTGTCTTTTACTAAAATGTATTCACGGAGGAGAAAAAATAGACATGTTCTCGTGATAAAAACCGAGGCTTTCTTTTCTACATAAATAAAGTGTTTTGACACAAGCTATGGTGGAGAAGGAGGGTTTACATCATATGCAGGACATCTTAATTATCTCCATGAGAACGATCATTTTATATTTTCTCATTTGGTTTATCTTTCGTTTAATGGGCAAAAGGGAGATTGGGGAACTGAGTATTTTAGATCTTGTTATTTTTATGATGATCGCTGAAATTGCGGTGCTCGCCATAGAAGAAGTAGAGGATCACATGTTACATACAGTATGGCCGATCCTGCTGTTAACCTTCATTCAAATCACCCTTGCCTATTTGTCATTAAAATTTCAAGGTGTCCGGCGTTTTCTCGACGGTAAGCCAGCCCTGCTCATCATCAACGGAAAAATAGATGAGGGTGCGATGAGAAAACAGCGATACAATTTTGATGATTTGCTGATTCAATTAAGAGAAAATAACATCGATAGTATCCAGGATGTCTCATATGCCATCTTAGAGCCTTCAGGGAAGCTCGCCGTTGTTGAAAAAGAAAACAAGCGCAAACATGCAGCGCTTGAGCTCCCTCTTATTGCAGACGGTGTGGTTCAGCATGATCATCTCAAGCAGATCAACCATGATGAACAGTGGCTGATAAAGGAGCTTGCCAAAAGAGGCTATGATGACATCGAGCAGATCTCCTACTGTAGCTTTAATCAGAAGGATTTTTATATTGATTTGAAAGATGAAGTGATCAAGAAAGAATGAGCTAAAGCAGCTTCCCAATAAACGGGATGCGGCGTAGCTCTTCTCGTTTCACTAGCCCAAGACAGATTAATAGAATGACATACAGCACGCACGTCAAAAAGATCATCATGACAAGCTCCAAAGGAGCGGAAAAGAGTCCGCTCGCTTGATGTTTCATCCATAAACTGACTGCCCCAGTACCGATGATCACAAGGACGCAAAGTCCATATTCTTTTAATGGTAAATGAATAGGCAGCACTTTACCGACAGTTGCCGCATGGAGTAATGTGACAAGGACGATGCCGATGAGGATCGCAAGCGCTGCGCCCATAATGCCAAAGCTTGGCTGTGAAGCAAGAACAAAGATCATGCCTGTTTTCACAACAGCTCCTATCAAGCTGTTGGTCATCGCTGCCCCCGCTAAATTTAATGCTTGAAGGACAGCCTGCAGCGGCCCTTGAAAGTAATAGAGCAAAAAGAAGGGGGCCATGAATTTTACATAGACAGCGGCATGTGATGAACCATACATGAAGAGGGTTAAATTTTCTGCATACACAAAAAGGATAATACATGAAATGCCCCCGCTTAATAAACAAAGGCGCATCGCCTGCTTGAGCCGGTATTCGACCGTTTTGCGTTTGTTCTGTTCCATCCCCTCACTAATCGCTGGAACTAGTGCGGTGGAGAGAGAATACGTGATAAAACTAGGAAGTGTCAAAAGGGTGAGCGCAAGTCCTGTCAATTCTCCGTACTGCCTTGTTGCTTCCACAGCTGCATAACCGGCAATCGCAAGGCTTTGCGCGACGACAATCGGTTCTAAAAACCACGAGATATTGCCGATGAAACGGCTGCCTGTCGTTGGCAGGGCAATACTCATGAGCTGTTTAAACGTATCCTTCCCATCATGAATTGCCTTGAAAAAACGTTTTCGGATACGGATGGTCTTTTTATAACGAAAGGCAATCAGTAAGTAAGTAAGTGAAATCATTTCCCCAATGACAGATGAAATCATGGCGCCTGCTGCTGCGTATTCAATTCCATAAGGCAGGAACGCTGTTGTACATACTGCCACGAGTGAAATTCTTGCGACCTGTTCTAGTACTTGTGACATCGCAAGCGGGCTCATTTGCTGTCTTCCTTGGAAATAGCCCCTTAACACACTAGAGATCGCAATAACGGGTACGACTGGTGTAATGGCAAGCAGAGGATAGACCGTTCTAGGATCTGTCAGCATATTTTCCGCCATAATAGGGGCAAACCATAAAAAGAGCGGCGTGAAAATCAGGCTGAGTGTTCCTGTTATCGCAAGGGACATCACTAGAATGCGTTTTGTTTTCTGTTTGTCACCACGGGCTTCTGCTTCTGCGACTAGCTTACTAATCGCAACAGGAAGTCCGAATTGTGTCAGCGTCACGGCGAGAAAAAAGGTAGGCGCTGCCATCATATAAAGCCCTACGCCTTCTTCACCAATGAACCTTGCAATCACAATTCGATTGACAAAACCCAATATTCTTGTAATAAAACCTGCTAAAATTAAAATAATCGTCCCTTTTAAAAACGTTTGCTTCGTCAAATCACAGATCACCTGCCTTCTCAAACGACATAGAATCATATACAATAAGATATGCGTGTATATCGTCCAAGCATGACAAGTCTCTCGATAAAAAACTGAAAAGGGGGAGCCTCACATTGACACAACATCCGGCTGCTATATACAAAGACCATTTAAAGCCTTTTCTGTTCAGTAAGCTTGAAGAATTCATCGTTTTGGGCTATAAAGATGTAGATTTAGAGGAATTATGGTCATACTTAGAGAATAAGAAGTGGAAGAAAAAACAAGAGTATCCGATTCATGAAATGGTTGCAGATATTTTATCTGTGAAAATTGGCGAATTTATGAACTATGCAACCGTTCAGTCGTTTAAAACGTCTGCTTTTTTGGACAGTGAAGATGGCAAGAATATGCTGGACGAACTGTTGAAATAAGCCATCTAAATGGATTCAGGTGTTTAAGGAGGAAATACATAATGAAAAAAGGGCGCATACTTGCGTTTTTCTTAGTGGTTCTGTTAATCGGAACTGGTGTGGGCTTATTAACGAAGCCCGTTGCGAAAGATATGACGCTAGGGCTGGACTTACAGGGTGGATTTGAAGTTCTGTATGATGTACACCCAGTGAAAAAAGAAGACAAGATCACAAATGGTGTTCTCGTCAGTACAGTAGAGGCTTTAAACCGAAGAGCCAACGTGCTTGGCGTCAGTGAGCCGAACATTTCGATTGAAGGAAACAACCGTATCCGCGTACAGCTTGCGGGTGTAAAAGATCAAAACAGAGCACGGGAGATTCTATCGACTGAAGCACAGCTTTCCTTCAGAGATACGAATGACAAAGAGCTTCTAAACGGATCTGATCTTGTTGAAAATGGTGCAAAACAAACATTCAATCAAACGAATGAGCCGATCGTGACGGTCAAACTAAAGGATGCGAAAAAGTTTGGTGACGTGACAAAAAAAGTAGCGGCGATGGCACCAAACAATCAGCTTGTCATTTGGCTTGATTATCATAAGGGAGATTCCTTCAAAAAAGAAGTCTCTAAATCAAATCATAAGTATGTATCTGCGCCGAATGTAAACCAAGAAATTAACAGCAGTGACGTACAAATCGAAGGAAACTTTACGGTTCAAGAGGCAAAAGACCTTGCGAGCATTTTAAATGCCGGCGCATTGCCAGTAAAATTAACCGAAAAATATTCAACATCTGTGAGTGCACAGTTTGGTGAGCAAGCACTAAACGAAACAGTCTTCGCAGGAATTGTAGGAATCGCATTTATCTTCTTATTCATGCTGTTTTATTACCGATTACCAGGTCTTGTTGCTGTCATTACACTGTCAGCTTATATCTATATCACACTGCAAGTCTTTGACTGGATGGGTGCGGTCATGACACTGCCTGGAATCGCTGCATTGATTCTTGGGGTAGGGATGGCTGTAGATGCCAACATTATTACGTATGAGCGGATTAAAGAAGAGCTCAAGCTCGGTAAATCTGTCCGTTCTGCTTTCAGATCGGGTAACCGCAGATCATTTGCCACGATCTTTGATGCAAACTTAACAAGTATTATTGCCGGAGGGGTTCTGTTCTTCTTTGGAACAAGCTCTGTCAAAGGGTTTGCAACCATGCTTATCCTATCGATTTTGACAAGCTTTATCACGGCTGTCTTCCTATCAAGATTCCTTCTTGGATTACTTGTAGAAAGCCGTTATCTCGACCGCAGAAAAGGCTGGTTTGGTGTTCGTCAGAAAGACATCATCGATATTCATGAAACAACTGAAAATACTGAACCGAAAACACCATTTGATAAATGGGATTTTGTCAGCAAACGTAAAGGCTTTATGATTTTCTCGGCAGCCATTACCATTGCTGGAATCATTGTGCTGTCGATCTTCAAGCTCAATGCAGGTATTGACTTTGCAAGTGGTACTAGAGTTGATATTCAAAGTGACCATAAACTGTCAACAGAACAGGTGGAGCAAGATTTTAAAAAGCTAGACCTTGAGACAGACAGTGTTGTGTTATCGGGTCAAAAAGAAAATCAAGCAGCAGCTCGATTTGTCGGTGTTCCGAATAAAGAAAAAATCGCTGAAGTGAAAGATTACTTCAAAGGTAAATATGGAACGGAGCCTAACGTAAGTACAGTGTCTCCGACGGTTGGAAAAGAGCTTGCGCGTAACGCATTATACGCTGTCATCATTGCTTCTATCGGGATTATCTTATATGTATCCGTCCGATTTGAGTATAAAATGGCGATTGCAGCCATTGTCTCTCTGCTTTACGATGCATTCTTTATCGTTGCCTTCTTTAGTATTACGCGCTTAGAGGTGGATGTCACCTTCATTGCAGCGATACTCACGGTCATCGGGTACTCAATCAATGACACGATTGTCACCTTCGACAGGGTGCGTGAGCAAATGAAGAAACGCAAACCGAAAACGATCGAAGATTTATCGTACATTGTGAATTTAAGTTTACAGCAAACCTTTACGCGTTCTGTGAACACTGTACTCACTGTACTTGTAGTGGTGATTGCACTTCTCATTTTCGGTTCAGCATCTATTACAAACTTCTCCATCGCCTTACTTGTCGGCCTATTAACAGGGGTGTATTCATCCCTTTACATTGCGGCACAAATTTGGCTGATATGGAAAGGTCGTGAGCTGAAAAAGCCGGCTAAAATCGACACAGAACAAGATATTTAAACAAGAAAGACTGCCAGCTTGGCAGTCTTTTTTTCATGCATCATACTTGTCATCGTCACAACAATAAGATGATATGTAAAAACATTTCGGGTTTCATTGATCTTGAAATGGTCTTTTGCTATAATGACATACGTTTAGATCAGTATAGAAAGCAAGTGTCCGTTTGGGGCATTTGGCTTTTATTCATTGGAGGGGCTGTTATGAAGGTTCGGGAAACTGAACTGCCAGGTATCGGTCACAAAGCCGAAATGATCACAAGAAATAATGAGAAACTTGCCATTATCACACATGATGACGGCAGAAGAGAGATGTATCATTTTCAAGAAGATGATCACGAAGAATGTATTTCTGGTATCTTGCTTAGCGATGAAGAAGCAAGACAAATCTCGGCTATTTTAGGCGGCATGGTCTATAAACCAAAAGCGCTTGAGACAGTGGAGGTGGCCATTGATGAACTCATCATTGAATGGTTTAAGATTGAAAAGAACGCACCGGCTGTTAACCAGACGATCGGAGACCTGAGTGTTCGCCAAAACTATCAAGTAACAGTCATCGCCATTGTGAGAAAATCACATGAGAAAATTTTAAATCCAGGACCAGATACGGTGATTGAAGAAGGAGACACCCTTGTCATCTCTGGAGAAAGAAAAGAATTAAAGAGCCTCATTAAAGAAAAACTCAGCAGCTAAGCGCCCATGCTGATAGAAAACCTTCCGCCATGTTCTTTCGGTGTTTAAAAAGGACAAGAAAGAGGGAAGAATAAAAGAAAAAGCTTGGGGGATTTGTAGATGAATAAACAACAATGGACCATCATACTCGCATTTATTTTCGTATTAATTGTCTCGGTATTTGCTGTTATTAACGTGCGGCCTGTACAGGTAGACTACTTATTTGGAACGGCTGAATGGCCGCTGATCCTTGTCATTATCGGTTCTGTTCTTATGGGCGGACTCATTGTGGCTTTTGCGGGGATTTTCCAAATTGTGAAACTAAAACGTGAATTAAAAACATTAAAAGCTGAACACGCAGCCGCTAAAGCAAGCCCTGCTTCTTCTCATAAAAAGGCGGACAAAGACGTTCAAAAGAAAACGAATGTCACACCTTTAAAAGAACAGCCAGCGTCTTTTGACCGGAAGGAAAAATAATCTTCCAGTACAATTTCATAAAATAAAAATTGAAACCCCTCAGTCCACTCTAGTATAATAGTGTGGTTGAGGGGTGAATTTATGTTATTATCCAAAATGCGTTGGGAATATGAACATCCTAGCGAAGAAAAAGTGAAATCACTCTCTGAAAATCTGAATATTTCAGCGCTGACTGCATCACTTCTTGTACAAAGAGGGCTCGAAGAAGTAGAAGAAGCGAGGTCTTTTTTATTTGATCAAAAAGCCGAATTTCATGATCCATTCTTATTAAAAGGAATGAAAGAAGCAGTAGAGCGCATCAACAAAGCGATCGAAGAGCAGGAATCGATTGTGATCTTCGGAGATTATGATGCAGATGGTGTGACAAGTACGTCTGTACTTTTACATACATTAAAAGAGCGGTCTGCGAAGGTGGACTTTTATATTCCAGATCGATTTAAAGAAGGATATGGGCCAAACGAACAGGCTTTCCGATATATCAAAGAGCAAGGAGCATCGCTTGTTATCACCGTGGATACAGGGATCGCTGCTGTAAATGAAGCACGTATTGCAAAAGAAATAGGATTAGACCTGATCATCACAGATCACCATGAACCAAGCGAGGAACTGCCTGAGGCACTTGCAATTGTACATCCTAAGCAGCATGGGTGTGAGTATCCGTTTAAAGAGCTGGCGGGTGTCGGTGTTGCGTTTAAAGTGGCACATGCACTCCTCGGTAAACTCCCAGTAGAATTATTAGATCTTGCTGCAATCGGTACAATTGCGGATCTTGTCCCGCTGCATGATGAAAATAGATGGATTGCCAAAAAAGGTCTTCTGCAGCTTCGACAGTCTAGACGGCCTGGGTTAAAAGCGTTATTAAAAGAAGCAGGCGCCACTCTTGAAGAAGCAAATGAGGAAACGGTCGGCTTTCAAATTGCCCCAAGGCTGAATGCTGTTGGACGAATTGAGCAGGCAGATCCGGCTGTTCATCTTCTCATGACTGAGGATATGGATGAAGCGGAAGAACTCGCTCGTTTTGTACAAGAATTGAACAAAGAACGGCAGAAAATTGTGAGTACGATCACGGAAGAAGCCATTCAAATGGTTGAAGAGACAGGCGCTGACCAGTCTGCTATCGTCGTAGCAAAAGCTGGCTGGAATCCAGGCGTTGTCGGCATTGTTGCCTCAAAATTGACGGATACATTTTCTCGTCCGGCGATTGTGCTTGGAATAGACGAAGAAACGCAGATGGCGAAAGGGTCAGCACGAAGTATTCCTGGCTTTGATTTATTTTTCCATTTGAGTAAGTGCCGTGACATCCTGCCGCATTTCGGTGGACACCCGATGGCAGCAGGAATGACACTTCAAGCGGATGATGTTCCTTTACTTAGGGAAAGATTGAATCAATATGCAAATGAAACGTTGACTGAAGAAGATTTTATTCCAATTCAACGGGTCGATGCAGTATGTAAAGTGGACGAAATGACGGTGCAAGCCATTGAAGAAGTGGGACTGCTGTCCCCGTTTGGCATGCAGAATCCTAAGCCGTTCATTATGATTGAAGACGCCCAGCTTGAAGACATCCGAACGATCGGGGCCAATCAAAATCACATTAAAATGTCACTAAAAGACGAAGACAAGCTGCTCGACTGTGTCGGTTTTCACCAAGGCAAGCTAAAAGAAGAACTTGTCCCAGGGAGTCAAATCTCTGTCGTTGGCGAGGTCTCGATTAATGAATGGAATAACCGAAAGAAACCTCAGCTCATGCTAAAAGACGCTAGAGTCGATGAATGGCAGCTGTTTGATTTACGCGGGAAAAAAGATTGGGAAAAGAAATTATCAACACTTGATCCAGCAAAAACGATGGTCTTCTGTTTTGACGAAGAAACAAAAAGGCAATCGGAGCTGGTGGATATTCCGATTCACCTTATTGATGCAGAAAATGTATCCACGTTTGATGTGCAGGAAAAGTATGTGATCTTTGCCGATGTTCCTGCCGACGAACACTTGCTCAAGCTGCTTTTAGAAAATCAACAACCAGCAAGAATTTATACGGTGTTTCAGCGGAAAGAAGATCACTTTATGTCCTCATTCCCGAGCCGTGATCAATTCAAATGGTTCTATGGGTTCTTGTTCAAACGGGGAAGTTTTCCTATTAAAGAACAAGGCATGGAGCTTGCCAAACATAGAGGTTGGACAAAAGATACAATCATTTTTATGACAAAGGTGTTTTTTGAACTCGGTTTTGTTAAAATAGAGAATGGTGTGCTGTCAATAGTGCGTGATGCCCCTAAAAAAGATTTAACCGCATCATCGTCTTATACAGCAAAACAACGATTGATGGAACTCGATCAAACACTAACATATTCCTCAGCCAAAGAGCTGAAGGAATGGCTGAATAGCATGATGAGCGAAGTCTCACCTGTGCTTTGACGTACGAGGAGGAAAAGGAAAAGATGGATTTAAAACAATATGTGACAGTTGTACCTGACTACCCAAAGGAAGGTGTACAATTTAAAGATATTACAACGTTAATGGATAAAGGCGAAGTGTACCGTTATGCAACGGATCAAATCGTTGAATACGCGAAGGAAAGAGACATTGATCTCATTGTTGGACCTGAAGCGCGTGGATTCATTATTGGCTGCCCTGTAGCATACGCACTTGGTGTAGGTTTTGCCCCAGTTCGTAAAGAAGGAAAGCTTCCTCGTGAAGTCATCAAAGTCGATTACGGTTTGGAATACGGTAAAGATGTATTAACGATTCATAAAGATGCAATTCGTCCTGGTCAGCGTGTACTGATCACAGATGATTTGCTTGCGACAGGTGGAACGATTGAAGCATCCATCAAGCTGGTTGAGGAATTAGGCGGCGTTGTGGCAGGGATTGCGTTTTTAATTGAGCTGACGTATCTTGATGGCAGAAAGAAGCTTGACGGTTACGACATCTTGACGTTAATGCAATACTAATGGAGTTTTACGCAAAAAGCACTCAGTAAGAAGGGTGCTTTTTTCCTATCAAAAATCTTTTAGCGGACTTCTTCTCTTTACATCTATCGAATTTTTCTTGATAATAAACTACAATACAGTTTTCATTTAAAAAGGTGATTCCATGGCGAACGAACAAGTTTTAACGGCGCAGCAGGTCATTGATAAGGCAAGAGAATACCTGTCCGCTGAACATATTCAATTTATAGAGCGTGCATACGAATATGCTGAAAATGCTCACAAGGAGCAAT
The DNA here is from genome assembly GCF_051172515.1 of Bacillus sp. G402. Lineage (NCBI taxonomy): Bacteria > Bacillati > Bacillota > Bacilli > Caryophanales > Bacillaceae > Bacillus > Bacillus sp. G402. The sequence continues at coordinate 82,173 of NZ_JBPIZC010000001.1, forward strand.
ACCGGAAATCCGGTGAGCCCTATATTATCCATCCTATTCAAGTGGCGGGAATTCTTGTTGATCTTGAAATGGACCCTTCGACCATTGCTGGCGGCTTCTTGCATGATGTTGTCGAAGACACGGATGTGACATTAGAAGATTTAAAAGAGCATTTTAACGAAGAAGTAGCCATGCTTGTTGATGGTGTGACAAAGCTCGGAAAGATTAAATATAAATCACAAGAAGAACAACAGGCTGAAAACCATCGTAAAATGTTTGTTGCAATGGCGCAGGATATTCGCGTCATCTTAATTAAGCTGGCAGACCGTCTTCACAATATGAGAACACTCAAACACCTTCCGCAGGAAAAGCAGCGAAGAATTTCAAATGAAACCCTTGAGATCTTTGCACCGCTTGCGCACAGATTAGGGATTTCAAAGATTAAGTGGGAGCTTGAAGATACAGCCCTCCGCTATTTAAATCCGCAGCAATACTACCGGATTGTGAATCTCATGAAGCGTAAACGAGCAGAACGTGAGGAATACTTGGACGAGGTTGTTAATGAAGTAAAAGACCGCGTGTCTGAGGTGAACATTAAGGCTGAATTCTCCGGCAGACCGAAACATATTTATAGTATTTATCGAAAAATGGTCATGCAAAATAAGCAATTTAATGAAATATATGATTTGCTGGCTGTACGTATTTTGGTTGACAGCATTAAAGACTGCTATGCGGTACTTGGTATTATTCATACATGCTGGAAGCCGATGCCAGGCAGATTTAAGGATTATATTGCGATGCCAAAGCCGAATATGTATCAGTCTCTTCATACAACGGTGATTGGTCCAAAAGGGGACCCGCTTGAAGTTCAGATTCGTACAGTGGAAATGCACGAAATTGCGGAATACGGAATTGCTGCACACTGGGCGTATAAAGAAGGCAAAGAGTCAGCAGAATCGACGGAAGAAGCCGTTTTCCAGAAGAAGCTGTCTTGGTTTAGAGAAATCCTTGAATTCCAAAATGAATCCACAGATGCGGAAGAATTTATGGAATCGTTAAAAATTGATCTTTTCTCTGATATGGTGTTTGTATTTACACCAAAAGGAGACGTCATCGAGCTACCGTCTGGTTCCGTACCAATTGATTTCTCGTACCGGATTCATTCGGAAATTGGGAATAAAACAATCGGAGCCAAGGTCAACGGTAAAATGGTCACACTTGATCATAAGCTAAAAACAGGTGACATTATTGAAATTCTGACATCTAAGCATAGCTATGGACCAAGCCAGGATTGGGTCAAACTTGCCCAAACCTCCCAAGCGAAGCACAAGATCAGACAGTTTTTCAAGAAACAGCGCCGTGAAGAAAATGTCGAAAAAGGCCGAGAACTTGTGGAGAAAGAAATCAAAAACCTTGAGTTCGATGTTAAAGACATTTTGACCGCTGAAAATCTGCAAAAAGTGGCTGATAAATTTAATTTCTCAAATGAAGAGGACATGTATGCAGCTGTTGGTTATAACGGAATTACGGCACTCCAAGTGGCGAATCGTTTAACGGAAAAAGAAAGAAAACAAAGAGATCAGGAAGAACAAGAGAAAACCGTTCAAGAAGTGTCTGTAGAGTCAAAACCATATCACGGGAAAAAACGGGAAGCTGGCGTGCGAGTGAAAGGCATTGATAACTTGCTTGTCCGTTTATCTAAGTGTTGTAATCCTGTTCCTGGTGATAGCATTGTTGGCTTTATTACAAAAGGACGTGGCGTATCTGTTCACCGTGATGACTGTCCGAACGTGAAGACAGGAGAAGCGCAGGAACGGTTAATCCCGGTTGAGTGGGAGCATGAACAGCCTGCTCGAAACCGTAAAGAATACAATGTGGAAATTGAAATATTAGGATATGACAGACGCGGCTTACTTAATGAGGTGCTTCAAGCAGTCAACGAAACCAAAACGAACATCTCGTCGGTTTCTGGTAAGTCTGATCGTAACAAAGTGGCGACGATCCATATGGCGATCTTTATCCAAAATATTAACCATTTGCACAAAGTGGTAGAACGCATTAAACAAATCAAAGACATTTACTCTGTTCGCCGATTCATGAATTAGAAAGGAAGTATATCGTCTATGAGGCTTGTTGTTCAGCGTGTGACGAGTGCATCTGTGAAAGTAGAAGAAGAGATCACAGGTGCCATCAATGAAGGCTATATGGTGCTCGTTGGGGTTACACATGAAGATACAGAAGAAGATGTGCATTATTTAGCTGAAAAGCTCGCACATTTGCGTATTTTTGAAGATGAAAACGGGAAAATGAATCATTCTTTGTTAGATGTAAAAGGAAGTGTACTGTCTGTGTCTCAATTTACCCTTTATGGTGATACGAGAAAAGGCAGACGGCCGAACTTTATGAAAGCTGCCAAACCGGATATGGCGAATTCACTTTACGAATGCTTCAATGAAACGCTTAGAGAAAAGGGCATCCATGTTGAAACTGGACGTTTTGGGGCGATGATGGACGTCTCATTGACCAATTCGGGGCCTGTCACCATGTTGATGGACAGCAAAGAATAGAAAGACATTAGACTGTAGATAAACTCTTGCTGAGAGTTTGTTTAGAGTCTTTTTCTTTTACGATCAAACAAAAAAGAGGCGCAGCGGCCTCTTTTTTCTATCGGAAATATTGTTTTAATCCTTCTGTCATTCCTTCTGTCACTCGTTCTTGGTAAGAGGCGCTATAAATGATCGCTTCTTCTTGAGGATTGCTTAAATAGCCGAGTTCATATAAAAGGGAAGGGCGCTTGTTTTCTCTTAAAACAAAATAATCTCCAAATTTGACTCCTTTATCAGGGATCTGTGATCGTTTTGCGACTTCCGTATGAACGCTTGTCGCCAGGCTTTGATCTTTGGATGCCTGATAATAATATGCGGTGCTCCCTCTGATACTTGGGTCCATAAAACTATCATAATGAAGACTAATAAATGCATCTGCATTTCGGTAATGTGAAGTGGCAACCCTCGATTGAAGGCTGATGAATGTATCATCACTTCTTGTTAAATAGACATTTGCTCCAGAAGCTCTTAACTTACCCGCCAGCAAATGAGCGGTTTTGATCGTGATATTCTTTTCAAATGCACCGTCTGCGCCGATCGTGCCGCTGTCTTTTCCGCCATGCCCAGGATCAAGAACAATTGTTTTGCCTTTTAAAGATCCAGTGCCAGACGATGAATCCTGCTGAGGTCTTGGTGCTTCGCTGCTATTTTTCTTTGTTTGAACGACCCAGCTCGCCACGTAGCCTGTTCCGCCGTTTGATAATGTCACCTCGTACCAGTCACCTTGTGTACGAACAATTTGATAAGCAGCTCCTTTTGTTGCTCTTTCTGCAATTCCAGCAGAGGTAGAAGCGCTTTTTCTAATATTCGTTCCATCATAAACGATGTACGCTTTCTGATGAGATGACGAAGAGGAAGAATTCTTTTCAGGTGCTGCACTTGTTCCTTGGTTTGAGACAATATAATAACTTGCAACCCAACCTTTAACGCCTTTTGCTTCGATTTCATACCAGCCATTTTGCTCCCGTAAAATGGTGACTTGAGTGTTGCGGGAAAGTGAAGCGGCCACTTGTGCATTTGGTGCCGCCGATTTTCGAACATTCAAGCTTGATACGCCAACTGTGCCGGACTGTTTAGAACGAGCGGGCTCAGCTGAACTGGATGAAGAAGCGTTTTGTCCGCCAGAAATATAATCAGAGTGGACCCAGCCTTCCGCTTGTTTGTACGATATTTTTGTCCATTCGCCGCTTGTGTCCAGCTTTTTAGCGGAAGCGCCCTGCGGAAAAGTGCCAATGACTTGATAGGAAGTCCCTGGGCCTGTCCGAATGCGAAGGTCGGAGGCTGTTGACGTAATCGAACTGCTTCCTTGCGTACTTTGACCTTGCGTCTTTTGCTTAGCAGGCTTTTGTGCATCAGATGACTTGGTAATCAGCCATGAGACGACCCAGCCTTTTTGTCCGTTCGATAGCCCGATCTGTACCCATTCTCCTTGTTCAGTGAGAATCGGGTAGCTTTCTCCTCGTTTCACAACTGCTGCGATCCCGTAGCTTAAACCAGGTCCGGTTCGCACATTGATTTCATCTGTTGCAACGACAGCTTGATCTGTTTGAGCCGTCGCATGTGTCATTGGCCAAGTGCTGGCAATGAGGACAAAACAGGTGAGCAGCAACATCATGTGATGGTGTGTTTTCAGATTCAAAACGGTGTTTTCCCCTCCCTTGTAAAACCGATGAATGTTAATTCGTTATGTAATGGATGAATTCCTTGCGGTTTCCCTAATAAAATTGAATCAATCTGTTTATACTAAATAAAAATGTGATAAAAGGATGTACAAACATGAGATTAAGCAGAAAATTAGGACGAGTGCAATATAATGGACATCGTGATATCGATCGCTGGCAGCACGACGAAATGGATCAACCAGGCTTCCTTGAAGAAACGGCATCTGAATACGGATGCACGTCAAAAGAAGAGCTGGAAAAGAAAAAGAGACACGGCAAGGGTTGACAGAGTGGCAGCACCGACCTTATTATAATATAAATCAACACACTTGAAAATTTAAAATGTGGAACTGATGATAGAGAATAGTAGGGTAAATTGCGTGAGCAGAGAGGAATCGCCTTAGGCTGAAAGCGAATCCGCATGGCATTTATCACGAAAGAACACTCTGTAGGTTTCCTGCTGAACACTCAAAAAATGAGTCATTAGGCGGAGAACGTGAATCTGCGTTAAGGATTTGAGCGGGAACATGGCTAGATCATGTTCCAACTAGGGTGGCACCACGGGTATAACTCTCGTCCCTACTATACACATAGTAGAGGCGGGGGTTTTTTATATGTCCACATAAAAAATGAATGATGGTCGTAGGAGGACGAAAAATGAGTTTTAATATTCCAAGAGGCACACAGGATATTTTACCGGGAGAATCAGAACGCTGGCAGTATGTTGAACAAATTGCGAGAGATACATGTGCAGCCTTTCAATACAAAGAAATCCGCACACCGATTTTTGAGCATACGGAACTGTTTGCACGAGGAGTAGGCGAGTCAACAGATATCGTTCAAAAAGAGATGTACACATTTGAAGACAAAAAAGGACGTAGCATCACACTTCGCCCAGAAGGAACAGCTTCAACTGTCCGTTCTTATGTTGAAAATAAACTGTTTGCACAGCCTGCACAGCCTACAAAGCTGTACTACATTGGACCAATGTTCCGCTATGAGCGTCCGCAAACGGGAAGATATCGTCAATTTTATCAATTCGGAATTGAAGCGATCGGTTCAAAAGATCCTGCCATTGATGCAGAGGTCATTTCATTAGCGATGAGTGTGTATGAGAAAGCGGGTCTTTCCAACTTAAAACTCGTCATTAACAGCCTTGGTGACAAAGAAAGCCGTGCAGATTACCGTCAAGCACTTGTCGAGCATTTTGAACCAAGAATTGATGAATTCTGTCACGACTGCCAAATTCGCTTGCATCAAAATCCATTGCGTATTCTTGATTGTAAAAAGGACCGCGACCACGAACTGATGGCAACGGCACCATCCATTCAAGATTACTTAAATGAAGAATCACGGACTTATTTTGAAAAAGTAAAACAATATTTAACCGATCTAGGCATTGAATATGTCGTCGATCCGAACTTAGTGCGTGGTCTTGATTATTACAATCACACTGCCTTTGAGATTATGAGTAATGCAGAAGGCTTTGGCGCGATCACAACATTAGCCGGCGGCGGCCGTTATGATGGACTTGTTGAAGGAATTGGCGGTCCTGAATCACCAGGTATCGGCTTTGCGATGAGTATTGAACGTTTCCTATCAGCGATTGATGCAGAGAAGATTGAGCTTCCTGTTCAAGACGGCATTGATTTATACATTGCGGCATTAGGAGATCAAGCAAAAGATTATGCTGTTGGCTTATTGAATCGCCTAAGAAAAGAAGGCATTTCAAGTGAAATGGACTATACAGGGAAAAAGCTAAAAGCACAATTTAAAGCGGCAGACCGCTTGAAAGCCAAGTTTATTGCAGTTCTTGGTGAAGATGAGCTCGCGCAGCAAATTGTAAACGTAAAAGATACGACAACGGGTGAACAAATTGAAGTGAAGCTTGATGAGCTGATTCAAATGATGAAAGCCCACCAGAAAGCGTAAAGAAGGAGTGGAATGTTTGTGTTTGGTAGAACTTTTTATTGTGGAGAAGTAACAGAAGACCAAATCGGTCAAACCGTTGTATTAAAAGGATGGGTACAAAAACGTCGTGACCTTGGCGGATTAATCTTTATTGACCTGCGTGATCGTACAGGCATTGTGCAAGTTGTCTTTCATCCAGACCAATCAAAAGAGGCTCTTGAGACAGCAGAATCGATTCGGAATGAATATGTCCTTGATATTAAAGGGACAGTGGTCGCAAGAGAAGAAGCCACGATCAACCCAAATTTAAAAACAGGCAAAATTGAAATTCAAGTCGACACGGTCACTGTTTTAAATGAAGCCAAGACGCCTCCATTTGTCATTTCTGATCAAGCAGATGAGGTATCAGAAGATGTGCGCTTAAAATACCGCTACCTAGATCTTCGCCGCCCTGCGATGTTTGAAACGATGAAAATGCGACATGAAGTCACAAAAGCATTCCGCCATTTCTTAGATGATCACGGCTTTCTAGACATTGAAACGCCAATTTTAACAAAAAGTACGCCAGAAGGTGCGCGTGACTATCTTGTGCCAAGCCGTGTACACGAAGGAGAATTCTATGCGCTGCCGCAGTCTCCGCAATTATTTAAGCAATTGCTCATGGTGTCTGGGATGGACCGCTACTATCAAATCGCTCGCTGCTTTAGAGATGAAGACTTGCGTGCTGACCGTCAGCCGGAATTTACACAAGTCGATATTGAAATGTCCTTTATGAGCCAAGAAGACATCATGACGCTTGCTGAAGAGATGATGGCAAAGGTGATGAAAGATGTCAAAGGTGTTGACCTGACATTGCCATTACCTCGTATGACGTACGATGAAGCGATGAATTCCTATGGTTCTGACAAGCCAGATACCCGATTTGACATGAAGCTTGTCAACATTTCAGACACGGTAAAAGACTCAGATTTCAAAGTCTTCAGCGGTGCTGTAAACAATGGCGGAGCTGTCAAAGCGATTAATGTCAAAGGGGCTGCAGCAAACTACTCAAGAAAAGACATCGATGCACTTGGTGCATTTGCAGCGAACTATGGTGCAAAAGGTCTTGCTTGGCTAAAAGCTGAAGGGACAGAGTTAAAAGGACCAATCGCTAAATTCTTTGATGAGTCAAAACAAGCAGAATTAAAAGAACAGCTTCAAGTTGAAGAAGGCGACCTTTTACTCTTTGTTGCAGATAAGACGACTGTTGTCCATGATGCGCTTGGCGCACTTCGCTTAAAACTTGGCAAAGAGCTTAAACTTATCGATGAGTCTGTCTTCAATTTCTTATGGGTTGTCGATTGGCCGCTGCTTGAAAAAGATGAAGAAGAAGGCCGCTTCTATGCTGCCCACCATCCTTTCACAATGCCAGTTCGTGATGATCTTGAATTAATTGAAACAAGTCCAGAAGATATGAAAGCTCAAGCGTATGATCTTGTGCTGAACGGCTATGAGCTTGGCGGAGGTTCTATTCGTATTTTTGAAAAGGACATTCAAGAGAAAATGTTTGGTTTACTTGGCTTTTCTAAAGAAGAAGCGTACGATCAGTTCGGCTTCCTTCTTGATGCATTTGAGCATGGGGTGCCTCCGCACGGCGGAATTGCGCTTGGACTTGACCGCCTAGTGATGCTGCTTGCCGGCCGATCTAACCTAAGAGATACCATTGCGTTCCCGAAAACGGCAAGTGCAAGCTGTGTTCTCACAGATGCTCCTGGCACTGTAAGCGAAGCGCAGCTAGATGAACTGAGTTTGGCGATTAAAACAAAAGTAAAACAGTAAAATAGGCGCATGTTTATAGGCATGTAAACGCTTGTAAAAGGGACATGCCTATGATATGCTTTCATCAACCAATAAATAAAGTCCTGATACGTACGGTGGTTACCTAGTTTTGACCGAACATTTTTTTCTACGGGAGCTTGCCTTTCCTTTCTGCATAAATGCCTCTTCTGAGGACTTATAAAGTGAGGAAGAAAGCACCCACCTGCATGGTGCGGGGTTCAAAACGAAGGAAAAGCTGGCGGCGTGATCGGGACTTTTTTGTGTTTTTTTCTATTTGAGAAGGATGACGGAGAACGCTGAATATGATATGATTCTTTCGATTCATTTTAAATAAAGGTGGAGTGAGGCACTTGTTACATCAGTTTTCAAGAAACGAGCTTGCCATTGGCAAGGAAGGCTTAAATATATTAAAAAACAGTACAGTTGCAGTGCTTGGAGTAGGCGGCGTAGGTTCTTTTGCAGTAGAAGCCCTTGCTCGTTCAGGTGTTGGCCGTATTGTTCTTGTTGATAAAGATGATATTGATATTACAAATGTAAATAGGCAGCTGCCAGCTTTGCTATCAACGGTTGGTCAGCCTAAAGTTGACTTAATGCAGGCAAGAATTGCTGATATTAACCCAGAATGTGAAGTTGTTGCGCTCAAAATGTTCTATACAGAAGAAACATATGAACAATTCTTTGAGTATCCACTTGATTATGTCATTGATGCATCAGATACAATTCATTATAAAATTCATTTAATGAAAGAGTGCCTGAAACGCGATGTGAACATTATTTCGAGTATGGGTGCTGCAAATAAAACAGATCCGACACGTTTTAAAATTGATGACATCTCGAAAACACATACAGACCCAATTGCGAAAGTCGTCAGAACACGCCTGCGGAAGGAAGGCATTCGTAAGGGAATTGAAGTTATTTTCTCTGATGAAAGTCCGATTGTCATTCGTGAAGATGTGAGAAAAGAAGTTGGAAATGATGAAGCGAAAATTCGTAAGGCACAAATGCCGCCTTCATCCAATGCGTTTGTTCCATCTGTGGCTGGACTGATCATGGGTGGTCATGTCATTATGAAACTGTTAAAAGACATTCCGATTACACGTGTGAAAGATAAATAAACAGCCCGCCTGCTAATATGCAGGGGGCTTTTTTTATTTCTGGCGTTTTAAATTCTCATAGACCTGTTTCAATGCACCTTCAAATTTCCCGGTTTGCTTCGGTACATAGTATTGCTTGTTTTTCAGCGGGTCAGGTAAATATTGCTGCTTCACCCAGCCGTTTTCGTAATCATGTGGGTATAAGTAATCGACGCCTCTTCCGAGTGCTGTGGCGCCTTTGTAGTGAGCATCCTTTAAATGAACTGGAACTTCACCAATTTTCCCTGTACGAATGTCACCAAGTGCCGCATCAATCGCCTTATATGCCGAATTGGACTTAGGAGAAAGACACAGCTCAATCACTGCGTTCGCCAGCGGAATCCGTGCTTCTGGGAAGCCGACTCTTTCTGCTGTTTGTACGGCGCTTAACACGCGGGGGCCTGCCTGCGGGCTGGCTAAGCCAATGTCCTCATAAGCCATCACGAGTAATCTTCTTGAAATGCTTTCAAGGTCTCCAGCTTCGATTAGTCTAGCAAGGTAATGCAGCGCCGCATCTGTATCAGATCCTCTAATGGATTTTTGAAAAGCCGAGAGGACATCATAATGAGCATCACCATTCTTGTCATGTGAGAAACTCTTTTTTTGTAAACATTCTTCTGCTGCGGCAAGAGTGATTTTGATATGCCCAGTCTCATCTGCTTTTGTTGATAAGACAGCGAGTTCTAGTGCATTTAAAGCTGAACGCACGTCTCCTCCGCATCCATTGGCAAAATGATTCATCGCTTCATCGTCAACTGTCACCTCATAACCGCCAAGTCCGCGATGCTCATCCTGTAAGGCTCTTGTTAACGCAGCTTTAATTTGCTCTGTTTCCAGCGGCTTCAGCTCAAATATTTGTGTCCGGCTGCGGATGGCTGGGTTAATCGCATGATACGGATTAGCTGTTGTCGCGCCAATTAAAATAATCATGCCATTTTCTAAATACGGAAGAAGGAAATCCTGCTTCCCTTTATCGAGTCTGTGGACTTCGTCTAAAATCAAGATGACCTGACCACTCATTTTCGCTTCAGCGGCGACAGCTTCCATATCTTTTTTGTTATGAATCACCGCATTCAATGTACGGAAGGCAATGCTTGTACTGCCAGCGATTGCAGTGGCAATGGATGTTTTGCCGATTCCCGGCGGTCCGTATAAAATCATCGAGGACAAATGTTTTGCCTCGACCATTCGTCTAATAATTTGACCTTCTCCAACGAGATGCTCCTGCCCAATAATGTCTCCAATATGACTTGGGCGCATCCGATACGCTAAAGGTTTCATGATTATCTCTCCTAAAGCAATGTCTTGTTTGTATAGAGTACCGAAATTTCTTCAAATAGAAAAGGGATGCGTCCTCGTTTTGAGCTCAGAACCCGCAAATGAAAGTTGGCTAAAAGTATGATATAATTGCTTTTGGTCTATATAAGCGTATATGAAATCAGAAAAATAATTGATGACATAGAAATAGAAAACGCAGAGGTGTTTAACTTGAAAATTTCTACTAAAGGCAGATATGGTCTGACGATCATGATCGAATTAGCCAAAAAACATGGCGAAGGCCCTACATCATTAAAATCAATCGCTCAAAACAATGATTTGTCTGAGCATTATTTAGAGCAGCTTGTATCACCACTTCGCAATGCACGTCTTGTGAAAAGTATCCGTGGAGCGTATGGCGGCTATGTGCTTGCCCATGAGCCAAACGAGATTACAGCCGGTGATATTATTCGAGTATTAGAAGGACCTATTAGTCCTGTTGAAGTGATCGAAAACGAAGAGCCAGCAAAGCGTGCACTTTGGATTCGTATTCGTGATGCAGTAAAAGACGTACTAGACAATACAACTCTTGAAGACTTAGCAAGCTATAAAGATGATGAGGATCAAGAGGCGTATATGTTCTATATTTAGATCAGAGGTGTACCGGAAATGGAACGTATCTATTTAGATCATGCAGCCACAACGCCGATGGATCAGCGAATTGTGGACAAGATGATGCCCTACTTTACAGAGATATTTGGCAATCCCTCTAGTATTCATTCATATGGGCGCGAGGCAAGAAAGTGGCTCGATGAAGCAAGGGAAGTCATTGCAGGAGAATTACACTGTAAGCAGCAGGAGATCATCCTCACAAGCGGGGGAACAGAGGCAGACAACTTGGCCATTACAGGTGTTGCAATGGCAAGGCAGCATGAAGGAAAACATATCATCACAACAAAAACTGAGCATCATGCAGTGCTGCATACATGCGAACGCTTAGAGAAGCTTGGTTTTGATGTGACGTATTTAGATGTGGATCACACTGGATTGATTCATCTTGATCAATTAAAACAAGCACTAAGAGACGATACAATTCTTGTGACCATCATGTATGGCAATAATGAAACGGGTGTGATTCAGCCAATCAAAGAAATTGGTCAACTTTTACACGAACACACTGCTTATTTTCATACAGACGCAGTACAGGCATTTGGGACAATATCAATTGATGTCACAGAACTTCATATCGACCTCTTATCTGCGTCCGGTCATAAACTAAATGGCCCGATGGGAACAGGCTTTTTATACGTCAATGAGCGTGTAAAACTTTCTCCGCAGCTATTCGGAGGAGAACAAGAAAGAAAACGCCGTGCTGGCACTGAAAATGTGGCGGGAATCATTGGACTTGCAGAAGCAGTTCAATTAACAAAGCAAAATAGAAGAGAAAAAGCAGTGCATTATGGTAAGCTCAAAGAAGCGATGCTGCAAGTATTCGAAGAGGAATCACTCAATTTCTCTATCAATGGACATCCGAAAGAGACATTGCCGCATATTTTAAATGTCCACTTCCCGGGCGTTTCTATTGAATCGTTACTTGTGAACTTAGATATGGAAGGGATTGCTGTTTCAAGTGGGTCAGCATGTACGGCTGGATCTGTCCTTCCTTCGCACGTATTAAGCGCCATGTATGGTGAAGAAGCAAAAGAGCTGACATCCTCAGTCAGAATAAGCTTCGGTCTTGGAAATGAAGAGGAACATGTGAAGCAGGCGGCGCATAAGATAGCGGCTGTCGTGAAACGCCTAGCCAAATAAATGCTCCCTTTTGTTCGTGTGTGAAAAATGAAACAGCTAGGCACCTGAAGAACGAAACGCGCACGTTGTTTCATTGAAATTGGAGTTGATGAAGATGACAAAAAGACCTGAAGACACAAGAGTTGTGGTCGGCATGTCTGGAGGCGTCGATTCATCAGTTGCTGCGCTCATGCTAAAGGAGCAAGGCTATGATGTGATCGGCATATTTATGAAAAACTGGGATGACACAGATGAAAATGGTGTATGTACAGCAACGGAGGACTATGAGGATGTCATTCGTGTTTGTAACCAGATTGGAATCCCATATTATGCAGTGAATTTCGAGAAACAGTATTGGGACAAAGTGTTTCAATATTTTCTTGATGAATATAAAGCAGGCAGAACGCCGAACCCAGATGTCATGTGTAACAAAGAAATTAAGTTCAAAGCATTTCTTGAGCATGCATTGTCGCTTGGAGCGGATTATTTGGCAACAGGCCACTATGCCCGTGTCGACAGAACCGGCGATGAAGTGAAAATGCTAAGAGGTCTTGATACAAACAAAGACCAAACTTATTTCTTGAATCAGCTGACTCAAGAACAACTTGATAAAGTGTTGTTCCCAATCGGCGATTTAGAGAAAAAAAGAGTGCGTGAATTAGCGAAAGAAGCAGAGCTCGCAACAGCAACGAAAAAAGATTCTACGGGCATCTGCTTTATTGGGGAAAGAAACTTTAAAACGTTCCTTAGCCAATATTTGCCTGCACAGCCCGGTGTGATGCAGACAATGGACGGAGAAGTAAAAGGTGAACATGATGGACTCATGTATTACACGATCGGTCAACGCCAAGGACTTGGCATTGGCGGAAGCGGTGATCCGTGGTTCGTTGTTGGGAAGGACTTAGAGAAAAATATCTTATTTGTTGAACAAGGCTTCCACAATCCGCTTTTATACTCTGAAAGTATTTCAGCTGTTAACATCAGCTGGACTCGTCCTCATATTGTCGGCGAAAACGGTGAACTCACATGCACAGCAAAATTCCGATACCGTCAAGAAGACCATCATGTAAAAGTCAAAATGACAGGTGAGCAGGAAGCAATGGTGATCTTTGATGAACCCGTTCGTGCTGTCACTCCAGGACAAGCTGTTGTTTTTTATGATGGCGAAGAATGTCTTGGCGGCGGGACCATTGACGATGTCTTTAAAGATGGCCAAAAGCTGTCGTATGTGTAACATGTGTTAAAAACCTCAACGTCGCTGTTGAGGTTTTTTAATGAAAGGATGAAGAGAGCGAATGAATCATAACGAAATCGGTATTGAAGCTTTAAATCAAGGGAACATCGAACAGGCAGCTGAAGCTTTTACGAAAGCCATTGAAGAAAGCCCAAAGGACCCGGTTCCATATATTAACTTTGCGAATTTACTTTCAAGTGTTCATGAATTTGAACGTGCTTTGAACTTCTTTCAAAAAGCCATTGAACTTGATCATACAGCAGCTGCAGCCTATTACGGAGCAGGAAATGTCTACATGATGAAAGAAGACTTTATGAAAGCGAAAGACTATTTTGAGCAAGCGCTACAAGCTGGAATGGAAAACAGTGATTTGTTTTATATGTTAGGGCAGACACTGATGAAATTAGAGCAGCCGAAGCTTGCGATGCCTTATCTTCAGCGTGCAGTTGAGCTAAACGAAGAAGATAACGAAGCAAGATTTCAATTTGGTATGTGCTTAGCGAATGAACATCTGCTGGAGGAAGCGGTCGCAGTCTTTACTGAAGTGATTGCGCGAGATCCGCAGCATGCAGACGCCTTTTATAATGCAGGCGTTGCGTATGCGTATTTAGAAAAAAAAGATGAAGCGCTTGAAATGCTAGGAAAAGCCATTGACGTGCAGCCTGATCATATGCTTGCATTGCATGCGCAAAAGCTGATTCAAGAGGCAGAATAACCGGAAGGAGGGAAGACCTGTGCAGGAACATCCAGATCAAATGAAGCTTGAAGATGAACCGTTTTTAAAAGGGACGATTCAAGCCGTTATTTTCCATAACGAAAGTAATTTATACTCGGTGTTAAAAGTAAAAGTCATTGAAACATCAGAGAATTTAGAGGAAAAAACTGCATCTGTCACAGGGTACTTCCCAGCGCTTCATGAGGAGGAAACCTACACCTTCTATGGCAAGGTCACAAGTCATCCGAAGTTTGGCGAGCAGTTTCAAGCCACTCATTTTCAAAAGGAAGTCCCTACAACAAAGCAAGGCATCATTCATTATCTCTCTAGTGACTTGTTTGAAGGGATTGGAAAAAAGACGGCGGAAGAAATCGTCGGTAAGTTAGGTAATCAGACGCTTCATCAAATTATGCGTGATCCGTCTGTGTTGTATGACGTCCCTCGCCTGTCAAAAAAGAAGGCAGATAAGCTGGCTGCCGCACTTCAAGAGCATCAAGGGCTTGAGCAAATCATGATCAGCCTGAATCAATATGGCTTTGGTCCTCAGCTTAGTATGAAGATTTACCAAGCGTACGAGAGTGAAACGTTGCAGAAAATTGAAGAAAACCCTTATCAGCTCGTCAAAGACGTCGAGGGGATTGGATTTATTAAAGCAGATGAACTCGGCGCTAGAACAGGGATATCTGGAAATGATCCAGAACGCATTCGTGCAGCCCTTTTGTATACCGTTGAGACAGCAAGCCTGCAAGACGGTCATACGTACATACAAACGAAAGATCTGATCGTCGAAACCCGTAAATTGCTGAATCAAACCGGCAATGACTACAAAGTGACTGAAATGGACGTTGCCAATCAGATTATTGCACTTGGTGAAGGGAAAGACATGATCATTGAAGATGAGCGCTGTTATCATCCGTCGCTCTTTTATGCGGAGCAAAGTGTGGCAAAACGCATTCAAAAAATTGTCGCTCAAACGGAATATGCAGATCAATTTCCTGAATCAGAATTTCTGCTTGCACTCGGTGAACTGGAGGAACGGCTTGGTGTCCAGTATGCACCAACCCAAAAAGAAGCCATTCAAAAGGCACTCATGTCTCCAATGCTGCTTTTAACAGGCGGACCGGGTACAGGGAAAACGACGGTCATTAAAGGGATTGTCGAGCTTTACAGCGATCTTCACGGCGTATCTCTTGACCCGGGTGATTATAAAAAAGATGAAGCATTTCCGTTCGTGCTTGCCGCACCAACTGGACGTGCTGCGAAACGAATGACAGAATCCACTGGGCTCCCTGCTGTGACCATTCACCGGCTGCTAGGCTGGAATGGATCAGAAGGCTTCTCACATGATGAAGACCAGCCGATTGAAGGAAAGCTTGTCATCATTGATGAATCGAGTATGCTGGATATTTGGCTGGCGAACCATTTGTTTAAGGCGATCCCAGATCATATTCAAGTCATTATGGTTGGAGACGAACATCAACTTCCATCTGTCGGGCCTGGTCAAGTGTTAAGAGACCTGCTTGCGTCACAAGCTATACCGGCAATTACACTAACTGATATTTACCGGCAGGCAGACGGTTCAACAATTGTTGAGCTTGCGCATGATATGAAAAATGGTGTTTTGCCAAAGGATATTACTGCACGCTCGAAGGATCGATCCTTTATTCAATGCTCTAGTGACCAAATGAAAGAAGTCATCGAGAAAGTGGTCAGCAATGCTGCTCAAAAGGGGTATTCAGCAAAGGACATTCAAGTACTTGCCCCGATGTATAAAGGAAAAGCAGGCATTAATGAACTGAATAAAATGCTTCAGCAAATTTTGAATCCTAAAAAGCCAAAAGGAAGAGAAATTCCTTTTGGTGATGTCGTCTACCGGACAGGTGATAAGGTACTTCAGCTTGTCAATCAGCCCGAGAATAACATTTTTAATGGAGACATTGGCGAAATTGTCTCGATCTTTTATGCGAAAGAAAACACAGAAAAAGAAGATATGGCGGTCATCTCCTTTGATGGAAATGAAATCACGTTTACGAAAAAAGATTTTCATCAATTTACACACGCTTATTGTTGCTCGATTCATAAATCCCAGGGCAGTGAATTCCCAATCGTGGTGCTGCCAGTCGTGAGAAGTTATTATCGAATGCTTCGAAGAAATTTGCTTTACACGGCCATTACACGAAGTAAAAAGTTTTTAATTTTGTGCGGCGAGGAATCAGCATTAGAGTGGGGCGTAAAAAATAATGAAGACTCCCTCAGACAAACGTCTTTAACCATGCGTCTTACTGAAACGGAAGAAGTCATGGATGCTGAGCTAGCAGCCCTCCAAAAAGAACTTCCTTTCAGCGTACACGATGCCAATATTGGCATGGAGGGAATCACTCCGTTTGATTTTATGCAAGAGTAAATGGCTTCCATGGAAGCCATCATATTGTTAAACAAAGGGCTAAAATGAACTTGATTTTAGCCCTTTGTTTTTTTTCAGCGTGAAAGAAAACCTTTGCAGCCCTAGGAAGGACGAGTACTGGCGCGGAGCGAATTTGACATTCGTGAGCACCAGCACGCAGGACTGACACCGAATGCGAGGGTTTGTCTACACGCTGATGGCTTCCTTCATGGAAGCCATTTCTTCGTATGAGTCATAGAGGAAACGCACACGATAAGACTGTTCCGAAAAGGTGGTTGATCACATTTTGAGAACATGTCGAGAGCTTGAAGGACTGACGATCTATACAGACGAGCTGTCTTATTCACTTGGGGCGATCAAAGATATTTGCTTTTTAGCCGGCGGCAGCTGCGGGGGATATGTTTTAGATGGGAAAAAGAAAGACTGTGCTTTCATTCCATTCTCAGCTGGCGACAAACTGACAGACAAAGGTCTATATGTGAGCTACCAGAAGGGCATCGAGATAGATACCTCCGCCCCATCCTTCTTCTTTTCGAAATTAAAAAAGAAAATGATCCGTACGCCAGATGGTGAAACATTAGGTGTTTTGGAAGATGTATACTTTTGCATGAATTCGGGCACAATCGTAGCATATGAACTCTCGGACGGCTTCTTTACAGAGCTATCAGGGATTCGAAAGCAGCTGCATGCTGCCGGAACCTTGATGGATGTTCAAAAGGAAGCACTTGTTCTAAACCGAACGTAAAGAGGTGCTGAATATGCTCATTTGCCCAAATTGCAAATGTAAAGACATCGGAAAAATTGGGGTCAATCAATATTATTGCTGGGGCTGTTTTATTGAATTGACACTGTCAAAAGGCAAAATATCTACTCACCAAGTGGAGGAAGACGGTACACTAAGCAGTTTAGACGACCTGTTTAGTGACGATGAACGTTCAATTCAACTATAAGTGTTAAGGGGGAATTTCGAATGGGCAAAATGACTTCTTCACTATTAACGCTTGGTGCAGGTGCACTCGCATATCACTTTGCAAGTCGATATGATATGCCATCTAAGCGGGATATGAAAAAGATGAGAAAACGAGTTATGCGAATGCTTTAAACAAAAAGGGACATCCACCATGAGCGGATGTCCTTTTTTTATGCCTGCCTGTACTCTAGTCTCCGTGCAAGTATAGACAAGCTGAAGTTCACAACAAAATACATCATGGCCGCCAAGAGGAAAATAGGAAGTAAATAAGATTGGCTTTGACCATTTAAAATCTGCGCGTGATGCAATAACTCTGGAAGGGCAATCACAACGGCAAGCGATGTATCTTTTAAAAGAGAAATAAATTGACTGACAATCGGCGGGACCATTCGGCGTAACGCCTGTGGCATGATAATCATTTTTAACGTTTGAATATACGTTAAACCAGAGGACCTGGCCGCTTCGATTTGTCCTTTATCAATTGATTTTAATCCACTACGAATAATTTCTGACAGCATGGCGGATTCAAACACGGTTAAAGCCGCAATGGCAGAGGCCGTAATGCTCAGCTTAATACCGATTTCAGGCAGGGCGAAATACGTAAAAAAGATGATCAGCAAAAGCGGCAGGTTCCGAACGGTTTCAACAATGACCGCAAGCACCTTTGATAAAATAGGGATTTGTGCGAACCTCAATGTGCCAACGACTAATCCGATGATAAAGCTTAAAATGATGGAGATAAAAGCCACTTTTAAGGTGACAGCAAATCCTTCAAGTAAAAAGGCGAGATGATCGGGCTGGTAGGCACCTATAAAATCCATTGTGTTTCCTCCTTTCTAGTGGCTTCGGGCTAATCTTTTTTCTAAATAACCAACGCCTAGACTAAGCGGAATGGTCAATAGAAGATAGAACATGGCAACAAAAATGTATACATCAAATGTCACAAACGTTCTCGAAGCGATAAGGTCTCCTTGGTACATCAGATCAAACCCTGCAATGACACCTAAAATAGACGAGTTTTTCACAAGGTTGATAAATTGATTCCCAAGTGGTGGAATGACAATTTTGATGGCCTGCGGCAGAATAATATATCGCATCGTTCCGCCATAGGACAGACCAGAAGCTCTAGCAGCTTCCATTTGTCCAAGCGGTACAGCTTGTATACCTGCACGAATGGCTTCAGCGATAAAAGCAGACGTATAAATGGAGAGGGCAATGGTTCCTGCTGTAAAGCCATCTGCCACAATGCCAAGTACCGGTAAACCAAAAAAGAACACAAAGGTGATCAATAATAACGGAATATTCCGAATAAATTCCACATAAGCCGTCCCTAACCAGTTGAGCGGCCTTAGTGGCGCAATTCTCATGATGGCAATGAGTGTACCGATGAAAAAGCTTCCAATCAACGCAATGACACTTGCACCAATCGTATATTTAAACCCTTCTAAATAAAGATGGAAGTTCTCAGTTAAAATGGAAAACCGCAGCAATCAGTTCACTTCCTTCCTAATCAACAGAGGAGCCGGCAAGCGGCTCTCCTGAGGGTGTTGAGGTTGATCGAGTCAATTGATTATTCTTTGATCCATTTTTTATGAATCTTGTCATACTCTCCATTGTCTTTTAATGCCTTTAACGCTTTATTAATGGCTTCTGTTAATTCTTCATCGCCTTTTTTCACAGCGATGCCATAAGGCTCATCGGTAAATGTTCCACCAACGACTTCATAATTTGAATCTTCGTCTGCCATGCCAAATAAAATTGCATTATCAGTTGTCAGAACTTGCCCTTGATTTGATTTTAAGGCTGTAAAGGCTTCTTGGTAATTTTCAAATTCTAAAACGGATGCTTCTGGTGCTTTTTCGCGAATGTTTTGAGAAGAAGTGGACCCTTTCACTGCAAGCACCTTCGTACCTTTTTTTAGATCATCAATCGATTGAATGTCGCTGCCTTTTTTCACAAGCAGTGATTGTCCTGCTTCAAAGTAAACATCTGAGAAATTGACCTCTTTTTTACGCTCTTCTGTGATCGTCATTGTGGCAACAATGGCATGAATATCTCCTTTTTGCAGTAAAGGAATTCTTGTTTTAGATGTCACTTCTTTAAATTCTGCTTTTCCTTCATCACCGAGCATTTCTTTAGTGATCGCTTTTGCGATATCGATATCAAACCCTTCAATATCCCCGCTACTAGGATTTTTTAGACCAAATAAACGAGTATCGTTTTTCACACCGAAAACGATTTTTTTGTCTTTCTTAATGGCTTCTAATGAGCTGCCTTGTTTTGCATCGGTTGAGCCTTTCTCGGCAGAGCCGCAGGCAGCGAGAGCGATCATACAGCAAGTCATCAACAGTAATAGGCCAAAGCGTTTCATTTTTTTCATCAAATTCATTCCCCCTAGTGATTTAAAATACGGCTTAAAAAGAGCTGAGCGCGTTTCTCGCGCGGTTTTTCATAAAAGGCAGCTGGTGTAGATTCTTCAAGAATTCTTCCTTCATCAATAAACACAATACGGTCTGCGACTTCACGGGCAAACCCCATCTCGTGCGTGACAACGACCATTGTCATTCCTTCCCTTGCCAGCTGTTTCATCACATCTAGCACCTCACCGATCATCTCTGGATCAAGAGCTGATGTTGGTTCATCGAAAAGCATGACCTCAGGTTTCATTGCAAGTCCCCTTGCGATTGCCACACGCTGCTGCTGTCCTCCTGAGAGTCTAGAAGGGTAGGTGTCTGCTTTTTCAGGAATGCCAACTTTATTTAAATAAAATTCAGCTGTTTCCTTTGCTTCTTCTTTGCTCACTTTTTTAACCTTCATCGGCGCAAGCATAATGTTTTCAAGCACCGTCTTATGCGGATAAAGATGGAAGTGCTGAAACACCATCCCGATATTTTGCCTGATGAGATTGATGTTGGTTTTCGGATGCTGAACAGAAACTTGATTGACAAGGACTTTTCCTTCATCAATGCTTTCAAGACGATTGATACACCTGAGCATCGTGCTTTTTCCAGATCCTGAAGGACCGATGATCACAACAACCTCACCTTTTTGAATATGTAGGTTAATGTCCTTAAGTACATGGAACTGGCCGTAATGCTTGTTGACTTCTTCGAATGTGATCATGAAGAACCTCCTCTTCTAATGATTGAGCTAAAGCGGATTCTAGCATAAATGAGGCGAAAATAAGAAAATAATGGAATATTTTCTAACGAGATTTTTACAGCAAACAGTGACTTTGGATGGAGCCGTATGTTTCATGTGTATTCATTTTTAACAAAGTTAGGACAAATTTTATTTACATGGATAATTGCAGAAGTTGGTTAAACAATAAGAAGAGAGGTGAAAAAGGTGAAGAAACGTCCGATCGAGTTTCTAATATATGCTGCAGGTGTACTGCTTGTCCTTGCGTCTTTACTCATTTTGGTTCAGCTCGACGAGTTATGGATGCCTATTTTTTTATTGCTCAAAGCGGTTTTGATCCCGCTTCTTATCGCTATTTTTATTTCTTATCTTCTTTATCCAATTGTTGAAAGACTACATAAGCGAGGTTTGCCAAGGACGGTCAGTCTCTTATTGATATATGTGCTGTTTTTTGGCGGCATTGGTTTGGCTGTGTATAAAGGGGTACCGGTTTTAATCGCTCAGTTAAATGAATTGTCGGAGCAAATTCCCATGCTTGCCGAAACGTATAATGGTGCTTTATCACATGTTCATCGTCATACAAGCCACTGGCCTGATGGACTGCATGAACGGCTGGATCGTTTTATTGTCCAATCTGAAACGTATGCCGCAAATGGGGCAGAGCGGATGATTCTAAGCTGTAAAGTATTGCTTGATTACGCCTTAGTTGCTGCACTTATTCCTTTTCTTGTCTTTTATATGGTGAAAGATATGAACACGATGAAGCGGGCAGCATGGTATTTAACCCCGCCAAGCTTTCGAAAAAGGGGACATGCCTTTGTGAAAGCAGTGGATGACTCACTTGGGGATTATATTAGAGGGCAATTGCTTGTCTGTTCTTTAATTGGGGGAGCTGCTGCCATTGTTCTTTGGCTGTTTCATATTCCATATCCGCTTGTACTAGGTATGTTAATCGGTGCAACGAATGTCATTCCGTATTTTGGCCCGATTATTGGAGCGATCCCAGCTGTCTTTATCGCTTTTACCATCTCAGTGAAGTCAGTGATCATTGTGCTAATTACAGTAGCCGTGCTTCAATTTTTAGAAAGCAATGTACTGAGTCCGATCATTGTCGGGAGAAGCCTGCATATGCATCCTGTCGTGATCATGCTGGTGTTACTCGCTGGAGGTGAGCTGTTTGGCTTGATTGGAATGATTTTAGCCGTGCCGTCCGCAGCCATTATGAGGGTCATTATTGTGCAATATATTCACATGAGACGAAGCGTTCATTGACAAGACGAGCCGAGTTGTCTATAATAATTTCGATTCATACATATTGAATTCAATGACGGACCCGAGTACGTTAAAAAGCTGTTGCAGAGAGAGGCTTTGTTTGCTGAGAAAAGCCTTATCAGACCTTTAACGGAAGCTAGTCCCGAGTGCAGATAAACACTGCCGCTCTCTTCCGGCGTTATCGGATGTGAAGGTGATAGACGCATATGTCTATAATCAGGGTGGTACCGCGAGAGCATCTCGTCCCTGTGTAAGTAGTTTTTTGCTTGCATAGGGCGGGATGTTTTTTCGTTTGTGTGAAGATTGAGAATAAAAAGGGAGGATTTATGATGAAAACTTTAACTTCAGCTCAAGTACGTCAAATGTTTTTAGATTTTTTTAAAGAAAAAGGACATGCTGTCGAACCGAGTGCGTCCCTCGTACCGCATGACGATCCAACACTTTTATGGATTAACAGCGGGGTGGCAACATTAAAGAAATACTTCGATGGCCGCGTCGTGCCTGAGAATCCACGTATTTGCAACGCACAAAAATCAATTCGTACAAATGACATTGAAAATGTAGGGAAAACAGCACGCCATCATACGTTTTTTGAAATGCTGGGCAACTTCTCTATTGGAGACTATTTCAAAGAAGAGGCAATCGAATGGGCTTGGGAATTCCTCACAAGTGACGAGTGGATTGGCTTTGATCCGAATCTGTTATCTGTAACGGTACATCCAGAGGATGAAGAAGCATATGTTCTTTGGAGAGATAAAATGGGTGTCCCTGAGGAACGAATTATTCGTCTAGAGGGCAACTTCTGGGATATTGGCGAGGGGCCAAGTGGTCCGAATACAGAAATTTTCTATGATCGCGGCGAAGCATATGGCAACGACATGAACGACCCTGAATTATATCCAGGCGGAGAAAATGAACGTTATCTAGAAGTATGGAATCTTGTTTTTTCTGAATTTAACCATAATCCAGATGGTACATATACACCGCTTCCGAAGAAAAACATTGATACAGGAATGGGTCTTGAGCGTATGGTCTCTGTGATTCAAAACGTACCGACGAACTTTGATACAGACCTGTTCATGCCGATTATTCGTGCAGTAGAAACGATTTCTGGAGAAAGCTATGGGGAGTCAAAAGAAAAAGACACAGCATTTAAAGTCATTGCTGACCATATTCGTACTGTTGCCTTTGCCGTCAGTGACGGAGCACTTCCTTCTAATGAAGGCCGAGGTTATGTGTTAAGACGTTTGCTGCGCCGTGCTGTGCGTTATGCAAAAACGATCCATATCCACCGTCCATTCATGTATGATCTAGTTCCAGTTGTTGCGGAGATCATGAAGGATTTCTATCCAGATGTTCAAGCAAAAGAAGAATTTATTGCAAAAGTGATCAAAAATGAAGAAGAGCGTTTCCATGAGACACTGAATGAAGGGTTAGCCATTTTATCAGAAGTGATCAAAAAAGAACGAGACAATGGCAGCTCACAAATTTCCGGTAAAGATGTGTTTAAGCTTTATGACACATATGGATTCCCGGTCGAACTCACAGAAGAATATGCTGAAGATGAGAACATGACAGTCGATCGTGAAGGCTTCCAGCTAGAAATGGAGAAGCAGCGTGAACGTGCAAGAAATGCCAGACAAGATGTGGGCAGTATGCAGGTTCAAGGCGGGGCTTTAGGCGATATAAAAGCAGAAAGTACGTTTGTTGGCTACGAAAATTTAACTGCAGATGCTCGTATTATCGAATTGCTTCAAAACGGTGAAATTGTCACAGAAGCACACGAAGGGGAAACGGTGCAAATTTTATTAGATGAAACACCTTTCTATGCGGAAAGCGGCGGACAAGTGGCGGATAAAGGAACGTTAAAAAGTGCCGAAGCGATCATTGATATCAAAGATGTGAAAAAGGCGCCAAACGGCCAGCATGTCCACGAAGGAGTCGTCGTAAGTGGTACGGTTCAAAAAGGCATTGAAGTCACTGCAGAAGTCGAATCAGCGCTTCGAAAAGGCATTGTGAAAAATCACACAGCGACACATCTTTTGCACCAAGCGCTAAAAGATGTATTGGGTAGCCACGTTAACCAAGCGGGTTCACTTGTGAATGAAAACAGACTTCGCTTTGACTTTTCTCACTTTGGACAAGTAACAAAAGAAGAATTGTCACAAATTGAAAAAATCGTCAACGAAAAGATTTGGGAAGGCATTTCGGTTGCCATTGACCTGAAACCAATTGCTGAAGCAAAAGAAATGGGCGCAATGGCGCTGTTTGGTGAGAAGTATGGCGATATTGTCCGTGTGGTGCAAGTGGGTGATTACAGCATCGAGTTATGCGGAGGCTGTCACGTTCAAAACACTGCGGAGATCGGATTGTTTAAAATTGCATCTGAATCGGGTATTGGTGCTGGAACACGCCGTATTGAGGCTGTAACAGGTAAAGGTGCTTATGAAGAATTAAATGATCAGCTTGCGATTTTAGAAAAGGCAGCTAATGAACTGAAATCAAATACAAAAGATGTACCAAAACGCATCGCTTCCTTGCAGGCTGATTTAAAAGAAGTTCAAAGAGAAAACGAATCACTTCTTGCGAAATTAAGTCAAGCAGAAGCTGGCTCTATTTTGGAAAAAGTTATCGAAGTTGGCGGAGTGAACGTGTTAACTGAAAAAGTAAACGCCAAAGACATGAACCATTTAAGAACGATGGTTGATGAATTAAAAGCGAAATTAGGTTCAGCTGTCATCGTACTTGGTGCCGTTCAAAATGGAAAAGTCAACATTTCAGCCGGTGTGACAAAAGATGTCATTGAAAAAGGTCTTCATGCAGGAAAACTTGTGAAGCAGGCAGCTGAAATTTGCGGCGGAGGCGGAGGCGGACGCCCAGATATGGCACAAGCAGGCGGGAAACAGCCAGAAAAGCTTGAAGAAGCACTGGCAACTGTCGAAGAATCTGTCAAATCCGTTTTATAATCAGTCAATGTAGTGTAGAATAATGGTATTAGATGAGCGGTTAGAAAAAAGCTTGCTAGTAGAATGTTGGAAGAGAGGTGCAAGAAGCAGTGAGTTCATTTGATAAGACAATGAAGTTTAACTTCTCTGATGATTCAGCTGAAACCAATGTGAATGAAGTGCTCATAACAGTTTATGACGCACTCCAAGAAAAAGGATACAACCCGATCAATCAAATTGTCGGATACTTGCTGTCAGGCGACCCTGCTTATATTCCAAGACATCAGGATGCACGCAACCTAATTCGTAAACTAGAACGAGACGAATTAATTGAGGAATTGGTTAAATCGTACTTAGAGACACATAAAGAGGCGTAAAACATGAGAATTTTAGGCTTAGATTTAGGCACGAAAACCCTTGGTGTGGCAATCAGTGATGAAATGGGATGGACAGCTCAAGGGATTGAAACCATTAAAATTGATGAAGCAGGCGGAGACTTTGGTCTCAGCCGCCTGTCTGAGATCGTCTCGCAATATGGAACGGATAAAATTGTCCTTGGTTTTCCAAAAAATATGAACGGTACGGTCGGTCCAAGAGGCGAGGCCAGCCAATCATTTGCGAAAGTGTTAGAAAACACGTACAATGTTCCTGTTGTGCTTTGGGACGAGCGTCTGTCAACGATGGCAGCAGAAAAAATGCTCATCTCTGCAGATGTGAGCAGACAAAAGCGTAAAAAAGTCATTGATAAAATGGCGGCTGTTATGATCCTTCAAGGGTATTTAGACAGCTTAAATTAAAATGAGGTGAATCAAATGGAACACGGAGAAAAGCAAATTACAATCGTTGATGATAATGGAAATGAGCAGCTTTGCGAAGTACTATTTACTTTTGAAAGCGACCATTTTAACAAATCATATGTTCTTTACTACCCAATTTCTGAACAAGATAACGAAGAAATTGAAATTCATGCATCAAGCTTCACACCAAACGAAGACGGTGAAGATGGCGAATTAGAGCCAATTGAAACGGATGAAGAGTGGGACATGATTGAAGAAACGTTAAATACGTTCTTAGATCAAGAAGACGAAGAAGAATAGAACGAATAAAAGGCCTGTGAACATGATCTCTGTGATCTTTCTTCACAGGTCTTTTTTTACATTCTATATGTAAACTATTATTGAAATTTAGTTGACATATATCGCTCGACCTTTTACGCTATTTTTAATAATGAATCGAGTGAGGGGTATGAAAATTGAAAATTCACGATATGATGCAAATGGCATTAATGACAGCAGTTATTGGGATGTTAGGATTGATTCCGCCTATTTTTCTTGCGTTTACACCTGTACCAATCACCTTACAAACCGCAGGTCTTTTGCTTGCTGGAGGGCTGTTAAAACCAAAGCAAGCGCTGATTAGTTTACTTCTGTTTCTTCTAATAGTGGCAGCAGGCGCACCTCTTTTATCTGGAGGGAGAGGCGGAATAGGGGTCTTTTTTGGGCCAAGCGGTGGTTTTTTACTTGCTTATCCAGTGGCTGCCTTTATGATCAGCCTGTGGCTGAACCGGCTGAAGAAAGTGACGGCCTTACGACTATTTTTGATCTATGCGGTATGCAGTATCGGGATATTATATATAAGCGGAATTCCCTTTCAAGCTATGATGATGCATATAAAGATCACGCAAGCAGCTCTGTTCAGCGTCATTTATTTACCGGGTGATCTGATCAAAGCAGGGATATGTGCCGTCTTCACGGTGAAAATCATTCAAGCGATGTCATATCGAAAAAGGGACTTACATAGAGGGAGGCGAGCAGTTTGATGAGAATGACGGAAAGCTATGCAGCTCATGCAAAAGCGAAGCCAGGTCAGATGGCGATCATAGATGAAAAAGAGAAGATCACTTATGAAGATTGGCATGAGCGTGTGCAGTCATCTGCACAATGGTTAAAAGAAACGCCTCATCAGCAAAAAAGAGTCGCTTTTTTAGTATCAAATGGTGTTCCGTTTCTCCAACTATTTGCTGGCGCAGCTTCTGCAGGATGGACAGCGGTGCCTCTTGATCCGCGGTGGAGTGACAAGGAATGCGCGGAAAAGCTCTTATTAAGCGACGCGGACCTTGTCATTGTGGAAGATCGATATATCAAAAGGATTGAAAAGTACAAGCTGGACATGCCAGTGCTCTCTTTATCTGAATGGAAAGAAAGAATCAGCCTCAGCATAAACGTTCAATCGAACAAAGGTGAACCGGAGGAAGATCCTGCTTTTTATATGGGATTTACTTCAGGATCAACGGGATCGCCAAAAGCCTTTATAAGACGCCAGCAGTCATGGATCGAGAGCTTTCAAATGACAACATCCGTCTTTGGGATCACACATCAAGATCATGTACTGATTTTGGGCACACTTTTATCCTCTCATTTTTTATACGGCGCGATCAGCACACTTTATTTCGGGGGCACCGTGACATTGTTAGAAAAATTTGTGCCAGAGAAAGCAAAAAACATCTTAGAAAGAGGAGACATCACGGCTATTTATACGGTTCCGACCATGACAGAATCGTTACTGCAAATGGATGCTTTCGGAAAGAATCCGCTTCTTGTCCTGTCTTCTGGTGCAGATTGGGGAAACTCTTCAAAAAAACAGCTCGTCAACCGCTATCCTCACATCACATTTTTTGATTTTTATGGAACATCAGAATTGAGTTTTGTTTCCTATTTATCTTCTGATGACTTTCTGCAAAAACCTACTTCTGTCGGAAAACCTTTTCCTTCTATTCAGGTTGAAGTCAGGAGGGCAGATCAAACCGTTTGCAAGTCAAATGAAATAGGGAGAATTTATGTGAAAAGCCCAATGTCTTTTTCAGGCTATTTACAAGATGAAAAGCCGCCCGAAGAGTGGCTGACCGTATATGACATGGGGTGGCTCGACGAAGATGGTTACTTGTATATGAGCGGCCGAGAGAATGGCATGATTGTCTATGGGGGACTGAATATTTTTCCAGAGGAAATTGAGCGTGTGCTGAATGAACAGCCAGAGGTGAATCGGTCAATCGTGATTGGACTTCCTGATCCATATTGGGGCGAAATCCCTGTTGCCATTATTGAGAATGTACAGCAAACAAAAACCATTCGGCAAGCTGTAAAAGAAACATTAGCGGCATACAAAGTACCAAAAAAATGGCTCGTCACGGACAAAATGATCGAAACATCAGGAGGGAAAATCGCTCGTGCCAGTATGAAAAAGTGGGCGGAGGAACAATTATCATGCAAGCCGTGATCGTACAAGCGAAGCGGACGCCCTTCGGTGAGAAAAATGGAATGTTGAAGGATTACCAGCCAGAGCATCTAGCCGCGCCCTTGATCCAGCATTTTTCAAACGTGACCAAGCCAGATGACATCATTTTAGGCAATGTCGTCGGGGGTGGTGGCAACATTGCCCGTCTGTCCTCGTTAGAAGCAGGGCTTTCATTACATATTCCGGGTATGACCATTGATAGGCAGTGTGCTTCCGGTCTTGAAGCCATTAGAACGGCGTGCATCATGATTCAGTCGGGGGAGGGATCAATGTATATCGCTGGTGGAACGGAAAGCATTTCTCGGTCACCAATGAAAGAAAGGGCCCGCTTTTCTCCAGAGTGGATAGGGGACCCTCATATGGGGGAAGCGGCAGAGCTGACGGCGTCGAGATTTTCAGTTGCGAGACAAGAGCAAGATGACTATGCACTTTTAAGCTGGGAACGAAGTATAACCGCATTCAAGCAAGGAACGTATTCAGAAGAAATTGTTCCGATTAGCGGGATGAGTACAGATGAAGCGGCAGCTAAAATAAGACCGATTGCAAGCTTGATAAAGCGGGCAAAACCTGTCTTTTTACCAGGCAAAGGTACTGTGACTGTGACCAATAGCTGTAAAGAAGCAGATGGTGCAGCTGCCGTCGTTGTGATGGAAAGAGCGGAAGCGGAGGCAAAAGGCTTCAGCCCTATGCTGCGGTATATCGGGAGTGCCGTGACCGCTATAGACCCGCATTATCCTGCTGCTTCACCAATTGATGCAATCAAGAAACTTTTACATAAAGAACAGGTGAAGATAGAAGATGTTGCACTTTTTGAAATCAATGAAGCGTTTGCGCTCAAAGTAGTGCTCATTGCCCGGACACTAGGTATTCCTTATGACCGTATCAATAAAAGAGGCGGTGCGCTTTGTCTTGGGCATCCATATAGCGCCTCGGGAGCTGCTATGATGGTGAGACTGTTTTACGAAGCCCGCGCCCTACCGAATGGAAGCTATGTCATGGCTGCAATTGGAAGTGGAGGCGGTGTCGGTTTAGCCACACTATGGCAAGTTCTGTCATGACATGCATGAGCAAGTAATTGCCGAACTCCGTCGAATCATGTACTATAAAAGCTAGATGTGAGGAGGGCCATGCATGTTTTCAGAACAAAAGAAACGACCATTTTTTAAACGAAAAATGGGGATCGTCCTGTTATCTGTACTTGCTGTGATCATCATTGCAGCATTATCAGGTTTTTTATATGTAAAATCAGCACTCGGGCCGGTCGATCAAAAAAGCAAACAAACCATTAATATTCATATTCCAAATGGGACATCTGTCAGTGGAATTGCGAGCATTTTAAAAGAAAATGAGCTGATTTCAAATGACACGATTTTCACTTACTATGCAAAGTACAAAAAAGCGTCAGGCTTTAAAGCGGGCTATTTTCATCTCAAACAAACAATGGATGCGGATCAGCTAATTCAAAAGCTGACATCTGGCGGGACAGACTACGCATTTCAGCTTGTGATACCTGAAGGGAAACAGTTGTCTGATATTGCAGCTATTATTGCAAACCAGACGAATTTTTCAGCGAAAGAAGTTGAAGCGAAGCTGGATGATCCAACCTTTATTAAAAAATTGATGAAAAAGTACCCGAAAACGGTGACATCACAAGTGAACGGGAAACAGGTCAAGCATCCGTTAGAGGGATATTTATTCCCGGCGACGTATCCGTTTTATCGTGAGGATGAATCACTTGAAACCATCATTGACACAATGATTAAACAAACAGATCAATATGTAAAAACGTATGAAAAGGACATGAAAAAGAGAAAGATGTCCATCCATGATGTCCTAACGATGGCATCCCTGATAGAAATGGAAGCAACTGAAAAAACAGACCGGTCAAAAATATCAAGTGTGTTTTATAACCGGTTGAAAAAGGATATGCCGCTTCAAACAGATCCAACCGTTCTTTATGCGCTTGGCGAGCATAAATCCCGTGTTTATTACAAAGATTTAAAAGTAAAATCACCATATAATACGTATACAAACAAAGGGCTGCCGCCTGGACCTATTGCCAATGCTGGAGAATCTTCTTGGAAAGCAGCACTCCATCCAGAGAAAACAGATTTTGTTTACTTCCTAGCAAAGAAAAATGGCGAAGTCGTCTTTACGAAAACGTTAAATGAGCACAACAAAGCAAAAGCGAAATACATCACAGGCAGCAACTAGCGCTCATGTGAAAGGAAAAAGACTGTAGACAATGGTGAAATTGCCTGCAGTTTTTTTCGTTGTTATATCCATTTTATAGGTTCGCAATTACCACATCTTTGTGGTAAAATATATCGGGTTGTTTTTACTTAGATGAACGAAAGATTGACGAGAAAGAGAGCTGCAATAGGCAGGACTCTTCTTTTTCAGGTCATGAAGGAGCTAGACATATAATGACAATCGAAGATGATCAAATAAATGATTATATTGAAGATTTAATTGAGCCGAGTCCTGATGCCATCGCTCAATTAGAGGAGTATGCGAAAGAGCATCATGTGCCAATCATGGAAAAGGTGAGCATTGAACTGTTATTGCAGCTGCTTTCTTTGAAAAAACCGAAGAAGATTCTTGAGGTTGGGACAGCGATTGGCTATTCAGCGATTCGAATGGCAGAAGCTCTGCCAGATGCTGAAATCTATACGATTGAGCGAAATGCAAAACGTTATGAGGAAGCGACACGGAATATTGAAGAATTACATTTCAAAGATAGAATTCACGTGTTTTTTGGCGATGCGATGGAATCAGCTAAAACGGTTCAGACGATGGCGCCCTATGATGTGATCTTCATTGATGCGGCAAAAGGTCAGTATCAACGCTTTTTTGAGCTGTTTGAACCGATGCTGTCCGATGACGGAATGATTATTACAGACAACGTATTATTTAAAGGCTTAGTTGCGACAAATTATGAAGAAGAAATTGAAGATAAACGAAAAAAACAATTAATAGGCAAAATTGATCGATACAATCAATGGCTGATGTCAAATTCTGACTACCAAACGTGTATCATTCCGGTTGGAGATGGGATCGCCATTAGTACAAAAAGAGGTGACCAATCATGAAAAAACCAGAATTGCTTGTGACGCCAAGCAAGGTGTCGGATGTACTGCCGCTCATTGAAGCGGGTGCTGACGCATTTTTAATAGGTGAACAAACATATGGAATCCGTCTTGCAGGTGAATTTTCAAGAGAAGATGTGAAACAAACGGTTCAACTCGCGCATGCACATCACAAAAAAGTATATGTCGCCATGAATGCGATTTTTCATAATGACCGTGTGGCACTGCTTGGAGATTATTTAACCTTTCTCGATGGGTTAAACGTGGATGGTGTCGTTTTTGGAGATCCGGCAGTGATCATGGCCGCAAAAGAAACAGGTGTCAACTTGAATCTACACTGGAGTACAGAAACAACTGGGACAAACTATTACACTTGTAACTACTGGGGCAAAAAAGGCGCAACACGTGCTGTTCTTGCCAAAGAACTCAATATGGATAGCGTGATTGATATCAAAGAAAACGCTGAAGTGGAGATTGAAATTCAAGTCCACGGCATGACCTGTATGTTCCAATCCAAACGGACACTTGTTGGCAACTATTTTGAATATCAAGGCAAACAAATGGACGTGGAAGGCAGAAATATGGAAGAAGGTCTATTCCTTCACGACCAGGAGCGCCAAAACAAATATCCTATTTTTGAGGATGAAAATGGCACACACATTATGAGTCCAAATGATGTATGTATGATTGATGAATTAGAAGAATTTGTCGACGCAGGCATTGACTCATTTAAAATTGACGGAATTTTAAAGTCACTTTCTTATATGACAGAGGTGACATCCCTCTATCGAAAAGCCATTGATTTACTAGTGACTGATAAGGAAGCCTATGAAGATCAGAAAGATGAATGGGTGGAGCGTATTGAAGAGATCCAGCCTGTCAACCGCTCAATCGATACAGGATTCTTCTTTAAAGAAACGGTTTATTAAGATAAAAGGAGGCAGAGGAAATGGCACTTTTAAAAGATGGAATTTCTGAAGTGATCGATGGAAAACGTGTCATTACAAAAAAACCAGAACTGCTTGCGCCAGCAGGAAACTTAGAAAAACTAAAAATTGCTGTGCATTATGGAGCAGACGCTGTTTTTATTGGTGGGAAAGAATTTGGACTTCGTTCAAATGCAGATAACTTTTCAATCGAAGAAATGGCAGAAGGTGTCGCATTTGCGAACAAATACGGTGCTCGCATTTATGTGACAACGAATATTTTCGCCCACAACGAAAACATGGACGGGCTGGAAGAATATCTTCAAGGGATTGAAGGAGCCGGTGTAGCGGGAATTATTGTCGCTGATCCACTCATTATTGAAACATGCAAACGAGTAGCTCCAAAGCTTGAAGTCCACTTAAGCACACAGCAGTCTCTTTCAAATTGGAAAGCGGTGCAGTTTTGGAAGGAAGAGGGGCTTGAGCGTGTGGTCCTTGCACGTGAAACAAGCGCTCTAGAGATTAAAGAAATGAAAGAAAAAGTGGATATTGAAATCGAAACGTTCATTCACGGGGCCATGTGTATTGCTTATTCTGGCCGCTGCGTGCTCAGTAACCATATGACAGCGAGAGATTCAAACCGCGGAGGCTGCTGCCAATCTTGCCGCTGGGATTATGACCTTTATAAACTAGAAGGCTCTGAGGAAGCGCCTTTATTCGGTGAAGAAGACGCACCATTTGCGATGAGTCCAAAAGATTTAAAACTCATCGAATCCATACCGCAAATGATCGAAATGGGAATTGATAGCTTAAAGATCGAAGGACGAATGAAGTCCATTCATTATGTAGCAACAGTTGTCAGTGTCTATCGTAAAGTCATTGATGCTTACTGTGCGGACCCAGACAATTTCGTCATTCAACAAGAATGGCTCGATGAATTAGACAAATGTGCCAACCGTGACACGGCTCCTGCCTTTTTTGAAGGTGTACCAGGGACGGATGAACAAATGTTTGGCATTCACGGAAAGAAAACGACCTTTGATTTCGTCGGACTTGTACTTCATTATGATGAACAAGAACAAATTGTCACATTACAGCAGCGTAATTTCTTTAAAGCTGGCGACGAAGTTGAATTTTTCGGTCCAGAAATCGAAAATTTCACATGCAAGATTGAGACGATTTGGGACGAAAAAGGGAACGAACTCGATGCCGCTCGTCATCCACTGCAAATTGTGAAATTTAAGCTTGATCAAAAAGTATACCCTAGCAACATGATGAGAAAGGGGAAATAACCGGCACATGGGGAAAAAACCAGTGGTGATTGGAATCGCTGGCGGCTCGGGTTCAGGTAAAACGAGCGTCACCAATTCCATTTACGAAAAATTTAAAGGGCATTCAATCCTCATGCTTCAGCAAGATTTATATTACAAAAATCAAAGTCATATGCCATTTGAAGAGCGCCTGCTGACCAATTATGATCATCCGCTTGCTTTTGACAATGACCTGATGATTGAGCATGTAGAAGCGCTGCTAAAGTACGAGTCCATTGAAAAACCGATTTATGATTTTAAACTAAACACACGTTCAGAAGAGACGGTACATGTTGAACCCAAAGATGTCATCATCGTTGAAGGAATCTTTGCTCTTGAAAACGAACGCCTAAGAAACTTAATGGATATTAAACTGTATGTGGATACAGATGCAGATCTTCGGATCATTCGCCGTATTTTACGTGATACGAAAGAAAGAGGCAGATCGATTGATTCCGTGATTGAACAATATGTATCTGTCGTCAGACCGATGCACAATCAATTCATTGAACCGTCAAAACGATACGCCGATATCATCATCCCAGAAGGCGGTCAAAATCATGTGGCCATTGACCTCATGGTGACAAAAATTCAAACGATTCTTCAAAACCGCGGAGAGTAAATGGTGGAGAAGAACAAAGACCTTTACGACGTAAAGGTCTTTTCAACATCATGCTCTTGTAGTCAATACTTTAGTAATGGCTAGTCTGAAATCATCGATGAGCATTGTAAGAAGCAGCCCCCTGAATAAAAGATTTGATATGATAGGAAAACAATGCTGCGAAATGGAGACAGGAAAATCACGATGGGATGCTGAAAGTTTCAGTTATTCCTGCTTTGTAAAAGTATATTAAAAAAACGACAAACAAATCATCACAAATTTTCAAACAATTCTTGATCAAAATGCAATTTTGTAATAATATAGCATAGACATATCGTACACTGACCATATTATGTATTGGAAGATGGAGAATGGATAAGCTATTCTTCTACATATGATCGAAATGGCCGAACGAGGTACAGGAGCTTCCTGTGCCTTTCCACAGTTTGTGCGATGAAGATAATACATCATCATGAGACCGCTGCTGTTCCTGCCTAATAAAAAGGCATAATAGTTGCATCTAAAAGGGACGCCATGTAAGATGGACTTTTACGAATATGGGACAGAAGGAATGAGGGCCGGAATATGTCCTCATTCTTGTATATTTCAGTCGTCACTCACATGCAGAAAGCTTGTATGATGAGGATTAATAGAAGGAGTGAATGATTCATGGCACAAGAGAAAGTATTTCCAATGACAGAAGAAGGAAAGCGCAAATTAGAAGAAGAGCTTGAATATTTGAAAACGGTTAAACGTAAAGAGGTTGTAGAGCGTATTAAAATCGCTAGAAGTTTTGGAGACCTCTCTGAAAACTCGGAATATGATTCTGCTAAAGAAGAGCAAGCGTTTGTAGAAGGTCGTATTACAACGCTTGATAATATGATTCGTAATGCCAAAATTATTGAAGATGAAGGTAACTCAAATATTGTTTCACTCGGTAAAACGGTGACATTCGTTGAATTACCGGACGGTGAAGAAGAGTCTTATACGATTGTAGGAAGTGCAGAAGCTGATCCGTTTGAAGGCAAAATTTCAAACGATTCACCAATTGCAAAAAGTCTTTTAGGCAAACAAGTAGACGACAAAGTCACTGTTCAAACACCTGGCGGAGAAATGTTCGTCCAAATTGTAAAAATTTCATAATTACGTTTATACGATGAACACCTCGTCCACAATAGGGACGAGGTGTTTTTATGCTGAAAACAAGAAGAATCCAATGGACAGGTGCCATTATTTTTATATTATTGCTCGGTCTTCTGTTTAGACTAGCGGAAATTCAGTTGTTTTTCACAGAATCTTTTTCAAAACTTGATATTAATTTGATCCAAGAAAGTGTCAGGCAGCGGACAGAAGAAGTAGTCATTTCAGACGGACGCGGCGAATTTTTAGATCGAAACGGCGAGGCACTTCTCACAAAGGAAGAGCCAGCGGTCATCATATTTCCATTCCTGCAATATGACCTCCCTCACTTAAAGCAAACCGCTTCTATACTTGAGATGGAAGAAGATGAATTGAAGAGCCAGCTGACAGAAACGAAGAAACCACTCATTTTAAAAGATGATATGACGAAAAAAAAGCTGAAAGACATCAATGATATGAAATATTCAGGTGTTTACGGCGTATATATGAAAGAGAAGGACAAAAAAAGACTTGCCCTCCACACATTAGGCTTCACAAGTGAGAATCCAGAACTCTTGAGAAAGCGTTATCCGGACAAAAAAGAACTTTCAATCCGCACTGAGATCGGTACATTCGGTTTGGAAAGTACATTTGACGAATTTCTATTACCAGAGCAAGACACAAAATTGTTATATCATGTGGACGGAAGGGGAAACCCTTTGTTTGGGATGGACGTCAAATATACAGCAGAAGCTCATTCGTTTTATCCGCTGCAAGTGCAGACAACTATGGACGAAGACATGCAGAGGGAAATGGAGAATGTTCTCAAAGCGCAAGGTGTTGAAAAAGGCGGAGCGGTTCTGCTCGACATTCAGAATAGCAGTGTGCTGGCGATGGCGAGTGTTCCAAATGTGACCAGCAAAAACCGGCATGAGGCAAGAAATTACATGCTGACCGCAATGGCTCCCGGTTCTGTATTTAAAACGGTCGTACTTGCCGCAGCGATTGAAAAAAACTTGAACCAGCCACAAACGATGTATGATTGTCGAAAGAATTTATATGGAGAGCCAGAAGGAAAGCAGGAAGTACTGAATCTGTCTGAAAGCTTTGCGCAAAGCTGTAATTATACATTTGCGACACTCGCTGAGCAGCTCATCCAAACAGATGATCAAAGCCTTGAAAAGACAGCTTCAAAGCTTGGGCTTGTGGATCGAGCCGGCTGGGAAGGGGATGTATACCATAAGCAACAATTCAAACAGTTTGATCGTGAAGAAACAGGCAGTGTGTGGGGAGATAAAAGAGACAAGCATGTCAAAAAAGCCATTGCGCAAACGGCAATTGGTCAAAAAAATGTCAAAACAACCCCCTTACAAATTGCCAATATGATGGCAACGATTGCAAGGGGCGGAGAACGAAAAGAAGTGAGGATTGCAGATAAAGTGATGTATCAAAACGGAACAACGATGCTATCCTTTCAAAACAAACGACCTGATGGTGACAGTATTGACCGCTATACAGCTCAAACCTTGCAAAAGTACTTAAGGCAGGTGGTGACCTCTGACAAAGGAACAGGAAGAAGATTTCAAGACCTGCCGTTCCATATAGCAGGGAAATCAGGCACTGCCCAAACCGGCAGCAAAGATAAACAGGGGAATCCACTTTATCACAAGTGGTTTGCCGGATACTTTCCGGCAGAAAAACCAAAATACGCTCTGGTTGTTGTTCACCTTGACGAGGCAAGTGGCCGGGCTAAGACAAATGAAGCGTTTTATGATATTGTAAAAAAGGTCAATGAAATTGAAAAGAAACAGACATAGAACATCCCTTCATGTCATGTTAGAATAGTAACGACTTAGGGAACAGAGGCAAAGGAGTGCAGAGATTTTGAGTAGAAATTCTCGATTTGAACATCGTGATAAGCGCAGAAAGGCGAATATGGTGCTTAACATATTAATTGGTATCGTTGTGGTGCTTATTTTGGTTGTCGCATCGAGTTTGTTAATTTTTAATAGACCACCGAAAGATGTAGCCAACGAACCATCAAAAACAGCACCTGCATCGAGTGAAAATAAACAAAACTCAGAAGAAGATGTGAAAGATCAAAAGAAAGATACATCCGATGATGCGGATGCAAAAAAAGACGATTCATCTGACAAAAAAGACGATACAAAGAAAACAGATGATGAAGAAGAGCCAAACAAAGATGCGTTAAAAGATGCCACAGAAACAGATGGCGGTAAAACAAGTGACGTAGATAAAACATATGAAAACGATAACTGGGAGCCTGTAGGAACAGAGCAATCGGGATCACATACAGCAACCTATGATGCTAACTCAAAAGACTGGAAAGAAATGATCAAAGCCATGTCCTATGCGACAGGAATCTCAGAAGACCAAATGACTGTTATTTGGTTAGGAAATAACGGAGGACCTCAAGATGCAAAAGGAACCATCCGTGATAAATCAACAGGTGAACGCTACCGTGTAGAAATTACGTGGGTGGATGAAAAAGGCTGGAAACCTGTGAAGGTTGAAAAATTAAAATAAAATAAAAAAGATGCATGCAAAAAGGCTAAAATGAACTTCATTTTAGCCTTTTTCTTCTTTTCAGCGTGATAGAAAACCTTTGCAGTCTAGGAAGGACTAGCACCGGCGCACAGACCTGATTGCCTACACGCTGATCTTTTTTTTATGAGATATTCGCTTTAAAATGAACAACTGCTGTATACAAAATCTTATCATCAATGACAGTCGTTTGATGACTCACAGAATGAACAGTCAGCAAGATCGCCTGATTATGTTCAATTTGTTTTTGGATCTTTTGTTCAAGTTCTTTTAAAGACGTTGCTTCAAAAAATTCAATTTTGTCCTTTAAAAAATCCAGTTGAAAATCCATTTCATTCATCCCTCCATGCTCTAGATTCATCATAATCTCTCCCATTCAAAAGGGCAAATATTTTTCTACCCCGCCCAGTATTTTTTAGTAGGAAAGAATCAGAAGATGTGGTAGGATAGGAACTGTTCGACGGAATAAAACATACTATACGGATAGGAATAAATAGATAAAGTGGAGGGAAAGAAAAATGGGACGTGAGTTTCTTTCTTTATTTGATCATTGGGCTGAATCTTATGATGACACTGTAAGTGGTCATGACGAGCAGTATAAAGAAGTGTTTCGCCGGTATCCGGCCATTCTAAAAGAGATTACTCGCCGTGCAGGTCAACATGTCATTGAGTTTGGAAGCGGCACAGGAAACCTAACGGCGGCACTGCTTCAAGCAGATAAGAAAGTGTTTGGCGTTGAACCTTCAGAGGCCATGAAGAAAGCGGCTCTTCAAAAAGGAATACCAAATGTATTTCATGACGGGGATTTTTTATCGTTTCCATCTCCACCTTTTGAGCCTGATACGATCGTCAGTTCATATGCTTTCCATCATTTAACGGACGACGAAAAAAAACAAGCCATCCACACCTATGGCAACATCCTTCCCTCAGGTGGTAAAATAGTCTTTGCTGATACAATGTTTCAAAATCAAGCAGCACATCAAGCTGAAACGAACAAAGCGAAAGCCGCTGGATTCGATCAGCTTGCAGAGGATTTAGAAACGGAATACTATCCATCCATAGGTGTGTTAAAGCAAATCTTTGAAGAAGAAGGTTTTAGCACATCTTTTCATCAAATGAATGATTTTGTGTGGATCGTAGAAGCGAAGAAAAGGGAATGAAAGGATGTTTTTGATTTGAAAATCGCAGTGATAGGTGCAATGGAAGAAGAAGTGACGATTTTAAGAGACCAACTAAAGAATGCCACACAAGAAAACATCGCTGGGTGTGAATTTACAACAGGTGTTTATGAAGATAAAGAAGTGATTTTATTAAAATCAGGGATTGGAAAAGTAAATGCAGCGGTCAGCACAACACTTCTGCTTGACCGCTTTCAGCCAGATTATGTGATCAATACAGGATCAGCTGGCGGTTTCCATCACTCATTAAATGTAGGTGATATTGTCATCTCTACTGATGTTAGACATCATGATGTGGACGTGACGATCTTTGATTACGAATATGGACAAGTGCCAGGATTACCAGCTGCTTTCATCGCAGATGATCAGCTTGTGAAGCTGGCAGAGGAATCTGCTTCAGAAATCGATCATATTCAAGTGGCAAAAGGGACGATTGCAACAGGAGATTCATTTATGGATGATCCTGGTCGTGTCGCGTTTGTGAGAGAGAAATTCCCAGAGCTGTATGCAGTGGAAATGGAGGCAGCAGCAGTTGCGCAAGTTTGCCATCTATTTGAAACGCCATTTGTGGTCGTTCGAGCGTTGTCAGATATTGCTGGGAAAGAATCCAATATCTCTTTTGATCAATTTCTAGAGCAAGCAGCGATTCACTCAACAGACCTTGTCCTGCGTATGATAAAGCAAACACAATAAAAGAAGGGGTTTCCCCCTTCTTTTCCATACAAAGGAAGGGATTTATATGGCTGTCATACATGATATTACGGAATTAATTGGCCACACACCGCTTTTAAAACTGTCAGGGATGGGTGTGCCGGCAGGTGTTGATGTTTATGCAAAACTTGAAATGATGAACCCAGGCGGAAGTATTAAGGATCGCTTAGGCGATATGCTGATTAAAGAAGCGCTGGCATCGGGCAAACTGCGCCCAGGCGGAACCATTATTGAAGCAACTGCAGGAAACACAGGCATCGGGCTTGCGCTAAGTGCAAGAAAACATCAATTGCATCCGATCTTCTGTGTACCAGAACATTTTAGTCAAGAGAAACAACAGCTCATGAAGGCGCTTGGTGCAGAAATTATTCATACACCAAGAAAAGATGGGATGAAGGGTGCGATTGATCGAGCCCTTGAACTAGAGGCAAGCCTTGACAATGCTTATTGCGTCTTACAATTTAAAAACCAAGTAAATCCATTGACTTACTATAAAACACTCGGGCCAGAAATATGGTCTGACCTCCAGGGGAACATAGACGTGTTTGTAGCAGGAGCGGGCTCTGGTGGAACGTTTCAAGGCTGTGCTGCCTATTTAAAAGAGCAAAAAGAAGCGCTAAAAACAGTGATCGTGGAACCAGAAGGATCTATTTTAAATGGCGGAAAGCCGGGACCGCATAGAACGGAAGGAATTGGCCTTGAATTTATTCCAGATTATATGGAATCGACTTTATTTGACGAGATTTATACCGTCAGTGACGATGATGCTTTCCGAATGGTGAAAGAAGCAGCTGAAAAGGAAGGTGTTCTGATCGGAAGCTCGTCTGGAGCCGCTCTATTTGCCGCTTTAGAGGAAGCGAAAAAGGCATCACCTGGGACGGTGATCGTGACCATTTTTCCTGATAGCAGTGAGCGTTATCTAAGTAAAGGTATTTATGAGGGAGGAAAATAAAATGAAGCCAAAAA
This sequence comes from Bacillus sp. G402, assembly GCF_051172515.1. Classification (NCBI taxonomy): domain Bacteria; kingdom Bacillati; phylum Bacillota; class Bacilli; order Caryophanales; family Bacillaceae; genus Bacillus; species Bacillus sp. G402. The sequence continues at coordinate 122,769 of NZ_JBPIZC010000001.1, forward strand.
CAATGATGATTCATAGTGGAATCACTGGTGATGAAAAAACAGGAGCCGTGTCTGTTCCTATTTATCAAGTCAGCACCTATAAGCAGCCTAAAGCAGGCGAGCACACTGGATATGAATATTCCAGAACTGCGAATCCAACAAGAACAGCACTGGAAACAGTCATTCGTGATCTTGAAGGCGGGGCAAACGGCTATGCATTCGGTTCAGGGATGGCTGCAATTACAGCTGTGATGATGCTGTTTAACAGCGGAGATCATATCGTACTGACTGATGACGTGTACGGCGGAACCTATCGTGTGATGACAAAGGTGCTCAACCGGATTGGCATTAAAGCCACATTTGTAGACACAAGTGATCCTGAAGCGGTGAAAAAAGCAATTTTACCAGAAACAAAAGCCGTCTATATTGAATCACCAACCAATCCATTGCTGAAAATGACCGATCTACAAGCCATAAGCCGGATCACAAAAGAAGCTGGCATCTTGATGATTGTCGATAATACGTTTTTTACCCCATATTTTCAAAAGCCGATTTCATATGGGGCTGACATTGTCTTGCACAGTGCCACAAAATATTTAGGCGGCCATAGTGATGTGGTGGGCGGACTTGTCGTGACAGCTACTGAAGAGCTTGGTGAAGAACTGCACTTTGTTCAAAACTCTACAGGCGGTATTCTTGGACCGCAAGATGCGTGGCTTCTAATGCGAGGGATGAAAACGCTCGGACTAAGAATGGAAGCACATCAACAAAACGCGCAGAAAATCGCTGAGTTTTTAGAACAACATCCTGCGATTACACGTGTCTATTACCCAGGTTTAAGCGCTCACCCAGGTCATGAGCTTGCAAAAACTCAAGCAACAGGCTTTGGCGGTATGATTTCTTTTGATATTGGAAAAGAAGAAAACGTCGACGTGTTTTTAAGCCAATTGAAATTGTTTACAATCGCAGAAAGCCTAGGGGCGGTTGAAAGTTTAATCTCTGTTCCTGCTCGCATGACCCATGCATCCATTCCAAAAGAGCGCAGAGAAGAGCTTGGCATCACAGATGGTTTAATCCGTATTTCTGTCGGTATTGAAGATATTGATGACTTATTACATGATATTGAACAAGGGCTCGACGCAGTAACGAATGGATAGATTTACATGCCCCCCGCTTTCTCTCACTATGGTAAGCTATCAATAGACATTGATAACGGGAAGGTGAATCAAGTGAAGAAAAAGTGGGATGGTTTAGTGACAGATTACAAGCAATACGCTTTTATTTTGCTTGCTGTTAGCACCTTTTTATATATTGGTACGATTTTACCAAATCAGCACCTAGAAGCATCACCAAAAATGCTGATGATGGCAGTTGATTGTGTTTTCCTATTAGCCGCTTTTCTTTGCGTGAAACGTGCGATCTTTTTTCAAAAGAAATTGCAAGAACTTGATGAAGATTAAGTAAAAAGTCTCCTCATATGATGAGGAGACTTTCAGCGTGTAGACAAACCCTCGCATTCTTTGTCAGTCCTGCGTGCCGGTGCTCACGAATGTCAAATTCGCTCCGCGCCGGTACTCGTCCTTCCTAGAATTCAAAGGTTTTCTATCACGCTGAAAAGAAGACAAAGGGCTAAAATCAAGTTCATTTTAGCCCTTTGTCAACATTCTGAAGTTTCCTCATGTGATGAGGAAACTTTTTTTTAATTGCACTGGATAATCGGACAAGAATCACTGTAGAAATTTAGTCAAACACACAAAAATCATCTAATTTACTAAAAACAGGTTTACAAAATGGTGCTTGCTGGATATACTTACAAAGTAATTAAAAACGTAAAGGAGGCTGAAGAATATGTTATTCGTATCTACTTGTGATCAATTCAACAACCAATTTCATCATGTCATCAGCCTGTGGAAGAGCTCGTGTCCTTCCTTTACCTTTTACGGTTCACGCTACAAAACTGTTTAAGTAAACGAGGATTTCACGTATCATCCATCGCAGGTTAGAAGACACTGTCTTTTGATCTGCATTTTTGTGTGCCCGCAGGTCAACTGATAAAGAAGATCTGCGGGCTATTTCGCGTGCTGCGAACTGAAGGGAGGTGAGCGTATATGACAATCCATTTATTTTTTATTACTTTGACGATCCAACGTAAATACAAAGACATTGAAACCGTTCTTTATGAACAACAAGTCGAAACATTTTATGAAGAAATGAAGCAGAAACAACTAAAGTACATGAACTAAAAAGGACAATAAAAAGATGAAAAGGAGGAGATTGACATGTTTATGATGCTTGCAATGCTTGATTGTTATACAAGGGAGAAGGACCAGGTTTAGACACGCTCCACATTGATCACCTGCACATATGATAACCGTAAAAGGAGATTGTGAGGTGATCAATGAATGTCGATGTCACCATATATGAGGTTTCCGTCAGTGGGGCACGGGTATGCGTCTATTCCGCATTCTTTAAAGCACGGGTACGGCAATCCATACAGAATGCAAAGAGAGCAAGAAGAAATGCTCAGACGCTATATGTACAATTATCCAACCTATTGGTATTAAAGAAAAGGAGCAGGAAACGTTATCGTTTCCTGCTCCTTTTACATTAGCAAATCCAGCTTGCACCGATGATGATTAACAAAATGAACAGTACAACAAGCAATGCGAATCCGCCTGCAAAACCGCCACCGTAGCCACCGCAGTAGCCTCCAGAATAACCGCCAAAGCCCATAATCTAGCACCACCTTTATCTAATCAAGATACATTCATAAAATATGCAGCTCATGCGGAAAACGAAATCAATCTGAACACAATTAATGAAAATGCCTATTTGTTTAAATATTTTTCATGACGTGCGAAACATTTTCAGAAAAGGTGCCGTCTAATAAAAGACAAAGGAATTAGGACTAGGTCTTAACTTTTGTTAGGCGAGAGCCGATATGAAAAGTAAGAAAATTCGTAAATAGTTTTATTTACTGGTGCAAAGCAGGTGTTGACATTGATTCAAAGCTGGATTGGAAAACAAATGAGGGAACCAAAGGGCTTGTTCTCAAAATGGGTAGCCCGCTATATGGAAAAAAATCATCATAATATCAATCAATGGACGATTCAACTCTTAAATATACAAGAAAACGACCGGATTTTAGAAATTGGTACTGGAAGAGGTATGACATTATCTAAAGTAGCGGAAAAACTTGATCGAGGGAAAGTATATGGAATCGATGCTTCGCGTCATATGGTAAAATACGCGAAAAGAAAACATAAGAGGCTTGTCGAGCAGGAAAAAGCCGTTATCACACTTGGAAAAGCTGAGCAATTACCTTTTGAAGACAGATCATTTAATAAATTGTTCACAGTGCAGACCATCTATTACTTGCCAGATATCGAACAAGTCATGAAAGAGGTATATCGTGTTCTTCAAGTGGATGGAGAAGTATTCTTATCTTTTCAAAAGCAGGAACTAATGAAGGAACAAAAACGCTCACAGTCTCTTTCAACGTACAGTGAAGAAGACATCAGCAGTCTTTTTTCAGCGTATCACTTTAGAGACGTCTCTGTTTACCATTATGATACATACATCTGTATCAAAGCCTTAAAATGATGATGAAAATATTTCCCAGGTAATGAACAAGCAATTAAAAAAGGCTCTTCGTCAGAGGAGCCTTTTTGCATGCGATGGAATGGACCATTCGTCAATAAAAAAGACTCTTCACAAGAAGAGTCTTTTGCATTCATTTCATATGTAGGGGCCAGCCAGGTGTGTAAGGAATGATAGTATATATAAGGAATTTGTTTGTCGATTAAGGATACCTGTCTGGCTTATTCCTTATATCGACAATGTTCTGCAAATGTTTAGCTTTTTTTTCAATATTTTCTTTTTTATTTGACTGGAAAATACATTTTTCTCTCCTAGGTAGACATTTGTCACTTATTTTTTGAGTCAATGTGTGGTTAAAAGAAGGAAAAAGCCCGAGAAAGAGAGAATTTTGGAGAGACTTCATTTTTAAACAAAAAGGGAGGAATAAAAACATGTCGGGAAACAAAGGTGTCGTTTACAAAGGAGCAGGAAATGTAGCAGTTGAGGATATTGGATACCCTGATTTGGTTTTAAGAGATGGCCCTGGTGTACCTAAAGCCAATGTTGGACGTAAGTGTGAGCATGGCGTCATTTTAAAAGTGGTGACAACAAACATTTGCGGGAGCGACCAACACATGGTAAGAGGGCGTACAACTGCGCCTGAAGGACTTGTCCTTGGTCATGAAATTACTGGTGAAGTCGTTGAAGTTGGACGAGATGTAGAGTTTATCCAAAAGGGTGATCTCGTATCAGTTCCATTTAATATTGCCTGTGGTCGCTGCGTCATGTGTAAAGAACAAAAAACCCATGTGTGTTTAAATGTGAACCCCGATCGACCTGGCTCAGCTTATGGATATGTAGATATGGGCGGATGGGTTGGCGGCCAATCGGAGTACGTCATGGTGCCATATGCTGATTTCCAGCTGCTTAAATTTCCGGACAAAGATCAGGCGATGGAGAAAATACTTGATTTGACAATGCTTTCCGATATTTTCCCGACAGGTTTTCATGGTGCGTATTCGGCTGGCGTAAAACCAGGCTCTACTGTCTATATTGCTGGTGCAGGGCCAGTAGGTCTTGCAGCAGCGCATTCCGCTCAGCTCCTTGGCGCTTCTGCTGTCATCGTCGGCGATCTCAATGAACAAAGGCTCGAGCAGGCGAGAAGCTTTGGCTGCGAAACGATTAATTTACGAAAACATGATCGAATCGGTGAACAAATGACAAACATCCTTGGAGAGCCAGAAGTCGACTGTGCGGTCGATTGTGTCGGCTTTGAAGCTTCAGGTCATGGAGATCAAGGAGAAGCACCAGCCACCGTTTTAAATACAATTATGGATATTACCAAAGTTGGCGGTAAACTTGGAATTCCAGGACTTTACGTCACAGAAGATCCAGGTGCTGTGGATGAAGATGCAAAAGTTGGATCTCTGAAAGTGCGAATTGGACTTGGCTGGGCCAAAGCCCATACCTTTGTGACAGGCCAAACCCCTGTCATGCAATATCACCGCAGCTTGATGAAATCTATTTTAAGCGGAAGAGCACAAATCGCCAAAGCCGTTAATGCAACCGTCATTTCCCTTGATCAAGCCCCTAAAGGATATAGCGATTTTGATTCGGGTGTGGCGAAGAAATTTGTGATTGACCCGCATGGCATGATTTCTAAATAATGATCCATCGAAAAAAACTTACAGGATTTTTCCTGTAAGTTTTTTTGTTTATAAATATAAAAAGACCTATACTGTTCTTCTACATTTCATAACGTGGTAAAATGAGTAAATTGGAAAAAATGATCTTTAGTTGAAAGACATACCATAAAACAGTTGGCAATGATTGGATAGGATTATGATAGATAGGAAGAATAGAGGAGAGATTACAATTGCTAAAAGTACAGAACATCATCAAAAATTATGAGGGTAAACAAGTATTAAAAGGGGTTAGCTTCCACTTGAAACCTGGTGAATCATTTGGGCTTTTGGGTCCTAATGGTGCAGGGAAATCAACCTTAATCGGCATCATGACAGGACTTCTACCTGCAACGAGCGGGACTGTTACGATTGGAGGCATTGATCTACATAAAGAAACAAAGCATGCACAGCAATTGATTGGCATTGTTCCGCAAGAGATCGCTTTATATTTAGATTTGTCAGCAAAAGAAAATTTAACGTTTTGGGGGAAAATGTATGGACTTAAAGGAGAAGAATTAAAAAGCAGAGTACAAGAAATCCTTGAATTAATTGGTCTGGGCAATAGAGCGAATGATAAAGTGAAAGTATTCTCAGGAGGGATGAAAAGAAGAGTGAATATCGGATGTGCGATTTTGCATCGGCCAAAACTATTAATAATGGATGAACCTACAGTGGGTATAGACCCGCAATCCAGAAATCATATATTAGAAACAGTTAAAACGTTAAATAGTGAAGGAATGACAATTATTTATACGAGTCATTACATGGAGGAAGTCGAATATCTATGTGAAAAAATAGCTATTATGGATCAAGGTTCTTTCATTAAGGTAGGTGATTTAAGTGAATTGGCTGAGCTTGTTGGAGAAAAAAGAGAAATCATTTTTACGATTAAATGTGAACAAGGACAAAAGGATATGGAGCGAGTGTGCCAATACATAAATGAATACCACCCACGGAATGACTTTGTGGTACAGGAAAATCAAATCACATTATTTGATGACGACCCTCAGCATTTACTAAGTCAACTTATTCAAGGTGTAACCACATTAAATGTTCAATTAATTTCAGCAGAAGTTGTAGAACCAAATTTAGAAAATGTATTCTTGTATTTAACAGGTAAGAAATTACGAGATTAGACCGAATAGAGGTGAGCATATGAGCATTTGGGTTGTACTGAAAGATCTATTATTGTTTTTTAGGGATAAGAAAAGCTTTTTTACACTTTTTTTTATGCCTATCATATTAATTGCTATATTAGGTGCAGCATTTGGAGATAACATGAAGAAAGAGAGCGAAATTAGGATCAATTCATTTCGAGTAGGAATAACAGATCAGGATAAGTCCGCTACAAGTAAAATGTTTCTTTCAACTTTGTCTAAGAGTGAACTCAGTGACATATTTGAGGTGAAGGTCACCTCGAAAAATCAATTAGAGAAAGATTTAAATAGTAGAGACATTACAATGGGTATAATCATCAAGCCGAATTTTGAAAAAAGCCTATTAAATCACGATCATGTGCAATTGAATATTTTGAAAGGACCTAATTCAAACTTACAGGAAATGGTTCTAGAGAATGTGGTTGTGCAATTCTTTCAAAATTATCATATGAATCGTATTCTGGTGCCGTTGAATCAAGGTAAAGAAGTGGAGATCGTGTCTGATCAACTGAAAAAAGAACTAGTGAACGAAAGGAATATTCATATCAACAGCCAGCCGATTACATCCTTCCAATACTACGCAGGCGGGATGGGTGTGCTTTTTTTGTTAATGACTGTTGTTTTCTTGGTTGGCAGTATGATAGAGGAAAAAGAAGAAGAAGTTTATAAAAGACTACTAGTATCAAAATTAAGCAATACTAGTTATATCATTGGAAAGTTATTGGGCATTATTTTAATGAGTATGATTCAACTTGCGGTCATTATTTTATTTACTAGCTTTGTCTTTAAGGTGAACTGGGGAGAGCCTTTTACTGTTGTTATGATCGGATGTAGTTTTATATTAAATGCTGCGGGTTTCGGGGTGCTGATTGGTTCTTTTATCAAAAGAGAAAAAACGTTTAGTAGTGTGGGGATTTTAGGCACTCAAGTGTTAGCTGCTTTAGGCGGGAGTATGGTGCCCTTATACTTATTCCCACAATGGGTGATTGATACCAGCTATTTTTTACCTAATTCTCTTGCACTTCGAATGTTTTTGAAAAGTATGGCAGGTGCTGATTTTAGTGAAATACAAAACGGATTATTACTTAGCTGTGGGATGGGAATGGCTTTCTTCATCATTGCTTTATTAAGAATGTCTTTTGAAAGGAAGCATCGTTATGCATAAAATATTAGCCATTATCACGTTAAAGTTAAAAGAAACATTAAAGTCCCCATTGACCCTCATTTTTTTATTTGTGATGCCAATTGTATTTAGTTTTATCTTTGGTAGTACCGCATCTGATACAAAGAAACCGACAGTTGCTTTTATTCTAGAGCCCAGTCAAGGTAAACTAGATCAAGAAATTTTTCAAATTCTCGAAAAAAACACCAAATTTCTCTGGGTAAAGGCAACTGAAAGCGACGCAAAAGATTTAGTATCTGAAGAAAAGGTAGTTGCGTCTGTGAAAGTCGTAAACCAATTAAAGTCCCATCTAAAAGAAAATAAAGAGATTTTTGATGTGACAGTTTATAAAAAAACTGAAGAATATGCAGTCTTATCTCCCTATTTAAAAGAGACAGCTGCCATCATTTATCAAATCAATCAGGGTGTGAAAGAGCAGAAAAGTGTTTCTCTCACCAATGCATTGAACAAGTTAAATGAATCTGGTACGATTTCATTGGCCGAAAAAAATCAAAATGGTCAAGCAAGCCAACAACCAAATTTAATACCGCTTGGCTTTACCATTATGTTTATGATGTTTGCGATTTCAAGCTCTTTGTCATCTATACATTCGGAGTATAAAAATTATACATGGCAAAGATTGCTTTCGAGTCCAATCCATAAAATATATGTACTTCTGGGCTATTTAATGGCATATTTCCTTCTTGGATGGATACAATTGGGTGTTCTTTTGACCATCTTATCTATTTTCTTTAATGTCTACTTAGGCAACCTGTTTCTTATCTTATTGTTCGGATCATTTGTTATAGGCCTTGTCGTAAGTTTAGGATTTATGATAGCTACTTTATCTCAAACAAAAAAACAAGCTGAAATCTTTAGTGCAATTGTCATTGTAGGATCGTGCATGCTGGGTGGTATTTATTGGCCTTTAGATATCGTTCCAGACATTATGAAGAAGATTTCTTTGACTATACCGCAAACATGGATGATGTCTGGTTTTGGTGAGATCATGAGCGGCAATGTTAATCTTTCTATCTTATTATTAGATGCGACGGTTTTAATTGCTTTTACGGTGGTCTTTATGATCATTGGTTTGAAGAGCATCAGATCCTATTAATCCTTTGTTCTTCTAAAAAGCCCTCTATAGCTATGTAGAGGGCTTTTTGTATACACGTGATTTACTTTAAATGATTGGATAACTCGTTAATATTTAATGGTGAAAGAAATTGAAGGCTGCCCAAGTAAATATTTCACATTACCCATTGAGAAGGATATATTCTTCTGTTAAATCAACAAACGCCTTCAAAGCAGGAGACATCCATTTATTTTTATGCCAGAATAGTTGGATTTTTGTTGTGAGACAGGGTCCCATCCAATTGATTTTAATCATATGGCCTTCTGTTATTTCTCTTTTTATAGAAATTTCGGGAAGTACAGCAATTCCTAGACCAGCCATTACACATTTTTTTATGGCTTCTACATCTGCTAGTTCTAGTTTACTTCTCGGTTTTGCTCCTGCCTGTGTCAAAGAGTGTTCGAAGGCATAACGATAATCGCAGTCTTCGGTTAACAACAATCTTTGCTCGTCTAAATCGATAGGATATACTTTTTGTTTTTTGCTCAATGGATTTGTTGGACAGCATACAATCGCCATCGGTTCATCTTTTAATTCTTTTACAATTAAATGTGAGGATACGACAGGATTCATCGATAATAGGGCGACATCAATTTGTCCTTCCAGTAATAGATTTAAAACATCCTTTTCAGCTATTCCGGGACGAAAAATCAGTTCTACTTTAGGATACGTTGTTTGAAAGTCCGTTAAAATATGAGGAAGTCGATAGGTACATTGTGTTTCAGATGCACATATTCTCAAAATGCCGCTTGGCTCACTCATCCCACCAACAGCCTCTAATGCTTCTCCTGTTAAACCTAAAATCTTATCCGTATAATCTTGAAACTTCATGCCAGCTTCTGTTAAAATGACCCTTTTTCCAAGCCTTTCAAATAGAGGGGTTCCTAACTCTTCTTCTAATGCAGCGATATTTGCCGTGATACTAGATTGAGCATAGCCAAGTATTTGTGCTGTTTTTGTAAAGTTTAATACTTTTGATGCTGTTTGGAACATCATCAGTTGCTTTATTTCCAACGTCAATCCCTCCTAAATCGGATGAGCCGATTGATGCAATCAGAAAACTTCTATAGATAGATCATAACATTTTTACTATGATAAAAGTAGGCGCTTTCATTATTTAGAATGTTCAGATTTTATAGGGGGGATGGCTTTGTTTGAAACGATTGTCAATTCAATAAATGACTTTTTATGGACATATATTTTAGTCGTTATGTTAATAGGGATTGGAATCTACTTTACGGTGAGAATGAAGTTTATGCAAATTGTCTTACTAAAAGAGATCTTCCGTTCTATTTTTGAAAAAGCTCCAAAAATAAAAGGGAGTCAAGACATTTCTTCAATGCAAGCTTTCTTTATCGGAGCAGCGACGAGGATTGGAACTGGAAATATGGCAGGTGTTGCTATTGCCATCACAGTTGGTGGTCCTGGAGCTATTTTCTGGATGTGGTTTGCAGCGGTTTTAGGGGGAGCTTCTGCATTTGTCGAAAGCACACTCGCTCAAATATATAAAGTGAGAACAAGTGATGGTTTTAAAGGGGGGCCAGGCTATTATATACAAAAGCAATTTGGACTGAAATGGCCAAGTAGGATCTTTGCCTTTTCTGTTATTCTTAGTTTTGGCTTAATTTTTAATGCAGTACAAACGAACACCATCACAAATGCCTTTCGATATTCATTTGGTATCAGTCCAATTGGCATGGGAGTATTCGTAACCATTCTTACGGCTTTCATCATTTTTGGTGGTGTAAAGAGAATTGCCCGCTTTACCCAAATCATTGTGACAATCATGTCCTCGTTTTATATTATCTTAGCACTTTATGTGATTGTGACAAATATCGCAGATGTACCCGCAGCATTAGCAAGTATTATGAAAAGTGCGTTTGGATTAGAGCAAATGGTTGGAGGCGGAATCGGCGCTGCAATAATGAACGGTGTCAAACGCGGTTTATTTTCCAATGAAGCAGGAATGGGAAGTGCACCAAATGCCGCTGCTGCTGCCCATGTTTCACACCCAGTAAAACAAGGGTTTGTTCAATTATTAGGCGTTTTTTTTGATACATTAGTTGTTTGTAGTTGTACAGCATTTATTATTATGCTATCAACAGTAGAAACAGCAGGTGATTTGTCAGGTATTGAAATTACTCAAGCTGCAATGGCGCAGCATTTCGGTTCTTGGGCGAGTATTTTCTTAGCATTTGCGATCTTTACTTTTGCATTTAGCTCCATTGTAGGTGGCTACTATTACGGTGAAGCCAATATCAGTTTTATTCATAACAGTGTAACCGCGCTATTCGTGTATCGAATCACTGTTTTAATGATGATTATGTTTGGTGCTCTCGCCAACTTACAAATCGTTTGGACGTTAGCGGACTTGTCGATGGCGATTATGGCCATTGTTAACTTGGTTGCCATTGCGATTTTAGGCAAATTTGCTTTTGCGGCTCTAAATGATTACATGGGACAAAGAAAGGTAGGAAAGAACCCTGTTTTTTACGCTTCTACCATTCCAGGTTTAAAAGGAATAGAATGGTGGGGAGCAGAAAAACAAGCGATTAAATCAACAAATGAAGGGGTAGAAAATCAATGATAAATTTTGAATATGATTGTCATACGAAAATGATCATGGGGACTGGAAAATCTAAAGATATTGCCTCTATTGTAGAGGACATTGTATTGCCTAGTGCTACAATTATGATTGTAACTGACCCTGGTGTAAAAAGCGCAGGATTGGTGACGCCTATTGAAGCATATTTGCAAGAAGCTGGTTATTCCGTTGTCGTCTTTGATCAAGTATCTCCAAACCCTAGAGATCATGAATGTCTAACGGGTGCAGAGCTCTTTAGAAAAGTACAAGCATCAGCGGTTATTGCGATTGGTGGAGGAAGCCCAATGGATACGGCAAAAGCCATTGCTTTATTAGGTCCAAATGGCGGTAATCCTGAAGAGTATATAGCAGGCAAGAAAGCGTACACAAATGTATCACCCTTAATTTGTATTCCAACCACGGCTGGAACTGGCTCTGAGGTGACCCGTTCATCTGTGATTACGTTAGCTGCTTCACATAAAAAAATCACCTTAAAACATGCCTTGCTTCGACCAACTATTGCGATTTTGGATCCTGCTCTTACTTCTACGGTGCCAAAAAGTATAACAGCGGCAACAGGTGTTGATGCACTGGTCCATGCGATTGAAGGCTATACATGTAAAGAAACAAACCCTATTTCTAAGGCGATGGGGGCAAGCGCAATGAAAACCATTGTGACCTATTTACCGAAGGCGTATGAAGACGGATCTGATTTAGAAGCAAGATACAAAATGCAGGAAGGCAGTTTACTCGCTGGCTTATGCTTCGGTTCCGCTGATGTAGCAGCCGTGCATTGTTTAGCCGAAGCGCTCGGCAGTCTTTATGATACGCCTCATGGTATCGCAAATGCTGTATTTTTACCTTATGTCATACAATTTAATGCAGCTGAAAACAAATCATTGCATATAGAGCTTGCAAACATCATGGGCTTTGCAGATAAAACGGATGCAGATGATGTGGCGATTCAAAAATTAATGGATGGTATATATACATTCACAAAGAATTTAGGTATTCCATCACTAAAAGAATTATCTTATGTAAAAGTAGAAGATTTTGAAAAAATGGCTGAACTAGCAGAACAAAACAACTCTACAAAAAGCAATGTTCGTGCCGTTACGAAAGCGGACTACTTAGATATACTAAAGGCTGCTTTTTAATATAATCATACAGAAAAAGAGCCGAATAGAATGACTGAATGATAAACACAAACCTTCCCAGACTTTACACAAGAAGCAAACGACTATGTCGTCAATATGGAGAATTACAAATATACCACCCTCCTAATGTATGATTTAGGTGGTGGTTTTTCTATGTCCCATTTGACTAGGTATCATGTATACATGAGTGGTATGATAGACGACAACATCTCATGAGAGAAAGGATAGGATAAACGATGAACTTTCACAATAAAACCGTCATCATCACTGGCGCAGTCAATGGAATTGGTGAATCGATCGCGTATGGCTATGCGAAAGAAGGGGCGCGTGTCGTGCTTGCGGATATTGACGAAGAGAAGGGCAAGCGCTTGGAAGATCAGCTGAAAAAGGAGTCCTTTGAGGCTTTTTTTAAAAAAACGGATGTGAAACAAGAGAAGGATATTCAAGACATCATGTCGGCTGCTGTGGCTCGTTATCAAACGATCGATATTCTCATCAATAATGCAGGGGTTATGTGTACAAAATCGCCTTATGAGCTAACGGTTGATGAGTTTGATCATGTGCTGCATACAAACCTACGAGGTGCTTTTTTATGTGCAAGGGAAGCGGCACGTTATATCAAAGAGAATCCAAACGGCGGTTCCATTGTGAATATGTCATCTACCCGTGCGACCATGTCAGAGCCTCATACAGAAGCGTATGCTGCATCAAAAGGCGGGATATCAGCACTTACTCATGCGCTGGCTGCTTCTTTTAGTCAGGATCATATAACAGTAAACAGCATTTCCCCTGGGTGGATTGAAACGAAGGATGAGAAAAATTTGCGAGAAATTGACCATCAGCAGCACCTTTCCAATCGAGTAGGAACGCCAAAGGATATTGTCAAAGCTTGTTTTTATTTAACAGATGAAGACAATCAATTTGTGACAGGAACCGATTTGGTTGTTGATGGCGGCATGACTAGAAAAATGATTTATGCGGATTAACATGAAAAAACATTGACGTCTTGACGGAGGCGCAGTACAATATAGAACAATTCAGCTGAAGATCGTGATGAAAAAAAGATAAAGCGCAAATAGAGAAGAGTATGTAATGGCTGCCTCACACAGAGAACTCCGTGAAGCTGAGAAGGAGCTGGGAAGCGTTACAGAACCAAGCCTCTTAGCTCTGCACCGGATTCATTGTGATGGTGGTGCAGCGGCATTCTCCCGTTATAGAGATGGGTTAGCGATAACCTGCTAAGGTTCATCTGGTAACAGGTGAATGAACTGAGGTGGCAACGCGGAGTCAATCCCGTCCTCAAGACAGAAATGTCTTGGGGGCGGGATTTTTTTATGACAAAAAGGAGGGCACCACGATGAAAAAACATTGGCGGGATATGAGCGTGTTACTTGGAGCGATTGGTATTGCGAACATAGGAGAATGGATTTATATGATTGCTCTCCATCTGCTGATTTTTCAGGAAACGGGATCCGTTCTTGCTGTTACAGCCGTCTATATGTTAAGACCTGTCTCGGCTCTTTTAACAAATAGCTGGTCTGGTAGTTTAATAGATAGACTGAATCAGCGGAATGTCATGATCAGTCTAGATCTATGCCGGGCCATTCTGATTGCTTGTTTACCCTTTGCCTTATTTTCAGGCCACTTATTGATCGTATATGTGATGCTATTTCTCATTCACATGGCACAAGCCATGTTTCATCCAGCTTCGATGGTGTATATGACAGCACTAATCCCGGCGGATAAACGAAAACGGTTTAATGCCATTCGATCTTTGCTTCAGTCTGGTGGATTTTTACTCGGACCCGCCGTAGCAGGGTTGCTGTTTCTCATTGGTACACCAGTCCTTTCAATTTATGTAAATGCAATCTGCCTTTTGATATCTGCTGTTTTGACGATGTGTTTACCGACTTTGTCAAAAGCAGACGGGGCACAAAAGGGCTTTTCTCTCTCGGTATTAAAGGAAGATGCAAAACTTGTCTTTCATTTCAGTCTCACATCCCGTCAAGTGATGGCCGTGTATTTATTATTTAGTGCCGCCATCACGGTGCTGCCGACTGCGATTGACTCACTTGAAGCAGCTTTTGCAAAGGAAGTGCTGATGTTGACCAATACCGAATATGGGTTTCTTGTCAGTGTAGCTGGGGCAGGGATTATCGCAGGGGCATGTCTCAATACGGTCATTGTCGAAAGGCTGCCTATTTCAGTGATGCTTGGTGCGGGAAGTTTGTTTGTGGCTTTTGGATACTTGATCTATGCTTTTTCAAGCACATTGACTGTCGCAGCAGCTGGCTTTTTTGTTCTCGCTTTCTTTTTAGCATTTGCAAACACCGGTTTTATGACTTTTTATCAAACGAATATCCCGGTAGAGGTTATGGGGAGAGTGGCAAGTTTTTATGCGTTATGTGAAGCTGTTCTGACGATGATGATGACAGGAATATGCGGCGCATTGGCGCATGTTTTATCGATACGTACTTCTGTCATGATTGGCTGCATATGTATGCTTCTTATTTGTCTGTTGCTATGTTTTGTCATTTTTCGTCCATTGACTGTCAAAAAAATAGTGCATCTTACTTAGAAAATTAAAAAAATTATGTTATCATTATTTAAGTAAGTTAATTAAATTGATGAGAAAAGGAGTCTTACAAATGAAAGCACTACGCTGGCACGATCAAAAGGACATTCGACTAGAGGAAATTGATGAACCAACAGTTGCTCCAGGAAAAGTGAAACTGAAAGTAAAATGGTGCGGCATTTGTGGTAGTGATTTACATGAATATTTAGGCGGACCAATCTTCATTCCTGTGAATGAACCTCATCCACTTACAAAAGAAAAAGCACCCATTACACTGGGACACGAGTTCTCTGGTGAAATTGTAGAAGTTGGAGAAGGCGTGAGTAATTACAAAGTAGGCGATCGAGTGGTTGTTGAACCTATTTTTGCAACTCACGGGCACCAAGGTGCTTACAACTTAGATGAAAACATGGGCTTCTTAGGACTTGCTGGTGGCGGTGGAGGATTCTCTGAATATGTATCTGTCGATGAAGAATTACTTCATTTGTTACCAGACGAAATTTCATATGAGCAAGGTGCACTTGTTGAACCTTCTGCAGTTGCTTTATATGCGGTTCGTTCTAGTAAAGTGCAAGCTGGGGATACAGCAGCTGTGTTTGGCTGTGGACCAATCGGTTTACTTGTCATTGAAGCATTAAAAGCAGCTGGTGCTACTGACATTTATGCAGTGGAATTATCAAAAGAGCGCCAAGAAAAAGCAAAAGAACTTGGAGCGATCATTGTAGATCCTTCTCAGTATGAAGATGTTGTTCAAGAAATCGCACGCCGGACAAATGGTGGAGTCGATGTTTCTTTTGAAGTGACAGGTGTACCTGTTGTATTGAAGCAAGCAATCCAATCAACTAGAATTTCAGGTGAAACAGTCATTGTAAGCATTTGGGAAAAAGGCGCAGAAATTATGCCGAATGACATTGTCATTAAAGAACGTACAGTCAAAGGAATCATCGGCTATAGAGACGTATTTCCATCTGTATTAAACTTAATGAGAAAAGGCTATTTCTCTGCAGATACACTCGTCACGAAGAAAATTAAGCTGGACGATGTGATCGAAGATGGCTTCCATGCATTAATCAATGAAAAAGATCAAGTGAAAATTTTAGTCAGTGCTGAATAAGTAGGACGATAAAGAGAATGGCAGATGCCGTTCTCTTTTTTTTATAAGAGCATGCGATTTTTCATAAAGAGGGAATCGGCTGAATAGTGATAAGTGCAAAGATGTTTATAAATAAAGGAGATGACATCATGTTTTATCACATTAAAGAACTGCAATATGAAGCAAAGCCCTCTAAGCCGGACCCTCTTTATGCGAAAAAATTACAAGAGGTGTTAGGCGGTCAATATGGAGAAATCAGCGTGATGATGCAATATTTATTTCAAGGGTTTAACTGCCGAGCGGATCAAAAATATAAAGACTTGCTCCATGACATTGGAACGGAGGAAATCGGTCATGTCGAAATGCTGGCAACGATGATTGCTCGATTACTTGATAATGCCCCAGTTAAAGAACAAGAAGAAGCGTATCAAAGTGATCCAGCACTTGCAGCCGTCATGGGCGGAATGAATCCTCAACATGCAATTGTTGCAGGCTTAGGGGCAATGGCAGCAGATAGTCAAGGGTATCCGTGGAATGCAAAATATATCATTGCAAGTGGAAATTTAATGGCTGACTTCCGGGCAAATTTGAACGCGGAGTCACAAGGCAGACTTCAGGTTACACGGCTTTATGAAATGACCGATGACCGCGGAGTAAAGGATATGCTCTCCTTTCTCATTGCTCGTGATACATATCATCAAAATATGTGGCTGGCTGCAATTAAGGAATTGGAAGAACGAGAAGGGGATGTCGTTGTTCCAACCACCTTCCCGCGCTCACTGGAAAAACAGCAAGTATCCTATGATTTGTTTAACTTCTCAAGAGGAGAAGAAAGCAAAGAAGGCAGATGGGCACATGGCCGAAGTATGGATGGAAAGGGAGAATTCAGATATATTTCTGCTCCTGTCGTGTTCGGCTCTGCGCCTAAACTCAAACCAGCACCGAAAGAACTATATAACACACCGAAAAAAGGAGAATAAAAAAGTCGATCAGGGTTTGTGCCTGATCGACTTTTTTAACGTCCAAGAGATTTTCCGTACACGCTGACTCGTTTCTCTAACAAAGCAAAAGCGAGTTCAAAGAAAATACTAAGCATCCAATAGATCAAAGCAGAGACAAGATACGTTTCTAAAAACTTGTAGCCATCATTTGCAATGATGCGCGAGATTCCCATGATTTCCAGTACACCAATTGTAAACGAAAGGGATGTGGCTTTTAACAGCTGAATGAGCTGATTCCCTAGGTTTGGCAGGGCAACCACAAACGCTTGCGGTAAAATAATGCGAATCATCGCCTGTCTGGTGGTCATGCCAACGATTTTCGCCGCTTCAAGCTGCCCTCTGTCTACTGCAAGAAGTGCGCTGCGGACCACTTCTGTTAAATGTGCGGCTGAATGCAGGCTGAAAGTGATAAGGGCAACGGTAAGCGGGGAGACCATATCCGGGTGAAAGGTCAACCCAAAAGTGCTATTCATTTTGGTCAGAACAAATGGAATGCCATAAAAGAAAGCAAACAACTGAACAATGAGAGGTGTTCCTCTAAAAAATGAGACATAGAGTGTGACCAGCTGGCGGAGCACAGGGATACGAAAGAGGCGAATGAAAGCAAAAACAGATCCAATCAAAAGGCTCACAGCCATAGAAACAAGTGCAATCAATAAGGTAAAGGGAACGCCTTTTAGAATATGTGGTATTTGGTCAATCGCAAATGATATATCAATGGTTTGCATCAAATCGCCTCCTTAGCGTGACAGGCTGGTGCGGCCTTTCACAAATTTTCTTTCCAGTAGCATCGTGATCAGTTCAATACTGATGCAAATCAGCCAATACACAATTGCAATGATGACGTACACTTCAAACATCCCTATCCCGTAGTTATTGCCTAGGATGATTTTGACCTGCCCCATCATATCAATGAGTCCGATTGTAAATGCAATGGCGGTATCTTTCACGAGATCAATGGTGTAATTTCCGAGGTTCGGAAGTGCAATGAGAAAGGCTTGCGGAATAATGATCCTCATTAATGCCTGCGTATCTGTCATCCCAACAATGTAAGCTGCTTCAAGCTGATCTTTCCCAACAGAGGAATATGCACTGCGAAAGACTTCAGATAAATAAGCGCCCGTATGTAACGAGAATGTGATCATCACAAATAACACACGATCCCAATGATTGATTTGAATTCCGGCCATGAGTAAAAGCTGAGGCAGGCCAAAATAAATCAGAAATAACTGAACAATGAGCGGCGTACTTCGTGTAAATGACAAATAAATGACCGCCAATTGTTTCAGCGCTGGAATTTGTTTGATTCGAATGCAAGCAAACAGCAATCCGATGATGATGGCAAAAAACAATGACACCACAATCATAAGAAATGTGAGCGGCAGACGATCAACCACTTGTAAAAAGATTCTCAGCCAATCTCCAGCTGTAAACGTCATGGCGCTTCCTTCCTTTCTTCATATTGATAGCCTTGCTCTGATATATAGTCAATATCTTGAAAGAAATCAACGCCAAACCATTTCTTCGCAAGATCAGGTAATGTTCCGTCTTCTATCATCTCTTGTGTCACTCGGTCCAATTGTGATGCTAGTTTCTTTTGACTAGGCTGTAAGACAAGATAAATAGGTTCCTTTGAGACAATGCCGCCCACTT
Source organism: Bacillus sp. G402 (assembly GCF_051172515.1). Classification (NCBI taxonomy): domain Bacteria; kingdom Bacillati; phylum Bacillota; class Bacilli; order Caryophanales; family Bacillaceae; genus Bacillus; species Bacillus sp. G402. The sequence continues at coordinate 141,529 of NZ_JBPIZC010000001.1, forward strand.
TGACTTTCAGGTGAAGATGTTTTTGAATCGTATCAAAGGTCGAAATATTCATAAAAGCCGCATCGGACCGTCCACTTTCGACTCGTTTTAAATTGAGTTCGTTTGAAGGGCTTTCAATGGTCGTGAGCGGAATTTTCTGATCATTTTCTTCATTATATTGATTTAATATGGAACGAAGGCCGCCGCTAGGACTGACGGGAGCGAGCTTTTTTGATGTCATATCGTCTAGAGATTGAATATCTTGCTCTGATTCATTCACAATTAAACCTGTCATCGAATAGCCGTATGGAACCTTAGGATAAAGAAAGCGTTTTTCACGTTCAGGATTACTAAAAAACCAATTAGCCGCCATTTCAAATTTCCCAGCGCCGATCCCAATTAAATTGGATTCTTCCTCGCCAAAGATATAATCAAAATGAATGTGTGGCAAACGTTTCTCGACTTCATTTAAATAATCGATGTTATAGCCAATCGGCTCGTTGCGGTCATTTGTGGCTAAAAAAGGCGGATTGACTTCTGCGCTTAGTGCGACTTTGACAATTTGTCTGCCATCATCTGTTGTCGTTTTCACACTGCTGCAGCCAATGAGAGAGAGGAGAAACAGAAGGATACTAGCGGCGGTGAATAAAGTCTTGCGCTTCATCTGTCTTCCTCCAATCCTTGCCACATCCCGCGATGAATTCTTGATAAAAATTGTTTCGTCCGTTCATGCTGAGGCTTCATCAGGACGTCTTCTGGTGAGCCTTTTTCAACGATTTCCCCATCTGCCATAAAGATCACTGTATCCGCTACATCTTTTGCAAACGAGATTTCATGCGTCACAATGACCATCGTCATGCCTTGGCTCGCAATATCTTTCATCATTTCAAGGATTTCTCCGACCATCTCTGGGTCCAGTGCGGACGTTGGTTCATCAAATAAAAGCACCGCAGGATTCATGGCAAGCGCACGGGCAATTCCGATTCGCTGCTGTTGACCGCCGGATAATTCACTTGGAAACGCATCTTTTTTATGAATCAGCCCAATTCGCGTTAACAATTGCTCTCCGATTTTTTCCGCCTCTTTTTTAGACATGTTTTGAGACACAATCAATCCTTCTGTGATGTTTTCAAGTGCTCGTTTATTTTGAAACAAGTGATAATGCTGAAATACCATAGACGATTGCTGTCTGAGTTTTAGAAGATCTTTTTTTCGATATTGTTCAAATTGAATCGTGGCTTCTCCAACTGTCAGCGTTCCTTTGTCTGGGATATCAAGGCTGTTTAAACTGCGGAGAAGGGTTGTTTTTCCTGATCCGCTCGGTCCAATAATGGCGACCACTTCACCTTCTTGTACGGTGAAATCAATTCCTTTTAACACATGAGTTGACCCATAGGATTTATGTAGATTAGTAGCAGAAATCATAAAAGCATCACGTTCCTTTGACATATGTACTTAATATTGATAAAATTTAACACATTAAATCCTATAAGTAAAGTGTGTTTTAATAATACCTATTGGATAAATCGGATATGATAGATTGCGAGAAACAGAGGAGTTGGATACGTTTTGTCTAAAGCATTATTTGTCGATACAGATTTTCAAAAAAATTGGCTAAATCAACTAGAATCCCTTCGTGAAACGATCGAACAATCTGCAAAAGAACACGATGAGGGTGCCTATTTTCCTAAACGGAATATCGAATCATTAGTAAAACTGGGCTATACAACGTTGTCTCTGCCTGTTGAGTACGGGGGCGAGGGGCAATCTGTAAAGGATATGGTCCTTTTTCAAGAAACACTAGGAAGTATGGATGGAGCAACTGCCTTATCGATCGGCTGGCATCAAGGAGTTGTTGGTGAAATTTATGAAAAGAAACTATGGAATGAGAAGCAGCTGCAATTTTTTGCTAAAGAAATCAAAAATGGGGCTCTTGTGAACAGGGCTGTCAGTGAAGCGCAGACAGGTAGTCCAACAAGAGGAGGCAAACCTGGAACAACTGCAACGAGATCAGGAGATCATTGGGTGATCAGTGGCAGGAAAACATTCACAACGATGTCACCAGCACTCACATATTTTCTCGTCGGTGTATGGATCGAAGAAAAAGAAGCGATGGGCTTCTTCTTAATTCACCGTGATACAAAAGGTGTTTCTATAGAAGAAACGTGGGATGTTGTTGGCATGAGAGGAACAGAGAGCCATGATTTAATTCTAGATCATGTGGAAGTTCCAGATGACATGTTGGTTGAAGTGCAAAAAGGACCTCGGGGCGGTACGTTAAACCCTTGGATCGCACATATTCCTTCCTGCTATTTAGGGATTGCACAAGCGGCAAGAGACTATGCTGTTCAGTATGCCATCACCCATTCACCGAACAGTATTAGCGGAACGATTAGCGAACTGCCAAATGTCCAAACACTGATTGGCGAAATTGATTTACTACTAAAGCAAGCACGCCATGTCATCTATTCAACGACAACATTATATGAGCAGCCAGAGAAAAGAGAGCTGTTAATCAATGAATTCGGTGCTGTGAAGCATACAGTCGTTAATGATAGTCTGCAAGTGGTCGATAAAGCCATGCGTTTAGTCGGTGCAAAAAGCTTAAACCTTAGCTGCCCGCTTCAACGTTACTATCGAGACATTCGTGCTGGCCTTCATAACCCACCAATGGACGATATGACGATTTCGAAAATTGCGAAGCAAGCGATTGAAGAGAAAAAATTGAACGTACAATAAACAGAAAGCCGGATAAAACCGGCTTTTTTTATTGAAAAAGAGGACGAGCGGCTCTTATTTCTGATCAGTCAGCATGCTACAATCGATTGCAATCATGAGCAAAGAGGGTGATTGTTTGCAAAAAAAAAAGATGAAATGGCTGATTGCTGGCGCGATGCTTGCAGCACTTTGTATGAGCAAGCCTGCATCAAGTGAAGGAACATCTCCAAAATGGTCCGTCGATGAATTCATGAAAGATCGGGAAGGCACATTTGTGATTCAAGAAGTAAAAGAAAAATCACCATGGGTGTATAACAAAAAAAGAGCGAACAAGCGCTTTGCACCTCAATCAACGTTTAAAATAGCAAATGCCTTAATCGGACTTCAAACAGGCGCAGTTAAAGATGAATATGACATTAAATATTGGGACGGAGTAAAAAGAGAGATTGATAACTGGAATAAGGACCATACACTGGGCTCTGGCATGAGAGATTCAGTCGTCTGGTATTATCAAGCCATGGCACGTGACATCGGGGAAGAACGCATGGGCCATTGGATAAAAGCCATTCATTATGGGAATCAAGACATATCTGGCGGAATTGATCAATTTTGGCTAAGCAGTACGTTGCGCATTTCTCCAGTAGAACAAGTTCATTTCCTTAAACAGCTATATGAAGAAAGTCTCCCATTTGACCTATCGGTTATGAGAACCGTCAAACGAATGATGATACAAGAAGAAGAGAAACACACCACGCTATACGGAAAAACAGGCTCCGGATCAGGAATCGGCTGGTACGCAGGCTTCATCAAACATGAAAACAAAACCTACATCTTCGCCACAAATATAGAAGGCACCGGACTAGAAGCAAAAGAAATCACCTATCGTATTTTGAAAAAATATCATTTGGTAGAAGCATCCGTTTAGGGTGCTTTTTTATGTGTGAAAAAGGGGATATATAGATAAGTTGATGATATATGGATTAGTTTGAAAGTATGGTATATTTATAGAAATATATTGAAGTGAAATAGTAATCATTATCTTAACAACTATAGGCAATGCAAGAGGTGAAAAATTTGAAAAAAATTAAATTGAATACTTTGACCAAAGAATTTATCGCAGATATCGAAAAAGAAATAACAAAAATCGCTTTGAATATAGTGAATGAAAAACAAATAGATTTTAGAGATTTAGGGTTAACAATCAATGCTGCATTTGGACGATTCGGATATGGGAAGAAATTTAGCGGGAGAGAAGTTCATGTTTCAGATTGTTTTAAAGCAGGTTATCATTCATCCATATATTTTTCAGTAGATTATCTAAATGGCGAAGAGTTTCATGATGGTGATGAGGGAGATGAAGGTTATTGTATAGACCATCTGGATATCTGGGATTGTGTATCAAATAATCTGATCAGCAAAAAAGGATATTTAATTGCATTTGAAAATGAAGTGGATTTGCGAGGAATTATTATACAACTAGTTAATGAATTGTACAAAGAAGCAACAGAAATTCTTCAAATTCTAAGGAGCTAATATTTTAAACTAGCTATATTTAGAAGGGAAGAAAGGGCATTTTAATGGGAATGAGATAGAGCATTTACACCTAAGAAAGCAAGTTTTGAAAAAAGAGTGAGCAAACATTCACAATCTTATTAGGAGGCTTACAAGAAGTGCATTTGAAAAATATACAATTAATGTCAGATGACGATCATGGGAACTTAGCCAGCCAATCCCTTTGTATGACTGAAATGTTTTTATACGAATTAGAAAAGAAATTTCAAACGAAAGATTGTGAGGCTATTGTTTTGATATGTGGGTCTTTTAAAGACTACAAATTAATTAGTACTTTAAAAGATGAACCAGACATCTTATTTTTAAAAAATACGTACGAGCTGGAAGTACCCTTCCGTTACAGTGAATTTGAAAATGCAACAAATAAGAAAAAGATCTTAGCAGATACTTTGGAAAAAGCGATACTCTATCTGTGTGAACTGAAAAATTGGGACAGTCAGCTAGTCAAAGCGACATTTAAGAAAATGAAAGAGAAGGAATATAAAGCGGAGATTAAAGGGAGAACAAAACTAAGTCCCGATAAAAAAAGAAAAGCTTACCCACTTATCGAATTAGATTTAAAACAGTTTACTCTTTATCTTGTAGTTGAAGACAATAAAAGAAATATCTTAGATAAAAAATTAATTGCAAAAACCGATACTTATTTAGAAGAAATTTCCTATCATATGAGAGAGCTTAAGTGGTTAACGGATCATGAAGTGGCACTTTTCAAACGTGCACATCAAACAGTTTATACAAGTATACGTTTATCGTGATAAAGCAAAATGAGAATAACATAAAGAACACAATATATAAAGGGGGTATTCTAAATGGGCTTTTGGGAAGAAGTACATAAGAAAAAGAACATCATAATTGGTGATGATGGATTAGATATTTTTGAAGAAGCGATTGAACAATTCTATGAAATGACTGAGGAACATTTGAAGAGAAAGCCAACGATTGATGAGATGCTTTTGACAATTATGATGGCTTTAAACAATGGAGGTAGTCACTATTTTGATGATTTAAACGACAAAGAAGTAACGGATATTAAAATAACAACTAAAAAAGTAAAAACTTTAAGTAAAGTAGAACCAGGAGCTATATTTGAACTCCCATTAAAAGAAGTTGGGAAATTGAGCTATGCTTTGATCATTTCGGGTGAGGGGAAAAATCAATATGATGATATTTTAATCCAATACTATGATTTGTTTGTTGATGAAAGAATAGAAAAAAATGAGTTAAAACAATTGATAAAAAAAGAGAAAGGACTATTCGTTGCAAATACAGGCCTGACAGGCTTTTTAAGTGGTTCATGGAAAGTCATCACAAAAATAAATCAAGATTTTATAAAAGAAGAGGATCTTCAAAATCTGAAATTCGTGGAATACCGAAATGGAAATTATTACGTAAGCGAGGGTAAAGAAGGTTCCGATACACCTGCTATGGACTTAGAGGTTGCTGACCCAAAAACGGCTAAAATGATATTTAACCCGATTGGTATGCTTGGCGAATACACTATTATAAGCATTCTTTCATTATATTTTAAAGGTATGTCAATGGAGGATATTATTAAATATGAAATATAGGCAGTTTACAGCGTAAAATGAGTTTTGAGAAAGGAATGGTGTAATAAATGGCTGAACCAAAAATGCTAGACTGTTTAAATAAAATACGAAATGTCTTAAAGGGGACGATCACAAGAGAACAAGTGTCTGATTGGGCTGAAATTTACGTTTCTGCAGACGATCCAGAAATAGACGATGATCAAGTTTGGGATATGCTGATTCTTTTAAGTGGAATTGATTTGAAAGATTCACCTAATTCTTACTTACATCCTGTAGAGGATTTGAATGACTGGTTAGAAGAATACAAATAGTTCCTATATATGAGCTTGCTAAATTCTTATGATTAAGCCCATTTATAAATAAAAGGAGTGACGCAATGTCCATGCATCCGAAAGAATTAGAAACCACCGTCCAATTACCTGCGAAAAAGCGTTATGACTATTTCATCAAAAAGATTGTTGATTTTGAAGAGGTTTGGTCATTAAGAAACGAGAAGGGGTGGGTGATGTCAGAGGATGAACATCGTGTACCGCAGCTTCATTTTTGGCCGACAGAGGAACATGCCGCTTATTGTGCGATCGACCAATGGGAAAAAACAGTGCCAGAAATGATTGATTTAGACGATTTTATAGAAGAGTGGCTGCCGGGAATGTTAGCAGATGGAATCAATCCGTCCATTTTCTATAATCGAAATAATTAGGTGTCAATTGAAATTCAAACATTAAAAGAAGATATAGAGGAAGAATTAAAAAACTACTAGTTCGACAAGAGTGGAGGTAGTTGTTTGAAACGGCTTGAAGACTTATTTATTCGTTCAGAAAAAGAGTTCAAATTCTATCAGAATTTAGTAGACCATGTGTTTGAAACAAATAAAGAGCTGCCACAACAAGTTTTTCGTAAGACATTTGATTGTTTTTTGTTTCAAGAGTTTGATTGGGCATTGAGTGATGATATTTTACCAACCATAAAAGAGTTATCAACTGTTACACAAGATAGAGAATTTTTGACTGCAGTCCTTCAACCAGATCCAATTGATTATTATTTGAAGGAATTTGGTTATTATCATTGGCTGAAAGCGAGTGTGAACATTTCAGGTGAGGATTATGTAAATGCACTATGGATGCACCCAAAAGGTTCCATAGCGGATAATATAATCACGAATTCGAATATAGTTGTCTGGTTAGCTCATTCTTTGCAGTGGGCGATTTGGGCAGATAGAGATATGGAAATTTGTATCATAGGAATGGTATCAACAAAAGATTCTGTGAAAAATAGGTTATTAAAAGAAGGGTGGAAACCAATGGATCACCCTGTTTTAGCAAATTGGTTTGAAGGATTATTGAAGGATCAAAAAACATTCAATGATTATTACACTCAAATGCTCTCTCATTATGCGTCATGTTACAAGCGGTGAAATGGAGTATCAATGACTGATGATAAACTTACCCGAAGATATGAAAGGAGCATAAAGTGAAAGATTTGTTTATATCCGATCCAAAAGAACTTGAACATGTTCTATCGTTTGTTCATTCGCTCATTCACAGTACGAAGACATTCCCTGATCAAGTGTTGAAAACAAAACCCCCTCATTATTTATTCGAAGAATTCCATTGGCTGTTATCAGATGATAGCTGGGAAATGTTAAAAGGTTTAGCTTTGAATCATCATGATGACTATATACTCATGGCTGTATTAGATGAGCAGAAGAGCATGGATGATTATTATCATGATTTTGGTTATTATCCTTGGGTGAAAGTACCGTTAAACCTCACACCAAGTGATTACCTCGATCTCTTAACGGATTATCCGATAGAGAGTGTAAATGATAGCATAATGGATATTGCTTCACGTGTGATATGGGTTTCCCCTTCTGCGAAATGGATCATTTATGGCGAAAGAGGTTATGAGATAGGAGTACTAGCGATTCATCAATTAGAACAAATGAATAAACAATTGTTAAAAACGTGGAGAACTTTAGATGAGATTGTATTAGGCTGGATTTCAGTTGTATTTCCGAATCAAAAACTTCCTGATGATTTTAAAAAAGAACTGATTCGAAATTATACAAACGTAGAATGAAATAACTTCATAAGGAGGAAGACATGAATCAAATAGACAATGTGTTATCTATACTAGATGAGTCTTTTCTAAATAAAGAGTTTCCATTATTAGATAATGGGAACTTTGATTTTGCCAAAGGGAAGCTTTCTCTATTTACTAGAGAGGAAAAATGGCTGATCACGATTCAATTATTCGGTTTATCGAAGGTAGGACCGTCTATTGATTTTTTTGCGATTGGTCATGATTTGAAGAATGGATCAATCAATTTTCTACTGGATGAGCTTTTTGATTTCGTGGATCATCATCATGAAATAATAGATGATGATGAGATAGAACATGGGTTCACAAAGCATCCTTTACGAATTAGATTAAATGGAGACTATTTTCATGTTCAAATACCAGAGTCATGCCAAGCTGATGTAACAGAGGAAAATGAATGGATTACTTTGTTAAGAGAAATGGCCAAACATCAAGATTTGCTGGATAGTTTATGGATGACAGATCAAGAACAATTTGACATCGTTCAGCATGTATATGATCAACCGCTCTACACAACTGAATCATGGTTTCATCCAGAAACGCATAGCCAACTCCCTAGTCAATCTCCTTTTTTTCAATCGGTTGCGAAGAGTTTGATCTATCAAGATCCAACATGCATTGTAAATATAAACACGAACACTGACTGGAGATTATGGTCAGATTTTGATACTGTGGAATATTTTTAGTTTCGTCTGATGTTTTAAATCGGTGAGGTGGAGCAAGTAATGAGAATCGTATTAGCAAAAGAGGAAAATCTATTCGAAGTAAATGAATTAATAAAGAAAATCAATTTAACGTAGAAGAGTATCATTGGGTCATAAGTGATGTGACACTCCCAATGCTTCATGATCGGAATAATCAATCTCATTCAGAAGTCATGCCGGATTATACGGATTTTTTATTTCTGAAGGATGAACATTTCAAAAAATTCTTACATGACTATTCTTATTCTTTTATTTTCGCTGTTTTGACCGCATTGCCTCGTCATATAGATCATTTGAATATTATTTCAATACCTCAAATTGAAGATAATGAACGATATTGGAACGTGAATTATACATCCGTTATCCCTCAAGCCGTGTTTGAAATCGGATTTTTTGATTCGACAGATGTTATTTTTACAGGAGATCAGAAAATCTTAAGCGAATTTCGAAAAAAAGCGGACTTTATTTCATTTGAAGAATATTTACAAACTCCGTGACACGATAAGAATAGAGTTCATCCTGAAAAAATAGGAGAGTGAATGAGATGTTTAATAGTGTACAAAAATGGATCGATTATCTAGATGGGGGTTGTAATGTACTCGGAGTCACATTTGATTTGTTTCATAAAGAATTAGTACTGAGCGTAAAAGTATCAGAATTAAATAAAGTTACTCAACATGAATTGCGATTTATGAATGTGGCGAATCTTTATTATAATGGGGGTGAAGGTAATGATAGATTTGAAGAATTGATACAAGAAGAGATGAATTGGCAAATTTTTGAATGTAGTTACCATCCTAATGGGATAGGGGACCTTAAAAATGTACTTCTTGAAGAATTTGATTCAAATACAAATTTTCTATTTAACATCAATGGGATGTTACTCGCAATAGAATCGAAAAACGTATGTTTCGATTCACAAGAATTTATTTGCAGTGTATAGGAAGATCTCATTAGCGTCTAAATAAGAATTAAAAACAATGAGAGATTGGGGAAAAATCCATGAAAATCAGCCGTGATAAACAAGGTTTATTCGATGATGTAAAACAACGTTATCAATACTTATTAGATTCATCTTATCCAGATGAAATCGTCTCTTTTGAAGAAGAAACCGGTATGTACTCAGATGATTTTTATATGTTTTTTTCACTTGTTGCAGGCAGCTTAAGTTATGTGGTCGATCATAAACGAATACCGAAAAAACAGTTAAACGTGCTGCGTCAGTCATTTGAAGAGCAATATCCCCAAATCAAATCGTATCAACAGATCCTTGAATCATATCCTTTATTGCACTCCTATGTTCAATACCATGAAGAAACAAGAAAACAAATCATTGCACTTATACAATAACCTCTTGGAGGACAAACGATGACATGGTTTTTAGATGAAAAAGTCCAGAAACAAATCCCTGATTTCAATATCAACCATCTAAAGCAAATCAATGAATTTCACTACTTTAAAGAGTATAATGAACATTACGACTTGATCAACTGTATTCATCTACACATCCCATACGAATCTGCAATCCATAAAGCAGACATTCATCTGAAATTTACCAACGTCTCTTCTGTTCAAATCAAAGATTTGGAGTTAACAAACGATTCCTCTCTTTTTTTGAACATTCAACTTTTGGATAGAGGCTGGGAATATTTGAATTACTTTGTCGAAGATTATGAAGAACAGTATTTTTCTTTTTATTGTGAAACGATTCAAGTCATACAAGTCGTTTCAAATGAATCGGGCTAGTCTCTCTACATATGTGCGAATGATGCTTCCCCATCCCAACATAGAAAGGTGCAATGACATTGAATCGAATCATGAAATGGCTCTTATTTGCGGCGGTCATCGCTGGCTTATTGGTATGCGCATTCTTTGTGTTCCGTTTCAACCAGCCTAAGCCGACGACAAACATCCATTATGCAGACACACAAAACAAACAGCAAACACTGGATATATATATGCCAAAGGGAAAAGATGAAGACAAAAAGAAGAAGCATCCAGTCATGATCTATCTCCATGGCGGCGGCTGGACAGGCGGCGATAAGAATAGAGTCGCTTCAAAGGCGGATTATTTTACCGGTCAAGGGTATGTGTTTGTTTCGATGAATTATAGGCTTCACCCTGATGCCAACTATGAGCAGATGGCAGATGATACGGCAAACGCCATCAAATGGGTCAAGGATCATGCAGATGAATATCAAATCGATTCGTCAAAAATCAATGTCATGGGTCACTCAGCGGGCGGTCATTTGACGGCGCTGGTTGCCACAGATTCGACCTACTTGAAACGTGTGGGGCTGTCGCCAAAAACGATCAATTCCATTGTTGTTCTAGACGGACCGTTAAACCTCAATCAATTTATACAAGCTATCCCATCGTACAAAAAAGTCTTTGGCAAACAAGAGGAAAACTGGACAAAGGCATCACCGGTCACTTATATGAATCAAACGAATGTACCGTCTGTTTATTTGGTCACAGGCTGGGAAAATCCTGAAGTGTACCGATTTGCAGAAAAACTCAATCATGAGAAAGGCTCTAAGTTTGTGTTTCGGGTTCATTCGCTGAGCCACAGTGATTTAAATAAATGGTTTGGATCTGACAGAGCGCCAAAAGAAGCGCAAGAGATGACAAAGGCTGTGATGGCTTTCGTCAAAAAACAAAATCAATAACAAAGACTGTATGCTAGGGCAATCCATTTTGCCTCAGTATATGATAAAGTGGTTTGAGATTAAAGGAGTGTATGTCGTTGTCATCACGTATGGAAAATAAAGTGTTCAATTGCGAAAAAGAGCTGACGCTGAATATTATCGGCGGGAAGTGGAAAATGCTGATTTTATGGCACCTTGGCAGAGAAGGGACAAAACGGTTTGGTGAGTTAAAGTCGTTAATGCCTGGAATTACGCAAAGAATGCTTGTCAATCAGCTAAGAGAATTAGAGGAAGATCACATTGTGCATCGGGAAGTTTATCCTGTCGTTCCGCCAAAGGTTGAGTATTCTCTCACAGAACTCGGAGAAAGCTTAATGCCGATTTTAGAGGCGATGTATGATTGGGGAAAACAATATCTCGATAGCAATTTTTTAAAGGATGATAAATAGAAAGACGATAGATGTAGACAAAGAGCTAAAATCATTTTATTTTAGCTCTTTGTTTTCTTTTCAGCGTGACTTGAAAACCTTTGCAGTCTAGGAAGGACGAGTACTGGAGCGGCATCACAACACAGACTTGACACCGAATGCGAGGATTTGTCAGTACGTTTAGATACTGGTCGAAAAGACAGTGTCTTTTTTGTAACCATATGCGAAAAAGTATAGTATGTAAAAAAAAAGTGCGTACTTGGATTGCTTCCATCCTGTTGTTATACTCATTTCATCGTTCAAGAAGCCCTATTCACGGAGCTCTTGAAGATGAGATGAAAAAACGGGAGTGAACGTTCATGAAATTACAATTAGCATTAGATTTAGTGAATATACCAGAAGCGATTGAGCTGATCAAAGAAGTAGAAGGATCGATCGATGTAGTGGAAATTGGGACACCTGTTGTGATCAACGAAGGACTTCGTGCTGTAAAAGAAGTCAAACAGGCGTTTCCGAATTTACATGTGCTGGCGGATCTCAAAATTATGGATGCTGCCGGTTATGAAGTGCAGCAGGCATCCGAAGCTGGAGCGGATATCGTCACCATTCTTGCGGCAGCGGAAGATATGTCTATCCAAGGAGCGGTGAAAGAAGCAAAAGCAAGAGGGAAACAAATTTTAGTCGATATGATTGGTATCAAAGATATCGCCGGCCGTGCGAAAGAGCTGGATGAGCTTGGGGTAGATTATATTTGTGTGCACACAGGCTATGACCTGCAAGCGGTTGGTCAAAACTCATTTGCTGACCTCATGACCATTAAACAAGTGGTCAAACAGGCAAAAACAGCGATTGCAGGCGGTATTAAGCTTGATACGTTACCTGAAGTCGTCAAATTAAATCCAGATTTGATTATTGTCGGCGGCGGTATTGCGAGCCAAGACAATAAAGCAGAAGTGGCTGCGCAAATGAAGCAGTTGATTGCACAATCATGAAAACAAGTGACTATGTGAGAGCAATTCTAAGCGAGCTTTCTGAGCACTCGCCCGCTATTCAAGACGAACAAGGAGAACAGCTTGTCAAAAGCATTTTAACGGCTCGAAAGGTCTTCGTCGCAGGGGCTGGCAGGTCTGGTTTGATGGGGAAATCGTTTGCGATGAGACTCACGCATATCGGTGTCGAAGCTTATGTGATTGGTGAAACGAATACGCCTGCTTTTACATCTGAGGATTTATTGATTGTAGGGAGCGGTTCTGGCCGAACAGAGACGCTACTTGTGCTTGCGAAAAAGGCAAGGGGGATTGGCGGAAGCGTGGCGTCGTTCACGCTTTCAGCTGAGTCACCTATAGCTGATCTATCGGATGAAGTCATCTTACTGTCAGGTGCGCCAAAGGATCAACATGAAGGAAACCATCATACGATTCAGCCGATGGGTTCATTATTTGAGCAAACTTTGCTTCTTATGTACGATGCGGTCATCTTGAGATTGATGAAATTGAAAGAGCTCGACACCCATAAAATGTACGGTCACCATGCGAACTTAGAATAGCCGTGATGAAAACCTTTCCTTTTTTGAAGGAAAGGTTTTTTTAATACATGAAACTTAAAAAGAAGGATCGCTTGACATAAAGGAATGGATGTAACTATAATAGTTACATCTTGAAAGAAAAAACGTAAGCAGTGGAAGGAAGATGAAGATGAAAGTGCAAATTTGGTCAGATATCGCCTGTCCTTTTTGTTATATAGGAAAAAAACAGTTGGAAACAGCGCTTGAGCAATTCCCTCATAAAGAACAGGTAGAAGTAGAGTTTAAAAGCTTTGAGCTTGATCCGAATGCACCTGTTGCAGTGGATTATGATGTGCATGATATGCTTGTCAAAAAATATGGCATGAGCCGCAGCCGGGCCATCGCGATGAATGAACAGGTGAAACAGGCGGGCAAGGAGAAAGGAATCGATTTTCAATTCGATCCACTCGTTTTGACAAACACCTTTGATGCCCACCAGCTCGCTCAATATGCTGGAAAAATGGGAAAAGGCGATCTCGTCATGGGAGAGCTGTTTCAAGCGTATTTTACAGATGGAAAGCATGTTGGTGATCGTCAAACCCTTTTAGATATCGCAGAAAAAGCAGGCCTTGATCAGAACGAAGTACAAAAGGTTCTAGACGGGCAAGAATTTGCAGACGATGTGCGAGAAGACGAAAAAGAAGCAAGACAGCTCGGGATTTCTGCTGTGCCTTTTTTCGTGATCAATGATCAATATTCGGTTGCTGGTGCACAGCCAGCAGATACGTTCCTTCGTGCACTTGAAACGGCTTGGACAGAAGAGGCAGCGCAAACGGAGAAAGCGGCTGATGCTTCATTTGAAGAAGCATGTGCAGATGGCGTATGTGCAGTGCCCTCGCCAAAAGAAGAATTATAATCGGCATTTTCCCTATCTTTGATAAAAGATAGGGATTTTTGTTGATTAATAATTAATACACCTTTATACTTAAGTTATCTTAATTATGAAGGTGATGACATTGACATCCAAAACAACGATGATCCAAGAATTAAACGAAATCGAAGCGCGCATCCATCAAAAGCTCCGATTAGAGTTTGAAGAGTTATTTGTAGATGAGTTAACTGATAAGCAGCACATTGTCCTTGATTTCGTAGAGCGAAAAGGGGGAAGCTCACCTATTCAAATTGCTCAGCAACTAGGCATCACCCAAAGTGCTGTGAGCCAGTTGTTAAACACGCTTGAAAAAAAAGAATGGGTTCGCCGCAGCATCAACCCGCAAAATCGTCGGGAATTGCACGTTGAACTTTCTGAAAAGGCAAAGACGTACTTGGAGAATATGAGAAAGATAGAACTTGCGATCATTGAAAAATACTATTCAAAATTAAGCCTCGAAGAGATCAACACATTGACATCCATTTATACAAAGCTTGATCAATTGATTGTAGATCAAAATGAAGGGGAAGGATGATGATCCATTGATGATGCTCAAACAAGAAGTACAGCGAATTGCCTCTTCTTATACGGAGAAAAAGAAACAGGCACTGCTTGTGATCGGACTGATTCATCAAGGAGAAAGACATGTTTTTCATTTCGGAGATCACCCCATACGGCAGCGCGTCCAGCCTGAGGAGGTCATTTTTGAAATCGGCTCTATTTCAAAAGTCTTTACGACAAGTATATTGGCAAGCATGATTCAAAAAGGGCAGATGAAGCTAGACGATTCCATTTCACTGTATTGTCCTGAAATAAGAAAGAATCACCCCATTCAAATAGAACAGCTGGCAATCCATACGTCTGGACTTCCTTCATATCGTTTTCTCAGAGATTTACAACTAAGGTTCCTTCCAAAAGTGAGAAGAGATATGTACTGTCAATACTCCCTCGATGAATTAATGAAATTGTTACACTCAAAAAAATGGAATGAGCGAAAAGAATACCCATCTCGTTACTCCAATGTAGGGATGGGACTCCTCGGGTTGATCATGGGATGGTCTCTTCACAAAACATATGAAGAGCTGCTGACTGAATATATCGTGGATGAGCTGAAACTATCGAACACCTTTATTACGATCAAGGAGGAGGTCCAAGAGAAGATGATCCTCGGTCATAAAGAGAATGGAAAAGAGGTTCCTCCGCTTCAGATGCATGACTATCAAGGGGCTGGTGCGATTCGGTCGACGGTCACTGATTTGCTTTCATTTCTCTCTGCACACATGAGTGCAGACGCCGCTTCTCCATGGAAAATGACCCACGAGCCAAAGGTGAAGATAGGTAAAAACATGTCAATGGGACTCGGGTGGGTCATAGATGATACGGGATTGATTTGCCATAATGGTGCCACTTCTGGTTTCTCCAGCTTCATGGGCTTCCGCCCACATTCAAAAACAGGAGTGGTCGTCTTGTCTAACTATCGCAATCGTATCACGCAAGACTCTCCCGACCGAATTGCTTATGACGTGATGAATATGCTTGAACAAGAGCCTAAAGCCAAATGAGCCTCCTATGAAGAGGGCTCATTTTTTCTTGTGTTCAGCTCTTTAATCGTTTCACCAGGAACGAGTTCAGGCTCATAAAATGTTTGATCAGGCAGGTTCTTTTTCCCTTGTACTTTTTTAATCATCCAGTCTGCCGCATCTCGTCCCATTTGCTCTTGAGGGTGTGTCAGCGTTGTCAGTTTCACATGGGCATTTTTTTTGGCAATATACGAGTTATCCTGTCCAATAATGGAAAGATCATCTGGAATAGATAAACCTATTTCACTACATACATTTGCTACTTCTAATCCTACCTCATCGTTATAGCAAACAAGGGCTGTCAGCTCATGCTGGTGCGCTTGTAAAAAGGTTTTTATATGATCCCCTAAATACTGCTTCGATTCTGTATCGAAAAAAAGAACATGTTCTGGTAGGAAATTGAGCTTCGCTTCACCGAGTGCCTGAATATAGCCTTTCATTCGATATTTTCCTTGTAAATCATCTGTTTTTGAAATCAGTCCAATGTGCTGATGCCCAGAGGTGATCAGCTCCTTTGTCGCTAAATAGCTGGACTTTACATCATCCAAACAAAGGAAGGGAACTTCTAACTGCTCATAGTAGGCATTGATCATAATAAGCGGGACATCCTGCTCTTTAAAGGATAGGTAGTACGAAATGTTTGGATTATATAAGTTGCTTTTTGTCGGTTCGACAATTAATCCGTCCACACCAAAGGACAGCATCATTTCAAGCGCTTTTTTCTCTTGCTCCACATCGTTATTTGTACTCGCCAGTAACAAAGAATAGTTCTCTTCATTTAATCGGCTTTCGATGCCCCGAATGATCGACGGGAAAATGTAATCGGATATGTATGTGGTGATGACGCCAATCGTTTTCATATGAGCATGTCCAGCAGGTTTTGTTTGATATTGATTGGTGACAAATGTGCCTGAGCCTTTTTCGCTTCGTAAAAAACCTTCACTCGATAATTCCAAGATGGCTTTTCGCACCGTATGTCTGCTTACTTGATACATCTCTTGTAAGCTTGATTCGGTTGGAATACGCTCCCCGATCCGGTAATCCCCTGTCAGTATTTTGCTTTTTATATCATCTATAATGATCTGGTACTTCTTTTTCATCGTTTCACTTCTTTCACAGTTGATCCTCTACTCGGGTTGAGAAGAACTTGTATGGACATATTTTAACATGGTTGCTTAATCAAAAACAGGCGCTTGCAGTGTCTACCGTCTAATCCTTAGAGAACATGAAAGTTTTTGTCTAATTATGTATGCACAACTATATTTATTATTGACATATGTACGGACAAATATTATATTATTTTTGTGCACAGGTAAAGGTGAATCAAACGAAAAAGATATTTGAAACCGCTATCATCTTGGAGGTGAACAAAATGAATCGTGAAAAGACGGCCAAAGTCATTAGAGAAGGCAGGACATCTTTGGGCATTGAATTTGGTTCCACACGAATTAAAGCGATTTTAATAGATGAAGAGTTTCAGCCAATTGCGCAAGGTGCATTTGAATGGGAAAGTTCTCTTCAAGAAGGAATATGGACGTACAACTTAATTGAGATCATTACAGGTCTTCAAGTGGCATACCGTCAGATGAAAGAACAGGCTGCACAATTGTATGGGGTGACGATTCAAACGATTGGCTCCATCGGGATATCTGCGATGATGCATGGCTATGTCGCCTGTCATCATACAGGAGAAGTCCTCGTCCCGTTTCGAACGTGGCGGAATGGAACAACGACCGAGGCGAGTCAAAAGCTAACGGATGTATTCCAATTTCATATTCCAGAAAGATGGAGCATTGCTCACTTATATCAAGCGATATTAGGAGAGGAAAAACATCTGTCCCGGTTAGAGTATGTGACCACTTTGTCCGGCTACATTCACTGGCTGTTAACAGGGAAGCAGGCCATCGGAATTGGCGATGCGTCGGGAATGTTCCCCATTGATGAAAAAACGAAGGATTACAACGAAGTGATGCTTCATCAATTTGAAGCATTGATTGTAGAAAAAGGCTATCCGTGGAAGCTTCGTCATCTTTTGCCGCGCATCTATTTAGCAGGCGAAGAAGCTGGTGTGTTAACAGCAGCTGGAGCAGCGATTTTAGACCAAGGCAAACAGTTGCAGCCAGGTATCCCTTTTTGCCCACCAGAGGGTGATGCAGGAACGGGAATGGTCGCAACAAACAGTGTGGAAAAGAGAACTGGGAATATTTCAGTTGGGACATCTGTATTTGCCATGATTGTGTTAGAGCATCATCTAAAAGGTGTGTACCCAGAAGTGGATCTTGTCACGACACCAGATGGCCTGCCAGTCGCGATGGTTCATGCCAACAATTGTACAAGTGACCTTAACGCTTGGATGAATCTATTCAGAGAAGCGTTTGAAGCAATGGGTCAGCCAGTTGAAACAGAAAGAATGTACGAAACCCTATTAAATCAAGCTTTAGAAGCAGATCATGATGGGGGCGGGCTTTTAAGCTATGGCTATTATTCTGGTGAAAATATTACGAGACTAAAAGAAGGAAGACCCCTTTTTGTTAGATCTCCTCAAAGCCGGTTTACCCTTGCTAATTTCATTCGGACGCATCTCTTCTCTGCATTTGGCGCAATGAAAATTGGGATGGATCGTTTAAAAGCACATGAACAAGTCAAGATTGATCGCTTACTAGGACATGGCGGTTTATTTAAAACACCCATAGTTGGGCAAAAAATGGTCGCTGCTGCACTCGGGACACCTGTATCCGTCGTATCAACGGCGGGAGAAGGCGGCGCGTTTGGGATGGCGGTCCTTGCTTCATATATGATCAATCACCAGCAGCAAACACTGAGCCATTTCCTCAAGCATCAAGTATTTGCCCATACATTAGAAGAGCTTATTGATCCTGATCCACTGGATGTTAAAGGTTTTGAGGCATTTATAAAGCGCTATCAAGAAGGACTCCCGATAGAAAAAGCGGCAGTAGAACATTTGACGCCACAGAAAGGAGCGGCACCTGTATGTTAGAGCGGTTAAAAGAAGAAGTGTTTCAAGCGAATCTAGATCTGCCAAAGTACGGACTTGTGAAATTTACATGGGGCAATGTCAGTGCGTGCGATCGTGACAGTGGACTGTTTGTCATTAAGCCAAGCGGCATAGCGTATGACAAATTATCAGCAAAAGACATGGTCGTGGTCGATTTTGACGGTCAAGTGGTCGAGGGGGAATTCAATCCTTCTTCCGATACTGCCACACATGCTGTTCTTTACAAACACTTTGAGGAAATTGGCGGCATTTCACATAGCCATTCAATGTGGGCAACGGTATGGGCGCAAGCTGGACTTGATTTACCAGCAATGGGCACAACACATGCAGATACATTTTACGGACCTGTTCCGTGCGCTCGATTTCTCACAGAAGAAGAGGTGAATCGCGGGTATGAGGTGGAAACAGGACACCTGATCATTGAAACGTTTGAGAAAAGACAGATAGATGTCATGGCGGTTCCTGGTATTTTGCTACAAGGTCATGGGCCCTTTACGTGGGGAAAAGATGCAAAAAGTGCGGTAATGAACAGTGTCATTTTAGATGAAGTAGCGAAAATGAACCTGTTTGCAAAGCAATTGAACGAATATGCGGAGCCTCTTCCGCAGGTGATTTTAGATAAACATTATTTAAGAAAGCATGGAACACATGCGTATTACGGACAAAAACCTTCAAGATAAAGAAAAGAGGGATTTCTATGTTAACAAGTCAGAAGAAAGAATGTTGGTTTGTCGTCGGTTCACAGCACTTATATGGGGACGAGGCACTGAAGCAAGTGAAGGCAGATGCGCAAAAGATAACAGATGCCTTAAATGAGAGCGGTTTGCTGCCTTATCCAATTATCCTGCAGGAACTGGCGGTTAGTGCGGATCAAATCACACAGCTGATGAAAGAGGTCAACTATCGTGATGAGGTCATCGGTGTGATGACTTGGATGCATACGTTTTCTCCAGCAAAAATGTGGATACGTGGTACGTCTCTTTTGCAAAAGCCTCTTTTGCATCTCGTCACGCAATACTATGAAAACATTCCGTGGGACACGATTGATATGGACTATATGAATCTCCATCAATCGGCACATGGAGACAGAGAGTACGGCTATATCAATGCACGTTTAAATAAGCAAAACCAAATCGTTGCAGGTCATTGGTCGAAGCAGGAGGTGAAGCAGCAAATCGCTGATTGGATGGACGTTGCGGCTGCCTATCATGAGAGCTTCCAGATCAAAGTGGCCCGGTTTGGTGACAATATGCGCCACGTTGCGGTGACAGAAGGAGATAAAATTGAAGCGCAGATCCAGCTGGGCTGGACCGTTGATTACTTTGGAATAGGCGACCTTGTGAACTATGTAAATGCCGTGGAAGAAGCAGAAGTTGATGCTCTGTTTGCTGAGTACTTAACGTTATATGACGTGGATTATGGGAGTTATTCGGCGGAAGAATGGGAACAAAGTGTAAAAGTGCAAGCACGATATGAAATTGCCATCAAACGTTTCTTAGATGAAGGCGGCTACAATGCCTTTACGACAAACTTTGAAGATCTACATGGCATGAAGCAGCTTCCGGGTTTAGCCGTTCAGCGGCTGATGGCAAAGGGGTATGGCTTTGCAGGTGAAGGGGATTGGAAAACCGCCGCACTGGCTCGTTTATTAAAGGTGATGAGCCATCATCAATCCACAGGTTTTATGGAAGATTACACATATGAAATGACCTCTGGTCAGGAAGCAGTGCTGCAATCTCATATGTTAGAAGTAGATCCAGCGCTTGCACATACAAAACCTGTCATTGTCGTGTCTCCGCTAGGCATTGGAAACCGGGAAGACCCAGCACGTCTTGTGTTTGATGGAAAAGCAGGCGAGGGCGTTGTTGTCTCCATTGCTGATTTTGGAACACATTTCAAATGGCTGATTCAAGAAGTGGAAGCCTTTGAGCCGCAGGAAGCAGCACCACATTTACCGGTGGCACGAGTCCTCTGGAAAATCAAACCGAACTTTCAAGATGGCGTGAAAGCATGGATTAAGCACGGCGGAGGTCATCATACAGTCGTATCTCTCAATTTAACGGTTGATCAAATTGTTCATTTTGCAAAGCTTGTGAATGCAGAATATGTGGTTTTATAAAGAAGGGTGAAATGCATTCTACTGTGAACGGTAGAATGGCAGGGAGAAATGAAAGCGGTTTATTAAGTGAGGGGGGTCATCCACTTGGAGAAAAAAGTATCAAGTAAATTTATCTTCTTTTTCGGGTCCTTTGCAGGTATCTTATTTGGATATGATATTGGCATTATCGCAGGGGCGGAAGGGCACATTCAGGAAGAATTTCAGCTCAGCCCGTTATGGCTTGGCATCGTCGTTTCTTCATTAATGGGCGGGGCGATCATTGGTTCCATTTTAAGCGGTCTGATGGGGGATAAGTTTGGCCGCAGAAAGCTCATTTTAGTATCATCGATTATCTTTTTTGTCGGTGCGCTTGGCTCAGCCATTGCACCAGAAGAAATCTCATTAACCATTGCCCGGATTTTCTTAGGAACAGCTGTAGGGACAGCCTCATCGCTCGTGCCTGCTTACATGTCTGAAATCGCGCCAGCTAAAATTCGCGGGAAATTGTCTGGCTTGAATCAGCTGATGATTGTGAGTGGATTATTGCTTAGCTATATCGTCGCATTTGTGTTTGAACCCATTCCAGACAGCTGGCGCTGGATGCTGGGAAGTGCTGCTTTATTTGCGATCGTGCTTTATATTGGCATGCTGAAACTTCCTGAATCTCCAAGATATTTAATTAAACACGGAATGGCTCATAAGGCACGTGAAGTATTAGGATCACTTCGTTCCTCACGTGAAGAGATTGAAGCAGAAATGCAAGAAATTTTAGAAGTGGCAAAAGAAGAACGCTCAGGCATTCGTGAATTATTTCAAAAGAAATTCCGTATGGCTCTCTTTATTGGGGTCGGAATGGCGACACTCCAGCAAATACAGGGAGCGAACTCCATTGTGTATTATGCAACGAGTATCGCAAGAAATGTAGGTCTTGCTCCGCAAGTTGCCGCAGGTTTTACCGTCATTGTTGGAGTCATATTTGTTGTGACGACCGTAATCTTTTTACAATTCGTCGACCGGTTCGACCGCCGAACGATTCTCACAGTTGGGGGAACGGGGATGGCCCTCTCTTTCTTTGCACCAGCGGCATTAGGTGCGCTTGGAGTGAGTGAAGGCATATTAAACTGGGTCACATTGATTTCACTTTGCTGCTTTATTTTGTGCTATGCCTTCTCATGGGCACCAATCACATGGATTATCATTGGTGAAATTTTCCCACTTTCTGTAAGAGGCATTGGAGCGGGCATTTCCTCTGCCTTTAACTGGACGGGATCATTAGCAGTTGGCCTTGTGTTCCCTATCTTGGCTGACCAATTCAGCTTTGGCGTGATTTTCTCCTCATTTGGGGTCATCTGCTTAATTGGCCTGTTGTTCACGCGCTTTGTATTAGTCGAAACAAAAGGAAGAAGCTTAGAACAAATCGAAACCGATATGGCTGCACGTGTCTAAAGGAAACCATCTATCCACACAGGATAGATGGTTTTTTTAATCAAGTATTTGTTTCAGTTCATCTGGCAGTAAATCCATTAATTGATCAGATGAGGATACGTCCAGCACTTCAAGAAGTGCATAATATTTGGCATAAATTTCACTCAGCTGATCAGGATGATTTGCTTCATATCGATTCAAATGCAATTGCGTCAGTTCAAGTGCAATGTCCAGTTTATTTCGTTCGATGGTTTGTGTTGTGTTGATCAAATCGTTCACCTCTTATTTTAAAGTTATTGAAAAATGTTACGGTGCAGTTCCGCAGCTGACCTTATATTCATGGTCTTCTACCTTTTTTGAATAACAGACGGAAGGCGTCATTCCCGTCTCACTTTTCCAAGCCTGCCAATACACATCATAAAGCTGACCATATTGAGGGTCTACATCGTCCTTTTTTTGCAAAATAGCAAAATAGCTTTGGTAAGGGTAGCCTTCTTGATAAATGGCATGCCGTATCGCTCCTCTTTCAGTCGCATTTGTAAAAACCATGGGCGACAGCAAGGGAAGGGTGATGATCACGACGAGCAGGATGAAAAATGAAAAAAGCTTATGTCTTGTTTTCATCAATGAATGTCCTTTCCTTCACAAGAGATCATTTGTATAATATGTTAAAATTGTCCTGTTGTAAAGAAAGAGACTACTAGATCACAAGCGGATTTTATCAAAAATAGACAAGCATCTAATCACTAATCGCGCCTCTTACATACGATAGAGTGTAAGTGAAAGACAACTTGAAGGGGTGTTGAGATGAGCCGGAATCGATTAGACAATTTTTTCTTTGGACCTCGCAGGGGGA
Source organism: Bacillus sp. G402 (assembly GCF_051172515.1). NCBI lineage: Bacteria > Bacillati > Bacillota > Bacilli > Caryophanales > Bacillaceae > Bacillus > Bacillus sp. G402. The sequence goes on from NZ_JBPIZC010000001.1 coordinate 164,635, forward strand.
ATCATGGAGAAGTTGAAACGGTTGTATCCCCTACACGTCAAATTGTCAACACGACAACAAATGTACAAACGATCAGAAAAATTCATCCAACTCATATCACAAACGTCAATAAAAACATCAAAAGAATTGAAAACTACTACCCTGTGACGCAATCTACTCGAAATGAGTATATTGTGGAAGAATATGACTGTGGCAGTGATATCAAGAATCCTTGCTGCCGCCCGGTCAAACGCTGTAAATGGTAAGATAATGGTATATAGAAGTGAGGCATCCTGTGATGGGATGCCTTTTGTATGTTTAACGCTCTATTTCATTTAGTTGTCCGTGATCAAGCTCGAAAAAACGATTTCCTAATTCTGAATAAAGGTAGCGCTGATGGCTTGTAAATAAAACACATTGATCAGAGAATTCTTCTTTTAATAAAGAAATAGACTGCATTTGAGATGCCTCATCAAGAGATGTAAAAGGTTCATCAAGAATGATTAGTTCTGGTGATCTGGCTGCCATACAATTAAAGAAAAGCTTATATCTCATACCTAGTGAATATTGTTTGACAGGCATCTTAAGTGCATGAGTTAAATCAAATGCATCACAAAGCGAGAGAAAGGTCTTTTTGTATACCTCTTTTTCTGACTGATTCATTTTCCATAGTGACTGTATAAGAGTCATATGCTCAATACCAGTCAGCGCATCATAAACCAAAGGCTTATCTGGAATGTACGCGACCAACCCTTTAAAAAGAGCTGACCTAGGATGATGCTGTTCGTTGAGTAAAATCGTTTCGGATACTGAAGGAAGCAGACCTGCGATGATCTTTAAAAGTGTCGATTTACCGCTGCCGTTTTTCCCGATAATACAAGCACGATCACCTTCTTTCAGATGAAAGGATACTTGATCAAGGAGGGGAGAGCTTTCTTCAGTTGTTTCATAACGAAAAGATAGCTGAGACACTTGCAAACTAGCCATTGATAAATCCTCCAATAACAAAAACAGTGGTCACCAGCATATACAAGATGACGGTCGCGAGGGCGGCTTTTTTTGATCCTTCAGCATAATAAATGATCCCATCATATAGGATGCGTAAAAGGTACAAGTTGATCAAAAAAGAAATCGCTTGGATGATGATAAAATAATGATCTAAATCGAGTACCATCACACAATAGATCGCTGCGCTATTCACTAATAGAAGAAACGCATTATAAAGCAAGATGACAAAATACATTTTGCGCAAAATAAACGTTTTATGAAAAAAGTACATATAAATCGAAGTCACGACAGTACCGAGAAAATTCAATATGAAATAAAGCGGGATTGTCAGTAAAAAGATAAACACAATGCTGGCTAATTGTTTTCCAGCAGATAAAGGCTCCTCTACTAACAAATCAATGATAAAAAATGTTAAAAAAACAGTCGAAACAAATAAAGATAGTAAGACAAGACCTACAATGGTTTTGATCGATTGATGTTGATTGAAAAATTGTTTAGGGCGTAGAAGTAGCTCCATAGAACCACATTCTCCTTTCTTCTAAGATAGATGTACATGGCTGACATATTCCTCTAAAAGAGAGGCAATCAACAAGAGCACTACAGCGGAAAAGATTAACTGAACCACAGTCCGAGTCAGCTTTCTTACATCAATGGCCTTACCTTTCATAAACCGGTAAAGATAAATGAATGGAAAAGCACTGACGATTGAAAAGAGGATCAAACCAAGAATTTCAACAAAAGCATGCGGCATGAGGCCAGTGAATAACTGCGGCACTTCATGATGGGCTATCAGAAACTGAATGAGTTTTCCGATGATATAGCCATTATAAAAAAGAATGCCAGCAGACATAATGCCGCCAGTAAAAGCCCCGATACCTAGAATGGCAAGCCCAACCTGTAAATTATTTGAAAAAATAGAGAGAAAAAACATGTCTTCATCCTTTTTTAAATAAGGAATCTGATCATAAGGAAGGAGGCATCCAATGAGCAAAGCTGCAATAAATACACCGGCGTAAAAATAGCCGAGACGTAGAATCAATCTATTCTCCGATAGAAAATATCTTATTTTTTTCAACATACTCAATTCCTTTATAAATGGTCTTGCGGCATAATATCCAGCAAATCACTGAAACGATCACAAAATATATAGCGAACAGCACGTTTACGAGCCCTGAGGATTGCTGCAATATAGGGAGAAAAGAGGTCAAAATTAAATAGTACATAAAAGGCAGCACAAGAAAGTTTCTGGCAAATGCCTGACCTTTATCGATGATCTCTAATTCCTCATTTGTTGTCCCTATTTCATGCTCATGAATAAAATTGAATTTCGTTGTGAATGGAAACAGGTAAAGCTGAATCAAAGGAAAAATGAAAAAGCCAATCCCTAATACCACCAGTTGAATGAGCATCTGAACATGAAACAGTTGATACACAGTCATAATAGATAGATTAATGAATAGTAAACAGAGTGCTGGTATGGAAAATAAACAATAAAATAACTGGATTTTTGATAAGAAAAATTGCAAAAGAGATATTTGAGAAAGCTCGTAAAGCCAAATGTTCTTTTTTTCAGCACTTAAAGCAAAAATAGAAGGTGTCAGCATTCTCATCTCATAAGATTGATTTGCTAGTATCATAATATTGAGTGTGAATAGCAGCTGAATTTGCAAGGCTTGATGATCGATGATCGAGATCAATCCGGTAAAAACACCAATATAAAAGAAGGCTTCATATGACATGAACATATAATTAAAAAATTCTTTAGATAAGAGCCACCTTTTTTCTTTCAGCAGCTTGATGTCTTTTTGAATCAACACATTTTGTCTAAACAACAAACCCTGAATTTTATGCAGTACTTGAAAGTACCAATAAAATAAATCCCGAAAATGCTTTGAGCTTTGGTCTTGATCTTTTTCCGTTGGAATCCATCGAACAGGACTTCTCATGACAAGCGCACTATTTAGTATCACAACAATCAATGTAATAGGTGAATTAAAAAGGGCTTGAAATTGTAGAAAAACAGAGCCATCTGAAAATAAAGCATGATGCATTTGCTGAAGATCATGTTGATATAAAGAGATCAGCTTGTTTGAAAGAGTGATCCAAAACGAATCCTCTGCAAGCGATGAGATCGATTGAAATAGTTTTTGGAAGGTGTGATAAAAAGGGAAAATGATGTTTAATATGAGAACCCTTCCGAAAAAGAAAAAAAGCAAAGCGATGCTTGCAAAAAAGAGGACACGAATGGCCCCGATTTTTTTTACGACGATGTTATAAATATAAGCACCGAATATCTTATTGCTGATGATAAATAGGAAGATACTTGTCAGCATCACATTGACATGTTTTAACCAGAATGCCAGATCGTGTGTTTGAACAATATCATATTGAAACAAAAAATAGATCAAATAAGTGCTCAAACTCGTAAACACAAGCCAAATCAATTCTGAAAACAGAAGTGTTTGAAAAAGTTGTCTAGAGGAAACAGGTGCTAGCTGTATCAATTCTTTAAAAGGAAGAAGATGAGTTCTTCTATAAGATTCAATTCCTTTGACGATAGAAAATAGAAATAAAAACATCACAAAAGCACTTTCCCATTCTATTTGATAGACGGGGGAGTAAAGAAATGAAGATATCACGAATACAATCATGCATCCGAATATGATATCAAGAATACAAGAAAAAAATATGTACTGTTTTGAAGAAAACGACTTGAGAAATGGAATTTTTCGTATAACGTACTGAGCGATATTAGAATACTGCTGCTCCAGTCTAATGGATAGAAGTAGTGATAATAAAGGATATAACATCTTCTCACCTGCACAAAAATTTAAATAGAAGGAGAACAGAGTCTCCTTCTATTGAGTCGTTAAATAAATTACCAAGCGATAACGGCTTTACGGCCTTTTTTCTTAATTTCGTTTTTAAGGTATTGACGAATTGTCTCTTTACCAGCCGCAGCAATAAGAGAAAGACCGCCTGAACCTACAGCAGTTAAAATGGAGACAATTGTAGTGACAGCTCCACCCGCTTCAACCACATTAAGAACCACAGCGGCAACACTGCCTGGAATACCAAATTCTTTTGCTAGATCAGCAACTGGCAGTACTTGTAGCGAGAAGGAAAAAAGAGCTAGCATAAGGAATCCTACTGCTAAAGCACCAAAAAGAACATGTAGTTTGATTTCATTTCTTGTTTCTGTCATATCAAATTCCTCCCTTTTTTGTCTTTTTATTACTATTCTATCTTATGATATGTTTTTGTTCATATCAATCCTTTTTTTTCTTTTTTTTCATGAATTAGTTATAGGTTAATATAAAATAAGTGAAAAGATAAGTGAGAAAAGAATCGTTTTGGATAGGAAATATCGAGTGAACATGATCAAAATGACCTTGTTTTCACAAAAACGAAAGAGAGCCTAAAAGTCTATAAGAAATGTGCTATATGTAAATGAACCAATATTCTTTGATCAAAAGCGCCTTTCAAGATAAAATTGGAAGTATCAATTCATTCTGATGGAGGCGATTTTCTGAATATTCGATTGTTAACACCAGAAGATGCTCAAGAATATGCGAACTTGAGATTAGAAGCACTCCGATTAAATCCAGAGAGTTTTGCTATGAGTTACGAGGAAGAGAAGCTAGATACAAAGAATAAATATAAGGCTCGTTTTGCCTCTACACAATCTATGTGGACATTCGGTGCCTTTCATCAAGGTCAGCTGGTCGGCTCGGTTACACTCATACAAGAAACCTTGCAGAAATTAAAGCACCGTGCCAATGTGGTAGCGATGTATGTAACGGCTAATGGACGCGGAAAAGGAATGGGGAAGGCACTTCTGACAAAAGTACTTTCTTTTTCACGCGAAAAAAAAGACATCGAACAACTATATTTAACAGTGGTCACAACAAACGACCCAGCCAAACATCTTTATAAGTCTGTTGGATTTAAGTCGTATGCGGTAGAAGAAAAAGCACTAAAAATAAATGGTGCATATGTAGATGAGGAAAAAATGGTGCTATTTTTATCATCGTTTGGAGGGGATATAAATGAGCCAGCCAGTCATGCGCATCACATTGGCAGCCGGACCAAATAGTGAGCTGGAATCCTTTGCGCTTCGTGCAGCACTTGAAAACTTTGGCGCAAAAGTCGATATGCATTGGATAGGCAGACCGAATGACCTGATTAATGTTTTATCCGGGAGGAATAGAGGCGAGACGGATTTCATTCTTTTATCCTTTCACGGAGAAGAAGGAGCGTTTCTCATGCCGGAGTTAGGAGAAGATGTATACGAAGAGGGTGAGCCGAGAGGTGCTGCTTTTGGTGCGGATGACATAAAGCGCTATGCTTCGTTAAATGGAGTCCACATTATATGTACAGGCTGTACACTAGGCGAAAAAAAGTTGGCAGAAGCTTTTTTAGAAACAGGGGCGATATCCTATACAGCGCCCGATGACTACATTGATGGAAATGCGTCATTTATTTTTGTTCTCACCATGCTGTATGAGCTGGTGAACAACTCAAAGACAGTCAGAGCAGCTTTTGACCAGGCACGCTCTATTGATGAAGAAACAAAGTTATTCCAACTGTATATGCAAAAATAAGGGCTGAGCGATCAAGCCCTTTTTATATGTCTCTCGTAAAATATGTCGAAAATGTGACAAATGTGTTTTTTGCAAACTAAAAAGGGGCTGCGAAAAGTCTATCCTACAAACACACGCCATTTAGACATGACGGCATCACGAGAGGAGAATCATTGTGTCAATGAAAGGGAAGATCAGTCTCGTCCTGTGTGTACTTGCGATCGTCATCGGTATCGCTGCGTTTTATCATAACCAGCAGGCAAGCGGGACAGAGAGAAAAAAAGTAGAACAAGATGTGAGCTACAAACAAGTTGAAATTGTCACACTTGTGAATGACGGGAAATTCATGAGATATGATGTCAACTATCCGCTGTTTCATCAAGAAAAACTAGATCAGGAGATCAAAAGATTTGCAGAGACAGCGTTAGAAAGGTTTAAAACATCGTTTAGTCAAGCGAGTGATGCCAATGAAGAAAAACGATACGAGTTAAACATCGATTATGAGATCATTCATTATGCCAAGCAAACCGTCGCAATCAAATTCAATACATATGAAGTGAAGGGCGGAAAGCAAGGCGACAATCAAACGAAGGTGATGAACTTTGATTTCAAGAAACAGACATTTTTATCAATCAACGATATCTTTCTATCAAAGAAGGACAATCTTCAAAAATTATCTCATATGACTTTTGAGGAATTAAAAAAAGATCGAACGCTAGCTGAAAATCAGCCGCTGCTCAAACAGGGAACGTCTCCTGTGGCGAAGAATTATCAGTATTTTGCCATCAAGGATCGCTATATCGAATTCTACTTTCCAAGAGGACAAATCGCTCCAAATCATCAAGGCCCTCAAGTGTTAGCGATTAAGAAAACACTGCTGAAAGGAATATTAAAACCTGAATATATTAAGAAAGAATTGAACAAAAACGAGAAAAAAGAACCGATTCCAACAAGAAAGATTGTGAAATTGCCAAAACCATCCACATTTCATCCGAATCAAAAAGCCATTGCACTCACATTTGATGATGGGCCCAATCCATCAACGACCTCAAAAATTTTAACAGCATTAAAAGAGAACAAAGGACATGCTACATTTTTTGTATTAGGCAGCAGGGTTCAGTATTATCCCGATATGTTAAGTGAAATCAGAAAGGGTGGAAATGAAATTGGAAACCACTCCTATAACCACCCTTTGCTCACAAGACTTCCCTTAAAACAAGCGGTCAAACAAGTAGAAGACACGCAGCAAATCATTGAAAAAGCGAGCGGGTTCACACCGACTCATTTTAGACCGCCATATGGCGGGACAAACGGGCAAATCAACGAAGCTCTTCACATGAAAGTGACCCTTTGGGATGTGGATCCTGAAGACTGGAAATATCGAAACAGCCAATACGTCGCAGACTACATTCTAGCCCATGCATCTAGCGGTGAAACGGTCTTAATGCACGACATCTATGACACCTCAGCAAACGCAGCCGTCACGATTATCAAGGAACTCACAAAACAGGGATATCAATTATTGACGGTATCTGAGCTTGAGCAGTGGAAGGAAGCACAAACTGATTAATCTGGAATAAAAATTATCATTTTGATGTATATTAGCTATATATGATTTTGTGCTTAATTATATTTAGTTCAAAAGTTTCTATCAATTAGAACTCCTTTTGAAATAAGATATACTTGTAGAAGTAAATTTTAAAGATTTATTTTATTCTTACTTTTTTACTTAGAAAACACTTCTAAATTTTGTGTTGTAATTTCATTATAAGATATGTTAAATTGTAATTATATTGAAAAAAATATAAAATATGGGAGTGTTTTCAGTGGTTAAAAAGTTTTTACTTATTTCTTTGAGTTTGTTTATTATGTTTAGTGTTTTTTCTAGTTCACTAGAAGCGAAAAATACTTCAACAAAGACAGTAAATGAACTTTGGGAAGAAAAAGATTTCAAAGCGGCAGAAGTAATTATGAAACACCTAGATACTTATACTGATAAGAATGGATATAAGATTATAAGAGTTTTAAAGAAGAAGACTTTAGACAAAGAACTTGCTAATTTAGATTATCCGATGACTTCTTCTCAATTAGTGTCTTATGTTGAAAATTTCAATGAATTAATTAATGATGATAAAAAATTATCAGAGTTCACTAAGAATGTATCTAATGAACTTTCTAGTTTAATAAATAAAGATACAAATAGCGAAATTAGTGTTAAAGGTGCTATTTCATGCAGTAATGTATTAGGGGCTATTGGATTGATTCATGCAGGCTCATATACTGCTGCTGCTCTTGCTCTAGGAATTACAGGTGGACTTTCTGCTTCTATTCCGTTTATCATATCTACTGCATATTATTTAGGAAGCACGCTTTGTAAATAATATTAAAATTTAATTAAAATTTAAAAAGGGATTGGATATAATGAATTATCTTAAGAAGTTTTATTTTTCTTATATTTTTTTAGGTATAACTATTATATTATTTTCCCGTGCATTCAGTGGTGAAGATAATGGAGTGTATTTAACTATTATTTTTCTGTTTCTTGCAAATTTCACATGTTTCGCGTCAGAATATCTTTTAATTAAATATTTTGAAGAAAAAAAACAATTTAAATTTCAAAAGCGAAATGAATTTCTGCAACATAAACAAGTGCGGAAAGGGTATGTAATATTTATTGGAAGTCAAATATTCGCTACATTAGTTATATTCTTTGCTTTTAAAATGGTATTCTAAATATGGGTAATAGAGGGGGCTTTTGCCCCTTTTTATTATCTAAATTTTCGATTTAATTTTACTGTAAACTTATTAATAGATTAAAACTTTTTTGTTTTTTCAATGCTTTCCTTCAAACTTTTCCTCATTTTTTCTCCCTGTATAATTGACATGAAATATTTCTATAAGCTTAGTTACACAATCGGGTACACATCTTTAAGTTATCCCAATCTCTTTTCTTTAATTCAAGTGCATATAGGATGTAGATTTATAGCTCAATATTGATTTTGTTTTTCTCAAATTTTCATTTTACTTATTAAAAAATTTAATTAATTGAAATTAAGTTGCCTCTAAATTATGACTGAAAGGGTAGAGTATTTGAGGCAGAGGGGCATCCATTTTTTGAGTATTTAAATGTATCAGGTTTGGTTTTCATTATTGTTGTTGGGATCCATGAGGTGAGAGAGAAGCATTAAAGTATCATGGGCTTATGATGACCTTCTTTGCCGAAATCATTGGCGGCCAGATGAACATTTTAGATCCGGATCAAGATATTGAAGAAGTAAAATGGGTCAGCACTCAAACCTTTTAAAAGCATAGCGTGGCAGCAGAGTCTATAACAGATGGTCCTAATGACAAAAAATGTGATGTAATATATTTAGATAGAGAATTAGGAGTTGTTGTATTAGCACAAAGTTTTTATACAGGAAAAGAAGGGGTCAAAACTGCTAAAGGAAATAAAGCTGCAGACTTAAATACTGCATTTAATTGGTTACTGTTGGCTTCAGATGAAAACTTACCTGACATTATTAAACCCAGAGCACTTGAAGTTAGGGATGCAATTAAAGAAGGGATTATTAATAAATTTGAGATTTGGTATATTCATAACTGTCCAGAGTCAGAGAATATTTCTGAAGAACTTAAAACCGTCGAATTAAGTGCAAAAAGACATATGAACACGTTTATGATAGAAAATGAACTAATACAAGAAATTAAAGTTGAAGCAAGTGAAATTGGTTTGAACAAATTAGAAAGATTGTATAGATCTTCAGAAAACAATATTCTTGTTACAGATAAATTTAAAATAAGAACCACAGGAGGATATCACGAGAAATCTTCTGAGTGGGAAGTTTATAGTTGCAATGTTCCTGCAAGTTGGATTTATAAGATATATGGTGAATACAGTGATGACTTTTACTCTGCAAATGTAAGAGGATATCTAGGAAGTAGAAAGTCTTCTGCGAATATTAACCATAATATTAAAAAATCCGTAAAAGAAACACCAGGTAATTTCTTAGTTTATAATAATGGAATTACAGCATTGGTAAATAATATGAAAATAGGCAGACGCCAGTCAAGAAAAGGCGAAGTTATACAAACAATACATATTAACGGATTGTCTATTGTTAATGGTGCTCAAACTACAGGTGCTATTGGAAATAGTGGTGAGGTTCCTAGCAAGGAAGCTAAAGTCCCTGTTAGGTTTATTGCTTGTGAAAATAAAAATGTTGTAGAGAATATAATAAAATTTAATAATAGTCAAAACGATGTAATCCCTTCTGACTTCCGAAGTAACGATGAAATTCAAAAGAAATTAAGATCTGAGTTTGAAGTATACGATGTTACCTATTTAGGAGGACGAAGGGGTGGAGATAGTGATGTTATACCTAGACATAGAAATTTACTAGCATTTGATCGCGTTGCACAAGCTTTAATGGCTTTTCATGGTGATCCTGTTAGTGCTACACACAAAAAATCAGAAATATGGGAGCGGAATGAACTATATTCTAAAATATTTAATGACGATACGTCTGCAAGCCATATAATGTTTGTTTTTTCACTTTATCAGGCATTGTTGTCTTATAAGAAAAAATTAAGAATGAAAAAGAGTTCAAACCAGCTACTTGAGAATGAGATAACCTTATTAAACAATTTATCGCATAGTGGTTCAATATATATCATAATGTCAATAATATCTGCCAGTATGGATCTCATGTTAGATCAAAAAATAGTTAATCTCTTTGATTTGAGCTTCAAAAATGAAACAAGAAAGTCTTTGTCGCATTATGAAAGCATATGGTCAAATATATTAGAAGCTTGTATTTCTTTTACAGATGAAGGAACATCACAAGTAGTAAATGGAAACCTTAAAAAAGCCGATGTGTTAAAAGATGCAACCCAAGAATTTATACGCTTAGTTTCAGCTACAAAAGCTGTCAATAAACCAATATACGAAGAATTCAAAAAGAATGTGAACACACTAAAAAGAGTTACTTCACCAGTTTAATTCTATATTTGAAAGGCCAGAATAATCTAAAATTCTGGCCTTTCCCTATCTTACTTCCCCTTCTCCCGCTTCCGTTTCTCCTTCTCAGCCCGGTAAAACTCATGAAACATCTTCATCAGCGCGCGTTTCTCTATCCGAGACACATAACTCCGTGATATGCCAAGCTCTTTGGCTATTTCCCGCTGCGTTTTCTCTTTCTTTAAGTCCAAACCGAACCGGCCAACGATCACTTCTTTTTCCCGGCCGTCGAGAATGTCAATATATTCCTTTACTTTTTCAAGCTCCATGTTGAGCTGAATGGTATCAATCACGTCTTCATTTTCTGATTTTAAGACGTCAATTAATGAAATTTCGTTGCCTTCTTTATCCTGACCGATGGGGTCATGCAGAGAGACGTCTTTTTTTGTTTTTTTGAGTGCGCGTAAATGCATGAGGATTTCGTTCTCGATACACCGCGCTGCATACGTTGCCAGCTTTGTTCCTTTTCCAGAGGAATAGCTTTCGATGGCTTTAATGAGTCCGATCGTCCCGATGGAGATGAGGTCTTCAGCGTCTTCCCCGGTATTTTCAAATTTCTTGACAATATGGGCGACGAGCCGAAGGTTATGTTCAATCAGCATGTTTCTTGCGTGTTCATCGCCCTGAGCCATGAGGGCTAAGTATTTTTTCTCATCATCTCCCGAAAGGGGTTGTGGAAAGGCATTGTTTTTGACATAGGACACTAAAAACACCAATTCTTTGACCATCAATCCCATCGCTGTAAATACTCCTGCCACGATTTTCACCTCCACCATGTTTAGGCCGTTGCCTATATCCTCAAATGTATGTGAAGGAAGGATTGTCTGTGTCTGTACGATGAAAAAATCATCTTATTTGAAAGAAGCGTGCTTGTGTGCGTATGTTTTTGCTGCACCTCTCATATGTTTGCGGTTTCTTTGCGGTGCTTGGCGGTCTAGAAGCGTGCTAAAATATGTAATATTAGACCGAAAAGGAAGGGGTTTTTTCGGAACATGGGGAAGGTTCTTTCTTCACATGTCGGTATGAAAATTAATGAATGGTATCGAATGATACGGCAGTTCAGTGTTCCAGATGCGGAAATCTTGAAAGCGGAAGTAGAAGCGGAAATTGAACGTATGGAAGAGGACCAGCATTTACTGATTTATTATCAGCTCATGTGTTTTCGGCACCAAATTATGCTCGACTATATACACCCTTCAAAATATCAACCTTTCTCAGTATCTAACCTTGTCGATAAAATCGAAAATTCCAATCATGAGTTATCTGATATGCTGCATTATTACCATGCATTTTTTCGTGGCATGCATGAGTTTAGTCAAAAAGAATATTTGGAGGCCGTCAAATATTATCGCATGGCAGAAAAACAGCTGTCTATGGTATTTGATGATATTGAGCAGGCTGAGTTTCATTTTAAAGTAGCAGAAGCCTACTATATAATGAAACAAACGCATGTCTCCATGCACCATATTTTAAAAGCGCTTGAAATATACGATCAGCATGATGCATATTCCATTCGCATTATTCAGTGCCTCTTTGTCATCTCGGGAAATTATCAAGATTTAAAACGTAAAGATCGAGCACTGCCTCACTTGAAAAAGGCGAAACAACTCGCATCTGAAATTGACCACCCGCGCATTTATAGCTCAGCACTCTATAATTTAGGGAAATGTTACGGGGAGTTAGGTTATCGAGAAGAAGCAGAACGATATTTAACCGAATCGGCTGACCTCGCCAAAAAAGAGCTGCTTCCCACGCTGCCTCATACACTTTATACACTGGCCAAGCTGCTTTTTAGACAAAATGAGCAGACTGAAGCAAGGCGCATATTAGAGGATGGGAAATTGGCCGCAAAGAAGCATGAAGACCAGCTGTTCTGTCATATGTTTGAGTATCTGGATGCTTTATATGTTCAGGAAATCAATGAAGAACAACTGCAAAAAACCATTGATTATTTGGAAAAACTTAGCCTATACTCTTATATAGAGGATATCTCACTAGAAATTGCGACAGCCTTAGAAACCTCTCAACAATACCAGAAGTCCAACCAGTATTATCAAAAATTGCTATGGGCTCAAAATCAAATCCAAGAAGGAGAGTGTCTGTATGAATTCTAAGCAACGTTCGACAGTTGAAGAGAGAAACCAAACGTGAGACAAAAAGCGGGCCTGATGGGCCGGCTTTTTTTATGTGAAAAAGAAGCGTAGACGATCACGAAACTTGAATGAATTCATCAGAAAGCGGGCAATTTAATGTGTAATGATGTTCTGTGGAGGCGGTCTGATGAAAGGGTTGCATATCTTGTTATGTATATTGGTAATATGCGCTTTTGTTCCTGGTAACATAGAGGCGCGTACATTAAAAAGAATCGACCTAGAAAAAACGGGACGAGCCTTTTGGGACATGAGAGAGGAACGGAAAAAGATTGCGTTAACCTTTGATGATGGACCTCATCCGGTATACACAAATCAAATACTAGATGTACTGAGAGAGCATGAAGTGAATGCCAGCTTTTTTGTCATCGGAAGCCGTATTCATGCATATCCCCTGCTCGCAGAGCGGATTGTGAGCGAAGGAAATGAGCTTGGCAATCACACGATGAACCATACGTATTTTGACCTTTTGTCATCGAAAGAAATCAAGCAAGAATTAAAAGAATCAGCGGCTCATATCGCTTCTCTCCAGCCTGGCGGACCCTTATTATTTCGTCCCCCGGGCGGGCGCTTGACGATGAAGTCATTCCGCATTCTTTCAAAGCAAGGATACGATGTCGTGATGTGGTCCTTTACGCAAGATCCGAAGGACTGGTCTAGGCCAGGTGCACACAAAATTGCCAGCCGTATTATTGAGAATATTCAGGGCGGTGATATCATCCTTTTACATGATGGCGGAGGAAATCGTAAGCAGACAGTAGAAGCGCTGAAACAAGTCGTACCTGAACTAAAGAAAAGAGGCTATGAGTTTGTGAAAGTGAGCGAACTGGTGCACCATAACAGAGATTATCTACCGGTTCAATTACAATAAGAAACAGTCATTCATTGAAACCAAAAGTCTTGTCGTTTACTATATGAAGAGGGCTTTTGGAGGTGAATGTTGTGAAGAAATTTGTTTTCCTTTTCATCCTGTTATGTGTTGCTGCTGGGTGCTCAAAACCAGTTCAGGAAAGTGTGATTGCATTTGGTGACAGTAACACAAGAGGATCGAACTGGGATTTTCGAGATTATCCAACATCTGAAAAATGGGTGAATCTCATGAAAAACGTCGAGCGCGGCCAAATCAAGGTACAGAATGCCGGAATTGGCGGGCAGACAACAGAAGATGCGAAGCTGCGCTTTGAGCAGGATATTTTAAAACAAAAACCAACTTACGTCCTCATCATGTTCGGTACAAATGATGCGGCGATTCTAGACGGGAAACATCCCCGTGTGACCAAAAAACGATTTAAAGAAAACTTATCCTACTTCATTTCTGAAAGTAGAAAAGAGGGAATTACCCCGATCCTCATGACGTGCGTGCCTGTGGTGGAAGGAGGCAAAAAGGGCTTGTATTATTATTCTAGATATAAGTCATCTTATTTTGCTGAGAGAGGCGGGGCGAGAGCTTGGCAAAACTCATACAATGACATCACAAGACAAGTAGCTGAAAAACAGCAAGTGCCGCTTGTCGACAATTGGAAAGCGTTCATCCGAGAAGCAGGTGAAGATAGTGACAACGCCTTGATTCAGTCTGGCCTCATTGACCCTTCTGGCAATCATATGACACCAAAAGGGGCAAGAATCATTTATAACGAAATCAAAGAGCGTGATGTCATTAAACATTTTTAAATGCAGGCCATCTGCCTAAACAAGACGATCCATCTCGCATAGTCTAACAGTATATCTTCCTAGAAGGAGGTAACTGATATGTGGGGATGTCCTTATCCTTACCCTGCGTGTTCGCCTTATCCAGCTCAAGGAGCAGGAATCGGTTACGCTTTTCTTGTTGTGTTCCTTGTCGTCATTTTGGTCGTAGGTGGAGGGTTATGGTTTTGGAATGAACAGCCTTGCAAATAAGACACCTCTTCTTTGATCAGAAGGGGTGTTTTTTACGGAAAATAGTAGTAAGCCTATAGCGCAAGTGATATAATATCAGTCACCTGAGTTTAAAAAAGGAGAGTGCTCGGGAGGCATGGTTCCTGGATATATGGAATTAAGAGGAAACAGAGAGCATATGCCCGAGCGAACGTCTTTTCATTTCTGTCTCAATTAATTCAATGAAGTCGCGATTTAAGTTCATTTCATTTGCTTTATAATACGATTCTATAAGTAAATCATCTGACAGCTTTTTCATACTAGAAACCCATATGATGGGAAAAACACCTCCCCTGAAAAAGTTGGCATAAAACTTGAGGAAAAGACATATCATCATAGGTTGATCGAATGTCTTTGAAGTACCTTTAATCTACCATGAATGGGAAACAAGAACAATCGTTCTGTTATCCACATGGTTAAGTGGATAACTTGTGGGTAGAGTGTTTATAATTGAATGAAAGCGTGATGAAATATAGGTGGATAATGTGTGTAAAATTATCCACACCTGTTGAAGGTCCTCATCATATGTCGAAAACTTTTTCATTGTATTCGATAGACAGACAAATTGTGATTTGATTCGACACAATCGCTGAAAAACCAATGGAAGAAAGGGTGCAAATTGTGCTAAAGAAGTATTTCTTACCGGATGAATTTGTGAAAAGTATTTTCCACATTTCGCCGCAAAAACTAAAAGAACGAAATGTAAAAGGAATTATTACGGATTTAGATAACACACTAGTAGAATGGGATCGTCCAAGTGCGACCCCGCGTTTAATTGAATGGTTTCAAGAGATGAAAGATCACGGGATACAGGTGACGATTGTATCGAACAATAATGAAAAAAGGGTCAAGCTTTTTTCTGAGCCGGTTCATATCCCGTTTATTTATAAAGCGAGAAAACCGATGGGAAGAGCCTTTAATAAGGCCGTCGCTGATATGCAATTGAAGAAAGAAGATGTGGTTGTCATTGGCGATCAGCTTATGACAGATGTGCTTGGCGGAAACAGGCATGGCTTCCATACCATTTTGGTTGTACCTGTTGCGGCATCGGACGGATTTTTCACGAAGTTTAACAGGCAGATTGAACGCAGAATTTTAGGAGCCTTAAAGCGTAAGGGCCACATTCAGTGGGAGGAAGAGTAATAATGGAAAAGGTTGTTTGTATTGGCTGCGGTGTAGCCATTCAGACGGAAGATAAAGATCAATTAGGATATGCGCCGGCAGCATCTCTATTGAAAGAAGATGTGATCTGTCAGCGCTGTTTTAGGTTAAAGAACTACAATGAAATTCAGGATGTATCTTTAACAGAAGACGACTTTTTAAATATTTTACACAGCATTGGCGAGACTGATTCTCTGATCGTCAAGGTCGTTGATATTTTTGACTTTAACGGAAGCTGGATTAATGGACTGAGCCGTATTGTTGGTGGTAATCCCATTTTACTTGTCGGCAACAAGGTAGATATTTTACCAAAATCCGTGAAAAAAGACCGTCTTGTTCAATGGATGAAGCGGGAAGCAAAAGAAAATGGGCTCAATCCGATCGATGTGTTTTTAATCAGTGCGAGCAGAGGACAAGGTGTGCCTGAGGTCATGGAGGCCATTGATCATTACCGTGAGGGCAGAAATGTCTATGTTGTCGGCTGTACAAATGTTGGGAAATCAACATTTATTAACCGCATTATCAAAGAGGTGTCTGGAGAAGAGAATGTGATCACCACATCCCAATACCCAGGGACAACACTTGATGCGATTGAAATCCCGCTTGATGACGGGTCTGCTTTATTCGATACACCGGGGATCATCAACTGCCATCAAATGGCGCACTATGTTGGCAAAAATGACTTAAAGATTTTAACGCCGAAAAAAGAATTGAAACCGAGAACGTTCCAGTTAAATGAAGCTCAAACGCTTTACTTTGGCGGACTGGCTCGATTTGATTATGTAAAAGGCGGCAGAACATCCTTTGTCTGCTATATGCCAAATGAACTCAACATTCATAGAACGAAGATGGAGAATGCAGATGACTTATATGAAAAGCATGCAGGTGAACTGCTTTCACCGCCATCAAAAGAGGGAATGGAAGATTTCCCGCCGCTCGTTCCGCACACTTTCACCATCGATCAGCCAAAAATGGACATTGTCTTTTCAGGATTAGGCTGGGTGACTGCAAATGATGCTGGAAAACAAATCAAAGTGTATGCGCCAAAAGGCGTGCACGTGTTTATGAGACGTTCGTTAATTTAAATGTTCAGAGGGGGAGAGACCTTGAAACCTTTATACGGAGTAATCGGTAACCCTGTTGGCCATTCAATGTCTCCGGATATTCATAATGCAGCGCTAAAGGATGCTGGAATTGATGGACATTATCATGGCTTTCAAGTAGAAAATGATGACCTGAAAGATGCGATTAGCGGCATGAAAGCGTTAGGAATCAGCGGCATTAACGTCACTGTTCCGCACAAGGTAGACATCATGAAGTACCTCGACAAAATTGATGTGACAGCTGAACGCCTTGGTGCCGTCAATACGGTGCGTCTCGAAGGAGATCAGCTCGTTGGGTACAATACAGATGGAGAAGGCTTTCTTCATTCATTGCTTGAAGCGTTGGATCAGCCGTTATCAGAGCTGTCATTTCTCCTGCTTGGTGCTGGTGGAGCAGCAAGAGCGATTTACACGACAATTGCTGAGTATGCACCGAAACAATTTGATATCGCCAACCGCACCATTGAAAAAGCTGAGGCTTTAATTGAAAGTGCCGATGGGAAAATCACATCTCGTGCCATTGCATTAAATACAGCAGAAGAGCGGCTTGGGGAATATGATGTCATCATCCATACGACCTCAATTGGTATGTATCCGAATGTTGAAGAAACCCCAATTTCTTTAGCGAACGCAAAAAAAACAGCGGTCGTTTGTGATATTGTGTATAATCCAATAGAAACAAAGCTGCTAAGCGAAGCAGCCGGGTTAGGTTTGAAAACAGTCGATGGCGTCGGCATGTTTGTTGGTCAGGCGGTAAGAGCCTTTGAACTGTGGACGGGCATTACACCTGACGCCCGAAAAATGAAGTCAATTGTCATAGAGAAATTAGGAGGAACACCATGTTAAAAGGTAAGCAAAAACGTTTTTTACGTGCGCAAGCACATCATTTATCACCTATTTTTCAAGTTGGAAAAGGCGGGGTAAATGACAATATGGTCAAGCAAATTTCCGAGGCGCTTGAAGCAAGAGAACTTTTGAAAGTCAGCGTATTGCAAAACTGCGACGAGGACAAAACAGAGGTTGCAAAAGCACTTGTAAAAGGTGCAAAAGCTGAACTCGTTCAAACGATCGGAAATGTGATTGTCCTTTATAAGGAATCAAAGGAAAATAAACAAATTAAGCTGCCGTAAAGGTGGATATGATATGAAAAAAATAGGGTTGTTCGGCGGTACGTTTGATCCCCCGCATAATGGGCATTTGCTGATGGCAAGTGAGGTGCGTTTCCAAGTAGGGCTTGATGAAATTTGGTTTATCCCAAATCACAAGCCCCCTCATAAAACGGGCCGAAAACGAGCAGAGAGTCATCACCGCGTAAAAATGGTGGAAAAAGCGATTCAGACAAATCCTCATTTTCGAGTTGAGCTTATTGAAATGGAGCGGGAGGGCCCATCTTATACAGTAGATACGGTTGAGCTGTTAAAGAAGCGCCATCCTGAAGATGAGTTCTTTTTTATGATTGGAGCGGACATGGTCGAGTATTTGCCGAAATGGCATAGAATCGATGATTTGCTTCAGATGATCACCTTTATTGGGATGAAAAGACCAGGTTATGAAGGAAGTACGGCGTATCCTCTTTTGTTTGCAGATGTTCCGGCTTTTGATGTATCATCGACATTGATTAGGCAGCGAATGAAGCAGGGGAAACCTGTTGATTATTTGATTCCGAAAGCTGTTGAGTGTTATATAAAGGAGCATCATTTATATGAATCGTGAAGAAGCGTTAAACTGTGTCAAACAGCAGTTAACAGAGCATAGATATACACATACAATTGGGGTCATGGAGACGGCCATTTCATTAGCTGAACGTTTTGGTGCAGATGTGAAAAAAGCAGAGGTCGCGGCTATTTTCCACGATTATGCTAAATTTAGACCGAAAGAAGAAATGAAGGGCATCATCGAGCAAGAACAGATGAACCCTCTATTGCTTAAATATTCACCTGAGCTTTGGCATGCCCCAGTTGGTGCCTATTTGGTCAAAAAAGAAGTTGGAATTGACGACCGAGATATTTTAACAGCCATTGAATTCCATACGTCCGGCAGACCGAACATGACATTGCTTGAAAAAGTTATTTATGTCGCCGACTATATAGAGCCAGGACGCCATTTTCCTGGTGTAGAGGAAGTAAGAGAGTTAGCAGAGCAGGATTTGGACCTTGCCTTGATTCAATCTTTAAAAAACACCGTCAGCTTTTTAATGAAAAAGAATCAGCCAGTTTTCCCAGATACACTTGCTACTTATAACTCACTTGTGCAAAAGAACAACTAAGGAGGAATTTTGATGGATGCATCATCAATTTTAAACATCGCAGCAGGAGCGTGCGATGATAAACGGGCAGAGGACATTATTGCCCTGAATATGCAAGGGATCTCACTTGTTGCAGATTATTTTCTCATTTGTCACGGGAATTCTGACAAACAAGTACAGGCCATTGCAAGAGAAGTGAAACACCTTGCAGAAGAAGGCGGCATCGAAGTTAAAAAGATGGAAGGCTTTGACGAAGCAAGATGGGTCTTGATTGATTTAGGAGATGTCATTGCTCATGTGTTCCACAAAGAGGAAAGAGGATACTATAACTTAGAGAAGCTTTGGGGAGATGCGCCGAGAGAAACGCTTTCGCTTGGCATTAACTCATGATTTATCAAGGGTTTGCAGGTGTGTATGATGAGCTCATGACACATGCCCCTTATGATGAATGGGTTCAGTGGATACAGCGGTATATCAAGCCAAATAGTGCGATTATCGATGTAGGTTGTGGAACTGGAGAGATCTCTCTTCGGTTAGCTGCAAAAGGCCACATGGTCACAGGAATTGACCTAAGTGAAGAGATGCTGGCATTTGCGCAGCAAAAAGCACAGGCTCATAAGCAGTCTATTCAATTTTTACATCAAGATATGAGAGAGCTTGAGGGGTTTGAACAAACTTTTCAAGCAGCGGTTATTTGCTGTGATTCTTTGAATTATCTAAAAAACGAAAATGACGTCAAAAAAACCTTTAAAAACATGTTTCAGCTTTTAGAGACAGGTGGGGTTTTATTGTTTGATGTTCATACCCCTTTTAAAATGGAAGAGGTATTTCCTGGCTCTACTTATGCCGATCAAGATGAAGAAATCAGCTACATTTGGCAGAGTGATAAAGGAGATCATCCATTTTCAGTCATTCATGATTTAAGCTTTTTTGTAAAAGACGGAGACGTGTATGAGCGTTATGATGAAACGCACGAACAGCGTACATTTCCTTTTGAGACATATGCAGCGTTCCTTGAGTCCGCTGGCTTTGAACAGATTGAAGTGACCGCTGATTTTACAAATGAAGCACCTCAAGAATGTGCAGAAAGATATTTTATTTCAGCGAAGAAACCAAAAACCATCGTTTAATGGAACGATGGTTTTTTAAAACCCTTTTTTCGCTTGTTGCGAAGATGTTTAATTTCTGAGATCATCAGTAAACACACTCGGTGGGTATTGATGCGCAACCGCTTCTATATCCTCATCGAACTTGTCATGAGTGTTCTGGAAAAGCTGATGGAACATATCTTGAACACCTGCTTCAAGTGCTTTAATGCCCTCGCCGGTGACGCCGCCTTTTACACACACCTTCTCTTGCAGTGTAGGCAGGGTATACACCCTTTTTTCAATCAAACGGCCAAGTCCTACAAGCATATCTTCTGATAAGGTAGTGGCTTCTTCTTTTGAAATATCCGTTTCTTCAACAGCGGCTTCAATCATTTTCTGAACAAGAAAGCTAATAAAGGCAGGACCGCAGCTGACAATGTCTGAGGCTGCCCGTGTGATTGAATGATGAATTTCGATTGGTGTTGAAATGCGGGAAGCGAGTTGTCTGAGCGCTGCTTTTGTCGTGACATTGCATGATGAACCAAATGTTAAAAGTGATGCGCCTGATAATGCGCGGTTGGTGATGCTTGGGATCAGTCTGGCTGTTTGACAAGGAACAATATCTTGAAGCTGTTCAGGATGAACCGGACTTGTAATGATGACAATGGTTTGCTGTTCTTTTAAAAGTGGGCTCAGCTCTTTTAAAAGCGGATAAATATCAAGTGGTTTGACACAAACAAAGATGAAATCTTTATCCGTTACAGCTCCTGAAAGCTGTTTCGTCACTTCGACCTCTGGGTGATTCTTTTTTATATTGAACGCTTTTTCGATGGTCCGATTTGTAATGGTGATGGATGAGGGATTGACTGCTTTTGATTCAATAAATGCCTCAGTAAGTATGGTACCCATGTTTCCTGTACCGATTAACCCTATATTCAAACGTTCTCCCTCCTTAGACGCATAGGATCTGTTATCTTCTAAACAGTATGTGAAGCAGCGTGAAAATATGATTGAAAGAAGCGTGAACAAGTGAAGCAGCTCATTTCGTTGAAAAAATACAGTCTTTATCTGATAGCGGGAATCATTATCCTCGTCATCCTCATCATCTGTTTCTGCTTTTTAGTAGGAAAAGAGAAAGGCAGCGCCGAGCCAGGTGTATTGAAAGAACAACATGAAACGCAAGTCACATTAGAAGAAAAACAAGAGAGTGCAGAAAAAGAGCCAACATCCATCGTAGTAGAGGTCAAAGGAGCTGTACGGAAGCCGGGCGTTTATGCATTTATGGCTGAGGACAGAGTTGAAGAAGCCATTAAAAGAGCAGGTGGTTTTACGAGCAAGGCAGATACAGTTGACATCAATCAAGCAGCAAAATTAGAGGACAGTATGATGATTTATGTACGAAAGAAGGGGGAAGGTGACAAGCAGGGACAAACAGCAGCGGTTGATACGCCGCCGGGAAATGAACAGAGTCAAGGGGTGAATGTCAATCAAGCTGATGCAGCGGAATTGCAGACCATTAACGGAATAGGCCCAGCCAAAGCGGAAGCCATCATTGCGTATAGAGAAGAACATGGAGAATTTCAGCAAATTGAAGATTTGGGGAATATTTCGGGTTTTGGAGAGAAGACCATTGAACGGCTGAAAAATCAACTGACGGTCAAGTAGAATTGACGGTATAGAAGCAAGGCATGTACACTTAATATCAACCATCATTCTGGAGGGATCAGCTCGTGGAGAGAATTTCATGGAATCAATATTTTATGGCTCAAAGCCATTTGCTTGCCTTGCGAAGCACCTGTGAGCGGCTAGCTGTTGGGGCAACGATCGTAAGAGACAAGCGCATCATCGCAGGTGGATATAATGGATCCATTGCCGGCGACGTGCATTGTGCAGATGTAGGATGCTATGTGATAGATCATCATTGCGTTCGTACAATCCATGCGGAGATGAACGCTATTTTACAATGTGCCAAATTTGGTGCACCAACGGCTGATGCTGAAATATATGTGACGCATTTTCCTTGCTTGCAGTGCTGTAAAGCGATTATTCAAGCAGGTATTCGAACAGTGTATTATGCGAAGGATTATAAAAATCATCCATATGCTGTTGATTTATTTGAACAGGCCGGAGTTCAAACAGAACAGGTTGAATTAGATGAGATGATTATTGACTTAAAAAACCAAGAAAAATTAGCCTTTGTTGCGGATTTAATAGGCAAACTAAGTGAATCAGGACGTAGCGAAACAGAAATTCGTCAAATGCATGAAAAGGCGAATCAATTATTTACTTCCTATGTTTAAGTATTTGCCGTTCGGGGCGATTTCAGCAGCTGCTGGAATTGCTCTGGCCGCATATCATCTTCATTTGTATTTTCTCCTTTTTCTTCTAGTATTTCTTCTTTTCAGTCTGCTGAAAAAAACACCCCAGCTCTTTTTAATGGTCAGTTTGTGTGGAACGATCTATATGCTCATTTTTATGGTGCATCAGTTTTTTGAAACGGATCATCCCATGCAAGAAAAAGCATTTTCTCATTCGGTTGTGATTGAAACGATCCCGAAAATAGATGGCAATCGCTTTTCAGCGACTGTTTCATCAGAGAATCGTCGACTAGCGGCATTTTATACGATTCAAACAGAGCGTGAAAAAGAAGCACTAAAAGATGTTGGGCCAGGTATGAGCTGTCATATGACAGGTGAGATGCGGTTGCCTAAACATGCAACCATACCGAATGGCTTTCAATATGATCAATTTCTAAAAACAAAAGGCATTGATGCTATTTTCTTAACGCAGTCTATGAAAAGCTGCACGAAACATGACAGCCCTTCACATGACCTTTCATCTATTAGGCAGAAGGGGTTGAAATTTCTAGAAGATCACGTTCCGAAGAATTCTGTTGGGATTGTGCAGGCACTTATTTTTGGCGATCGTGATTTAATAGACCCTGATACATTAAGAGATTATCAAATGCTTGGCATCATTCATTTATTAGCCATTTCAGGACTTCATGTTCAAACATTGCTCGCTTGTCTATTTTGGTGTCTACTCCGCGCTGGCGTGACAAGAGAGACAGCACGTATTCTTTTAATATCCTTTTTGCCGGTTTATGCTTGTTTAACAGGTGCTGCACCGTCTGTGTTAAGAGCCTGTCTCATGGCTGGAATTTATTTAGTCATCACAAGCCTGCCAAAAGAAATGAAACAGCCTTCTGCGGTCGTGTTAAGTGCAGCGTTCTTGCTTTTATTAGCCATTCAACCACTTTATATATTTGATGTCGGTTTTCAGCTGTCATTTGTGGTGACCTTATTTATTTTGCTATCCACTAGTATTTTATCAAAAGCAAAAAGTTCGGTGATGCAGTTATTTCTCATTTCCTTGATTGCACAGCTTGCTTCGCTTCCTGTTCTTTTATATTATTTTCAACAATTTTCCTTGCTGAGTGTTCCTTTAAATATGATGTTCGTTCCTTTTTATACAATGGTTGTCATGCCTCTGTCCTTATTCTTTTTTCTTTTATCTATCATTTATCTTCCGCTTGGACAAACACTGTTTCAGCTGCTTGATTGGGTGATCCAGTTTAGTCATCAATTGTCTGCACACATGGCTGCTTACGATAGTCTTACTCTCATTTTTATGAAATCGACATGGTGGCATGTGCTCCTAGAGGTTTCCTCCATTGTTTTTCTATTCATTGTGATGGAATGTAAAACTTCTATCAAATCTTATCTTGTGCCGATTTTGATTCTCGTTTGTGTGCTGGCTGTACACTATTTCACGCCGAATTTTCTTCAAAAAGGAGAGGTCACGATGTTAGATGTAGGACAAGGGGATAGTTTGTTTATTCAGTTACCTTATCGAACCGGGCATATATTAGTCGATACAGGAGGCAGACTTTCTTTTGAAGAAGAGCCATGGAAAAAAAGACGTAAAGTATCTACAATTGGGGATCAAACCCTTATTCCATTTCTGCATTCTAAAGGCATAGCAAAACTTGATGTCCTCATCCTTACCCATGCAGATCAAGATCATATGGGAGAAGCGATGCGATTAATAAAGCGAAATAAAGTCAAACGCCTTGCAATCCCAAAAGGCTTTGCCCGAAATCCAGAGGATGCGCAGCTTTTAAAGGAAGCGGCTGATCAACGGATTCCTGTAGATGAGTTGGAAAGAGGGGATCAGCTGAGAATTGGAGGACAAAAATTTGACGTTCTGCATCCCGCACGTGACCAGGTGACGAGTAAAAATAATGATTCACTGGTCCTCACCTTTACGCTTGGCGGTAAGCGTTTTATGCTGACTGGGGATCTTGAACAAGAAGGGGAACGAGACATCATTCAAGCTTACCCCAAGCTACGAGCGGATGTCTTGAAGGTTGGGCATCACGGGAGTAAAGGATCAACAAGTGAAGAATGGCTTCAGCATTTGAAGCCGTCATATGCACTGATTTCAGCAGGTGAACGAAATCGGTATCACCATCCTCATCAAGAAGTTTTGAAAAAATTAAATGATCATCAAACAAAGGTGTATCGTACAGATATCGATGGAAGTGTGACCTATGAATTTCTTGAAGAGGATGGAACATTTTACGCTCATCCTCCATATGATATCTTACAAAATCAATAAAAAAACTGCCAAAACGGCAGTCATCTTGCATTCATGTAGTTAAGATCCAACGAGGTGTATCACTGTTGCCAAAATAAACATTGAGGCGAAAAATCCGAATGTGACGATAAAACCAACAGCTGAGTCGGTCACATCATTCCGCTTGCTTTGAACATTCTTTTCAAATTCATTCATTTTCATCCCTCCTGGCTATTTTTAGTATACTTGAACTCATTTGGAATTGCTAGAAGGTAAAGTAACCGTTTTCCATTTTCATGATCATTTTGTGAATATCGTCTGACTGTAAGCTGACCCGGGAGCTTACGTGAGACGTTTACTATAAATGAGGAGGCGGCACTTTCAGCTTCCTCTTTACTAATGTCTCTACACACTTTAGGATAGAGGAGGAAGTGAAAGAGAGGGATTTAAGCGAATGGTCTTTGAAGTATGGAACAATTTAAAAAAAGGGGATATCCATCCCGTTTATTGCTTATATGGAAAAGAAACGTATTTACTTCAAGAGACAGCTGCAAAATTGAGACAAGCTGTCGTCGACGAAGAAACAAAGGATTTTAATTACTCTGTCTTCGATATGGAAGAGGTGCCGCTTGAGCAGGCTGTGACGGACGCAGAAACATTTCCGTTTATGGGAGAGCGGCGTCTCGTTGTGATCAAGAACCCTTATTTCCTCACTGCAGAAAAGAAAAAAGAAAAGATTGAGCATCAGCTTTCTGTGTTAGAAGCTTATTTAGAAAAGCCAGCACCCTATACGATTCTCGTGTTATTAGCGCCATATGAAAAACTGGACGAACGTAAGAAAATCACCAAATTGTTAAAAAAGAAAGCGGCTGTGGTTGAGGCGAAAGAGTTAAATCCGAAAGAAACAACAGATTTCACCATCACCCTGGTGAAAACAGAAGGAAAAACAATCTCGGCTGAAGCGGCAGAACAGCTTGTCATGTTATGTGGCGGGAGCCTGTCCTCACTTTTTCAAGAGGTTCGAAAGCTAAGTACATATATTGGGCAGCGAGAGGAAATTGAGCTGGCGGATGTCAATCAGCTCGTTGCACGAAGTTTGGAGCAGAATATTTTCGAACTGATTAACCAAATCGTGAACAGGCGCCGGTCTGAAGCGATGCAAATGTTTTATGACCTCCTAAAGCAAAATGAGGAACCCATTAAAATATTGGCACTCATTTCAAATCAATTTCGGTTGATATTGCAGACAAAGTACTTTGCTCAACAGGGGTACGGGCAAAAACAAATTGCGTCAAACCTGAAAGTCCACCCATTCCGGGTCAAACTCGCGATGGATCAGGCAAGACTGTTTTCAGAAGAAGAGCTAAAGTACATCGTCAAAGAGCTCTCCACGATTGATTATGAAATGAAAACGGGTAAAAAGGACAAGCAGCTATTATTAGAATTGTTCCTGCTTCGGTTATTAGGGGCTTGAACATAAAAAAAACGACCTTCTCAAAAGAGGGTCGTTTTTGTTTAGATGTATAATTGCCAGTCTGTCCTTAGGCTCGGCCGTTCAGGACGGACGTACAGTTAAACAGGTGCCTCATCACTGAGGCGTTGCAATCATTATGCAGAAAGTCCGTTTACTTGTTTCGCAAGTCTTGATTTGTAACGCGCAGCTGCGTTTTTGTGTACAAGACCAGTTTTAACGGCTTTGTCAATGCGTTTTGCAGCAGAAGAAAGAGCAGCTTTTGCTTGCTCAGCATCGTTGTTAGCTACAGAAACTTCAACTTGTTTAATCGCAGTACGCATCGCAGACTTGATTGTTGCGTTGTGTGCACGGCGTTCGTTATTCGTTTTTGTACGTTTGATCGCTGATTTAATATTTGGCATGTGTTTCACCTCCTAAGATACAACCTAAACACAATTGTCTTAAGGTTAAATCTTCACAATAGAACAAATTGTATTCTATCAAACACACCTTTAGAATGCAATATAAATGTAAAGTATTTTTCATTGATGAAGCGCTCGAATGTTTCTTGAAAGAGATGGAAAGACTACTGTTAATTACTTGATGGAAGGAGCCTTTTCATGAAGAAACAGAAACTTGATTTAAGCGCTTATCAAATCCGGACCGATTTGGCCGTTGAAACAAAAGAGATACTAGAACAAGAGAACGATCCGAATGTGGTCAAAAAGGACGGTATTCAAGGAATTGTTGAGAAGGAGAAGGAAGAGCACGGCATCCGCATCCGCACTGTGGAGATTACGACAGAAGGAGAAGAGTTGACCGGAAAAAAGGCAGGGACATACTTGACGCTTGAGGCGCAAGGAATTCGGGAGAAAGACTCTGAGATGCAAGAAAAAGTGGTTGAAGTTTTTGCCCATCATTTTGCTCAATTTTTAAAAGATCACGGCATTCAGGCGGATGCGAGCTGTCTTGTCGTAGGACTCGGAAACTGGAATGTCACGCCGGATGCTTTAGGGCCGCTCACAGTTGAAAATTTGCTGGTGACACGCCATTTATTTGAATTACAGCCTGAGAATGTGCAGGAAGGCTATCGCCCAGTGTCTTCATTATCGCCTGGGGTCATGGGGCTGACTGGTATAGAAACAAGTGACATTATACAAGGTGTCATTGAACGATCTAAACCAGATTTTGTGATCGCCATCGATGCACTGGCTGCACGTGCAGTAGAACGGGTGAATACTACAATTCAAATTTCTGATACAGGTATACATCCAGGATCGGGTGTCGGAAATAAACGAAAAGAATTAAGCAAAGAGACCTTGGGGATTCCAGTCATTGCCATTGGTGTACCAACAGTGGTCGATGCAGTGACGATCGCAAGTGACACGATTGATTACGTGTTAAAGCATTTTGGTAGAGAACTGAAAGATGATAGACCTTCCCGATCTTTAGTACCAGCGGGTCTGACATTTGGCAAGAAAAAAGTGCTGAATGAAGAAGATTTGCCAGATGATGAAACGCGTCAATCCTTTTTAGGAATCGTCGGAACGCTTCCTGAAGAAGAAAAAAGACAGTTGATCCATGAGGTGCTTGCACCGCTTGGACAAAATCTAATGGTCACACCGAAGGAAGTGGATACATTCATTGATGACATGGCGAACGTCCTCGCCAATGGGTTAAATACAGCACTTCATCAAAAAATCTCTCAAGACAACATGGGTTCCTATAATCATTAATCAGTTCTACTTTCTCTAGCTCGCTCATAGTGTAATTACTAGAAAGCGTGCTGGAGGGAGTAAATCATGAAAAAAAGACCTCGCCGTCCTCGACAGTTGGTCGTTGCGATTAATGGAACAAAAGTAGTGAAGAGTATTTTTTTGTTTATTGTCTCTCTGGTGGTTGTGTTTGTCATGTCAGGGGCTTTGACGTCTTTAAAACCTGAGCTTAGGCCTCAAGCATCATTATATGGTGTGGCAGATGAGCTGTCAGGGGCATTCTTTGCAACTCTAATGGGGATGGAAAATCAATATTTTTCCTCAGCAGTCCCTGAAGATCAAAAAGGATTTCATTTCTCCGGGCTGTCACTCAAACTTGCCACAAGTATCAATTTAGAAGACCCCCGCAGTTTTCTAGGAAGAGAGCTGCCAGGCTTTGAACACTTTGATACAAAAATCATCCTAGCAGGTGAAGGTACAGACTACACGAATATGCCAATGGAATCGCCGCCTCCAAGTGAAGTCATCAAAGATGAAAAAGAAGCAAATCTAGCTGAGCTGGACAAGCTTGATGAAGATGAACCGAAAACGCCTGCAAAAGAGCCGGACCAGTCGACAGGAAAACGAAAAGCTGTATACATTTATCACACACATAATACGGAATCATATTTACCATTTTTAAAAGGAGAAACAAACCCAAACAATGCGCGCCACTCAAAAGTGAACGTCACCCTTGTCGGGGAGATGTTTGGTAAAGCGCTCGATCAGCAAGGAATCGGCAACACAGTGGATAAAACAGAAATTGAAAAAAGACTGCTGAAAAAAGGGTTGAAGTATCCTCAATCATATAATGAATCCAGATTGGTTGTAAAAGAAGCTCTCGCTAAAAATGATGACCTAGATTACTTAATCGATATTCACCGGGATTCAAGAAGAAAGAAAGATACGACAGTAGAAATCAAAGGCAAGAAATATGCGAGAATCGCGTTTGTTGTAGGGAAGAAGAATCAAAGCTATGAGAAAAACTTAAAGCTGGCGACAGAGTTCCACCATTTGATGGAGAAAAAATATAAAGGACTTAGTGTCGGTGTGTTTGCCAAAGGAGAAATTGGTGATAATGGAATCTATAATCAAGATTTATCTGACAAAGCCCTCCTATTAGAATTTGGCGGTGTGGATAATAATATGGAAGAACTGAAAAACGCATCCAATGCAGCAGCTGATGTGTTCAGTGAAATTTTCTGGGACGCAGAAAAGGTAGACGGCAAAGCAAAGGATGAGAAAAAACGGTCTTAAGGTGGTGGAGGACATGGGCTCATTTATCGGAAAAACCATTATTTTATCGCTCGTATTGCTATTCGGTGTCTTTTTAGGAATGCAGCAAGCTAATAATGGCATGCTGCAAATGAAAGGGTATCATGATCCGCAATTAAAAGGGGCCTTCACTGTCCAAACGAATGATGATCAAGAAAAAGAAGCTTCTATCCTCGGAACAGCTGTCACACAAAAAGACTTAGCAGAAAAACAAAAGCAGCTAGAAGAAATGGAGAGCTTTAATGCCTTCTCTAAGGCCGGAAAAGCATTATCAGATGGTATGACGCATGCAGCCCGTACACTTTATGATTGGGTGAATGGTAAATAAACTGTTGTAAGCATCATGTTGGATGTTATTTCATAAGATATCACACCTTTTCATGAAAGCCGCTAACCGATGAGCGGCTTTTCTTGATTTCGATTGAATCTTTACAGCCCTATTGATATAATCTAACCTAGCGCAACCCGCGTTTTATAGTAGGAGTGATAGATTGTGACAGATAAAGAAAAACGATTAGAACGGCAATCAAGAATTCGAAATTTCTCCATTATCGCCCATATTGACCATGGGAAATCCACATTGGCTGACCGTATTTTAGAAAAAACAGCGGCGATTACGCAACGAGAAATGAAAGAACAATTACTTGATTCCATGGACTTAGAGCGTGAACGCGGCATTACGATCAAATTAAACTCTGTCCAGCTGAAATATCAGGCGAAGGATGGAGAAGAATATATTATGCACCTGATTGATACACCAGGGCATGTCGACTTCACCTATGAGGTATCTCGAAGCCTAGCTGCCTGTGAAGGTGCAATTCTTGTGGTGGATGCAGCACAAGGCATTGAGGCTCAGACACTTGCGAACGTTTATTTAGCTCTTGATAACAACTTAGAAATCCTGCCGATCATTAACAAAATTGATCTGCCGAGTGCAGAACCTGAACGTGTAAGACAAGAAATTGAAGATGTCATCGGGTTGGATGCATCTGAAGCTGTTCTTACCTCTGCTAAGGCGGGCATCGGGATCGAGGATATTTTAGAACAAATCGTCGAAAAGGTGCCGGCACCAGCTGGAGATCCAGAAGCACCACTTCAAGCCCTCATTTTTGATTCTCTCTACGATGCGTATCGTGGCGTCATTGCTTACATACGAATTGTCGAAGGAACCGTCAAACCGGGTCAAAAAATCAAGATGATGGCGACAGGCAAAGAATTTGAAGTGCTTGAAGTCGGCGTATTTACACCGAAAGCAATGCCAACAGACGAACTCACTGTTGGAGATGTTGGCTATTTAACAGCTGCTATTAAAAATGTTGGCGATACACGTGTAGGGGATACGATCACAAGTGCGGTAAACCCTGCGAAAGAAGCTCTACCTGGATATAGAAAGCTGAACCCAATGGTGTACTGCGGCCTTTATCCAATTGACACAGCGAAATATAACGACTTGCGTGAAGCGTTAGAAAAGCTTGAATTAAATGATTCTTCACTTCAATATGAGGCAGAGACATCCCAAGCACTGGGCTTCGGCTTCCGCTGCGGCTTCCTTGGCATGCTTCATATGGAAATCATCCAAGAACGGATTGAACGTGAATTTAAAATCGACCTCATTACGACAGCGCCAAGTGTTATTTACGATGTGTATATGACAGACGGAGAAAAAATTGTTGTAGATAACCCATCCAATTTGCCTGATCCGCAAAAGATTGAGCGAATTGAAGAGCCATACGTGAAGGCAACAATGATGGTGCCAAATGATTATGTTGGTTCTGTGATGGAGCTTTGCCAAGGAAAGCGCGGCAATTTCATTGATATGCAATATCTTGATGCAAACCGCGTGAGCATTGTGTACGAAATTCCTCTGGCAGAGATCGTATACGAATTCTTTGATCAATTAAAGTCCAATACAAAAGGGTATGCATCCTTTGATTACGAGCTGATCGGCTATCGCCCATCCACTCTAGTGAAAATGGATATCATGCTCAATGGCGAAAAAATCGATGCACTTTCCTTTATTGTTCACCGTGACTATGCGTATGAACGCGGAAAGATCATTGTAGAAAAGCTGAAAGAACTGATTCCGCGCCAGCACTTTGAAGTACCAGTTCAGGCAGCGATCGGTCAAAAGATTGTTGCTCGGTCTACCATTAAAGCAATGCGCAAGAACGTACTAGCGAAGTGTTATGGTGGAGATATTTCCCGGAAAAGAAAGCTTCTTGAGAAGCAAAAAGAAGGGAAAAAGCGCATGAAGCAAGTGGGTTCTGTAGAAGTCCCGCAAGAAGCATTTATGGCCGTGCTGAAAATGGACGACAGCACACCGAAAAAATAACATCCTCAAGGCAACCTGCTTTACAATGCTCGCCTTGACGTTTATAGTCGAAAACAAACGAAGAGGCCGCAGCGATAAACTGCGGCTCTTTACCTGTAAAGAAGGTGTCAATAATTGAAAGCAGCATACATTCACATTCCATTTTGTGAGCACATTTGTCACTATTGTGATTTCAATAAATTTTTCATTAAAACCCAACCTGTCGATGAATACTTAGCCGCACTTGAAAAAGAAATGCAGCACACGATCGATCAAAAAGGAGAGCAAGAACTAAAGACGATCTTTATTGGTGGGGGAACCCCGACATCACTGACAACCAGCCAGTTAGATCAGCTTATGGACAGCATTCACCGCGTATTAAAACCAACCAAAAACTTAAGCGAGTTTGCAGTAGAAGCAAACCCCGACGAACTATCGCTTGAGAAATTGAATGTCTTAAAATCAGCAGGCGTTAATCGGCTCAGCTTTGGTGTTCAAACATTTGAAGATGACCTGCTCAAAAAAATCGGACGGGTTCATCAAAAGAAAGATGTTCTCACATCTTTCGAGCGAGCAAGAGCAGTTGGGTTTGACAACATTAGTCTTGATCTGATGTTTGGTTTGCCTCATCAAGAGAAGCATCATGTCATGCATTCACTAGAGACCGCTTTTTCATTAGGTGCAGAACATTATTCGGTTTATTCGCTGATTGTCGAGCCGAAGACGGTTTTTTACAATTTAATGCAAAAAGGGAAACTGCATTTACCACCGCAAGAACGTGAGGCTGAAATGTATGAGCTCGTCATGGATGAAATGGAGCGGCACGGACTCAAACAATATGAGATTAGCAATTACGCCAAACCAGGTTTTGAAAGCCAGCATAACCTCACCTATTGGAGCAACGAAGATTACTTTGGTTTTGGCGCAGGAGCGCACGGGTATGTAGATGGCGTCCGTAATGTGAACGCTGGACCAGTGAAGCATTACTTAGAGCTCATTGAACAAACAGGGTTTCCATATAAGGAAACGCATCAGGTGACAAAAGCAGAACAGATTGAAGAAGAAATGTTCTTAGGTTTGCGGAAAATTGAAGGCGTGAAAAGTGCTCACTTTCAAGCGAAATTTGGAGCATCACCAGAAGCACTCTTTCCCGCCATTCTTGAAGAATTAGCAGAAAAAGGTCTCATTGAACAGGATGAGATTGGCATTCGTTTAACAAGAAAAGGAAAATTGTTAGGGAATGAAGTATTTCAAGCGTTTCTCGGTGAGTTATAATTGACATTTTAATTTGAGTTTGGTAATTTTGTTTATACAATTAGCACTCGTTGAAAGAGAGTGCTAACAGGGGTGATGATGATGTTAACAAATCGTCAGCTTTTGATTCTACAAGTCATTATTAATGACTTTATTCGTTCGGCGCAGCCAGTTGGATCAAGGACTCTTTCCAAAAAAGAAGACATTACATTCAGCTCTGCGACGATTAGAAACGAAATGGCTGATTTGGAGGAACTCGGTTTTATTGAAAAGACCCATTCTTCATCAGGAAGAATTCCTTCCGAAAAAGGATATCGTTATTATGTAGATCATTTGCTCTCTCCGCGAAAACTGTCATCTAAAGAGCTTGTGCTCATCCAGTCAGTATTTCAGGAGAAAATTTTTGAGCTGGAAAAAACAGTTCAAAAATCGGCGGAAATTTTATCAGATCTCACAAACTACACATCGATTGTCCTTGGTCCAAAGCTAAGTGAAAATCGATTGAAGCAAATTCAGCTTGTCCCTGTCCAGCCTAATAAAGCAGTAGCGATTATGATTACAGACAGCGGGCATGTTGAAAACAAAACCATTACCTTCTCTGAGCATCTTGATGTCTCCGATATTGAGAAGCTAATGAATATTTTAAACAGCCGCTTAGCCGGAGTCCCGATGGATCAGCTGAAGGACAGGATGTATAAAGAAGTAGTGATGCTCCTTCGCACGCATTTAAAAGACTATGATCATATTTTAGATGCACTTGGTAACACATTCACTTCAACACAAAATGAATCAAAACTTTTCTTTGGCGGGAAGATTAATATGTTGAACCAGCCAGAGTTTCATGACATTGACCGCATTCGTTCACTCATGATGCTGATTGAACAAAAGAACGATGTCATGCAGCTGTTTCATCCAAATCAGCAAGGAATCACCATTAAAATCGGTTCAGAAAACAATTTGGAAGCAATGGAGAACTGCAGTTTAATCACAGCAACTTATGCGATTGATCAAAAATCACTCGGCTCCATCGCTGTCATTGGTCCAACCCGTATGGATTACGGGCGAGTCGTTAGTCTTTTGCATCATGTATCAAAAGACTTGTCAAACGCACTTTCCAATTTGTATGATGAGTAGGGTGATAAAAGGTGGGGGCACAGCCCCTTCGTATAATTGAATCTTTTGAGGGAGGTGAACACAATGTCAGAAGAAAAACAGACACCTGAGCAAGCAGCAGAGGTTGAAGCACAAGAAGAAGCAGTTCAAGCAGAAACTGAGGAAGTAAAGCACGATGAACAGTCTGCCTTCCAAGAGAAGATTGATGAATTGCAGCAGCTTCTAGATGAAAAAGAAAACAAAATTCTGCGTGTTCAAGCAGATTTTGAAAACTATAAACGCCGTGCTCGAACTGAAGTGGAGACCGTGCAAAAATATCGTTCTCAACATGTTGTCAGCGACCTTCTCCCAGCTCTCGACAACTTTGAAAGAGCGCTTGGAATCGATCCAGACAATGAGCAGACGAAAAGTTTGTTAGAAGGTATGCAAATGGTCTACCGCCAGCTGGTAGAAGCGTTGAAAAATGAAGGCGTTGAACCAATTGAAGCTGTCGGCAAAGAGTTCGATCCAAACCTTCATCAAGCCGTCATGCAAGTTGAAGATGAAAACTACGATTCAAACATCGTTGTAGAAGAATTGCAAAAGGGCTATAAACTCAAAGACCGAGTTATTCGTCCATCAATGGTAAAAGTAAATCAATAACTACATAATGGGAGGTCATCGAATATGAGTAAAATCATTGGTATTGACTTAGGAACAACAAACTCATGCGTTGCAGTACTCGAAGGCGGCGAGCCAAAAGTTATTGCAAACGCTGAAGGAGCACGTACAACACCATCTGTTGTCGCTTTTAAAAATGGAGAGCGCCAAGTAGGTGAAGTAGCGAAACGTCAATCAATTACAAACCCAAACACCATCATGTCTGTTAAAAGACATATGGGTACAGATTATAAAGTAGAAGTTGAGGGCAAGAACTACACGCCGCAGGAAATCTCTGCAATCATCCTTCAACATCTTAAATCTTACGCTGAAGCTTATCTTGGCGAAGAAGTAACAAAAGCGGTTATTACAGTTCCTGCTTACTTCAACGATGCAGAGCGCCAAGCAACAAAAGATGCTGGTAAAATTGCTGGTCTTGAAGTAGAACGTATCATCAACGAACCAACAGCAGCTGCACTTGCTTATGGTTTAGATAAAACAGATGAAGATCAAACGATCCTTGTATATGACCTTGGTGGCGGTACATTTGACGTATCAGTCCTTGAGCTTGGAGACGGCGTCTTTGAAGTACGCTCAACTGCTGGGGACAACCGTCTAGGTGGAGACGATTTTGACCAAGTCATCATCGATCATCTAGTGGCTGAGTTCAAAAAAGAAAACGGCATTGATCTTTCTAAAGATAAAATGGCGCTTCAGCGTTTAAAAGATGCTGCTGAAAAAGCGAAAAAAGATCTTTCTGGTGTATCATCTACACAAATCTCACTGCCATTTATCACAGCTGGAGATGCAGGTCCTCTTCACCTAGAATTAACGCTAACGCGAGCTAAATTCGAAGAGCTTTCTGCAGACCTTGTAGAGCGTACAATGACACCTGTACGTCAATCACTGAAAGATGCAGGTCTATCTGCTAGTGAGATTGATAAAGTCATCCTTGTTGGTGGATCAACTCGTATTCCTGCAGTACAAGAAGCAATCAAAAAAGAAACAGGTAAAGAGCCTCATAAAGGCGTAAACCCTGATGAAGTGGTTGCACTTGGTGCGGCAATTCAAG
Source organism: Bacillus sp. G402 (assembly GCF_051172515.1). NCBI lineage: Bacteria > Bacillati > Bacillota > Bacilli > Caryophanales > Bacillaceae > Bacillus > Bacillus sp. G402. The sequence goes on from NZ_JBPIZC010000001.1 coordinate 200,335, forward strand.
GTGGAGTTATCACAGGAGATGTCAAAGACGTTGTTCTTCTTGACGTCACACCACTTTCTTTAGGAATTGAAACAATGGGCGGCGTATTCACAAAGCTGATTGAACGTAATACAACCATTCCAACAAGTAAATCTCAAGTATTCTCAACGGCTGCTGACAACCAAACTGCTGTAGACATTCACGTCTTACAAGGTGAGCGTCCAATGGCAGCAGACAACAAAACATTAGGTCGTTTCCAATTGACTGATATCCCGCCAGCACCACGCGGCGTACCACAAATCGAAGTATCTTTTGATATCGATAAAAACGGTATCGTAAACGTACGTGCGAAAGATATGGGTACTGGAAAAGAACAAAACATCACAATCAAATCTTCTTCAGGTCTTTCTGATGATGAGATCGAAAAAATGGTCAAAGAAGCAGAAGAAAATGCTGAAGCAGATGCAAAGAAAAAAGAAGAAATCGAAGTGCGCAATGAAGCAGATCAATTAGTGTTTACAACAGAAAAAACATTAAAAGATCTTGAAGGCAAAATCGATGAAGAGCAAGTGAAAAAAGCGAATGATGCAAAAGATGCGCTAAAAGCTGCGATCGAAAAAGGCGAGCTTGAAGACATTAAAGCGAAAAAAGATGAGCTACAAACAATCGTTCAAGAATTAACGACAAAGCTCTATGAAGAAGCTGCAAAACAAGCACAAGCTCAGCAAGAAGGCGCTGAAGGTGCTCAAAAAGCAGATGACAATGTAGTGGATGCAGAATACGAAGAAGTAAACGACGATCAAGAGAAAAAATAATCACCTTTACTTTTGAAAAAGACTGCTGAAACGTACTCGTCAGAAAGTCAAAGTCAGGATCTCTTGGCTTTGACTTTTTTCTTTTCAACGATGAAAAGGAATTGAAAAAGATCAATTTAAAATGATACAATCGTATTTATGTGAGAAAATCGGGAGTGTGAAGAGATGAGTAAGCGTGATTACTATGAAGTGCTTGGCGTGAGTAAGAGCGCCTCAAAGGACGAAATCAAAAAGGCATACCGCAAGCTTTCAAAAAAGTATCACCCTGATATTAATAAAGAAGCTGGCTCAGATGATAAATTCAAAGAAGTAAAAGAAGCCTATGAAACCCTTTCTGACGATCAAAAACGTTCACATTATGACCAGTTCGGTCACACCGATCCAAACCAAGGATTTGGTGGCGGCGGATTTGGCGGTGGAGGAGACTTTGGCGGCTTCGGCGGCTTTGATGACATCTTCTCTAGTATTTTTGGCGGCGGAGCCAGAAGAAGAGATCCAAATGCACCGCGTCAAGGAGCGGACCTTCAATATACAATGACCCTTTCATTTGAAGAAGCGGCATTTGGGAAAGAAGCAACGATCGAGATTCCCCGCGAGGAATCATGTGAAACGTGTCATGGATCAGGTGCAAAACCTGGAACACAGGCGAAGACATGCTCACATTGTGGCGGATCAGGTCAACTAAATGTCGAGCAATCCACGCCATTTGGTAAAGTAGTCAACCGCAGAGTATGTAACTACTGTAGCGGAACTGGTAAACAAATTGAACATAAGTGTTCAACATGTGGTGGATCTGGTAAAGTGCGTAAGCGTAAGAAAATCAATGTGACGATCCCAGCAGGTGTGGACGATGGTCAGCAGCTTAGAGTATCTGGTCAAGGTGAACCAGGTGTAAATGGAGGACCTCCAGGCGATCTATTTGTTGTTTTCCATGTGAGGGCGCATGAATTCTTCGAACGAGATGGAGATGACATCTACTGCGAAATGCCGCTTACCTTTGCGCAGGCTGCACTAGGTGATGAAATTGAAGTGCCGACATTACATGGGAAAGTCAAATTAAAAGTTCCCGCGGGCACACAAACGGGTACGAAGTTTAGACTCAAAGGAAAAGGTGTAAAAAATGTACGCGGTTATGGTCAAGGCGATCAGCATATCGTTGTACGCGTCGTAACACCGACGAATTTAACTGAAAATCAAAAAGATATCATTAGAAAATTTGCTGAAGTGAGCGGAAATAAACCGGACGAACAAGAAATGAGCTTTTTCGATAAGGTGAAACGCGCATTTAAAGGCGAGTAAGACGGATAAGGAGTTGGTAGTATTGAAGTGGTCAGAAATTAGCGTCCATACAACAAATGAAGCGGTGGAACCGATCACCAATATTTTGCATGAAGCAGGTGCAAGTGGTGTCGTGATTGAGGACCCGCTTGATTTAGTCAAGGAACGTGAAAATGTATACGGTGAGATCTACCAGCTCGATCCGAATGATTATCCTGAGGAAGGGGTTATCGTCAAAGCCTACCTTCCGATGAATAGCTTTTTGATGGAAACGGTAGATGAGATCAAAGAAGCCATCAACAATCTTCTTCTATACGATATTGACCTTGGACGAAATACACTGTCAATTTGTGAAGTAAACGAAGAAGAATGGGCGACTGCATGGAAGAAATACTATCATCCTGTGAAAATCTCTGAGAAATTTACCATCGTCCCAACATGGGAAGAGTACACACCCGTTCATTCTGATGAATTGATCATCGAAATGGACCCTGGAATGGCATTTGGAACCGGTACACATCCAACAACGGTTCTTTGCATTCAGGCGCTTGAGCGCTATGTGAAGGAAAACGACACGGTGATTGACGTTGGAACAGGATCTGGCATTTTAAGTGTTGCCGCTGCAATGCTCGGTGCAAAAGACATTCATGCATTTGATCTCGACACCGTTGCAGTGGAAAGTGCAAAGCAGAACATCGAATTAAATGGTGTGAGCGACCAAGTAACGGTAAAACAAAACAATTTACTTGATGGGATTTCAGGTGAACGCGATGTGATTGTGGCCAACATCCTTGCAGAGGTCATCTTGCGCTTTACAGATCAAGCGTATGATCTATTGAAGAAAGACGGTTACTTTATTACATCAGGCATTATCGGACAAAAGAAATTACAAGTCAAAGCGGCTTTAGAAGAAGCCGGTTTTGAGATTGTTGAAGTGCTGTCAATGGAAGATTGGGTCAGCATTATAGCGAAAAAATAAAGCGAGTAGGTGTCAGGACACGTATGCAACGATATTTTATCGACCTCACAAAAGAAGAAGTGACGGAAAAGGGAAACATCGTCATAAAGGGTGAAGATGTTCATCACCTTGCAAACGTCATGCGGATGAAAGCAGGAGAAGACATCCTTTGCTTAACGACAGACGGCTTTGAAGCGCTCAGTAAAATTGATACAATAACAAAGGAAGAAGTGATTTGTCACTTGGAAGGCTGGACGAATCAGAATCGAGAACTTCCGATCAAGGTGACGATTGCAAGCGGTCTGCCAAAAGGGGATAAGCTTGAATGGATTATCCAAAAAGGCACCGAGCTTGGCGCAAGTGCTTTTATTCCGTTTCAAGCGACTCGTTCGATTACAAAACTTGACCAAAAAAAGTCATTAAAAAAACGAGATCGCTGGGAAAAAATTGCGAAAGAAGCTGCCGAGCAGTCTTACCGGAATATCATTCCGCGCGTTCATCCAGTATCAACATTTAAAGAGCTGATTCAACTGGCCGGTGAATTCGATAAATGTGTCGTTGCATACGAAGAATCATCGAAAGAAGGCGAGCAAAGCCGGTTTCAAACGGTGCTCCAACAGATGAAGGGCGGACAAACCTTATTAGTGGTTTTTGGTCCAGAAGGCGGTTTAGCAGAAAAGGAGATTGAAGAACTTGAAGCGCATGGTGCAGTCATTTGCGGGCTTGGACCACGCATTTTAAGAACAGAAACAGCTCCTCTTTACGCGCTTTCTGCTATATCTTATCAAACAGAGTTATTAAGAGGTGAATCATGATGGGAACAGTAGCGTTCCATACACTTGGCTGTAAGGTCAATCACTACGAAACAGAAGCCATCTGGCAACTGTTTAAAGAAGCTGGCTATGAAAGAAAAGATTATGAATCAAAAGCAGACGTATATGTCATTAATACATGTACCGTCACCAATACAGGCGATAAAAAAAGCCGCCAAGTCATTAGAAGAGCCATTCGTCATAATCCGGATGGTGTCATTTGTGTAACAGGCTGTTACGCACAAACGTCTCCGGCAGAAATTATGGCGATTCCTGGTGTTGATATTGTGGTTGGCACACAAGACAGACATAAACTGCTTGGTTATATTGAAGAATACAGAAGAGAAAGACAGCCGATCAATGGAGTTGGCAATATCATGAAAGCACGGGTCTTTGAAGAACTAGATGTTCCTGCGTTTACTGACAGAACACGTGCTTCATTAAAAATCCAAGAAGGCTGTAACAATTTCTGTACATTCTGCATTATCCCTTGGGCTCGCGGATTACTGCGTTCTCGCGATCCAGAAGAAGTCATCAATCAAGCGCAGCAGCTTGTCGATGCTGGCTACAAAGAAATTGTATTAACAGGTATTCATACAGGTGGATACGGTGAAGATTTAAAGGATTATAACTTTGCTAAGCTTCTGAAAGAATTAGATGAACGTGTGGCGGGATTAAAACGAATCCGCATTTCATCCATTGAAGCAAGTCAAATTACAGACGAAGTGATTGAAGTGCTCGATCAGTCAGATAAAATTGTGAGACACTTGCACATTCCGCTTCAATCTGGCTCTAATACTGTACTGAAAAGAATGCGCCGTAAATACACAATGGAATTCTTTGCAGAGCGTTTAATGAAGCTCAAAAAAGCATTGCCAGGTCTTGCTGTCACTTCAGATGTGATCGTTGGATTCCCAGGAGAAACAGAAGAAGAATTTATGGAAACATACAATTTTGTCAAAGACCATCAATTCTCTGAGCTCCATGTGTTCCCTTACAGCAAACGGACAGGTACGCCTGCTGCAAGAATGGAAGATCAAGTAGATGAGAATGTGAAAAACGAACGCGTTCACCGCCTCATTGCTCTTTCTGATCAGCTTGCGAAAGAATATGCATCGGCATATGAAGGCGACGTCTTAGAGATTATTCCAGAAGAATCCTTCAAAGAACAAGACGGAACGCACAATCTGTATGTAGGATATACTGATAACTACATGAAGGTCGTATTTGAAGGAACAGAGGACATGATCGGCCGTTTGGTGAAAGTGAAGATTACGAAAGCAGGTTATCCTTATAACGAAGGACAATTCGTACGTATAAGTGATGACGTGCAGACGGATCAAGTGAGAATGACCTCATAATGAATGAAAAACCGGCAGCCATTAGGCAAGCCGGTTTCTTTTATGTTGACCGATTCGGAAGAAGGAACAAAATCAAGGCGTAAAAAGGGCGGATGAACGGGAAAAAGAGGAGAGAACTTGCAACATTAAACAGCAGACTAAAGTGCGCAATCTGCTGGGCAGGAGAGCTTGCTAAAAGTACAACAAACTCTGTGATAAAGGTGAGAAAAGGAAGACATAAAAGAACACCTAGAACATTAAACACGACGTGTGCATACGCGGTTTGACGGGCTGCATAACCGCCAGAGATAGCAGCCATCACGGCAGTAATACATGTTCCGATATTGGATCCTAAAACAAAGCTGATGCCTTCTTTTAGAGCGACAGTCCCTTCATTCATAAATCCCATCAAAATACCGATACATACAGAACTTGAATGAACAATCGCCGTGAGCACTGTACCAGAGAGAAGAGCTGTCCAATCGGAGTGCTGCATCATTTCAAGGAAACGTAGTGTCTCTGGCTGACTGGTCATCATACCTGCAATTTTTGAAAAACCTTGAATACAAAAAAAGATCATGCCAAGCCCAAATAAACTTTTTCCTGCATATCGAAAAGACTTCCTGCCCAAAATGATACATAAAAGACCAGCTGCAATCAGAACCCACATAAACACGTCCATCTTAATGGCAATAAATTCTGTCGTAAATGTTGAGCCGATATTCGTTCCAAAAATCATGGGTATGGATTTTTTAAACGTGAGAATGCCTGTACTCACAAAGCCGATAACGATGACCATAAACGCCGAACTGCTTTGAAGAACCCCTGTAAACACAATACTGACCAAGAATGCTTTGACTGGATGATCTGTAAAGAGAAGAAGAGATTTCTCAATACGAGACGACGTGAGCGTCATTAATCCTTTCCTAAGCAAACCCATTGCCCATAAAAAAATGAAAATAAGTGCACAAAAATAAATGATCGCCATCATAGAAAAGTCCTCCTCTTACCAATGAATATATGGACTTGTCTACCTGCTCATGACGAAAATATATTTCCAAATCACTTAGTTGACCTCAACCTAGGCTTATATTATAATGTCTAGGTACATGTTTTGCATGTATATCTTTTTTTAATGCAGTCGATTGGTGTATTCGGAGGGAGGGAAAGAGAATGTCAAAAACGGTCGTTAGAAAAAACGAATCGCTTGAAGATGCTCTTCGTCGCTTTAAACGCAGTGTATCCAAAACTGGAACATTGCAAGAAGCAAGAAAGCGTGAATTTTATGAAAAGCCTAGCGTAAAGCGTAAGAAAAAGTCTGAAGCTGCTAGAAAACGTAAATTCTAAAGAGGGTGGATTTTATGAGTCTTCTTGAGCAATTAAATTCTGATATGAAGCTTTTTATGAAAAACCGAGAGAAAGACAAGCTTCTTGTCATTCGTATGGTAAAGGCTTCACTGCAAAATGAAGCAATAAAGCTTAAGAAAGACAGTTTGACCGGAGATGAGGAACTAACCGTCCTTTCCCGCGAGATTAAGCAACGTAAAGACTCCCTCCATGAATTTTCGAAAGCTAATCGCTTAGATTTAGTAGATAAAGTTCAAAAAGAGATTGACATTTTAGACGTTTATTTACCTGAACAGCTTTCTGAAGAAGAACTGCAGGCGGTTGTGAAAGAAACAATCGCCGAAACCGGTGCTTCATCGAAAGCTGATATGGGTAAAGTGATGAGCGCTATTATGCCAAAAGTAAAAGGTAAAGCTGATGGTGCTGTGATTAACAGACTTGTCAGCGAGCAACTGTCTCAATAAAAAAGTATCCTTCTCATGTTAGAAGGGTACTTTTTTTATGCCTCCATAAACCTGTCATATAAAAATGAAACCTATGATACATTTGTAACGTATGTAAAGGAACGGTAAAATGAAAGAAAGAGAGGGGGGATCACCAAATAGATGAAAAAAATGAAAATTTCTATTGCTCTCTTCAGTTGTTTTATAATATGCTTGTTATTAGGGGTTCAATTGACCGCGAAATCAGCAGATCAGAAAGTTCATGTTATCCCAATTGAAGATACAGTAGAAAAAGGACTTTCTAAATTCATTGAACGATCATTTGAGCAGGCAAAGTCGGAACGGGCGAAGCACATCATTCTCGACATCAATACACCAGGTGGTGCAGTCGATGCGGCGCTTGAAATAGCCGATACCATTCGTGCATCCGATATCCCAGTGACAGCGTTTGTGAATCATAGAGCGCTTTCAGCCGGGGCATTCATTGCCTTAAATGCCGATCAAATTTATATGACCCCAAATGGAAAGATGGGGGCTGCTGCGATTATTGATGGTGAAGGCAACGCTGCCGATCAAAAATCTGAATCTCTATGGCTTGCTGAAATGAGTGACGCTGCTGAAAAGCAGGGGCGTGATCCAAAATATGCTCTTGCGATGGCAGATGTAGATATAGACGCAAAAGAAGCTGGTGCACCAAAAGGAGAATTGCTGACCTTTAACACAGATCGGGCACTTCAGTTCGGTTATGCAGAAGGAGAAGCGAAAAATTTGGATGACTTGCTTCAGAAGCTGAACTTAGCAGATGCTTCTGTTCAATACGATGAAGTGAGCTTTGCTGAAAAGGTTGCGCGTTTTCTCACGCATCCGATCGTCATTCCTATCCTTTTATCCATCGCGAGCTTAGGGTTAATTGTTGAATTATATTCTCCCGGCTTTGGGGTCCCAGGCACCATGGGAGTCACAGCGCTTCTTCTATTCTTTTATGGTCATCTCGTGGCAGGTTTTGCAGGATATGAGACATTGTTCCTGTTTTTGGCAGGGATTGTGTTGATCATTCTGGAATTATTTTTGCCAGGGGGAATCGTGGGTGTCATTGGACTAATCTGTGTCGTTGTCAGCTTATTTTTAGCAGCTGGAAGCTTTACAGAAATGGCGATTTCCATCTTGATTGCCACTGCTGTTTCAATCATAGCAGTTATTTTATTGACAAAGGTGTTGGGGAAACGTATGAAATTTTTTAAAAAGTTCATTTTAACCGATTCAACCAATAAAGAAAGTGGTTATGTCTCAAATGAAACAAGAGATGATCTTGTAGGACAAATCGCAGTGACAGCAACAGCACTTCGTCCATCTGGTACGATTGTATTCGGTGACGAGCGCATTGATGTTGTGTCAGAAGGTGCTTTTATCGATAAGGATGAACAAGTAAAAATTGTGAAAGCGGAAGGCTCACGCATTGTCGTGAGGAAAGTATAGATATACTGATTTTATAGGAGGAATAAAATGGATCCATCTACTTTACTATTATTTGTGATTATCGCAGCAGGTTTGATCGTTCTATCGATCTTCTTCACCTTTGTACCGGTGATGCTGTGGATTTCTGCCCTAGCGGCTGGCGTAAGAGTGAGCATTTTTACACTTGTAGGAATGAGGCTTCGCCGAGTGATTCCAAACCGAGTGGTCAACCCGCTCATCAAAGCGCATAAAGCAGGTCTTGATGCGACGATTAACCAATTAGAAAGCCACTATCTTGCAGGTGGTAACGTAGACCGAGTTGTCAACGCACTGATCGCAGCTCAGCGTGCGAATATCGAATTGAACTTTGCTCGCTGTGCGGCAATCGACCTAGCAGGCCGTGACGTACTTGAAGCTGTCCAAATGAGTGTAAACCCTAAAGTCATTGAAACACCATTTATCTCAGGTGTTGCGATGGACGGGATTGAAGTAAAAGCAAAAGCACGTATTACAGTTCGTGCAAACATTGACAGACTTGTCGGTGGTGCAGGGGAAGAAACGATCATTGCTCGTGTAGGTGAAGGGATTGTTTCGACAATCGGTTCATCAGATAATCATAAAAAGGTTCTTGAAAATCCTGATATGATTTCTCAAACGGTTCTTGGTAAAGGATTAGATTCAGGTACAGCATTTGAAATTCTCTCGATTGATATCGCAGATGTTGATATCGGTAAGAATATCGGGGCGATCCTGCAGACAGACCAAGCAGAAGCCGACAAAAACATTGCACAGGCGAAAGCAGAAGAACGCCGCGCGATGGCTGTTGCACAAGAACAAGAAATGCGTGCGAGAGTTGAAGAAATGCGCGCGAAAGTAGTAGAAGCAGAGGCTGAAGTACCACTTGCAATGGCCGAAGCACTACGTGAAGGTAATATTGGAGTTATGGACTACATGAACATTAAGAATATCGATGCTGATACGGATATGAGAGATTCATTTGGCAAAATGACAAAAGGTCCATCTGATAATGAAAACAAATAAGCATCCTCTCACGCTTTAAGGAGGGAGCCCATTGGACATTCTATTTGAAAATCCGTTACTAATAGCGATTATCATCGGTATTATCTCTGCGGTCTTTGGGAAAATCGGCAAACAAGAGGAGAAGGAACAAAATAACCGGCAGCAAAAGCCGGCTCCTCAAAAGAAGGCAGAACAAACACGAGCAGCCCCGGTCAAAACAGACCAGTTGGACGATTTTGGCGATGTACATGACCATGGCGGGATGAAGAAACAAGGTTCACAGTCCTTACAGGATCGTTATACAGCTACACTTGCCGAAATGGAAGAAAGAAAAAGCGAGCTGAATAAAGAGTTTCAATCGCTTGAAAGAGAACTTACAAGGCCAAAGGCAGCATCTGTTGGAATGAAGCCGAAAATGATTGAGAAACTCAACCAAGATACGGTCGTTCAAGGGATGATCCTTGGTGAAGTATTTGGAGAGCCTCGTGCGAAAAAGCCGCATCGAACGATGAAACGACCATATAAAAGATAAAGAAGTAAGCCCCCTCATCCTTAAGGGGGCTTTTTTGTTGTGTAATGGAGACTTTTCTTAGTAAAAATGATGAAACGGCTGTTTTACGGGATTCATTAGCATGATATGAACCGCTGAGGAATAGGATGATATAGAGACTTTCTCATCAGTCTCACCATCTTTCAGTTTGATCTCATACACATGAGGTGGGAAGGGGTTCTTATTGAATGGGAAAAAGAAAAAATCAACTTAAAGCATGGCTGACAAGAACACTTGAAATCCCTCCGGACGTGATGATGGATCTTCCCCGTATTACGATGGTTGGCAGACTCCATATTTACATAGAGAACCATAAAGGGCTTTTACTTTTCAGTGATCAAGAGGTAAGGCTGATGCTCAAGCAAGGACAGTGCATTATTTCAGGAAAAGACTTTGTGATTAAAACGATTTTGCCAGAAGAGATCTTATTAGAGGGGAAAATCGATGAGGTCCGTTATATTGATTCTTAACTGACGGAGGGGAGAAACGTGAAGAACAAATGGTTTGCCTATTTTATTGGCAGAGTGGAAGTGGAGATAAGAGGAAGCGGTATTGAGCGGCTGATCAATGAGTGCACGAGACAGGGGATCACAATTTTTCAAGTGAGCCGCCGTCAAGACAGCGTGCGCTTATTTATTCGCCTCTCAGATGTACATGCCTTTAGAAAAGTGCGCAGACATCATGAGGTGAAATGTTCGTTTCATCAAAAGAAAGGGTTCCCGTTTCTTCTTCTATGGTCGAGAAGAAATATTGGCTTCACCCTCGGGATGGCTTTTTTCCTAGTGACGATATTGGCTCTTTCAAATATGGTGTGGAAAATTGAGATTAAAGGTGCGAATCCAGAAACAGAACACCAAATGAGAAAGCATCTGGACGAAATAGGGGTACAAAAAGGGCGGTTTCAGTTTCTCATGGGGACACCTGAAAAAATACAAAAGTCATTGACGACCAATATTCAGAGCATTACATGGGTCGGAGTTGAACTGAACGGAACGACGTTTCAAATGAAAGTGGTCGAAAAAAATGAACCTGAAAAGGAGAAATATACAAGTCCTCAGCACATCGTTGCCAAGAAAAAGGCGGTCATCACGAGAATGTATGTAGAAAAGGGGGAACCGCTTGCCCAGGTCGATGAGCATGTGAAAAAAGGGCAGATGCTCGTCTCAGGTTTAATTGGGAGTGAAGATCAGAAAAAAACGGTCGGAGCTAAAGCGAAAATCTATGGTGAAACATGGTACCGATCTGAAGTTTCTGTCCCTCTCCGAACATCTTTTGATGTCTTTACGGGTAAAATGAAGACAAAGCACAAGCTCTCCTTGTTTGGAGGCTCCATCCCATTTTGGGGATTTTCCTTTAAAAAAGATGATTTTCAGCAGCCGAAAACAGAAACAGAAGTTCACCCGCTTCATTTTTTGAATATGCAATTGCCGTTCTCCTATGAAAAGGAAATCACACGAGAAAGTGAAAAAATAAATCGAGAATACACAAATAAAGAAGCGGTTCAAGCAGGGATTAAAATGGGTAAAAAAGAATTAGAAGAAAAGCTAGGTCAAACAGGTGAGGTGAAAAGTGAAAAAGTTTTGCACGAGACAACAGGGAATGGTAAAGTTAAGTTAATCATCCTTTACCAAGTAATAGAAGATATTGTTCAACCAACACCTATTGTTCAGGGAGACTAGAGAATGACAGAACATTTACTTGAGATTCAACAAAAATTGGATAGCCCAAACGAAGCCATTGCTTTATTTGGCAATCAAGATGCTTATCTGAAACTGATGGAAAACGAGCTGAATGTCTCCATTATCACACGTGGAGAGAAAGTGTATGTTTCTGGTCAGGAAGCATCAAGAGATACTGTGAGCCGTTTGATTACATCTCTCTTACATCTCATTCGTAAAGGAATTGAGATTTCTGAACGGGATGTCGTCTATGCCATTAAAATGGCGCAAAAAGACAAGCTCAATTATTTTGAAAATATGTATGAAGATGAAATTACGAAAAATGCCAAAGGAAAGTCGATCAGAGTCAAAACGATCGGCCAGCGTGAATATGCTGCGGCAATGAAAAAAGATGATCTGGTCTTTGGGATTGGACCTGCTGGTACAGGTAAAACGTATTTGGCAGTGGTCAACGCCGTACATGCCCTGAAAAATGGACATGTCAAACGGATTATCCTGACAAGGCCAGCTGTTGAAGCAGGAGAAAGTCTTGGCTTTTTGCCAGGAGATTTAAAAGAAAAAGTCGATCCTTATTTAAGACCGCTATATGATGCTTTGCACGATGTGCTTGGTAGTGATCATACGGAACGTTTAATTGAGCGCGGAGTGATTGAAATTGCCCCTCTTGCCTATATGAGAGGGCGGACGCTTGATGATGCATTTGTGATTTTAGATGAAGCGCAGAATACAACGCCAGCTCAAATGAAAATGTTTTTGACGAGACTAGGCTTTGGTTCTAAAATGGTCATTACAGGAGATATTACACAAATTGATTTGCCTAAAGGTATGCAGTCAGGCCTTGCAGCTGCAAAGGACATGCTTGCTGAGATCAAGGGTATCTCATTCATTGAATTAGATCAGACAGATGTGGTCAGACACCCGCTTGTGGCGAAGATCATTGGAGCATACGAAAAGCAAAAATGAACTGAGTGACCCGATCGCCTTAATCGGGTCATTTTGTTTCGATCGTGGTTTAAAGTAAAAAAGGAGGTACTTTCCTTGAGAAAGAATCAGAAAGGCAGTAAGCGCAAAAGGCTGCTGTCTAAAAAAGAACCTCAGAAAATGGAGCGCTCACGCTATTTAAACGTACTGCTATACGCTGGTTTAGCGGCCATCATGTTTGTGGTGCTCTTCTTCCATGTAAAACCTGAATCGCTCGACCTAGATTTGTTTTCAGTGAGCGAACAGACCATCTATTCTCCGTCTACCGTTGATGACCAAGAAGCAACAGAAGAAAAGAAACAAGAAGCAACGGATCAAGTGGAAGACCAATATACACTCAAAAAAGCATATTCTGATAATCGTGTTGACCTCATTTCATCCCTCTTTGAAGCCATTAAAGAAGAGAAGAAAGCAGCAGCTGATGACAAAGAGAACCCGCCAACAGATCAAGAGATGGCGAAGCGTGTAAAAGAGAAACTCACAACCGATATGCAAGAAGCTGTTTCGGATCAATCGATTAAAGCACTGCTCCAAGCAAGCGACGAAAACCTTTCTTTTACAAAGGACTCCATCATCACAGTGGTCAATTCTCTCATGAGTAAAGAAATCACAGCTTCTAAGCTGCAAGATGAGAAAAAACAAGTGAAAGCAGAGCTTGAAAACAATTCGATTCCGTCAAAATATTTAAATGCAGCGAAAGAAATTGGTGAATTTGCGATTATTCCAAACTATGTATTTGACCCGGTCGCAACAGAGAAGAAAAGACAAGAAGCAGCTGATAATATTCAGCCGGTTCAAATTAAGCAAGGGCAAATTTTAGTGGAAGAAGGAGAGCTCATTGACCGCGAAGTGTATCGCAAATTAGAACTGACCGGCCTTTTAAACAGCTCCAATTTGTTTAAGCCTGTAAGCGGTCTTATCATCTTAATTGGTCTTTTCTTAGCGGCGATTGTCCACTCACTGGAATCGAGGAAAAAGTCGCTCGTCCATAAGAATAAATCGTTACTGCTGTACTCGCTTATTTTCACCATTATTTTAATCATCATGGAAGTATTCAGTCTCTTCCAGGAAACCAAATATACAACCATCGGCTACGTCGTGCCTGTTGCACTTGGTACGATGCTGATTAAGCTGCTGATCAATGAGCGGCTGGCGATCTTCTCCGGCCTTGTATTTGCCCTTTGCGGCAGTATGATGTTTAATCAAGGAGTAACAGGCGTCTTTAACTATGTCATCTGTGCTTATTATCTAATAAGTGGGATGGCGGGGATTTTATTTTTGAGAAAACATAATGCGAGATCGAAAATTTTGCAGGCGGGGCTTTGGGTAGCTTTGGTGAATGTACTTGTTGTGCTGTCCATTACGCTGATTCAAAATTCTTCTCCATCAGGGCTTGAAATAGGTGTAAACCTCATCATGGCGATTGTGTCAGGGTTTGCATCGGCTATTTTGGTTATCGGGTTAATGCCAGTCTTTGAGAGCATGTTTGGCATTCTTTCGACCATGAAGCTTATTGAATTATCGAACCCGAATCATCCGCTGCTGAAAAAGATCTTAACAGAGACACCAGGTACATATCATCATAGTGTCATGGTGGCGAATTTAGCGGATGCTGCATGTGAAGCAGTTGGTGCAAATGGATTGTTAGCAAGGGTTGGAGCTTATTATCATGACATTGGGAAAACGAAAAGGCCACAATACTTTATTGAAAACCAAATGAACATTGATAATCCGCACGACAAGCTTTCTCCTCAGCTGAGCAAGAATATTATTATTGCCCATACGACAGATGGTGCTGAAATGCTGAGAGAAAAGAAGTTTCCAGAGGAACTTGTGGACATTGCAGAACAGCATCACGGAAAGTCCCTGCTGAAATTCTTTTACTATAAGGCAAAAGAACGGGATGATCAGGTGACAGAAGAAGAATTTCGTTATCCTGGTCCAAAACCGCAATCGAAAGAAGCGGCCATTATTTCTGTGGCTGACAGCGTGGAAGCGGCGGTTCGTTCGATGCATAATCCAAACCCTGAGCGGATTGAAAAGCTTGTGAAAGGCATTATTTCAGATAAGATGCAGGATGGACAATTTAGTGAATGTGATCTGACATTTAAAGAATTAAATATTATTAGCCAAACAATTTGTACAACATTAAAGGGGATTTTCCATTCTCGGATTGAATATCCAGATGCCCCGAAGCAGAAGGTGAAGTAAATGACATTGTTAATCGATTTAATAGATGAAACAGGACAAGTAACGAAAGAGCAGCTTGAAGAAGTGGAAAAGCTTCTTCAATTTGCTGCGGATGCCCTTGAGGTAAAAGATCAAGCGGAAGTATCAGTGTCGATCGTTTCGAATGAGGAAATTCATCAAATTAATAAAGAATACCGAGGAAAAGATGCACCAACAGATGTGATTTCATTTGCACTTGAGGAAGAAGGCGAAGGGGAAATTGAAATCATTGGTGCTGATGACATTCCGCCGGTACTAGGTGACATTATCATTAGTGTTGATCGAACGAAAGAGCAAGCAGAGGAATATGGACATTCCTTTATGAGAGAGCTAGGATTTTTAACGATTCATGGTTTTCTTCATTTGCTTGGTTATGATCATATGACAGAAGAAGATGAAAAAGAAATGTTCGCCAAACAGACAAAAATTTTGGATGATTATGGCCTTTCGAGATCATCGTAAGAAGCGAACGCCGCTTGTCCGTTTTTTTCGGAGTTTTTATTATGCATTTAGAGGAATATGGCGAACTTTCTTGAATGAACGGAATTTTCGATTCCACACAGTCGCAGCCATCATCGTGGTGATTTGCGGCTTTTGGTTTCACATTCATCCGGTTGAATGGATGATCATTCTGCTTTTATGCGGTGGGATGTTTGCGTTAGAACTTGTGAATACAGCGATTGAACATACAGTAGATCTTTTCACAGAAGAGAAGCATCCTCTTGCTGAGAGAGCGAAGGACGCCGCAGCAGGCGCTGTTTGCGTTTACGCCGCCATTTCGGTTATGATTGGGTTGATCATCTTCTTACCGAAGATCATGCAATAGAACAATATTACTATTTATTAACATTTTTAGAAATGGGCGTGAAAATGTCACGTGAATTATGTAAAATATAAATGTGACAGTGGTACCATTTCTTCTGAAAGTGGGAACTAGAATGAACAAACAAGAGTTGATTTCAGAAGCAGTCAAAGCAAGAGATTTTGCATATGTACCCTATTCTAAATTCAAAGTCGGTGCAGCATTATTATCGCATGACGGAAAAGTGTATGGCGGCTGCAATATTGAAAATGCAGCATATGGTATGTGTAATTGTGCGGAAAGAACAGCACTTTTTAAAGCTTACTCAGAGGGCATCACATCTTTTCAAATGCTTGCAGTAGTGGCTGATACAGATCGGCCTGTTTCACCATGCGGCGCATGCAGACAGGTCATTTCAGAGCTATGTGCACCTGATATGCCAGTGATTCTAACGAACTTAAAAGGACATATATACGAAACGACAGTAAACGAACTATTGCCAGGCGCATTTTCACCGGAGGATTTAAATGACTAACGAAAGCTTCAAATCAGGATTTGTATCAATTATTGGAAGACCAAATGTAGGGAAATCGACCTTTCTTAATCGTGTGATTGGACAAAAGATTGCAATTATGAGTGATAAGCCCCAAACGACTCGAAACAAAGTGCAAGGTGTTCTGACAACGAACACGTCACAAACGATTTTTATCGATACACCAGGAATTCATAAACCGAAGCACAAACTTGGCGATTTTATGATGAGGGTGGCTCAAAATACACTCAAGGAAGTCGACCTGATCTTGTTTATGATCAACGCACAGGAAGGCTATGGCAAAGGTGATGAATTCATCATTGAACGACTAAAGCAAACATCGACACCGGTGTTCCTTGTCGTCAATAAAATTGACCAAATTCATCCGGATGAACTGTTCCTTTTAATTGATGAATACCGCACACGTTACCCATTTAAGGAAATTGTGCCAATTTCAGCACTTGAAGGCAACAACATTGATACGCTTCTTCAGCAAATTGAAGGTTATCTTCCAGAAGGCCCTCAATTTTATCCGGCAGATCAAGTAACAGATCACCCAGAGCGATTTATTATTTCTGAATTAATTCGTGAAAAAGTGCTGCATTTAACGAGAGAAGAGATCCCTCACAGTATTGCGGTTGCAATTGAATCGATCAAGCCAGATGAAAACGGCAAGATTCATGTTGCAGCGACCATCGTCGTAGAACGTGATTCACAAAAAGGGATTGTGATTGGTAAGCGCGGCAGCTTATTAAAAGAAGTGGGACAAAAAGCGCGCAGAGACATTGAAGCACTTTTAGGCTCAAAGGTGTATTTAGAGCTTTGGGTAAAAGTGCAGAAGGACTGGCGTAATAAATCCACACATCTTCGTGATTTCGGATTTAGAGAAGACGAATATTAAAAACCTATACAGTTGTTAGTAGATCTGACAATGGTGCGGTTCGATTAGTAAAAATTGTTTATCATGAAATGGAGGTAGCCTGGTCAAGATAAAATTAATATGTTGGATGTAGCGTTGCTGCTTCTAATAAAGAAAGGTGGGGTTTTTATGTTGAATTTTACATGGAACGTATTTTCACAAACAGGAAGCGTTGACACGTATCTGCTTTTCAAAGAGTTAGAAAAGGAGAACCTGGAAAGACCCGATGTACTTGAAGAAGAAATAGCACGACTTGATTTTCCAATCTTATAATTCTTGACCCCCTCCAATGCTCGGAGTGTAGACAAATGCTCATTAAAAGTGAAGGAATCGTCCTTAGAACAACAGATTATGGCGAAACAAACAAAATTGTCACGCTGTTCACTAGAGAACATGGGAAAATTGGTGTGATGGCAAGAGGCGCTAAGAAATCGAACAGCCGCCTGTCAGCCATAAGCCAGCCGTTTTTATACGGAACCTTCCTGATCCAATCATCAACAGGACTTGGAACGCTCCAGCAAGGTGAAATGATGGAAAGCATGCGGACCATTCGGGAAGATTTATTTCTGACCGCATATGCCGCATATATGACAGAATTACTTGATAAAGGAACAGAAGAAAAGAAGCCAAACCCTTACTTGTTTGAACTTCTTCTTCAATCTTTACGCCATCTCAATGAAGGCACAGATGCTGATATTATTTTATTTATCGTAGAGGTTAAAATGCTGTCAGTGATGGGGTTGAAGCCTGAACTGGACCAATGTGTACACTGCGGTCAAAAAGAAGGGCAGTTCCATTTCTCAATTAGAGATAACGGATTCATCTGTAGGCAATGCTTTTCTAAAGATCCATATAAACTGCCCTTATCCCCAGCAGCAGCAAGACTGCTCCGTTTGTTTCATTATTTTGATTTATCAAGGCTTGGTCAGGTTGACGTGAAACCACAGACGAAACAAGAAATTCGTCAAGTGCTCGATCATTATTATGAAGAGTATTCAGGTCTTTATTTAAAATCAAAAAAATTCATGAATCAAATGGAATCCATGAAAAAGCTAATGGACGGTGAAAACAAAAGTTGACATCTCTCGTGACTTTTTGTAAGATCATCTAAGATCAAATATGTTGCATTGACAGAAAGAAGTACTTACGTATCAGCCATAAAAGCGACCTTAGGGCGGTGTGAGCTAAGGATGGACACGTAACGAAAGGCATTCTTGAGCAACGTAAAACAAAGCGGCTGGGTGCTACGACACCAGCAAATAGGGTGGAACCGCGGGAAAAACTCTCGTCCCTATGTTTGCAAGGAACCTTGTGAGCATAGAGACGGGAGTTTTTGTGTTTTGCAAAAAGGTTCTAGGCCCCACCGCCATACATAGCGGATGGTGTAAAAAAGATGGAGGTGCGATCATTGAATATTCAAGACATGATTTTGACACTGCAAAAGCATTGGTCAAATGAAGGCTGCGTATTAATGCAGGCATATGACACAGAAAAAGGTGCTGGAACGATGAGTCCATACACGTTCCTCAGAAGCATTGGACCAGAGCCATGGAAGGTAGCCTATGTAGAACCGTCAAGACGCCCGGCTGACGGCAGATATGGAGAAAACCCAAACAGATTGTATCAACATCATCAATTTCAAGTGATCATTAAGCCATCACCTGACAATATTCAAGAACTGTATCTAGAATCATTGAAGGCGCTTGGCATTGACCCGCTGAAACATGATATTCGTTTTGTTGAAGACAACTGGGAAAACCCATCTCTTGGCTGCGCAGGACTTGGCTGGGAAGTTTGGCTTGATGGAATGGAAATTACGCAATTTACGTATTTCCAGCAAGTCGGCGGTTTAGAATGTAAGCCAGTTTCTGTTGAAATCACATACGGAATTGAGCGTCTTGCTTCTTACATTCAGGACAAAGAAAATGTGTTTGACCTTGAATGGACAGATGGCTTTACTGTAAGAGATTTATTCTTAATGGCGGAATACGAGCATTCTGTGTATACGTTTGAAACATCTAATACGGATATGCTGTTCGATTTATTTACAACATATGAAAAAGAAGCACATAGCCAAATGGACAAAGGACTTGTTCACCCGGCATATGATTATGTACTCAAATGTTCTCACACCTTTAACCTGCTTGATGCCAAAGGCGCGATTTCTGTGACTGAGCGAACAGGTTATATCGGAAGAGTACGTCAGTTAGCGAGAAAAGTAGCCAAAACATATTACGAAGAACGAGAAAAACTAGGATTCCCTATGCTAAAAGAGGAGGCGGCTTCTCATGAATAAACAAGATGTATTACTTGAAATCGGCTTAGAAGAGATGCCGGCTCGTTTCATGCCAGAAAGCACAAAGCAGCTAGGTGACAAAGTAAAAGCTTGGTTCGTAGCGCAAAATATTTCATTCGAAGACGTTGCTTTATTTAATTCACCAAGACGTCTAGCTGTACTCGTCAAAGGTGTTGCAGAAAAACAAGAGGACATCAAAGAAGAAGCAAAAGGACCGGCTAAAAAGATTGCTCAAGATGCTGAAGGCAATTGGACAAAAGCTGCCGAAGGTTTTGCCCGCGGACAAGGCGCTTCAACTGATGATCTGTATTTCAAAGACATCAAAGGTGTGGATTATGTCCATGTCCAAAAGTTTCAAGAAGGTAAGCAAGTCAAAGACCTTCTTCCAGCATTGGGGGACATTGCAGCTTCATTGAGTTTTCCAAAGAACATGAGATGGGGAAGCGAAGATTTACGCTATATCCGTCCAATTAAATGGATTGTTTGTTTATTTGGTCAAGAGATCATTCCTGTCGAAATTGCAGGAGTGAAAAGCGGACGGGAGACTAGAGGACATCGTTTCCTAGGGACGACAGCCAGCATTGACACACCAGCTTCTTATGAGCAAACATTAAGAGATCAATTTGTCATTGTAGATTCAGATAAAAGAAAACAATTAATTACTGAGCAATTACATGCCCTTTCTTCCGAAAAAGGCTGGGTCATTCCAGTTGATCCTGAGCTTCTAGAAGAAGTGAACGATCTTGTTGAATATCCAACCGTTCTATTTGGTTCTTTTGAAGAAGAATTTCTTGCGCTGCCAGAAGAAGTGCTTGTCACGACAATGAAAGAGCATCAGCGTTATTTCCCTGTGAAAAATGAACAAGGGGAATTACTGCCGCACTTTATTACGGTCAGAAATGGAAACAGTGAGGCACTTGAAAATGTGGCAAGAGGGAACGAAAAGGTCCTTCGCGCACGTTTATCAGATGCGGCATTTTTCTATAAAGAAGACGAAAAACTCGTCATTGAAGACAACATTCAAAAGCTTGATAAAGTCGTATTCCATGAGAAACTTGGCACGATTGGCGACAAGCTGAAAAGAGTAACAGACATTGCCGTTCGCCTTGCTAGTCATGTGGGTGCAGATGAAGAAACGTCTAAACGCGCTGCAAGAGCAGCCAGTATTTCTAAATTTGACCTTGTGACTCAGATGGTCTATGAATTCCCAGAACTGCAAGGAATCATGGGTGAAAAATATGCTAGAGCACTTGGCGAGCATGAAGAAGTGGCAAAGAGTATCAACGAGCACTACATGCCGCGCTTTGCCGGTGACGATGCGCCGTCAACACTTATTGGGGCGATTGTTGCAGTGGCGGATAAGCTAGATTCTATTTGTTCATTCTTCTCAATTGATGTCATTCCAACAGGCTCTCAAGATCCTTATGGATTAAGAAGACAAGCGAGCGGTATCGTTCAAATCCTGCTAGACCGCCAATGGAATCTTTCATTTAAAGAGCTTTTAGCACTAGCTCAAGTAGAGACAAAACATGAAGCGGCTCTCATTGAATTTTTAACACACCGTTTGAAATATGTTCTCCAAGCAGAACATATCCGTCATGACGTGGTGGAAGCAGTCCTTGATGTTGAAAATATTGAACCATATGCGGTTGTGAAAAAAGCGGCTGTTCTTGAAGAGAGCGTGAAACAGGAGAGTTTCAAAGAAACGGCTGAGGCACTAGGCCGCGTCATTTCAATCAGTAAAAAAGGGGAAGACGCACAGATTCAGCCTGAACTGTTTGAAAATGAACACGAACAAAAGCTATTTGAAGCGTATCAGCAAGCGGAAAAAGCCGTCAACGAGTATATGGCAAAAGGTCAGTACCAATCAGCACTTGAAGCGCTAGATACATTAAAAGCACCAATTGTTCATTATTTCGACCATACCATGGTTCATGCCGATGATGAAAAACTGAAACAAAATCGTTTGGCACAAATGGTCAAACTTGCAAAAGTCATTCAATCATTTGCGAATATGAACAATTTAATTGTAAAATAAATACCTAAGAACGGTTGCCTTTTTCGAAGGGCAATCGTTTTTTACTCATTTAATTCACGGTTTTTGAGTGGATTTTTGTTTCATTCGGACGAAGATGCGCTATAATATGATGAGTTATGAAATTGATATACATAAAGTAAGGATTCGCTCTCTCTATTTAAAGGTGGTGAGTACAATCGAGTTAAATAAACGGCAAGAGCAGATTTTACAGATTGTCAAAGAGAATGGTCCGATCACTGGAGAGCATATCGCCGATCGGCTGAACTTAACAAGGGCTACCCTCAGACCGGATTTAGCCATTTTAACGATGTCTGGCTTTTTAGAAGCAAGACCAAGGGTCGGCTACTTTTTTACAGGCAAAACAGGCACGCAGCTTCTGGCAGATAAGCTGAAAAAACTTCAAGTGAAAGATTTTCAGTCCATTCCGGTCGTGATACACGAGAATGTTTCGGTTTATGATGCGATTTGTACGATGTTTTTAGAGGATGTGGGCACATTATTCGTTGTGGACGATCACTCTATTTTAACAGGCGTGTTATCAAGAAAAGACCTCCTTCGAGCAAGTATTGGGAAACAAGAACTTCCATCTATACCTGTCCATATTATTATGACAAGAATGCCGAACATTACCGTTTGCCGCAAAGAAGATTTTATTATGGATGTGGCCAAGCACTTGATTGAAAAACAAATAGATGCACTTCCTGTTATAAAAGATACGGATAAAGGCTTTGAAGTGGTCGGCAGAATTACGAAAACAAACATGACGAAAATACTTGTTAGCTTATCAGAGAACGAAATTATCTAATTACAGAAGACTGCGAGGGGATGTTATGAGTAATCGTGTAATTTTTGTTGTATCAGATTCAGTCGGAGAAACGGCAGAGCTCGTGGTCAAAGCGGCACTTAGCCAATTTGATGGCGGCTCATCCGACCATTCAAATATTAGAAGAATCCCATATGTAGAGGATGTCGGTACGATTAAAGAAGTGATTTCATTGGCGAAAGCAGATAATGGAATCGTTTGCTTTACTCTTGTTGTGCCAGAAATGCGCCAATTCTTAATTGAAGAAGCAGAAGCGAATGGCGTCGTGTACTATGACATTATCGGTCCACTTATTGATAAAATGGAGACGGCATATGGAAATGAAGCGAAACATGAGCCAGGTCGTGTACGTCAATTAGATGAGGACTATTTTAAAAAGGTAGAAGCCATTGAGTTCGCTGTGAAATATGATGATGGCCGGGACCCAAGAGGTATTCTAAAGGCTGATATTGTGCTGATTGGTGTATCGCGTACGTCTAAGACACCACTTTCTCAATACTTAGCACATAAACGCTTGAAGGTAGCAAACGTTCCGATTGTTCCTGAAGTTGATCCGCCAGAGGAGTTATTCTCAGTTGATCCAAAAAAATGCATCGGCCTAAAAATTAGTCCAGACAAACTAAATCATATCCGTAAAGAACGTTTAAAATCACTCGGTTTAAATGACCGTGCCATTTATGCGAATATCGAACGGATTAAAGAGGAACTAGAATATTTTGAAAAAGTGGTTGACCGCATTAACTGTCAAGTTGTTGATGTATCGAATAAAGCAGTTGAGGAGACAGCAAATGTCATTCATCAAATGCTGACCAAAAGAGGTTCCGAATAAACTCAGGATGCTCCTCCTGGGTTTTTCCTATGGTGGGAAACGGGTAAACAAAAACAATAGCATATTTGCTGCATTTGTATTATAATAAAAAATTGTGATAAAATGATTGATTTTAGGTTTAAGTTAAGTCAAGAACGAATAAACTAATATTGGCAGAAGTCAAGTGATTCTGAACATAACTTTTCGACAAAATGAGTTTTACTGTTGATTGCTTTATGGGGGAAAAGTATGGTCTTTTTGCTTCTCTAAAGCAGGAATAAGGTGGAGGGATGGAGAATTAGTCACCTGAATGAACGTAAAAAAGAAAGGACGATTTATGTCGATGCAGATGCTTGTCCTGTAAAAGACGAAATCCTTTCTGTCGCATCTCAATTTCAAGTACCTGTGACTTTCATTGCTTCATATGAGCATTTTCAAACCAAACGATCACCACTTGAAGATTGGCGGTTTGTTGATACACATAAGGAAGCAGCAGATTTAGTCATTGCGAACTTAGCTGTCAAGCACGATATTGTTGTCACCCAGGATATTGGTCTGGCCTCCTTACTGCTTCCAAGACAAGTCATTGTTCTGTCTGAAAGAGGACGAATGTACACAAACGAAACAATTGATTTTGATTTGGAACGCAGGCATGTTTCCAGTAAACAGCGAAGAAAAGGTGTATACGGAAAAGGTCCCAAAAAGCTTTTAGAAGAGGATAAAAAGCGATTTATTGCCCAACTACAAAAAATCCTGTCGAATCATGAAGGATTTTTGAATTAAAAGGCGAATAATGTACGACGGAGTGTTATTAGGATGAGCAAACGTATACCAGATGAACTTTTGGAGCAAATCCAAAAAAACGCAGACATTGTCGAAGTGATTGGAGAATACGTACAGCTTAGAAAACAAGGTCGGAATTACTTCGGTCTTTGTCCATTCCATGGTGAAAATACTCCTTCATTCTCTGTTTCAGCAGATAAGCAAATCTTCCATTGTTTTGGCTGTGGTGCAGGAGGCAATGTATTTTCGTTCCTCAGACAAATGGAAGGCTACTCATTTATTGAAGCCGTTTCACATGTTGCTGATAAGTACCATATTGATTTGCCGGATCATGTAGCGAATGCGCAGATCAGTTCCTCACAGCAAGAGGATACAGCAGATCATAAAATGATTGAGGCGCATGAGCTTCTTAAGAAATTTTACCACCATTTGCTGGTAAATACAAAGGAAGGTCAAAACGCACTCGATTATTTAAGGTCCAGGGGCTTTACGGATGAAACAATTGCCAAGTTTGAGATCGGGTATGCTCTCGACTCGTGGGATTTCGTGACCAAGTTTTTAGAAAAACGAGGGTTTGATCCTGCGATGATGGAGAAGGCTGGTCTTTTGATTCAACGAGAAAACGGCACAGGTTTTTTTGACCGCTTTAGAGATCGTGTCATGTTTCCAATTCATGATCATCACGGGACGGTCGTCGCTTTTTCTGGAAGATCACTTGGTGATCAGCAGCCAAAGTATATGAATAGTCCTGAAACGCCACTTTTTCATAAAAGTAAGCTGCTTTATCACTTTCATGACGCGCGTATGCATATTAGAAAACGCGAACGTGCAGTCCTTTTCGAAGGATTTGCTGACGTCATCTCGGCTGTCACAAGTGGTGTTGGCGAAAGTGTTGCAACAATGGGTACGTCTTTAACAGAAGAGCACGTAAAGCTTCTTAGGCGGAACGTTGAAGAGATCATTTTATGTTATGACTCTGACACGGCCGGGTATGAAGCGACCATGAAAGCATCAGATTTGCTTGGAAAAAGAGGATGTAAAGTTCGCGTTGCCATGATACCAGATGGACTTGATCCAGATGATTACATTCGTAAATATGGCGGCGAGAAATTTAGGAATGACATCATAGATGCAAGTGTGACATTAATGACATTTAAGATGAACTTTTTCCGAAGAGGAAAGAATTTGTCTGACGAAGGAGACCGCCTGACTTACATGAAGCAGGTTCTCCGAGAAATTAGCCGATTAAACGGTTCCTTGGAACAAGAGATTTACATGAAGCAGCTGGCTGGGGAGTTCTCCATTTCACTTGACTCATTAAAGGAGCAATTGGAGCTTTTTGAAAAGCAGCAGCGACAAGAGGCCAAGAGCTCGCAAGAAGAAAATGGACTTGAAAAGCGGCGTGCACATCTGTCAACACAGGTAAGACGAAAACGTCTAAGGCCGGCATATGAAAACGCAGAGCGAATGCTCCTTGCACATATGTTGAAAAATGATGACGTGATCCGAAAAGTGCTTGATAGGATAGGGTTTGAATTTAATATAGATTCGCACAGAGCGCTGGCAACATACATTTATGCATTGTATGAAGAAGGCAAGGAGCCGACCCCGCAGCATCTGATGAACCGTATAGAAGATGATGTGATTAATCAGCTCCTGACGGATATATTCATGATTCAAGTTGGAGACGAACTAAGTGAAGCTGAATTAAGTGATTATGTAAAAAAAGTGTTGAATCATCGGAATTTGTCAATGATAAAGGAAAAAGAACTAGAACGTGCAGAGGCGGAGAGGCAAAAAGATTTCTTCAAAGCGGCAACACTTGCAAAAGAAATTATTCAGTTGAACCGTTCGCTGAAGTAATACGTCTACTATTTATGACAAGACTTACGGCTGGCAATGAATCCTTTAATGGGAGGAGCATAAGACCGCAAGCATCTTGCCTTCATCATTATTTATTTTTATTCCTATTTGCTCATTCTGTTTGATAGAGAGAGAAAGGCAGAGCAGAAGCAAATCGCAAGTTACTTTAGAATTCGTTGCAAGCTTTGGAAGGAGGGATCCATAATGGCTGATAAACAAGCCCACGAAACTGAAACTGAATTAACCTTTGAACAGGTGAGAGATAAGCTCACTGAAACGGGTAAAAAACGGGGCGTTTTAACATACGAAGAAATTGCAGAGCGTATGTCTAGCTTTGAAATTGAATCAGACCAGATGGATGAATACTATGAATACTTAGGCGAACAGGGTGTAGAACTCATCAGTGAAAATGAAGAGACTGAAGACCCAAATGTTCAGCAGCTGGCTAAGGCAGAAGAGGAATTTGACCTGAATGATTTAAGCGTACCACCAGGTGTCAAAATTAATGATCCTGTTCGTATGTACTTAAAAGAGATCGGGCGCGTCAATTTGCTATCTGCTAAAGAAGAGATTACGTATGCTCAAAAGATTGAAGAAGGCGATGAGGAATCAAAAAGAAGATTAGCGGAAGCGAACCTTCGTCTCGTTGTCAGCATTGCGAAACGTTATGTTGGTCGTGGTATGCTGTTCCTTGACTTGATTCAAGAAGGAAACATGGGGCTCATGAAGGCGGTTGAGAAGTTTGATTACCGCAAAGGATACAAATTCTCAACATATGCGACTTGGTGGATTAGACAGGCGATCACACGTGCGATTGCCGATCAGGCAAGAACAATCCGGATCCCGGTTCATATGGTGGAAACCATTAATAAATTAATCCGTGTTCAAAGACAGCTTCTACAAGATCTAGGTAGAGAACCAACGCCAGAAGAAATTGCGGAAGACATGGATTTAACACCAGAGAAAGTAAGAGAAATTCTTAAAATTGCGCAAGAGCCAGTATCTTTAGAAACACCTATTGGTGAGGAAGATGACTCGCATCTTGGTGATTTTATCGAAGACCAAGAGGCGACTTCTCCATCAGACCATGCTGCCTATGAGCTCTTAAAAGAGCAGCTTGAAGATGTATTAGATACGCTAACGGACCGTGAAGAAAATGTGCTGAGACTGCGTTTCGGACTAGATGACGGAAGAACACGCACATTAGAAGAGGTAGGAAAGGTGTTTGGCGTAACAAGAGAGCGTATTCGCCAAATTGAAGCGAAAGCTCTTCGTAAATTAAGACACCCAAGCAGAAGTAAACGATTAAAAGACTTCTTAGAATAGAAACCGGACGGATCTTGAGAGAGATCCGTTCTTTCTTCATCAAAATGAAAACGCTTTTTTGATCTGATTATATTTTACTGAATAACAAATGAATTTGCAACGTTCTTAGAGAAAAGATGTATAAAAAATACATCTAAATGTGCTGAAGGCTTCTTTTCTCATTTTGAATCATTTTTGTCTAATCTGTGAACTTGACCAAAGTTTTGTATCATAATTCGTTTACTTTTTGTAAAATTAAAGTAGAATTAGAATTGTTTGCATAGTCTCAAAGGGGTTTTTCACAAAGGGGAGGATGAAAGAAATGAAACGGAATCCACTTATACCATTCTTATTGATTGCCATTTTAGGTATTGGACTCACTTTTTTCTTATCAATGAAGGGGCTGAAAGATGAAGACAAAATTGCCTCTGGGGGCAAAGAGCAAAAGCAAGAAGAGACCGCAAATGCAACGCCGGAAGAATTGTATAAGCAGAACTGTATTAGCTGTCATGGGGAAAACTACGAAGGTGGCGCTGGTCCTGCATTAAAAGGTGTTGGCGACAAGCTTGAAGTAGCAGACATCAAGAAGAAAATTCAAGAAGGCGGAAATGGGATGCCGGGCGGGCTAATTCCGAATGAAAAGCTCGATGAAATGTCAGAATGGGTATCCAAAATTAAATAATAAAGCGCAAAAAGCTCTTTTTCATCAGAAGAGCTTTTTTCATTTGAAAACGACTTTTAAAAAGTCCATAATTTATATAAGATAGACAAGTATGAACATTAAAGAAAAGTAGTGATATGGATGAATGAAATGAATTTGTCAAAACGATTAAAAAGAGTCGCAGACTTTTTACCAAAAGAGGCGGTCTTTGCTGATATTGGCTCAGATCATGCCTATTTGCCATGTTATGCGATATTACATCATAAAGCATTGAAAGCCATTGCTGGTGAAATTACTGATGGACCGCTTCAATCTGCGAAGCAGCAAGTACATAGGCTTGAATTAGATGAGCAGATTTCAGTCAGAAAAGGAAATGGCCTTGAAGTGATTGAAAAAGGCGAGGTAAATGCTGTCACGATTGCAGGGATGGGCGGAGCACTTATTGCAAGCATTCTAAATGAAGGTAAACACAAGCTCACAGGGCAGGAGAGGCTTATTCTTCAGCCTAATATTCATGCCCACCATATTCGTTTATGGCTCTATCAAGAGGGGTATGAATTGATGGATGAAGTGATTTTAGAAGAGGATGGCAAAATATACGAAATCATCATTGCCGAAACTGGCGACAAAGATAAAGCCTATGAAGGCATGTCGATTGAAAAAGGCATGCTCGTTGGTCCGTTTCTTGCCAAAGAGCAAAATGATGTCTTCCGGCGCAAATGGATGAATGAGCTTCAGCACATGGAGCATATAGAAGGCCAGATTCAAAAAGCAGCGCCGACGGAAGAGAACAAAGAACGTCTGAAAGAGCTGAATGCGAAAATAAAAATGCTAAAGGAGGTTTTGACTGTTGGCTAAAACAGTGAACGGGCATGAAATCATCCAATTATTTGAGCAATTCTCACCAAAGGCATATGCGGTGGAAGGTGATAAAATTGGGCTCCAGATTGGAACGCTAAATAAAAAAGTGACCAATGTCATGATCACCTTAGATGTATTAGAAAATGTGGTAGATGAGGCAATTGAGCGGAAGGTGGATCTCATTATTGCCCACCATCCGCCAATTTTCCGTCCATTAAAACATGTGGCGACAGATCAGCCGGCAGGACGGATCATTGAGAAATGCATCAAACATGATATTGCGGTGTATGTAGCACATACAAACCTGGATGTGGCTGATGGAGGAGTCAATGACTTGCTTGCAGAGGCTTTAGAGCTCGGGGAAACAAAAGTGCTAGTTCCAACATACGAAGATCCAATTAAGCAGCTAGCTTTGTATGTCCCAGTGGAATTTGAAGAGGCCATCAGGACGGCTTTAGGAAATGCGGGAGCTGGCCATATTGGCAACTACAGTCATTGCGCTTTTTCAAATGAAGGGACAGGCAGTTTTCTGCCATCAGAAGAAGCTGTGCCATTTATTGGTGAGACGGGTAAATTGGAATTTGTGAAAGAAGTACGAATTGAAACCATTTTCCCAGCGAGTATTGAAAAACAAGTGATTCGTGAAATGATCAAAGCACACCCTTATGAAGAAGTGGCTTACAGTGTACACACGACAGATCTTCCTCCTATTCAAAAAGGCCTTGGCCGTATTGGAGAATTAAAAGAACCTATGACACTTAAAGACTTCACTCAATTTGTGAAAACGAAGTTAGATGTGAATGGAGCGCGTTTTGTAGGAGATCAGGAAGCGGTCGTGAAAAAAGTAGCTGTGCTTGGAGGAGACGGAAATAAATATATCCATCAAGCGAAAAGAATGGGTGCAGATGTGTACGTGACTGGCGACCTTTATTTCCATGTCGCTCACGATGCCATGATGCTCGGACTGAATGTAGTGGACCCAGGTCATTACGCAGAAAAGATCATGAAAGAGGGCGTGAAGACAAAGCTAGAATCGCTATGTACAGATAAAAAATATGATGTACAATTCTTTGTATCAGAATCAAACACAAATCCGTTTCAATTTGTGTAAATAAAAACGTCAGAGCATAGCAGCTCTGACGTTTTTTTATTTCTTTGTTTTCACGCGAGGTAATATCTTAGAAAGAGGAACCGTCCGTTCAATTTTCCATGTCGATTCATCATCAGGTTCATAGTTTTCTAAGAAACGAATGACTTCTTTTGTAATAGGTGTTGGTGTGGAAGCACCTGCAGTAACGGCAACTGTTTTTACCCCTTGGAGCCATTCAAGCTTTAACTCACTGAGATCACCAATTCGGTAAGCCTGCGTTCCTGCAATCTCCATTGACACTTGCGCCAGACGATTTGAGTTATTGCTTTTTGGATCGCCGACCACAATGGTCAGATCGGCTTGGCCTGCTTGCTGTGACACAGCTTCCTGACGTACCTGTGTCGCAAGGCAGATTTCTTGATGGTACTCGACGTGAGGATATTTTTCTTTAATGAGCTCCATCAGATCATGAACATCCCACTGAGACATTGTCGTCTGATTGGTGATGAGTAGTTTATCTGACGTTAAATCGAGCGCTTTAATATCAGCTTCTGTTTCGACAAGGTGCACTTTGTCAGGTGCAACACCGACGGCTCCTTCTGGCTCAGGGTGCCCCTTTTTCCCGATATAAATAATGTCATATCCATCAGCTGTTTTTTCTGAAATGAGTTCATGTGTTTTCGTGACATCTGGACACGTCGCATCAATGGCGACAAGGCCTTTTTCTTCTGCAATTTGACGGACTTCAGGAGATACGCCGTGAGCGGTGAAAATCACTGTGCCACTTTCAACCTGTTTTAAAATATCTAGACGGTTTGGTCCGTCCAGTGTGTAAATTCCATCTTCTTCGAAGGCATCTGTGACATGTTTGTTGTGCACAATCATACCTAATATATAAATTGGGCGTGGCAAGTTTTTATCAAGTGCGGCATTTTTAGCAATGACCATTGCATCTACAACGCCATAGCAATAGCCACGCGGCGAAATTTTAATTACATTCATTTATTCGTCCTCCTGTAGGGAAGTGCTGCTAGAGAAGAACAATATAAAAAGCCGTGAAAAACGGCTTTTGATCATTCTCTTCCTTCATTATAGCCAAAGTAAGCGCATATATCAAAGATTGTTATACATGGGAAACACTTCGCCTTTAAAAGATCACTAGACATATAGTTTCGGAATGGAACTACCCGATCTTTTTTTCGGTTTTGCTTCAGGAGCAGCTGATGTGTGTACAGTCCCTTTTTTGACAAGGATGTCCTCTGGTTCTTCTTCTTTTCCTTCTTCTATTTCATCATCAACTGGTTCGTGAGGAACGTCTGTTTCTGCAGTGATTTCTTTTGGTTCTTCGTCTGCATCATTCGTATTTGTTTCATCATCATCCGCACTGCCAAGCTGGCTATAGAGTTTAATCATGGCAGGCAAATTTCTGACTAAAGGACCGTATTGCTGAATCATAGGCGTGAATTGCTGCGCCATTCCGAGTACTTTTTGAACATTTCCTAACATGCTTGAAAGGTTCGCAGGGTTTGCGAAGCTCTGGATTCCTTGTAATCCCGCACCACCTCCAGCTCCAGAGATCCCTGCTCCTCCAGATCCAGGAAGAAATTTTGCCAGCATGCCCTTAATTCCGGCTCCGCCGCCTAGTGCACGGCTTTCGCCTCCAGGAATGCCACCCATCCCGCGTAGACCGCCGCCTTGTACAGACGGAGAGCGAGGCATCATTTGTTGAAATTGGTTGCCTTGCCCTTGAAAAGGCTGTTCGATCGGAGCCTGCTGTCTCCGTTGAAAAATCCCGGGCTGTCCGCCATTTCCAAGGTGCCGGCGTGAGGGGCGATGCGGCTGAAAATCGCCCATAGGCCTTTGCCCTAACATACTTGTACCTCCCTTACTGCATTCTCTTTCTCTTCATAGGTTATGCAAGGAAGTATCATTTGGTTTCCTGTGAGAAAAGCGGACATGGTTTTTTTGCTGAAAATCAGCTATAATGAGGAGATGAGCAAAAAGGCATTGCCTTAAGGAGTGAAAACATGAAAGAAACGAAATTTACGACATATGAATTAAAGTCTTTTATTATAGATGCTATTCATGAACTGGGCTTTTATGAGCCGACTGATATTCAAAAAAGAATCATACCTGCTGTTTTAAAAGGTGAAAGTGTGATTGGACAGTCTCAAACAGGAACAGGAAAAACCCATGCGTATTTATTGCCGCTTATTCATTCAATTGATCCAAGCAAAGAGCAAGTACAAGTGGTCATTACTGCACCAACACGAGAATTAGCGAATCAAATTTTTAAAGAAGCACAAACGATCTTAAAAAATACGCCTCCAGAAGAAGAAATCAAGGCAAAGCTTTACATTGGCGGAACAGACAAGCAGAAATCCATTCAAAAGCTAAAGAATCAGCCGCACTTAGTGGTCGGCACTCCTGGACGTATTGCTGATCTTATTCATGAGCAAGCGCTGAATGTGTACAAAGCAACATCTCTTGTCATTGATGAAGCAGACCTTATGCTAGATATGGGCTTTTTAGAAGATGTGGATCGTATTGGCTCACAAATGCCAGAACAGTTGCAAATGCTCGTGTTCTCAGCAACTATTCCAGAAAAATTAAAACCTTTCCTCAAAAAATATATGGATAATCCGAAATATGCACATGTTGAACCGAAACGCATTACGGCTGAAAACATTCAGCATATTTTAGTTCCATCTAAACAACGAGATAAATTAAAATTACTTCATGAAATGGTGACGAATGTACAGCCTTATTTAGGGATCATCTTTGCGAATACGAAATCAACTGTTGATGAAATTGCCTCATTCCTACAGGAAAAAGGAATGAAAATTGGGGTACTTCATGGTGGTTTAACGCCTCGTGAACGTAAAAAAGTGATGAAACAAATTGAAGATTTGGAGTTCACCTATATTGTGGCATCTGATCTTGCTGCCCGCGGGATTGATATTAAGGGCGTCAGCCACGTGATTAACTATGAGCTCCCATCCGATCTTGATTTTTATGTTCACCGTGTGGGAAGAACGGCTCGCGCTGGTTCATCTGGCATTGCAATGACCATTTATGATCTCGCTGATGAGGATGCACTCGTTCAAATTGAAAAAATGGGTGTTGTGTTTGAAAACAAAACGATTGTTCATGGCGAATGGCGAGATGCAGATGATCGTTTGAAGCGTCAAAGACGTAAAAAAGCACCAAATGAAATTGAAGAAAAAGCAAAACGCCTTGTCAGAAAACCGAAAGCCGTCAAACCTGGATATAAAAAGAAAATGACACGTGAGATGGATAAGATCAAAAGACAAGAACGTAGAAAGTCAAAGCGTAACGGAAAGTAGGGGGACACATTGTTGAAGATTGGATCACATGTATCCATGAGCGGAAAACATATGCTTCTTGCAGCGAGTGAGGAAGCTGCCTCTTATGGTTCAAATACTTTTATGATTTATACAGGTGCACCGCAAAATACGCGCCGTAAAAAAATTGAAGATCTCAATATTGAAGCTGGACAAGCGCATATGAAAGAGCATGGTATGACAGATATCGTCGTTCATGCACCGTATATTATCAATATTGGGAACACAGTGAATCCAGCGACATTTGAGCTTGGAGTGGATTTCCTTCGCTCTGAGATAGAGCGTACAGAAGCGCTAGGTGCAAGACAAATTGTTCTTCATCCAGGTGCGCATGTCGGAGCAGGTGCAGATGCTGGAATTCAAAAAATCATTGAAGGCCTCAATGAAGTCATTGTGAAGGGGCAGGAGGTTCAAATTGCGCTGGAAACAATGGCGGGAAAAGGATCAGAGTGCGGAAGAAGCTTTGAAGAGCTTGCCCAAATTATTGACGGTGTGACACATAACGAAGCACTTTCTGTTTGCTTTGATACGTGTCACACGCACGATGCAGGTTATCCCATTGTGAGTGATTTTGATGGAGTATTAGAAGAATTTGATCGAATTGTCGGGATCGACAGAATCAAAGTTCTTCATATTAATGATAGTAAAAATGTACAAGGCGCAAGAAAAGACCGACATGAAAATATCGGTTTTGGAGAAATTGGTTTTGATGCCCTGAGCTATATCGTTCATCATCCACAGCTTCAAGATGTGCCGAAGATTCTAGAAACGCCTTATGTAGGTGAAGATAAAAAGAACAAGAAACCACCTTATAAATTCGAAATTGCGATGCTGAAAGAAAAGCAATTTGATGAAGGTTTACTAGATAAGATTACGGGTCAATAAAAAGTGCATGCAATGTGATGAGGTGCCGCTAAATGCGGCCCTTTTTTGCCTAATTTGTGAATTGATTAAACAGATCATTGACGGTCTGTGCTGTCTGCTTAGACGTAATCGCCTCCACTTGCTTAAGCAGCCGGTTGCGCTCTGCATCGTTAAAAATATTGACGTTTTTCCCATTCATGAGTTTGGCGACCTCAGTAGCCTGATTGGATGTTAAACTGACCCCATACTGTTTCGCATACCTTAACAAGTCATTTGCTGTGATCTGATTCAGACGCTGCAACACAATTTTTTGAATTAAAATCAATTCCATTCCTCCCCTCTGTATCAATGTATGGGCGAAAACGGAAAATGTGCAAAAAATTTTATTTTACTCTGTGAAATGATAAAATAGTAAAGTGAATAAAATGTTCATTGAAAACTAAACATGTGTAGAAGGGAGAACGTATGGCAAATAGTAAACAGCATAAAAAGGAATCAGTGCCTCATTTTATTTTGAGAATTTTTCTGATTCTAGTAGGAGCTGCATGTGCGGCAGTCAGCATTGAATTATTTTTAGTGCCAAACAATATTATTGATGGAGGCATCATCGGTATTTCGCTTATTTTGGATTATCTTTTTACGGATAACCCATTCATTAATTTTGCGACGATTGTTGTCATTTTAAATATTCCATTTATGATATCAGGATACAAACATATTGGGAAAACCTTCTTGATTTCCACTGTGATTGGGATTGTCAGCTTGGCCGTGATTGAATCTTCACTCCATCATGTAGAAGCATTTACGACGCAGCCGATTTTAGCTACTGTATTTGGAGGGCTATTACTCGGGTTTGGCGTTGGGCTTGTGATACGGAATGGAGGCTCAATGGACGGAACGGAAATCTTAGGAATTCTTCTGACGAAAAAAATTCCTTTCTCCGTCGGTGAGTTTGTCATGATCGTCAATGTGTTCATTTTTATTTGGGCAGGCTTTGTCTTCGGACCAGAGCAGGCTATGTATTCTGTCATGACATATTATTTGGCAATGAAAACAATTGATGCTGTCATTCAAGGACTAGATGAAACAAAAGCTGTCATTATCGTTTCGGATTATTATGATGAAATTTCAGATGCGATCCTTCATCGTCTCGGCAGGGGAACCACCAAGCTTAGAGGAAAAGGCGGTTATACCGATGAAGAAAAAGATGTCATTTACGCCGTCGTGACAAGACTTGAAATTACGAAGCTGAAATCTATCGTGTTTGAAATTGATGGTCAAGCCTTTATTACGATTATGGATACGCATGAAACAAAAGGCGGTAAATTCAAAACAGCCATTCATTAGCTTTTATTTTACTTTTTTATCTTTCTTTTATATAATGAAATGTATGTATGGACAAAGAAAATGGCTTTTGCCATTTTCTTTTTGTTGTATAAATCGTAATCATTCTTTTTATATTGGATTAAAGGTGGAAAGATTTATGGCAAAGCCAATTATTGAAATGAAGGACATTTCGTATTCATATGGACAGCGAAATGTCATCGATCACATTCATTTAACAGTAGAGGAAGGAAACTTTCTAGCACTTGTTGGACCGAATGGATCTGGTAAAACAACCTTATTAAAATGCCTGCTTGGCTTGATTAAACCACAGCAGGGAGAATTGAAGCTCTTTGGCACACCTGCTCAAAAATTTAAAGACTGGGATCAAATTGGATTTGTTTCTCAAAAGGCGAATAGCTTTAATACAGGTTTTCCTGCTTCTGTATACGAGGTCGTGGCAAGTGGTTTAACGGCGAAGATTGGTTTATTCAAACGCATGAGTAAGCAGGATAAGCTTCAAGTAGATGAGGCCATCCGCTCAGTTGGCATACAGGACTTAAAACACCAAAACATTGGTGAGCTTTCAGGCGGGCAGCAGCAGCGTACATTTATTGCCCGTGCACTCGTCAGTCAGCCGAAGCTGCTTATTTTAGATGAGCCGACTGTGGGTGTAGACCAAAGAACAGTAGAAGGCTTTTATCAGCTGTTAGAAACATTGAACAAAGAAAAAGGAATGTCTTTAATTCTCGTTACACATGATGTAGGAACCGTTTCTGACAAAGTCACGCATGTGGCTTGTTTAAATCAGACACTTCATTTTCATGGAGATGCGGAAACGTTTGATTCGATGGATGATCAGGCGCTTTCTCAGTTTTACGGGCATGACATTCAAGTGATTCATCACGATCATCACCATCATGGGGGACATGAATAATGCTATTTCCATTTTTTCATTATGAATTTTTACAAAATGCGTTTATCGCAGGTATGCTGATCGGCTTTATTGCGCCCTTACTTGGTGTATTTATTGTCGTGAGAAGGCTCTCTCTCATCGCAGATGCGCTTAGTCACGTATCACTTGCTGGGATAGCGGCAAGTTTATTCCTTGATAAAAAGTTTGGACTTTTGACAGGGGTTAGCCCGCTTTACTTAGGAATGGCTTTTTCTGTGGCTGGCTCGTTGTTTATTGAACGTCTGCGCTCTGTGTATAAACATTATCAGGAGCTGGCAATTCCCATTATTTTATCGGGTGGTATTGGGATCTCTGTTATTTTCATTTCACTTGCAAATGGTTTTAATACAGATTTGTTCAGCTATTTGTTCGGAAGTGTCAGTGCGGTTTCAAGGCTCGATCTTTGGATTATTGTTGGGATCTCACTTGTCGTTGTATTAGTGGTTGTGCTCTTGTATAAAGAATTGTTTTTGCTTTCTTTTGATGAAGAACATGCGAAGGCTTCTGGTATTTCAGCTAAGTGGATTCATTTTATTTTTATTTTAGTCGTTGCACTTGTCATCGCAGCATCGATGCGTATTGTTGGTACACTCCTAGTGTCCGCACTCATGACACTGCCTGTTGCGGCAAGTATTCGGATTGCCAAAGGGTTTAAACAGGCGATTTTCCTTTCCATCTTATTTGGGGAATTGTCTGTTATGGTCGGCTTGATTTTAAGTTATTATCTTGATTTAGCGCCGGGTGGAACCATTGTGATGCTGTCTATTTTGATTTTAATCGGGTGTATTAGTATTGGGAAATTCAGAAGGGGGAATCATCATGAACGTACAAGAAGCGCTTGATTTATTAAAGGAAAAAGGCTATAAATATACAAGCAAACGTGAAGATATGCTTCAATTGTTTTCTGATTCTGATAAATACTTGACCGCTAAAAATGTATTAACAGCTTTAAGTGAAGATTACCCAGGGCTTAGTTTTGATACGATTTATCGAAACCTGTCTTTATATGAAGATCTTGGGATATTAGAGACAACGGAATTATCAGGGGAGAAACTGTTCCGTTTTAAATGTTCGTTTTCCCACCATCATCATCACTTTATTTGTTTGACGTGTGGTAAAACAAAGGAAATCGACGCTTGCCCTATGGACAAGCTTGATGCTGATCTAGAGGATTATCACATTAGCGGACATAAATTTGAAATTTACGGAACGTGTCCTTCTTGCGAACCAAAAGAAGTTCATTCATGAAAGAAGCCAGCCGATGGGCTGGCTTTTTGTTTTGTCATGTTGAAAACGTTTTACAAAGGATAGCTGTTTCATTAAAATGAGAACAACAGATCATCTATAGAAGCAGATTTGAGTCTTTAGAAATAGGGGGAGGGGTCAAAAGTGGCGTATTATATCGTATTCGATGTAGGCGGGACAAAAACAAAGCACGGGGTCACGAATCGAAATGGTGAGCTGATCATGAGCGGTGACTACGAAACAAACTGCCGGCAGCTTGAGCCGTTTTTAGAGGACATGGAGAACGTGGTGAAAGAGTATCAAAGGACTTGGAATATCAAAGGGATTGCGATGAGTCTTCCGGGGTTTGTTGACAGTCAAACGGGTTATACGGAATTTGCAGGAGCGATTATTGCTTTAAATGGTCAAAATGTCAAAACGCTTTTGGAAGAAAAAACATCACTTCGTGTAGAAGTAGAAAATGATGCGAACTGTGCAGCTCTGGCTGAAAAATTTAGTGGTCATGCGAAAGAGTGTGACAGCTTTATATGTATGACGCTTGGGACTGGTGTCGGCGGCGGTATTTTTGCTGGTGGCGAGCTTGTTCGCGGTGCCTCTTTTCGCGGCGGTGAATTTGGCATGATGCTGACAGAAACAGAAAACGGTCAGTTTACGACACTCAACAGCAGTGCTTCGACAGCTGGATTGATACGAAGCTACAAAGAGCAGCAGGGACTTCCACAAAGTCAGCAAATAGACGGTCAAGAGATCTTTGAAAAAGCCAAGCATGATCCGGCCATTGAGAAGATGATCGATCAGTGGTACAAACGAATCGCAATTGGCATTTACAATGTGGCAACAGTTCTCAATCCAGAGAAAATCCTCATTGGCGGGGGCGTGAGTGCAAGGCCCGATTTGATTCCAAACATTGAGAAACATTTACATACTTTGCATGCATGGAAAAACATACAGGTGACACTGGAAACGTGCTATTACTTCAATCAGGCAGGTATGATGGGTGCACTTTATCATTTTTTAATAAAAGAAGGACATTATCGTACAATCAAAAAGCCGATACATTAAAAACGTATCGGCTTTTGATCTGTTTTAGTAAGCAGTTTGCAGACGCTTTTCATACTGTTTGATCCATTGGGATGCTTCTTGCCAATTATTCACGCGAATGATCCGTTCATCAATTGGCATTTGATTATACGGTGAGTTAAACAGAATCACTGGAATGTCAGCTTCTTTTGCAATCATTGTGGCATTGCCATGGTGATCTTCAAAAAACACATCGATCTTATGTTTTTGAACAGCTTCCACCTTATGATGTCCGCCAACAAGCTCGATATCGTCATAATGGACATGATTCTCCTCAAACCATTTGTAGGTGATGTCTGAGTGATGCTGCCTTCTGGCTGTGATATAAATCAATTGATGATGATGTTTCATTTGATTGAGGATTTCTTTTGCACCCTCGGCAGGCTTTGCCTGTTTATAAATAAGAGGCTCATACTCATTCATCCAGCCCCAAAATTCTTCATTTGAAATCTTTAAAAGCTTCGTCAAATCATATTCCGTCATATCATCTAGTGTGATGTCACATTGAAACGACTCATTTAAGTAGGGGACAAAGGTGTCCTGCGCCGTGACTGTGCCATCGATATCAATTCCTAAACGTAACATGCCCACACTCCTCATATTTATCCTCTTAAAGTGTAACATAATCAATTCACAATTCCAGCAAGTTTTAGCAAACATGAAACAGACATTTTTGCTCATACTAAAAAAGCTCCTTTCTATTAACCAAAAGGGGGAATTGATCATGGAAAGAGACGAAGATTTCAGAAGAAATAATCGTGAAATCGACACACACTTTAGTAATGATGATGGCTATTTAGAGGAAACAGCTGCTGAAATAGCAGAGCCATATCAAGCATCAAGAGATCGTGAAGACAGAAGAGAACGTGACCATGTAGGTGACGATTCAGGCAGTAAGGGGATAGGCTATACAGCACTCGCGATTGCGATTATCTCATTATTTGTCTTGCCGGTGCTATTAGGGGTAGCGGCAATCGTCGTTGGTTATATTGCAAGAAGAAAAGGAGCACATGCGCTTGGCGCGTGGTCAATCGGGATCGGAATCGTTTCCGTCATCCTCGGCATCTTTATCACCCCGTTCTTTTAACAGGACAGGAACAGAAAAACGCCTGACAGTGATGTCAGGCGTTCTTTGTTATGCGTTCGCTTGTTTTGCTTTTTCAGCTTCCATTTTTGCATAATGTTCTTCAGCGATTTTATCGATTTCTTTTTTCAGTTCTTCGACCATTGTTTCTTCTGGCACTTTCCGAACGATTTCACCTTTGCGGAATAAAAGGCCTTCACCTCTAGCGCCAGCGATGCCGATATCAGCTTCACGCGCTTCACCCGGACCGTTTACAGCACATCCGAGAACAGCTACTTTGATCGGTGCTTTAATTTTAGAAATATATTCTTCGACTTCATTTGCAATGCTAATGAGGTCAATTTCAATTCGTCCACAAGTTGGACAAGAGATGAGTGTTGCTGCATTTGATGCAAGGCCAAATGATTTTAATAATTCACGTGCCACTTTGACTTCTTCGACCGGGTCAGCACTTAATGAAATACGGAGTGTGTTACCAATCCCCATATTCAAGATTGCGCCAAGACCAGCTGCACTTTTGACCGTACCTGCAAATAACGTACCTGATTCTGTAATCCCAAGATGAAGAGGATAATCAAAGGCTTTTGCTGCTTTTTCGTATGCCTCAATCGCAAGGTTTACATCAGATGCTTTCATACTGACAATGATGTCATGAAAGTCTAGGTCTTCTAAAATTTTAATGTGATGCAGTGCACTTTCAACCATACCATCTGCTGTTGGATAGCCGTATTTATCAAGAATCTTTTTCTCGAGCGAACCGGCGTTTACCCCAATACGAATTGGAATGCCTTTTTCTTTTGCCGCTTTCACAACAGCTTCGACTTTTTCTCGTCTTCCGATGTTTCCTGGGTTGATACGAATTTTGTCTGCACCTGCTTCAATCGCTTTCAGTGCAAGCTTGTAGTCAAAATGAATGTCGACAACAAGGGGAATGTTGATTTGTTTTTTTATGTCCGCAATCGCATTTGCTGCACGCTCATCTGGGCATGCGACACGCACGATTTGACAGCCAGCTTCTTCTAAACGTTTAATTTCAGCTACTGTCGCTTCGACATCATGTGTTTTGGTTGTCGCCATACTTTGAATGACGACTTCATTGTTTCCACCTATAGTTAAAGGTCCCACTTTGACGGGACGCGTTTTTGTACGATGTGTGACTTCACTCACTTGTCAATCGCTCCTTAGTGTACATGCAATTCGTTTGCAGTGTACGACGTGTTTTACATCTCATATTGTAACAGTCTCTTCGTATGAATGACAAGGAATTAACGTTTTATCTCTTATAGACCGGAAACTTGTATGTGCTGCCTGCCCGAATTTCGTTCGCTTTGACGCCTTGATTCAGTGCTTCAAAGTCTTCGATCACTTCATCTAATGGCTTACTTGTATGTACGATAGAGACGACGGTTTGACCTTGTTTAACAGTGACAGTTTTATATGCCTGTTTATCAGCTGTTTGAAAGGCGCTGGCGGGAACAGCAGGGCCTTCCTGAACGGGGATCGTTCCATTTTTCAAATCAAAAAAGATAATAAAGAGGACAAACAAACTGACTAGTAAAAAAATAATTCGCCGCATTTTACTCACCGCTTTTAAGAGTTTACTTCAGTGTATGTTTGTCCCTGAGTTGATAGAACCAAAAAGAGTGAAAAAGCTAGAGAAGGGCGGTTCTAGTGAGTTCTAGTATGACTTGTAATCGGAAAAATCTTTGATAAGCCGAAGCGCTTTCTTTATTATGATAAAATAAAAAAAGGGGGAGAGTATATGAAGAAAATCAGTCAGAATATATATGTAAGAACACTAACAGAAAGTGATGCAGAAGCTCTATTAACACTTGAACGAGAAAACCGCACTTATTTTCAGCAATTTACACCTTTGGTTCAGGATGATTTTTTTACTGTACCTCGTCAAAAGGAACGGATTAACCGCAGTATGCAAAGGCGTGCAAAAGATGAAGCCTATATGCACGGTATTTTCTTAAATGAAACAGATGCATTAATTGGAACGATCTCACTCCATTCTGTTGAAAGAGGACCGATTCAAGGGGCTTTGCTTGGATATGTGCTTGATGAAAGGCAAGGCGGGAAGGGGTATATGACAGAGGCGATTCGTTTGATTATCGATTATGCCTTTTATGAACTGTACCTTCACCGTATTGAGGCTGGCGTAAAACCATCTAACATTGGTTCCATTCGTGTGCTTGAGAAGACAGGGTTTGAAAATGAGGGACTTCATCGTAAAAAAGTAAAGATCAATGATAAGTGGGAGGATCACTATATGTTTGCGATCATCCATCCAGATGAGTCATAGGGTCAAAACAAATAAAAAAGCTCCCCGAAATGAGGGAGCTTATTTTTTTGCAGGTATTTCTTTAACGACAAGATATAAGAAAATAAAGTTAATCACCCAATTTAATAAAAATGAGTTCGCAACCGGCGTGTTTAATGCACTCATGATGGCGAAAAAGACGGTTGTTAATGTGAGTGAATAGGCAGAGAGCTTCCAAAGCATTTGAAAGGACAGCTCTTTTTGCTGCATTCGTTTAATAAATGTACCAAGCATGGCTAGGAATGTTGCGCTGATGAACATGAGAGCAGCAGTAGATAGATACAGCAGGACACAAATGACAGGGATAATGATCGCTTGATTCTGGTTTGTGACGCTGGCAAGTTCATCTTTTGTGAGTGTTCCGCCAAGCAGCTGGTATGGAATATCTGTCATTTGTCCGTCAATGGCAATCACTGCTTTTTCTTTCAATAACGCAATGGCTGTTTGTTTTGATTCAAGCTCACTTGATTTTATTTTTTCAGCGGGATCAAAGATAATCGTGATGCCGTTTTCTTCTTTTTCGATCGGCGTGCTTTGATCCGCTTGAAGCGTTCCTTTTTCAATGGAAAAGTCGGGTAAATCTTTTTTAATCACATGCTGAAATCCTGACATCGCATTTGAAATCTCTTTGCTCATATGATAGCACTGGGGGACAGCTGCGATGATCGAAAGGATAAAGATGAATAAAATGGCCTTTCCAATCCCAGTAAAACGTGCTCTGGCAATATCTTTTGGTGAATAAATTCCTTTTAACAATAAACTAAATACGTTCAACCGATTCACTTCCTACATTCTTTTCTATTTCTCACATTGTATCAATGTCTATCCATCCAGTACAAGTACGGCCTTCATTGCTGGTTAAGATAGAAGGAATGAGGCATAATGTATACAGCATATAAAAAGGAGGCGGCTGCGGATTGGACGTGCTGTATTGGATTTTGATCGGCTGTGCATTTATCATTGCGTTTGTGGGACTTGTCTATCCAATCATTCCTAGTGTGGTTTTCATGGTTCTTGGGTTTATTTTATATGGGTTCTTTTTTAGCTTTGAGAAATTGACGCTCACCTTTTGGCTCATTCAAGCCATGTTTACAGCTGTGTTATTTGCCGCGGATTATGTCTCCAATCTGATTGGGGTGAAACGCTTTGGCGGCAGCCGGGCGGCCATTTGGGGAAGTACCATTGGGCTTTTAGCCGGTCCTTTTGTGATTCCGATTGCTGGAATTATCATTGGTCCATTTATCGGCAGTGTCATCGCAGAGCTGCTCGTTCATCAAAAAGATCTGAAGACAAGTGTGAAAGTGGGGCTTGGCTCATTAATTGGTTTTGTGTCAGGCGTATTTGCAAAAGGGTTGATTCAAGCACTGATGCTGGGAATCTTTTTGTTTTATGTGCTTCGCTAAATGGAAAATCGGTGTTTAACACTCTTTCAGAAGGGTTAAATACAAAATAAACACTGAAATGTTTCAGATCATGAGCAATAACGTTGAAACAAGCCGTTTCTTTTGATACTCTTTGATTAGGGTGAATTGCTTGCTTACTAAGGAAGCATTTCAGTACATACATTTCTAAGGAGGAATTTAACCATGGCTTTTAAACTTCCAGAATTACCATATGCTTACGATGCATTAGAACCACATATCGACAAGGAAACAATGACGATTCACCACACAAAACACCATAACACTTATGTAACAAACTTAAACAAAGCAATCGAAGGTGTATCAGCTCTTGAAGATCAATCAATTGAAGAGCTAGTGGCTAACTTGAACTCTGTGCCTGAAAACATTCGTACAGCTGTACGTAACAATGGCGGAGGACATGCGAACCACTCATTATTCTGGACGCTTCTTTCACCAAACGGTGGCGGCGCACCAACTGGTGAACTTGCAGATGCGATCGAAAAAGAATTAGGCGGATTTGAAAAATTCAAATCTGATTTCGCTGCAGCAGCTGCAGGACGCTTTGGTTCTGGTTGGGCATGGCTTGTTGTGAACAATGGCAAACTTGAAATCACAAGCACACCAAACCAAGATTCTCCTTTAACTGAAGGAAAAACACCAATCCTAGGACTAGACGTTTGGGAGCATGCTTACTACCTAAACTACCAAAACCGTCGTCCTGATTACATTTCAGCATTTTGGAATGTTGTGAACTGGGATGAAGTGGCTCGCCTTTACAGCGAAGCTAAATAAATGATTTGATTTGAAAAGACCTGCTTCTCTCTGAGAGCGGGTCTTTTTATATTTTCCCTCCTTTTTTTACATATCTGCCTTTTGATGAGACAGACTATTGTGTAGAAAAGGAGAATGAATGATATGAGCAGATTAAAGAAAATGTTCGGGGACATGGATGTCACAAGAGATTTATTGCTCCTCCTCACGATTGGCGGATTATACGCACTTGCGATTGCGCTTTCGAATACGTTTGTGAACGTGTATTTATGGAAACAGTCTGGGCGATTTACAGACCTTGCGATTTATAACTTGGCGATTGTTGTCCTTCAGCCCATTACCTTTTTATTTGCTGGACGGCTCGCTAAAAAAATAGATCGTGCATTTGTTCTTCGTTTCGGTGTCATCTTCTTAGCCGCTTTTTACTTAATTGTTCTCATGGCAGGAGAGCAAGCGGCAGCTCGGCTCGTGTTATTAGGCAGTGTGCTTGGAATCGGCTATGGTTTTTACTGGCTTGCCTTTAACGTGCTCACTTTTGAGATTACTGAACCTGAAACAAGGGATTTCTTTAATGGATTTTTAGGAGTGCTTACCTCTACAGCCGGTATGATCGGGCCGCTCATTGCAGGAATTGTGATTTCTCAATTAACGGATGATACAGGCTATACAGTGATTTTCACTTTATCGCTTTTTTTGTTTTCACTAGCGGTTGTGATGAGTT
The DNA here is from genome assembly GCF_051172515.1 of Bacillus sp. G402. Taxonomy (NCBI): domain Bacteria; kingdom Bacillati; phylum Bacillota; class Bacilli; order Caryophanales; family Bacillaceae; genus Bacillus; species Bacillus sp. G402. The sequence goes on from NZ_JBPIZC010000001.1 coordinate 245,139, forward strand.
TTTTCCTCAAGAGGAGACAATCAAAAGGAAAATTTATCATTAAGCAAATTTGGAAAGAGCGCCATGCGGACGAGAATTGGCGTAAGATCACAACTGCTCACTTTTTTCAGGGGCTCCGTGAAGGCGTGTTTGTCTTTTTAATCAGTGTCTTTGTGTTTATTGCAACAAACAGTGAGCTTGCTTTAGGCACATTTGGTCTAGTCAATTCAGGTGTTGCCTTTTTTGCCTATTTTTTTGCTACTCGTTTGATTAAGAAAAAATGGCGCAAAAAAGCGATTATGTTTGGCGGGCTTATTTTATACGGCGCTTTATTTTTAATCGTCTTTCACTTGTCCTATGTATCACTGCTTATGTACGCTGTAGCCATTGCGATCGGCTACCCGCTTCTGCTTGTTCCGTATGTCTCTTTAACTTACGATGTCATCGGTCATGCCAGATATGCAAGAAAAGCCCGAATTGAATATATTGTCGTCAGAGAACTATTTTTAAATGCAGGGCGTATTTGTTCGATTGTCTTTTTTCTTTTATCTGTCACCTTACTGGGCGATCGGCTTGGGATTCCTGCTTCACTTGTCGTACTGGGAGCGGGGCACACCCTTATTTATTATTTTGTAAAGGACATTCATTTAAAAGAGAAAACAGCTGATATAGAAGAGGCTGACGGTCAAAAGCCCGTTTCTCAAACGAACCTTATGAAGGGAGAAAGGTAAAATTTCTTACCAATGGAACATCAAATTTCTAGATAAATGATAGAAAAACCGCTAAAATGATGATGGCACCTTTTATACACAAAAAGGGGTGCCATTTCTTTCTTGATAGAAAAGGTGATGTGATGAGAAACAAGAAAAACAAAAAAGACGCGAAGGAAGGGCGCAAAACACTTCCGATCCGGCTGAATTTATTATTTTTAGCTGCGTTCATTATTTTTACCGGTGTTGTGGTCAGACTCGGTTTTGTGCAAATTGTGAATGGAGAAGATTATAAAAAGCAGGCAGAAAAACAAGAAGACGTGAATGTCAGCTCATCTGCTCCGCGCGGAAAAATTTATGATCGAAACTATAACACGATTGTCAGCAATAAAGCGCTAAATGCCATTACATATACGAGAACCTCGACGACTTCACAAGAAGAGCGGCTCAAAGTGGCAACAAAATTAGCGGATATGATTCACGTAAGTACGAAGAAAATCACAGATCGTGATAAAAAAGATTTCTGGATCTTAACCCATCCGAATGAAGCGAAAAAGCTTGTTCAAAAGGAAGCCGATTTAAAGGGTGACGATAAGGTCTCTGATGATAAACTATACGAGCTCCAGCTGAAACGCATCACAGACAAAGAATTAAATCAACTGACGAAAAAAGATTTGCAAGTGCTTGCGATTAAAAGACAAATGGATGCAGGCTATGCACTTACGCCTCAATTCATTAAAAATGAAGATGTAAAACCAAGTGAAATTGCTTACGTCTCTGAGCATTTGGACGAGCTGCCAGGTGTAGATGTCACAACAGACTGGTCACGCAGCTATCCTTATAAAGGACTGCTCCGCAGTATGCTCGGCAGTGTGTCTTCAAGTGATGAAGGTCTTCCGTCGTCACTGCTTGAACATTATCTATCACTCGGCTACAGCCGAAATGATCGTGTAGGAAAAAGCTATCTTGAATATCAATATGAAGATGTCCTGCAAGGTCAAAAAGAAAAAGAACAAAGTACAACAGATAAAGAAGGCAATGTCACAAGCTCTAAAGTGTTAACAGAAGGAAAGAGCGGGAAAGACCTTGTGCTGACGATTGATATTCAGCTGCAAAAAGCGGTGGAAAAAATCATCGAAAAGAACTTGAAAAGTGCGAAGCAAAGAGGCGGAACAGAACTTCTTGATCGTGCGTTTGTTGTCATGATGGACCCGAGAAATGGGGAAGTACTCTCGATTGCGGGTAAACAGATTACCAATAAGAATGGGTCATACAAATTTGATGACTATGCACTAGGAACGATGACATCATCATATGCGATGGGATCAGCAGTAAAAGGGGCAACTGTGCTCACAGGTTATAAAACAGGCGTCCTTCATATTGGAAGCACCCAATACGATGAACCGCTCTATATCGCTCAGTCACCGCCGAAAAAATCCTATCAAAATATGGGACTCATTAATGATTTAACCGCACTAGAGCGTTCATCAAACGTGTATATGTTTAAAACAGCGATTGCAATTGGGAAAGGGGAATATCGTAAGAATCAGCCGCTCCCAATTGATACAAAGGCGTTTGATACGTTCCGTTACAATTTTAGTAAATTTGGTCTTGGAGTAGAGACAGGTATTGACCTGCCAAACGAAGCAACTGGCTATCGTGGAACATCTACACAATCTGGTCTGTTACTTGACTATGCGATTGGACAATATGACACGTTTACACCGCTGCAAATGGCGCAATACGTTTCAACGATTGCCAATGGCGGCTATCGTTTACGTCCTCAGCTCGTAAAAGAAGTGAGAGAGCCAGATCCGCAAAGAGGCATTGGGGCTGTAACGGAGTCCGTCAAGCCGGATGTACTGAATAAGCTCGATATGACAAGTGATGAGATCAAACGCGTACAGCAAGGATTCAAGCTTGTGATGCAGAACCCAAGAGGGACAGCATATTCGAACTTTGGCAACAAAAAATACAATCCAGCTGGCAAAACAGGGACCGCTCAATCATTCTATGACGGCCCGATTAAAAGCAAACGCGGCACACCAACATATAACACAACACTTGTTGCGTATGCGCCTGCTGATAATCCAGAAGTAGCGATTTCAGTTGTCGTGCCTTGGGTGTATCAAGATTACAACCAGCGCTATCCGATTACAAATGATATTGGTGAACAAGTATTAGACAAGTACTTTGAACTGAAATCGAAACAGGAAAGCAATGATACACAAGCGAAGAACAAAAACAAAATTGAAAATGAAGCAGAAACAAATAACTAGACCTATTCTAGGTAAAAACGCTCACTTTTTGTGGGCGTTTTTTTATATTTTCTTCAAACTTTTCGATATAAATTGACAAAAATCATAAAAAACCCCGCAATTTCTCTACAAATCTCCGACATTTACAAAACCTTAACATTCCATTTAAACGAAATTAATAAAGAACCTTTAATGTATTACTCGTAGGACAAATTATTCAGGGGGTATTCTTGAAATGAAAAAGAACAAATTATGGCTGCTTACTTTCCTTACTATCGCATTGTTAGCATTCGTCACAGCATGCGGAAACAGCAGCTCAAGCGGAGATTCAAAAGACAGTAAAGGAAATGCTTCAAACAAAGATGAGGCATCAGGTTCCATTACCATCTCAGGATCATCTGCGATGCAGCCTTTAGTTCTTGCGGCAGCAGAAAAATTCATGGATAAACATCCAAAAGCCGATATTCAAGTACAAGCCGGCGGTTCAGGAACAGGACTTTCTCAAGTATCAGAAGGATCTGTACAAATTGGGAACTCAGATGTATTCGCAGAAGAGAAAGACGGAATCGACGCAAAAGCTTTAAAAGACCACAAAGTAGCAGTTGTTGGAATGGCCGCAGCTGTTAACCCTGAAGTTGGTGTCAAAGACATCACAAAGGACGAATTGAAAAAAATCTTCACTGGTAAAATCAAAAACTGGAAAGAGCTTGGCGGGAAAGACCAAAAAATCACACTTGTGAACAGACCAGACTCATCAGGAACTCGTGCAACATTTGTGAAATATGCACTTGACGGCGCGACACCTGCAGAAGGAATCACAGAGGATTCTTCAAACACAGTGAAAAAGTTGATTGCAGAAACACCAGGTGCGATTGGGTATCTAGCATTCTCTTATTTAACAGATGACAAAATTACACCGCTTAGCATTGATGGTGTGAAACCAGAAGAAAGCAATGTAGAAAGCGGTAAATATACAATTTGGGCATACGAGCACTCTTATACAAAAGGTGAGCCAGACGGTTTAGCAAAACAATTTTTAGATTACTTGATGAGTGACGAAGTACAAAAAGAAATCGTTAAAGACCAAGGCTACATCTCAGTCTCTAATATGAAAGTAGAAAGAGACGCAACAGGCAAACAAACAGATAAGTAAAAGGTCTTGAATTGATGATGAAGGAAAAGTGGAGCTTTTCACTTTTCCTTTTATGACATTCATAGGAGTGTAGAAAAAGATGAAACAGATAGAACATACAGAAGCGAGCGATCGACTGATCAGCTCGAAAAAAAATAGGCAAATGGATGAAGTAAGAGGAAGTATTTTGGTGAAATTTTGCGCATTCTTAATGATTGCTGTATCAATCGCCATCACGATCTTCCTTGGTATTAAGGGTTTACAATCTTTCATCGTAAATGGTGTAAGCCCAATTGAGTTCTTAACCAGTATCAATTGGAACCCTACAGCAGAAAATCCGCAATACGGCGCATTTCCGTTTATCTTTGGTTCAATCGCTGTCACGCTTCTATCAGCACTTATAGCAGCACCGCTAGGCATCGCAGGAGCGATCTTTATGACAGAAATTGCACCTGCATGGGGACGGAAAATTCTCCAGCCAGTGATTGAACTGCTTGTAGGGATTCCATCCGTTGTTTACGGATTCATAGGTCTTACAGTATTGGTGCCGTTTATTGGACACTTCAAGTCAAGCGGTTCAGGGCACAGTGTTTTAGCAGGAACGATTGTCCTGTCTATTATGATTCTGCCAACTGTTACATCCATTGCAACTGACGCAATGGCTTCACTTCCAAAAAGTTTACGTGAGGGATCGTATGCATTAGGCGCAACAAGATGGCAAACGATCAGACGTGTTCTTGTACCGGCAGCGCTTCCGACATTAATGACAGCAGTCGTGCTTGGAATGGCAAGAGCATTTGGAGAAGCCCTTGCCGTTCAGATGGTCATTGGAAACACGCGTAATCTACCAGAAAGTATTATGGACACAGCTGGTACATTAACAACCATTATTACGTTAAACATGGGACATACAACGTATGGAAGTGTTGAAAACAATACACTTTGGTCAATGGGACTTGTCCTTCTAGTTGTATCATTTATGTTCATACTCATTATCAGATACTTGTCATCTAGGAGGAAGATTTAATGAATAGCAAAATGACCGATCGTTTTGCCACAATTGTTTTTGGATTATGTGCCGCCATTATTACGGCGATACTTGTTGGCTTGTTTTCTTATATCATCTTCAACGGTGCCAAAGAATTAAATTTTGACTTTTTGACTACACGCTCAAGTGCGATTGGTTCTGGCGGCGGTATTAGGGATCAGCTGTTTAACTCGTTTTACATTCTATTTATTACGATGCTGTTTACCGTGCCTCTTGGCGTGGGCGGTGGGGTGTACATGGCAGAATATGCACCTCAAAACAAAGTGACTGATTTTATTCGTACATGTATTGAAGTGTTATCGTCTCTGCCATCGATCGTCATCGGTATGTTTGGTTTGCTGATGTTTGTTAATTTAACAGGATGGGGCTATACGATCATCGGAGGAGCCCTTGCGCTGACTGTCTTTAACCTGCCAGTGATGGTCAGGGTGACAGAAGATGCACTTCGATCTGTACCGAAGGATCAAAAGGAAGCATCGCTTGCGCTTGGTGTGACAAAGTGGCATACAGTGAAGACGGTTCTGATCCCAGGTGCGATTCCATCCATTATTACCGGAGCGATTTTAGCATCGGGAAGAGTTTTCGGTGAGGCGGCTGCTCTTCTTTTCACAGCAGGTCTTTCAACACCGCGTCTTGATTTTACAAACTGGAGTCCTTTCTCCGATACATCACCACTGAATATTTTTAGACCGGCAGAAACATTAGCCGTTCATATATGGAACGTCAATACACAGGGGATTATTCCAGATGCAGAGGCCATTGCAAATGGTGCATCAGCCGTACTTGTGCTCTCTGTATTAGTATTCAACTTAGCAGCTAGATGGCTTGGTTCATTTATTCATAAGAAGCTTACGTCAAAATAAATAGTGAGAGGTGTGAAGGGGATATGGTTCAAATGCTAGCAGAAAAAAAAGAGATTGCAGCAAAAAAGGCTCCACTTCAAGCGGAACAGATTCTACAGGTGCAGGATTTAAGTATTTATTATGGTGAAAAAAGAGCAGTCAATCAAATTTCATTTGAAATTGAAAAAAATGCAATTACTGCATTAATCGGCCCATCAGGGTGCGGAAAATCGACTTTTTTACGCAGCATTAACCGCATGAACGACCTAATTCCAGATGCACGAAGTGAAGGGGCGATCATGTACGAAGGGTTAAATATTTTGGATGACCGTATTAATGTGGTGAATTTAAGAAGAGAAATCGGGATGGTCTTCCAAAAGCCAAATCCATTTCCTAAATCCATCTACAACAACATTACGCATGCGCTAAAATATGCGGGTGAAAAAAGGAAATCAGTGCTTGATGATGCGGTAGAAGAAAGCTTAACAAAGGCAGCGCTATGGGATGAGGTCAAGGATCGTTTGCACCGCTCTGCCTTATCATTATCAGGCGGCCAGCAGCAGCGCCTCTGTATTGCACGTACCCTTGCGATGAAACCTAGCGTGCTTTTATTAGATGAACCGGCTTCTGCCTTAGACCCGATCTCAAATGCAAAAATTGAAGAACTATTATCGGAATTGAAACATGATTATTCGATTGTCATTGTCACACATAATATGCAGCAAGCGTTACGTGTATCTGATCATACAGCCTTTTTCCTGAACGGTGATCTAGTGGAATACGATGCGACTGAACGTATCTTTACACGTCCTGAGCAGCAAAAAACAGAAGACTATATTAATGGTCGATTCGGATAAGGCGGGTGGATTTTGATGAATGCAGTAGCAACTGAAACAGTCAAAAAAGAAGTGTTTCGTGTGAATGATATGAACCTTTGGTACGGACAGCATCACGCACTGAAGCATATTGATTTAGACATTAAAGAGCACGAGGTCACAGCGATTATCGGTCCGTCCGGATGCGGTAAGTCAACATTTATAAAGACCTTAAATCTCATGGTCAAAACAGTGCCAGGTGTGAAAATCACTGGGGATATGATGTATAACGGTGACAATATTTTAAAAGGCCGTGTCGATCTAGTGGAACTGCGTAAAAACGTCGGGATGGTCTTTCAAAAAGGAAACCCATTCCCTCAATCTATCTTTGATAATGTCGTCTACGGGCCAAGAATTCACGGGGTGAAGAGCAAGCAGCAATTGAAAGAAATCGCTGAAAAAGCGCTTCGTGATGTTGCCCTTTGGGATGAAGTGAAAGATCGATTAAGTGCGCCTGCATTAGGTCTTTCCGGCGGTCAGCAGCAGCGTCTTTGTATCGCAAGAGCCATTGCCACAAGCCCGGATATTCTATTAATGGATGAACCAACATCTGCGCTTGATCCTGTTTCAACATTAAAGATTGAAGAATTAATCATGAAACTGAAAGAGAAATATACGATTGCCATTGTGACGCATAATATGCAGCAAGCGGCAAGGGTATCCGACCGAACAGCGTTCTTCTTGATGGGCGAGCTTGTTGAGGTCAATGATACGAATGTGATGTTCTCAGAGCCAAATGATCAAAGAACAAATGATTATATATCAGGACGATTTGGATAATCAAAACCCCCCTGGAGGTCAATGCCGCCAGGGGGGTTTTGATGTTATTTTGTTAAGGCTTTGACGATTTGTTTGAATGTCATACCTGTTTTTAAATTGAATTTGCCGGCACGAATTTCTTTATGGTAGCCTGCGTCTATCACATAATCATTAAAATCTTTAGACGAGTTGATGATTCCGTCCTTTTCAAGCATGTCTGAAACATCACTTGTGCTCATACCGTTTTTAATCACGAATTTAACCGTTTTGCCTTTTGGCTTGTCCGTTGTTTTTTTATCGTTCTGAGAATCGCCGTCTTCATTTGCTTTCAGCGCTTTTTCTTTATAATCAAGAAGTTGTTGATATGTTTCACGGCTGACGGAGACTTCTTTTTTAGAGTCTAAGTAATTTTTCACGTCAGTGTCTGTCACTTTCGCTGCGAGGGTTTCTTTTGTTGTAGAATCAGCTGCCGCTTCATCTTTTCCAGTAAGGAAAAAGACGATCGCCAGAACACCAGTTGCAAGAATCATACCTGCTGCAAACGTTTGGATGCTTTTTTTCGTCATACAAGCACCCTCTCGTTGTCTTTAATGATCATGTTCACATCTTCTACAGATACATGCTCAGCGCGCGCAATCGCCTCAGGAGACATGCCATTTTGATGCTTTGAAATGATTTGTCTTGCAATAGATGGATCAATTTCTGAATGCTTGCGGACAACGATGTTTGTTTCAAGCAATTCTTCTTCAAGAACCTTCATTTTCTTTTTCAGTTTATAGATTTCTTGCATTGCAGATAGTTGAAGTGTTTCAAGTTCCTGTTCGACTTCTTTAATCGGCTCTCTTTGAAAATATGAGAATGCGATCAGTACAATACTGACAACAAGCAATCCGATAATTGCAATTTCCATGTTTCATCACCTTTTATTCATATTTTAATGCTGAAAGCCAAAAAAGGCTCTCATGATTGTTTCAGACAGTTTTCGACCCTTCTTTTTTATACCATAAAAAAGCTAGTTTCAAAAGGAATTGCTGAAAAAATCACCTTTTTTTCATCATTTTTCTTTTTATAGGGAAACCGAGTATGAAAACCTTGCCCGCTGTTAAAATAAAAGAAGACGGATCAGATGAAAAAAAGCTGTGGAACAAAGAGGGGGTTCTCATGTATACAGTACGACAAAGAACGTGTTTTTATAGGGGAGAAGGCGATTTTTCATCACATGACCAGACAATATGGATCAGGATGCGGGTGGAATGCATTGAAAAATGAAATTGGTGAAAAAACATTCTAGCATTCCTTAGCTAGAAGTGGTATTATAGTTAGGTCTGAATGTGAATTGATTTTAGTTTGGAGGGAAAAACATGCGCGTAAATATTACTCTAGCTTGCACTGAATGCGGTGAGCGTAACTATATTACTAAAAAGAATAAGCGAAACAATCCAGATCGCGTTGAATTCAAAAAGTATTGCTCACGTGATAAAAAACAAACTTTACATCGTGAAACAAAGTAAGCAGCAGGGAATTTTCCTGCTGTTTTTTTATGATGGGAGATGAACCTGTATGAAAAAGAAGCTCCGCCTTCAAACATTAGCCATGCTTGATCAGATAAGCGCTGAAGAGTTCAATCGCCACGCCGCTCTACTTCATGAACACGTGTTGCAGCTGCCAGCATGGAAACAGGCGAAAACGATTGCTTTGACTATGTCTAGGGGAAAAGAAATACCGACAATGCCTCTGATTGAAAAAGCGTGGGAAGAAGGAAAAACAGTTTGTATTCCCACCTGTTTTCCGAGAACAAAAGAGATGGTGTTTTATGAATATACACCTGAAACAAAGATGAAATCTAGCTACTTTGGGCTATTGGAGCCAGACCCTCTTGAGTCTACAGCTGTACATAAAGAAGCCATTGATTTGATCATTGTCCCTGGGGTGTGCTTCGATCAGCACGGCTACCGTATCGGTTACGGAGGCGGCTATTATGATCGCTACTTAGCGGACTACCACGGGGTAACCATTGCCCTTTGTTTGTCTTTACAGCAGACAAGGCATATTCCGGCTGAAACGCACGACATACCGGTGTCTATGATTGTCAGTGAAAAAGGTACGTTATATCAAAAGTGAAAGCCCGCTCATTGTCCAAAAACGGGCTTTTTGTGTTGAGATCGTTTCATTAGCTCAGGGCATTTTAGCTAGTAGGAGTCATATATTGAAAAAATTTCGAGGAAAGAAAAGATACTTCCGTAATTTGTGGGAGGAAGTGAATACTTTTGACTTACAACTCGAACATGATTCATGGGTTTATTTTTGGCATACACACCTTGATTTTTTTGGAGTCGGAAAAATAAGAAGAGAGTATATCAAAGCGTTCAAAGATTTAATCGACCTTCATCAATTTGGCGGTTCTTATGATCAATCAGAGTGTGAAGAGGTCTATTATATCCAATCAAAAGAACAAGGGATTAGAGTGTGAAAGTAGATCGCATGGTAAGAGATAAAAATGATGGTTCATGCATAAACAAATCCTATTTAAGCCACGATACGAACATAGGAGGGAATATGATGAATAAAATGATTTGGAGCATTGTGTTCACACTGTTTGCATTCGTTCTTGTGCAAAATCGTTATCGGCTCATGAATTTGATCTTAGGTCAAAACCAAGTGCGTCACTTTTTTATTAAATGGCTGATGAAAATCCCATATTTTCGGACGAAATTTATTCGCCAAGCATTCTAATCCCGCAAAAGCCGGGATTTTTTTTGTTTAGAAATGCGGATAAGTACGATTCTTGCTATAATAATGTAAAAAATGGAGCGCGAATGAATGAATGTCATAGATAGTCTATTTTGGCGAGTTGTTGATGAACTAAGACAAAAAGGATACGAGATGATTCAAAGTCCGTATCCAGAAGATGAAATATTTTTTGAAGCACCACGAAACTCAGGGTACGATCTCATCCGTCTATATAGAAGAGATGTGAATTTTAGGCAGGAGATCGTTCGAGATATTGAGGAGCAAACGTATCGGATCAATCAGCTGAGAGAAGCTATGCGTAAACGATCTCTTCATCTCTTACAGCTGCAATTTACAGCTGATGTTCCAGTAGATGATTGGGAAGACCTAAGCGGCCAGCCGCAAAAACAGCAAAAGGTAACGGTGACACCTGTTTTACTGAATGAAGAAACCCTTCAAAACGATGGACACGAGCTGCAAAAATGGTTGAATACATCACTCTCGATTGATGTAGAAGAGGCGAAAGCAGATACAGTCGAAGATGTGATGCAGCTTAAAATGAACGTGCTTCAGGCATTTCAAGATCAGGAAAAGCAGCGTGAACGAGAACGGGCCGTTTTTCAAAATGGCAGACCGATTTTTACCTATATGTTAATCGCAGTTCAAGTGGTGATGTTTCTTTTACTTGAATTATCTGGTGGAAGTACCAATACAGCCACTTTAACAGCATTCGGTGCGAAAAATAATGTGCTGATTTTAGAGGGTGAATGGTGGCGTTTTGTGACACCTATGTTTTTACACATTGGTTTGACGCATTTACTCTTTAATACATTTGCTCTTTGGTCCGTTGGAGCGGCTGTTGAGAGAATTTATGGTTCAGGTAGATTTTTGCTCATTTATTTAATTTCCGGCATCTTTGGCTCCATAGCGAGCTTTGTGTTTAATACAGCCATCGCAGCAGGAGCATCAGGTGCGATCTTTGGCTGTTTAGGCGCATTGTTATATTTAGCGATTTCTAACCGGAAGCTCTTCTTTCGTACGATGGGGACAAATATTATCGTGATTATCCTCATCAACTTAGGGATAGGTTTCACTGTATCAGGGATTGATAATGCAGGGCATCTTGGGGGGCTCGCTGGCGGATTTTTAGCCGCTTTAGCAGTCCGTCTTCCTAAACAGTTTCAGCCTGTCAAAATGCTTCTTGCTAGTCTTCTTCTCCTCCTTATTGGCGGCATTGGATTGTATACAGGGTTTCATTCAGACGATCAAAAAGAAGCGGTGACAACTAGCGAGGCAGCGAGTTTATTTGATGAAAAGAACTATAGCGAAGCAAGTCAGCGTCTAGAGGAATATGTAAAGCAAAAGGATGCCTCAGCTGAAGCACTTCATATATATGCGCTTTCCGAAGCGCAGCTTGGACATCTTGACAAGGCCATTGAGTATTTGCAAAAGTCGCTTGAAAAAGATCCAAATGAGCCGAATAAATTGTATCACTTATCGTTGTTATATGTAGAAAAAGGCGAGACAGCGGAAGCAGACGACTTCATCGAAAAAGCATTAAAACAAGATCCGCAAAATGACCAATTTTTAAAGTTGAAACAATATATTGAAAACACTCAAACACGTTGAATGACTTGACTGAAAGCGTATTTATGAATACGCTTATCCTATCTGTTGATTTAGAGAAATGGTGAAAAATAATGAAAACGTTATATGATGTACAGCAGCTGCTCATCAGATTTGGAAATTACGTGTATTTCGGAGATCGTGAAGTGGAATTAGAATTTATGGCAGATGAATTGAAGGAAATGTACACATCGGGCATCATCGATCGAACTGAATGGTCAAACGCAATGACCATCCTTCAAATGGAACTAGCCAAATTAAATCGAAAAACAATGTGAAGGTGGAGGACATATGACAGGGGATTGGTTTGTAGGAGTTGATCTTGGCGGTACGACAATTAAGCTTGCGTTTATTAATCTTTATGGTGAAATTCAGCATAAGTGGGAGATTCCTACGGATAAATCTGGGCAGACAATTACAGTCGACATTGCCAAGTCAATTGACCATAAACTAGTTGAGATCAGCATGCCGAAATCAGCCCTAATTGGGATCGGTATGGGGGCACCTGGACCAGTGGATAAAGTATCCGGAATTGTCTATAAAACAACGAATCTGGGCTGGACAAACTATCCCTTGAAAGACCATTTAGAGGCAGAGACAGGACTTCCATCTGTCATCGAAAATGATGCAAATATTGCTGCACTCGGTGAAATGTGGAAGGGTGCAGGTGATGGCGCCAAAAACATCCTGATGGTTACACTGGGCACAGGGGTTGGCGGCGGTATTATTGTCAATGGAGAAGTGGTTCAAGGCGAAACAGGTGCTGGTGGAGAAATTGGTCATATTTGTGCCGTTCCATTTCAAGGAGCACCATGTAACTGCGGGAGAACAGGCTGTATTGAAACCATTGCGTCTGCTACAGGTATCGTCCGAATCGCAAAGGATACATTACAAACAAAGAGCCATACATCATCACTTGCATCACTTACTTCGCTGTCTGCAAAGGATGTATTTGAGGCAGCAGAAAACGGAGACGAACTGGGGATGCGTGTCGTAGATGAAGTAACAACCCATCTTGGTCTTGTCCTTGCGAATCTAGCCAGTGCCTTAAACCCAACAAAAATCGTCATTGGTGGCGGTGTATCTAAAGCGGGCGAGCTTCTTCGCAGTAAAGTAGAGCGTGTCGTCAAGCATCATGCCTTCCCGCCATGTGCTGAGGATGTTGAAGTGGTGATTGCCTCACTAGGAAACGATGCAGGCGTGATCGGCGGTGCATGGATGGCAAAAAACAAGTGGCTGTCTTGAACAAAAATGTCATAATGATGTCATTTTTATTAAAATCAGCGATAGATAGGCATGAAATTGAATGTTTAGCATATTCATAAGTTTGTCATGGGGAAAAAGACATTGATTTTCCAGCGTAGACAGGATAAGATATACTTTAGTTATTTTTGAAGAAGCACCAATAATTGGGGATGTCCCTAACCTGAGTGCGTTTTTAGCATAAGGAGGTTACAATGCGAAAGAAAAGATTAAAGGCGATTTCATTTTTACTGATTGCGACTTTGTTAATGTGGGTGAAAACCTATGTTATCTATAAATCTAGCTTTAATATCAAAATTGAAAATTTCATGCAGGAATTTATCCTGTTTATTAATCCGCTTAGCTTTCTCTTGTTTATCTTCGGTATCGGTTTATTCTTTAAAGAAAAAAATCGCAATCGATATATCATCGTGACGAGTTTTGTTCTGACATTTATTTTGTTAGCTAACATTGTATTTTATCGATTCTACAGTGATTTTCTAACCATCCCCGTCCTATTTCAAACAAACAATATGGGTGACCTCGGGTCAAGTATTACCTCTTTAATTGAACCAGTTGATTTTCTGATGTTTGTTGATATCATCATTTTAATTTGGCTCTATAAAAAACAGCCTTCCTTTAGAACAGATGTAACGATTTCACGTAAGGGACGTGCAGCTTATTATTTATTTGTGGCAGCCACTTTCTTTTTTAACCTTGGTTTGGCTGAAACAGAAAGACCAGAGCTGTTAACTCGTTCATTTGACCGTGAGATGCTAGTGAAAAACATCAGCTTATATAACTTCCATATTTATGATGGGGTTCTGCAATCGAAGCAATCCGCTCAGCGAGCACTTGCCGACAGCAATAGTTTAACTGAAATTGAAAACTATGTAAGCGCAAATCAAACAGACCGTAATGAAAAGACGTTTGGTCAAGCAAAAGGACGAAATGTCATTCTAGTATCGCTTGAGTCTACCCAGAGCTTTGTGATCAATGAAAAATTGAATGGGAAAGAGATCACGCCGTTCTTAAACAAATTGATCAAGAAAAGCTACAATTTCAGTAATTTCTATCATCAAACGGGTCAAGGGAAAACATCCGACTCCGAGTTTATTGTTGATAATTCACTCTATCCGCTTGGAAGAGGAGCTGTATTTTTCACAAATCCAAGCAACGAGTTCAAAGCCGCACCTGAGTTGTTAAAAGAGGAAGGCTATCATTCTTCTGTTATTCATGCGAATAACAAAAGTTTCTGGAACCGTGACCTGATCTATGACAGCTTTGGCTACGACAAATTTTTTGATATTAAATCATTCGATGTAAATGAAGAAAATTCAGTTGGCTGGGGACTAAAAGATGGTCCGTTTTTTGAGCAGTCAGTGGATTTAATGAAAACGATCCCGCAACCGTTTTATACGAGATTGATTACATTAACGAACCATTTTCCATTTGACTTAGATGAAGAAGATAAGCTCATTGATGAATATGACTCAAAGAGCAAAACGTTGAACAAATACTTCCCTACAGTGCGTTATCAAGATGAGGCACTAAAGCTTTTCTTTAAAAAAATGAAGGAAGCAGGGTTATACGATAACTCCATTTTTGTGTTATATGGTGATCACTACGGAATTTCTGAAAACCATAACGAAGCAATGGGACAATTCTTAAACAAAGACATTACACCTTTTGAAGAAGTTCAGCTTCAAAAAGTACCATTTGTTGTACACATTCCTGGTATCACGGATAAACATCCAAAAGAGATTGATACAGTTGGCGGCCAAGTGGATATCCGTCCAACAGTCATGAACCTTCTAGGAATCGATACAAGTAAGCAAATTCAATTTGGTCATGACCTATTATCAAAAGATACAAATGACTTCACAGTGCTTCGAGATGGAAGTTTTATTACGAAGGACAGTGTTTTCACAGCTGGTGTGTGCTACAACAAAGAAACGGGTGAGCCGAGAGAAGATGAGTCTGGTTGTCAGTCTTATGAAGAAAAGGCAAAACAAGAGCTTCAATTCTCTGATCAAATTATCTATGGAGATCTCCTTAGATTTTATGACCGAAACAACTCGGACCATTCACCATCTAAAAAAGAAGATGACACTGAGCTAAAAAAGGCGTCTTAATTTAAAAGAAAACCTCTGCTATTTACATGCAGAGGTTTTCTTTTTTTACTTACTGGTTCATATAGTGTGAGAGGAGGGATGTAAATGAAAAAGTCGTTTGGCACAATTGAATGGCATCTGGGTGAAGCAAGGAAGGAGGATGTGGCAAAGCAGCTTGGTATAGGGAAAGAAGCTTTCAGTTTATCCAATCAATCAAATACGGATCACCTCCTTTTACCGGGGTATAGACTTCCAGAAGGGACCCATTCATTTCAATCGGTAGGTGATGTGCAAAGCTTCATAGCGCCTTACCGGCTCCAGCAATCAGATGATTGGATCAGCGGAATATTTGAATATGATAGCGCTCACTTAGAAGGAGAGCTTCAATATTTGAAAGCTGTTTTTCCTTTTCTTCAAATGAGTGTGATTGGTCAATCAGTGCTTGATACGCCCATTTATGAAATCCGTACGGAGCCTGTACAACATTTACATTCCATACATGTTAATGCCTCTTTTCATGCAAATGAATGGATCACGACCTCTGTTTTATTAAAATGGCTTAAATCACTTTGTTTAGCGGCCTCTGACCCAGTGCAAGCAAGACATCATGAAGCGGTTCGTATATTGCAGACTACTGCTTTGTCTATTGTCCCGATGGTAAATCCAGACGGTGTTGATTTGGTTCGCAATGGTCCAGAATCTTTAGGGCTGTGCGGTGAGGAGTTCGCGCCGCTAAATGGTGGATTTTCCGATTATCGAGAATGGAAGGCGAATATTCGAGGAATTGATCTAAACAATCAATTTCCTGCTTATTGGGAAATCGAATATTATCGTAATAAGCCGAAAGCTCCGTCTTATAGGGATTTCCCAGGGCATCAGCCGTTAACAGAACCAGAAGCGAAAGCAATGGCACATCTCGCCTTACGAAAACGCTTTGACCGGCTAATTGCCCTTCATACACAAGGAGAAGAGATATACTGGGGTTTTCTTGGCCACGAACCGGCCATTTCAAAAGAGACGGTCGAACGGTTAGAACGGGTGAGTGGTTACAAAGCGATTCAATATCTTGATAGCTATGCAGGTTATCGAGATTGGTTTATTTATCAATGTAAAAGTGAGGGCTATACGGTGGAACTTGGGCGAGGTAAGAACCCGCTTTCTATGAGTCAATTTGATTCGATCTATGAAAAAACAAAGCGGTTATTGTGGGAAGCATGTAAGTATTAAAAGCACCCAATTGGTGCTTTCAGCGTGTAGACAAACCCTCGCATTCTTTGTCAGTCCTGCGTGCCAGTGCTCACGAAGGTGAAATTCGCTCCGCACCAGTACTCGTCCTTCCTAGGGCTGCAAAGGTTTTTTATCACGCTGAAAAGAAGACAAAGGGCTAAAATCAAGTTCATTTTCGCCCTTTGTCAACAATCATTTAATCCGTTCAAACCAATCAATTTCTTATGGTCAATAAAAATCGTGCTGATGTGATTGACGAGAGCATCCCTGTAAGCTATTGTGAAAGAGTGGTTGTAAAAAAAAGGATATGAATTAGGGAGATGTCGATGATTGAATGCTCAAAGCCTGTGGAAACGGAATTTTACTTATCTATTTGTTTCTAAAATGTGTAAAATTACTGCTGATAGTTTATCTTTTAATACCATTTTGTGGCTTTTAGTGCTAGGGGGAAAGGGAGCAATTGGAACAGCATTTTTTATTGCCGTTAGTTTTGTCCCTCAAGCCATTATTGGGCCGTTTATTACCCCAATGATGAAGCCGCATCAATTGAAATTTTGGATGTGCTTTGCTGATTTAACTCGGGCGGCGATTATACTTGTGATTGTGGTGAGTTACTTTTATGATTTTTCTCCTTTGGCACTCATCATTGGCGGTATGTTGCTGCATTCAGCGACTGGTGGTTCCTATGAACCAGCTTCGGTGTCCATTATTCCAAAGCTTGTGCATGAAGATGTGATACAAAAGGCGAATGCAACCATTCAATCAGCCAGTCATGTGGTCAGGCTTGTGACTGTGACGATTTGTGGTGTCATGATTGCATTTGTAGGGGTAGGATATACAATGGTTGTGATTATTCCTCTTTACCTCATGTCCGCTTTACTGGTTTTGCTGATTACATATAAAACGGAAGCGATCATGGATAAAGGAAAAAAAGGATTATCATACGGAAAACGATTAATAAGGGGATTTTCACTTGTGAAAAGTCATCATATTTTGTTTCCATTAGCCATTTTTTGTGTCTGCTCCAATTTTGCTGCGGCACCGTGGGAGGCATTGTCGGTTATTTATTTAACAGAAGATTTACATAGTGGACCAGTAGTATATTCATTCATCAAAGTGACCACGGCATTAGGTGCATTTTTGATGGGATTCGTTTTAACAAAGGTGAAAGTGAATCGATACGGTCTGTTGTTTATCGGGGCAGGGATCGTTGATGGAATTGCATTTTTCATTACAGGGATGAATGCTTTATTACCACTTGTGTTTATATCTGCATTTGCCTTAGGTGCAGCCATCAGTGCAGTCAATGTACCTGAACATACGATGATTCAATTGTCAGTAAAAGCGGAGGATCAGCCGCAAGTGTATGCGATTATTAACATGATCTCGTATTTAATGATACCGTTAGGCGCTCTCATTGGTGGCTATATGGCGACGTTATTCGGTTCAGGATATGTCATTGCAGCTGGTGGACTGATCGAAGCCATTTCAGGTATATGCCTGCTCCTTTTCACAAAGATTGGGAAGGTAGAGAGAGCAGATTTGACGATAGAACGGGACAAACCAAGCTTAAACGCCACATGATCATGGCATTTTTGAATCACGATGGGTTACAATGAGAACGAGAAAGAAATAGGATATCATTGAAAGGAGCAAGAACCATGGCGATAGCAGATGTCACCATCATTCCAATAGGCACTGATACACCAAGCGTGAGTGCTTATGTAGCAGACGTACAAAGACTGTTAGAGGGCTTTCAACAAGAAGGGAAAATCAAATATCAGCTCACACCAATGAATACATTAATTGAAGGGGAGCTATCCGTTTTATTTGAGGTCATTCAGCGTATTCATGAAGTTCCATTTGAAAAGGGTTTACACCGAGTAGCAACCAATATCCGCATAGATGACAGAAGAGATCAAACGACCACCCTTTCAAGCAAATTAGAAAGCGTGAATAAACATTTGAATCAATAGAAAAAGCCTGCTGATTGCAGGCTTTTAGCGTGTAGACAAACCCTCGCATTCTTTGTCAGTCCTGCGTGCTGGTGCTCACGAATATCAAATTCGCTCCGCGCCAGTACTCGTCCTTCCTAGACTGCAAAGGTTTTCTATCACGCTGAAAAGAAGACAAAGGGCTAAAATAAAGTTCATTTTAGCCCTTTGTCAACAATCTGAAAGCCTGCTGATTGCAGGCTTTTAATGTGCAGTTGGATAACCGCTATAGATGATGGTCATGACGGTAAACCATCCAAAAACCAAAAATGTGGCGCCAGCGAAAGCAATGGCCAGTACGTTCACTTTTTTGAGTGAGCGATAGATGCCGAGAGCGGCTAAAATCGTGACTAGACCAAAAATAATGACGAGCATCATATGAAAGTCCCCCTTTGTCATCAATCCCCTTGATTTCCTTTCTTTTCATTTTAACCGTTTTCATAAAGCTTGTCGAGTACATTCAAGTTGACGATTGTTTGAATTTTTATTGAATAGCCTTCATAATAAAAAAGAATGAAAAAAGTAGTAGGTGATGAAAATGAATTGGAGAAGAATGCCGCTAGGCTATGTGCAAGCGAACGCATATATTTGGAAAAATGAACAGGGAGAATGTTTAATTTTTGATCCAGGCGGCGAAGCGCAAAAGCTAATTTCTTATGTGAAAGAAAAACAGCTGAAACCACTTGCAGTCTTACTGACACATGCCCATTTTGATCATATTGGTGCAGCAGATGAGGTGCGTCAAGAATGGGGAATTCCGCTTTATGTCCATGAAAAGGAAAAAGAATGGCTGACAAATGCTCAGCTAAACGGTTCAGCTCGACTAATTGGTAACGGAATTACGGTCAAAGAAGCGGAACAATTGATTACGTCAGAAGGACCTCTTCAAATTGGATCGTTTACATTAGAAATGTTCCACACACCAGGTCATTCACCTGGCAGTGTGTCTTACTATTCAGCGGAAGAGGGATTTGTGATTTCTGGTGATACTTTATTCCAAGGCGGTATCGGGAGAACTGATTTAACGGGCGGTAATCAAGACGTGCTACTTCAATCGATACATGACAAATTGTTGTCATTGCCAGAATCAACTCTTGTGTTAAGTGGACATGGCGAGGAAACAACTGTGCTTACAGAACAGGAGCAAAATCCGTTTATCAATGGGTTTTCTTTATAATCGCACGCACGAAAAAAGCATCTCTTTCAAAAGAGATGCTTTTTTCTATTAATGTCCGGTACCGGGAACCATGATGAAAATCGAATAATATGTAAATCCGGCAAAGAAAATCGTCAAGTACGCTCCGAAAATGTAAATATACATTCTTTCGGATAAATTCAAGTAGGATAAAAATACAAAAAGAACGGTTTGACCGAAGAACAGCAAGGATGCATCTTTCATATGTCCTAAATAGAACATGACAGCAAAAATACCCGTCCAAAACCCAAGAACGCGGAACATGCGATTCATTTCTTTCCCTCCCCTTAAAAAACCCCTTTGATTCATATTATAGCTGATGATCACTTGTTATGTAAACATTTACATTTTTGACAACGTGTGAACATTCATTCTTTCGTTAGAAAAAATTTTTTGAAAAAGTGATGAAAAAGTGTTTATGCCTAAATTTATGAGGGTACTTAGTCCATAAGAGAAAAGGTTAACGACCTAAGGAGGAAGACTAATGAGTGACATTACTTTTTATTCATACCCAAGCTGCACGTCTTGCCGCAAAACAAAACATTGGTTAAAGGCGAATCAAATTGATTTTAAAGAGCGTCACCTTTTCAGAGAAACGCCAACTCTAGACGAATTGAAAAAAATCCTTTCCTTAACAACAGAAGGAATGGATGAAATTTTAGCTACTCGAAGCCAAGCTTTTAAAAGCTTAAATTTAAATATTAATGATCTAAAAGTAAATGAGGTACTTCAGCTTCTCATTGAAAAACCAAAGCTGCTCCGGAGACCTATTATCATTGATGGAAATAAATTAGTGGTCGGCTATAATCCAGGGGAACTCATGAAAATTTCAAAAAAGAAAGCGATTCATCAATCGGTTTCCTAATCAAAAACGAAGATCAGCTGAATGATGTTTCAGCCGTCTTCGTTTTTGTGCTGAACTGGGCTAGCTGGGTTCGAACCAACGATCACGGAGTCAAAGTCCATTGCCTTACCACTTGGCTATAGCCCAATATGAAACGTGTAATGCTATTGTTCACCATCTGCGGTCATTTATACATAAAAAGTTGGTTGTCACTAGTTGTAAGTGAAAAAGGAGCGAACGACAGAAATGAAAAATGAAAAATCTGAGCAATTATATGAATTTATTCTTAAAGAAGCCCCTGTCATGACCGAAGAATGGCTGAAAACAAGAACAGAAGAAGGCTCATTATATTCCAAACATGCTTCAGAGGAGACAGAAAAGAAGCTGAAAGAACAAAACACAGCATTTATTCAAACGATTGCAGCAACGTTAGTCACGCTATCAGATAAAGTAGAAGACCATCTAAAAAAGTGGTCAGTTGATATTGCCCGCGATCGAGCTGTTCATGAAGTACCTTTATATGAAATCATCGGACAATTTAAGGTGTTCCGCCACATTTTTTGTTCCAGAATTGAGACCTTTACACAACAAACAGAGCTTGAAGTGACACTCAAAGATGTGTGCGATTGGAATCAGCATTTTCACGCAACATTTGATGACATGATTGCACGTTTATCAGAAGAGTATGACCGCGTGACAATCAATCAGCTTAATGCACAAAGAGAAATGATTCAAGAACTTAGTGCGCCTGTTATTCCAGTTTCAAAAGAGATCGGTATTTTGCCGCTGATTGGTGAAATTGATACGTACAGGGCGAAAATCATTTTGGAATCAGTACTAGAACAGGCATCTAGACTGCGTCTAACCCATTTATTTATTGATATATCTGGCGTTCCCGTTGTTGATACGATGGTTGCTTATCAGTTGTTTAAAGTGGTTGATAGTGCGAAGCTGCTTGGAATTGAGACGATTATATCAGGCATTCGCCCAGAAATCGCTCAAACTGTAGTGAAACTCGGCATTGATTTCTCAAAAGTAAATACTGAACACAGCCTTGCAAAAGCTTTAGAAAAAAGAGGATTTCGTATCTTTGAAGAGCAGCAGCAAGAAGCAACGTGAACCAAAAAATGTTACTAGTAAAAGTAACGGGTCCATTGACAAGGAGAAACAATATAATGAGCATATGAATGAGATGACCAATTCGCATACAGATTTGGTCTCTTTTTTTTATCCATAAATCAGACACGAAAGGATATTCTTTATCTTCAAATCAGTAACCTATTAAGGAGGATTAAATTTGGAGACACCTCCTTGTAACAGATCATCCATAATGAAAGAACAAAATGAAATGATCATAAAAAGAGGTGCCAATAGCACTTCTTTTTTATTTTCTCCTCTGAACGGAACCCGTTGTTGTGAAAGTCAAATTTTTTGATAAGTCCTTCTGTTATTTATAGATGAAATACACCTCAAATTGAACATTTTTAACCCTTTTCAGTCATGAAAACCATGAAATACGCTTTTGTCAGGCACGTTACGCCATCATACAATATGGTCACTGAAAGGAGTGAACAACTTGTATGGTATTGAATATTTGGGGCAAGAGCTGCTAGAAGAGGCGTGTCGCATGAGAGCATCTGATGTGCATATTGTTCCGAGAGAAAAGGAAGCTTCAGTCTCTTTTCGTGTAGACGCTGACCTCATTCAGCAGCGGATCATTGACAAAAAGAGTGGAGAGCGGCTCATTGCTCATTTCAAATTTTTATCTTCTATGGATATTGGTGAAAGAAGGAGACCACAAAATGGGTCATTGGCTGTGATGCTAAGACGCGGTCAAGTGTTTGTTCGGCTTTCTACATTACCGACTGTAAATGATGAAAGTTTAGTGATTCGGATTTTACCGCAGAATCATGTGCCGAAAACAAAGTATTTGTCACTGTTCCCGAAGGCTTCAGCGAGATTATTATCGTTTCTGAATCATTCGCATGGGCTTATTTTATTTACTGGACCAACAAATTCAGGGAAAACGACAACACTTTATTCATTGATCCAGTTTGCCAAAAAACATTTTAATCGAAATATTATTACCCTTGAAGATCCTGTGGAAACAAGAAATGAAGAAGTGCTGCAGGTTCAAGTAAATGAAAAAGCTGGTATCACGTATGCGGCAGGTTTACGCGCTATTTTAAGACATGATCCAGATATGATTGTGCTTGGAGAAATAAGAGATGCGGAAACAGCCAGAACAGCTATTAGAGCAGCTTTGACAGGCCATTTAGTCATGAGCACACTGCATGCAAAAAATGCAAAAGGAGCTCTTTATCGAATGCTCGAATTTGGTGTGACGATGAATGAACTCGAACAAACAATGGTTGCCATTGCTGCTCAGCGGTTAATCGAACTCGCATGTCCATTTTGCGGCGAAACGTGTGAGCTTTATTGCAAACTAAATCGGCCAGTCAGACTAACAAATGTATTTGAATTGCTTTACGGAAAGGAGCTTGGAGAGTGTATCAAAGAGGCAAAAGGAGAATACGCTCATTCGTCATACGAAACACTGCAAAGATTAATTCGGAAAGGAGTGGCACTCGGCTATTTATCAAAAAGCACATATCATCGCTGGGTTTATGAAGAAGCGAACCTCTAAAGCCTGGTCTAAAAAAGAACAAGCTGAATTCTTATCTAAACTGGCTCAATTGATTCAAGCTGGATATACATTGGTTGAGGCATTAACGATGGTGAATATTCAATTATCAAAAAAACAGCAACAGCGATTAACGCCAGGCATTCAGTGGCTGCTTGAAGGGGAGCCTTTTTACGTTGTACTTGAGCGACTTCATTTTCAGCGGGAAGCCGTCGCTATTCTTTGTTTTTCAGAGAAACATGGCAGCCTAGCGCGAGCTCTTGAACAAAGCGCCCGATTTCTAGAGAAAAAAATCATGCAGGTAGACACATTCAAGCGTATGTTACGATATCCGATTTTTCTTATGTTTACGGTTTTTGTTGTGCTCATCATTGTTCAGCAAATGATCGTTCCTCAATTTTCTTTATTATATTCATCTATGAATACAAGCATGTCATGGCTCATTCAAGGAATGTTTGGCCTCTTCCAATTCCTACACGCTTTGCTGCTCATGATCGGTTGTATATGTATCTGTCTTTTTGGATATTATGAGCTCTTTTTTAAGAAAAAATCGACCCTTGAGAAACTGAAAGTCATCAGCAGGCTGCCGGTGGTATTTAAAGGGGTGCAGCTGATGCATACGTATCTTTTTTCCCTTCAGCTAAGCGGACTTCTTCAAGCTGGGTTATCGATTTACGAAAGTTTGCAAGCTTTTAAACAGCAGACCTATTTACCCTTCCTTCAAGAAATGTCTGAACAAATGATAGGAGAGTTAAGAAAAGGTGAGAGTATGGAACATCAAATAAGCCGGTCTCCTTTTTTCGAAAGGCATTTTGCGGCTGTCATTAAGCATGGGGAAGCAAGTGGGATGCTAGCAAGAGAAATGTACACATATAGTCAATTTCTTTTAGAGAATGCAGAATTGAAAATTGAAAAATGGGTTTCATGGCTGCAGCCTGTCATCTATGGCTTAACAGCATTTCTTATACTCATTGTGTATTTATCTATTCTTTTACCAATGTATCAACTAATGGAACAAGTGTGAAAAGGGAGGACAAAGGCATGAATGATAAAGGATTTACACTGTTAGAAATGTTAATTGTCATGCTTGTGATCTCCATTCTTTTATTGATCACCATTCCAAATATCACTCGGCATCATCAAAGCATTCAAGCAAAGGGCTGTGAAGGGCTGAAATCAATGGTGAGTACACAGGTAATGGCATATGAATTAGAGCATGATGGCAAGACGCCATCTTTAGCTGAATTAGAAAAAGAAGGCTATGTCAAAAAGGGATTAACTTGTCCGAATGGAAAGGCAATTTTCATTCAAAATGGGGATGTGAAAAATGAATAAATCGCTTTTCCAGGAGAAAGGATTTACACTCATTGAGCAGCTCTTGATCGTCATGATTTTCTCTATCTTATTATCGATAATAGGTGGAAAAGTTCCCAAAATATTAGAAAGTGCTGAAGCAAAAAAGCAAGTGAACTTGCTAAAACAAGATCTTCAATTGGCATCTTATACTGCATTTATTAAAAAAACACGAGTAACTGTTGAGTTTCACCCGACCAATGTATCTTATCAAGTCATCGAGCAGAATAGTGAGCAGATCATTGCTTCTAATCCACATAAAAAAGGCACCATCAAGCAATCCACATTTCAAAAAGGCCTTCACTTTAATAAAAACGGACATCCAAATAGCGGCGGTTCTCTCATTGTTCAATTTGGCAGTCAAATATATAAACTCACGATTTACTTAGGGAGCGGGCGGATTCATGTTCAGCAACAATAAAGGATTTAGTACGTTTGAGATGCTCTTTTCTTGCCACCTCTTTCTATTTGCTGCTCTTGTGCTCGTGCCATCCTTTGAAAAACTGACAATAGGGAAAGAAGAATTAAGAGCCAAACTGGAAGCTAATCAAATTTTACATGAGTATATGAATAAAGCTTTTATAGAAGGTCAAAAGAAAACAAGTACAAAGAAACGAGGCCAGATCACATATGAATTCATTTGGGGTCAGGAGAAGGGATGTGTTTCATACAAAGTACAAAAAAAGAAGACGATTTGCTTTCGACATTTGGAGCGATGAACAAGGCTTTACACTCGCTCAAGCAATATGGCAATTGCAGCTATTTTTGCTGCTTTCTTTTGGCTGCATGCTGCTTTTATCAATTGTTGAAAAAGCTCATCCGTTTGCAGAAATCAACAAATTTTCGCAAATGGAGTGGAAACAAACGGTCCTGCAATTAGAGGAGGATCTAAATTGTGCTGTCGCTGTAAGAGCGGTGAAAAATGGAACAGCACTGGAGTATATTTCTAATCAAGGGCGAGTGGTGACGATTGAGCCGTATCAAGAGATGCTTCGTAAACGAACGGATCAGGCAGGCCATCTCCCTTTATTACAAAAGGTGAAACAATTCCATGTAAGAACAAAAGAGCAAACCACCACTCTCCAAGTCACAGATGTATTTGGTCAAGTACATGAAGCTGTTTTTTTCACTTACAAAGGAGTGATTCCTAAAACGTGAAAAGAGAAGACGGGTTTATTTATCCTCACGTATTTGCTGTCATTCTTTTATTTTTATTGATTCTAGGCTCGATGACCATTGGGTTTCAAAAAGAGTTGAAAAGTGCAGAGCTCACGATTTCTTTTTATCAAAAACAGCAGTTATTTCGTTTAGGTCTAAGTGAAGCTGCAAACAAATTAAATCGTATTTGTAATCAGCCATTGAGCCCAATTGTCACAGAAGAAGGTCGAGTGACGTTGAAGCGAATTGGGTGCGATGACAGAAAAAAGCTAGTCCGCCTCTTGGTTAACATCGAGACAAAGGGTGGTGTAACTGACGAGCGGGAACTAGAGATGAATAAGGAGACAGGAGAAATCAATCAATGGATCAGCACTCATTAGCGAGTGTATAAAACGATACTCTTCTTGGTAACACTTTAAGGAAGAAGAGGTGAGTGTTCGATGAAGACAAATGATTATGTAAAATATATGACGCAGGAAATTATTAAATATATGAATACACCACGTGACGAGCGGAAAGAACATAAACAGGAAAAAATGGAGACGAAACCACCATTTTCTCAGCGTTTATTCGGTGTTCTGCCTTTTGGCTTCTCAATGATGCTAAAAAAACGTCAACGTCATCGACAAAAGTAAAAAGCCGCCAGCAGGCGGTTTTTTTAATGCCATTTTAGCTGTATTCTTCGACAACAATGACTTTATTGACCTTGTTCGAGTAAGGGTTATAGGAAATGGTGACATATACCCCAAATTCTTTGGCCTGATCTTTCAACGTAATATGATATTGCTTCACGGATTCTTTCTCCCGGTGCCGATCCCACACTTTTTGTTTGAATAAAACATGTGCTAACGGATACCGTTTTTTTGCTTCTTTGACTGCCCTTGTTTCCCATTGATCTGCGGCGGCAGTGATTCCTTTTGCCTCCGCTAGATGGGCGCTTTGGATCAAAGGGCTTAACAGTAAACTGAGCATGATCATGATTCTTCCATATTTCAACTAACATCACCTCACCAATTATTATCCTGACCAAATCCTGCACTTTTATGTAAATTTTTAAGAAGTACAAATGTCACAGAAAAAAATATTGAATATGGCGAAAGAATGAGAAAATGGAAGAATTTTCTCGGTAATGTTCTTGTTTAAGAACAAAATGGACTAATTTGACGTTTTGGATTTTATAGGTAATTCCTTATACTGAGTGTAATCGTTCTTTTTAAAGAACAATTGTTCAAGGAGTTGAAAGATTCAATGAAACAGCCGCTCTTTGTACTATTTTGTGCTATTTGTTTGATTTTCACTTCTTTTTTTATTACGTCTACTAATGCTTCTTTTAACGATGTTGAGCATTCGAATTTTGTCATGAAAACATGTGAAAATTTCGAAGAGACAGATCAGCATTGCCAGCCGAAGAAATGGGATAGAAGCCATTTGAAACTGATCGATCAAACGATCATTGAGGGGACAGTCTGTGCGCCTCAAAAGCTGAGCATGTCACTAAAAAATATTGGACAACCCATCGCGCACTCTGAATGGAAGTGGGAACTACATAAAGTAGAGAGTGTTCAGATGCCATTACAAGATGGCCATGTTATTGAAAAAGGTGCTATACAGTCCCTCTCATCAGAAGAAACGACGACTGTCACGTCAGGTAAAGCAAAAACAAATGGAATCTATGTGTTTAAAATCTATTATCCTAAAGGGTTTGGTGGTTCTGAAAAGCCATTCTTTACGTCTCAACATATGCAGCTTTCGAATTGTCAAGAAAAGGTGTCCTAAAGGGGACTAGTCTTTTGAATGAAACATGATATGTAAAGGGGAGAAAGGTATGAAAAAGTGGATGAAAATGTCTGGGAGTATTCTTTACGCGCTGGTCTTCACGATGATGATTGTGTGTATTATTGTCGTGTTGTCATCAAGAACAACAGGAGGAGATCCTCAGATTTTTGGTTATGAGTTCAAGCAAGTATTATCTGGATCAATGGAACCGGAATTTTCGACTGGTTCATTGATTGTCGTGAAACATGTCACCTCACCTGAAGCACTCAAAAAAGGGGATATTATTACGTTTCAAACGAAGCAAGACCAATCCTTTGTGACTCACCGCATTGTTGGGGTGAAAGGAAAAGGAGTAAATAAAGCCTTTGAGACAAAAGGAGACCACAATATGTATCAAGACGGCACGCTCGTCAAAGCGAATCAAGTGACTGCGCAGTATACGGGCGTGAACATTCCTTATGCAGGAAAGCTTCTTTCGTATGCAGGAACTTCTGCTGGGACCGCTCTTTTGCTCATCATTCCAGGGGTGATGCTGCTTGTTTATTCAACCATTCATTTTGTTGGTGCTGCCAAACATCGAAGACATACGGCTGAGTTACATATGTCAGAGGAACAAGCATAAATTTTCGTTTGTAACCTAAATCAGGTTTCAATAAAACAATTTATTAGGGGGTTCAATCATGGCAATGAAAAAATCAATTCGTTTAGGTGTTTTATCGGGAGCATTAGGTCTTGCTTTAATTGGAGGGGGAACGTGGGCTGCATTTAATGATGTTGAGACGGCAAACGCGGTCTACTCTACAGGAGAGCTGAATCTATCTGCAAAAGAGAATTCCGGCGCCATCAACCTTGCGAACATAAAACCCGGTGACCGTATAAAGAAGGAATTTAATTTTGAAAATAAAGGGTCTCTTGCAATTAATCAAGTCCTGATGAGTCTTGATTACAGCCAATTTCAAGATGGAACATCAGCGAAAAATGGCGGGAAGAATACAGCTGAAGAATTCCTCAGCCAATTTCAGGTGAGTGTTCTAACGGTTGGAGCCGAAGGTGGGAATGGATACCCGAAAAATATTATTTTAGACCATGCAAACCTGCTTGACCTGCATTTATTAACGTCAAAGCAGGATCAGACCGCATTTGAAAAGCTTCGTCATGCCGTCGATGAGAAGTTTTTACATGAAAGTGGTAAAATTAATGTTGCCACCGTTGATGGGTCAACAGCTCCAGAGTATGACGGCATTCCAAAGAATCCGTTTGATTACGATAAAATGGAAATGATCATTGAATTTGTCAATGACCAGACGAAGGATAAAGCGGGTCACTATATCCAAAATAAATACCAAGGCGATGCGATTCAAATTGATCTTTCCTTCGAAGCGACTCAGTGGAATGGTTTAACGATCAATCCAAAAAAGCATACGGATGAAAAAGGCTACGTGAAAGAAAACGAAAAAGCACACAGCGAAGATAAAAAATAAAGTCAGTCTTTAGACTGATAACAAGATCTGCATAGCAATTGGAGGAGTATGCGCTAAAATATGCGCATTACTCCTCTTCTTGCTTTTTTTTCCAGATTTGATAATCTAAAAATTCACGAAATTGCTTTTTCGAAACCCCTGATGTCATTGCATCTCGAACTAGTTTTTCCCATTCACTATCTAATTGACCATCGTATTCGGTTTCATCATTTTCGTTTAACAGTGTATGAACCGAGACGTCCAGAACAGCGGAGACTTTTTCAAGAAATTGAATGGAGGGGTTTGTTTGCAAGTTTCTTTCTATTGAACTTAAATAAGACTTCGCTACCCCAGCCTTTTCGGCCAGTTCTGATAGTGAGTAGCCTTTTTCATTGCGGTATTGTTTAATACGCTGGCCAATCAATGTCATCACCTTCCTTTCGATATTATAGCACATTCAGAAAGGTTTGATAGAATGACTTCTTGCCATAGGGGGAGACTCAGAGGACTTTTCGCGTGATTTGAGAAAATGACGGACTTCTTCTACTGTTAGTCCTGCTTTGCGCGCTTCGCGTAATAATTGAACCCATTCACTGTCTAATAACTTCGTTTTCTTTTCCATACAAATACCCTCCTAAAATACTGAATCGTGTATTTCAGGCACTTAACGCATGAAATGGAAAAACACTGGTGATAAGACCTCATAGATTGCTTGCGTCATGTTTCCGCCCAATACAAACAGACAAACATTGCTTTTGATTGATCGAAAATTTGATATCACATGAAAGGGAGGGAGACTCGCTAAGTCAGCCTCCTCTTTTTTGCTGTAAGTAAAAAAGTCCGCCATTTTCAATCGTAAGACTGATTTTTGGTTCGTATAAAGTTTTAAGTGCTTGTCTTTCTATTTCATATTCTACAGATGTGTCTGAAGTCCCTTCATAAAATTGGTTTAAAAGTTCCGAGTCTTCTTTCCACTTTTGAACAGCTCTTACCGCCCAATCATCCGGCTCTTCATTGGCATAACGTTCCATCAGGCTGTAAAGCCGTTTGACGCCGCTCTCTGGCTTAATCATCGTACTCATTGTGAAGCAATAATCAGGAATTTGAGACGATAGCTCACGTGCTTCTAGCTTCTCTTGAAATTGTTCGATGACTTCTCCGCGTATTAGATGAAGTCCAAGAGACAGCAGTTTATCTTTTTTACGGTCTGCCAGATAGGATATTTTGACATTGAGACCAAGCCACGGCTCCAGTGCGATCTGGCTGTTTGTGAGCGGTCTGACTTTTTCGTACAGCCGAATAAAACGGCCTTGCTGTTTCACAGCCTGGAATATTTGGAATAAACGAGGGGAGCCGAAGTGGACAAATTCTCCTTCGACCGAGTCATCAGCTTTTTTTTGATCGGTGATCAAAGTCAATTGCCGCGGCTCAGGTACGCCTCCCGTTTTTTCGAGCCAATGCCAATAAAAAGGACGGTTCATGATCAATTTATCCATTTCGATTGTCAGCTGTACGGTCAGGTGTCCTGCACTTTCTTCAAGTATGTCGCATTGATTTGCCTGAAAGAAACGGAGAAGAAATGTGTGAATCTCGCGCTGCTCCATTGGTCAACTCTCCTTTATGAACCTTGCTGTCTTTCTTCTAAAAGCGGTGTTTGTGTTTCTGTTAAATAGGAAGCAAATTGGGTTAATTTCTTTTTCATGTCTACGTCAGACTCGTGCTGGAAGAGAATTTGATGCAATTCTGTTTCAGCATCTTGGATATCAATTCGGGTTAAAATATCATCTAGATCGCCAATGACGTTTTCAAACAGCTGAATTTTTTCATATAAAAGTTTTAAAATATGTTCTTCGACTGTCCCGCTGGTTGCCATATTGTAAATGTGAACATCCCGCTCCTGACCGAGCCGGTGAATACGTCCAATTCTTTGTTCCAAGCGCATTGGGTTCCACGGAAGGTCGTAGTTGATGATTTGGTTGCAAAACTGAAGGTTGATCCCCTCGCCGCCTGCTTCTGTCGCGATGAGCACTTGCGCCCGCTCTCTAAATAAATCTTTCATCCAGTCTTTTTTACTCCGTTTAAACCCGCCTCGAAAAGGGACCGAACTGATGCCGTTTTGCTGGAGAAACCATTGCAAATAAATTTGTGTCGCGCGGTATTCAGTGAAGATAATGACTTTTTCATTTAATTGCTGAATGAGTTTAACGACTTCAAGTGCTTTAGAATTTTGTTCTACCTGGTTGATTTTCTCCATGATGTGCATCATCGCAGAAGCACCTAGAATGTGTTTTTCCTCTTCTTGCATTTTTTTAATGGTCATATAGACGGCCTCACGACTTGAACAGCATTCTCGTTCTAAGGTCATAATTGAAAACATGTGCTTCGTATAGGAAGGGTTTTCTTTTAACTGACAAATTTCATCATATAGTGCTTGTTCTGTCGGGGAGAAATCAATAGAAATCGTCTTTACATGCCGCTTTGACCATTCGATGCCAGTGTCTTGTCTTCGGTTTCGAATCATCACTTTATTGACTAACTGTTTTAGCCGGTCATGGTCCTCAAGTTGAAGGTCTTTTTTGGCAAAGAGGTCTTTAAACTGTGTTTCATTACCTAAATGGCCTGGCTTCAACAGAGAGACGAGATTAAAAATTTCTCCTATTCGATTTTGGATAGGTGTGGCTGTGAGCAGAAGGCAGAACTTTTTATTCAAATTTCTCACAAACTCATAGTTTTTCGTTTTATTGTTTTTCAGTTTGTGTGCTTCATCAATAATGACCATATCGTAGGAGATGGATAAGATCGTGTCTCGATGCGGCTGTCTTTTGGCTGTATCAATTGAGGAAACCACAACATCGCACTGCTCCCACACATAGCTCTTTTTTTGCTCGACAGCATCTATGTAAAATTTCGTCCGCAGTTCTTGTACCCATTGAGACACAAGGGATGCGGGTACGAGAATGAGAATCTTCTTGGCAAGTCCGCGAATCATGTATTCTTTGATAATCAGTCCTGCTTCAACGGTTTTTCCAAGACCCACTTCATCTGCTAAAATGGCTTTCCCATTCATCTCTTCTACGACTCTTCTAGCGACTTCGAGCTGGTGTTTTAAAGGAGTAAATGCAGGCAGGTGCGCAGGTGCTTGCAGTCCTTCAAATGAATCAATGGCTGTCACTTTTTGTACCTGTGCTGCTAAACGGTACATATCCCAATTCGCCCAGGGACCGTCTGCTGTAAGCCGCTTTTGAAATTCACTTGCCCATTTTTGATCAAAGATCGTTTGAATATTCAATGTGACCGCCTGCCTTTCTGGTAGAGTGATGATAAAATCGTTCTGTTTTTAAACGCTTCATTTTTTGATAGCGATTTAAAAGATGTTATATATCAATAAAAGCGAACGATAATGAATAATTATTTTAAAAATGTTAATGATTTTTCTGTTGCTCTTCATCCATTTCTAATGGTAGGATGTTGGTAAGTGATCTAGAGAATAAGTCACCCATTTTGATAGTATGTCCAATAAAGGTGAAGAATATGAGCGGATGATGGTATGGGGAGAGACCTAGCGGTTATTTTGCACTGACAGGCGCCGAAGGAGCAAGCTGAATTGGTTCAGTGAATCTCTCAGGCAAAAGTACTCTTACCGGACGCAACTCTGGAGAGTGTTTGCGCAGCGATTTTTAGCAAACCACCAAAGGGGAAAACGCACAATGATGTTGTGCTGTAAACTTTCAGGTGCAAGGACAGAGACTTCTTTTTGATAAAAGGGAGCGCTCTGTCCTTTTTTGCTGTGATTTTTTTCTGAAAATTCAGCTTGTGATGTGCACTGTAAGAAAAAAGGGGGAAACGATTGATGTTGAAACGAACACCGCTTTTTCATGCGTATGAAACGTTTGGCGCAAAAACCATTGACTTCGGGGGCTGGGAATTACCTGTCCAATTTTCTTCCATTAAAGAAGAACATGAAGCTGTTCG
The DNA here is from genome assembly GCF_051172515.1 of Bacillus sp. G402. Classification (NCBI taxonomy): domain Bacteria; kingdom Bacillati; phylum Bacillota; class Bacilli; order Caryophanales; family Bacillaceae; genus Bacillus; species Bacillus sp. G402. The sequence continues at coordinate 278,077 of NZ_JBPIZC010000001.1, forward strand.
AACAAAAGCAGGGCTGTTTGACGTGTCTCACATGGGTGAGGTGGAAGTCACAGGTCAGGGAGCCCTTCCTTTTTTACAAAGGTTATTAACCAATGATCTGTCAAAGCTGACAGACGGTAAGGCACTATATACAGCCATGTGTTATGAAGATGGCGGAACGGTGGATGATCTGCTTGTCTACCAAAAAGAAAAGAACAACTATTTGCTTGTGATCAATGCTTCAAATATTGAAAAAGATGTGGATTGGCTGCTGAAACATCAAGGTGGGGAAGATGTTTCGATTAAAAATGTCTCTGATCAAACCGCCTTGTTAGCCCTTCAAGGACCTCATGCTGCTGACATCATCAAAGATGTTGCGGATGAAGAGGTAACATCACTGAAGCCATTTACGTTTTTATCAAAAGCAATCATTGCGCAAAAAGAGGTGCTTGTCTCAAGAACCGGCTACACAGGAGAAGACGGCTTTGAAATCTACTGCCAGTCAGAAGATGCTGTTCACCTTTGGACCGCTTTATTAGAAGCCGGACAGCCGAAAGGACTGATCCCATGTGGACTCGGTGCACGTGACACCTTAAGATTTGAAGCAAGACTCCCGCTTTATGGCCAAGAGCTCACGAAGGATATTTCTCCTTTAGAAGGCGGCATTGGTTTTGCTGTTAAAACGGATAAAGAAGCAGATTTTATCGGAAAAGATGCACTTAAAAAACAAAAAGAAGAAGGACCGAAGCGAAAGCTTGTCGGGATTGAAATGATAGATAAGGGGATTCCGCGGACAGACTATCCAGTCTTCTCAGGAGATAAGCAGATTGGTGTAGTCACAACCGGTACACAATCTCCAACATTAAAGAAAAATATTGGGCTTGCCTTGATTGAAACATCAGAGGCGCAGCTTGGGACAGAAGTGGAAGTGCAAGTTCGTAAAAAACGTCTAAAAGCCAAAATCGTCGCCACACCATTTTATAAAAGAGCCAAATAACGAGGAGGAATAGAGGATGAAGCACAGGTATTTGCCGCAAACAGAGCAAGATCAAAAAGAAATGCTGGATGTCATCGGTGTTCAGTCAATTGATGAGCTTTTCTCAGATATCCCAGAGAAAGTCAGATTCAAAGGTGCGTACAACATCAAAGAAGCCGCATCAGAAACAGAGCTAGTGCGGGAATTGTCTCGTCTTGCTGCAAAAAATAAAGATACAGTGGCCTATGCCTCGTTTTTAGGTGCTGGTGTGTATGATCATTACCAGCCTGTGATTGTCGACCATGTGATTTCACGTTCTGAATTTTATACAGCGTACACACCTTATCAGCCTGAAATTTCTCAAGGTGAATTGCAAGCAATCTTTGAATTTCAAACAATGATTGCTGAGCTGACCGGTATGGATCTTGCCAACTCCTCGATGTATGATGGCGGAACGGCATTAGCTGAAGCGGCGATGCTGGCTGCAGGACATACAAAGAAGAAAAAGATTGTGGTCTCTGAAACGGTTCATCCTGAATCAAGAGCGGTGCTGAAAACATATGCGAAAGGACAGCATATTGAAGTCGTCGAGGTACCTGCGCGAAAAGGTCAGACCGATCTAGCTGCATTAGAAGAAGCCGTCTGCGAGGAAACAGCAGCGGTCCTTGTACAATACCCAAACTTCTTCGGTGTTGTCGAACCGTTAAAAGACATTGAACCGATTGCACATAAAGGGAAAAGTCTGTTCATCGTCTCAAGTAACCCGCTTGCACTTGGTTTACTGACACCACCAGGAAAGCTTGGGGCAGATATTGTCGTTGGTGATGCGCAGCCATTTGGCATTCCAGCTGCATTTGGCGGACCTCATTGTGGATATTTCGCTGTGACGAAAAAATTAATGCGGAAAGTGCCGGGGCGTTTAGTCGGACAAACAGAAGACGAGAACGGTGTGCGAGGATTTGTGCTGACCCTTCAAGCGCGCGAGCAGCATATCCGAAGAGACAAAGCGACTTCAAATATTTGTTCAAACCAAGCATTAAATGCGTTAGCCGCTTCTGTTGCGATGACGGCGCTTGGAAAAACAGGTATCAAAGACATTGCCTATCAAAACGTACAAAAAGCCCATTATGCCAAGACGCAGGCAGAAAAACACGGGTTACAGGCTGAAATAGAGGGCGCTCATTTTAATGAATTTGTGTTGAAACTGAATGAACCTGTGAAAGAAGCCAATAAACGATTACTTGAAAAAGGAATCATCGGTGGATATGACTTGGGACGTGATTATCCAGAGCTTCAGCAGCATATGCTTGTCGCTGTGACAGAACTAAGAACAAAAGAAGAAATTGATACGTTCATCAAGGAATTGGGGGATCGTCATGAATAAACAAGATCAGCCGCTTATTTTTGAATTATCCAAAGAAGGAAGAATTGGTTACAGCCTGCCTGATTTAGACGTACCTGAGGAGAAGCTCCCAGATTTATTTGATGAAACGTATATCCGCCATGAAGATGCGGAGCTGCCAGAGGTTTCTGAACTGGATATTATGCGTCACTACACAGCATTATCTAGGCGTAATCACGGGGTCGATTCTGGCTTTTATCCTCTAGGCTCTTGTACGATGAAATATAATCCAAAGATTAACGAAAAGGTGGCACGTCTTGCAGGCTTCTCGCATGTGCATCCACTTCAAGAGGCAGACACTGTGCAAGGTGCATTAGAGTTACTTTATGATTTAGGTGACCATTTAGAAGAAATTACAGGAATGGACGCCGTGACATTACAGCCTGCGGCAGGAGCACATGGCGAATGGACGGGGCTCATGATGATTCGTGCATACCATGAAGCAAGAGGAGATCATAAACGAACAAAAGTCATCGTGCCTGATTCTGCTCATGGAACAAATCCCGCATCTGCAACAGTAGCTGGATTTGAAACGATTACGGTGGCATCTAATGACCATGGGCTTGTCGATTTAAACGACCTGCGCCGTGTGGTCAATGAAGAAACGGCGGCTCTCATGCTCACAAATCCAAATACACTTGGCCTTTTTGAAGAAAATATTTTAGAAATGGCTGAAATCGTCCACGGAGCAGGCGGGAAGCTCTATTATGATGGAGCGAACTTAAATGCTGTATTAAGCAGAGCAAGACCGGGGGATATGGGATTTGATGTGGTTCACTTAAATCTTCATAAAACCTTTACAGGTCCACACGGAGGAGGAGGCCCTGGTTCAGGTCCAGTGGGTGTGAAAAAGGATTTGATTCCATATTTGCCAAAGCCAGTGCTTGTGAAGAAAGAAGATGGTTATTTCTTTGATTACGATCGTCCAGATTCCATCGGCCGTGTGAAACCGTTCTATGGGAACTTTGGTATCAATGTCAGAGCGTATGCGTATATCCGCTCTATGGGGCCAGACGGCTTAAAGGCTGTAACTGATCATGCGGTGTTGAATGCAAACTATATGATGCGCCGCTTATGTGCTCATTATGATTTGCCATTTGATCGCCACTGTAAGCATGAATTTGTCCTTTCAGGTAAACGCCAAAAGAAACTAGGTGTGCGGACACTTGATATTGCCAAACGATTACTTGATTTTGGCTATCATCCGCCAACGATTTACTTCCCGCTAAATGTAGAGGAATGTATCATGATTGAACCAACTGAAACAGAATCAAAAGAAACCCTTGATGCATTTATTGAAGCGATGATTCAAATTGCAAAAGAAGCGGAAGAGAACCCAGAAATCGTACAGGAAGCACCACATACAACCGTTGTGAAACGAATGGATGAAACAAAGGCTGCACGAAATCCAGTGCTGGTTTTTGAAAGAAAATAAAAAGACTCATGGGGGGCAATAGCTCCCAGAGTCTTTTTTGTTAGTTCTTTGTTTTAATGCGGCCGCCCCATTTTTTAAAGCCGCCCTTTAAATTATAAATCTCACGACAGCCATTTTTACGTAACGTTTGAGCAGCCTTTCCGCTTCTCAAATTATTTTGGCAATAGAGATAAACAGGCTTGTCAGGGCGTATTTCATTTTTGCGCTGCTTTAATTGTGAAAGGGGAATGTTTCTTGCGCCTAAAATATGTCCACCTTCAAACTCATTTGGTTCTCTCACATCAATGAGTTGGGCTTTGCGGTAACCTTTGATAAATTCTGCTTCCGTCAGCGTTTTCATAATGCGCTGCTGATAAATGTAACTGCCGATGGAATAAAGAACGAAAAGTCCACAAAGTGAGAGGACGATATAGTTGAATATTGGCAATACGACTCGACTCCTTCTTGAGCATCAGCACAGTCACCTGTCTGATGGTACGTTTTAGACAAATACTATTATAGTAAAGCAAAAGAAACTTGTCATCATAAATGGTAAGAATTATTTTCAATTCCTTCCCTATTTGATAGACTGATGAAGAGAGAAAATCGGTGGTCACCACCGTCATCTAACATTGACTACGTAAAAGAGAAGGGATTTTATATGCAAAAAGAGAAATGGTGTTTCATTGATACAGGAAACCAAGACCCTGCCTTTAACATGGCCATGGACGAAGCCTTGCTTTATTGGCATAGCGAGAAGCTGATCCCGCCTGTGATCCGTTTTTATGGTTGGAATCCAGCGACATTATCTGTTGGATATTTTCAACATGTTGAAAAAGAAATCAACATGGAAGCGGTTGAGCGCTATGGTCTTGGATTTGTTCGCAGGCCTACAGGAGGCCGCGGCGTTCTTCATGATCAGGAATTGACCTACAGTGTCATCGTGTCAGAAGAGCACCCAGAGATGCCGGCGACGGTGACAGAGGCATACCGCGTCATTTCAGAAGGGATTTTAGAGGGCTTTAAAGAACTGGGACTCGATGCGTATTTTGCCATTCCTCGTACAGAAAAAGAAAAAGAAAGCTTAAAAAATCCAAGATCGTCTGTATGTTTTGATGCGCCTTCATGGTACGAGCTTGTTGTAGAAGGCAGAAAAGTAGCAGGCAGTGCGCAAACAAGGCAAAAAGGTGTGATCCTCCAGCATGGCTCGATTTTAATTGATCTTGATGAGGATAAATTGTTTGATTTATTTCTGTATCCAAACGACCGGGTGAGAGAGCGGATGCAGCGCAGCTTTAAAAACAAAGCGGTGGCGATCAATGAAATTTCAGATCGAACATGTACGATAGACGATGCGCGTGTTGCATTTAAACGAGGGTTTGAAAAAGGATTAAATATCGAGCTTGTGCCTTATGAGCTGACAGATGAAGAGTTGGCATTTGTTCATCACCTCGCCAAAACGAAATACGCCACAGATGATTGGAATTACAAGCGTTAAGACGAAGGACTCTTCTTGTTTTTTAATGGGCGATGGTGTAGAATTGTTATGATTATTAAGTAAAGGTGCATTTTGGAGGGGTTTTATGACTACACCTAGTATGGAAGATTATATTGAACAAATTTATATGCTGATAGAAGAAAAAGGATATGCAAGAGTATCTGATATTGCAGAAGCCCTCGCTGTCCATCCCTCCTCTGTAACAAAAATGGTTCAGAAGCTAGATAAAGATGAATACCTCATTTATGAGAAATATCGTGGTCTAATTTTAACCCCGAAAGGCAAAAAAATTGGAAAACGTCTCGTATACAGACATGAACTGCTAGAGCAATTTTTAAGAATCATTGGTGTAGATGAAGAGAAAATTTATGATGATGTAGAAGGTATTGAGCATCATCTCAGCTGGAACAGCATTGACCGCATCGGCGATCTTGTCCAATTCTTTGAAGAAAACGATGAGCGATCCGTTCAGCTGAAAGCGATTCAAAAGAAAAACGAACAAACAAATCAAGAATCTTAAGAAAAAGGACACCTGTCGAAGGGTGTCCTTTTAAATTGTTGACAAAGGGGTAAAATGTACTTTATTTTAGCTCTTTGTCTTCTTTTCAGCGTGAAAGAAAACCTTTGCAGCCCTAGGAAGGACGAGCATCGGAGCGGAGCGAATTTGACATTCGTAAGCACCGGAGCGCAGGACTGACACCGAATGCGAGGGTTTGTCTACACGCTGAAAGGACACCCTTAGCATGGGTGTCCTTTTTGAATATAGTTCTAATGAAAGGCAAATGCTCCTACACTATTAATAGTGTGACAGAAAAGGGGGCTCCTTGATGAAGATAGATGGTGTGTTCTCAGGTGGAGGCATTAAGGGTGCAGCACTTGCAGGCGCCTATGAAGCGCTTGAAGCAAGAGGATTTCAATTTGTCCGTCTCGCTGGAACAAGTGCGGGAGCGATCATTGCTTCACTCATCGCAGCGGGTTTTACGAGTCAGGAGATTCGGGAGCTGTTAGACGAAATGGATGAGCATCAATTGCTTGATCGAAGGTGTCAATTCATCCCGTTTAAAATGCTCAGGTGGGTGTCTATTTATTGGCGTCTTGGCCTTTACAAAGGTGACCGTCTAGAAAAATGGCTGACAGACGTGTTAAAACGAAAAGGTGTCACCGTATTTGGGGATCTGAAAAAAGATACGCTCAAAATCGTCGCTTCTGATTTAACAAATGGCAAAATCCTTGTCCTTCCAGATGACCTTCCTTCCTATGGGTTAAATCCAGAACGGTTTTCTGTCGCCAGGGCCATTCGGATGAGCTGCAGTCTGCCGTATTTTTTCGAACCTGTCAAACTGAGGTCTTCAAAAGGAATTTGTACCATAGTAGATGGCGGCGTGCTCAGCAACTTTCCGATTTGGCTTTTTGCTGAAGAGAAAAAAAGACCGTTTGTCGGTGTCACATTAACCCCAAACGAAAAAGAACGCCCTCAACATTCCATCCGCAATGCGTTTGAACTGTTTGGCGCTCTATTTGAAACGATGCGTGGTGCTCATGACGAAAGACATATTGCCACAAAACACGAACGTCATATTATTTTTATTCCTGTAGAACACGTCATCGCCACTGATTTTCAGCTGATGACAGAAAAGAAAAAGGCGCTCGTCGATCTAGGCAGACAGAAGGCCGAGCAATTTTTAAAGAGCTGGACATTTTAAAATAAGGCGCGATTTTTCTTTTTGTTTTTCTTGCCTTCAATGACTGTCAAATGTGTTTGGCTTTTCTTTTTGAGAAGGACGGGCTTCGACTTGTGGTCAGTCGGCACGCTTCGCAAATGAGTGACCCGGTTTTTCATCTGGCTTTTCGTTTTTGGTTTAGGCTGCTGGTAGCGACGTTTTGATTGTTTGACTGCTTTACGATAAAGATTTCCTTCTGTTCCAGTTCTTCGATTCATCAGCCATCTAAATAAGACAAATAGAACCGCTCCAACGATCACAACTGATAGCAGCATTGTAAAGAGTCTGCTTGGATTCGTTGTGAGTAAATACACAAATCCCAAAACACCTAAAGCGAAAATAATGGTAAAAGCAGGATGTACTCGGCGATTCATAACTGTCCACCTCCGAAAGAATTTACCGGATTTATAAACTAGATCACTTGATGAGCAGAATCTGATGCTTGTTTCGCAGATGCTTCCTCTAAACGAAGAAGTTCATTAAAACTTGCAATGGCTACCTCGACTTGATCATCAGAGGGTTCTTTTGTTGTGAGCAATTGCAGCCAAAGGCCAGGATAGCCAAGCACTTTAAGCACTGGCACGTCACGGAGTTTGTTTGTGAGCTGAAGCACTTCAAATGAAATGCCCAGAACAACCGGAATAAGCGCCAAGCGATTCAGAACTCTCACCCATAAAGGATCTGTCGGTACGAGTAAATAGACGAACATGCCGACAATGACAGTGAATAAAATAAAGCTGCTGCCGCATCGATAATGCAGGCGAGATTGGCTTTGGACATTTTCCACTGTGATGTCAAGATTCTGTTCATAGCAGTTTATGACTTTATGTTCTGCCCCATGATATTGAAATACCCTTTTAATTAAAGGGGTCATGGAAATAAAGTAAATATAGCCTAATAACAGGATCAATTTAAAGAATGTTTCCACTGCAATTTGTGCGAAGTTTCCAGAAAACACCGGACGCACAAGTTCAGCTAAAAAGACAGGCACTAAAGTAAAGACAAATTTACTAAAAAGAAGAGAGAGAACTCCGATCACAGCAATGCCAAAGATCATTGATAATTTCGAGCTTTTTTGTTCTTTTTCAAGAGAATGATCTTCAGAAGGATCTAAGTCATAGCGCTCGCTGGAGAAGTTTAAGTGCTTACTGCCGTTTGCGCTTGCTTCAACAAGTGCAGCAACACCCCTGACAAAAGGGATTTTCTTAAGAAAGGCGGTTCGTTTATTGGAGGTCCGGGGAAGCTTTAAAAACTCAATCGACTCATCCTTACGCCGAATCGCTGTCACATAGTTCATTTTACCTCCGAACATGACACCTTCCACAACTGCCTGCCCTCCATATGCTGGAGGTTTTGTTTGATTGGACATATTTCATCAACCTGCCTGTTTCCTGTAATTTACATGCATTTCCTTATACCTTTATTGTACAGGAAAAGAGGGGAAATCACTAGCTAACAGGTCGATTATCTACTAGAATTCTATCTACCTCTTTTTAGCCAGTATACCCTGTTATAAAAATTTTACACTCTCGCACGGAAATCCTTTTTTTTCATGACATTTTGGACATACTACTTGCTGGAGGTGTTCATATGAAACGTGATGAAAAGAAAAACCAAGAAGAAAAAAATCAATCAGTACAAACGTCTTCAATGGTGGCAAGGGCAGCAGCCACAGGTTTTGTCGGCGGAGTTTTTTGGGGCTTTATCGGATTTCTGACCCATATGTTTCATTTTTCAGAGGTGAGTCCAAATATGCTGTTGCAGCCATTTGTGCTTGGTGAATGGAAAAAAGGCGGACTTGGTACATTTATGAGTATTGTACTTTTAGGGATTTTATCTATTGGAGCAGCCTTTATTTATTATGGACTGCTCAAACGGATCAAAGGTTTTTGGATGGGACTGATTTATGGAGGGGTTTTGTGGCTGCTTGTTTTTTATGTATTTAATCCTATATTCCCCGATGTGAAGCAAGTGCAAGATTTGCAGCAAAGCACCATTGTGACGACATTTTGCCTATATATTTTATATGGCATGTTTGTCGGGTACAGTATTTCATTTGAATATAATGAATTAACGAGTCAGAAGCTTGCAAGGGCACTCGGGAAAAAGACAGAATAAAGTGTAAATCCACCTTTCATATGATAAAATTATTTTTGGAAACGAAAGGTTTCTAAGGAAAAAGAAACAGACATCGATATAGAGTGAATTAGGGTGAAGGAGTGGTCATATGCCTCATTTTCTAGTGCTGAATGGGCCCAACTTAAATAGGCTCGGCAAGAGAGAGCCAGGAGTTTATGGAAGTAAAACATTAACAGATTTAGAAACAGATTTGTTTCAGTTTGCAGAAAGAGCAAATATTCAATTGACGTTCTTTCAATCGAATCACGAGGGAGATTTGGTCGATGCGCTCCATGAAGCAGAAGATCAGTATGATGGCGTCGTGTTTAACCCGGGTGCTTTTACCCACTATAGCTATGCACTGAGAGATGCCATTGCAAGTATTACGTTACCTGTCATCGAAGTACATATCACAAATGTTCATAAGAGAGAGGAATTCCGCCATCATTCGGTTCTTGCTCCAGTATGCCAAGGTCAAATCGTTGGACTTGGTTTAGAAGGATATAAATTGGCGATTCGTTATTTAGTCAGTGAAGGGGGAGCAGTATCATGAAACTTGAAAAACTAAGAAAACTTTTAGCCGAATTAGACATAGATGGTTTAGTGATTACGAGCAGCTTTAATTTACATTATATGACGAGTTTTACTGGATCAGCCGGTCTTGCCATCGTTTCAAAGGATCGAGCCGCCTTTATTACGGATTTTCGTTACACAGAGCAAGCCAAGGATCAAGTAAAGGGCTATGACATCATTGAACATAAAGGAAACATTGTGGAAACTGCTGTCCAAACGGCAAACGAATTTGGGGTGAAACGTCTTGGTTTTGAACAAAACCATATGACATTTGCCACCTACCAGCAGTACTCGGGGAAAGCAAGCGGTATCGAGCTTGTTCCAGTCTCAGAATCAGTTGAAAAGTTGCGCTTGATTAAGTCTAATGAAGAGATTAAGATATTAGAGGAAGCTGCGAAGATTGCAGATCATGCCTTTGATCATATTCTCACGTACATCAAGCCGGGCCTGACAGAAATTGCGGTCATGAACGAGCTTGAATTTTTCATGAGAAAAGAAGGGGCAGAAGGATCTTCATTCGATATGATTGTTGCCTCTGGCGTTCGTTCAAGCCTGCCACACGGGAGAGCGAGCGAAAAGGTGATTGAATCTGGCGACTTGGTGACACTGGATTTCGGTGCCTATTATAAAGGCTATTGTTCAGACATGACAAGAACCATTGCTGTAGGAACACCAAGCGACAAATTAAAGGAAATTTATCATATCGTATTAGAAGCAGAAAACGCTGGTGTGGATAAAATCAAGCCAGGCTTAACAGGAAAAGAAGCTGATCGCATCACACGAGACATCATTGAAAAGTATGGCTACGGTCAATACTTCGGGCATTCGACTGGACATGGTCTTGGTATGGAAGTACATGAAGCACCTGGCCTTTCCTCACGCTCAGATGTCGTGTTAGAAGAGGGAATGGTTGTGACAGTTGAACCAGGCATTTACTTGCCGGATGTCGGCGGCGTGAGAATTGAGGATGATATTGTCCTGACAGCTGACGGCAATAAACGATTGACCCACTCACCGAAAGAACTTATCATATTATGATGGTGAAATGTAGGAGGATGACAAAATGATTTCAGTAAACGATTTTCGTACAGGCCTGACAATTGAAGTGGACGGCGGTATTTGGCGTGTAGTGGATTTCCAACACGTAAAACCAGGAAAAGGCGCAGCGTTTGTCCGTTCGAAACTGCGTAACCTGCGTACAGGTGCGATTCAAGAGAAAACATTCCGTGCAGGTGAAAAAGTAGCGAAAGCTCAAATTGAAACAAAAACAATGCAATATTTATATGCAAATGGCGATCAGCATGTATTCATGGATACAAGTTCATACGAACAACTTGAACTAAGCGAAACGCAAATCAAAGATGAGCTGAAATATTTGCTTGAAAATATGTCGGTTCAAATCGTCATGTACGGTGATGAAACACTTGGAGTAGAACTTCCAAACACTGTAGAACTAGAAGTAGTAGAAACAGAGCCTGGTATTAAAGGTGATACGACATCAGGTGGATCAAAACCTGCAAAAACAGAAACTGGTTTAATCGTGAATGTTCCTTTCTTTGTGAACCAAGGTGATAAACTAGTGATCAATACATCTGACGGTTCATACGTTTCAAGAGCGTAATGAACGGAGAGAGACTGTAAACCTCGTGTTTACAGTCTCAGCGTGTAGGCAAACCCTCGCATTCTTTGTCAGTCCTGCGTGCTGGTGCTCACGAATGTCAAATTCGCTCCGCGCCAGTACTCGTTCTTCCTAGACTGCAAAGGTTTTCTATCACGCTGAAAAGAAGACAAAGGGATAAAATCAAGTTCATTTTATCCCTTTGTCAACTATCTGAGACTGTAAACTTCGTGTTTACAGTCTTTTTTTATTTGAAAAATAGGACGCCTCGTTATGACACCCCTTACTCTATTCTCTCATCCATCTCTCTTCCTTTTGAAAAACAAGACTACTTCTAGCTAGTGAAGCATATAGTGTAAAAAAAGCTGGAGGTTCTATATGAAACAATTTCTCCCGGGTATACACCCATCAGTCGCTGCCATGGCAGGGATGAGGTTTCTATCTGCCGCGATTGAACTGACGGCCGCCATCCTCATTTTAGTGACAAATGATGTGCGTAAAGCGGTTGTCATCAATAGTATATTAGCGATCATCGGGCCGCTCATTTTTATTATCACGATGACGATTGGAATCTATCAAATTGCAGGGCAGTTATCCTATGCGAAGCTTGTGTTTATTTTCATTGGTGTCGTATTTATTCTTGTTGGAATTTATAAGTGAAATGGCTTGGCATAATTAACGGCATGCATCATACATTTTAGAGAAGAAAAAAAGGAGGGGAATTCGTTGCGGAGTTTGTTGGATATTCTCCCGCACTCAATTGGACAAGAACTCAGCATGTTAAAAGAAGCAGAGTGGGCGCAAATAGAAGAAATCCGCATTCGCACCGATCGCCCAATTGAGCTGATGCAAGGAGGAAAACCCCGCTTTCTTTCCTATCATACAACAGGTGAAGATGCGGCTCAGCTATTAGGCAGGCTCAGTAATTACAGCATGTACACACTTGAGGAAGAGTTAAAACAGGGCTATATCACCATATCTGGCGGACATCGGGTTGGGCTTGCTGGAAAGGTCATCGTCGAAAATGGATTCGTCAAAGGCTTAAGAGATATTTCTTCATTTAATATTCGCATCGCAAAAGAGAAGATCGGAATTGCTCTGCCGTTTCTCCCTTATTTATATGAAAAACATTGGTGTAACACACTGATTATAGGTCCGCCGCAAACCGGGAAAACGACATTGCTGCGTGATCTAGCACGTCTTGTCAGTACAGGAACAACCACCATTTCTCCTAGAAAAACAGGGATTGTAGATGAACGATCTGAAATCGCAGGTTGTATAAGAGGAGTGCCGCAGCATTCTTTTGGGCACCGGATTGATGTACTTGATGCGTGCCCAAAGGCTGAAGGGTTAATGATGATGATCAGGTCCATGAGCCCAGAAGTCATCATTGTCGATGAAATCGGAAAAAGTGAAGATGTACAGGCACTGCTAGAAGCAATCCATGCTGGAGTCACCATTATCGTCTCAGCTCATGGGTATTCTCTTGAAGACTTATCTAAACGGCCATCATTTGAACCGTTATGGCAGCTTCGTGTGTTTGATCGATATGTGGAATTAAATAGAGAAAAAGGGCCTGGCACGATCGGACGGATATTTGACCAAGAGGGACAAGAGCTGAAGAGGAGGCGGGGAGTGGACGTATGTTAAAGCTTATTGGTGCTATTTTCATTGTTGCGGCTACGACATGGGGAGGATTCGAGTTTGCGAAGCGGTACAGTGATCGGCCAAAGCAAATCCGCCAGCTCCGGTTTGCACTCCAATCTCTTGAAGCTGAAATTATGTATGGTCAAACACCTTTAGCTAGAGCCGCTGACCAAATTGCGTCCCAAGTAGGACCGCCTGTGAATCGGCTATTTGAACAATTTGCAGAAAAACTCAACGTTGGAACATTTTCTGCGAGGCATGCATGGAATGAAAGTCTAGAGGATGTATGGAAAAAAACCGTATTAAAAAAAGGCGAATATGAGGCGCTGAAGTACTTTGGAGAAACCCTTGGTCAGCATGATGTGACGGCTCAGCAAAAATATATCAAGCTAGCTTTAGGCCATTTGGAATCAGAGGAAAAAGAAGCTGAAGTTGCCCAAGCGAAAAATGAAAAAATGGTGAGAAGTCTTGGTTTTCTAAGTGGGTTACTACTGATTCTGTTATTGATGTGAGAAGAAGGGAGTCGAGAGCATGGGCGTTGATGTAAACGTCATTTTCCAAATTGCGGGAGTGGGTATCGTCGTGGCTTTTCTCCATACGATTTTAGATCAAATGGGGAAAAAAGAGTACGCACAGTGGGTGACACTGCTTGGATTTATCTACATTTTATTTATGGTTGCTACCATTGTGGATGATTTGTTTAAGAAGATTAAAGCCGTATTTCTATTTCAAGGATAGGGGAGGGCTTACAAATCGAAATTATTCAAATTGTTGGACTTGGTTTAATCGCTACTTTTCTAGCATTAATCGTCAAAGAACAAAAGCCAACCTTCGCCTTTATGCTTGTTGTGTTTACTGGGTGTGTCATTTTCCTTTATTTAATCGATCAAATCTATGCCATTATCTCCATGATTGAAAAAATTGCAGCAAGTGCAGGCGTCAATATGAAATACGTTGAAACCATTTTGAAAATCATTGGCATTGCCTATATTGCAGAATTTGGTGCCCAGCTCACAAAGGATGCTGGACAAGGCGCCATCGCTTCAAAAATAGAGCTTGGCGGCAAAATTCTTATTTTGGTCATGGCGGTACCGATTTTAACGGTCATCATTGAGACGATCCTAGGTATGATCCCGTCCATGACTTGATGGAAAAGAGGTGATGATGATGAAACGGGTGACAGCTGTGCTAGGGTTTATGATGTTCTTTTGGATGATCGTTCCGTATGCAGGTGCAGAAGAAAGTGTGCCTTTATCAAGTGAAGAACCGGTCGCAGAAGAAGTTGCGGGTGGACAGGCTGATGCCTTAGAGCTTCATTCTATCAGTGACTTTTGGGAAACGATATTGGACGAGTATGGCGGCTTTCTGCCTGAAAGCCAAAAAGGTACAGTGAAGGAAATGATCGATGGCGATAAAGAGCTGTCTCCCCAAACGTGGCTGAAGGCTTTTGTTCATTATCTGTTTCATGAGCTGATTGCCAATGGAAAGCTCTTAGGTACACTTATATTACTCACCATCTTTTGTTCGCTTTTGCAGCTTTTGCAAAATGCGTTTGAACAAAGCACTGTTAGTAAAGTTGCATACGCTCTTGTTTATATGGTGCTTATCATTATTGCATTAAACAGTTTTCATGTTGCGATCTCTTATGCAACAGAAGCCATTCAAACGATGACTAGTTTTATTCTTGCTCTTATTCCTCTTTTATTAGCACTTATTGCCTCATCAGGCGGGCTTGTCTCAGCCGGATTCTTTCATCCTGTGATTTTGTTTTTAATGAACACGAGCGGTGTTTTTATTCAATATGTCGTTCTTCCGCTCATCTTTTTATCAGCGATCTTGAGCATCGTCAGTACATTGACCGAACAATACAAAGTGACCCAGCTTGCCCAGCTGTTAAGAAATGTCGCCATTGGCGGGCTCGCTGTTTTTTTAACTGTATTCCTCGGCGTCATTTCTGTACAGGGGGCATCTGCTGCTATCACTGATGGAATCGCTCTTCGCACAGCCAAGTTTATTACCGGAAATTTCATCCCTGTCCTTGGCAGAATGTTTACTGATGCGACAGATACCGTTATCAGCGCCTCTGTGCTGCTGAAAAATACGGTTGGTCTTGTAGGCGTCGCCATTTTGATTTCAATTGCGGCTTTCCCAGCAATTAAAGTGCTGTCGCTCGCTCTCATTTATAAACTGGCCGCTGCGATTCTTCAGCCTTTAGGAGGCGGGCCGATTATAAGCTGCCTTGATGTCATTTCAAAAAGTGTTCTTTATATATTTGCTGCATTAGCTGTTGTATCGCTTATGTTCTTTTTAAGCATTACCGTTATCATCACAGCTGGCAACCTCACCATGATGATGAAGTAAGGAGGGGACACCATTTGAGTTTTCTCACAGAATGGATCACAAGTATTATTCTATTTATTTTATTTGCGATTGTGATTGATCTTTTGCTTCCCAATTCAAGCATGCAGAAGTATGCAAAAATGGTCGTCAGCTTACTGTTAATTGTCGTGATGCTCAATCCGATCTTTGCGTTATTCCGGGCAGATCCAGACCAAATTTTCTCAGAAATCATGAAAGGGAAGGACCAAGCGCAATCAGAAGAAATAAAAAATCAGATGAATTTAGAAAAAAAAGAAATACAAGCTTCACAGCGTGCATATATTTTAAAGCAAATGGCTGTCCAACTAGAAAAAAGCGCAAAGGAGCCACTGGAGAAGGAGAGCTATGAAATGAAACACGTAGAAGTGTTGGCAGATGAGGAGCACCTTGATCAGAATATGGAGGCAGATCAATTTCGCATCAAAGCAGTCCTTGTCCCGCTCACAGGTGATGCTGTAGAAACGGTGGCAAAGGTCGACATTGATCTCTCCAGGCAAAAGGAGGAAAGCGCCGGGGCGTCAGCAAAAGAGATGGCGAGGGTGAAAGAGACGCTTGCAGATGTATGGAATACACGGCCTGAACACATTGCGCTGAACATTGAGGGAGGTGACGCAGCAGATCATGAATAACAAAGACTGGAGACAAAAACTGAAATCAATGTTCCAAGCACCTGAAAAAGGTGAAGGGAAACCAAAATTAACGAAGCACCATTACTTACTGCTTGTCTTCATTATCGGCGTGTCATTCATGTTAGTCAGTCAGATTCTGTCACCGCCATCAAGCAAACAAGAGGCTGCTGTTCCTGCGTCTAAAAAAACATCCTCAGAAGAGCAGGCGGTGTTCAAACCATCCTCTTCAGGTAAGTCAAACAACTCAATAGAGGATGTTGAACAAGAATACGAAAATCAGCTGAAAGAGATTTTAGAAACGATCATTGGTGTTGAGGATGTTTCCATCGTGGTAAATGTAGACGCAACTTCTTTAAAAGTGTTTGAAAAAAACAAATCCAATAAAAGCACTACAACCGAGGAAACAGACAAAGAAGGCGGCGTGCGAAGTGTCACGGATCAAACAAAAGAAGAAGAGGTTGTCATTATTAAAAATGGCAATGAAGAAACACCTGTTGTTGTCCAAACGAAAAAGCCAGACATTCGAGGTGTCCTCGTTGTTGCTCAAGGAGTAGACAACGTTCAAATAAAGAAAACCATCATTGAAGCGGTTACACGAGTGCTTGATGTACCGAGCCATAGAGTGGCTGTTGCCCCTAAAAAAATCAAGGAGGATTCGGAATGATGTTAAAAAAACAAACGGTTTGGCTATTAACGATGCTAAGTTTAGTTGTCGTATTAAGTGTGTACTATATCATGTCCCCGCAAGGTGAGAATGCTGTGACAGTAGAAGATACAAAATCAAAAGGAATGGAAGAGAAAAAGGCTGAGCCAGAAAAAGGGACTGACAAAGGAACCGAAAAGAACGCAGAAGAGAAATCAACTGACAAAGAAACCAATGCGAAACAAGAAGATGTTGAAACAAGTGGAGAAGAAGGAAAGGCTGTTTCAGAGCAGACCGATGATGAACTTTTCACAACCTACAGACTTGAACTGGAAGATAAGCGCAGCAAGCAGCGTGAAGAGTATAACGAAATCGTGTCTAGCGATGATGCAACAGCGCAAGAGAAAAGTGAAGCTTATGATCAAATGACAGCGCTTAGTGAGGCAGAAGGAACAGAGCGTCAGCTGGAGACATTAATCAAAACAAAAGGATATAAAGATGCGCTCGTCAGTGCAGAAGGAGATAAAGTGAACATCACGGTACGTTCTGACAAAAAATCAAAGTCCCAAGCAGCAGATATTATTGATTTGGTCACAAAAGAAATGAGAGGGCTTGATAACGTAGCCGTCACTTTTGAGCCATCGAATCAATAAAAAATGCACAAGCGCCCTTTTCTGAAAAGGGCGTTTTTTCATGCGGGTTGACGCCCTTTTTCAGGTGCTTGTGCGAGGAGTCTCATCACATTAATAGTTGAATTCAACGAAATCCTCCTGTAAGATGGTTATAGTATGTACTTTTAGTACTAGCCTATAAAAAAAGATAAATCCATACATAGGGGTGCAAATCCATGTTAAAAATTGAAGAGATTCATGAACTAATTAAATTAATTGACGAATCAACAATTGATGAATTTACGTACGAAAACGAAGGTGCAAAAATCAAGTTAAAGAAAAATAAAGAAGTCGTTCAGCAAGTTGCGGCACAAGCACCAGTGGCTCCTGTCCAAGCAGCTCCAGCTCAACAAGCTCCTAAAGCACAAGCTCCAGCTCAGACCGAAGCCCCTGCACAAGAGGCAACTGCGTCTGAAAACCTGCATAAAATCACATCCCCAATGGTTGGCACATTTTACGCTTCTTCTTCACCAGAAGCAGATCCATATGTGACAACAGGTTCTAAAGTGAAGGAAAACTCAGTTGTATGTATCGTTGAAGCGATGAAACTGTTTAATGAAATCGAAGCAGAAGTAAAAGGCGAAATCGTCGAAGTATTAGCTGAAAACGGTCAGCTTGTAGAATTCGGACAACCCCTCTTTCTAGTGAAAGCAGAGTAAGGAGTACGATCATGATTAAAAAGCTATTAATTGCAAACAGAGGAGAAATCGCAGTTAGAATCATCCGTGCTTGTAAAGAGCTTGGAATTGAAACAGTTGCGGTATTTTCTGAAGCGGATCGTGATGCGCTGCATGTTCAAATGGCTGATGAAGCATATTGCATCGGACCGACTGCTTCAAAAGATAGTTATTTAAATGTGACAAATATTGTCAGCGTGGCAAAACTAACAGGTACAGATGCCATTCATCCAGGATATGGTTTCCTTGCTGAAAATGCAGACTTTGCAGAGCTTTGCGAGGAATGTAATGTCATCTTTGTTGGACCAACTGCGTCAGCAATTTCCAAAATGGGAACGAAAGATGTGGCAAGAGAAACAATGAAGCAAGCTGGTGTTCCAATTGTCCCTGGTTCTCAAGGAATTGTAAAAGATCTTGATGATGCTGTTTCAACAGCAGCTGGTATTGGGTATCCTGTCATTATTAAAGCAACTGCAGGCGGCGGTGGTAAAGGTATCCGTGTGGCTCGCACAGAAGAAGAGCTCATTAACGGTGTCACCATCACGCAGCAGGAAGCAGCTCAAAACTTCG
The DNA here is from genome assembly GCF_051172515.1 of Bacillus sp. G402. Lineage (NCBI taxonomy): Bacteria > Bacillati > Bacillota > Bacilli > Caryophanales > Bacillaceae > Bacillus > Bacillus sp. G402. The sequence continues at coordinate 296,592 of NZ_JBPIZC010000001.1, forward strand.
GGAACCCAGGTGTCTATTTGGAGAAATTCATTGAAGACTTTAGACACGTTGAAATTCAAGTCCTTGCTGATCAGCATGGGAATACCATTCACTTAGGTGAACGTGATTGTTCTATCCAAAGAAGAATGCAAAAGCTTCTGGAAGAAACGCCATCACCTGCACTAAATGCAGATATTCGTGAGCAAATGGGTGAAGCTGCCGTAAAAGCAGCCGAAGCTGTTGAATACACAGGTGCCGGAACGGTTGAATTCATTTACGATTATAATGAAGAGAAGTTTTACTTCATGGAAATGAATACACGTATCCAAGTAGAGCATCCTGTAACGGAAATGGTCACTGGTGTTGATTTGATCAAAGAACAGATCAAAGTAGCTTCAGGTGAAAAGCTTTCCCTTACGCAAGAGGATGTCGTATACGAAGGATGGGCGATTGAATGTCGTATTAATGCAGAGAACCCTGAGAAAAACTTCATGCCTTCTGCTGGTGAAATTAAAATGTACCTTCCGCCAGGCGGTTTAGGAGTACGTATTGATTCTGCCGCTTATCCTGGTTATGTGATTCCGCCATATTACGATAGTATGATTGCGAAAGTGATCACATATGGTAAAACGAGAGAAGAAGCAATTGCAAGAATGAAACGTGCGCTGCAAGAATTCGTCATTGAAGGAGTCTACACAACGATTCCATTCCACCTCAGATTACTAGAGCACGAAACATTTGTGAGCGGTAATTTTAATACGAAGTTTTTAGAAACGTATCAAATTATGAAATAATAACAGCTTTCGGAGGTGAATGATCGTGTCAGAAAACAATTTGCTTGAAATGAACCTTGATGAAGATCAATTGGGAAAAGTGCAAATTGCGCCAGAAGTGATTGAAGTCATTGCTGGGATCGCTGCATCAGAGGTCGAAGGAATTGCGGAAATGCGCGGCAACTTCGCTGCTGATGTGGCAGAACGCTTTGGGAAGAAAAATCACCGTAAAGGTGTGAAAGTAGATGTCTCTGATGAAGGCATCACAATTGATGTGTATTGTGTGGTTGAATTTGGCCTATCCATTCCAAAGGTATCCACTGCTGTTCAAGAAAATATCCGTCAAACCCTTTTAAACATGACGGCCTTAACAATTAATGAAATCAACATTCATGTCGTCGGCATTCAATTTGATACAAAAACAGCTGAAGCCGAAGTTGATCAAGAAATGTAAAAAGGGTTGAAGTGAAACCAAGGAGGCATTGCCTCTTTGGTTTTTTAAAGCCCATTTTTGGGAAAATTCAACATGATGATTACGTCACGCATGGAGTGATTCGTTTTTCGTCACAGCTCGCATGGATCTTGGTGCGACTGCGGTCAAAATATGTTATGATCTCTGTATGGCTTAACGACAAGCGGATAAAGTGGTTAAAGGAGTAAATAATGAAAAGAAGAACTGCAAGAGAAAAGGCGCTACAAACATTATTTCAAATTGATGTCAGCAATATTGATCCGAAAGAGGCCATTACACATGCGCTGGATGAACAAGAATCAGATCCTTTTTTCGAGGAACTGGTTTTCGGTGTGCTCGAACAAAAGGACAAGCTCGATGACATGATTTCACAGCATCTTGTGAATTGGAAACTTGATCGTATTGCGAACGTAGACAGAGCCATTTTAAGGCTGTCTGTGTACGAAATGGTATATCAAGAAGATATCCCGGTGAGTGTTTCAATGAATGAAGCCATTGAACTGGCTAAATTGTTCGGTGACGATAAGGCGCCGAAATTTGTAAATGGTGTACTTTCAAACATTAAAAACGACCTAAAGCAGTAATAGGAGGATTCGACATGACAGCAACAATCATCGATGGGAAAGAAACAGCAAAAGAAAAGCGTGAACAATTAGCAAAAGAAGTAGAAGAGCTAAAACAAAAAGGAGTCACACCTGGTCTTGCCGTTATTCTAATCGGTGATGATCCGGCTTCACTTTCTTACGTACGCGGGAAGAAAAAAGCAGCAGAAGCCATGGGCATGCATTTCCAGCTTGATCATTTAGATGCTTCTTTAACAGAAGAGGAATTGCTAAAGATGATTGATCAGTACAATGCGAATGATCAATTCCACGGAATTCTTGTTCAGCTTCCACTGCCAAAACATATTTCTGAAAAAGCCGTCATTGAACGAATTTCACCAGAGAAAGACGTAGATGGTTTTCATCCGCTAAATATCGGGAAAATGCTACTTGGGGAAGACACATTCCTCCCTTGCACACCAGCAGGTATTGTTGAATTATTGAACAAAACAGGTGTGGATCTCTCTGGCAAAGAAGTGGTCGTTGTAGGACGAAGCAATATCGTCGGCAAACCAGTTGGACAATTGCTACTAAACGAAAATGCAACCGTCACCTACTGTCATTCAAGAACGGCGAACATTTCAGAACATACGTTAAAAGCGGACATTTTAGTTGTTGCCGTCGGTCGAGCAAACTTTATTAAAGCTGACCAAATTAAAGAAGGCGCTATTGTCATTGATGTAGGAGTCAATCGTCTAGAAACGGGGAAACTTGTAGGGGACGTTGACTTTGAAGCAGCAAAAGAAAAAGCTTCTTACATCACACCAGTCCCTGGCGGAGTGGGTCCAATGACAATTACGATGCTTGCACACAATACGGTTAAATCAGCAAAACGTACATTATCATAAGCTTGATCCATTCATCCACCTGCGTGCTGCCGGTGGATGAATGTGCGTTTTTGAAGAGGAGGAATACGTCATGAGTGAAAAAGCCTTTGTGACGGTCACAGCCCTTACAAAATACATAAAAAGAAAATTTGATGTTGACCCTCATTTAGAAGATATTTGGATCAAAGGTGAGTTATCAAATGTGAAGATTCATTCAAGAGGTCATGTTTATTTCACCTTAAAGGACGAAAATGCACGTATGCAAGCTGTTATGTTCCAGCGCTCCGCGTCCAAGCTACCTTTTTCACCAAAGAGCGGAATGAAAGTGTTCGTACGTGGCGGAATTCAAGTCTACGAACCGAGCGGAAGCTATCAATTATATGCAAAAGAAATGCAGCCTGATGGTGTTGGTGCTCTTCATCTTGCCTATGAAGAGCTGAAGAAGAAACTAGCAAGTGAAGGCTTATTTGATGAGCGCTATAAAAAAACAATTCCTGAATTTCCAGAGGTTGTTGGTGTCATTACATCCCCAACAGGAGCAGCTGTTCGAGATGTCATTACCACGATCAATCGGCGCTATCAGCAGGCCAAGATCATTGTGCTTCCGGCATTAGTCCAAGGAGAAAATGCTCCGCGTTCGATTGTGGAACGGATTAAAGAAGCCAATGAAAAACAGCTTTGTGATGTCTTGATTGTCGGGAGAGGCGGAGGATCGATTGAAGAACTTTGGGCCTTTAATGAAGAAGCAGTCGCAAGAGCGATCTTCGCATCAGACATTCCAATCATTTCTGCCGTTGGGCACGAAACAGACTTTACCATTAGTGATTTCACTGCAGACATGAGAGCACCCACACCAACAGGAGCAGCAGAACTAGCTGTTCCAAGCACAGCCGACTTAATCGAACGAATCAAATCAATCGACATTCGGTTAACAAGAGCGGTAAAAAATCGAACGTCACAAGCAAAAGACCGTCTTGTGGCACTTCAATCCTCCTATGCTTTCCGTTTTCCAAAACGATTACAAGAGCAAAAAGAGCAGCAATTCGATATGGTATTTGATCGTTTTCAAAAACAGCTGACAAGACAAATGGAACAAAAACGCAGTCAACTTGACCGCCAAACATATAGACTGAAGCCGCTTCATCCAAAAGAGCAGCTGCTTCAGGCGAAAAAACGTCACGCCAATGAAACAGAACAGCTCGTTCGGAGCATGAATGTGCAAATGAAAACAATTCATTCGCAGTTCCAATCGGTTCTTGGTAAACTAAATGCATTAAATCCGCTTCAAGTCATGGAAAGAGGCTATAGTTTAGCCTATAAAGAAGATGAGCTCATTAAAAGTGTGAATCAAGTAGAAACGAAGGATCAACTGACGATTACAATGAAGGATGGACGTCTGATTTGTGAGGTTATTGAGAAGGAGGGCAATCATCATGACAGAATCAAATAAACAAAAAGAAGAACAAATGACATTTGAAGAGGCCATGAAAGGACTTGAAGAGATTGTGGGAAAGCTCGAAGAAGGCGATGTACCGCTTGAACAAGCTATCCACTATTTCCAAGAGGGTATGACGCTCTCAAAACTTTGCCATGAAAAATTACAGCATGTTGAAAAGCAAATGGATTTCATTTTGAAAGAGGACGGTGAACTGGCTCCTTTTTCGGTGAAGGAGGCAGATGCTGGTGACAAGTAACTTAAACGAATTTTTAACAACACGAAAACAAGCAATTGAAGATTATTTATTTACATATGTGCAGGAATTGTCTATTCCAGAAGAGCTGAAATCTTCTATGCTTTATTCTCTGAAGGCTGGCGGAAAAAGACTGCGTCCTGTGCTTGTTCTTGCTCTTTTAAATGCGTATGGGAAAAAGGAAGAAGACGGTATACCAGTAGGCTGTGCAGTGGAAATGATTCATACGTATTCGTTGATACATGATGATCTTCCTTGTATGGACGATGATGATCTGCGCCGAGGAAAGCCGACCAACCATAAAGTATACGGCGAGGCAACAGCCGTTCTTGCAGGTGATGCGCTGCTCACTGAAAGCTTCCGTCTGATTACATCGCAATTATCTGACGATGTACCTGCTGATCAAAAGCTTAGAATCATCGATGAACTTGTTACATCAGCAGGTGCACTCGGAATGGTTGGCGGGCAATTTGATGATATGGAAGCAGAACAGAAACAAATCCCTCTTTCTGAATTAGAATCGATTCATGCCCGCAAAACAGGAAAGCTACTCACCTTTAGTGTGGTTGCTGGTGCGATACTGGCAGGTGCATCTGATGATGAGATCGAAAAGCTGAGAGAATTCAGCTATCATATTGGCATTGCTTTTCAAATCCGTGATGATATTTTAGATCTTGAAGGCAGCGAAGAGAAAATAGGAAAGCGGATCGGCTCCGATACAGCAAATGAAAAGTCGACATATCCTTCTTTATTAACGCTTTCAGGAGCAAAAGAAAAGCTGGATGAACATATCACTCGTGCGAAAGAAATTGTCTCAAATCTTGAGTTGGAGCAAAACTTGCTGCATGATTTATGCGATCTGATTGCCTCACGAGATCACTAAAAACAGCCTAGATTTGAGGGTCCTCGAGCAATTGTGGTAAACTGTAAACAGTTTATCATGATGAGACAACTCTTATTCCTGAATTGGTTTTCATAGGAATAAGGCATTATATATGTAGATAGAAATTTTGTTGAAAGCGAGTTGATCCTGATTGGATCTTTTATCAATAAAAAATCCAACGTTTCTAAAAGGAATGTCAAATGCAGAATTAGAGGAGCTGAGTGCGGACATTCGCACGTTTTTAATTGAGTCGTTAGCGAACTCTGGTGGGCACATTGGTCCAAACCTTGGTGTCGTTGAACTTACTGTTGCACTTCACAAAGTATTTGACAGCCCGAAAGACAAATTTCTTTGGGATGTTGGACATCAATCTTACGTTCACAAGCTGTTAACTGGAAGAGGCGCCGAGTTTGATACGCTTCGTCAATATAAAGGGCTCTGCGGTTTCCCCAAACGAAATGAAAGTGAACATGATGTTTGGGAGACTGGACACAGTTCAACCTCATTATCTGGTGCAATGGGAATGGCGGCAGCGCGTGACATTAAAGGAACAGATGAATACATTCTCCCGATTATCGGCGATGGTGCACTAACCGGCGGTATGGCGTTAGAAGCACTGAACCATATCGGGGATGAAAAAAAAGACATGATTGTGATCTTAAACGACAATGAAATGAGTATTGCGCCAAACGTTGGTGCGATCCATACAATGCTTGGCAGACTACGTACAGCTGGTAAATACCAATGGGTAAAGGACGAGCTTGAATATTTATTCAAGCGTATCCCAGCAGTAGGTGGGAAGCTTGCTGCAACAGCAGAACGTATCAAGGACAGTCTGAAATATTTGCTTGTTTCTGGTATGTTCTTTGAGGAAATGGGCTTTACTTACTTAGGACCAGTAGATGGACATTCCTATGAAGATTTGTTTGAGAATCTTGAATACGCAAAGAAAACAAAAGGCCCGGTTCTCCTTCATGTCATCACGAAAAAAGGAAAAGGCTATAAGCCGGCCGAATCTGATAAGATCGGCACATGGCACGGAACAGGCCCATACAAAATCGACACAGGTGACTTTGTAAAACCGACAGCAGCTGCACCGTCATGGAGTGGTCTCGTCAGTGAAACCGTCAGAAAGCTTGCACGGGAAGATGAGCGGATTGTCGCGATTACACCTGCAATGCCCGTTGGCTCAAAGCTTGAAGGATTTGCAAAAGAATTCCCTGAGCGAATGTTTGATGTTGGAATTGCAGAGCAGCACGCTGCAACAATGGCAGCCGGACTTGCTACACAGGACATGAAGCCATTTTTAGCGATTTATTCAACGTTCCTTCAAAGAGCCTATGATCAAGTGCTGCATGATATTTGCCGTCAAAATCTCAATGTGTTCATTGGAATTGACCGTGCAGGTCTTGTCGGTGCAGATGGAGAAACGCATCAAGGTGTGTTTGACATTGCTTTCATGCGTCATATGCCGAATATGGTTCTCATGATGCCAAAAGATGAAAATGAAGGACAGCATATGGTCAACACAGCCATTCAATATGATGATGGTCCAATCGCCATGCGCTTCCCGCGTGGAAATGGACTAGGCGTCAAAATGGATGAACAGCTGAAAACCATCCCAATTGGTTCTTGGGAAGTTCTTCGTCCCGGGAAAGATGCTGTCATTTTAACATTCGGTACAACCATTAAAATGGCGCTGCAGGCAGCAGAAGAACTGCAAAAAGAAGGTAAATCAATCCGTGTTGTCAATGCACGTTTCATTAAGCCTCTTGATGAAGGCATGTTAAATGAGATACTGTCTGAAGGTTTGCCAATTTTAACAATAGAAGAAGCGGTGCTTCAAGGTGGATTTGGCAGCAGCGTATTAGAATATATTCACGACAAAAAAGCGTCTCATATAAAAGTAGAACGTATGGGCATTCCAGATGAATTTATTGAGCATGGAAGTGTCGATGCGCTACTTGAGGAAATTGGACTGACGAAAACGCAGGTTGCTGAAACGTTACGTAATCTGCTTCCCGCAGCACCAAGAAAAGGAATTGGATCATGACATCAAAGAAAGAACGACTTGACGTTTTATTAGTCGAACAAGGACTAATGGAAACGAGAGAGAAAGCAAAACGCGCCATTATGGCAGGGATCGTTTATTCAAATGAAAACCGTTTGGATAAGCCAGGAGAAAAAATCGCTCGTGATACCCCGCTGACTGTGAAGGGGAATCCGCTGAAATATGTCAGCCGAGGTGGGCTAAAGCTCGAAAAGGCACTTCAAGAATTTGATTTAACCGTTGAAGGAAAGCTTTTAATTGATATCGGCTCATCAACAGGGGGATTTACAGATTGCGCACTCCAAAATGGAGCAGTCAAATCCTATGCTGTGGATGTTGGCTACAATCAGCTTGCGTGGAAATTACGACAGGATGATCGGGTGATCGTCATGGAACGCACCAACTTCCGCCATTCTGTTCCGGCAGATTTCACCGAAGGATTACCAGAGGTTGCATCTATTGATGTATCATTTATCTCGCTCAAACTCATTCTTCCCGCATTAAAGCATATTCTTATCCCAGGCGGCGACTGTATTGCGCTAGTAAAGCCGCAGTTTGAAGCGGGCAGAGAGCTTGTTGGAAAAAAAGGCATTGTGCGAGAACCTTCTGTACACCTTGGTGTGCTAGAAGAAATGAATCAATTTGCTGCAAAAGAAGGCTATGATGTAAAGGATGTTTCGTTTTCACCCATTACAGGCGGAGATGGAAATATCGAATTTCTCCTCCACTTGGTCCTGCATCCCGATCAAGAAGAGAATACGGCACTTCCAGTATCTGAACTTGAAAAAGTCGTCAAAGAAGCCCATGCCGTATTGAAAGAAAAGAAAAACAGTCCTGAGCCGGCTGACACATGAATTATTGAAACAAAAGGAATAATAGCTCGCTATTATTCCTTTTAGATTGTTGACAAAGGGCTAAAATGAACTTGATTTTAGCCCTTTGTCTTCTTTTCAGCGTGATAGAAAACCTTTGCAGTCTAGGAAGGACGAGTACTGGCGCGAAGCGAATTTGGCATTCGTGAGCACCAGAGCGCAGGACTGACAAAGAATGCGAGGAATAATAGCTCGCTATTATTCCTTTTTACATGGTCAAAAGATCAGAATTAACCGTTTCTCACGTAATGCTTGTTTTTTGAAGTGTGCATCATATAACATAGAACGTAAAGACAAACTGAGATTCTAACGCCTAGGGGGGTCAAAATGAACAAAGGTCAAAGACATATTAAGATTAGAGAAATTATCGCAAGCCAAGAAATCGAAACACAAGACGAATTAGTCGATATTTTGAAAGCGGATGGATATAACATCACACAGGCGACCGTATCAAGAGATATCAAAGAACTGCATTTAGTCAAAGTGCCAACAAATAATGGAACATATAAATACAGCCTTCCTGCAGATCAGCGGTTTAACCCACTATCAAAATTAAAGCGTTCCTTAATGGACGCATTTATTAAAATGGATGCTGCCAGTCATTTAATCGTTCTAAAAACAATGCCTGGGAACGCTCAAGCCATCGGTGCTTTAATGGATAATTTAGATTGGGAAGAAATTATGGGAACCATTTGTGGGGATGATACCATCTTAATCATTTGCCGCACGCCAGACGATACGGATACAGTTTCGTCTAAAATTTTAGAACTTCTATAAAGAGATCAGGTTTACAAAAAGAGGTGTCAAATGAGTGTTAGCAGAACTAACCATTAAAAACTTTGCAATCATCGAGGAGTTAACGGTTTCGTTTGAAAAAGGACTCACAGTTCTAACAGGGGAAACAGGTGCCGGAAAATCAATCATGATTGACGCTGTCTCACTTCTCGTAGGGGGAAGAGGATCATCCGAATTTGTCCGTTATGGTGAAAAAAAAGCAGAGCTGGAAGGTCTTTTTCTTGTACCAGCAGATCATCCTGTATTTGCCCTTTGCGAGGAGCAAGGAATTGATGCATCTGATGAAATGATGATTCTTCGCCGTGATATCAATCAAAGCGGGAAAAGCATTTGCCGCATTAATGGTAAGCTTGTCACCATCTCGCTTTTAAGAGAAGTTGGCCGTCTTTTGCTTGATATACATGGACAGCACGATAATCAGCTGTTAATGGAAGATGAAAATCATTTACATTTGCTTGATCAATTTGGAGCAGAAGAAATTGCACATGCTCTCTCACAGTATCAAGAAGCGTATGATCAATATATGAAGACGGCGCAAAAACTCAAACAGCTGTCTGAAAATGAACAGGAAATGGTTCACCGGTTAGACTTATTGCAATTTCAGCTGGAAGAGATTGAAGCGGCACAATTAGAGCCTGGGGAAGATGAGAAGCTTCAAGAGGAACGTCATCAAATCAGCAATTTTGAAAAAATCTTTTCCTCACTTCAAAACGCATATAATGCTCTGCGTAATGAGCAGGGAGGACTTGATTGGGTTGGGATGGCTTCAAGCGAGCTTGAGCAAGTTTCTGAGATCAACGACGATCTGAAAAAGCTCTCTGAGCAAGTGTCAAACTCCTATTATTTATTAGAAGATTCTACTTTTCAAATGCGCAGCATGCTTGATCAATTAGAATTTGACCCAGCCCGTCTTGATTTTATTGAGTCTAGACTAAATGAGATGAAGCAGCTGAAGCGAAAATACGGCACAACCGTTGAGGAAATTTTAGAATATGCGGCTAAGATTGAAGAGGAGATAGACCAAATCCAAAATCGAGACAGCCATTTGCAGACACTTAAAAACAAACTTGATGCGATAAGCCGGGATGCATTGCTTGAAGCGCTTAACGTGTCAGAGCTCCGTAAAAAATGGGCGAAAAAACTGGCGAAGCATATTCAAGCTGAATTGAAGGATTTATATATGGAGAAGTCTTCTTTTGATACCGCTTTTACGATTCGATATGCACCATTTGGCAGTACGGACTGCCCGCTTTTAGATGGAAAACCCGTACAGCTCGGGAAAAATGGCATAGATCAAGCGCAATTTGTCATTTCTACAAATCCGGGTGAACCGATGAAATCTTTGTCAAAAGTAGCATCTGGAGGAGAAATTTCACGTGTCATGCTGGCAGTGAAAAGTATTTTCTCAGCGAAACAAGAAGTGACGTCCATTATATTTGATGAAGTGGATACGGGCGTTAGCGGCAGAGTCGCACAAGCCATTGCTGAAAAAATTTATAAAGTCGCAGCAGGCTCACAAGTACTCTGTATTACCCATCTGCCGCAAGTCGCAGCAATGGCTGATACACATCTTTTTATTTCTAAACGCGCTAAAGCTGGTAGAACAATGACGAACGTCAAACCACTCAGTGATGATGAAAAAGTGAGTGAAATTGGCCGAATGATTGCTGGTGTAGAAGTCACTGAGCTCACAAAACAGCATGCAAAAGAATTACTGCACCAAGCAAATGATGTCAAAACGACAGGGTAGCTGAAACAACAGCTGCCTTTTTTATATTGTCTCATATTCGCCGTATATACGCATGAAATCGTCTTTTTCTTTTATCAATTTATCCAATCATTTTCTAAAGGTGTCGGTTATAAATCCTCGCTAAGAAGGCAAAAGTAAAGATGTAGCCAAAACATTAATGTTCTGGTGTGGGTAAGGAGCGAGGAGAGTGAAAAATGAATGCCCGAAAAGATGAGAAAAGCCATTGGTGTGATTCTCCTTGTTTCTTTAATAAGTACAGGGTTTATGAGCATAGTGAAGGAATATATCAGCATTCCAACAACTGTCGCAGTATTTGAACACGAGAAGCATTCGATTGATACATCCATTGAAGCGTCAGCCAATGCTTCTTCACCAGCCTTTAGTCTTTCAGAGAAAAAGAATCAACTTGAAGTAACGGGACAAAAGGCGGGAAAAGCCGAAATTGTTTATGATTTTAAAGGATTTCCTATTAAGAAAACAAAAGTCGATGTTCTTCCCGAATTAAAAGTCATTCCTGGAGGACAATCCATTGGCGTCAAACTCCATTCTGTCGGAGTTCTCGTTGTCGGTTTTCATCAAATCACAACAGCAGACGGCAAAAAATCACCAGGTGAAGCTGCAGGCATTCAATCAGGGGATATGATCATTGAGATCAATGGTCAGAAAATGGAGAAGATGAATGACCTCACCCCATTTATTCAGAAAGCCGGAAAAACGGGGGAAACCCTTCATTTACTCATAAAAAGAGACCATAAAACCTTTCAAACGACATTAACACCCGCTAAAGATTCAAGTGAAGGTACTTATCGAATTGGTCTTTATATTCGTGACTCCGCAGCAGGAATCGGGACGATGACCTTCTTTGAACCATCTTCTAAAAAATATGGCGCCCTTGGGCATGTGATTTCTGACATGGATACAAAAAAACCAATCGTGGTCGACAATGGTGAAATTGTCAGATCAACTGTCACATCCATTGAAAAAGGGACAGGAGGCAACCCTGGGGAAAAATTGGCCAGGTTTTCTTCCGAAAGAAAAACGATAGGTGATATTTCACGTAACAGTCCATTCGGTATATTTGGTACGTTAACCGAAAAACTTGAAAATCATGTAGCAGACAAACCACTTCCAGTCGCATTATCAAATGAAGTAAAAGAAGGTCCAGCCGAAATATTAACGGTCGTGGACCATGATAAAGTAGAGAAATTTGATATTAAAATCGTCAGCACAACACCACAAAAATTCCCGGCAACAAAAGGAATGGTGCTTAAAGTAACAGATGAACGCTTATTAAGCAAAACGGGCGGGATCGTTCAAGGAATGAGCGGTAGTCCGATCATCCAAAATGGCAAAGTCATTGGAGCGGTCACTCACGTGTTCGTCAATGACCCGACAAGCGGATACGGCGTACACATTGAATGGATGCTGTCAGAAGCAGGAATTGACCTTTATCAAAAAAACAAAAAAGCAAGCTGATGAAAAACTGCCGCGAATCTTCCGGCAGTTTTTTCTACCCTTTCTTTCTCTTCCATCATGTTATAAAATAAGGAAAAAGAGATTTTTCGACAAAATGGAAAACAGTGTGTTGTCAAATTGCAATAATCGTCGATTCATTAAGAAAAACGTAGAAAAAGCTAGATAATGCTCTATTATTCGGAAAATTAAACTTTTTTAAAGGGGATAGCATGGTTTTGTCGAATTGAACACTCAGAAGAGAAATGCAAAAGACTAAGGAATCGACATTGGGGAGGAAAGAACGTGGAGAAAATTAAAGTGTGTGTAGCTGATGACAATCGAGAACTTGTTGGCCTTTTGACAGAGTATATTGAGGGACAGGAAGATATGGAAGTACTTGGCGTGGCGTATAATGGTCAGGAATGTCTGACATTATTTAAAGATAAAGAGCCCGACGTTCTCCTCTTAGATATTATCATGCCTCATTTAGACGGTCTTGCTGTACTGGAACGCCTCCGTGAAAACAATGAAATGACCAAACAGCCAAGTGTCATTATGCTGACGGCTTTCGGACAAGAAGACGTAACGAAAAAAGCAGTCGATTTGGGCGCATCCTATTTCATTTTGAAACCATTCGATATGGAAAACCTCGTAGGTCATATCCGTCAAGTCAGTGGAAACGGCACACAAGTCAGCCATCGATCTTCATCTATCCAAAACAGTGTCCTTCGCAGCAAACCTGAACCGAAACGTAAGAACTTAGATGCGAGCATTACGACGATTATTCATGAGATTGGCGTGCCAGCTCATATTAAAGGCTATTTATACTTAAGAGAAGCCATTTCGATGGTGTACAATGATATTGAACTACTCGGCAGTATTACAAAAGTATTGTACCCAGACATTGCAAAGAAATTTAACACGACAGCCAGCAGGGTAGAACGAGCGATTCGTCATGCCATTGAAGTGGCTTGGAGCAGAGGGAATATTGACTCCATTTCGTCACTCTTTGGCTACACAGTCAGCATGTCAAAAGCCAAACCGACCAATTCAGAATTTATTGCGATGGTGGCTGATCGTCTGCGTTTAGAGCATAGAGCAAGCTAAGTCAACGTCCATAAAAAAACGTTTCTTCAATGAGGCGTTTTTTTATTTTTGTAAAATATTGCTAAAAAATGGATATGTTGATAAAATCATCTTTAATATTTAAATTGGACAAACGGGTCGCTTTATTTTCAGAATAAAATGAAAAATAAAGCATGAAAGAAATGAATAGGACATAAAATAGTGGTAATCAGCTACGCTAATCAATTGGATTATAGAAGAAGAAAACGCTCATTCGTAAGAAAAAGGATGAGAGGAAAAGGTCTTATGTAATTAGTAAATAAAGTAAATGAGATCGAAAGTTCTATTTCTATTGACCTGATTGGTTGGCGTTTTAAAGTCACTGGCTTCTTAGAGATTGTGCCATTTGAACTGAATATTCCCATTGTCGAATTTAATAATTTTCACATTCTTTTACTATGCTATAATAATGAAAAGAAGAGGGTGAGGTTATGGGAAAGCTGAAAATCCACTCTGCTGAGGTTGCGAACGAAATTAGCAAGTGGACGAGGGTCATTTCTCAGAATGACCTAGAAAAATCTGCTGTCTATAAAGAGAAAATTCAGAATTTGCTAAAAAATACAGATGAGGATCGAGAAGTTCTTCTTTATTATCAGCTAGTCGACGGCAGACATGAAATGTTACTTGGAAATATTGAAAAAGCCAATCAGATTATGAAAAGTGTCGGAACGCTGGATGAAAAAGCAGATGACATTATTAATTTTTATTTTTACTTTTATAAAGGCCAATATGCTGCCTATGTCAAAAAATATGATGAGGCGATTAGTTTTTATAAGATTGCTGAGCAGCGGCTAAAACGTGTGAATGAAGATCTTGAAGTCGGAACTTTTCATCATAAAGTCGCTTCCATTTATTACGAACTGAAGCAAAATTTCATTTCCATTAATCATATTAAAAAAGCCATTGATACATTTAAAGCGCATGAAGAATATACCGCACAGGCGATTGACAGCTTGATCTTACATGCGAGCAACTGTATTGATTTACTACAGTTTGATGAAGCTGAGGAAAAGTACCAAGAGGCACTTGAGAAAAGTAAGCGCATTAACAATGAAGTGCTGATTGGGAAGTGCTATCACAATTTAGCGGTTCTTTATTACGCAAAACCTGATTATGAAAAAAGTGCGCAATACGCCAAAAAAGGGATGAGCATTCAAATTCATCGCGACAATAGCCATTATTTCATCCAATCTTTATATGTTCTCGCAAATGCCTTAGTTCATTTAGGAGATCATGAGGCGAAAGAATATATTAAAGAGGGGATTCAATATAGCTGCGATATCCAAAATAATGAATATATAGTAAAATTTGAAATTTTGGATTTGATGTGCGAAAATAGTGGAGCAGCAGACGTATTCTCTGAAAAATTAGACTACATAGAAAAAAATAGATTATATGTGGAGCTTGAGGATTTGTCTGAACAAATATCGAAATACTTCAAGGAACGAAATGATTATCAAAATGCCATTCGTTTTCTTGAAAAGAAATTCGATGCGCAAATACTTCAAAAGAAAGTGGAGGTTATCTTATGAAAAAGTTGTTGTTAGGTGTAACAATCGTTACAGCAGTCGCAGTTGTTTCTTCCCTTTTTGCTCTTGACGCAGAGACGACAGAGCAAGCCATCAGAGCGATTACGTGATCGAATTTACCTGTCAACCTCTTCTCTCTTATTAGAAGAGGTTTTTTTATGTGCTCAAACTGGCAAAACGAAAAAAGACACGTCATAATATAGGTAATCATCATATTTAGAGGTGGCATATGACGAAAATTTTTGCACATAGAGGCTTTAAAGGAAACTATCCAGAGAACACCATGATTGCCTTTGAGCACGCACTCCATTCTGGAGCGGATGGGATTGAGCTTGATGTTCAGCTCACCAAAGACGGCAGACTAGCTGTCATTCACGATGAAAAGCTGAACCGAACGACCAATATGAAAGGGTTAGTGAAAGACTATACATATGAAGAGTTAAAAAGAGGAGATGCGAGTCATTCTTTCTATGAAGAAACGGGTGCGGTCTCCATTCCTCTATTAGAAGAAGTATTAGAGCTAGTGACGCAGAGACCATCCTTTATGATCAACATTGAATTAAAAAACTCTATTTATCGATATCCAGGGATTGAAGAAAAAGTAAAAGAGCAAATTGAGCACTTTCAAATAGAGGATCGAGTGCTTGTCTCATCATTTCATCACGGCAGCTTAGCTCTTTTTCACAAGCTGATGCCGCACATTGAACTGGCGGTCCTCACGATGGATGTGATTCATCAACCGGACATGTATTTAAAAACAATCCCGGCAAAGGGCTACCATCCGAATATAAAGGGCGCTGGGGTGACAAAAGAAGTAGTATCCGCTCTCCATGCGGACCAACAAGTGATCAGACCGTTTACTGTAAACAGTGAGAAGCAAATAAAAAATATGTTGACCTTGGGTGTTGATGGAATCTTTACAGATTTTCCTGATCGAGCCGTCAAAATAAGAGAAGAAATGAAATAAAGACCCGCTATCAACAGCGGGTCTTTTTCATGATTACCTTTGCTTAAAACGAGTTGTTACTTTATTTCGTTTACGGTCTCTATATAAAATAAATCCTGCAACAACATAAAGACCTCCCCCTAAAAATAACAACCCTGCAATTCCTTGCAGCCATAAATATGGAAATGGTGCAATGATGATGCCGAAAACAGTGTCACGCAGCAGCTTAATGCCAAGTGCTGCAAAGGCTCCAGGTATTAAAATAATCACTAATGCCAGTATTCTCCCCATCAAATGTCCCCTTAAACGTCATTTACTTCCATTGTCTAATTCAAAAAATATTTTGTCAAGAAAGGAAAACGTGGTAATATAGGTGTTGTGCAATTTTTTGCAACGGAAAAATATGGTGTGCAAAATTTTTCATATAAAGGGGTAACGGGATGCAGAGAGTCTTGATTGTCGGTGCAGGACAAGGTGGATCAGCACTGCTTGAAACATTGCTGAAAACAAATACGGTTCAAATCATTGCGATCGCCGACCTTGATCTCGAGGCACCGGGGATGGATGAAGCGAAAAAGAATGGAATTGAGACGACGACGGATTGGAAAGAATACATAAAAGATGACATTGATATCATCATTGAAACCACAGGCAGTTCTGCTGTACTGAAGGAACTAATTGAACAAAAACCAGAGCATGCTGTGATTGTGCCAAGCTCGATGGCATATGTCATGTCAGAATTAATGGCAGAGAAACAACAGCTTATTCAAATATTGAAGGAACAAACCTATAAACATGACCGCATTTTTAATGCAACGAATGATGGCATGATTTTTATTAATATGGATGAAGAAGTGGTCCTGTTTAATCGATCGGCTGCCAAAATGGTGGGGTGTTCGCAAAAGGATGCGATTGGCCGTCACATTCGAGAAGTGATTCCGAACACGAAACTTCCCGATATATTAAGGTCAAGGGAGCCGGAATTTAACCAAAAGCAATTTTTGAATCAGCAAATTCAAATTGTGACCACCCGTCTGCCGATTATTGATGACGCGGGGAGAATGTTAGGTGCTTTATCGATCTTTAAAGACATAACAGATGCGGTGGAGCTTGCGGAGGAAGTAACGAACCTCAAAGAAGTAAGAACGATGCTTGAGGCGATTATTCAATCATCAGATGAAGCCATATCGGTTGTCGATGAGCAGGGGAAAGGTATTTTGATCAACCGTGCTTATACGAAAATGACCGGTTTATCGGATAAAGAGGTCGTGGGTAAACCAGCTGGTGCTGATATTTCCGAAGGGGAAAGCATGCACTTAAAGGTGCTTGAAACAAGAAGACCTGTTCGTGGCGTCAGAATGAAGGTTGGTCCAAACAAAAAAGATGTCATCGTCAATGTAGCACCTGTTATTGTTGACGGCATTCTAAAAGGCAGTGTCGGGGTCATTCACGATGTATCCGAAATCCAATCATTGACGAATGAATTAAATAAAGCAAGACAGCTCATCCGAACACTTGAAGCAAAGTACACATTTGAAGACATTATTGGAGAAAGTGAACAAATGCTTGTCGCACTTGAGCAGGCAAAGCTGGGCGCAAAAACGCCGGCAACCATTTTACTCCGCGGAGAATCAGGTACTGGGAAAGAGCTGTTTGCGCATGCCATTCACAATGAAAGTGATCGCAAGTACAACCGCTTTGTCCGTGTCAACTGTGCTGCCTTATCAGAAACTCTTTTAGAGTCAGAACTGTTTGGCTACGAGGAAGGAGCGTTTTCTGGTGCAAGGCGAGGCGGGAAAAAAGGGCTGTTTGAAGAAGCCAATCAAGGCAGCATCTTTTTAGATGAAATCGGTGAAATGACGCCAAGTACACAAGCGAAATTGCTGCGTGTCATGCAAGAAAAAGAAATTGTTCGGGTAGGCGGAACGAAAGCGATACCGGTCGATGTGCGTGTGATCACAGCGACAAATGTCAATATTGAAAAGGCGATGGCAGAAGGTAAGTTCAGAGAGGATTTATATTATCGAATGAACAGATACCCGATATCGATTCCACCACTCAGACAGCGTCTCGAAGATATTGAATCATTAAGTAAACGCCTCATTCAGAAGATCAATTTAGACTATGGGCGAAACGTCAGCGGCTTAACAGATCGTGCGCTTCATAGACTTCGATCATATAGCTGGCCAGGCAACGTGAGAGAGCTTGAAAATGTGCTTGGACGAGCGATGATTTTTTTGAATCCGCAAGAAGAATGGATCGATGAAGCGCATATCGCCTTCATGGAGTCAGACGAGCATGAGGAAAAAGAGCAGCAGGAACTGGCTGTTAGTCAATTTGAGGGTGAGACGCTCTCGGATGCTGTAGAAGCATTTGAAGCGCAGCTGATCAAACAAACCCTTGAAAAACATCAATTCAATCGTACAAAAACAGCGAAAACGTTAGGGATCAGCATTCGAAATCTTTACTATAAAATGGATAAGTATCAGCTTGCAAAAGATAGCATGCAGTAACATGCATGTAACCTGCAAGAAATTGCATGATTTCTTTGCGAAAAGGCTTATTTTTCACACATTTCAAGCTGGCACGGAACTTGCATATAAAAAGAGGAACCGAGCACAAGGAAAGGTGGGCAAGTATGAAGCTTGACGATCTGATTATCAAAGCCTCGCAGCTGCAGAATAAAACAGCGGCTGTGGCTCATGCAGAAGACGAAGAAGTGCTTCATGCCATCAAAATGGCAATCGAACGAAAAGTCGCTCGCTTCCTGCTGGTTGGAAACAAACGCAACCTAAAGGAGCTAGTCAAACAGCATGAGATCAATGAAGACTGGATAGATATTATTCATTCAGATTCACCCGAAGAATCTGCCAAAATTGCCGTTCAGGCAGTAAGTGAAAATCATGCAGATATTCTCATGAAGGGTCATGTCCCGACAGCCGTATTGTTAAAAGCTGTCCTAAATAAAGAGTATGGGCTTCGGACAGCGAGTGTCCTTTCACATGTTGCAGCCTTCGAAGTACCGGGCTTTGACCGTTTTATCTATGTGACGGACTCTGCGATGAACATTGCGCCTGATTTAAATATGCTGAAAGAAATTACGATGAATTCCGTTCAAGTCGCACAAGCTGTCGGAAATGATATGCCCAAAGTGGCGGTATTATCAGCGGTAGAAGTCGTAAACCCAGCGATGGATTCGACACTCACAGCTGCAAGCCTTGCGCAAATGAATCGAAGAGGTCAAATTTCTGGCTGCCTGATTGATGGGCCGCTTGCTTTAGATAATGCCATTTCTCAAACGGCCGCTTCTCATAAAAATATTACTAGTGATGTGGCTGGTCATGCTGATATTTTGCTTGTGCCAACCATTGAAGCAGGCAACATTCTTTATAAATCTCTCATCTACTTTGCTCATGCAAAAGTGGGGGCTGTGGTGGCAGGAGCGAAGGCCCCGATTGCTTTAACAAGCCGGTCTGATTCAGCAGAAAGTAAGCTCTATTCAATTGCACTTGCCATCTGTACATCAAATTAAGTGAAAGTAATAGGAGGAAAAGAAAATGGAACTTTTTAAATATATGGAACGATACGATTATGAACAGCTTGTATTTTGTCAGGATGAACAGTCTGGTTTAAAAGCCATCATTGCCATTCATGATACAACACTTGGGCCAGCACTCGGCGGAACAAGAATGTGGACATATGAAAATGAAGAAGCAGCTATCGAAGATGCCTTGCGTCTTGCAAGAGGTATGACCTATAAAAATGCGGCGGCAGGGCTAAACCTTGGCGGCGGTAAAACGGTCATCATCGGTGATCCGAGAAAAGACAAGAATGAAGAAATGTTCCGTGCTTTTGGCCGTTACATTCAAGGATTAAATGGCCGTTATATCACCGCTGAAGATGTCGGTACTACGGTAGAAGATATGGATCTTATCCATGAAGAAACAGACTTTGTCACAGGAATCTCTCCTGCATTTGGTTCTTCAGGAAACCCATCTCCAGTGACTGCTTACGGTGTATATAAAGGGATGAAAGCAGCTGCAAAAGCAGCATTCGGTACAGATTCATTAGAAGGAAAAACAATTGCCGTTCAAGGTGTTGGAAACGTGGCTTACAACCTATGTAAACACCTGCATGAAGAAGGCGCACAGCTCATCGTCACTGATATCAACAAAGACTCAGTTCAGCGAGCTGTAGAAGACTTCGGTGCAAAAGCGGTAGACCCTGATGATATTTATGATCAAGAATGTGATATTTACGCACCATGTGCACTCGGTGCAACCATTAACGATGTGACGATTCCTAAATTAAAGGCAAAGGTCATCGCAGGTGCAGCGAATAACCAGCTGAGAGAAACTCATCATGGAGATCTTATTCATGAAATGGGCATTGTGTACGCACCGGATTATGTGATCAATGCAGGCGGTGTGATTAACGTTGCAGATGAGCTTTATGGCTATAATGCAGATCGTGCAATGAAAAAAGTAGAAGGCATTTACCAAAACATTGAGCGAGTGATTGAAATCTCTAACCGTGATGCCATTCCAACTTATAAAGCGGCAGACCGATTGGCTGAAGAGCGAATTGAAAGAATGCGCAAATCAAGAAGCCAATTCCTGCAAAATGGTCAACATATTTTAAGTCGTCGCTAAATGGATGAATGAGTTGAAACGGAGGTTTTGTTTTTGCTGACAAAAGAATGGCGTATTCTCACGATTAATCCTGGCTCTACCTCAACAAAAATCGGTGTGTTTCATAATGAACGATCTATTTTTGAAACGACATTAAGACATACAGATGAGGAAATCAAGCAGTTTCCTCATATCATTGATCAATTTTCATTCCGTAAAGAAACCATTTTGAAAACACTGCATGAACAGGGGATGAACATCTCAAAGTTTGATGCAGTTTGCGCACGCGGTGGTCTTCTTCGTCCGATTGAAGGTGGCACATATGAAGTAAATGAGCAAATGGTTGAAGATCTAAAAGAAGGGTATGCTGGCCAGCACGCCTCTAATCTAGGCGGAATTATTGCCCGAGAAATTGCACTTGGCCTTAACATCCCAGCTTTTATTGTTGATCCCGTAGTCGTAGATGAACTACAGCCAATTGCTCGTATTTCAGGACTGCCAACAATTGAGCGGAAAAGCATTTTTCATGCGTTAAATCAAAAAGCAGTCGCAAGAAAAACGGCTGCTTCGTTTGGAAAACGTTATGAAGATTTGAACATGATCATTACCCATATGGGCGGCGGAATTACGATTGGTGTACATCAAAAAGGAAAAGTCATTGATGTGAATAACGGTCTTCATGGTGAGGGTCCTTTCAGCCCAGAGCGGGCAGGTACTCTCCCAACAGGTGACCTTGTCAATTTATGCTTTTCTGGTGAATATTCGCAAGAGGAAATGCTCAAACGCATTATTGGCGAAGGCGGTCTTGCGGGCTATCTTGGCACGACAGATGCAGTAAAAGTAGAGCGAATGATTGAAGCAGGCGATGAGCGTGCGGCGCTTATTTATGAAGCGATGTGCTATCAAATTGCCAAAGAAATTGGTGCGGCTAGTGCGGTTTTAAAAGGAGCTGTTGACGTCATAGTGTTAACAGGTGGCCTTGCATACAGCAAACAAATTACATCAAGCATTAGAGGATACATTGACTGGATTTCAGATGTTGTTGTGTACCCAGGCGAAAATGAATTGCAATCCTTAGCAGAAGGAGCGCTTCGCATTTTAAAAGAAGAAGAATCACCAAAAGAATACCCAAATGATCAAAAGGCGGAGAAAGGAGTGACAAGTCATGGCAACTGAATATGACCTCGTCATTCTTGGTGGAGGCACAGGCGGCTATGTAGCGGCCATTCGTGCCTCTCAACTTGGATTGAAAACAGCAGTCGTAGAAAAATCAAAGCTCGGTGGAACATGTCTTCATAAAGGCTGTATCCCATCTAAAGCGCTGCTTAGAAGTGCAGAAGTCTATCAAACGGTCAAACGTGCCGCTGATTTTGGCGTTGAAGCAAGCGGAATTGCCTTACAATTTGCAAGCGTACAAAAAAGAAAAACAGAGATTGTCGACAAATTAGCAGGCGGCGTCAAACACTTAATGAAACAAGGAAAAATTGATGTATACGAAGGAATAGGCCGTATCCTAGGCCCTTCGATTTTTTCGCCAATGCCGGGCACCATCTCGGTAGAAATGGCGAATGGCGATGAAAATGAAATGCTGATTCCTAAGCAGGTCATCATTGCGACTGGATCAAGACCGCGCGTCCTGCCCGGACTTGAAGCGGATGGAACACACATCCTTACATCAGACGAAGCACTTGAACTGCAAGAACTCCCTCAGTCCATGCTGATTGTCGGCGGAGGCGTGATTGGGATCGAGTGGGCCTCCATGCTTAACGATTTTGGTGTTAAAGTCACAGTGATCGAATTTGCAGATCGCATTTTGCCAACAGAGGATCAAGATATTTCTAAAGAAATGGAAAAGCTTTTGACGAAGAAAGAGATTACCTTAGTGACAAATGCGAAGGTTCTGCCAGATACTGCCGAAAAGCACGAGAATCTCGTCAAGATCCAAGTGGAACAAGGTGGAGACACTCAGTCGTTTGAAGCAGAGAAACTGCTTCTTTCAGTTGGCCGAGTGCCAAACGTGGAAGGCATAGGTCTTGAAAACACGGACATTCAGACAGAAAAGCAAGGCATTGTCGTGAATGAGCATTATCAAACGAAAGAGTCGCATATTTACGCAATAGGTGATGTCATTGGCGGTCTTCAGCTGGCGCATGTCGCATCACATGAAGGCATGATTGCAGTAGAACATATGGCTGGTCAAGATCCAAAGCCGCTTGATGAAACGCTCGTGTCTAAATGTGTGTACTCTCACCCAGAAACCGCTAGTGTTGGACTGACTGAACAGGCGGCAAAAGAGCAAGGCTACGAAGTCAAGATTGGGAAGTTTCCCTTCATGGCCATCGGAAAAGCGCTTGTATTTGGAGAGTCTGATGGATTTGTCAAAATCATTGCTGACCAAAAGACAGATGATATCTTAGGGATTCATATGATTGGTCCTCATGTAACAGATATGATATCTGAAGCTGGATTAGCCAAAGTATTAGATGCAACTCCGTGGGAAGTGGGGCAGACGATCCACCCGCATCCAACCTTGTCAGAAGCAATTGGCGAGGCAGCACTGGCTGTTGACGGAAAGGCGATCCATTTTTAATCAAGGAGGGAAACATGATGAGTAACATGCGTCATCAGGAATTAGGATTATCAGATGAACAAGCGATTGACATATATAGAACCATGCTTTTAGCAAGAAAAATTGATGAACGGATGTGGCTGTTAAACCGTTCTGGAAAAATTCCATTTGTCATCTCTTGTCAAGGACAGGAAGCGCAGCAAGTCGGTGCCGCTTTTGCCCTCAATAGGGAAGAGGATTACGTTTTACCTTATTACCGTGATATGGGGGTTGTCCTTGCATTTGGGATGACGGCGAAAGATTTGATGATGTCTGGTTTTGCGAAAAAAGACGATCCAAACTCAGGCGGGAGACAGATGCCAGGTCATTTTGGGCAAAGATCAAACCGAATTGTGACTGGATCATCACCTGTGACAACACAGGTTCCTCATGCGGTTGGCATCGCACTTGCCGGGCGTCTAGAGCAAAAGAATTTTGTTAGCTTTGTTACGTTCGGTGAAGGTTCTTCAAACCAAGGAGACTTCCACGAAGGCGCCAACTTTGCTGCGGTGCATAAGCTGCCTGTTATTTTCATGTGTGAAAACAATAAGTATGCGATTTCTGTCCCGTATGACAAACAAGTGGCATGTGAGCGTATTTCAGATCGTGCAATAGGGTACGGAATGCCGGGTGTGACGGTTGATGGAAATGATCCGCTTGAAGTGTATGCAGCGGTCAAAGAAGCGAGAGATCGTGCGGCAAGAGGCGAAGGCCCAACATTGATCGAAACCATTTCTTACCGGTTAACTGCGCATTCAAGTGATGACGATGATTCTAGCTATCGAGAAAAAGAAGAAGTGCTCGAAGCAAGAAAGAAAGATCCGCTCATTCAATATGAAACGTACTTAATCGAAGGAAATGTCATGACTTCTGAAATGAAAGAAGACATGACCAAAGAAATCATGCAAATCGTAAACGAAGCCACTGATGAAGCGGAAAATGCAGCTTATGCCGATGCAGAAAGCGCACTTCGTTACGTGTATGCGGAGTAAGGGGGAAGAAAAATGCCTGTTATGTCATATATAGACGCTATTACACTAGCGATGAAAGAAGAAATGGAGCGAGATCCGAAAGTGTTTGTGCTCGGAGAGGATGTCGGGAAAAAAGGCGGCGTATTTAAAGCAACAGCGGGTCTTTACGAGCAATTTGGAGAAGCGCGCGTCATGGATACACCTCTTGCCGAATCAGCGATTGCAGGTGTAGGTATTGGGGCTGCTATGTATGGAATGCGTCCGATCGCAGAGATGCAATTTGCGGATTTTATTATGCCAGCCATCAACCAAATCATTTCAGAGGCTGCAAAAATTAGATATCGTTCCAATAATGATTGGAGCTGCCCAATGGTCATTCGTGCTCCTTACGGGGGCGGCGTACACGGGGCGCTTTATCATTCACAATCGGTCGAAGCCATTTTTGCCAATCAGCCAGGCTTAAAGATTGTGATGCCTTCTACACCTTATGATGTCAAAGGGTTGTTAAAAGCCGCAGTGCGTGATCCAGATCCTGTATTGTTCTTTGAACACAAACGTGCATACCGTCTCATTAAAGGAGAAGTGCCTGAAGAGGATTATACGCTCCCTATTGGAAAAGCGGATGTGAAACGAGAAGGCGATGACATTACGGTCATTACATATGGCCTTTGTGTTCATTTTGCCCTCCAAGCAGCAGAGCGCCTTGCGAAGGACGGAATTTCTGCTCATATTCTCGATTTACGTACAGTGTACCCGCTTGATCAAGAAGCGATTATTGAAGCGGCATCAAAAACAGGGAAAGTCCTCTTGTTAACAGAAGATACAAAAGAAGGAAGCATCATGAGTGAAGTAGCGGCCATCATTTCAGAGCACTGCTTGTTTGATTTAGATGCGCCAATTAAACGTCTAGCAGGACCTGATATCCCTGCAATGCCTTATGCACCGACAATGGAGAAATTCTTCATGGTTAATCCGGATAAGGTAGAAGCTGAAATGAGAGAACTAGCGGCGTTTTAAGAAAGAGGAGGGTTTCAAAGTGGCAACTGAACAAATGAAAATGCCTCAGCTTGGTGAAAGTGTAACAGAAGGAACCATTAGCAAATGGCTCGTTTCACCTGGCGATCATGTGAATAAATACGATCCGATTGCGGAAGTCATGACAGATAAAGTAAATGCAGAAGTTCCGTCATCCTTTACAGGAACAATCACTAAACTAGCGGCTGCAGAGGGTGATACACTTCAAGTAGGAGAAGTGTTTTGTGAAATTGAAGTAGAAGGCAGTGCGCAGCAGAGTGCGAAAACAGAAGAGGCGCCTGCGCAAGATGAAGCACCAGAACCTGACCAAACAAATGTGGATCAGAGTCAAAAGAAACGATACTCTCCGGCAGTCCTGCGTTTAGCAGATGAGCACGGAATTGATTTAGCGGCTGTTCATGGAACGGGAGCTGGCGGCAGAATCACAAGAAAAGATTTGCTGAAGCTTATCGAAAGTGGAGTCGCACAAGAAACGGCAGCACCTGTGAGTGAAGGTACGGGTCAAACAGAACCTGCAAAGCCGTCACAAGCAAAAGCAGCTCCTTCCATCCCTTCAATGCCTGGAGATGTTGAACTGCCGGTCACTCCGATTAGACAGGCGATTGCCGCAAACATGCTAAGAAGCAAGCATGAAATTCCACATGCCTGGACGATGATGGAAGTGGATGTGACAAACCTTGTGACAAGAAGAAATCAGCTAAAAGATCAATTCAAAGCAAAAGAAGGCTTTAATTTGACGTTCTTTGCGTTCTTTGTCAAAGCAGTGGCTCAGGCCTTAAAGGAATTCCCTGAAATGAACAGCATGTGGGCTGGTGATAAAATTGTTCAAAAGAAAGCGATCAATGTCTCCATTGCTGTTGCGACAGATGACGCTCTTTTTGTCCCAGTGATTAAAGATGCGGATGAGAAAACGATTAAGGGAATCGCCAAGGAAATTCATGAACTTGCTTTCAAGGTCAGACAAGGCAAACTGAAGCAAAGTGACATGGAAGGCGGCACTTTCACTGTGAACAACACAGGATCGTTTGGTTCGGTTCAATCAATGGGGATCATTAACTATCCGCAAGCAGCCATTTTACAAGTAGAATCTATTGTAAAGCGCCCGATGATTGTAAATGGTATGATTGCCGCAAGAGATATGGTGAATCTTTGTCTTTCATTAGATCATAGAGTACTCGATGGTCTTGTATGCGGTAGATTCCTGCAAAGAATTAAACAAATTCTTGAAGGCATTGACGAGCAGACGTCCGTCTATTAAGCTCATTTATATGTCCCCTTCTCACAATGAGAGGGGGATTTCCATATCAATCAGAAAGGAGCGATGAGATGTCTGGATTAGATTTCTTTGCTTTTCTTACGATTGGTCTGATGTTTATCACAGCCATTGCGTTCGCTTTTCTTCGGTATATTTCCAAATCACGCAATCATCCTGAACGCTTACTGCTCATCATATCGATCGTTTCAATCATTCAAATCGCCTATTGCTTGTTGATGATAGGTGGATTTAAAGGAGTCGCCAATAGTTTATTAGGCATTTCCCTTCTGATAGGTACACTGCTAGGGTATGCACTTGAATATTTATACAGACGTTATATCAAAAAAACGCCCGCATCGAAATGATGCAGGCGTTTTCTTTATTCTGCCGGAACAATAAAGGTCAAATGCTGTTTTAATACTTCAAGGGAAGAAGGAGCGGTCATGTATACTTCACCATCTGTATCTGCATCCATTTCCTCTTTAGTATGAATATGAATGCGGGATGCTTGTATAAGAGACAGGTCACCTTTAAAATCTTCTAGCTCTTCGCGGTTCATTGAAAAAATCTCTTTTAAAGCAGAGAAACTCGTATTTCTGCAAATTAAAATTTCGGCTTTTCCATCATCAATTGAAGCATTTGGCAGATCTATTTTATTTGTACCGATAAAGTGCCCATTCATGACAAGGACAATCACAGCTTCTTCTTCCCAGTTTTCCTCTTCCGTTTCAATGCGTACATAGAAAGGTTCTGTCTGCTGAAGGGTTCGAAGAGCGCTCGTGAAGTAACTGATTTTTCCGAGGACAGCTTTTTCTTTATCATTAATATTGTTTGAGGTATCTGCGATGAGACCAATCCCCCAAAAATTTAAAAGGTATCGATCATCTGCTTTGATTAAATCGACCTTTTTTTCAGTGCCATCTATCACCATTTGAGCGGCCTTTGGCATCTGCTGCGGGATGCCTAGCGTTCTAGAAAAGTCATTGCACGTCCCGCCAGGTAAAATCGCTACAGCTGGCCTTTTTTCTAAACCGCCAATTCCATTCATACATTCATGGACGGTTCCGTCTCCGCCTAGTATAATCAACAATTCAATCGACTCATCCATCTCGCGGCAGAAATGATAGGCATCATTCGGCTGTTTTGTAGGCTTAAGGATGAGTTCATCAATATGTAAAGAAAGAAGAGGCACTGTTTGACCTAGTGTTTTTTCCATGTTTTTTTGTCCAGCATTTCCGTTATAAATGAGTATCGCTTTTTTGAATTGTGCCATCACGCAGTTCTCCCTTTCATCACTTTATTATCACTTTTCCCCAATTCCACAGGTCATAAACGACGTTTGAAAAAAGTGAAGGGGACGAAACAAGACATTTGCCCGCCGGCGTTTTCCTTGATATGATGTAGTTAAAATGGTTTGGTACGTAGAAGGAGTGGACGGTTATGAATATTGATTTTAATTTATTTATGAATGATATCGTGAAACAAGCACGAGAAGAAATTAAACAGGCAGGCTATACGGAGCTGACAACAGCTGAAGAAGTTGATGAAGCGCTAACGAAAAAAGGAACGACACTTGTTATGGTGAATTCAGTGTGCGGCTGTGCAGGCGGTATTGCAAGACCAGCGGCTGGTTATTCTGTTCATTACGATAAGCGTCCAGATCAATTGCTCACAGTGTTTGCTGGACAGGACAAAGAAGCAACCGCAAGAGCACGTGAATACTTTGAAGGCTTCCCGCCATCTTCACCATCATTTGCTCTATTAAAAGACGGGAAGATCATTAAAATGGTCGAACGTCACGAAATCGAAGGACATGAACCGATGGAAGTGGTGTCAAAACTTCAAGCCGCTTTCGATGAGTATTGCGAAGAAGTGTAACATGTTACTTTTGAATGAATCATTTAGAGGCAGTCCGGTCTTTTGATCGGTCTGTTTTTTTGTTTTATATGACATACGAATCAAAATAATTTTAGCAAAATACTATTGCATATCAAAAAGAAAGTGTTTAAAATACATTATAGTGAATAAATATTCAAATCTACTCATGATTTTAAATACTAGGAGGCATTATCATATGAAAAAGTGGTTATTATTACTTATGACAGCTGGTCTTGCAGCTGCATTAGCAGCATGCGGAACTTCTTCTAATAATTCAAACGCATCAGGAGACGACAAAACACTCATTATGGCGACTTCAGCAGATTATCCGCCATTTGAATCAAAAGATGGTGATAAAATTATCGGTTTTGATGTCGACCTTGCTACAGCTCTAGCGAAAAAGAACGGCTACAAGCTAGAAATTCAAGATATGGACTTTGCAAGCCTCGTGTCAGCTCTTAAAACAAATAAAGCTGATATTGTGCTTGCAGGTATGACACCTACTGAAAAGCGTAAAAAACAAGTTGATTTCTCAGATGTTTACTACAATGCTGAAAACTTGGTTGTATCAAAAAAATCTAGCGGTATGAAAACAGAGAAAGATTTAAAAGACAAAACGGTTGGCGTTCAATTAGGTTCTATCCAGCAAGATGAAGCAAACGGATTGCAAAAGAAATATAACTTAACGGTTGAAGATCGTAATAAAATCTCTGATATCATTCAAGAAATTAAAGCAGGCCGTTTTGATGCAGCTATTATTGAAGATAAAGTAGCGGCTGGCTACTTGAAAAAGGAAAAAGATTTCCAAGCATTTGGATTGAATAGCTCAAACGAAGGTTCAGCCATTGCATTCAAAAAAAATAGCGACTTAACAGCGAAATTCAATAAATCATTAAAAGAAATGAAGGATAATGGCGAACTTGATAAACTCATTAAAAAATGGTTTGCTGATGAAAAGTAAGTCAGGAAAAGGATCAGCGTCATTCATGAAAATCAAGTAGAAAGCGCTGAAAAGTTCAACATGTGTTGAACTTTTTTCCTGTTTATTCTTTGATTTTATCTGAAGGAAAAAAAGGAGAATATCATGATGGATTTTAAAGATGTCATACCTCAGATGCCCTTTATTTTAGAAGGTCTTAAAGTAACGCTTTCTATTGTTGTGGTATCACTGTTTCTAGGTTTTATTTTAGGAATCTTATTAACGCTCTGTAAAATTAGTGTATTTAAGCCGCTTATCTGGCTAGCCGATTTTTATACGTCAATCTTCCGAGGCACACCGCTTGTGCTTCAACTTTTGATTATTTATTTTGGTCTTCCCCAGCTGCTCGGCTTTCAAATTGATCAATACTGGGCAGCTGTAGCCGCCTTTTCACTAAACTCGGCGGCGTACGTTTCTGAGATCATTCGTGCAGGAATCAATGCCATTGATAAAGGGCAAAAAGAAGCGGCCGTTGCTTTAGGTATCCCGTATGCTAAAATGATGAAGGACTTATTGCTTCCGCAAGCATTCAAAAATATTTCACCAGCACTTGTGAACGAAACGATTACACTGACAAAAGAATCAGCGATTGTCACAGTCATTGGACTTGGCGATGTCATGAGACGAGCCTATCAAGCAGGTGCCGTCACCTATAACTATCTTGAACCGCTTATTTTTGCGGGTCTCATCTATTATGTCATCGTGCTTATTCTTACCTTCGTCGGCAAATCGGTGGAAAGGAAGTTAAAATCAAATGATTAAAATAGAGAAACTCACAAAATCTTTCGGTAAAAATGAAGTGTTGAAAGGGATTGATACCACGATTAAAGAAGGCGAAGTGGTAGCTGTCATCGGGCCGTCTGGTTCAGGAAAATCAACATTTCTTCGCTGTATTAACTTACTTGAAAAACCGACTTCTGGAGTGATTACGATTCAGGGGACGGAAATTACCAATCCAAAAACAAATGCACTAAAAGTGCGCGAAAATATTGGTATGGTGTTTCAACATTTTCACTTATTCCCGCACAAAACAGTGCTAGAAAATATTACGTATGCGCCAATGAATGTAAAGAACCAATCGAAGGAAGACAGCATCAAGCAGGCAGAGGATCTTTTAAAAAAGGTAGGACTTTTAGAGAAAAAAAATGATTATCCGAACCGGTTGTCAGGTGGTCAAAAGCAGCGTGTCGCCATTGCACGTGCCCTTGCGATGACACCAGATATCATGCTTTTTGACGAGCCGACGTCTGCTCTCGATCCAGAAATGGTAAAGGAAGTATTAGAGGTCATGAAAGAGCTCGCTCAATCTGGGATGACGCTGATGATCGTCACACATGAAATGGGCTTTGCAAAAGAAGTGGCAGACCGTGTGATCTTTATGGATGATGGGAAAATTGTAGAGGATGCAAATCCTATAGAATTCTTTGAATCTCCGTCTTCACAGCGTGCTCAAGATTTCTTGCAAAAAATATTATAATGAAAAAAACGAGGGGGAGACTTAACATCTCCTTCTTTTTTTGATTATAATGGGGAAAGTAAAAAAAGTTCATCATTTCACAAAAGTAGACAGAAAAGAGTGAATCACATCATGTTTAAAATCGGCTACCGAACGCTGAAAACAGCATTAGGAACAGCTCTAGCCATTTATATTGCACAAATGCTCGGTCTGCAAAACTATTCAGCTGCCGGCATTATTACGATCCTTTGTATTCAGGTGACGAAAAAAAGGTCACTCCTCGCATCTGGGGCCCGCTTTGCCGCATGCAGTCTTGCCATCTTATTTTCTTATTTGTTTTTTGATCTGATTGGGTATCATCCTTTCGTCATTGGACTGATGCTGCTCGTCTTTATTCCAACAACGGTCTTGCTTCGGATTAAAGAAGGGATTGTCACAAGTTCAGTGATCATCCTTCATTTGTATATGTCTGGAGGCATTACGCTTCATCTCATCTGGAATGAGCTTTTACTCATCACCATTGGTGTAGGGGTCGCACTCATTATGAACCTGTATATGCCTAGCGTTGATAAAAAGCTGAAACAATACAGTGAACAAATTGAAGCGAATTTTGCGAAAATCTTTGAAGAAATCGAGCAATATTTAATGACCGGAAATCAAGACTGGACAGGAAAAGAAATACCAGAGACGCATCAATTGATTAAAGAAGCGAAAGCTCTTGCATACCGTGATGTTGAAAATCATGTCTTAAGACATGAAAATCTGTATTATCATTATTTCAACATGAGACAAAAGCAATTTGAAATCATTGAGCGGGTGCTTCCGAAAATTACGTCCATATCTGTTACAACGGAGCATGGGCAAATCATTGCAGAATATATTAGAGATTTACGAGAACATATTCACCCAGGGAACACGGCGCATAAGTTCTTAAGACGCCTGATTGATATGAAAGAAGAGTTCGATGCACTGCCGCTTCCACAAACACGTGAAGAATTTGAAGCTAGAGCCGCACTCTTTCATTTTCTCGGAGAAATGGAACAATATTTGGTGCTGAAAAGTTATTTTAAAGGGATGAAAGAATAAAGACGCATGAGTTCCTCCTTCATTGGTCAATCTAATGAAAAAGGAGGAGCCTATGCGTCTTTTATTTTATACTGTGCTGACCATGTCCCTTTCACCTATCTGGCCGCTCGGGCAAAACCCGCTTCCAGGAGATCCGTATGTCATTATTAATAAACAAACGAACGAGCTTGCGTATATTGATCATGGGAAAATTCAAAAAGTCTACCCAGCTTCTACTGGCAAAACAGCTGATTTAACGCCAGAAGGTGAATTTACGATTATGATCAAAGCGAAAGATCCTTATTACAGAAGAAAAAATATTGAAGGCGGCGCAAAGAATAACCCACTCGGCCGAAGGTGGATTGGATTTGATGCGCGAGGAACCGACGGGAGAACCTATGGCATTCATGGAACAAGTGATGAGACATCGATAGGGAAATTTATTACGGCAGGCTGTGTACGTCTTCATAATCAAGATGTAGAACGGCTATTTGATCAGCTTCCAGTTGGTACAAAGGTATGGATCACGACATCAAGCGATGCATTTGAGAAACTGGCCAAAGACAAACAGGCCATTCGTTAAAAAACGAATCACCTGCTTGTCTGCTTTTTTATCAACGCTTTATAAAAAGGCTGCCGCTCCTGCTAAAAGTGAAGAAATTAACAGTAAGCTAATCATGAGCAATACCATAAATTTCATGAATTTCTGAGACATATCGCACCCCTATAATCAAATGTTTTTGCGACGAGCGCATCTTTCTTTATTCTAGCTCGTTTTTACGCAGGCGACAAGTGATGTACAAAGGAAGTGAACGGATGAATCAAATCGATCATATAGCCATTGCCGTTTTTTCTATTCAAAAAACAGCACGTACGTTCTCCAATCTGTTTAACTGGGAATTTTCAGACATAGAAGTACTTCCGAATCAAGGGGTCAAAGTATCTTTTGCTTCCCTAGGTGATCTGCACATTGAGTTGATTGAACCGATGTCGGATCACAGCACATTACATACCTTTTTAACAAAAAGAGGAGAGGGGCTTCATCATATTGCATTAAAGTCAGGTGACATTCAGGCTGATCTCAGTCAACTTGACGAGCTCGGCATGCAGCTCATTCAAAAAGGCGCACAAAATGGTGCGAACGGAAAGCGCATTGCGTTTATTTCACCAAAAGAAACGTCAGGTGTGCTAATTGAATTGTGCGAACCTTTGAAAGGAGAGAAACAGGAAGATGCATGAATCGTTCAATGACTTGTCTGAATGGCGCCAGAAAGCTTTAAGGGGCGGCGGTGAAAAACGAGCAGCGGCTCACCGAAACAAAGGAAAGCTGACTGTTCGTCAGCGGCTTCATGAACTTCTTGATGAAGGCAGCTTTATGGAAATTCAGTCATTTGCTAAAGGCTGCCGCTCAGAACATTTAGGGGATGGCGTTGTCACTGGGACGGGACTGATTCATGGGAGACAAGTAGGCGTATATGCACAAGATGCGACCGTGTACGGGGGTTCGCTAGGGGACATGCATGCGAAAAAAATAGCGGCTTTAATGGATTTGGCTGCTAAAAATCAAATGCCTGTTATCGGTCTAAAAGACTCAGGTGGTGCGAGAATTCAAGAGGGTGTGGTATCATTAGAGGGATACGGTCAGATTTTTAAACGGAATGTGCTGTACTCTGGTCAAATTCCGCAAATATCCGTTATTTTAGGCTCCTGTGCGGGAGGTGCAGTATATTCACCTGCATTGACGGATTTTGTATTCATGACGGAGCAAACAGCTCATATGTTTTTAACTGGTCCGAAAGTGATAGAAAAAGCAACAGGAGAGACGGTCTGTCCTGACCGGCTTGGAGGTGCAGCGGTTCAGCATCAAACAAGCGGGAATGTGCACTATACAGGGAAAGATGAGAAAGACGTGTTAAAAGCAGTTCGAACGCTTTTAACGTACATACCAACGAAACGACGGCCTGTCATTCATCGTAAGGTGCAAAAGCATGATGCGAGCGATCTTGGGAACATCTTGCCAAAGGAGCCATCACGTACTTATGATGTCAAACAAGTGGTGACAGCGATCACCGACCACGGCTCATTTTTTGAAACGCAGCGTTGTTTCTCCAAAAATATCGTCACAGGTTTTGCCAGATTACAAGGGTCTTCCATTGGTCTTGTAGCCAATCAGCCTAAGGTGCTGGCAGGAAGCGTTGACCTCGATGCTGCTGATAAAGCGGCTCGGTTTATTCGATTTTGCGATGCATTTCATATTCCCATTTTAACCCTTGTGGACGTTCCTGGTTTTTTGCCAGGTGAGAAAGCTGAGCATGCAGGCATTATCCGCCACGGCGCAAAGCTTCTGTATGCGTACGCTGAGGCGACCGTTCCAAAGATCACTGTGATTTTGCGAAAGGCGTTTGGCGGTGCATACGTTGCGATGAATAGTAAGGGCTTAGGTGCTGACTTTGTGTATGCATGGCCAGAGGCAGAAATTGATGTCATGGGAAAATCGTTTGCAGACGAAATTGTTCATCCTGCCTTGCGTGAGGTGGACAATGAACCTAGTGTCATGAAGGCAGCACAATTAGGATTAATCGACGATATTTTAATGCCAGATGAAACGAGAGAGCGACTCATTCGCTCATTTGACCTGCTTCGCAGTAAGGAAGAAGATAGACCGTTAAAAAAGCATGGAAACATGCCGCTATAAGAGGAGGAACATCATCATGATCAATGAGAAACGCTTATTAGACGAATTTTTAGAACTTGTTCAAATCGATTCAGAAACGAAACATGAAGAAAAAATTGTTGAAGTCCTAAAAGAGAAATTTACTGGTTTAGGGCTTAATGTAGTTGAAGATGATTCAAAAGAGACAACCGGTCATGGAGCAGGCAATCTTATTTGCACACTTGAAGGGAATCAAGAGGCAGATACGATTTATTTTACTTCTCATATGGATACAGTTGTACCAGGTAATGGTGTTAAGCCAGTCATTGAAGACGGCTATGTCAAGACAGATGGCACAACCATTCTTGGTGCTGACGATAAAACAGGGCTTGCTGCGATGTTTGAAGCGATCCGTGTCCTAAAAGAGAAAAATGTACCGCATGGCAAGATTGAATTTGTCATTACAGCTGGTGAAGAATCAGGACTTGTAGGAGCAAAAGCGTTAGATCCGAAACTGATGACAGCAAAATATGGTTATGCGCTTGATTCAGATGGCAAAGTCGGTACTATTATCGTGGCTGCGCCAACACAGGCGAAAGTACGTGCAACCATTTACGGAAAAACAGCTCACGCAGGTGTGGCACCTGAAAAAGGCGTCTCTGCGATTACGATTGCATCAAAAGCGATCGCGAGCATGCCGCTTGGCCGTATTGATGAAGAAACAACGGCGAATATCGGCCGCTTTGAAGGCGGAACACAAACGAATATTGTCTGTGATCAAGTGGATATTTTGGCAGAGGCACGTTCTTTAGAACCGGCAAAAATGGAAGCGCAAGTAGCGAAAATGAAAGAAGCCTTTGAAAAAACCGCTAAAGAAATGGGCGGAAGTGCCGATGTACAAATTGACATCATGTATCCAGGCTTTAAATTCTCACACGGCGATCAAGTCGTTGAAGTGGCGAAAAAAGCGGCTGCGAAAATTGGCCGTCCTTCAGAACTACAGACAAGCGGGGGAGGCAGTGATGCAAACGTCATTGCTGGAAACGGCATCCCGACCGTCAACCTAGCTGTTGGATATGAAGATATTCATACGAAAAATGAGAAAATGCCGATTGAAGAATTAGTCAAGACAGCTGAAATGGTTCTCGCCATTATCGAAGAAACGACAAATCCATCGTAAAGGCAGGAGACTCTGTGAGCACGCAAAAGATCATTATTTTCCAAGTGGGACAAGAGGATTTTGGTATCAGCGTAGAACATATACGCTCAATTGAGAAGGTCCCTTATTTACAAGAAGTATCGAACCTTCCAAAAGAGATTAAAGGACTCATGTCGTTAAGAGGAGAGGTCATTCCAGTCAGTGACACAGGTGTCATGCTGCACGGAAAACCTCTGGATGTAACCGAACAGTCTAAGGTTCTACTATTTGAATTAAACGATCAAATGATTGGCTGCCTTGTTTCTGATGCAAAAGATATCATTGATATCGAGCTAAGTGAGATCAAGCCATTTCATATGAACACAAAAGCATCTGAATATTTCTTCGGCGTCGTTGAGAGAGAGAACAAGATGATTTTACAAGTGGACCCTAATAAGTTTCTTGGGAAAATTGAGGATCTTGATCAATTGCCTGAGCGATTGAAAGAGGAATTGGCATAAACAAAGGCCCCTTATCCATGGATAAGGGGTCATTTTGCGTGCTGGAGCTCACGCATCTTTTATTTGATGCGCTCTACAGAAGATAAATAAAGCCTCCTTACCATGTTCGGGTAAGGGGGCTATCATTTATTCAGCTGCTGGGTTAATTGAATCATTTGCCGCAGCTTTTGTTTTTGATTTTTGGTACATCACATTTAAAATAATCGTTTGAATGGTGAGTAAAAGTCCACTTGTCATCCAATATAAAGGAAGAGCAGCGGGAGCATTAATTGATAGAAACAGCATCATGACTGGGAAAATCATGCCCATGATTTTTGCTTGTTTCAGTGCGGCTTCTGTTTGGGTGCCTGATTGCTTTGCGAATTTTTGTGTGACGTAAAATTGCAAGAAATACATGGCCCCTGCAAAGATCGCCACCAAAAGATCAGTTTGTCCTAAGTTAAACCATAAGAACGAATGTGTTGCGATCTCTGGTGTTGAGCGGATTGCTGAGTAAAAGCCAAGAACAATTGGGATTTGAATCAGCATCGGCAGACAGCCCATTGCCAGCGGGTTCACATTGTTATCTTTATATACTTTCATCATTTCCATTTGCAGTTCTTTTTGTTTTTCAGGTTCTTTCGTTTTTTTCAATTTGCTTTGTATTTGGTCAATCTGAGGCTTAACGAGTGCCATTTTCTCTTGCATCACTCTCTGCTTTTTAAATTGGTTTGCAAAAAGCGGGAAAATAAGCAGCCGGACAATCAATGTCACGAACATAATAGATAAACCGTAGTCATCATGGAAAAAGTTCGCAAGCCAGATAATCAACTCAGAAAAAGGCTGAACAAAATAATGATGGAAAAACCCATCAGAGCTTGTATTTGTTTGCGCACTTGCAGCAAATGCCGGTGACGCTACCATCATCAAAAATAAAGTCGTACAAATAGTCAATAAACGTTTCAATTCGTTTCCTCCTCAATAATAAAATCTAATAAGAGAGAGGAAGCGAATGGTCTTCATCATCATTTGATGATCTTTTCATTCGAATGACTTTACTAATCCAAGTTGTAATGCGATCATATATGATAAACAGAAAGTCTGTTCGATTCAAACAAGATGCATCCAACTCTTCTAAACGATGTCCTCCGAGGTGCTCGTTCATTCGGCAGTCTTTTAATAAGAAAGCAATACCGATGGCGGTCAGCGCTGGAAGAATAATCGTAAAGAATTCAACAAGGAAAAAGACTTCATTGAATGTATCAATAATCATGATTATCACATCCATTTCATTACTCACAGTGTACTATACACCATATGAAATGTCTAATGGAACAAACAGGTGAAATCACGGTGAAGTGAAGGAAAGTAGATCACCTAAGGAGGCAAGCGAATGGCTGATTCTCAAAAGAAGGGGCGAATCATTTTTCATATTGATATGAATAGTTTTTATGCATCGGTAGAAATGGCGTATGATCCTTCTTTGAGAGGGAAACCTTTAGCCATTAGCGGAAATGCAAAAGAGCGCAAAGGGATTGTTGTGACCTGCAGCTACGAGGCAAGAGCACTCGGGGTGAAGCCACCGATGCCACTCTGGGAAGCGAAGCGGCTATGTCCGGGACTGATTGTGCGTACACCCAACTTCGACCGGTACCGCAGCTCCTCACAAGAAATGTTTACCATACTAAGAGAATATAGTGACTTAGTTGAACCCGTTTCAATTGATGAAGGCTATATTGATTTAACCGATACACCTTATGCTGAGCATGCCGTGAAAACCGCTCATGATATTCAAACGAGGCTCGTAGAAGAGCTCATGCTTCCATCGAGTATTGGCATTGCACCGAATAAATTTCTAGCGAAGATGGCGTCTAATTGGAAAAAGCCAATGGGCATTACCATTTTGCGTAAACGAGATGTCCCGACAATGCTCTGGCCGCTCCCTGCAGGTGACATGCATGGGGTTGGACAGAAAACGGCAGATAAGCTGAAAACCATCGGAATTCATACAATTGAAGATTTAGCGAAAGCGAATGAATATGCGCTAAAAGAGTTATTAGGCATCAATGGACCGAGGTTAAAGCAAAAGGCAAACGGAGAGCATGACGGCATTGTCGACCCAGAAAGGATATACGAATTTAAATCTGTCGGCAATTCTTCCACTCTTCCTCACGATTCTGATGATACAGATGAACTCGTCTCATTAATAGAGAAACTGTCGCAATCGGTGAGTGCCAGATTACGAAGAAAAGAAGTGATGGCAAACCGGCTGCTCATTATGATTCGGTATGCAAGCTGGAAAAATATCACACGGAGCGTCACACTCACGAATCCTACTGATCGAAAGGAAGATCTATTTGAGGCGGCAAAGCAGCTATTCCTAAAGCATTGGAATGACCAGCCAGTAAGACTTTTAGGCGTGACGGGGACCGATCTTGTGGAACGAAAATCAGCCGTCAAGCAGCTTGATTTATTCTCTTATACAGAAGATGCAAAAGACGAACCGCTCCAATCTCTTTTAGACGGACTGAAAGAAAAATACGGTAAACCACTCATCCAAAGAGGAGTGACCATTAAGGAAAAAGAGAGCAAAACAAGTGGTACAAGTTTTAATAAAGACTTTTTTCAGGACGAAAGAGGAAATGACTAGCCTGAAAACTTGATAAAAGAGGTGATGTTGTGGTAATTTCAAAGGGTACATCATTTCAGCAGTAATCAATATAGTGTGTTAGAAGGGACGTCAGAATTATGTCAAAACAACAAATCGGTGTCGTTGGACTAGCCGTTATGGGAAAAAACCTTGCCCTAAATATTGAAAGCCGCGGTTTCTCCGTGTCCGTTTATAACAGATCTAGCAGCAAAACAGAAGAGTTTCTTCAAGAATCACAAGGGAAAAACGTTGTAGGCACATACAGCATTGAAGAATTTGTTCAATCGCTTGAAACGCCGCGTAAAATTCTTTTAATGGTAAAAGCGGGTGCAGCAACAGATGCAACCATTCAATCATTATTGCCTCACCTAGAGAAAGGTGACATTTTAATTGATGGTGGAAATACATATTACAAGGATACACAAAGACGTAACCAAGAGCTTGCGGAAAGTGGTATTCACTTCATTGGTACAGGTGTTTCTGGCGGTGAAGAAGGCGCACTTAAAGGTCCTTCTATCATGCCTGGCGGTCAAAAAGAAGCGCACGAGCTAGTGAAACCAATTTTAGAAGCCATCTCTGCGAAAGTAGATGGTGAGCCTTGTACAACGTATATCGGTCCAGATGGAGCAGGACATTATGTCAAAATGGTTCATAACGGTATCGAGTACGGAGACATGCAATTGATCTCTGAATCATACTTTATCTTGAAGCATGTCGCTGGTTTATCAGCAGGGGAGCTTCATGAAGTATTCTCAGAGTGGAATAAAGGAGAACTTGACAGCTACTTAATCGAAATCACAGCTGACATTTTCACAAAAGTGGACGAAGAAACGAACCAGCCGCTAGTAGATGTCATCTTAGATAAAGCTGGCCAAAAAGGAACTGGAAAATGGACAAGCCAAAGCTCACTTGATTTAGGTGTCCCGCTTCCAATCATTACGGAGTCTGTTTTCGCTCGTTTTATTTCTGCGATGAAAGATGAGCGTGTGGAAGCAAGTCAATTAATTCAAGGGCCTGAGCCAACTCAATCAGCTGAAGATAAACAAGCATTAATCGAAGCTGTTAGAAAAGCTCTCTTCATGAGTAAAATCTGCTCATATGCACAAGGTTTTGCGCAAATGAAAGCAGCGTCTGATGAGTATAACTGGGATTTGAAATACGGTGAAATTGCGATGATCTTCCGTGGTGGATGTATCATTCGTGCAGCCTTCCTGCAGCAAATCAAAGAAGCATATGACCGTAACCCTGAATTGAAAAACCTATTACTTGATCCTTACTTCAAGGATATCGTAGAAAGCTATCAATCATCACTTCGTAAAGTGATTTCACTTGCAGTAGAACAAGGTGTTCCTGTTCCTTCATTCTCAAGTGCACTTGCTTACTTTGATAGCTATCGTACAGCTGTCCTTCCAGCTAACTTAATTCAAGCACAGCGTGACTACTTCGGCGCACATACGTATGAGCGCACAGATAAAGAAGGCGTCTTCCATACTGAATGGATGAAATAAGTATAAAACCTCAAAAGACCTTACCTTGGTAAGGTCTTAGATTGTTGACAAAGGGCTAAAATGAACTTGATTTTAGCCCTTTGTCTTCTTTTTAGCGTGATAGAAAACCTTTGCAGGACTGACACCGAATGCGAGGGTTTGTCTACACGCTGTGACCTTACCTTTGGTAAGGTCTTTTTTGTGTTTACATCTATTCGGCTAAAAATCCGAAAAAGAGGGATGCTAAGTAAAAAAGTACAGAAAGTAGGGATAGAAGTGGGCATTTTATATGCACTTCTCCCAGCGATATTTTGGGGAAGTATTGTTCTCATCAGTGTCAAACTTGGCGGGAATGCCTATCAGCAAACACTCGGCATTACCCTCGGCGCTTTTTTGTTTTCAATCGGCGCTTATTTGATCAAAATGCCGGAACTGACACCGCTTATTTTTGCGGTTTCCGTTATCTCTGGGATCTTTTGGAGTATTGGGCAAATGAATCAGCTTTCAAGTGTCGCCTTTCTAGGGGTGTCAAAGGCTGTTCCTTTATCAACGGGTATGCAGCTTGTGAGCACGACATTATTTGGTGTCATTGTCTTCAAAGAATGGCAAACCATGACGGTCATACTTATTGGTTCTTGTGCCATTTTATTTATTATTGCTGGCGTTGTCATGACATCCCTCGGTCAAAAAAAGAGTGGCGGAAACGAAGGCGGCAATTTTAAAAAGGGAATCATCATTTTGCTCATCTCAACCGTAGGCTACGTCGGATATGTCGTCATTTTAAGATGGTTTCATATAGATGGCTGGTCTGCGCTCGTTCCGCAATCTGTCGGCATGCTGATTTCATCGTTAGCGATTAGTCTAAAGCAAGACCCGTTTAGCAAATATACGTTCAGAAATATCATTGCTGGTCTTGTGTGGTCGACAGGAAATCTAGGGCTTCTTTTGGCGATTCCACTCATTGGCGTAGCAGTAAGTTTTTCCATGTCTCAAACAGGAATTGTCATCTCGACTTTAGGCGGTATTTATTTATTAAAAGAGAAAGCATCTAAAACAAGCTTTGTCATTGCAGGCTGCTTGATGATTATCGCAGGCGGTGTGCTACTAGGTTTTACAAAATAGGAGGTTTAAGCGAATGTATCCAGATTTGGAAGGAAAAACAGTTCTCATCACAGGAGCAGGTACAGGGATAGGTCAGGCGATGGCGCGCCGGTTTGGACAAGAAAAAGCCAATGTAGTGATCAATTATTTCTCAGATAAAGAAAACCCGGACGACACGATTGCTGAGATTCAAAAAAGTGGCGGACAGGCTGTCAAAATTCAAGGGGATGTATCAAAAGAAGAGGATATGAAGGCGATGATTGATCAAGCTGTCAATACATATGGCAGTCTTGATGTCATGATCAATAATGCAGGAATTGAAAATGAAGTTCCTTCAACTGAAATGACGCTAGATAACTGGAACAAAGTGATGTCCACCAATTTAACAGGAATGTTTTTAGGGTGCCGTGATGCATTAAAGTATATGACAGAACACGGGATCGAGGGGTCGATTATTAATATGTCGTCGGTCCATCAGCAAATTCCGTGGCCTCATTTTGTCCATTATGCAGCAAGTAAAGGAGGCGCCAAGCTTTTGACGGAAACGCTGGCACTAGAATATGCCCCTAAAAAAATTCGTGTAAACAGCATTGCACCAGGCGCAATTGATACCCCGATCAATGCCGAAAAATTTGATGATCCAGCATTGAAAAAGGGCGTCATTGAGCTGATACCGATTGGTTATATCGGAAAACCGGAAGAAGTGGCAGCATGTGCTGTCTGGCTTGCATCAAAAGAGGCGAGCTATGTGACAGGGTTGACGTTATATGTAGACGGCGGTATGACCAAGTACCCTGGATTCCAAGCAGGAAAAGGATAATCGTGATGATCACGGGCTGGGCCCAGAGGACAATACAACATCAAATTATGATCTAGTATGTGCATGTGAAGACGAGTGAAAAGCGTGTGTATAAACATTCACACGCTTTTATCCGTTTATACTCCCTATTCAAATATGCTCGTTTCTTTTACAGTCTTTACCCAAATTTTGATTGCAAAGATATGAATAGATTCGAAAAGTAGCAGCAAAAGACGTTTACCTATCCATCAAATTGAGTGGGAATAGCATCTGTTTCCATCTCGGGGCAGTTACTTCTCATGATTTATGGGTTTTTGAATGAGCTAAGTCATTAGCACTTATTTTAACAAAGTTCTCAAATCTTCTGAAGAAAAAGCTACTTTATGGTTCATTCGGAGAGTATTTTTTAAAAGAAAAGGGGTCTCGTTCATATCTGGATGAGATCTCTTTTGTTCTGAAAGCTTGTTATGAATAATGATACGGTCATTTATAAAATAAAATACATACATATAAAATTAAATGTCTAGACATTTAAAAATAAAAATATATAATATTAACTGGAAGCGCTTTTATTACAACAATGGGGTGAGAGAAATGAAACGTATTTTATTAGCATGCAGTTCAGGTATGTCTACGAGTTTACTAGTCACAAAGATGAAGGCACATGCTGAGTCTATAGGGGAAGAAGCAGAGATTTGGGCAGTCGGACAAGACCAAGCGAAAAAAGAAATGGCACATGCCGATGTTGTATTAATTGGACCGCAAATGAGCTTTTTAAAAGGGGATCTTCAAAAAGAAGCTCAAAAATATGGGATTGAAGTAGAGGTCATCGATATGCAGGCGTATGGGCTAGCAGATGGACAAAAAGCGTATGAACAAGCGGTTTCATTGATGGGGGAATCTTAAAGGATGGAAAAGAAAACGCTCGAAGGACTCACGGAAGAACAAATCAGTTTTCAATTGATCTTACACAGCGGAAATGCACGAAGCAAATTGCTTCAATCTCTTAAACAATTTAGAGAAGGTCATGAAACAGTAGCATCTGACCTTCTCAAAGAAGCGGAAGATGACTTGCGGAATGCACATGATATCCATTTTCAAATGGTACAGCAAGAGGCAAGCGGAGAAACGATTTCATTCTCCTTGCTGCTCATGCATGCCGAAGATCATTTCATGTCAACGATGACGATAAAAGAGCTTGTGGGAGAGCTCTTACCGATATTGCAATCACTGAAACAATAAAGGGTGTAAACAAGGGGGAAAACCAATGTTTGATAAAATAAGTGCGATTTTGGTTCCGATTGCTGGGAGATTGAACAACAATCGCTATCTAGGGGTATTAAGGGATGCCTTTATGCTTGCGTTCCCATTAACGATTTTTGGTTCCATCATGGTCGTATTAATGAATTTGCCATTTTTAGATAAGATCATGAGTCAAACAGCACTTGAAGGTGTTCAGTCTGCACTGAATATTGCACCTAGTGCGACCATCAGCATTATGAGTGTGTTTGTTGTATTTGGGATTGGCTACTATTTATCGAAAAGCTATGATGTGGAAGCTGTCTTTGGCGGTGTGATCGCTTTAGCCTCTTTTCTTCTCCTTACGCCATTTTTACTAGAACAAGAGGGCGGTGCATCCATTGCAGGCGTCATCCCAGTCGATCGTTTGGGCGCAAAGGGAATGTTCCTTGGAATGATCACAGGCTTTTTGTCTGCTGAAATTTATCGCTATTTTGTCCAAAAGAAATTTGTCATCAATATGCCGCAAGGGGTTCCGCCAGCTGTTTCTAAGTCTTTTGCTGCACTCATCCCGGCTACTTTGACACTCACAACCTTTTTACTGATCAATATCATCATTACACAAGGGTTCAAAACCAACATGCATGACTTGATTTACAATGCGATTCAGGCGCCGCTTGTCGGACTTGGAAGCGGTATCATTCCGACCTTGATCGCTATTTTCTTTATACAAATTCTTTGGTTCTTTGGGCTCCACGGCCAAATTATTATCAACTCTGTCATGGACCCGATTTGGAATACATTGTCCATTCAAAATCTAGAAAGCTACACAAAAACAGGTGAGGTTCCGAACATCATCAGCAAGCAGTTTATCGAAATCTATACAGTGGGTATGGGTGGAACCGGTATGACGCTAGCTGTTGTGTTTACGATTTTAATTTTTCTTAAAAGTAAGCAATTGAAACAAGTAGCAAAGCTCGGCTTAGGACCAGGTTTATTTAACGTCAATGAACCCATTATCTTCGGTTTACCGATTGTGATGAACCCGCTTATTCTCATTCCATGGATTTTGGCGCCAATGGTGATTACTTGTATTTCTTATTTTGCGATGGCCGCAGGTATTGTGCCGCCTCCGACAGGCGTGAATATTCCATGGACAGTCCCGATCTTTATTAGCGGAGTCATGGCAACGAATTCATTAGCGGGCGGTCTGCTTCAACTGTTTAATTTAATGATTGTGTTTGTCATTTGGTTCCCGTTCCTAAAATTTATTGATCGTATGAATGTGAAAAATGAAAAAATAGTCACGACAGAAAAAACGAAACAAACAAACATCAAAGGTGAAGGAGACTCAATACATGTCGATGGAAACTAACAGTCAATCATATACATTTCCAGAAGGTTTCTGGTGGGGATCTTCTGCCTCTGCTACCCAAACAGAAGGCAGTTATCCAGGAGATGGAAAGGGACCGAACATTTGGGATCACTGGTTTGAAAAAGAGCCGAATCGTTTTTTTCAGGGCGTCGGTCCAGGCGTAACCTCGCAATTTTATCGTAAATACAA
Source organism: Bacillus sp. G402 (assembly GCF_051172515.1). Lineage (NCBI taxonomy): Bacteria > Bacillati > Bacillota > Bacilli > Caryophanales > Bacillaceae > Bacillus > Bacillus sp. G402. Next base: position 341,350 of record NZ_JBPIZC010000001.1, read on the forward strand.
AGAGGATATCCGCCTCATGAAGGAGATTGGGCACAACTCGTTTCGTCTATCTATTTCATGGTCACGCCTTTTACCTGAGGGAAAAGGGGCCGTTAATGAAGAAGCTGTGGCTTTTTACAATGATGTGATCAATGAACTGATAGCGAGTGACATTGAACCGTTTGTGAACTTGTATCATTTTGATATGCCAATGGCGCTTCAGGAGACGGGAGGATGGGTAAACAGGCAGGTCGTAGACGATTATGTCAGCTATGCGACATTGTGTTTTCAGCTATTTGGCGACCGGGTGAAAAAATGGTTTACCCATAACGAGCCGATTGTTCCTGTAGAGGGTGGATATATGTATAGCTTCCATTATCCAAACGAAGTTGATTTCCAAAAGGCAGTGCAAGTTGGATTTCATGAGATTTTATCAAATGCTAAGGCCATTGCGGCTTATAAAGAGATGAAGCAGGATGGGAAAATAGGCATTATCCTGAACCTTACTCCTTCGTATCCGCGAAGCCAGAATCCGCGGGATGTCGAAGCAGCTGAGATGGCTGACGCCTTCTTTAACCGGTCCTTCCTAGATCCAGCTGTGAAAGGACATTTCCCTGAAAAGCTAGTGGACGTGTTAAAGAAAGAAGGATTGATGCCGGCTATGGAGGAAGGAGACCTTGAACTCATTCAAGAGAACACGATCGACCTTCTCGGCATCAACTATTATCAGCCAAGAAGAGTGAAAGCAAAGGAACATATGCCTCACCCTGATGCACCATTTATGCCAGATCATTATTTCGATTCTTTTGAAATGCCGGGCAGAAAAATGAATGTGTACCGCGGCTGGGAAATCTATGAAAAGGGTATTTACGATATATTGAAAAAAGTCCAGACAGACTATGGGAATATTGAATGCTTTATTTCTGAAAATGGAATGGGTGTTGAAGGAGAAGAGCGGTTTCAGGATGAAGAAGGAATGATTCATGACGATTACCGCATTGATTTTATTTCTGAGCATCTTAAATGGGTGCATCAAGCCATTCAAGAAGGAAGTCATGTAAAAGGCTATCATCTGTGGACGTTTATGGATAATTGGTCATGGTCGAATGCCTATAAAAATCGCTATGGATTTGTCTCAGTGGACCTTGAGGAAGACGGGAAACGTACCATCAAAAAAAGTGGCTACTGGTTTCAATCGGTTTCAGAGAATAATGGTTTCTAATCAAGATACTTGCTCTTTCCTTGAAAAGGGCAAGTATTTTTCTTATGTAAAGATGAAAGGGTTGAAATGAAAGTGGCTCGAACCTTTTAAGCGCACTAGGCTTAGTGTAGAATGAGAGGAAGGCTAGAAAGCGCTATAATAGGATATGAAAAAACAAGTCAGTTGGTGGTGTGAGATGACAAAGTACGAACTCATTTCAGAAGAAATTAGAAAAAGAATAGGAACAGCATATTATCCAGAAGATCAACCCATTCCAGATGAAAACTCGCTTGCCGCTGAATTTAAATGCAGCAGAATGACGATGAAGCGTGCGCTCGATCTTTTAGTGGCGGAAGGTCTGCTCTTTAGAAAAAGAGGTCATGGCACATTTATTGTGAAGGCAGCACTAAATCAAGGTGCGATCAACGTATCAGGTCATGAAAATAAAGGGTTCACGAAAGTGATGGCAGATAAAAACGTGACGAGCCAAATCATTCGCTTTGATGTGCATTTTCCAAGTGAAGAGGTGGCAGCTCATTTATCCATTGACTCAAGCACACCCGTCTATGACATTATTCGGCTTCGTTTGGTAGAAGAAGAGCCATATGTATTAGAAAAAACCTTTATGCCTGTCAATGTCATTAAGGGAATAGATGAAGAGGTTTTATTGGGTTCCATCTATAGCTACATTACAAACACACTGCAATTAAAAGTAGCAGGAGCGCACAAAAAAATTAGAGCGGCTAAATCAGATCAGCTTGATCAGCAATATTTAGGCTGTGACCCTACGGATCCGGTGCTAGAAGTGGAGCAGGTGGCTTATTTAAACACAGGCCGGCCGTTTGAATATTCCTTTAGCCATCATCGCTATGATAAATTTGATTTTTCAACGGTTGAAATTACGAAAACACGACTTTAAAAAAAGAGCAGAACCCCCTCAATCGGGAGACTGCTCTTTTTTTGTTGATTTTATATATTCCACCAGTGATATCCATCTTTTTCAAGAAGCTGATCTGCTTCTTTTGGTCCCATAGAACCAGCAGGATAATTTGGTTTTAACGTTTTGGTTTCAGCCCATTTTTCTGAAATTGGATCAACAAAGTTCCAAGACAGTGCTACTTCATCCCAGTGGGCAAAGTTTGTTGCATCACCTAGCAAACAGTCATGAATCAGCTTTTCATACGCTTCTGGTGTATTCATGATGTCGTTGTAATTTGTTTGATAGTCCAGCTTAATTGGTTTAGCATACGTTCCGCCATCAAGCTTGCGAGCATTCAGGTGAAGGGTAATGCCTTCGTCTGGCTGAATGTGAATCACAAGTAAGTTTGGATGCATGGAATTCCCGTTTCCATAGTACAGGTTCATCGGAATGTCTTTAAATTGCACCACGATTTGAGTGGATTTCTTTTCTAGACGTTTTCCTGTACGAATGTAAAATGGTACCCCGGCCCATCTAAAGTTATCGATGAGAAGTTTCCCTGCAACGAATGTTTCTGTGTTGGAGTTTGGGTCCACATTTTGCTCTTCAAGATAGGAAGGAACCATATTGCCATCAATCGTTCCTGCATCATACTGTCCGCGGACAAAGAATTGATCCACTTCATCTTTCGAGAAAGGACGAAGCGCACGCAATGCTTTCCGTTTTTCACTACGGATTTCCTCTGTATTGAGCTTAATCGGCGGCTCCATGGCTAAAAGGGCAACCATTTGAAGCATATGGTTTTGTACCATATCTCTCAGTGCACCAGAACTCTCGTAATATCTCGCACGATCTTCGACGCCTAATGATTCACTCGATGTGATTTGAATGTTTGAAATATAGCGGTTTGTCCAAAGCGGTTCAAAGATCGCATTCGCAAAACGAATCACCTCAATGTTTTGCACCATCTGTTTACCGAGGTAGTGGTCAATACGATAAATTTGATCCTCTGTAAATGCATCTCGGATCTCTTCATTTAATGTTTTGGCACTAGGGAGGTCATGACCAAACGGTTTTTCAATAACAAGTCGAGACCATCCAGTCGTTTCTGATACGCCTTCACTTTTTAAAAACTTCGCAATGGTTCCGAAGAATTCCGGTGCCATCGCTAAATAGAACATCCGGTTATTTGGGATACTGTATGTATCTTCAAGACCAGAAAGAAGTGTGTTCAGTGCTTGATAGGAAGCAGGGCTTGAGACATCAAAGTCATGGTAATAGAAATGAGAAATAAATTCCTCTGCTTTTGCTTCTGCATCATCAGAAGAGACCGATTCTTTTACCACAGCTCTTAGGTCTTCATGAGACCAAGGACGACGTCCAACACCTACAACGGCGAATTGATCTCCAAGCTTTCCGCTATGATAAAGTCTATGTATAGAAGGGTAGAGCTTGCGTTTTGCAAGGTCTCCTGTTGCGCCAAAGATGACAATGACTGCTTTTGGATAGTTAGTTTCTGTATTCACGAAAAGTACCTCACTTTATTCGTAGCATTGTTGTAAAAACCGAGAATGTATGTACATTTTCTTTATTTTAAAGGTTCATTGTTCGTAAAGCAAACATTTGATTCGACTTTTTCTGCCCACGTTTGACTTTTTTCAAAAATTCCGCTGAATTCACATTTATCCTGTCTTCATGTATTCTATATGAATGAAGAGATTGTATACCGGCTGTAGGAGGAAATCGTAATGGAACTGCTCTTTTTAGGAACAGGTGCAGGCATTCCTGCAAAAACAAGAAACGTCACTTGCACTGCGCTGAAGCTTTTAGAAGAGAGAAAAGCCGTGTGGCTTTTTGATTGCGGAGAAGCGACGCAGCATCAAATATTACATACAACGATTAAACCAAGAAAAATAGAGAAGATCTTTATCACGCATATGCACGGTGATCATGTATATGGTCTCCCGGGTCTGCTTGGCAGCAGGTCCTTTCAAGGCGGAGAGGATGAATTGACGATATATGGTCCAAGCGGCATTAAAGCTTTTGTAAACGCGACACTTTCAGCGACACAAACGCATTTGACTTATCCGCTGCATATCATAGAAATAGAGGAAGGGATCGTTTTTGAAGATGAGACCTTTCAAGTAGAAGCAAAACGAGTGTCTCATGGGATCCCAGCTTACGGTTATCGGGTCGTGGAAAAAGATGTACCCGGCGCACTAAAAGCCGAAGACCTAAAAAAAATCGGTGTAAAACCTGGACCTTTGTATCAGAAGTTGAAAAATGGGGAAACCGTTACACTCGAAGATGGAAGAATGATTGATGGAACCGATTATTTGGAACCCCCTAAAAAAGGGAGAATCGTTGCATTTTCAGGAGATACCCGTTTGTGCGAGAATATAACAAGGCTTGCCAAGAATGCGGATGTGTTAGTCCATGAAGCAACATTTGGGAAAGAAGATGCAGAACTAGCCTATAATTATTATCACAGTACGACAGAACAGGCAGCAAAAACAGCGCAGGAAGCAGGCGCAAAAAGACTGATTTTGACCCATATTAGTGCACGGTACCAAGGGGAAGAGTCACTGAAACAATTACTCAAAGAAGCCCGCGATATATTCCCGCTGACTGAAGCTGCACATGATTTCTTTTCTTTTCCTATTGACCGTACCCTGTAAAAATTGGATGAATCGTCAAAAATAGTTGTGTGATTTTTTTGATATTTATGATGACGCTCTTTTTAAGGTAGTGGTAAAATGGTGAAGAAAAAACAAATGACGAATTACACTATGAAGAATACGGGAGGCACAATCAAAGATGAGCGGTTTTACAGCGTTAAGTGAAGCAGAATTAAATGACCTATATGCAGCACGACAAAAAGAATATGAAACGTACAAAAGTAAAAACTTACACTTAGACATGTCTAGAGGGAAACCTTCACCAAAACAGCTCGATTTATCTATGGGCATGCTCGATGTCGTGACATCAAAGGATGCAATGACAGCTGAGGATGGTACAGATGTGCGAAACTATGGCGGCTTGACAGGCCTTCCTGAAACAAAGAAATTTTTTGCAAGTGTGCTCAACCTGAAGCCAGAACAAATCATCATTGGCGGTAATTCTAGTCTGAATATGATGCACGACGCGATTGCACGTGCTATGACTCACGGCGTATATGGCAGCAAAACACCTTGGGGAGAGCTTCCAAAGGTAAAATTCCTTGCACCAAGCCCAGGGTATGATCGTCATTTTGCCATTTGTGAGCATTTTAACATAGAGATGATTACGGTAGATATGAAGTCGGATGGACCTGACATGGATCAGGTAGAAAAATTGGTTGCAGAAGATGAAGCCATCAAAGGGATTTGGTGTGTACCGAAATATAGTAACCCTGACGGCATTACGTATTCAGATGAGGTTGTTGACCGTCTTGCTTCCATGCAGACAAAAGCAGACGACTTCCGTATTTTTTGGGATGATGCCTATGCAGTCCACCATCTAACAGATACGCCTGATACGTTAAAAGATATTTTTCAAGCAGTAGACAAAGCAGGACATGCAAACCGTGTGTTTATGTTCGCCTCTACTTCTAAAATTACGTTCCCAGGCTCGGGTGTTGCACTGATGGCATCTAGTCAGGACAACGTCAGCTTTATTCAAAAACAGCTATCAGTTCAAACCATTGGGCCAGATAAAATCAATCAATTAAGACACCTTCGTTTCTTCAAGAATCCAGAAGGATTGAAGGAACATATGAAAAAGCATGCAGCGATTATTAAGCCGAAATTTGACCTCGTTCTTTCGATCCTTGATGAAAAGCTTGGTGGAACAGGCATCGCTGAGTGGCACAAACCAAATGGCGGATATTTTATTAGCTTAAATACACTCGATCATTGTGCAAAAGCTGTTGTGCAAAAAGCGAAAGAAGCCGGTGTGACACTAACAGGTGCAGGGGCGACATATCCTTATGGTAACGACCCGCTTGATCGCAATATCCGTATTGCGCCAACGTTCCCAACGCTTGAAGAACTAGAGCAGGCGATTGACATCTTTACGTTATGCGTTCAGCTTGTCAGCATTGAAAAGCTGCTGTCTGAGAAAAGTCAATCAGCACCAACGGTATAACGAAAAAACTCCTTGACTGATGTCCGGTCAAGGAGTTTTTGTTTTTAGTTGGCTGTTTGATAATAAGTGGCAGGCTGTTTTGCTGCACACCATACATCATAAATGGCAAGCTGCACAATATGTGGTTCATCGTGATGAATATAGTGCGAGCTGTTCTGCGCCTGAATCCATCCGCTTTGGGATGACAATGTGAGCATTCGTTTATGAAGCCTGAGCCAAGCTTCATGTGCTGGATGAAACAAGCGGCTTTTGCCTGATGAAATGACAAGAAGGGGCATCATCCCATAATGCGTTTGCTCCTCTTTGATCGTACGCAGCATTTGCTCAAAGTCCTCATGTGTACATTCTGCTGTGAACTGCGCCATATATGAAGTGCGTTCTTCCTTTGATAAGAGCGGCAGAATGACCTGCTCTTGCTCCTCACTTGCTGGGTCTAGAAGGACCATACCGATAACATCTTCTTTTCTGCGGCTTGCCCATAAGCGGCTGACAAGAGAGCCAAATGAGTGCGCCACAATGAGAAATGGCGGCTGAATATTGGCTTGATGTAAGAGTGTATCTAAATCATCCGCAAGATCATGCAAAGTTCTTCCTTCTTTGCTTTCGCTGCTTTTTCCATTACCTAAACGGTCATATAAGAAAACACCAAGCTCTGGGTCAATATCACGAGCGATATTCGCCCACGTATCGCCTGAAATTCCATATCCTGCTTCAAAAATAATGGTGGCTTGCTTTTTTCCTTGACGATGCCTTGTATAAAAGTGATGTCCATCTATATGATACGTTCTTTCAATCAATGCCGAGTTCATTCTTCCATCTCCTCTAAGTGGTTCTTTAGCTAAAAGACGGCACAAAAGGCAAAGATGTTTCTCTTAAAAACAAAAAAGATGCCTATTTCAAAAAATAGACACCTTTTTGCTTAAAGATGTTACCAAGCACGATCGTATTGGCGCGGGCTTTCGATGGATGTACGAAGCTCTTTAGCGGCTGTTTTTGGGAAATACGGATCCCGTAAAAATTCTCTGCCGATAAAGATCAAGTCAGCACGCTGATTTTGTAAAATTTCTTCGGCCTGTACACCAGATGTGATCATACCGACAGCGGCTGTTTGGATGCCGGCACCTTCTCTTATTTTCTCAGCAAAGGTGACTTGGTAGCCGGGGAATGTGTTAATACTGGCTTGCACCACAGCGCCTGAGCTCACATCAATTAGATCGACTCCTTGCTCTTTCAGCCATGCGGCAATGCCAATATAATCTGCAATATCTAGTCCCTTTGTTGTGTAATCAGAAGCGGATACACGGACAAATAATGGTCCATCCCACACTTCATTGACTGCATCAACCACTTCTCCCAAGAAGCGATAACGATTTTCTGGTGAACCGCCATATTCATCTGTCCGGTGATTGGCAAGCGGTGAGATAAATTCGTTAATCAAATAGCCATGCGCACCATGAATCTCAATGATGTCAAATCCAGCTTGTTTGGCGCGGACAGCGGCATCTTGAAACGCCTGAACGGTGTCTTTTATTTGATCGATAGACATCTCAAGAGGTGTTTTAGATTGCTCGTCAAATGGAATGCTGGATGGAGCAAGAATGTCACCATCTAGCTCAGCCTTGCGTCCTGCATGGGCTAGCTGGATGGCCGTTTTTGTTCCGTACGCTTTGATTTGTTCGTTTAATGAGGCAAACCCTTCAATGTGCTCATCACTCCAAATTCCGAGGTCCTGATCACTAATTCTTCCCTCAGGTGAAACAGCACTTGCCTCGACCATAATTAATCCGGCCTGACCTTGCGCACGGGAAACATAATGTGCAAAGTGGAAAGGCTGTAATTTTCCATCACGGTCATAGGATGAATACATACACATCGGGGACATGACGATGCGGTTTTTGAGTGTGACACCTTTTAATGTCCAAGGTGAAAAAAGCTTTGTTTCCAATTACCTTCGCCTCCTCATAGAATGGTATAGCCGATTATAACAGTCATTCAAACATTCGTCATAAAAGGTGCTCAAACCATATAGCTTTTGAACATGATTTTGTATAATGAAAGATATGGACATCAAAGGGGGATTAACGGATGAAATGGCAAACGGAAAGTGAACTAAAGGAGCTACTCACAGCTCTGATGCAGTATGAAAGCATATCTGGTACAACGGGAGAAGTCGCATTAGCGGAATATTTATATTACTTGCTGAGGGAGCGTCCATATTTTGAGCAGCACCCTGATCACTTGGCTTTGCATCCAATGAAAGATGGCCGGTATTTTTTAACGGCACTTGTCAAACGAAGTACGCTGCCACGTACTGTTTTACTCCTCAGCCATTTTGATGTCGTCGATACAGAGGATTACGGAGAATTTCAAAATATGGCGTGTAAGCCCGAAGAGTTAATGGCGTCCTTTTCTCAAAAAAGTGCACTTCTTCCAAAAAGGGCAAGAGAGGATTTAGCTTCAGGTGACTGGCTGTTTGGACGAGGGTCCATGGATATGAAAGCAGGCCTGACTGTCCAGCTTTCCATGCTAGAAAGAGCCATGGCGGGGAGGTTTGAAGGAAATATTCTGCTCGTCACAGTGCCAGATGAAGAAGTGAATTCACAGGGGATGCTGGAGGCTGTTCCGAAACTAAAGGAGCTCAAGCAGAAGTATGACCTTGATTATACCGCGTGTTTAAACAGTGAGCCGATGTTTGAAAAGTATCCCGGGGATGCGCACCAATACATCTATACAGGTAGTATAGGGAAGGTACTTGCGGGATTTTTCTGCAAAGGAATTGAAACACATGTAGGTGAGCCCTTCTCAGGATTAAATGCAAATTTTATGGTATCTGAATTAAACAGGCTGTTAGAACTGAATAGTGATTATTGTGAGGAAGTAGATGGTGAAGTGACACCACCTCCGACCAATTTGATGCAAAAGGATTTGAAAGAAGCTTACTCTGTTCAAACGCCTCACACGGCTGTTTCTTTATTTAATGTGCTGATGATGAACCGCTCTAGTGAAGAGCTTCACGGGCTCCTCTATGAAACTGCGAAACAAGCAGCAGCCCAAATCGAAGCCAATCTCAAACAGAAAACCGCTGCATTTCAACGCTTTAAACATTTTACACCCATCGATACAAACATCACGGTGTTAACGTATCATGAGCTGTACGAAAAAGCTGCTGAACGATCCGGCAAGCAGGAGGTCGAGCGAATTGTCAACTACGCCTTTGCCAACCGGGGTGAGCTAGGGGATCGTGATTTTTCAACCAAAATTGTATCAGAACTGACGACCCTTTGTAAGGAAGATGGAGCACTGATTGTGTTGTTTTATAGTCCGCCATTTTACCCATCTGTTTCTTCAACAGATGATCTGCATATTCAAACGACCTTAAAGAAGATTCAAAGAGAAGCAAAAGAGATCTATGGAATCGAAGTAGAAGAAGTCAAATATTTTCCTGGTTTATCTGATTTAAGCTACTTACAGCTTGAAAATCAAGATATAGACGATTATACAGCCAACATGCCGCTATACCAAAAAGGCTACTCGTTACCACAAGGAGAAAAAGAAGCTCTTAACGTACCTGTCATCAACGTTGGTCCATTAGGAAAGGATGCGCACAAATGGACAGAACGGCTGCATGTCCCATTCTCTTTTGGCGTTTTGCCTTCGCTCTTAGAATCAACAATTCATGCTTTATTAGAGAAAGAGTAAGCATATGTGGTGATAAGCCCTATCGTGATGATAGGGCTTTTTGTTGTGAATATATATTCTTTTTATTCTTCATTATGCCAGAAGTTATAGATGGAAATGGCAATGTGAAACGATAGAACTAACAAAAAATAGTTAAAATGATTGAAATATTCAGAAAAGTCTATTATAATCAATTATGTAATTAAGTAACAATTATCCTAATTATAAGGAGGTGATTTAAATGAAACGAAACGAATGGATTGCGATCTAAAATTACCAAATACTTACAAATTAGTGTGTGCCGCAGAGAAGCGAATGATTTAGCTTCTCTGTGAATTTGTATAAGGACTAAAAATAGATGAGAGTTGGGTGAGAGAATTGTCAAATATGAAAAATTATTATGAAGAGCATCCGCCTTTATGGAATTTTCTTTATCCGTTTTTTGGTCAATCTAGCCAAGAAGGAGCACAATCTCGTGTGACAGAATTCATCCAAAAAGAACGAACATTTCAAAAAGGGAAAAATGCTTTATATTTACATATCCCTTTTTGTGATACCATCTGTTCGTTCTGCCCCTTTATTAAATCCACAAAATATGAGCCTATGATCGGAAAATACATTGATGCTTTAATCAATGAGATGCGTATTCTATCACAATCAACTAATATTCAAAAGATGACTTTTGATGTGGTATTTGTTGGTGGAGGGACGCCTTCCATTATGTCTCCTGAGCTAATTTATCGACTTTCGACTGCAATAAAAGAAAACTTCACATTATCACCTGACTATGAATGGACTTTTGAGTGTGAAGCAAAGACAGCTACACCAGAAAGAGTCGCTGCCATGTCTGAAGGTGGAGCAAATAGAGGGAGCTTTGGTGTCCAAACATTAAACGAACATTATCGGAAAATGTTCAATTTAACAGCTAGTTTTGATCAAATCTCTCAGACGGTAGACTTAATGAAGCGGCATTTCCAATCCTATAATATTGATTTATTATATCAGCTGCCTGGGCAAACGAAAGAAGAGATGATAGAGGACATAAATGGAGTGATGGCATTAGGAAGCACCAGTATTGATACGTATCCATTAGAATACATTGCATGTTCAAAGGGATGGTTATCAAAAATAAATAAAGGCAAAGTTCCTATGCCTCCCAATCCTAAAGAAAAGTTTGAGTTTAGCGATACACTCTATCGTCACTTAAAAACGAAGGGCTGGCATCAAAATTATGTCTATACGTTTATGGCCCCTGAGCATCAAAATAAACGTTTTCAATATGGCGAAGTGATTTACGGTGGTTATGAAGATCAATATATTGGACTAGGCACAGGTGCCATCTCGTACATGCAAGGTATGATTTGGGCAAATGAAGCAAATACCCAAAAATATATTGAAAACCTGACAAATCAAGAGTTACCTATCGTTAAATCTAGAGAGTATCATGCTTTTGATAGAAGACTTGTCTTTTTCCCTAAAACAATGAAAATAGAAAAAGCACATCTCAATCAAATGCCAAAGCGTGAAGAGATTTATCGTAAATTAGAATTACTCATGTTAAGAGGGGTAGTTGAGGAGGCGGAGCAATATTTTGTGATAAAAGAAGAAGCGAAACCTTGGTATCCTGCGATTTTAGTTGATCTCATACCAGAAAAAGAAAGAGCTAATTATGATCAAGCCGTCGAGTTTATGCAAAAAGAATTAGGCTGGTATGAGACGACAGAGGTGCTCCTCTAATGATTTTAAAGAAAGAAACGACATCGCTTTTTAAAAATCAGAACTTTGTCAGTTTCTTTATTGGACAAAACTTATCTGCTTTTGGAGATTGGTTTAGAACGATTGCTACGATTGGCTTAATCTATGAACTTACTGGCAGAGCGACCCACCTAAGTATTCTATTTATTTGTTCAATGCTTCCTCTCATTTTAACATCTATGCTTTTAAGCCCGATTATAGATAAGTTTTCTTATAAGAAAGTTGTGATTTTTGCAGATTTGGCACGCTTTATAATAGGACTAGGCTTTGTTTTAGTAGTTACATTGAATGTGACACCGTTTATCCTTTATTTTTTACTAGCGTTAAATGGTGCTTTTTCAGGTATATACTTGCCTGCTCGTTCATCTATGATACCTGAAATCTTAGATAAAGAGCAGCTTTCTAAGGGAAATAGTATACTAGCAACGTCTTTTAGTGCCTCAATGCTGATTGCGACAGGTGTAGGCGGGTTGGTCACAGAAATCTGGTCCGTTTCCACCATTTATTTGGTGGATGCGTTGACATTCTTATTATCGGCAATGCTGCTAATCCCTATTAAAGCGAAAGAAACATCTGAAAAAAAAGAGTATGTGTCATATGTTCAAAACTTTAAAGAGGGCATTGAAGAAATCAAAGGGTCACCCAAAATTCAAAGTGCTATATGGATATTGATGTCTAGAGAATTCGCTTTAAGCATTGTTTATGTCATGTTTAGTTTGTACATTTTAGAAGTAGCAAAGGAAGGGAATTTTGGCTTGGGCCTTGGACATACAATAAGTGGACTAGGACAAATTATCGGAGGAATTACACTCGCAGCTTATTTTAAAAAAGCGAAATTCTCCTTTCAGTTTTATAAAAGATGGTCAACGGTATCGATCATATTGTTAGCGATATTACATGCATTGTCCTATCAACAAACAAATTTTATTGGATTTTTATTTGTTGTTTTATTAGCGAATCTATTATACAGCCCAGTCGAAGTTTTGTACTCTACAAATATTATGACATATGCAAGCAGTCATTTAAGAGCCCGGGTTTTTTCGGCAGGTCTTGCATTATCACGCATATTTTATATTAGTGGATTTATCATTATGGCGTTCATCGGAGATCTGATTCCTATTCATGTCATTGCTATGTGTATGGCAGGTCTTGTGATATTAGCTGGTTTGATGAACAACTTATTGTTACTAAAAGAGAAACAGCAAGATGAATCTAAAAGGGAAATGCATTCACTATAAAGGAGACTTTGATTACGCAATGGAAACCGGAAAATTAACAAAAACAGAAATCGTCACATCACTTCGAGAAAGTATTCGTGAGCTTGAGGGGCTAGTGCAGGCATGTGATGAGCACACATTAGATCAATCTTTAGAAGAAGGCAAGTGGACTATTAAACAAATCACTGGCCATTTGTATGATACAGAGGAAGTCTGGTCGAAGCGGATAGAGCAGGTACTTTCAAATGAGAATATACCTTTCCAATCGTATGATCCTGAGATTTATGTGAAGGAAAGAGCTTATGAAAGGTACACCGCACAAGAGATTCGTGCTTTGATTGAGCGCCTAAAAGAGAGCAGAAACAACACACTCCAGCTATTACACGAGGATACATGGGATTGCTCTGGCCTTCACCCTGAAGAAGGGGCGATGACAGTCCAAATTTTAGCTGAAACCATTGCTTTACATGAAAATCATCACCTCGCCCAAATAAAAGCCATCCTATCCATGAGCAAATCATCTATATGAGGAGGTACTAATCAATGAAGCACCAAGAATTGTTGATTGATGTTCATTTTTATCAAGCGCGTGATTATCTAATAGAACAAGCCGTTTCAAAAAAAGAACAGAAAGAACCAAAAGATCAATCACACTGCTTGAATTCAATGACGAGCGAGAAAAAATAGATGGACATACGTAAAAAGCACCTGTCATCAAAACAGGTGCTTTTCTATATTATTTATACGTACTCGCTGAAAACATATCGTTTAATTCTGCTGCACGTTTTGTCGCTGTTTTCACACAATCGACAATCGCTTCTTCAAATTGATAGGAAGCAAGGGTATTCAGTCCTGCTTCTGTCGTTCCACCTTCGCTCGTAATTTCTTTGCGCAATTCAGCAGGTTCCTTACCGCTATCCTGAAGCATATTTGCAGCGCCTGCAATCATTTGACAAATGAGCAATTTCGCTGTCTCTTGGTCCATTCCAAGTTCCGATGCACCTCGCTCCATTCCTTCAATCAAATGATAAATAAAGGCAGGACCGCTGCCGGCAATGGCTGTGACCGCATTCAGCTGTGATTCATCTAAAACCGTCACATGACCGATCGTTTCAAACAACTGAACTGCTTTTTCCTTTTGCGCCTCTGTGACTTCATCACTGACAGCAATGCCAGTAGCTGATTGTTGTATGGCTGCTGATGTATTTGGCATCGCACGAACCACCGCCGTTTTTGCGCCAGCATAATGCTGAATGGCTTCAATAGAAATGCCCGCTAAAATAGAAATAATCAGCTGTCCATTTAAATGGGGCCTTACTTCAGAAATGCCACTTTCCGCATCTTTTGGTTTTAAAGCGAACACCAGCATATCGGCTTCTTCATAAATAAAGGAACGAGCGAAATCTGTTTTGACTCCATAACGTGCATGTAATTCTTCTAATCGTTTTTCATTTGTTTTATTTGTGACAATGATATCTTCATTTGACATAATGCCGCTCTTTAAAAGACCTTTAATCATAGACTCGGCCATTGAGCCTGCACCAATAAATCCAATTTTACTCATAAGCTGCTCCTCCTTGTAGAAAATAAAAAAACCTCTCGTCTGCAAAGGACGAAAGGTTTTTCGCGGTACCACCCTCAATTAGCATGCAATGTTGCATACTCAGCTCTAGTCCCTTAACGCGGGAAACGTTTAGGTTTGCCTAACAGCTCAAAGGGCAGGTTCAGCAAATAAGAGGATGGTGAAGTCTTACAGCCGGCGGACCTCACTCTCTTGCATCATTATTTTGCTTACTAATCCTTGTCATCGCGCATCTTATATTTGTTGTTCATTATGCAACGATGGACAAGTTTGTGTCAATAGGGAGAGATAAAAAAATTGACCATCTAAACCGCATGACAGTCTGCCCTTTGCAAGATACAATGAATAAAGAAGAGTGAGTTCAGATGATCTATGAGACAAAAATCAGGAGATGACGTATAAAAGTGAAAGAAGAAATGATTCAATTATCCATCCCTACACCGTTTGCGGTGGGGGATGTCCATGCATATGTATTAAAAGGCGATGCCGTGACCTTAGTTGATTGCGGACCGATGACACAAGAGGCGCAGCATGCCTTTGTCACACAATTAAAGGAACATCATTTATCAATAGATGATATTGATCAAGTGGTTTTGACACATCATCATGCAGATCATGTCGGTCTTTTAGATCTGATGAAACCTCATGTCCGTGTCATCGGACACGAGTTGAATGAGCCCTATATTAGTCAGGATGAAGCGTTTAAACAGCGTCAAATCCATTTTATGAATGATTTTTTTCAGCAGTTAGGTGTGCCGCTTCGTCAAGGTGAGTGTGAAAGAATGGTGAGGCAGTCCTATACATATTCATGTACGGCACATGTCGATGACGTCATAAAAGAAGGCGATCGTTTGAAGGGACATGAGCACTTCCAAGTGCTGGAGACACCGGGACATGCACAATCTCATCTTTCTTTTTTAGATGAAACAACAGGAAATTTCATCGGCGGTGATCTGCTGCTTACGACCATTTCTTCCAATCCGTTAATGGAAGCGCCGGTGAAAGGAACAGAACGTCAAAAATCGCTGCTTCAATATAAAGCATCACTCGAGCGTTTATTGCATTTGCCCATTCAGACGATTTATCCAGGGCATGGCCAGCTCATTACCTCTCATCACGAATTGATCGAAGAAAGATTTAAAAAACAGGAAAAACGGGCAAATACGATGTATCAGCTGCTTCAACGAAAGGAAATGACCGCCTTTCATCTTTGCCGCACCTTATTTCCGGGCCTGTATGAAGAAGCATTATTTCTGACAATGTCTGAGACAGTCGGGCAGCTTGATGTGCTTTTAGCGGCTGGACAAATTGAAGAAGTGCAAAAAGACGGAACCCTCTATTATCGAGCAAATGAAGGAGTGAAATAAATGGGGCGACTAACAGGAAAGAGAATATGGATTACAGGTGCTTCAGGCGGTATTGGTGAAAAGATGGCGTACTTGGCAGCAGCCGAAGGAGCAGAAATCATTGTGTCGGCAAGACGAATTGAAAAGCTCACAGGTGTACAAGAAAAGATTATAAGTGCTGGCGGCGTATGTCACATCGTTCAGCTTGATGTCAGTCGGCTTGAGGACATTGATCAAGCCTATCAACAAGTGGGAGCTGTTGATATTTTGGTGAACAATGCCGGCTTTGGTGTGTTCGATCTCGTCGAGGACGCATCCATTGAGGAAATGGTGTCGATGTTTGAGGTCAATGTCTTTGGTTTAATTGCCTGCACAAAAAAGGTCCTTCCTGAGATGAAACAAAGAGGGAAGGGACATATTATCAATATTGCGTCACAGGCAGGCAAAATTGCCACCCCTAAATCCGCCATCTATTCCGCATCAAAGCATGCGGTTCTCGGATTTTCAAACAGCCTCAGAATGGAGCTGGCAGACAGCGGAATTCATGTCACAACCGTCAATCCAGGACCGATTGCCACAGACTTCTTTACCATTGCAGACCGCAGTGGTGAATATGTTAAAAATGTTGATTTTATGATGCTCAGTGCTGACAAGGTAGCAGGGAAGGTCGTATCCGCCATGATGACGAAAAAAAGAGAGATTAATTTACCAGGATGGATGAATGCTGGCAGTAAGTTGTATCAATTATTCCCGTTTTTATTTGAAAAAGCAGCACGTAAAGCGATGATGAAAAAATAACAAAAAAAGAAACCGGTCACAGGCTGGTTTCTTTTTTTGTTTGATGGGGCTTAATATTGGTGACGCCAAAGACATTGCCATCAACATCTTCGAAGCTAAAACCGCCTAAGTCTGGGTCAGCTAATATTTGAATATCCGATACGGTGACGTTATGCTCGCTTAAATACTGGTGAAATTTTTTTAAATCCTTCACAAATAAATCAATCATACTATGCCGAACTCCTGTAAAAGAGTTCATAAAGTAGATTCGTTTCTCGTGTTTTGTTTTGACGAGATAAAAAGAAGGTCCCTCGCCATGAGTAAAAGTGAGCATAGCGGCTTCTTCTGATTGATGTAGAACGATCATCTCTAAAATCTGGTCATACCAAGAGACAGCCCGGGGGATATCAGTCACAGGAATTTCAATAGTAGCAATTTGTTGAATGGTCAATGGCTTCACTCCTTTTTCTATATCCGCCTTGCCGCTTGCTGAAGTGGGTCCCATACACTGTTAAAAGGGGGGGCATAGCTAATATCTAAATCTTCAAGGTCTGTCACAGTCAGCCCTTGATAAAGAGCAGTTGCCATGACATCGATTCGTTTATCAACACCTTCTTTACCGATGATTTGTGCACCAAGCAAGGTGTGATCATCGCTTCTGTAAATCAGTTTCACTTTCATTTTCTCTGCATCTGGGTAATATCCAGCGTGGTCAGTGCTGTCGATGGTGATGGTAGAGAAAGAAAGGCCCGCGTCTTTTGCTTCTTTCTCTGATAAACCCGTTCGCCCTGCTGTCACGTCCATAAATTTCATCACCGCTGTGCCGGTGACGCCTTGAAACGCGCGGTTTGTTCCTGTCATATGAAACCCTGCGATTCTTCCTTGTTTATTTGCTGTCGTACCGAGCGGAATATAGTCCAGTTCCTTTTTGATACGGTGATAGGTTGCTGCGCAGTCACCCGCCGCATAGATATCTTGTACATTCGTCTGCATGTATTCATTCACAACAATTGCGCCATTTTGCAGTCGCTGAATTCCTGTGCTGTCTAAAAAGGATGTTTGCGGAGTGACACCAACGGCGATGATGACCATATCTGTTTCAATGGTCTGCTTGTCTGTTTGAACAGCTGTTACATGTGTCTTGCCCTTTAATTTTTGCACTGTTTCACCAAGTACTACTTGAATGCCTTGATTGTCCGCTTCTTCTTTCAGATATTTTGCCATATCGGGATCAAAGCCTGGGCCAAGTGTTGCCCCCCGCTGAATGATATGAACGTCTTTGCCTAGCCCTTTTAAATTTTCTGCCATTTCTAAACCGATATATCCTCCGCCGATAATCGTGATATGTGTGACGTCTTTTTTTAGATTGTCTAAAATAGACAGCGCATGCGGGATTGTTTTTAATACGTGGACACCTTCTAATGAATGACTGTCTAGATCAAGTGTGACGGGGCTTGCTCCTGTCGCAATTAACAGACGGTCATACGTTTCTGTAAAGGGCTCTTTTGTTTTAGAATGAATACCCGATACTGTTTTTTGCTCTGGGTCAATTGAGGTCACTTCGTGTAAGCATCTGGCATCAATCCCGTATTTGTCACGAAAGGTGTCAGCGCTGCGTGCGATGAGTTTTCTGTGATGATCAATGAGACCGCCGATCAAGTAGGGGAGTCCGCACTGTCCATATGAGAAAATTTCTCCTTTTTCAAAAGCTACAATTTGCGCGTCTGGATCCTCTCTATATATTTGCATAGCGCAGCTCATTCCTGCTGCATCTCCGCCAATCATCACATATTTCATTTGGTGTGCTCCCTTCTATCTATCAAACTGAATACTCTTATTTACCCTCATTTTCCTTTATTTAATGCTTTTTTTTCGCAAAAGAAGCAAACTTTCGTTGAAAAATAAAGACAGCGCCTTCATTTTAAGCTACAATCGGATTATCGTCTTTTTGGTTATGAGTTTAGTTTAGATTGGTGGGAAAGACTTTGGGTGACGAACGACTAGATTTTAATACATTATATACACGCCATACGAGAGAGGCATGGGCCGCTCTTGGAGAATATATGCCGGTATCTGTTTCAGAAGAAGAAGTGAGAGCACTTCAAGGATTAAACGACTACTTATCGCTAGAAGAAGTTCGAGATATTTACATCCCGCTTATTCGTTTTCTGACATTACATGTCTTTGCAGAAAAACAAAAAAATCAGCATGTCAATGCTTTTTTAAACTACCCGCATCATGCGAAAATCCCCTTTTTAATCGGGATTGCAGGAAGTGTGGCCGTCGGAAAAAGCACGACAGCACGTATCATTGAAACACTTTTATCAAGGCTTGGAGATGGACTGAAGGTGAGTCTCGTAACAACGGACGGCTTTTTGTATCCTCAAAAAGAGTTAAAAGATCGGGGGCTGATGGAAAAGAAAGGTTTCCCGGAAAGCTATGATGTTAAAGCGCTACTTTCGTTTTTAAATGAATTAAAATCAGGGAAACAAACTGTGCATGCACCTGTATATTCACATCTGACCTATGACCGTCTTGAAGGGGTGTATGAAACAGTAGAAGATGCGGATATTGTCATCATTGAAGGGATCAATGTGTTGCAATCACCGGCACTGGATGATTTGAAGGATGAGCCGCGCGTGTTTGTATCAGATTACTTCGATTTTTCGATTTATGTAGATGCCGCTGAGACGCAAATTCAATGCTGGTATAAAGAACGGTTCCGTTTGCTGCGGGAAACAGCCTTCCAAGACCCTGAATCTTTCTTTCATCAATACAAAGATTTGACGGATGAAGAAGCAGATCAGATGGCAAGCACGATTTGGAATACAGTGAACCGTCCAAATTTATATGAAAATATTTTGCCGACAAAATATAGAGCCGATTTGATTTTAAAAAAAGGCGATCAGCATAAGGTGGAAGAGATCGCCATCCGCAGGGTATAAAGAAAACCGCTCAAATTGAGAGCGGTTTTTTTAATGACCTCCACTTACTTTCACAGCCACGGCAGCAGCCGTTCGTTTTTTTAGGCGGTAGTATCCGATAAGTAAAAACGGAACGCCTGCAGCGGTGACAATCGCCAAGACTGAAAAAATAGAAAGGGGATGGGCTGCGCCAAATAAGTCAATACACAATCCTCCGACAAACGGTCCGACGACGCTGCCGAGCTGAGAAAACCCCATTGCGCCGAAGTATGATCCTTTCACTTCAGGTTTTGCAATATTGTCTACAAACAGATCCATCATCGCAAAGAGTAGCACTTCACCAATCGTAAACACGACAATGATGAAAGCAAGCGTACCGAGACTTTGTGAAAAAGCAATGGCAAACAAACTGCCTGCTAGAAGCACGTTCCCAGTCGTTAACGACAAAATCGTTGAATAGCGCTTAGCGATCATAATTAGCGGGTACTGAACGACAATGACAACCACTGCGTTTAAGGATAAAAGATACCCAAACAGTTTAGGGCCATCCTCAATCATAGGGGATGCCGATAAATATTGAGGCAGTGTTGAGCTTAGGTGTGAATAGCCAAATGAACATAAAGTAACGCCAATGAGGATGATGCTAAAGACCGTATCTTTCTGAATAATGGAAAGAGCTTTTTTGACGCCGATTTGTTTGGTGCTTTCTGGAGCAGCCACTGGATGCTTTTGAAATTGCCATGCCAGCGTTAACCCGTACAACAAGTAAATGAGGGCAGCGACGAGAAATGGAAAAGTCGTTTTTGATGACCCGAGATATAAGCCAAGCAGCGGGCCGAAAATGACACCAATGTTAATAGCCGTATACCGTAAGTTAAAGACAAACAACCGAATGCTCGATGGGGTGACATCGGATAAGAGTGCTTTAGACGTTGGTTCAAACAGCGCCCGGCACAGTCCATTTAAAGCATTCATAAAAAAGAAGACCCAAATGGCATCTGCAAACGCGAAGCCAACAAAGACAAGTGTCCAGCCAAAGATGGATAAAAGCATGACCTTTTTTCTGCCGATTCGGTCGGAAACATAGCCGCCGTAAAAACTCGCAACAATCCCAATAAGAGAGCTGACGGCAATGATCAATCCAGCTGAAGAGGCTGAGGCGCCTTTGACTTGTGTCAAATAAACGGCTAAAAAGGGAATGCTCATGGATGTCGCCATTCGGCCAAATATCGTGCCGATGATGATCGTCCAACTAAGTGGATGTAAAGTGCGTAAGTTATTTTTCATGCTGTGTCTCCCCTGAGTTTGTAAGATGTTCCAATCATACATGAAAAATTGTGCAAATTAAATACACAATTTGATGGAGGAGTCATCCGTCAAATGACAGAGAAGCTTGAACCGTTCCGTTCATTCGAAGAGCATATGCCTCGTTTTCAAGGTTTTAAGCCTTGATGGGTCATGATTTTTTCAGAAAAACGAAGCGGGTTTTTCAATGATCATGTTTTCGTTTTGCGAAAATCAATTGAGATCGATGGCAATAATTTGATGTAAGGAAAGGTTTAGAACATCTTCGTCATTCACGATTTTCATTTGGCGTGTTTCATAATGAATGGCTTTCACCCAGCCCCAAAACTGTGCTTTCATGCCGGATGAGACATATGTCACGCAAATCGCTTGATCCTCGGTAATCGACTGTGTGATCAAAACATTCATTTCCTCTAGCTGATCGGAGCTGAGCGGTAGAGGTGTATATTCTTTTTTCTTTCGTTTTTGAGCAAGAAGCTGCTCCCGGTGCTCTGGTAGCATCATTCGGCTTGATTCCCACATGATGTTGTATCCAGGTGTTAATTTATTGGGATTCATGCTTGTTCGCCTCCGTTATTTGTAATGCCCGCCAATTTTTTCGGCGCGGTGATATGCCTGCCCTGCGCTTGTCAGTGACGAAGCATGCAATAATGCCGCAGGTCCATATTTCAGATGGATTTCATCAAATACTTTGCTGAGTTGATCTTTCTTCAAATGATGATCAAATAAAGTCAGCTGATAGTGGCTGTCAGGCTGCAGCTGTGAGAGGGTAATACCTACACTGCGAATGGGCTGGCCATCCCAGTGCTGCTGGCATAGCTGAATCGCTGCCTCTGCAATATCTGAGCCATACTGTGTCGGTGAATGAAGCTTCATTTGTCGATGAAAGCCTGTTGGATGTGAAAAATCAGCCCCTCTTACACCAACAGACACCGTTTGACCGAGATAATGCTTAAAACGTGCCCGCCTAGCGACTTCCTCACTCAATTCAAGAAGAGCGACTTTGATCTCCTCAAAAGATGCGTAATCACGGGGAAGGGTCATATGATGCCCAACGGCTTTTTGCTGATCATGTGTGTGAATAGTGACTGGAGAGGGATCGTGTCCTAAAGCTGTTCGCTGCAGAAGCTCCCCATTGATTCCCCAGCGTTTTTTTAATCGGTCTAACGGATAAGTAGCAAGTGTGCCAATGGTACTGATGCCCATTCGTTTCAAATGATGCTCCATTCGTTTGCCGACGCCAAATAATTTCCCGATTGGAAGCGGCCATAAATCAGCAGCAACTCGGTCGGCACTCAGTTCATAGATACCGGTTCTGTTTTTTTTGGCAAAATGGTCACAGGCCATTTTAGCGAGCACTTTATTAGGGCCTATGCCCACACGTGCGTAAATGCCAGTCTGGTTCATAATCGTTGTTTGTATATGTTGAGCGATCTCATGTGGAGAGCCGAATAGTGTAAGACTGCCTGTAATATCAAGAAACTGTTCATCAATGGAATATGGCTCGACAAGGTCTGTGTATTGTTCAAGCAGTTCTGTAATCATGACAGAGACATCGAGATAGCGCTGCATACGTGGACGTACGACCACTGCTTCAGGACATTTCTCCTGTGCTTCCCATAACCTTGATGCATTTTGTACGCCACGTTTCTTCGCGAGAGGGCAGGCTGCCAGGACGACTCCGCTTCTTCGTTCTGGATCTCCAGAGACAATGAGCGGCACATTCTCCAAATGAGGCGCCTCCACCTTCTCAACTGATGCATAAAATGACTGCATATCCACAAGCAGAATGGCTCGTTCATTCATTGTACTTCACCTCTTAGAACATATGTTCTATATCTATTGTAAACAACATGAGGTGAAATTCATACTGGTAAATCATTCAAAAGCTGTTCATACAAAAAAGACGAAGTGGTGAACACTTCGTCTCGTCTGCTGCAACGATTGTTAGGCATGTGCCATGTTGTGGAATGTTTGGAGCGGTTCAGAACGCAGACGATAAGCCATCAGCTTTTTCTTTGGCTTATGTGTAAACTGCCGAACCACATCCACATGGTCATCATAATGGAACAGATAAAGGGTGACATCATGTTTCCCATGCTTTGTTTGCATAGTAAGCGGCGCTGGCCCTTCATTCGGATGAAGAAAACGTTCTTCATCACCTGGGTAAATATAATAGCGTTCAATAAAGATCGCATCATTAAAATGTTGAATGACTTCAGCTGCTCGCTGCTTATCAAGCGAACGACCTTGAAAAGTAATATTTGTTTGCTCACTTGTTACTTTAGCATGTACGGCGTAGCGGCTAAAAAGGCGCTCAACAACACCAGAAGGCAAAGAGGTGACAAGCAGCTTTAAAAGACTAAACACAACAAGTGAAATAACAACCCAAACCAATCTCATCATCTCCAATAAACATTTGTACCATTTCCTATATGAACCATCTTAACATAACAAATGAATGAAACTTTCGCACAAAAAGTGAACTTTTTGAAATAAGTGTGAAGATTTAAAAGGAGATGGCGGCTGAAAGACGAAGAACCAACAAGTGAACATGAAAAAAGGCTGGCATACTGTCTTTACAATCATTTGATCAGACAGGTAGACTATTGAAACAATCATATTTTTGAGAAAAAAACGATTCAAGCAAGGAAAGCCAAAATGGAAAAGGGGCGAGGCCATCATGATACGTCAAGTGAAACCATCAGATTTTTACGCAGTCACATCCGTCATTCAAAGCTGGTGGGGAGGCAGAGATTTGCGTGCAAAATTGCCAAAGCTCTTTTTTGAACATTTCCAGCAAACAAGTTTTGTTGTCGTTGAAAAGGGAGAGCTGATCGGCTTTTTGGTTGGTTTTTTATCACAATCTCATTCGGATGAAGCCTATATTCACTTTGTTGGCGTCCACCCAGATCACCGTAAATTAAAGATAGGTAAAATTCTCTATCAAGCTTTTTATGAAGCGGCTGAAAAGGAAGGAAGAACAACAATTAAAGCTGTCACAGCTCCTATCAATAAAGTCTCCATTGCTTATCATACAAAACTCGGGTTTCAGATAGAAAAGGGAGATAAAACAGTAGATGGCATCTCAGTCTTTTCAGATTACGATGGCATTCATGAAGACCGTGTGTTATTTGTGAAGAAGCTGGAGGCGATGAAATGATTGTTCATTTAGATCACACAATAAGTGATGTAGCAAAGCAGATCTTACATATTCAACTAGCTGCATACCAACAAGAAGCTGAACAAATTGGTTATGCTGATCTTCCGCCATTAAAAGAGACCATTCAAGATGTCATGAAAGCAAAAGAGCAATTTATTGGTTTTCAGCAACATGATCTCTTATTAGGTGTAGCCTCTTATGAAGAGCTGGAAGATTGTTTGATCATTAGTCGATTGGCTGTGCATCCAAAAGCGCTAAAGCAGGGGATTGGAACAAGACTTATGTCGACAATTATGGAGAAGAATGTCCCGATAGAACTGACCACAGGGCAAGAAAACACCCCTGCAAAAAGGCTATATGAAAAATTGGGGTTTTTTGAAACAAATGTGATTCATGTGGCAAAAGAGCTCACCCTATCAAAAATGAAATGGACACCGCGACGCAAGGTTGAGGTTGTCGAATTCAAAAAAGAATGGCATGAAGAATTCCGTCAAGAAAAGCAGCGACTCAAGCAAATCATTCAAAAGAGCTGGATAGAAGGATACCATATTGGCAGCACGTCAGTTACAGGACTTGTTGCCAAACCAATTATAGATATATTAATAGAAGTAAGCGATATAGAAGAGATTGATAGGAAAAAAGAGAGATTTGAACACCTTGGATACGAAGCGCTCGGTGAAAATGGTATAAAAGGGAGACGCTTTTTTCAAAAGGGTGGCTTGAATCGTACGCATCATGTCCATGTGTATGAAAGGAATCATCCTGATGTGAAAAGACATTTATTGTTTCGAGATTACTTAAGACTCCACCCAGAACGATCTGAAGCGTATGCGTCTGTCAAGGAACAATTAGCAAAGCAGTATCCGGAAGATATACAAAGCTATATGGCGGGAAAGAATGAAATCATAAAAGAAATAGAAAATGAGGCATATCTCTGGGATAAAGAAGGAAGAGAGGAAGCTCTTAAATAAGCTGCCTCTTCATCTCGTTAATTAGGAAACTGAACATTGCCTTTTACAATATAGGCCTGTGAAGCAGCAGTAGATGGAAGAGCGGGTAATTGATCCTTTACTATGACCCCGCGAATATCTGTGATTCGAACAGGAAGAGATGTAGACCCCATATGAAAGCCAAGGAAATGGTTGTAGTCTGTCTTTTCCATGTTCACCCATTGTCCATCTTTGTAATATTCCATTTTCATAACCGGATATTTATGATTGCGCACTTGAATCGCAGCCCACCACTCACTGCTACCTTCTTTTATTCTGTAAGCTACATTTCCGCTAATCGGTGCTTTTATAATTTTCCAACTAATTAGGATTTTCCCATCTGCCATATTTCCGATTTTGGCAAAGGCATTAGGTGAAAGATCAAGAGCTCCTTTTGCTCCTTCTGGATATTTATCGGTTACATACACAACGGTTTTTCCTTTTGGTCCCGTTACTTCAAGGTAAGCCCCTGCAAGTGCCGCATTTACCCCTTTATAGTTATAGTCATGGGGATTTAAAGCCGTAATTTTCATGTCAGATGGAATAGGATCTAATAAAGCGGCGCCCCCTGAGTAACCAGATCCCGTATAAGTCGCATAGCTTTCTCGTACTTCATCAAGGATAGATGCCGCTTTCATGTTTGGCATAGTGAAACTCAACATCAATATCAGCGCCCCGATGAAGCAGAGAGATAATCTTTTTTTCACGATCTAAAACCTCCTGTTTCTTCTTTTAAAATTGATAGCGTCATCAGTATAATTCTAAAAAACAGGATGCAGAAAGAGCCAATAGATAGATATAATCCTAGTGAGAAGAGCGTGTATTTCAAAGAGTATGACTTTCGGATTTAGTCGTGTGTCATGTTTTATGGTGTTTTATGTGTTACAATGTAAGCATCAATTTAAAAAGGATGTTCGCCATGTATATTCACATCACAGAACTGGCTAAAACATATATAGATAAACAGCAAACAGGAAACGAAACGAAAGAATTACTGCTTCGCTACGATTCAGAAGGTTGTGGCTGTGCAGTGAGTGGCGTACCAATGCTTTGGTTAACAAGTGAAAGAACAGGTGAATGGGAACCACTTAATAATAGCCAACATTTAAAACTATATATACACACAGCACAAAAGGTGTTTTTTGACGAGGAAATGACGATTGATTTTAATGAAAAAGCCAATACACTTATGTTGAAAAGTCCTCAACAAATACTCAGCCCGAGAATGGGTATACTTGTAAAGTAAGGTGGAAACGTAGTGGATCAAAAGCTGAAAGTGATACAAAACACGGCACAAAATAAAACGTGGGTGTCGTTTTTAAATAATAATCATCCGTATAGTCTTTTGCACTGGTCAATCGGTGGAATGGATTCAGTAAAAAAGGACGTCTGGCTTCTCCAAGATGAAGTCACATTTGAAACGGAAGAATTTCCAACGCTTGAATTAGCAGTCAGTTGGATAAAAGAGAATATGGAACACGTAACAGACGTGTTATAAGCCCTTTGCTAAAGAGGGCTTTTTTTGTGGCCTCATCATCTCATCAAACAGGAGAACTGTCTAATTTGAAAAATGAGATTTTTCAACGATAAAAAGTCATTTTTAACAAACATTTCGACAAAATGAGAAAAATAGAAAGAGAAAAGGAGAGGCTGTAAATGCCGAAAAATCGGCAATGGAAGCGGTTATTGCGGGATACCGAAAACTTTACGAAAAACGACATTTCATATTTCTTCCATTCGAGGAAATATGATAGAATACAACATGTATCGTACATGAGGAGGGAGGTGCTAAGGTGAATTGAAGCTCAAGCTGTCATCGCCTCAGGTTGGAATCAAAATAAACGAATGGTATAGGCAGATTTGCGGATTTCATGTCATGAAAGCAGAGAAGCTAAAGGCCGAGATCGAGCAGGAAATCCTTGAGATGGAGCAAGATCAGAACTTGCTGCTTTTTTACCAGCTGATGGATTTTCGACATAAGGTCATGCTTGAATATTTTGAACCGGCAAAAAAAGCCTCGAATGATGAGGAGATTAAGAAGCTTCTAGAAACAATTGAACATTCGCAGACCAAATTAACGGATATGCTTGAATACTATGTTCATTTTTTTACAGGAATGTTTGAATTTGAACAGAGAAACTATTTGAGTGCCATTGCTTATTACCGTTCCGCAGAAAAAAAGCTCAATCTCATATCAGATGATATAGAAAGAGCAGAATTTTATTTTAAATTAGCAGAAATATACTACCACATGAAACAAACCCACTTTTCGATGCACTATGCTTTGCAAGCGTTAGATACGTACTCTGCCTACAGAACGTACACGCTGAGAATCATCCACTGTGAATTTGTCATCGGTGCAAACTATGATGATTTGAAATGCTATGAACATGCATTGCCCTACTTTAAAAATGCTCTAAAGCGAGCACGCTCAATTGGAAACCCTCGAGTCATAGGTTTGGCCCTTTTCAACTTAGGTAACTGCTATTACCAAATGAACGATCTTGCTACAGCAAGTCGCTATCTCAAAGACTCTCTTGAAGTGTTTGAAAAGGAGAATTTAACCCATCTGAATCGCTCTCTAGACCCACTATTTATGCTGACCCAAATCCTGTTTAAACAAAAACAAATAGAAGAGTCGTTAACCCTCTATCAACAAGGTATTATGAAAGCCTGTGAATTAGAAGATGAAATTTACATCTGCAAGTTTCAGTTTTTAAAAGCATTATACGTTGATGCAGAAATAAAAATCATAGACGATACATTAGATTTGTTGGAGGACAAGCGCTTATACCCAGATATTGAGGAACTGGCACTTGATGCGGCACATTATTATAATGAGCTTGGATTATTTGAAGTTTCTACCCGGTATTACGAAAGGAAAATTCAAGCCATATCAAAAATTCAAAATGGAGGTCATTTATATGAAAATGAGTTTGATAGTTCTTTTATTGGCAGCAACTGCAGGGTTATCGGTCATGAGTCAGCAGCAATCGGAAGAGAGCCATATGGAGCTGGCGGGCAGACACCATACAACAGTGGTGACTATCGTATAAGTTAGCAAAAAGAGGAGACGAACGGCTGTTCATTCTCCTCTTTCATTTTGATTGAATTGAAATGCTTCCAGAAATGCTTCGACCTCTTGTTCATAGACTTCCTTATTGTCACTATAAGACATCGCATGCGCACCATGTGGCGCAATAAATAGCCGTTTATCACCTTTTTTGCGTGCGTATAACTGCTCGCTTTGCTCACAAGGGATATAGTCATCATGGAGGCTATGAATAAAAAGGATAGGTTCTTTCACCTGATCGATTACATCAAGTGGAGAAACTTGCCGAATGCTGTATCCGTCCCGCCATTTCAACACTTGATCACTTAGTGGAAGAATCCACTGTCCTGAAAGACGAAAATCTGTTTTTAATCGATACAGAAGCTGATCCTCAAAAGAAGCAAAAGGACAATCAGCGATGTAAAAATTGGCGTTTGCATCCGGTTTTGCAGCATATAATAAAGTTGTGACTGCGCCCATCGATTCTCCGTGTATCCCAATGATTGCTTTTTCCCCAAGTCTTTTTCTCAGCCACTTGACGACTTGAGCCAAATCTTCTTTTTCATAATATCCATAGCTCGTTGTTTTTCCGCCGCTCATCCCATGTCTTCTATGATCATAAAGCAGCACATTCCATCCAAGCTTTTGGAATAATTTCATATACTTCACGGAATTGATCAAACTGACGGTAACCCCGTGACAAAGAACGATGGTGCGTGTTGTATGAGGGAGCGGTACAAAATAGCCATGAAGATCGTAACCAAATGCTGAAGGAATACAAACTTTCTCTTTTTGCAGCTGTTGAAACTCCTCGTGATGATAGTGCCCTTCATCTGATTCTCGTTTGATGAGCTCTTCATCCGTTAATTTTCGTATATACATCATTTTATTGGTAAAAAAAATGCCGATTGCAGCGAGTGGAAATAATACCAAGGCGAGTATAGCGAGCCATTTCTTCTTCAAGCTGATTCTTCCTTTCCGAAGGGTTTCTATGAAGATCATACCACATGTTGGGAGTTTGGCGTGACTCTTGCTGAGCAAATAAAACGGATGATACACTAAAGCAAAAGGAGAGAGGCAAAGTGAAAAAGACCAATCAAGATCAAGCAAAGCTAAAGGACGGCATAAAGGATGATGTGAAACAGCAGCTCCTTCAAATGAAGCAGAACCTGGCCGCTGAGACAGAAAAAAGAGAAGAACAAAAACGACAAGACCTCCTTCGGCAACAGAAAGAAAAAGAAAAAAATAAAAGCTTCTCAGAGCTGCTAGATGAAAGTCATTTAGACTGGAGAAAGTATAAAAGTTAAAAAAGGGAGCTACGATGCTCCCTTTTTTATGTTATATCATTGAGATGAATACATACTACATGAGCCTGAGAGAAAACACGTCTAACTCCCTCGTATCACTTCATTTCAGAATCGCACCATCAATAGGGTTGTACATTAAAACAAAACATAAGTGGCAAGCTGTTCTTCCATTTGTCTTCTATTGATTCAAACGATGCGTCTCATACACAGACTGTTTTGTGAAATATGACAAAGCTTTTACTTCTTGGTCGCTTAATGAACGTGCATTTGCCGCTGCCACATTTTCTTTTAACTGTTTCACCGAGCTTGCGCCAAAAACAACAGAGCTGACTGCAGAATGCTTGAGCAAGTATTGAATGGACAGCTCTGTCAGTGATAGGTCATAAGCGACTTTCTTTAACGAAGGGATGATTTGCTGGAGCTCTTCAAATGAATAGTCAAGATACCCGTTCTTTTGAATCGCCGCACTTGCTTGCGAAAGGGGTTTTTCTGTTAATAATCCTTTTGCTAAAGGACCTCTTGCCACGACACTAATGCTTTGTTCTTCAAGAAGAGAAAACCATTCTTCTGGGCGGCGGTCGAGTAAACTATATTGCATCATCACACTCACGATGTTTGATTTTTTGGCGTATTCTTTAATGACATTTGGACGGATCGACGATATGCCGTAATAGCGAATGACACCTTCTTCAACCAATTCTTCAAATGCCTCGATGGTTTCGTCAATTGGATCGTCAATTGTGCCGCCATGCAATTGATATAAATCAATATAATCTGTTTGAAGTCGTTTCAGGCTTTGTTTCACTGCCTCTTTTATATATGCTTTTGAAGGATCCCATTCCCAGCCAGGTTTGCCATTTTCAAAGCGGTTGCCACCTTTTGTGGCCAAAATCAGATCTTGGCGTCTGTTCTTAATGGCTTCCCCGACGATTTCCTCATTTGTTCCAAAATCATATAAATCAGCTGTATCCAAATAGTTAATCCCAAGATCAATGGCTTCATCTAATAAAGAGAGCGCTTTTTCTTTTTCAGTCCCAAGGGACATACATCCTAGTGCCGCCTCACTAACCAAGAGATCAGAGGTGCCAATTCGTCTTTTTTTCAATTCAATCACACTCCTATCCTTTCACATTAAGTGAAACAATTCTGGAATTCAAGCTAGGTGATTTCAAAAGGCGCATTGAAGCAGGCATCCGCATTTTGGCTTCTCCTAAAACATCTATGTTAAAATGAATGAAGTAAAAAGTGAAAGTAGAACGAGGAGCTGACAAAATTGAAGGACTTTGAAGAAAAAACATTATCGTCAAAAACATTATATAACGGAAAAATCATTGACTTGGTTCTTGAAGATGTAGAATTGCCGAACGGAAAACCAGGCAAACGCGAAATCATTAAACATCCAGGTGCAGTAGCAGTCATTGCACGTACAGACGAAAATAAAATCATTTTGGTCAAGCAATACCGTAAAGCACTGGAGAGAGCCATCGTTGAGATTCCGGCTGGAAAATTAGAAAAAGGAGAAGAGCCGGCACATACAGCACTGAGAGAATTAGAAGAAGAAACAGGTTATACAACTCAGGCGCTCCAAAAGCTGACCGCCTTTTATACATCACCAGGGTTTGCGGATGAAATTGTTCACATCTACCTTGCTGATCAGCTCGTCCCGCTTGAAGAAAAACGAGAGCTGGATGAGGATGAATTTGTCGAAGTGATGGAAGTCTCACTAGAAGAAGCACTGCAACTCATCGAAAAACAACATATTTATGATGCAAAAACAGCCTATGCCATTCAATACTTACAATTGCAAGAGGTACTTAAGTCTACAAAATGAGAGAATTCTTTGCAGATATCCATATTCATATTGGTCGAACAAGAACAGGCAGGGCTGTCAAAATTACAGGTGCAAGGTCACTGACCATTGACCAAATTCTCATTGAAGCGTCTCAAAGTAAAGGGATGGGGATGATTGGTGTCATTGATGCACAATCTCCCGAAGTACTAGAAGAATTGATAGAAGGTGTAGAGGAAGGCACGTACACTGAACTAAGCGATGGCGGTTTATCATTTGGAAAGACCGTTTTGCTTTTAGGCAGTGAGCTAGAAATCAATGATGACCAATCAAAAGGTCCGATTCATGTGCTTGCCTTTATGCCCACGCTTCGTAAAATGTCTGAGTTTTCCGCATGGCTTTCTCTTCATATGAAAAATGTGCATTTGAGTTCACAGCGGTTATATGTGGATGGGAGAACGCTTCAGCATAAGGTGAAGGAACTAGGGGGATTATTTATTCCTGCCCATATTTTTACGCCGCATAAAAGTTTATACGGCAAAGGGGTCAATACGTCTTTAACCGAAGTATTCGATCCAGAACTCATTGATGCTGTTGAGCTTGGCCTTAGCTGTGATACGTCTATGGCCTCCCAGCTAAGTGAGCTAAACCGTTATCCTTTTTTAACAAATTCAGATGCCCATTCTTTAGGGAAAATTGCGCGGGAATATACGAAGATCCGAATGGATCATGCCTCCTTTGCTGAATTTGAGCTAGCGCTTCAAGGAAAAGATGGCAGAAACATCACTGGAAATTATGGGCTCGCTCCGCGGCTCGGAAAGTATTATCATACGACCTGTGAGAAATGCGGGGTAAGACCTGACAGTCAGGATCAAGAAAAGTGCCAAGCATGCGGCCATACCCGAATGACAAAAGGGGTGAGTGAGCGGTTAAAGGAGCTTGCTGACCAAGAAAGTGACAAAGGAATAAGGCCTCCTTATGTTCACCAGCTTCCCCTTCATTTTATTCCGGGTGTTGGAGCCAAAACGTTAGAAAAGTTAAAAGCTGTCTTTCATACAGAGATGAATATTCTTCATCAAGCAACAGAACAAGAATTAAAAGCGGTCCTGCCTGAGAAAACAGCCGATTACATCATCAAAGCAAGAAGAGGTGAAGTTGGACTGATCGCTGGCGGAGGCGGGGTCTACGGTAAGGTGGATATCAATCATGAATCAACTTAAATGGACATGTCACACATTTGAACAACTGTCTAAAGAGGACCTTTACTTGATTTTAATGGAAAGGGTAAATGTGTTTGTTGTAGAACAAACATGTCCTTATCCTGAAATTGATCATCGTGATCAAGAGGCGCTGCATGTCATCGCCAAAGAGAACGGCACGATTGTCGCTTATTGCCGCATTTTCCAAAGCGGGATCATGTACAAAGAGGCATCCATTGGTCGTGTCCTTGTGACGAAGGCCGGCCGGAAAAAAGGTTACGGGAAGATCCTGCTCGATCAGGCGATAAAAAAGCTCAGTGAATTAGGCGAAACAAAGATTAAAATCCAAGCACAGGCTTATTTGAAATCGTTCTACGAATCGTTTGGCTTCGAAGCTGTCTCAGATTGTTATGATGAGGATGGAATTCCGCATCTTGATATGGTGAGAAAAGAAAGATAGGCGTGTATACGTCTATCTCAGCGTGTAGACAAACCCTCGCATTCTTTGTCAGTCTGCGCTCTGGTGCTCACGAATGTCAAATTCGCTCCGTGAAAGTAGCTGTCCTTCCTAGACTGCAAAGGTTTTCTATCACGCTGAAAAGAAGACAAAAGGCTAAAATCAAGTACATTTTAGCCTTTTGTCAACAATTTGAGATAGGCGTGAATACGTCTATCTTTTTTAGGTGCGTTCATGTATCATAACGACAACGAAAGGGGTTTTGCGAAATGGGAAAAAGCAAAGCAAAGAAAAAGAGAGAACACCTTCAAAGGCAGCACAGCCGAAATCCAGAACAATCGAGAGGAAATATGCCGCATTTTAGTACACACGAAAGAAAGACAAAAACAAAACAAGAAGCCTTGCAGCATATGATGAAAAAACATAAAGGCAGGAATGCTTATGATCGCTATGAACAGGATCATAAGCATTTTTATTTTGCTTTTTTGTGACAAGTAGATCAAATAATTGGAAAAATTTTAAAAAATAGGACAAACGGTCGTTTCTTTTTGTCTAAAAATGTAGTTAAATGACAAAAAGAAATGAAAGGGAGAGTGGGTATCGTGAAGGTCAAATCATTTGGAGCAGGGCTTTGTATGGCAAGTATGCTACTGGCATCGATGACATTCGGCGCATCAGATGTATCTGCAAAGGATCAAGCAAAAAAAGAGTATATGATCGGTTTTTCTTCTTCCGTTCAAGACAAAACACAAAAACAGCTTGTTGAAAAAGCCGGCGGTCATGTGAAAGAATCAATAGAGAAAATAGATATGATGAAAGTTTCGTTGAACGAAGCATCAAAAGAAAAACTACATCAAGCAAAAGAAGTTACTTTTATTGAGGAAGACCAAAAAGCAAAAACAAGCGGTCAAAGCGTTCCTTATGGCATCAAAAGCATCAAAGCACAAAAGGTACATAAACGAGGATATGCCGGACAGAATGTCAAAGTAGCTGTTCTTGACAGTGGAATCGACGGCAAGCATGAAGATTTACATGTAACTGGTGGTGTCAGCTTTGTTCCAACAGAGTCCGATCCGCTCGTTGACCCGCATGAACACGGAACTCACGTTGCAGGCACGATCGCAGCATTAGATAATAAAGTAGGCGTCGTTGGTGTGGCACCAAAAGCTTCGATCTATGCGGTGAAAGTGGCAGATGAAAATGGTGACGGCTACTATAGCTGGATCATTAAAGGCATTGAATGGGCGATTGAGAATGAGATGGATGTTATCAATATTAGTATGGGGGGAGCAAGTGAATCGGAGGCGCTGAAAGAAGCGGTAGATCGAGCTTATGACAACGGGATTCTCATTGTCGCATCTGCAGGAAATGCTGGGAGCTACGGGTCACTTAATACGATAGATTACCCGGCCAAATACAGCTCTGTCATGGCAGTCGCATCTGTGGATCAACGAAAGCAAAGAGCCTTTGATTCCTCTGTTGGGGAAGAAGTGGAAGTATCAGCACCAGGCGTTTCAACATTAAGTACCATTCCTCATAACGAATATGGATATAAGAGTGGAACGTCTATGGCATCACCTCATGTAGCTGGTGCTGCGGCAGTCATTCTATCAAAACATCCGAATCTGACAAATGATGAATTGCGTGAAAGGCTGACAAAAACGGCAACAAAACTTGGCGAACCTTTTTATTATGGCGCTGGGCTTGTGAACGTACAAAAAGCTGCACGATAAAGGAAACGAGAGAGCGGTGTACAGCTGCTTTCTCGTTTTTCTTTTTATAAAACTGTCATGTTTCGTCTGCTCTCTCATAGAATCTAGTAACCTTTACTATTTGGGAGGAAGGCGCATGCGGAAAAAGTCTTGGAAAGAACATCTTCTTCAGCACGTGAAAGATCATGTATCGATTTATTTGTTTGTTTCTGTACTATTTTTAATGGGCGTCATTTTTGGAGCCATTATCGTCAATAGTATGACAATGAGTCAGAAAGAGGATTTATTCTACTATTTAAATCAATTTTTTGGTCAACTGACGAATGAGAAAGCAGCAGAATCAAAAGACATGTTTTTGCAAAGCTTTTTGCATCATATGAAATATTTGGGCCTCATGTGGATACTCGGAATTTCCATCATTGGCCTGCCACTTATTTTTCTGATGATTTTTTTAAAAGGGATTGTAGTTGGGTTTACTGTTGGTTTTTTGGTCAATCAAATGGGGCTTAGCGGTTTTTTTCTATCTTTTGTCTCGGTGCTTCCTCAAAATATCTTGCTCATTCCTGCGTATTTAGTCATCGGAACTTGTGCGATTGCGTTCTCCATTCGTTTAATTGGTCAGCTTTTTATGAAAAAAACCATCAGTCAAGCGCCAATCCATTGGTTTGGCCGGTATGCTTCTGTTCTACTGATGATTTTAACCCTCGCTGCTCTTTCGTCCTTTTTTGAATCATACTTATCATTCATGCTGATGAAAAAGCTGGCAGGTGTTCTGTTATGATGATTTTATAATCGTTATTAAATAATAATCAATTTATTTATCAATTTAAAATGATTATAGTTGGCTCTCTGCACATCATTTGATATAATGATCAAGTAATGTGGCGTAGGAGGGAAAGTCAATGGAAAATCGGATTGATCGAATTAAGAAACAGCTTCATTCTTCCAGCTATAAGCTCACGCCACAGCGTGAAGCAACAGTAAGAGTACTGCTTGAGAATGAAGAAGACCATTTAAGTGCAGAAGATGTATACCTCCTCGTAAAAGAGAAGTCTCCTGAAATTGGTCTTGCTACTGTTTATCGGACGTTAGAATTGCTTACTGAACTGAAAGTTGTTGATAAAATTAACTTTGGAGACGGCGTTTCGCGATATGATCTTCGCAAAGAAGGAGCCGCTCACTTCCATCACCATCTTGTCTGCATGGAATGCGGGACAGTCGATGAGATAGAAGATGATTTATTAGAAGATGTTGAAGAGATTATTGAACGCGACTGGAAATTTAAAATTAAGGATCATAGATTGACATTCCATGGTATTTGCCACCGGTGTCATGATGATGAATCCGGCAAATAATCCGAATTGGAACCTTTTCATTCAAAATGAAAAGGTTTTTTGCATGTTCGCTGTATATTCCTTGTCCCACCTGGCATATGCTGAAGTAATGAGAACACGAGAAAGGACATGAAGAACATGCGAAAATGGCTCAAAACAACAGGGGAAGTAATGAAAGTATTTATCTTGTTCACTGGTTTTACCGTCCTGTTCTATTATGCTATGATATGGATAAATTCAGAATATGAAAGCTATCATCGTTATGATAAACCAGAAGGTGCAGCGATAAAAGTGATGGAAATGGATCAGCCGAAACAAGACAGCTGGCAGGATCGATTGATTTATTTTTATCAAAACGGGGAGTAGAAACCATTGAAGGATCAATTATCCGACTTTATTCATTTTATGACAGTAGAGAGAGGACTCTCTGAAAATACCATTGTCTCTTATAAAAGAGATTTACAGAGCTATTTGTCTTTTTTAATGACGCATGAACAATTGACAGATGTAAAAGACGTCACACGCCTTCATATTATTCATTATTTAAAACAGTTAAAAGACGAGGGGAAATCGAGTAAAACGTCCGTCCGTCATCTATCATCGATACGCTCCTTTCATCAATTTTTGCTCCGTGAAAAAGTGACAACAGATGACCCGTCATGGAACATTGAATCACAAAAAACAGAGCGGAAATTACCGAAAGTTCTATCATTAGATGAGGTAGAAAAGCTGCTCGATACACCTAAGCAGCAAACACCATTTGACTACCGTGACAAAGCCATGCTCGAACTTTTATATGCAACAGGTATTCGCGTAAGTGAAATGCTTGATCTGACTCTTGCAGATGTGCATCTGACCATGGGGTTTATCCGCTGTTTTGGAAAAGGAAGAAAAGAGCGAATCGTGCCTATTGGTGAAGCTGCTGCAAGTGCGATTGAAGTGTATATAGAAAAAGGCAGAAACAAGCTGCTCAAAAAACAGCCGGCCGATGCTTTATTTCTGAATCATCACGGAAAAAAAATGTCGCGGCAGGGCTTTTGGAAGAACTTAAAGAAACGAGCCATAGAAGCAGGTATTCAAAAAGAACTGACGCCTCATACGCTCAGACATTCATTTGCGACACATTTGCTTGAAAACGGTGCGGATCTTAGAGCCGTACAGGAAATGCTCGGACATGCCGATATTTCTACTACACAAATTTACACACATGTCACAAAAACAAGATTAAAAGACGTGTATCACAAATTCCATCCAAGGGCATAAGTAAAGCATGGCACGGTGAACGTGTATCATGCTTTTTTATGTTTGGACCGTTTATGGTTGTCAATTGACTTGAAAACGGTTTATACTTGAGATGTCTGACCTCTCCAGTTGTGAAAGGTGAAAGGACAAGAATATTGAAGGAGGCGCTTTTTTATGCCTGATTATCAGTATAAACGTATTTTCCTCATTGTGATGGATTCAGTAGGAATCGGGGAAGCACCTGATGCTGCTGATTTTAATGATGTAGGTGCAGATACACTTGGACATATTGCTGAAAAAATGAACGGGCTTCATATGCCGAATATGGCGAAGCTTGGGCTAAGTCATATTAAAGAAATTAAAGGAATTCCAGCGGACGAAAAACCGCTTGCGTATTATGGGAAAATGCAAGAAGCATCCAACGGGAAAGACACAATGACAGGGCATTGGGAAATCATGGGTCTTTACATCGACACACCATTTAAAGTCTTTCCAGACGGCTTTCCAGATGAACTGTTAAATGAATTAAAAGAAAAAACAGGGCGCGGCATCATTGGAAATAAACCAGCGTCTGGTACAGAAATTCTTGATGAGCTTGGCGAAGAGCATATGAAAACAGGCGATTTAATCGTTTATACTTCAGCAGATTCTGTGCTGCAAATTGCTGCACACGAAGAAGTTGTGCCATTAGACGAACTTTACCGCATTTGCGAAATCGCACGTGAACTGACTTTAGATGAAAAATATATGGTAGGGCGCATCATCGCTCGTCCATTTGTCGGGGAGCCGGGGGCATTTGTTAGAACACCAAATCGTCATGACTATGCATTAAAACCATTCGACCGTACCGTCATGAATGAATTGAAAGATGATGGACTAGATGTCATTGCGATCGGAAAAATCTCTGATATTTATGATGGAGAAGGAATCACCTCTTCACTCAGAACGAAATCCAACATGGATGGAATGGACAAGCTAGTTGAGACGCTGAAATCAGACTTTACTGGGCTGAGCTTCTTAAATCTGGTCGATTTTGACGCGCTTTATGGACATAGAAGAGATCCAGAAGGCTACGGTAAGGCACTAGAGGAATTTGACGCACGTCTACCTGAAGTGTTTGATCTATTAAAAGAGGATGATCTGCTTGTGATCACAGCAGATCACGGAAATGACCCGGTTCATCACGGAACAGATCATACAAGAGAATACGTTCCGCTTATTGCTTACAGCAAAAAGCATCAAGAAGCGAATGAGCTACCAACAGCGAAAACATTTGCTGATCTTGGGGCAACGGTAGCAGATAATTTTAAATCAACGCTGCCAAAATACGGAACAAGCTTTTTATCTAAACTCAAATAGGGGGAAATCACGTGGGAGCACAGTTTTCAGAAGCGGCGGCATATATTAAACAAGCATCGACATATGTACCAACAGTTGGATTGATTTTAGGTTCAGGTCTTGGCATTTTAGCCGATGAGATTGAAAATCCAATCAAATTGAAATATGAAGATATTCCTGGATTCCCTGTTTCAACAGTAGAAGGGCATGCAGGCCAGCTCGTCATTGGAACGCTGAAAGGCACGGTCGTTTGTGCCATGCAAGGACGTTTCCATTACTATGAAGGGTATGATATGAAGCAGGTGACATTTCCTGTCCGTGTAATGAAAGAAATCGGCATTGAAACATGTATTGTGACAAATGCAGCGGGCGGTGTGAATACGTCCTTCCATCCTGGCGATCTTATGTTGATTACAGATCATATCAATATGATGGGGACCAATCCGTTAATTGGACCAAACGACAGTCAAGGGGTTCGTTTCCCTGATATGTCTGCACCGTATGATAAAGATTTGCTGGCACTTGCAGAGAAAACGGCTAAACATTTAGGCATATCTGTGCAGCAAGGGGTTTACGCAGGAATGACTGGCCCTTCATATGAAACACCGGCAGAGGTTCGTTTCCTCAGAACGCTTGGCGCTGATGCAGTCGGTATGTCGACTGTGCCAGAAGTGATTGTAGCACGTCATGCAGGCATAAAAGTACTTGGTATTTCATGCATCTCTAATGCGGCTTCAGGTATTTTAGATCAGCCGCTTTCTCATGATGAAGTGATCGAAGTGACGGAAAAAGTGAAAGCAAGTTTCCTTGATTTAGTGAAAGATGTTGTCAAACAACTCTCATAGATCGTGTGAAAAAGCCTTCTGTTCATGAAACAGAGGGCTTTTTTTTATGGCAATCAAACGATCTCTGAATAAAACAGCCTTTATGAGGAAAAAATAGAAAGGATTACGATAATGGAGGTCTGCCACTTGAAACGTCATATATGTGCATTGTTTACTTTAATGATCCTTATCTCAATGGTTCCACCATCAGCGATGGCAAAAGAAAAGATTGAAAAGCCAGGAGAAAAACAAACATCAGAATTGGCGCATGAAGCCAAATCAGCGATTTTAATGGAACGTGACACGGGAAAAGTGCTTTACAACAAAAACAGTGATGAAAAGCTTGCCCCTGCAAGTATGACCAAAATCATGACGATGCTTCTCATCATGGAAGCGATGGATCAAGGAAAATTAAAAATGACTGATAAAGTAAGAACGAGCGATCATGCAGCATCTATGGGAGGCTCACAAATTTTCCTTGAACCGGGAGAAGAAATGACGGTTAAAGACATGCTAAAAGGCATTGCGATTGCGTCAGGAAACGATGCTTCAGTTGCCATGGCAGAACATATTGCTGGATCTGAAGAACAGTTTGTTGAGCAAATGAACAAAAAGGCAAAAGAGCTTGGACTCACCTCAACGGTCTTTCAAAATCCAACAGGACTTCCTGAAAAAGATCATTACAGCACGGCTCATGATATGGCAAAAATGGCAAAAGAGCTGTTGAAATATGAAGAGATCACCAAGTTCACAGGTGTATACGAAGACTATCTTCGTCAGAACACGGATAAAAAATTCTGGCTTGTGAATACAAACCGTCTCATTAAATTTTATCCAGGTGTGGATGGGGTGAAAACAGGGTTTACAGGCGAGGCGAAATACTGTCTAACGGCATCCGCTAAAAAAGGCAACATGCGCGTGATTGCTGTTGTATTCGGCGCAAGTACACCAAAAGACAGAAATGCCCAAGTCGTCAAAATGCTGGATTACGCCTTTAGTCAGTATACAACGCATCCTCTGTACAAGCGTGGTCAAGATGTAGCAGAGATCAAAGTGAGCAAAGGGAAAAAGAAAAAAATTCAGCTTGTCACGTCTGAACCGATTTCTCTTCTAACGAAAAAAGGCGAAAATGTCGATCAGATCAAAAAAGAAATTAAATTAACTCAAGATGTCACAGCCCCATTTTCAAAAGGAACGAAACTTGGCACCATCATCTTGAAAAAAGATGGAAAAGTGCTTCATGAAAGTCCTGTTGAAGCGAAAGAAGATATGGAAAAAGCCGGTGTTTGGACGTTCTTCAAACGGGCGATGGCCGAATTTGTTAAATGGAAGTAAAAGGTGAAAGACTGCTGCAACTGGCAGTCTTTTTTGCTATGAACGAAAAGAACATCTAAATGTGACGAATGATCACTAGTTTTGTCATGGTGAAGGATTTGCATGTGAAGAAAGAGAAACATTCTTTATCCGAAAATAGAGCAAGGAGGAAGAAAAGATGAGCCTTGGTATTGATTTTCAAATAAAAGAGAGCGTACTTTGCATTCGGTTGACAGGGGAGCTGGATCATCACTCCGCAGAGACATTGAGACAAAAGGTGACGAATTATTTGGAAACAGAGGACATTCGCCACATCGTGCTGAATTTAGCTGATTTATCGTTTATGGACAGCTCTGGGCTCGGAGTGATTTTAGGAAGATACAAAGAAATTAAACAACTTGGCGGTGAAATGGTCGTCTGTGCGATCTCGCCAGCGGTGAACCGTTTATTTGATATGTCCGGCTTGTTTAAAATTATTCGTATGGAGCCTTCAGAGCAAACTGCGCTGCAAACATTGGGGGTGGCATCATGACAAATGAAATGAATCTGACTTTTTCTGCTTTAAGTCAAAACGAATCCTTTGCGAGAGTAACGGTGGCAGCATTCATCGCTCAGCTCGATCCAACATTAGATGAGCTAACAGAAATCAAAACCGTTGTATCAGAGGCGGTCACGAACTCAATCATTCACGGGTATGACGGGAATCCAGACGGCAAGGTACACATTAGCGTCACGCTGGATGACCATATTGTGTATCTGACGATTCGAGATGAAGGTATGGGCATTTCAGATCTTGAGGAAGCAAGGCAGCCGCTTTTTACGACGAAACCAGACTTAGAGCGTTCCGGGATGGGTTTTACGATCATGGAGAACTTTATGGATGATGTCATGGTGGACTCATCTCCAGAAATGGGCACAACGATCCGCTTAACAAAGCATCTATCAAAAAGCAAAGCGCTTTGTAATTAAGGAGCTGCTCATATGGATGTGGAGGTAAAAAAGCAAGCAAAAAAAGCACAGCTGTCTAATGATGAAGTGAAACAGCTCATCAAAAAAAGCCAAGACGGAGATCAACAAGCAAGAGACCTCCTCGTAGAAAAAAACATGCGTCTTGTTTGGTCCGTTGTTCAGCGCTTTTTAAATAGAGGATATGAACCAGATGATCTGTTCCAAATAGGCTGTATTGGCCTGCTGAAATCTGTTGATAAATTTGATTTGTCTTATGATGTGAAGTTTTCGACCTATGCCGTTCCAATGATCATTGGTGAAATTCAGCGTTTCATTCGTGATGATGGAACCGTCAAAGTCAGCAGGTCTTTAAAGGAACTTGGAAATAAAATCAGGCGGGCAAGGGACGAATTGTCTAAATCTCATGGCAGAATGCCGACTGTTCAGGAAATCGCTGAATATCTGGACATCACACCTGAGGATGTCGTACTTGCTCAAGAAGCGGTCCGCTCACCATCATCTATTCATGAAACCGTGTATGAAAATGACGGTGATCCGATTACGTTGCTCGATCAAATTGCAGATCATTCAGAAGAAAGATGGTTTGATAAAATTGCGCTAAAAGAGGCGATTAAAGAATTAGAAGAGCGTGAGAAACTGATTGTCTATTTAAGGTATTATAAAGACCAAACACAATCAGAAGTAGCAGAAAGACTCGGAATTTCCCAAGTGCAAGTCTCACGGCTTGAAAAGAAGATTTTAAAACAAATCCAAATGCAAATGGATCAAAAAGACAGCTAGCCAATTTGGCTGGCTTTTTTTGTGTGGTAATTACCGGTAAATTAAGTTCTTTCAGTATGAGAACCATTTTTCACCACATACTATTTTTAACCCATCGTATAGGAAGTGACTTGGATGGACGGACAAATCTTTATTCGGCTGCGCCATCGGATTAAGACTGGTAATGATCAGCTTATCTATTTAGAGGATATTGCCCAAATCACTGGAGATGACAGTGCTGTGCAAAAGCTGAGCAAAATGCCGATATACCATGTCAGCAAAAAGGATCGTCACATCGTTGTGTTAGATATCATGCATGTGGTCAAAACGATCAAAAAAGCGTGGCCTGACATCGACATTCAAACGGTTGGAGGCTCAGAGGCCATTGTTGAAATTGATACAGGCAAACGCCAACTGTCCCCCGTATTATTCGTGTTTGTATGGCTTCTCTTATTTGTCGGAGCGGCCCTTGCCATCATGAATTTCCATGAGGATGTTAGTATGCGGCTTGTTCATATCCGCCTTTACGAGATGATTACTGGAAACACGGTTGAGCATCCGTATTTATTACAAATTCCATATAGCTTTGGACTCGGTTTGGGCATGATTTTATTTTTCAATCATGTGTTTAAAAAGCGTTTAAACGAAGAGCCAAGCCCGCTTGAAGTGGAAATGTTTAAATATCAGCTCGATCTTGATCATTATGTCGCACTCAATGAAAACAAAGAAACATTGAAAGATATCCATGATCGGTAAATGGCTTTTTGTGGTGCTTGTTGGGCTCGGCGGCGGTTTAACGGTAGGGGCAGGATTTGTAGCGTTTCTCACAGTGCTTGGTATTATCCCTCGATTAATGCAATTAACGAAAACGCAGCGTTTCATTCAAGGATATGAGGCTGCCGTGATAAGTGGAGCGGTCGTTGGCGGCTGGGCTACTTTAAGTCAAGTCCATTTGCATTTATCCAAATGGCTGGCGCTTCCGATCGGTCTTTTATCTGGCATTTTTGTCGGCATGCTTGCAGCCGCACTCACTGAAGTGTTAAATGTACTTCCTATCTTAACGAAAAGAATTGGAATGGACGGGAAAATTGTGCTGCTGCTCATGGCCATCGTCTTAGGAAAGGTGTTTGGCTCGCTATTTCATTGGCTTATTTATATTTAAAAATGTGGAGGGAACAACACGTGTCAAGTTTAAAAGAGAACTATCCATCTAAAGTGAAAACGTATCAGCCGAAACCTCCTTATGTACTGAACTGCATCAAGGCTTTTCTTGTCGGCGGTTTGATTTGTGCGATAGGCGAGGGATTGCAAAATTTCTATATTACTTTTTTTGATTTTAATGAGAAGACAGCAGGGAATCCAACGGTGGCGACCCTTATTTTAATTTCTGCTATTTTAACTGGTATTGGTATTTACGATAAAATCGGCCAGTTTGCTGGAGCGGGATCAGCTGTCCCGGTGACAGGATTTGCAAATAGCATGACAAGTGCGGCTCTTGAGCATAAAAGTGAAGGGCTTGTGTTAGGTGTAGCGACCAACATGTTTAAACTGGCTGGGAACGTCATTGTGTTTGGTGTCGTCTCGGCATATGTCGTAGGGATTATTCGATACGTCTTGGAAAAGATGTTTTCGTAGGAGGAATAAAACGTGAAACTAACAGGTAAGCAATCTTGGGTATTTGAACACAAGCTTTATGTGAATGCGGAAGGAACAGCTGCAGGACCGAAAGAAAAAGAAGGCCCAATCGGTCATCTCATTGATAAAACCTATGATGAAATGCACTGTTATCAAAAGAACTGGGAAATGGCTGAAAGGCAGCTCATGGATGATGCCATATCAATGGCCTTATCAAAAGCGAATTTGCAAAAAAGTGATATTGACCTTCTGCTGGCAGGAGATTTACTGAACCAAAACGTGACAGCCAACTATGTGGCAAGAGAACTCAAAATCCCGTTTCTTTGTTTATTTGGTGCCTGCTCCACATCAATGGAATCAGTCGCCATTGCCTCAGCGCTAGTAGATGGTGGCTTTGCCAATAGAGCACTTGCTGCGACAAGCAGTCACAATGCGACGGCAGAGCGGCAATTTCGTAATCCAACAGAATATGGCGGGCAAAAACCCGATACAGCCACAAGTACAGTGACAGGGAGCGGTGCTGTCGTCATCAGCCAAGAACCTTCCAAAATTCAAATTACAAGTGCCACCGTCGGACGGGTGATGGATCTTGGGATTACAGATCCATTTGATATGGGTTCGGCTATGGCGCCTGCAGCGGCAGACACAATCAAACAACATTTAGAAGACTTAGGAAGAACAGTAGATGATTATGATCTCATCCTAACTGGAGATCTATCTGGAATTGGATCGCCTATTTTAAAGGATCTTCTGAAAGAAGATGGCATTCAGCTTGGACGGAAGCATGATGATTGCGGATTAATCATATACACACCTGATCAAAATGTATTCGCTGGAGGTAGCGGCTGTGCCTGCTCAGCTGTCGTGACATTCAGTCACATCTTTCAAGAAATGAAAGC
This sequence comes from Bacillus sp. G402, assembly GCF_051172515.1. NCBI lineage: Bacteria > Bacillati > Bacillota > Bacilli > Caryophanales > Bacillaceae > Bacillus > Bacillus sp. G402. Next base: position 386,140 of record NZ_JBPIZC010000001.1, read on the forward strand.
AGGGAATTTGCAAAGAGTATTGGTTGTGGCAACCGGGGCACTTCTCAGCCCAATGATGGTTCAGCAAAAAGAGACCATTCCAACCATTGCGCACGGAGTTGTATTTGAGCGTGCAGGAGGAGAAAGCTAATGGATTATTTGATTGCTTTTGTTGCAGGCGGACTGATTTGCGTGATCGGCCAGCTTTTACTTGATGTACTGAAACTCACACCGGCACATGTCATGACGACCTTTGTTGTGGCGGGGACGATTTTAGACGGGTTTGGTATTTATGATAAATTTATTGAATTTGCAGGAGCGGGTGCTACCGTGCCTATCGTAAGCTTTGGTCATAGCTTGCTTCATGGGGCGATGCATCAGGCTGATGTCCACGGATTTATTGGAATCGGAATTGGGATTTTTGAGTTAACCTCTGCTGGAATATCAGCTGCGATTTTATTTTCATTTATCATTGCACTTATCTTTAAACCGAAAGGATAACCTAATATGGGGCAAAGACGCAAAGTCATTTTAGTGACAGACGGAGATATATATGCTGCCAAAACGATTGAGCTTGTCGCAAAGAAAGTCGGCGGAAGATGTATTTCCAGCTCAAAAGGGAATCCGAGCAAACGAACAGGACCAGAACTGGTCCAGATGATTTTAAAAACGCCGTATGACCCAGTGTTTGTCATGTTTGATGATTCTGGCTTAACAGGTGAAGGAACAGGGGAGACGGCGATGAAGCACGTAGCACGTCACCCTGAAATTGAAGTGATTGGCGCCATTGCAGTGGCATCTAAAACCCATCAAGCGGAATGGACAAAGGTACATGTCTCCATTGACCGGGAAGGTGAACTGACAGAATACGGCGTTGACAAACATGGACTTCCAGAAATGGAACCACACAAAATGAGTGGAGATACAGTGTATTGTCTCGATTCACTTCAGCTTCCGATTGTTGTCGGCATTGGAGATATTGGCAAGATGGGACGGAAAGATGATCTAAGCAAAGGGTCCCCCATCACAATGAAGGCAGTCGAATTAATTTTAGAAAGGAGCGGTTTCCATGAAGAAAGACAAGGTGCACGTGTACCGAGATCCGAAGAAAAATGAAGATTTTTTCAAAGACAATGTCGGGATGGGTCTCAGCTTTGACCTTGGCGTTCGGAAAATTTATGTCCATGATCAGGAAATCCAGCTTTACTATGTAAATGGATTATGTGATACACAATATGTGATCTATTTATTAAAAGAACTGATTGAAATCAATGATAACGAACCTGAATCAGATGATCTTGCACGTGTGGTAGAAAACCGTCTTGTCAATCAGCAAGTCTCAAAAGTTGAAACGCTTGATGAAGCAGTGGATCAAGTGTTGTCTGGACTTGTGGCAGTCGTTGTCGAAGGTGAAAATTACGCATTTATTATTGACGTCAGGAGCTACCCTGGCAGAATGCCGGAGGAACCGGATACAGAAAAGGTTGTCAGAGGTGCAAGAGACGGCTTTGTTGAAAATATCATTGTGAACACAGCACTCATTCGCAGAAGAGTGCGGGATGAAAAACTGCGATATAAAATGCTTAAAGTAGGTGAGCGTTCTAAAGCGGACGTCTGTGTTTGTTATATTGAAGACATAGCTGACCCTGATCTTGTTGATATTATCGAAAAAGAAGTGTCTGGGATTAAAGTTGACGGACTGACGATGTCTGATAAAACAATAGAAGAATTTATCATTAAGCAAGGATATAATCCCTTCCCGCTTGTGCGATACACCGAGCGCCCAGATGTAGCCGCTAACCATATATTAGAAGGGCATGTCATCATCATTACGGATACATCTCCTAGTGTCATCATTACACCAACCACTATTTTTCATCATGTTCAACATGCTGAAGAATACCGCCAGGCGCCAGCAGTTGGGACTTTTTTAAGATGGGTGCGTTTTTTAGGCATCTTATGTTCTACTTTTCTTTTGCCGATCTGGTTTCTTTTTATTCTAGAACCGAATCTTCTGCCAGACAATCTAAGCTATATTGGATTTAACAAACCTTCTCATATTCCTGTCATTCTCCAAGTATTCCTTGCTGATTTTGGGGTGGAATTTTTACGAATGGCGGCGATCCATACGCCGACCGCCTTGTCGACTGCCATGGGCTTGATTGCGGCCGTTTTAATTGGACAAATCGCGATTGATGTCGGTTTATTTACACCAGAGGTCATATTATACGTCTCGCTAGCAGCTATCGGCACATTCACCACTCCAAGTTATGAACTGAGTGTCGCTAATAAAATTATCCGACTGATCATATTAGCACTAGTAGCGATCTTTAAGCTGAATGGACTGATCATCGGTTTTACGCTGTTACTTATTTATTTAACATCCATTCGTTCCTTACAGACGCCTTATATGTGGCCGTTTATTCCTTTTAATGGAAAGGCTTTATGGCAAGTGCTCATTCGGACGTCTGTTCCTGGCTCAAAAGTAAGGCCAAGCATCGTTCACCCTCAGAACAGATCAAAAATTCCGCCAAATTCTTAACGCTCGTTGAAAGTGGCTGAAGATTGTGATATTGTATTTTTAACTTTGAGAAACGGCAAAAGGCAGCTTGTGCAGCTGTCTTTTTTCAGCCGAGGCGGAGAAAGAGGGAATGACATTGTATTTACACGGCACTTGCAGACAAAATGAACTCGGACATTTAGAAATTGGTGGTGTTGATGCCGTTTCTTTAGCTGAAACGTATGGGACACCACTTTATGTATATGATGTGGCTTTAATACGGGAGCGTGCAAAAAGCTTTCAGAAAGCATTTATTGAAGAAGAACTAAAAGCTCAGGTGGCATATGCGAGTAAGGCGTTTTCTTCTATTGCCATGTTCCAACTGGCAAAAGAAGAAGGCTTATCACTTGATGTCGTTTCAGGCGGGGAGCTGCACACAGCCATTTGTGCCGGGTTTCCAGTAGAAAAAATTCATTTCCATGGTAACAACAAAAGCAGAGAAGAATTAAAGATGGCATTAGCGCATGGAATCGGCTGTATTGTTGTTGATAATTTTTATGAAATCAACCTCATTGAACAGCTTGGTCAAGAGCTGTCAAAACAGGTGAAAGTACTCCTCCGCATCACGCCGGGTGTTGAAGCACATACGCATGACTATATTACAACAGGTCAAGAAGATTCAAAATTCGGTTTTGATCTTCATAATGGACAAGCAGACGAAGCAGTCAAACAAGTACTTGAATCAGAAGTGATCGAGCTCTTAGGTGTTCATTGTCATATCGGCTCACAAATTTTTGATACGGCTGGTTTTGTCCTTGCGGCAGATAAGATTTTCTTGAAGCTAGATGAATGGAGAGAATCATTTGGCTTTATTTCCACAGTGCTGAACTTAGGCGGAGGTTTTGGTATCCGTTATACAGAAGAGGATGAGCCACTGCCTGCGACTGAATATGTGGAGAAAATTATTCAAGCGGTGAAAGAAAATGTAGCCCGCTATGAATTTGAGATGCCTGAAATTTGGATTGAGCCAGGCCGCTCACTTGTTGGAGATGCGGGAACCACTCTTTATACGATCGGCTCATCCAAACATGTACCTGGAATTCGCGATTATGTAGCCATTGACGGCGGAATGAGTGATAACATTCGACCTGCTTTATATCAAGCAAAATATGAAGCAGCGAGCGCCAATAAAATGAGCCAAACGCATGATCAAACGGTGTCCATTGCAGGGAAATGCTGTGAGAGTGGAGATATGCTCATTTGGGATATTGATCTGCCAGAGTTATCACAGGGAGACTTATTAGCTGTCTTTTGTACAGGAGCTTATGGCTACAGCATGTCAAACAACTATAACCGCATCCCGCGCCCGGCTGTAGTATTTGTAGAAGATGGGGAAGCGCAGCTTGTCGTTGAGCGTGAGACATATGAGGACATTGTCAAATTGGATTTACCTTATCAATCAAAAGTGAAATCATCGACTTAAAAAAAGCTGCCTGATCATCAGGCAGCTTTTTCTATGACATTTATTTTCCACCAGTAAATACAGAGACGATCGCGTTCCAAATAGAGACAAAGAAATCCCAAATCTTCTGTAGAAGGTTTTTCCCTTCATCTGATTCTATGAATTTTGTAATCTTGTCTTTTGCTTTATCAATTTGAGATCCGACTTGTTTCCAATCGATATTGATATTTTTCATTTTATCGAAGAGAGAGACAAGTTGATCTTTTTGGTCCTGCGTTAGATTTAAGTTCAAATCAGAAGCGGCTTGATCTACTTTTTCTTCCACTTCTTTTGTTGTTTTAGGAACTCCGTTTTTGGCAATGTCATCTTTGATTTTTGCAATCAGAGCAGAAGCATTGTCTTTTCCAATAGAGTCTCCAAGTTTCGATGTTGTTACAAGCTCTTCGTTTGCCACCTGTTTCACATCTTCAGGAATGGCTTTGTCGCTTGACACTTCATAGGCTTTTAATAGACCTGTCAGTGCTGCTGTACCAGATACTTCAAACGGCGCCGTCACGACAACCTTTGCATCTTTCACGCCTGCGGTCATTAAAGCATTTAAATACATCTCATCTGTAATGGTCTTAATGTTATGTGTATCCACAGTCAGACCCGTACCTGATTTTTCAATGGTGATGGATGAAGATGATAATGCTCTCGTCCCGATAGAAGAACGAGGGATATACTTTCCTAAATATTCATGCTCTTCTTTATTGGTTACTTCAATTTTTGTCGCATTTTCAGGTGGATTCAACTCGTCAAGCACCTTCTGGCGATCAGCCGGTGTTAAGTCTTGCCCGAGTGTGACGATGACATCGCCGACAGCTGCATCCGCTAAGCTGACTTTTGGCGCACCAATCAGTAAAAGGAGCGCTGCCATCATACCAAGCATTGTTTTTTTAAACATGTTGACCTCCTTCAAGTCGAAAGCGTTTCTCGATGGTGAGAAACTCATCTTTTGAGTACATGATTTGAATCGTACTCCATCATATAGACGTAACAAATCAGTCTGACGTTTCAATTATCTTTTAAAGATGTTTGAAACCTCCAATATGATGAAGTGTTTTGATCAGTCTGTGATCATTTCCTTAGGAGAAAAGGATCAAGCTCTTTTATTTTATCAATGTTGGCAAAAGAGGTAAATCACATTAGGTAAGCAGGGGATGTTTAACATGACCGAAAATGTGCTATAATGAGCGTTGTTTAACCTGAAAGGAGAATGTGAAAAATGGCGAAAAAAGGATACATACAATTAACGAATGGAAAGAAAATTGAGTTTGAACTTTACCCAGAGGCTGCTCCAGGTACAGTAGCAAACTTTGAAAAATTAGCGAATGAAGGCTTCTACGATGGATTGAAATTCCACCGCGTGATCCCTGGGTTCGTAAGCCAAGGCGGCGATCCAAACGGTAATGGAACTGGAGGACCTGGTTACACAATTAAATGTGAAACAGAAGGAAACCCTCATCAGCACGAGAGAGGTTCATTATCAATGGCACACGCTGGTAAAGACACTGGCGGCAGCCAATTCTTTATCGTACATGACCCACAGCCGCACTTAAACGGTGTTCACACTGTTTTTGGTAAAGTAACATCTGGTATCGAGGCTGTTCTTGACATGGAACAAGGTCAAGGGATGGAAAAAGTCGAAGTTGTCGATGCTTAATCCATTAACACCGCTTAATTGCGGTGTTTTTTATTTTAAATCTGATGTTCCTGTGATCTGTGCCGTGAAGCGGTAGGTGATCATCCAATATAAAAGGGCTAAGGCGCTGATAGAGGCTCCAAATAGACATACCCCATTCCAGCCAGCGTTTGCGTATATGTTAGTTGATACAATAGAACCGAGCGCACTGCCGAGGGAATAAAAAATCATATAAGCAGCAGTCAGCCGGCTTCTCGCCTCAGGCCGGACTGTGAAAATCATACTTTGATTGGTCACATGAACGGCCTGCACAGATAGGTCAAGAATGACGATACCAACGATTAATAAAATGAGGGAATATTCAGTGAAAAAAATAAAACACCATGAAAAGAGTAATAGGACAAGGGCGATGCACGTTGTTAACTGTCCTAAGCCTCGATCAGCAAGGCTTCCAGCTCGAGCGGCACCTAATGCTCCGGCAACTCCAGCAAGGCCAAATGCACCAATCGCCGTATGTGACAGATTGTATGGCGTAGTGCTGAGAGGCAGCACAAGTGAAGTCCACAGCGTGCCAAACACAACAAAGATCAGAAAACCCAGTACGCTACGAATACGTAGAATTCGTTCTTGTCTGAACAATATAAACATTGAAGCGAGCAAGTTCACATAGGATATGGAGACTCTCTTGCTCTCAGCACGAGGAAGATACCGGTACAACACCCCAGTTATGATCAGCATCATCACGCCGGAAACGAGATAGACTGATCTCCAGCCGGCGAGATCGCTTAGTACACCAGCAAACGTTCGTGCGAGAAGAATACCAATCACAATTCCACTTTGAACCAAGCCTACTATGCGGCCGCGTTCTTCAGGAGCGGCCCATGTCGCTGCGAATGCTACGAGTACCTGAGTGACTACAGCAAGCAGTCCCACCGCAGCTAGTCCTATGAACAGGACGGTGGCGGTAGGGGCGATACCGACTAGAATGAGAGATAATACGGATACTAGCATTTGAGCTACGATGAGTCGCCGTTGGTTGAACAGATCACCAAGTGGTACGATCAGTATCAGTCCTAGCGCATAACAAAGCTGAGTAATCGTAATGACCATACCAACGGATGAATAGCTGATACCAAACTCGGATGCGAGGGAGTCTAATAATGGCTGTGCAAAGTATATGTTTGCAACTGCCATCCCGGAGGCTGTCGAAAACAGTAGAGCCATATTGCGAGTCATCGTTGATCGGGTGGTTATTTGTAAATGAGTCGTTTCCAGATCAGAATGTTCAACGGCATTCATTTTTTCTTTTTTCATGCATGTCATCAGCTCCTTTTGTACTAAAAAGTATAATATACTGATCGGTATAAAATGATTCCTGTTAAGGATAACCAGAGAAACGTTTTAAAGTCAAGATGATGTAGTGAAGATCTAGTCAATTTGACAATGATATGTCAATAAAATAAAATGATAATATACCGATGAGTAAAAAACGTTATAAGAAATAGATGATTGATTTAGTGAAGAGATTTTTATGATAGAAATGAGGGTTGATAATGGTTCGACAACGGGAATTTGATGAGGAAAAAGCGTTGGATGAGGCCCTGTTGCTTTTTTGGGAGAAGGGGTACAGAGCCACTACATTAAGCGACTTAACTGCAAAAATGGGAATACAGCGGCCAAGCTTATACTCAGCGTTCGGTGATAAAGAGGAATTGTTTGAAGCAGCATTACGCAAATATACAACTCAGCATGCTGCCCACATTCGAACCAAACTTCAAAACAATCTATCTGCAAAGGAAGCATTTCATACATTATTTGCTGAATTAGTAGAAGAGGAATATGGACATGGGCCGAGTAAAGGGTGCTTCTGCATCAATACAATAGTCGAGCTTGCCCCCCACGAAGAGAAATTTGAAATTCTCACAAGAGAGCATCAGATGTATCTTTCGGTCATTTTTGAAGAAAAAATTGTACAAGGTATTCGCTCGGGTGAGCTCGAAAGCAGTCTGAATGCCAAAGCCTTAGCACAGGCATTGGTTGTTTCTTTTATTGGACTTACAGTTCTCATGAAATCTCGCCCAGAGCGTTCATTTGTAGATCATTCTGTGGCGACGATCCTATCCATATTGAAATAAATAGTCTATATAAAGAAAGCGTATTTTGATCAATTGATTAAAACACGCTTTTTCTTTTAGGGTGTGATGGACACGTTTTTGTGATATGATAAGAGAACAAACATTCGTATTCGTGAGTGTCACCATATGCAGCTCTAAAAATAAGTGAAAGTGCACATCTAAAAAGCGTGTGATCATGCTGAAAGAAAGCAGGAGATACTTTGAAACCATTAACAAAAGAAGAAAAAAACCAGATGATGATTGCTATTCAGCGTTACTTTGCCGAAGAACGAGAAGAGGAGATTGGTGAATTAGCAGCCATCAATATATTAGAATTTATCACAAAACATCTTGGAAGCTACTATTATAATCAAGGGGTTCGTGACAGCCGAAATATCGCTGTTCAAAGATCTCAATTGTTAGAGGAAGATCTATTCGCACTAGAGAAAAGAATATAATCAAAAAGCTCGTCTATCTTATTCACCCTGCTAACAGATAAAGAGGAAAAAAGACCCCCTTAATAAAGAACGCATATTCGTATCATATGTAATGATGAAAAGGTGGAACCAAAAGTCCATTTGAATCGTTATATAAGTAACCATTAATGAAAATCAGCTTTTTTGGTTTTATTTCATCAAAAGAAGGAATAGAACATACAAATAGGCGAAGTGCAGATGATGGAGGTTCTAAATATGGGGAAAATCAAATTAAAAATCGCAATCTTATTTGTTTTACTGCTTTGTTTAGGCGCAGGTTATTTATACATGAATGGTATGAAAATTGAAGATGTGCCAACAGCCATCGGCGAAAGCTTAACGAATAATGACAAAGATTACACAATCTATGAATATACCATTACAAAAATTGATGGTGATGAGTATTACGGTCAAGCCAAAAATGGCACGAAAATCATTTTTAATGGAAAGAAATTTGAAGATGATGTGGCCGATCTGAAAAAAGGCGATCGTATTAAAGCATACTTTAGTAATGAAAAAAGAATAGACGGTCTTATAAAAGTAGTAAAAGTCGTCAATTAACAAGTCTCCTTTCCTATAAGGAGGCTTTTTTTATGAACAGGTGAATAAATCTTGATTGTTGCATTTGACCACAAGGATCGCTATAATAGCCCCTAAGGACAGCTAAATATCGATTGTATCCTTCGGGGCAGGGTGAAAATCCCGACCGACGGTAATAAAGCAAATGCTTTACAGCCCGTGACCCGTTAATTTATTAACGGTTGATTCAGTGAGAAGCTGAAGCCGACAGTGAAAGTCTGGATGGGAGAAGGATAACGAAAGCTATGTATGAACAAAAAATAAGTGTTGATCATAGTTTTATTTCTAATGCAAAAAAACCACAGCCCCGGAATTTTTCCGGGGCTTTCTGTATGTCAATATAGTCATCGCATGCAGTGTTTATTAGGTGATCCCTCATTTACCTTGTATGGACCATAAAAAGCGACGAAGGTGTTCAATCGATCACATGTCCCAAACATCGCTTTTTCATAAAGTGAGAAATACAAAAGAAAGAGAAAGGGAGGATCACATGTTTACGGGGATTATTGAAGAAGTGGGTACAGTCCAGTCATTGATCAAAAGGTCCGCAGATGCCATGGAAATCATCATCAAGTGCAGTCGTGTACTAGAAGATGTTCACCTAGGCGATAGTATCGCCATCAATGGCGTTTGTCTCACTGTCACAAGCTTCACAAAAGAACAGTTTGCGGCAGATGTGATGCCTGAGACGGTCAAAGCGACATCACTTGATCAGCTTGCACCAGGTAGCCAAGTGAATTTAGAGCGAGCGATGTCATCAAATGGACGATTCGGCGGTCATTTTGTTTCAGGCCATGTTGATGGAACGGCTGTGATTACCCATGTAGAAAAGAAGAGTAATGCCATTTACTATGATTTGAAAATGGACAAGACCCTCACAGATATGCTTACAAAAAAGGGATCGATCGCAATAGACGGCGTCAGCTTGACTATTTTCGATTTGCGAGATGCTCACGTGACAGTTTCTATCATTCCACATACGCTTGAAGGAACTATTTTCCCGACTAAATCTATGGGGGATGTAGTAAATATTGAATGTGACATGATCGGTAAATACATTTATCGCTTTTTAACAAAAGAGCAAAACGAAAAGCAGCCATCACGATTAACCCCATCATTTTTAAAAGAGCACGGATTCTAGGAGGCGATTGTATGTATCATTCAGTTGATGAGGCAGTAAATGCCCTGAAACGAGGAGAAATCATTATCGTAGTAGATGATGAAGACAGAGAAAATGAAGGAGACTTTGTGGCACTTGCTGAGCATGCAACGCCGGAAGTCATTAACTTCATGGCTTTACATGGAAGAGGTCTTATTTGCACACCAGTTCATGCTTCGATTGCAAAACACTTGGATCTGCATCCTATGGTCGAGCGAAATACGGATGCACATCATACAGCATTTACAGTAAGCATCGACCATACGTCAACAACAACTGGTATAAGTGCTTTTGAGCGCTCAACGACCATTTTGGCCATGTTAAATAAAGAGTCAAAACCAGAAGATTTTGCCCGCCCAGGTCATGTTTTCCCTCTTATTGCGAAAGAGGGAGGCGTAGTAGAAAGACCAGGTCATACAGAAGCGGCCATTGATCTTGCTAAACTTGCGGGTTCAGTGCCAGCGGGTGTCATATGTGAAATTATGAATGCAGATGGAACCATGGCCCGCGTACCCGAACTGCAAAAAATTCAAAAAGAACACGATTTAAAGATGCTAACGATTGAAGCATTGCAGGCATATATAAACAAGCAAACAACGACAATGAAAACAAAATAAAAATCACAAAAAAGGATGATGAACATATGAATACAATACAAGGGAATGTAGTAGCAGAAGGATTAAAGTTTGGAATCGTCGTCGCTAGATTTAATGATTTTATTACAAGCAAACTACTAGACGGAGCAGAAGATACATTGCTTAGACACGGAGCAAACGGTGACGATATTGATGTCGTGTGGGTGCCGGGGGCTTTTGAAATTCCGTATATGGCAAAAAAACTAGCAGAAACAAAAAAATATGATGCAGTCATTACACTTGGAACCGTGATTCGCGGGGCAACATCACATTACGATTATGTTTGTAATGAAGCGGCTAAAGGAATCGCACAAAGTGCCATCTCAACAGGGGTGCCGATTATCTTTGGTGTACTGACAACAGAATCTATTGAACAAGCCATTGAAAGAGCCGGTACAAAGGCTGGAAATAAAGGCAGTGAATCGGCTGCAGCTGCTATTGAAATGGCCAACCTAAATCGAACGTTTCGTTAATTTGATGAAAAAGAGTTTAAAAACAACCTAAAAGTGTTTATAATGTGTGATGAGCAAGTGATTCATAAGACATTTGCTGGAAAATAGGATAATTTTAATATTGAGGGGTATATATGTTAATTCGTTACAAGAGGTCTTTTGAAAAAATTGCCATGGGACTCCTGTCCTTTATGCCGGGTGAGAAAGACGTCAAACAGCTTCAGCAGACGATAAAGTCGTATGAAATGGATGAAGATCGGCAGCTGTTCCTTTGGAAAGATGGTGAGGATATCGTCGGTGCGATTGGTGTGCTGAAAACAGACGACCAAGTACAAATCGAACATATTAGTGTCAATCCGTCCCATCGTGACCAAGGCATCGGCAAGGAAATGGTATTAGCCGTGGAAGAAGTATTCAAAACGAAAACACTCATTCCAAATGAATTAACGCAAGGCTTCTTTCATAAGTGTCACAGTGAAACAAACTAAATATCACACATGTAAAAGCAGAGGTTATATGCCTCTGCTTTAGATTGTTGACAAAGGGCTAAAATGAACTTGATTTTAGCCCTTTGTCTTCTTTTTTTTCAGCGTGATAGAAAACCTTTGCAGTCTAGGAAGGACGAGTACTGGAGCGGAGCGAATTCGATATTCGTGAGCACCGGCACGCAGGACTGACACCGAATGCGAGGGTTTGCCTACACGCTGAAGCAGAGGTTATATGCCTCTGCTTTTTTTACGTTCCATCTGCTTTTCACGTTCAAGCAATACGTCCGTCCGATCACGCAGTCTATGCTTTTCAATTAAGAATGTATGGGATAAGTTGCTCTCCTGTCCGAAGGTTAAGCCTTCTTTTTGGGCCATCTCTTGGCATAAAGAAAGAAGCGTTTCATCTCGGATTGGCAGCATCACACTTTCGTAGGGCATGTCTTCATCGATTTTCTTTTTCAGTGTTCTCAGCAGCAAAAGAAATGCCTCTTCATCAAGACCTAATTCTGTTAGTATGTTCCGGTCCGAATCTAATATATGAAGGCTGTTTGAAATCAGCCGTTTTGCTCCTTTTCCATTCCCTCGTCTTTGATGATACAAAGCAACAGCAAGCTGAATGAGACCCACCCAGTACTTTTTGCGCTGATGAGGAGGATCTTCTTTCCAAAATTCTTCAAGAATTTCATGACACTCAAAATAATCTCTTGTCGTATGAAATTCATGTAAAAAAGCCACGTACGCTTTAGGATACACAGCGGTCAACTCCTTTTCCACTATCAGTCTAACATACCGAAAAGAAAAGAAGAAAGAGCGCCCCTTTATGAAAGGACGCTCTGTTTCTTTAATAAACCCAAGCCGCGCCAACGATGATCAGCAAGATGAACAGCACAACAATAAGCGCAAATCCTCCGCCGAAGTAATAACCATCTCCCATAATGTTACGGCCTCCTTTTTCATCAGTTCTGATTACAATGGTATTCTATGTATAAATGCCCTCATTGGTATGGGCGAATCCACTGTTTTTCTTTTTTTGCCTGCTGCCTCATGGTCGAAATTATATTGGACGAGAGCTTTATCGTGTCTTATACTAAAGGTTAGCCGATGAAAACGGTACTTAGAAGACAGTAGAAATGGTGAGAAAAGAATGCTGGAATATCAGGTGAAAATAGATTCGTTTGAGGGTCCTTTGGACTTGCTTTTACATTTAATTAACCGTTTGGAAATTGATATTTATGATATTCCCGTCGCTAAAATTACGGAGCAGTATTTATTATATGTCCACACGATGAGGGAGCTTGAACTTGATGTTGCAAGTGAGTATTTGGTGATGGCTGCAACTCTCCTCAGCATTAAAAGCAGAATGCTTCTTCCAAAACAAGAGGAAGAGCTGTTTGATGAAGACCTGATGGAAGAAGAAGAGGACCCTCGTGATGAGCTGATTGGCAAATTAATTGAATACCGCAAGTATAAAAATGCAGCGCAAGAACTGAAGGAACGTGAAGAAGAGCGGCAAAACGCCTTCACAAAACCACCAAGTGATTTAAGTGAATTTGCAAAAGAAGCAGAAGCGAAGGACACAAACTTACACGTCACGGTGTATGATATGTTAGGTGCGTTCCAAAAGGTATTGAACCGCAAAAAAATAACAAAACCAGCACCATCAAAGATTACAAGACAAGAAATCCCGATTGAAGACAAAATGAATGAGATTATGAACCATTTAAGAAAAACAAAAAAGCGGACCAATTTCATGACTTTATTTCAACATGATCAAAAGGAACACCTTGTCGTGACGTTTCTTGCTGTTCTCGAATTGATGAAAAGCCATCAAATCATGCTGGAGCAGGAAGGAAACTTTGAAGATATTTATATCATAGGGAGTGAAACGATTCATGACGCTTGATATCGTGAATTGGAAAGCCATCTTAGAAGCGCTGCTATATGCAGCAGGTGACGAAGGCTTAACAAGAAAACAGCTCATGTCTGTTCTTGAAGTTGATGAGGCAGCGTTGCTTGATATTATGTCTGCCGTAAAGGAAGAATATCAAAAACAAGAACGAGGGATTGAGCTTATTGAATATGCAGATTCATATATGCTGCTGACGAAAAAAGAATACAGCGTATATTTAAAAAAATTAGTAGAGACACCATCTAAAGGTTTGTCACAGGCAGCGCTAGAAGTGCTCGCCATTGTCTCGTATAAACAACCGATTACACGCAGCGAAGTCGAGGAGATCAGAGGCGTTAAATCAGAACGAGTGCTGCATAGTTTAGTGGCCAAAGCACTGCTCTGTGAAGTAGGACGTGCCGATGGACCGGGACGAGCGATCCTTTATGGGACAACACCTACCTTTTTAGAGCAATTTGGTTTAAAAGCCTTAGATGAATTACCGCCACTTCCAGAGAATGTGGAAGCAGATGGGGTGCAAGAAGAGGCTGATCTCTTTTTTGAAAACTTCAATCAAACATTTGAAGAGATAAAATAGTTCAAAATAAGGAAAAATGTATGATAAAATATAACAGAGATTTTAGGTCTAAAACCTTTGTTTGAAAGATAAAATGGTGACAAAGCCATGAGGGGAAGGTAAACACGAAACAAATGGCACATATGAATGTAAAGGCTCAAGTTGATCAAGCAGGCGTTTTTTTATCAAAGGTTGCAGTTGAAGTGAATGATTTTCTGAACGAAGCTACCTTATCAAGCTTGAAACGATTAAACCCGGAAGCGGAAGCCTATTATTGTGACATATTAAGTACATTGCGGAAGCTTGCAGTTTATAGCGAGGATGCCGCGGCGGTTTGCAGGAAAATCGGGCAGCAGCAGACATTCCCGCAGCAAGCCGCACAGCAGACGCTTCATCGTATTTATCATCAATGTATTGAAGAATTTTTTACACCAAAAAAGGATACATGGTATGAAGATAGCCGCTCAGCCTACACAGGAAAAAGCTGCATTGTTTTCCATTATGAAGTATCGGCTGAGGTCAAACGTTTGTTTTCTTCATTAGAAAAAGATTTTTTAACGATGAGAGAAGAGCTGGAATATACAACATCTCATCAGCAAATGAAAATGGTATAAAGAAGACAAGGCAACTCTCACATGAGAGTTGCTTTTTTTTATGGACGAGGCATCATAACTTTTTCAGCCGCGCATACACTTGTACAAAACGGACAAGGACGTGAATGAACATGCCCTATTTAAAAATTGGAACAGCAGTCCTTCTTCTATTGACACTCTTACTGCCTTTTTCCTCACACGCTCAAGCAGACATTTCATTATCGGTGAGTGCGAGAAGCGCCATTTTAATAGATGGACAGTCAGGCAGAGTCCTATTTGGAAAGGACGAGCACGAAAAAAGAAGAATCGCCAGTATCACAAAAATTATGACGGCTGTATTAGCCATTGAATCAGGAAAAATGAACGACATGGTCAAAGTGTCAAAACGTGCGATTCAAGCGGAAGGTTCTTCGATTTATTTAAAGGAAGGACAGAAGGTGAGTTTAGAAGACTTGACATACGGGCTCATGCTGCGCTCTGGAAATGATGCAGCTGTTGCCATTGCAGAACATGTTGGTGGTAGCTTAGAAGGCTTTATTTTTATGATGAACCAAAAGGCCTCTGAACTAGGCATGGAGAATACAAATTTTCAAAATCCGCATGGACTCGATGATCATAAAAACCATTATTCATCAGCTTATGATATGGCGATCTTAACGAAGTACGCCATGAAGCATCAGCAATATCAAAAAATTGCCGGTACCACCTTTTATAAAGCAAAAACAATCGAAGGTTATTGGAAAAATAAAAACAAGCTGCTCACTGGTTTGTATCAATATTCGACTGGAGGGAAGACAGGATATACAAAACTTGCAAAACGCACACTTGTCTCCACAGCTGCAAAAGGAGATGCTGCGCTCATTGCTGTGACGATTAATGCACCGGATGATTGGAAGGATCATATCTCAATGTTTGAGTATGCATTTGATCACTATAAAACGTATGTGCTTGCTGAAAAAGGCAGGC
Source organism: Bacillus sp. G402 (assembly GCF_051172515.1). Taxonomy (NCBI): domain Bacteria; kingdom Bacillati; phylum Bacillota; class Bacilli; order Caryophanales; family Bacillaceae; genus Bacillus; species Bacillus sp. G402. Next base: position 401,692 of record NZ_JBPIZC010000001.1, read on the forward strand.
TCGCTTCGTTAAAAGGGACTTTTTACGAAAAAAAAGCGTTTATTAAGCGGGATGTGGACTATTTTCTAAATGAGGATGAGAAAAAACTAGTGGAAATCGAAACGGAAATGCTGACGCCTGAAAAGAAATGGGAGAAAAACAAAGAAGCGATCCCAGATGTAGTAGGGAAAATGACGTTCTTACTCGATGGTCAGGTGATTGAGCAAGTCCCGATTTTTTATGAAAACAAACACAACCGAATGCCTCAAAAAAGCTTTCAAGAAATGTTTAAGTCTGTCTTTCAGACATCGATAGGCGGATCTTCATGGTCAATCTGATCTGGGTATTCCTCACGGTCATCGGTCTTGTCTATGCAATGTTTAACGGAACGATGCATGAAGTGAATGAAGCGGTCTTTAAAGGATCAAAAGAAGCGGTCACCATTTCAATTGGGTTGATTAGTGTTCTTGTATTCTGGCTAGGATTGATGAAGATCGCAGAAGAAGCGGGGTTGTTACATTTCTTTAGTAAATTATGCCGGCCCTTTATCTCAAAGCTATTTCCTGAGATTCCTGCGAATCATCCAGCGATGGGGTATATTTTGTCCAATCTCATGGCAAATTTCTTTGGCCTTGGCAATGCTGCCACTCCACTTGGGATTAAGGCGATGGAGCAGATGAAAGTATTAAATGGGGGAAAAAATGAGGCGAGCCGGTCTATGATCACTTTTTTAGCAGTCAATACATCTTCTATCACACTTGTGCCAACGACTGTCATTGCCATTCGTATGACCTATGGCGCAGATCAGCCAACAGATATTGTAGGCCCAACCATTTTGGCGACACTTATTTCAGGTATCGGTGCGATTATGATTGATCGCTATTTCCACTATCGCAGAAGCAGGCGGGGGTGATCTTGTGGCATTTATTAACTGGCTGTCACTTGCTTTGATTCCACTGATCATCGCAGGAATATTGATTGCAGGGACGATTAAAAAAGTACCCACGTACGAAACATTTGTAGAAGGCGGGAAAGAAGGCATTCAAATTGCCTTTTCAATCATTCCATATTTAGTCGGTATGCTAGTCGCCATTACAATTTTCCGAGCATCAGGTGCACTTGATTTTGTCATGGAGTTATTAAAACCTGTGTTTACAGCGATTGGTGTTCCTACAGAAGTGGTGCCGCTTGCGCTTATTCGTCCTATATCAGGAACAGCGGCGCTTGGTATGACATCAGACTTAATTGCGACTTATGGTCCAGATTCTTTTATCGGCAAGCTTGCCGCCGTTATGCAAGGGTCAACGGATACGACCCTTTATATTTTAACCGTCTATTTTGGAGCAGTTGGTATTAAAAAAATGGGAGATGCACTGAAAGTGGGGCTGCTTGCAGACCTGATTGGGATCATTGCATCGATTATTATCGTCAGTTTGTTATTTAGCGGCGCCTAATCAGGTGCTTTTTTTATTTCATGGATGGAAAACAGCTTTTTTGTTGAAATTAGACAGATGAAACGCTTATTTTTCCACGAATGCTTGTTTGTTTCAAGCCAAGCAAGTAAGATAGTACATGAGGTGAAAGACAAATGGAACGTTTACAGAAAGTAATTGCCCATGCCGGCGTCGCTTCTAGACGAAAGGCTGAAGAATTAATTAAAGAAGGACGAGTTACCGTTAATGGTGAAACAGTGACAGAGCTCGGAGTAAAGGTGGGCTCTTCAGATAAAATTGAAGTCAATGGCTTAAAGCTTGAAAGAGAAGAACCGGTTTACTTTATGCTTTATAAACCGCGCGGCGTCATTTCAGCTGCCGAGGATGATAAAGGACGCAAAGTCGTGACAGACTTCTTTGATGATGTTCCGCAGCGTCTGTATCCAATCGGCCGGTTGGATTATGATACGAGCGGTTTAATTTTGATTACAAATGATGGCGAATTTGCCCATAAGCTCATGCATCCGAAATATCAAATTGATAAAACGTATGCAGCGAAACTAAAAGGCATCCCTTCAAAAGAATTGCTTAGAAAGTTAGAAAAAGGAATCATGTTAGACCATAAAAAAACAGCACCTGCCCGTGCCAAAATGCTCTCGATTGATAAACGAAAGCAAACTTGTATTGTGCAATTAACCATTCATGAAGGCAGAAACAGACAGGTTCGCCGCATGTTTGAAGCAATCGGCCACGACGTTTTAAAACTCAAAAGAGAGCAATATGCTTTCCTTCATATTGAAGGCATGAGACCAGGAGATCGCAGAGAATTGACGCCGCATGAAGTAAAACGTCTGAGAGCGATTGCGGATCATGGGAAAAGCGCTTTTTAATTTTCACATAAACTTCAAAAAATGAAGAAGCATCAAAAGAAGGAGAATGCTATAATTTACCTGAATGTCTATGGGGAAGGGGTACTTCAGATGAAGAAAAGACGATTTTTCATACGGACGGGCATTCTCCTCGTGATGCTTGCTGCACTATGTTATACGATGTATAACTCAGTATTTGCCAAACAGGATCAAATCAAAGAAGGATCTATTGCGCCTAACTTTGTCCTTCAATCGGTAGATGGGGAACGGATTGAACTAAAGGACTTAAAAGGCAAAGGCGTCTTTCTCAATTTTTGGGGTACATGGTGCGGTCCATGTAAGCAGGAATTCCCTTATATGGCAAATCAGTATGAAGTGTTCAAGGATCGCGGTGTCGAAATTGTTGCCGTGAATGTGGGGGAATCCAATATTGCTGTGAAGAATTTTATGGATGCTTATGGCGTGAATTTTCCTGTTGCCATGGACAAAGATCGTCAAGTGACAGAGGCATATGATATTACGCCGCTGCCAACCACATTTTTAATTAATCCTGAAGGCAAAGTAATCAAAGTCATAAAGGGGACGATGACAGAACGTAATGTCTATGAATATATGAATTTGATTAAACCAAAGGGGTCATAGAATGAAAGAGGTAAAGTGCGAGTGTGGACATATTAATCCAATCGGTACTGTTCTATGTGAATCATGCGGGAATACCATTGCAGCAAAAGAGAAAAATTCATCAAAGCTGCTTGATATGAGATATGACGGCAGTGCAAGACGCTCGCAAACATACAACAAAACGATTGTTGATAAAGTATGGAACTTTTTTTCTTCCGTAAAAGTGGGTGTGTGGCTCATTGTCATCACACTGTTAGCTTCTTCGCTAGGAACTATTTTTCCGCAGGAGCGGTTTATTCCGCCAGGTGCATCAGCTTCCACTTATTATGAGGAGCAATATGGGTCGTTTGGCAAGTTATATTACATCCTTGGATTCCATGATCTTTATAATTCTTGGTGGTTTTTAGCCCTTGTCGCATCTATCGGAATTTCCCTTGTGATTTGCAGCCTTGATCGAGTGATTCCACTTTATCGTGCACTCAAAAATCAAGGGGTTGTCAAAAAAGAAGGTTTTATGAGAAGGCAGCGTCTTTTCAGTGAAACAAATCAAACATTAGATCAACATACATATGAAGGCATCCTTAGTAAGATGAAACAAAAGCGTTACCGCGTACGAGAAGAAGATGGACATATTTTAGCTGAAAAAGGCCGCTTTTCCCGCTGGGGACCTTACGTCAATCATATTGGATTAATTATATTTCTCATGGGCTCCATGCTTCGGTTTGTCCCGGGAATGTACGTGGATGAAACATTATGGGTAAGAGAAGGCGAAACGGCACCAATCCCAGGGACGGGAGGTCAATACTTCTTAAAGAATAATGCGTTTTCAATTGACCGCTATGAATCTGAAAAAGAAAAAGAAGTCTTTGAAAATGCGATTGAAAAGGCTGGCGATGGTCAAGTCGTCAAAAGTTATAAAACCGATGCCGTTTTATACAAACGTGAAGGGGAAGTTGTATTTGGTGAAAAGCCAAAGCTAAAGCAGGTAACAGAACACGATATTAAAGTGAATGAACCGCTTAAGTTTGACAATTTCTCATTATATCAAGTGGATTTTAAACAAAATGAACTCGATCAAATGGTCTTTCAGCTGATTCGAAAAGATACTGAGAAATCTTTCGGAACAGTGAAGATTAATCTGCTGGAGCCTAAGTCAGAATATGATCTTGGTAGCGGTTACAAAGTCAAGGTGATGAGTTATTTGCCTGATTTTTATTTTGACGAAGATGGCACACCTAGTACGAAAACGAGGAATCCGAATAATCCTGCGTTCGTATTTGAAATGACCTCTCCTGAAAAACCAAAAGGTGAAAAAAGTTTTGTCGCGATTCAAGAGACAGTAGAGGGTTCTGATAACAATCTTTATAAAATGAAATTTGACCGGGTTGAAACAAAAAACGTGACAGGTTTAACGGTTCGAAAAGACTTAACACTCTGGGTACTTATTGTTGGCGGAATCATCTTTATGATTGGTGTCGTACAAGGGATGTACTGGCAGCATAGAAGAATCTGGCTGTCGGTAAAGGATGGAAAAGTATTTGTGGCAGGACATACAAACAAAAACTGGTTCGGCTTAAAGTCTGATCTCAAGGTGTTACTGCACGGCAGTGGCATCAAACAGCCAGTGGATCAAAAAGAACTGCCTGATACAACAAGTATCAGCAAAAGCAAGGGGGAAGGATTAGATGGCGGCAGTCAGTGAAAACCTGTTATTTGCAGCTTTTCTATTTTATTTAGCGGCAGTTCCTTTTTTTGGAGGGGCCATTAAAGGAAAAAAGAAAGAAGAGGGTCCGCGCAAAAATAAGGCGGCACTTATCGGCATAACGCTCACCATCATTGGTTTTTTGAGTCAATTTGGCTATTTTATTTCAAGGTGGATCGCGTCTGGTCACGCACCAGTCAGTAATCTGTTTGAATTCACCACAGCCTTTGGCATGATGCTGGTGCTCGCATTTATTATTTTATATTTTGTCTATCAAGTGTCTGTGCTAGGTTTATTCACACTTCCAATCGCTTTATTAATCATTGCTTATGCAAGCATGTTTCCATCGGATATTTCACCGCTGATTCCTTCGCTTCAAAGTAATTGGCTATATATTCACGTCACGACAGCAGCGCTTGGTCAAGCCATTTTAGCGATCAGTTTTGTGGCAGGTGTGATTTTTCTTTTGAAGCATGTCGATCAAACAAAACCGGGGAAGAAAACCTTTGGCTTAGAGCTGGTCATGTTTATGATTGTGGTCACCCTTGTATTTATCGCTGTCACGTCCATCTTTAGAATGACAGGGTATGAAGCGAAATTTAATTGGGTAGATAAAAATAAAGAAGAGAGCGTCATGGTCTATGAGCTTCCTGCTTTAGTAGGACCTCATAAAGGAGAACTTATCACAAAAGATCGTTTAGAGCCTGCGGTTGATCTGCCGCCTGTTTTTTCAGGTAGAAAGGTGAATACAGTGCTGTGGTCATTTGGCGTTGGGCTGATTATTTATGGACTGCTAAGATTGATCATTCGCAAACGACTAAGTGCGCTGCTTCAGCCGCTCGTAAGACAGGTGAATCTCGATTTAGTCGATGAAATTGGATACAGGGCTGTTTCCATTGGTTTCCCTGTATTTGCGTTAGGCGGTCTTATTTTTGCGATGATCTGGGCACAAATTGCATGGACGAGATTCTGGGGATGGGACCCGAAGGAAGTATGGGCTTTAATTACATTTTTATTTTACGCCGCCTATCTCCACCTTCGGTTATCACGAGGCTGGCATGGTGAAAAGTCCGCTTGGCTTGCTGTAATCGGATTTGCGATCATTATGTTTAACCTTATCTTTGTCAACCTAGTGATTGCGGGGCTTCATTCTTACGCGTAATCGCATGAAAAAGGCCAACTTTTATGATTCGATTCGGCTTTTTGTTAAAATGTATGTAACAACGGAGAAAGCAGGAGGATTGTCTAATGGAACACACAACTCAAACGAAAATATTAGTCGTCGATGATGAGGCAAGAATTCGTCGCCTTTTAAAAATGTATTTAGAACGGGAAAATTATGAAATTGATGAAGCAGAAAATGGGGATGAAGCCATTCAAAAAGGACTTCAAACCGATTATGACCTCATTTTGCTTGATTTAATGATGCCTGGGACAGATGGGATCGAAGTGTGTAATCAAATCCGAGATAAAAAAGCCACACCAATTATTATGCTGACAGCAAAAGGTGAGGAAGCCAACCGTGTGCAAGGTTTTGAGGCAGGAACGGATGATTATATCGTCAAACCTTTCAGTCCGCGTGAAGTGGTTCTTCGTGTGAAAGCACTGTTAAGAAGATCGTCTCAAACGTCATATCTCAATACTGGAACAACCACAAAAGATGTTCTTGTGTTTTCTCATCTATCCATTGATCATGATGCACACCGGGTCACAGCAGATGGAAAAGAAGTCAGCCTCACGCCGAAAGAATACGAACTTTTGTATTTCTTGGCAAAAACGCCGGATAAGGTCTATGACAGGGAAAAGCTTCTCAAAGAAGTGTGGCAGTATGAATTCTTTGGGGATCTGAGAACAGTGGATACTCACGTCAAAAGGCTTCGCGAAAAACTAAATAAAGTGTCACCAGAAGCAGCGAAAAAAATCGTGACAGTATGGGGTGTCGGGTACAAATTTGAGGTCGGCGCTGAATGAAGCTGTGGAAAAGTGTCGTAGGAAAGCTATGGTTAACCATTCTTTTCCTCGTGCTCATTGTTTTATCGATTTTAACTGTGCTTCTTTTAGAGTTCATTGAGAATTACCATGTGGAAGAAGCAAAGTCTGATTTAACACAAATGGCCAACAAAGTAGCAGTCATTTTAGAAAGCCATGAGGATCAATCGCTTGCAAGATCGATTACATCAGAACTAGCTGATAAATTGACAAGTATCGCGATTGTTCAAGAGGATGGACTAGAATGGTATTCGTCTGAAAAAGGCGGGAAGCTTCCTGCGATCACAAAAGAACAAATTGAAGCAGACAAAGATTTGAACAGGGCACTGACAGAACGAAAAAAAATCAGTAAACGAGCTGAATCTGATACAGGCAATCAGAAGGATGAACGCATTGTAGTAGGTGTTCCTTACGAGGCGAACGGAAAGAAAGGGATGGTCTTTCTTTCTCAATCCCTCCTCGCTGTAGAGCAGACGACAAAACATACGACGCGTTATATCTTCCTCGCAGCCGGAATTGCGATTGTGCTCACCACGATTTTCGCTTTCTTCTTATCCACTCGTGTCACCTATCCTCTTAGAAAGATGAGGGAGGGAGCACAAGATTTGGCGAAAGGGAAATTTGATACAAAGATTCCTATTTTAACCCAAGACGAAATTGGGGAACTGGCGATCGCCTTTAATCAAATGGGTAAGCAGCTTAAATTTCATATAACTGCTTTAAATCAAGAAAAAGAACATTTGTCCAACATTCTCAGCAGTATGGCAGACGGTGTCATCACGATCAATATTGATGGGACGATCCTCATGACAAACCCTCCTGCAGAAAGATTCTTGCAGGCTTGGTATTACGAGCAAAATATGAAGATCAAAGATGGGGATGAACTGCCGCCGGAAGCGCGTGAATTGTTTCATACTGCCGTCAGTACGGAAAAAGAGCAAATGATCGAAGTCACGCTGCAAGGGCGTACTTGGGTTCTTCTCATGTCTCCGCTTTATAACCAGCAAGATGTCAGAGGGGCGGTAGCGGTACTTCGCGATATGACAGAAGAGAGAAGACTGGATAAGCTAAGAAAAGACTTCATTGCAAATGTCAGTCATGAACTCCGTACACCTATTGCTATGCTTCAGGGCTATAGTGAAGCGATTGTCGATGACATTGCCGGATCAGAAGAGGAAAAGAAAGAGATTGCCCAAATTATCTATGATGAATCACTTCGAATGGGTCGTCTTGTGAATGATCTTCTCGATCTCGCACGTATGGAAGCTGGTCATATTACACTGAATCTTGAATCAACTGATACAGAAGAGCTGACTGAAAAAATCTACCGTAAATTCCTTGGAATTGCGAAAGAAAAACAAATCAACCTGACGTATGAAATTCAAGTAGAAGAACCGTATTTTGTATTTGATCCAGATAAAATAGAACAGGTTTTTACAAATCTCATCGATAATGCCATTCGTCATACACCAGAAGGCGGAGAAGTTCACTTCTCAGTTCAATCGGTGGAAAATGGGCTCAAGATGGATGTGAAAGATTCGGGAAGCGGCATTCCTGAAGAGGATCTCCCGTTTATTTTTGAACGGTTCTATAAAGCAGATAAAGCAAGAACAAGAGGACGTTCCGGTACGGGGCTGGGCCTTGCGATTGTGAAGAACATCGTAGAAGCGCATCAAGGCTCCATTCATGCACATAGTAAGGCTGGAACAGGTACTCACTTCACTTTCTATATTCCGAAAAAAAAGCAGGAACTCGTCTAATCTTGACGAAGAATCTTGTTACATGAGAAACACTTCTTTTCGAAAGAAAATGAAGTGTTTTTTCTATTTTCATATTTTTAAGGAGAAGTTAAACAAAAAGCCCTTTCCAAATTGTCGATCTTGTAATATATTTGTCATAAAGTTGTAATGTAACGTTTTGTGAGAGTCACTCGACAAAAATAAGTGAACGGAGGGGTTTCCTATGCATGAAACCTTTCAAAAAATATATGATTCGTACCATCAAGATTTGTACCAATTTTTATTTTATATGGTAAAAGATAAAAATCAGGCAGAGGATCTCGTGCAGGAGGTTTACATTCGGGTACTTCACTCATATAAAACTTTTGAAGGAAGAAGCAGCGAGAAAACATGGCTGTTTTCAATTGCAAGGCATGTGGCAATTGACTGGTTTCGCAAACAGCAAACCATCAGACAACGGGTGCTCGGCACGTTTGATTGGGATAAACAGGATGTAAAAGATCCAGACCTGCTCCCAGATGAATTGGCTGTACAGGATGAAAATATCAAAGAAATTTATGCCGCACTTGATCATTGCACCATTGATCAACGAGCCGTCATCATTTTAAGGTTTATCCAAGGCTACTCAATCATGGAGACGGCCAAGGCGCTAAAGTTCTCGGAAAGCAAAGTCAAAACAACGCAGCACCGAGGCCTGAAAGTGCTCCGAAAACATATGGAGCTTTTGAAGGAGGAGCTAGTGAATGAAAACGAACAGGTCCAATTGGAGCGAAGAACGAATTAAAGTATTACTCAGTCAGCTTCCAAAGGTGGAGGACAACCGTTCATCTAAGCAGATTTACCAGCAAATGCTGATGGCAAGCGGGAAGAAAAAGAAAAGTGCCAGATGGATCGGTCCAGCGGTCGCAACCGTTGTGGTCTTATTTATGGCGTTTTTGATTTCTCCTCATTTATTTCAGCCGGCTGCTCAAGATATAAAGAAAGTGAAAATGGACTCGAGTGCTGAAAAAGGACAGGTGAATGCTACATTAGAGGCGGTAAAAAACACAAATGATCCTTCACATGTTGCTTATGCATCTGACAAAGAAAAGTATATGACGATTTCATACATAGATGAATCGACTTCTCAAGTTGTCCCAATCAGTATTCAAAAAGAAAATAAGCATGACGATGTGCAGGCGCTTCTTGATACATATGAAAAACTGGAGCTGCCTGAAATGACAAAACCTCTTCAAGCCTATATGGATATGGTGGATGTGAGTGAAAAAGGAGACACACTGATTTTTCAGCTGAAAAATGATTTGTCTCTTGATACATTAAAAGAAGCCAACCGTTTTAAAGACATGGTCAAAGAAACGTTAAAATGGAGCCAATATAAACAAGTACAGGTCAAGTCTGTCAATGGCTCGCACCTTCAATTAGGGACGAATGGCCGTCTTGGTACCATTTCAATTAATAAACAAACAAAGCACGCTTACTACGTTTTAGAAAATAAGAGCGGGACATTTTTGGTGCCGTCAAAAGATGATTATCCTTCTTATAAAGATGCGGTAGAGGCGATGAAGCGGGCGAATGATGCAGGACTCGATCCACTCATTAAAGAAGAGCCTATTCAAAAGGTGACATCAAAAGGAAAACATGCAACCATCACGTTTGGAGCATCAGCACAATTAACGGACTCAATTGATCATATTTTACTTATTGAAGGACTGCTGCTCACAGCGAAAGATTTCGGTTTTACAGATGTCACGATACAAAATGCAGGAACAGATCAAGTAGGCCCATATGAATTAAAAGAACCGCTAGAGGTACCGGCACTGCCAAACCCAGTTGTTATCAAAGAACGCTAAAGGACGCAACTTATTGCGTTCTTTTTTCATGTATAGAAAAGGGCTTCCTTGAGGTATACTAAGCTGTCATGAAAAGAACTTCAAAGAAGGGAAGTCACTGATGAAAAGGTATTGCTACATATGTGCTAGCTGTTTCTTGTTCTTGACCTTATCACCGTTTGCCCATGCAGAGAAAACAACCGAGTGGGTGGAACCAATCAAAGGTGAAGTCACTGATTTGTTTGGGACAAGAGGTGGTTCGCATAAGGGGTTAGACATTGCTGCACCAGAAGGAGAATCCATTTTGGCTGCTAGCGAAGGTGTGGTTACTCGTTCCTATGTATCTGCTACATATGGAGAAGTTGTATTTATTCGGCATCCAAATGGATATGAAACCGTCTATGCGCATTTAAATGCGCGTTTTGTGAAGAATGGTGACCATGTACAAACAGGGCAGCCGATCGGCATCATAGGCAACACAGGCGCCTCTAGGGGCACTCATTTGCATTTTGAGGTGCACAGGGGCAATTGGTCAGTTAGTAAAGAAGATGCAGTAGATCCGCTCACAATCATTGCAAGAGATCGTTTCCAAGAGCCAGCCCTTCATGTAGATGGATATGAGAAACATACATATGTCATACAACAAGGGGACACGCTCTGGTCCATTGCTAAAGCACATCAAATGACCGTTGATCAATTAAAGAAAATCAATGCACTGACAACGCATTTCATACGTACAGGTGAACGTTTAATCGTTTCAACAAAATAAACCTCATGCTTTTGCATGAGGTTTACCATTTTTTATAGGTCAATCAGACGTACAGAAAGAATATCGCTTACTTCAGTTAACGTTTGGACAATTTCATCTTCAAGGTGCTTGTCAAAAGAAAGCATCATGATGGCTTCGCCGCCTTTTTCTTTACGGCCTACTTGCATTGTCGCAATGTTCACATCGTGGTCGCCTAAAATCTTTCCAACTTGACCGATCACACCAGGTGCGTCAGTATGCTGAATATAGACAAGGTGTCCATCTGGGTAAAAGTCAATATTGAAACCATTAATAGAAACGACACGTTCACCTAGATGCGGGATATACGTTGCTTTTAATGTAAAGGTGGAAAGGTCACCTTTGACTTCAATGGAAATGCTGTTCTCATAGCCAGATTCGCTTGAAGAAATTTTCTCGCTAAAGCTAATGCCACGTTCTTTTGCCACCATACCTGCATTGACTTCATTTACAGTCGAATCGACACGCTCTTTCAAAAAGCCAGAAAGCAGACTTTTTGTAATAAATGATGTTTCGAGTTTTGCGATAGATCCTTCATATGAAATGCTGACTTCTTTTACAGGTTCTCTCATCGATTGAGAAACAAGACGTCCAAGTTTTCCCGCAAATTGATGATAAGGCTGGATTTTTTTGAACTCGTCTTTTGTCATCGCTGGTAGATTAATAGATGACATAACCGGGAGTCCTTTTGCAAATTGAAGAACTTCTTCAGAGACTTGTGCCGCCACATTTAATTGTGCTTCTTTTGTAGATGCACCAAGATGCGGAGTGGCAATGACGTTTGGATGATCCACAAGTGGATTCTCAGTAGGTGGTTCTACTTCAAATACATCGAGTGCAGCCCCTGCGACATGACCATTTTCAAGTGCTTCAAGAAGGTCTCGTTCGTCAATGATGCCGCCGCGTGCACAGTTCACTAGACGAACACCTTTTTTCGTTTTTGCGATTGTTTCTTTATTGAGAAGTCCTCTAGTTTCTTTTGTTAAAGGTGTATGTACCGTAATAATATCTGATACTTTAAGCACTTCATCAAGTGATTTTGCATTAACACCAATTTTTTCGGCACGTTCTTTTGTGAGGAAAGGGTCAAATACGTTGACCGTCATGCCAAATGCTCTTGCACGCTGGGCGATTTCACTTCCAATTCTGCCTAAGCCAACAATCCCAAGAGATTTTCCGTAAAGCTCAGCACCGACATATGCGCCTCTGTTCCATTCTTTTGATTTCACAGAAATATTGGCTTGAGGAATATGACGCATGAGAGATGAGATCATCGCAAACGTATGCTCTGCCGTTGAAATCGTATTCCCATTTGGTGCATTGATGACAATCACACCGTGTTTTGTCGCTTCATCAATGTCAATGTTGTCGACTCCCACACCGGCACGGCCAACAATTTTTAATGAAGTCATTTTTTCATAAAGTTCTTTTGTCACTTTTGTGGCACTTCTGACAAGTAAGGCATCAAACGTGTGTAATTCATCTTCTGCTTCTGTTACATTTTTTTGAACAATTTCAACAAAATCTGATTCTAATAGTGGTAAAAGACCATCATTGCTCATCTTATCTGAGACTAATACTCGAAACATCGTAAGATTTCCTCCTAAAATAAACGTCATAAATATCTGATAATTTACCATATTCCTTTTCACTGTGTCAATCAAATTAAAGCAGTAAAGCGAAAAAGAAAACACGAACATTTTTTAGTGTCTTGATCAAGAATGGACACCTTTAAACAAAAGATAACCAATTTTTACGCATTTGTCATTATAAATTTTAGGTTTTTTACGATTTCTTAAAACTGATGAATTTGCTCAGGATTTTTATCTGTACAAATGCTCATATATCATATATAATGATGTCGAATTGAATAATGATCAATCTTCGGGGCAGGGTGTAATTCCCTACCGGCGGTGATGAGGCATAGTCTCTAAGCCCGCGAGCCTTTTTTGGCAGGATTCGGTGTGATTCCGAAGCCGACAGTATAGTCTGGATGGGAGAAGATGGAGGTTCGTAAACGTTGAAAACATGTCTGTTTATACGTTTATTTGTGTAGCCTAAATTTCCCGCTCCTGTGTATGTATTCAGAGCGGTTTTTTTGTGGCTAAAATTGAACAATCCTCTTTTCGAAAGATTTGATCGAAAAGGAGAGAGAATATTGAATCAAAGTAAAGTAAAACGTTTAGTTGTCATCAGCATGCTTAGCAGTATCGCATTTGTATTAATGTTATTGAATTTCCCTTTCCCTGGGCTTCCTGGGTATTTAAAAATTGATTTTAGTGACATTCCTGCGATTATTGCGATTTTAATTTATGGGCCAGGTGCTGGGATTGCTGTTGAAGCTTTAAAGAATCTACTGCACTACCTCATTCATGGTAGCATGTCCGGTGTTCCTGTGGATCAAGTAGCGAATTTTACAGCAGGTGTACTATTCATCTTACCGGTGGCTTTTATTTTTAAAAAGATTAAATCAGCAAGAGGGTTAGCGTGGTCCATGATTCTCGGAACATTACTCATGACAGTCATGATGAGCATCTTAAACTATTTCTTGTTCCTTCCTGCTTATACATGGTTTTTGAATGCACCCGTCCTGTCAGATCATGTGCTAAAGGCAACCATTACAGCAGGGATCTTGCCTTTTAACCTGATTAAAGGAATCATCATCACCATCGTCTTTAGTTTCATTTTTGTCAAAATGCGTCCATGGTTTGAAAATAAACGCCGACTTCAAAATAGTTAATATAAAAAAAGCCCCTTTTAAAGGGGCTTTTATCCTATTCATGCTTAAGTGGATCACCATCGAAAGTTTCGTCCGCAACTTTGATTGAGTCAGTTGGGCAACCTTCAAATGCATCAAGCATATCTTCTTCAAGTACTTCTGGAACTTCTACAGTCCCCTGATTGTCATCAAGCGTGACAAATGCAATGCCTTCATCATCATAATCATAAATGTCTGGAGCAGCTGCACCGCATGCGCCGCAAGCAATACATGTGTCTTTGTCTACAATTGTATATTTTGCCATGTTAAAAAAATACCTCCCAGATTGTTCGATGGAACAAATGGTTTAACCTTTTTAGTTTCACCGATAAAAAACCAATTTCCTCAAACCTTATTGTAATGATTTTAAATTCACATTTCAACTGTAAAGTGATTGAGAATGCTTATCACATAAGGGTTTGTTCATAACTTTCCCCCATTAATTGAGTTTAAACATTTCTTCTTCAATGAAATCTGTTAAAATAAAGGGAGAAAATATTCGAATTTTGTCAGGAAGACAGGTGCTTTGGTCAATGACGATTCATTACTTGGATGTCATGTTGATGGACAGCGTACATAAATTGAACGGCGAACGCTCCATTAGTGCTGTCTACCATCTTTTTAAAGGAAAAAAATCATCTCAAACGATACAGGATGCAAGTTTGTTTCAGCTCTCTAGCTACTTCGGCTGCTATCCAGCTTTTACGAGGGATCAGCTGAACCGCTCTGTGCAAAGGCTAAAAGAGCAGCACTTCATCAGAAAGACAGGGGATACATTCATCGCCACAGATGCAGGAATAAGTATGCTCAGGCAGTGTTTCACTGAAAAACCGATGCCAATTTACTTTGATGGTGCCAAGTATCATGATAAAGCAAAGGTGTTATGGATGAGGCTGTCTTTACTTGTGCAAGTCCTTTCACATCATGCAGCGGGGTCACAACAATATGCACCGATTCAAAGAGATGTATCGGTTCAAAGCTGGACGAAATCCTTTTTCTCGCAATATCACCAGAAGAAAAAGCTTTCTGAAGATATCCATCATGAGCTTGAAACACTTCTTGCTCATTTAACTGATCAAGAGGCACTGCTTTTTGTTTATTCATTGACTTCAAATGAAAGAATCGGACGTACGTACCAGCAAATGGCGGAATGGATGAAAGAAGATGTATGGTATGTTTACTTGCTTTTTTGGAATGTGCTCCATTATTTTATTCAATGTGCGCAAAAAGGTGAGGCACCGATCATCCAGCGCATGATAGATGATCTTCAATTCAAACGTGTGCTGACCACCTCTACCCATAAAACGCTTGAGCTTGTACAAAAAGGGTTCAGTATTGATCAAATTGCTCATATTCGTTCATTAAAAAAAGCGACAATCGAAGATCATATTGTGGAGCTCTCGATACATGAGCCGAGCTTCTCGATCGAACCATATGTCAGCAGTGAAGCTCAAAAGGCGATACATGAGGTAGCTGGTGAGCTCCAAACCAACAAGATGAAGCTGATCAAAGAAAGTCTCGAGCATTCATTTACTTATTTTCAAATACGATTGGCATTGACAAGGATGGTGAAAGCAAATGGATAAGCTTCATCAGACGCTGATGCGATATTTTGGTTATGATGCCTTCAAAACAGGTCAGGAGGACATTATTCGAAGTGTACTTCAACAAAAAGATACGGTTGCCATGCTTCCTACTGGTGGCGGGAAGTCCCTTTGTTATCAAATTCCGGGCTATTTGACAGACGGGTTAGTGCTGATCATTTCACCTCTTTTATCACTCATGGAAGATCAAGTAGAACGCATGAAAATGCGCGGTGAAAAGCGAGTGGCTGCGCTTAACAGTACACTGTCCTTTCAGGAAAGAAGACATATTATTCGGCATTTGCCATCATATAAATTTTTATTTGTCGCACCTGAAGCGCTTATGTCAGAGGTATTGGTAGAGCAGCTCAAAGCGATGCATGTGGGTCTATTCGTTGTAGATGAAGCTCACTGTATATCGGAATGGGGACATGATTTCCGCCCGGAATACTCCAAGCTTGGAGAATGGAGAGAAGCGCTCGGCAATCCTGTCGCCTTAGCACTAACGGCAACTGCGACGAAACAAACCTTAAAAGATACTGTGCAAACATTGCGGCTAGAGCATCCAGAAGTTCATATTCATTCAGTCAACCGGCCGAATATTGCACTATTAAAAGAGGCACATGAAACGAAAGAAGCAAAAGAGAAACGAGCACTGGAGCTTGTGGAAACCCTTCAAGGGCCTGGGCTGATTTATTGTCCGACCCGGCAAATGACAGAAGATATTTCACGTTTGGTGAAACAAAAAACGAATCAACGTGTAGAGTTTTATCATGGTGGAATGGAGTCAGGAGACCGCATGCTGATCCAGCAGCAATTTATCAGTGGTCAAATTGATCTCATTTGCTGTACAAGTGCTTTTGGAATGGGAATTGATAAAGCAAATATACGCTTTGTGATTCATATGAGTCCGCCTCAATCAATTGAAGCATTTATGCAGGAAATTGGAAGAGCTGGACGGGACGGGAAAAATAGTGTGAGCGTTCTTTTATATACAGAAGAGGATGCGGATATTCAAAGTCATTTGATTCAAGCAGAAGGTTTTGATGATCCAGAAATTGATTTTTTCTTAGCCCGATTATCACAAATGCCGATCAATGATGAAAAGAAATTTCGTGAACAATTGATGGAAGCAGGGCTTCAGGAGACGCGCGCGCGAATGCTCTCGCATTATTACACGATGTACCAAACTGAACAGCCCCGTTTGCTCATGAAGAAGCTGAAAGAAAAGCTGCAGGATAGACAAACAGAAAAGCTAAAAAAAGTGTGGCAGTTTAAAGAGCATATCACTGGCCATCGCTGCTTTAGGCAATCTTTGTTATCATACTTTGATGAGCAGCTTGATCTAACGGAGGACGCTTCCTTTGGGAACTGCTGTTCTTCATGCGGACTTGACCTGTCTGATTACGAAAAAAAAGATCAACCATTGGAGCTGAATGAAATGAAACACTGGAAGACCGAGCTGGATCGTCTATTTCATCTGACAAAAGAGGCGCAGCATTGATTGAACAACATCGCCGTATTATTGAAAAATTAACCGATCGACAAGTAGTAGAACAGTTGTATTTTACACAGCTGCTCATGCTGATTGTCTCTTTTTTACTAGGGATGTTTATGTTTGATCATTGGACTGATTTTACAGCCCTATGGCAGATCCGAGATATGCGTATCCTGACTTATGGAATTGGCGGCGCTTTGCTTGTGATTATTGTCGACGCTATTGTCATGAAGGTGTTTCCGGCTCATATGTATGATGATGGCGGATTAAATGAAAAAATGTTCAAAAACCGCAGCATCCCGCATATTGTTTGGTTAACGCTGCTCATTGCCTTTTCAGAAGAAATTTTATTTCGCGGGATCGTTCAGCAGCAATTTGGACTGGAGATTGCAAGCATTGTGTTTGCACTTCTTCACTTTCGCTACTTGTCAAAAATACTCTTGTTTATCCTTGTGGTTTCTATTAGTATTTTTTTAGGACTTTTATACGAGTGGACAGGGAATTTATTCGTTCCTGTCATGACACACTTTGTCATTGACTTAGTCTTTGCATGTCAAATTCGTTTTAAATATTGGGGGAGGGATGAACATGGAAGAAATGTCGAGAATGAAGAGAAAAAAGCAGCAGCTGACAAACATCCATGATGATGATGTAGAGGAAAATCTTGAAGAAGAAAAAGTGCATCCTTCAGATGACTCTCACTTTCCTACACGAGAAGATTTTCATGAATATAAAAAGCAGCGAACCAAAAAGGTGCGTAATCCATTGTTTACGACACTGGCTATTATCTTTCCTATTATTGTCGTCACGGTTTTCTTCCTGTTGATTTATTACACATCAAAGGAAATTAACGATAATAACAATCAAGGTGTATATATTGATAAAACATCGAGTGCTGACACAGATCCAGTCCCGTCAGCACTTGTTGAAACAAAAAATGATTCAAGCGCTGACAAAGCGGATGCATCTGATGACGAGAAGAAAAAGAAAGATGCTGATAAAGAAAAGCAGCGTTCAAAAGAAAAAGCAGAGCAAAAGAAAAAAGAACAAGCCGCTAAAGAGAAGGCTGAGCGTGAAAAGGCCGAAGCTGCAAAAAAGCGTGAGCAGCAGCAGCTCGCTCTTCAAAAACAGCAAGAAGAGAAAAAGCGAAAAGAAGCAGAAGAGAAGAAGAAGCAGGAAGAAAAGCCTGTTCGTGTCGTGCAGCATACTGTTGGACCAGAGGAAAACTTGTATCGAATTTCCATGAAGTATTATCAAAACCGATCAGGGGAAGAGAAAATTCGAGCTTACAATCATTTAAAAGGAAATAGCGTGTACAGCGGACAAGTATTGAATATCCCATTAGAAAATTAATATTTGACATGAATGAATCGAAAAGCACATACATATGTAGAAAAAAGGGACAAGGGTGTATGTGATGACATTGCACGCAATCAGCCGCTATATGGATCAGCCGACACAGAAAATGATTGAAACATTGATCAAAAGGAAGCGCAAATACGAGGGGTTTGCAAAACAATGCAAAAGGTGGCAATGGACAGCCCTTTTATCACTTGCGATTCTTCTGTTTTATTTTGTGATAACAGCTAATAGCGGGGGCTCCCTGCAGCCGGAAGCGATGATTGCCACATTGCTTGGCCATGAGGTGTTTCTGTTTTGGATCATGGCTGAAGTGTTTGCTTTTTACGCATCGTATTATTATAAGAAAAAAGAAGAAAAGGCTGAGGATGAATATCATAAGCTCAGATGTGAAATTATACAGAAAAGCACAGATTTATGGCCTCAATCAAATCAATGGAAAGAGCGCGAGGCCGTTTTCCACTTCATGCAGACGCAATATGATATCAATCTCTATTATGAAAGTAAATAAATGAGCAAAAGACGTTTAAACAGTTGAAACGTCTTTTTTCATTCAAGCGTCTTATAAAAGAAAGCTGATACAAGGGAGTCATTCATAATGAAATATGCCATCGGATTTACTGCTGCCATAGCGGCTGTGACAACAGGTGTGTGTGTAACAGCGAAAATGGTGAAAACGGCAAAACAAAACAACATCAAAAAGCATTACTTTACAATAGAAGGACTTCAGTCAGATCGACCTGCAGTCATTTTCTTTATTTCTGATACCCATCGCCGTCTAATTAGTGATACTTTATTAGCGGAAGTAAAAGAGCAGCAGCCTGATGTCATTATGATCGGCGGGGACTTAGCTGAAAAGGGAGTCCCTTATGCTAGAGTTGAAGAAAATGTGAAACGTTTAGCAAGGATTGCCCCGGTGTATTTTGTGTGGGGGAATAACGACCATGAGCTGCATCAGCAAAAACTCAAAGACATCCTCCATACCTATCAGGTGACGACATTGCAAAATGAGACGGCTGTGTGGAATTTTGAAGGACAGCCCATTAAAATAGGCGGAATCGATGATATCCGGCTTGAAAAAGCAGATTATGAAGCGATACGGCCGGAGTTTGTCAAAGAAGACGTGAATATCCTTTTATCACACAACCCAGATGTGCATCATTTGATGAGTGAAGAAGAGGGAATTGATCTTGTTTTGAGCGGTCATACCCATGGGGGTCAAATTCGTATTGGGAAATTTGGTCCGTATGAAAAAGGAAGAACAGGCCAAGTCAAAGGTGCTTTCTTTCTGATTAGTAATGGTTACGGAACAACAAAGATTCCGATGCGTCTTGGAGCAGAACCAGAAACCCATCTGATCTATTTAATGCCGCTAAAAACGCGCTAAGTTGATGCCCCATCAATATTTTCCATAAAAGTCACCGTAAGCATAGCTTCATGCTTGTCTTCCGTCTTGACACAGTGTAAACTGAATACAAAATTAAGAACCTATGACTCATCATCTCATATACTACAGTATGATGTGTGTTAGAAGAGGCAGGAGGGAACGTTATGCGGCTAGAGCGTCTGAATTATAATAAAATCAAAATTTTTCTCACACTAGATGATCTGACAGACCGAGGTCTTACGAAAGAAGACCTTTGGAAAGATTCGTTCAAAGTTCATCAGCTGTTTAAAGACATGATGAACGAAGCGAATCAGGAGCTCGGTTTTGAAGCGAATGGACCGATTGCTGTTGAAGTATTTTCTCTTCAGGCGCAGGGGATGGTCGTCATTGTGACAAAGAGTCAGCAGGAAGATGCTGATGATGAGTTTGATGAAGATTACATTGAGATGCAAGTCAAGCTCGACGAGAGCAAGCATGTGCTCTATCAATTTGCCTCGTTTGAAGATGTGATTCAACTGTCCCATAGTTTAAGTCGTATTGGACTTTTAGGGGGTACAGTTTACCACTATGAAGGTCAATATTTTCTCAGCCTAGATGATTTCGAAGAACTGTCTGCAGATACAGTCATTTCTATTTTAGCGGAGTTCGGTTCTCCGACGACATTAACCATTCACCGGTTAAAAGAATACGGAAAAGTGATCATGCAGGAAGATGCAGTGAAAACGATTCAACTGTATTTTTAATCACTTTTTTCTATTATATTTAATACTGTTGTGATGAAACAACAGTATTTTTTTATATCCATTTTTATATTTATAAACGCTGATATTTTATTTTGATAAAAAACGCTTTTTACCTTTGCTTTACCAGTACGAAGGTGTATACTATTGCTTGAAAGGGAGCAGTAGATCATGAAAGATTTCTAGGGGGTTTATTTTAATGGCAGCCGATCAAAACGCCGCTCATAACGCAGAAGATAAGCTAGATGTTTTAAAGTCAACTCAAACCGTCATACATAAAGCGCTTGATAAATTGGGCTATCCGCAAGAAGTGTATGAATTGCTGAAGGAGCCAATTCGCCTATTAACGGTCAAAATTCCAGTACGTATGGATGATGGATCGGTGAAAATTTTCACTGGTTATCGTGCGCAGCATAATGATGCTGTCGGTCCAACAAAAGGCGGAATTCGATTCCACCCGAACGTTACTGAAAAAGAAGTAAAAGCGCTTTCAATTTGGATGAGTTTAAAATGTGGTATTGTGGATCTTCCTTATGGCGGAGGAAAAGGCGGTATTATCTGTGATCCAAGAGAAATGTCATTTAGGGAGCTTGAAAAACTAAGCCGCGGCTATGTTCGCGCAATTAGCCAAATCGTTGGACCAACAAAAGATGTTCCAGCACCAGATGTGTTTACAAACTCTCAAATCATGGCATGGATGATGGATGAGTATTCTAGAATTGATGAATTTAACTCGCCAGGATTTATTACAGGAAAACCAATTGTTCTTGGAGGCTCACATGGACGTGATACTGCAACGGCAAAAGGTGTAACGATCTGTATCAAAGAAGCGGCGAAGAAAAAAGGAATTGACATCAATGGGGCTCGTGTTGTCGTTCAGGGATTCGGAAATGCAGGAAGTTACTTGGCTAAATTTATGTATGATGCCGGAGCGAAAATCGTAGGAATTTCAGATGCTTACGGCGGTTTGTATGATGAAGATGGTCTCGATATTGACTACTTGCTTGACCGACGTGACAGCTTTGGAACCGTCACTAAATTATTTAATGATACAATTACAAACCAAGAGCTGCTTGAGCTAGATTGTGATATCTTAGTACCTGCAGCCATTGAAAATCAAATTACAGAAGATAATGCGGCGAACATTAAAGCCAAAATTGTCGTAGAAGCAGCAAATGGACCAACGACATTAGAAGGGACAAAAATTCTTTCAGATCGTGGTGTACTGCTTGTTCCAGACGTACTTGCAAGTGCGGGTGGAGTGACTGTTTCTTACTTTGAATGGGTTCAGAATAACCAAGGGTTCTACTGGACAGAAGAAGAAGTAGAAACTCGTTTAGAAGATATGATGGTGAAATCATTTAATAATATTTATGAAATGGCGCAAAACCGCCGTATTGATATGCGACTAGCAGCATATATGGTCGGTGTACGTAAAATGGCTGAAGCTTCTCGATTCAGAGGCTGGATTTAAGCGACTTATTTGCATCGCGCCTTAAAATCTCCTATCCTTAAATAGGAGATTTTTTTATGGAATCATGCAAAGAATCAAACAGCCCAGCAATTGTTATTGCAGTGAAACGACAGGAGTGGAACAAATGAAACAAGAAAAAGCGATCATAATAGGAGGCGGCCCGTGCGGTCTATCAGCTGCCATTGCATTCAAGCAAATTGGGATTGATGCACTTGTGATTGAAAAGGGCAATGTGGTCAACAGTATTTATCATTACCCTACACACCAAACCTTCTTCAGTACAAGTGAAAAGCTTGAGATCGGTGACGTCGCTTTTATCACTGAAAATCGGAAACCCGTTCGTATTCA
The DNA here is from genome assembly GCF_051172515.1 of Bacillus sp. G402. Classification (NCBI taxonomy): domain Bacteria; kingdom Bacillati; phylum Bacillota; class Bacilli; order Caryophanales; family Bacillaceae; genus Bacillus; species Bacillus sp. G402. The sequence continues at coordinate 423,787 of NZ_JBPIZC010000001.1, forward strand.
GGCGCTTTCCTATTACCGAGAGGTGGTCAGACGAAAAAGCCTTCGTGTGAATGCTTTTGAAAAGGTAAACGCTGTGACGAAAAAAGATGGCCGTTTTACGGTAAATACATCAAAAGACGACTATACATGTGACTATGTTGTGATTGCGACTGGCTACTATGATCATCCTAACTATATGAATGTGAAAGGGGAAGACCTTCCTCATGTGTATCATTATTTTAAAGAAGGACACCCCTACTTTGATAAAGATGTGACGGTGATCGGCGGGAAGAACTCTAGTGTTGATGCTGCCCTGGAACTTGTGAAATGCGGAAGCAGGGTGACGGTTTTATATAGAGGAACTGAATATTCATCCAGCATCAAACCTTGGATTTTACCAGAGTTTGAAGCGCTTGTTCGAAATGGAACCATTCGAATGGAGTTCGGTGCAGAGGTGAAGGAAATCACAGAACAGGATATTGTCTTTACAAACCAGCAGGGCCAAACGGATCGAGTGAAAAGTGATTATGTGTTTGCGATGACAGGTTATCATCCTGATCATTCATTTTTAGAAAAAATGGGTGTAACAATCGATCCAGAATCAGGCCGCCCAGCATTTGATGAACAAACAATGGAAACAAATGTAGAAGGTATTTTCATTGCAGGGGTCATTGCAGCTGGTAACAACGCCAACGAAATTTTCATTGAAAATGGAAGATTTCATGGTGGGTTAATTGCAGAAGAAATCAACAAAAGAATCAACGGGTAAAAAAAGAACTGGGTCCTTCTAAGGGATTCAGTTCTTTTTTATGTAAATTGGGATTATATAGAAGATTATTTTTGGGAAAATGGGCTCGAGTCATATAAAAAAGGGGTGATTCGTGGTACGATAATAAAGGATAATGTAGGGAAAGAGGTCTGATTATGATCGCAATCATTTCAGCAGGTTTAGCTCCCGGCATCGCACTTTTAAGTTATTTTTATTTGAAAGATCAATACGACAATGAGCCGGTTCATATGGTCATCAGATCTTTTATGCTAGGTGTCATACTTGTGTTTCCAACCATGTTTATTCAGTATGTCCTCCAAGAGGAAAATATCGCTACGAATCCTATCGTGATTTCATTTGTGACATCGGGATTTTTAGAAGAATCATTAAAGTGGTTTATTTTAATGGTCAGTGTCTATGCGCACGTACAGTTTGATGAACATTATGACGGGATTGTCTATGGAACAAGTGTCTCGCTTGGATTTGCGACACTTGAAAATATTCTGTACTTAGTGGGTCATGGGGTAGAGTACGCGTTTACACGTGCCTTGCTGCCTGTATCAAGCCACGCTTTATTTGGTGTGGTGATGGGATTTTATATAGGTAAAGCTCGCTTCTCTGATAAAAAAGAGCAGCGAAAATGGCTGATTCTCTCTTTAATACTTCCTATCCTTTTTCATGGCTTATATGATTTCATTCTTCTTGGCATGGAAAATTGGGGATATATTATGTTGCCGTTCATGATTTTTTTATGGTGGTTTGGTCTGCGGAAAGCCAAAAAAGCCCGTGCGGTGAAGATGGTACAAATTTAAATTGGAAAACGTCCTATACGTCTTTAGGGCGTTTTTTGTCTTTTCCATCCAATTCCCTCCTGTGATGAATGTATAAAAATAGGGATCGGAAGAAACATATATTCAAACATCAAAAGTACAGGAGGATCAAATATGGACAAAGCTCGTTTCATGAAACAAATCGTCCTTATCTTCTCAATTGTTCTGCTCGCGTCTTCATTGATGACAGCTGAAAAAAGTGAAGCTTTCACGAATCAAGTGATTCAGCGGGGAGCTACAGGAGAAGATGTCGTCGAGCTCCAGGCAAGGCTCCAATACAATGGTTTTTACAATGGAAAAATAGACGGGGTGTATGGCTGGGGAACTTACTGGGCCGTGCGCAATTTTCAAAGCCAGTTTGGTGTAAAGAAAGTCGATGGACTCGTAGGGGAAAAAACAAAAAGCCTATTAGTTCAAAAGACGAAATACTATAAAGAGTTTGTGCAACAGCAGTTGCAAAAAGGGAATCAGTTTACGCACTACGGCGGGAAACCTCTTGATCAGCAAACAAAGGCTCCTGCGCAAAGAAACACGCAAAAAAAGACAGCACAAGGTACAAAAGAGAATCAAAAAAGTCAAAGCGGAGGAAACAGCTCGTCTGGGAAGTCTGGAAACCAGTCAGGAAATGGTCAAGCAAATCAAACGCCGAAACAAACAGCAGCCAACATGCCAGGTGGTTTTTCAAGCAATGACATTCAGCTTCTTTCACAAGCTGTTTATAGTGAAGCGAGAGGTGAACCTTATGAAGGACAGGTAGCGATCGCAGCCGTCATCTTAAACCGTTTAAACAACCCGACCTTTCCAAACACGATTGCTGGTGTCATTTTTGAACCGCTTGCGTTTACTGCTGTAGCAGATGGACAATTTTATATGGCGCCAAATGAAACCGCTAAAAAGGCAGTATTTGATGCCATTAATGGCTGGGACCCATCTGAAAGCGCCGTTTATTACTTTAATCCTGATACAGCGACAAGCCCATGGATTTGGGGAAGACCACAAATTAAACGAATCGGGAAACATATTTTCTGTGAATAAAAAGAGGTGTAAATAAATGATCAGAGGAATATTGATTGCTATTTTAGGAATTGCTGTCATCTCAACAGGATACTGGGGCTATAAAGAGCATCAAGAAAAAGATGCAGTACTGCTTCATGCAGAGAACAACTATCAAAGAGCCTTCCATGATTTAACGTATCAAGTCGATCAGCTGCACGATAAACTTGGCGCAACACTTGCGATGAATAGCCAAACATCTATATCTCCAGCACTGGCAGATGTATGGAGAATGTCATCAGAAGCGCATAACAATGTCAGTCAGCTTCCGCTCACATTGATGCCTTTTAACAAAACAGAAGAGTTTCTAGCGAATGTCGGTGACTTTAGCTACAAATCGTCACTTAAATCTTTATCAGATGAACCATTAAACAAAGATACACACAAAACCATTACCACTTTATATGATCAAGCGGCAGATATTCAAAACGAACTTAGACAAGTGCAGCATCTCGTACTCAACAAAAATTTAAAATGGATGGATGTTGAAATGGCACTGGCTGATGGAGATCGAAAAAACGACAACACCATCATTGACGGATTAAAAACCGTTGAAAGAAATGCTGATGCGTTTGCAGATGTTGATCTTGGCCCTACAAATGTGTCAACTGAATCAGAAACGCAAGGCTACAATCACTTAAAAGGGCAAAAGATTTCAAAAAAAGAAGCGATCCGTATCGCCCAGCAATTTGCGCCTGACCATAACAAAGATTTTAAGGTGAGAAAAAGTGGGAGTAAAACGAACCGTGATGTCTACAGCCTATCAATGTCTGACCCAGACAATCGGGCAAACTTTTATTTAGACTTGACTGAAAAAGGCGGCCATCCTGTCTATCTTCTTCAGAACCGTGAAGTGAAAAAACAAAAAATCAGTTTAAATGATGCCTCAGAAAAAGCACTAAGTTTCTTAAAGAAGCATGGATTTGATACTGAATCATTTCATTTAGATGAGAGTGCGCAATTTGATAATATCGGCGTATTTACCTATGTCCCTTTACAGAATAACGTATTGCTTTATCCAGATAGCATTCGAATGAAAGTCGCTTTAGATGATGGAGAGGTTGTGGGATTCTCAGCGAAAGACTATTTAATGAATCACAGAAAACGTGACCTTAAAGCACCAAAAATTTCTCAAAAAGAAGCTGAAAAGACCTTAAATAAACATGTGAAGATCGAGGATACACATGTAGCTCTTGTTCAAAATGATATGTCAGAGGAAGTTCTCTGCTATGAGTTTTTAGGAACCATTAAAAACGACACGTACCGAATGTTCATTAATGCAGATACTGGAAAAGAAGAAAGAGTAGATAAACTAAAAAATGCAGAACCTATATATAAAGACCTATAGAAAAGGAAGCGAGGAAAAGGCGAATAAGCCTTTTCCTTTTGTTTTATACATGGTTTAATATAAGAGAGGATACGATTTCACAGATGAAAAGAGTGATGAGGAATGTTACAAATAGGGGATGCAATCACAATTGAGTATGTCAATGAGAACAAAGAAGTGAAAACTGCAAAATCGAAAGTTTTGGAAAATAATAACGATGATATTTGCATTAATTATCCAGCTGATAAAGAAACGGGGCGCACGATCTATTTAAATCAAGAAACAGAAATCACCGTCTTCTTTTTCGATGAAAATCAAATTCCATACAAATGTACAAGCAAAGTCATTGGGAAAAGAAAAGAAGATATCCCGATGATTGTCGTTTCGATTCCGCCAAAAGAAGAAATGATTCGGCTTCAACGAAGAGAATATCTTCGAGTGGATACGATGGTGAAAGCGTCCATTACGCAAAATGGTGAAGAAACCTTCGACACATTTATTGTCAATATGAGTGCTGGCGGTGTAGCAATTGCTGTTCCAGAAAGTGTCTCACTAAAAGAATATGGCGAGGTCGTCACAGAGTTTGAACTTTCACTTAAAGAACCAGTGAAAATTAAAGCGATTGCAGAAATGAATCGTGTTTATCAAGATGAACAGACGGGGAAAACAAGAGCGATCATGGAATTTACTGAAATCACAAACGACCACCAGCAGCACATCATGAAGTATTGCTTCCAGCAGCAGCTTCTAACACGTGTGAAAAAAGTATAAGAATAAAGGTTGTCAAAAGCTTCCATACTAGAGAGAAAGAATCTAGCGTTGGAGGCTTTTTGTATGAAAACAATGGAAAGATGGCTATTCAAAGCAGTGCTCATTCAGCTCATTCTGCTTTTGGCGGTTCAGGTCACCCTTCACTTGACGAAAGGAGAACTATTTTTGTCAAAAGTCGTACAATACGAGGGTGTGAATAACATGAGCATTGAAGATTGGATTGAGACATTTAAGCAAAAGGATTGATAGAAAATTCACCCGTTTGAGCGGTGATCGTGTTACAATTCATAAGGGAGATTCAATCAAGGAGAGGTATTATGAAAAAGAAATTATCTATCGCAATTGACGGTCCTGCTGCAGCAGGAAAAAGCACTGTGGCAAAAATTGTCGCAGCGAAAAAATCATATATTTATATCGATACAGGTGCGATGTACCGCGCAATTACACTTGCAGCACTCAATCAAGGCGTAGACCTTGAAGACGAACAGGCACTTGATGCGTTATTAAAAAACACAGTCATTGAACTTGTGTCAACTGACGAAGGTCAAAAAGTACATTTAGACACGATCGATGTCACAGAAGACATCAGAACAGACCGCGTAAGCAATCAAGTCTCTGTTGTTGCAAAGCATCGAGCTGTTAGGGAAGAAATGGTCCGCAGGCAGCAAGAGCTGGGGAACCGAGGCGGTGTCGTCATGGATGGAAGAGACATTGGCACGCATGTTCTTCCAGATGCAGAAGTGAAAATTTTCTTGCTTGCGTCAGTAGAGGAAAGAGCAAAACGTCGTTTTGAAGAAAATCAGAAAAAAGGCTATGATGTCAATTACGATCAGCTGATCGAAGAGATTGCAAGACGTGACAAGCTTGATTCTGAGCGGGAGGTATCACCGCTGAAGAAAGCAGATGATGCCATTGAAATTGACACGACTTCCCTTTCTATTCAAGAGGTTGCAGGTAAAATTTTAGATGCAGCAGAGCGTGTAGAAAAACAGTAAGAAATTTTAGAAAACTTTTATAAGTTAGAGGTTTATCTCTTGACAAACAAGGTCTTTTATTAGAAGTTTATACTAATACTATTTTTATTGATCATTCAAGCAATTCTGTTGATTTGAATGTTTCTATAATACATATTCGGCTGGCAATCATCATGCTAAGGACACATATTCACCCAGTCGTTTTAACTAAGCTGTGTAGGTTTGGACCAAGGAGGTTATCGAAATGACAGAGGAAATGAATCAAATCGATGTTCAGGTACCAGAGGTTGGAGATGTAGTGAAAGGGATTGTTTCTAAAGTTGAGGACAAGCATGTCAATGTAGATATCGTCAATGTGAAACAACCTGGGATCATCCCAATCAGTGAATTATCAAGTCTTCACGTTGAAAAAGCATCAGATGTCGTGAAAGATGGCGACGAGTTAGAGCTTAAAGTAACAAAGGTCGAAGACGATGCTTTGATTTTATCGAAACGTGCTGTTGATGCAGACCGCGCTTGGGAAGACCTAGAGAAAAAGTTTGAAACAAAAGAAGTATTTGAAGCAGAAGTAAAAGACGTTGTCAAAGGTGGTCTAGTGGTCGACATTGGTGTTCGTGGATTTATTCCTGCGTCTCTTGTTGAGGCACACTATGTAGAAGACTTCACTGACTACAAAGGGAAAACACTCTCGCTTGTTGTGGTAGAGCTTGACCGCGAAAAAAACCGCGTGATTTTATCGCATCGTGCAGTCGTTGAGCAAGAACAATTAGATAAGAAGCAAGACTTCCTGCAAAAGCTTGCAGTAGGCAGTGTGATTGATGGAAAAGTGCAGCGCCTGACTGACTTTGGTGCATTTGTTGACATTGGCGGCATTGATGGATTAGTTCACATTTCTCAACTATCCCATGCGCATGTCGAAAAGCCATCTGACGTTGTTGAAGAAGGACAGGAAGTGAAAGTCAAAGTTCTTGCTGTTGACCGCGATAACGAACGTATCTCACTATCTATTAAAGAAACATTACCAGGACCTTGGAGCCAAATTGGTGAAAAGGTAAAACAAGGTGATGTTCTTGAAGGAACCGTTCAACGTCTTGTGAGCTTTGGAGCATTTGTTGAAATTCTGCCAGGTGTAGAAGGACTTGTGCATATTTCCCAAATTTCACACAAGCATATCGGTACTCCTCAAGAAGTCCTTGAAGAAGGGCAGACTGTGAAAGTGAAAGTGCTTGATGTCAATGAAGATGAAGAGCGCATTTCACTTAGCATTCGTGAATTAGAAGAGAATCCTGAAAAACAAATCGAAGAGGATTACCGTCAATATCAGGCGAAAGAAGAAAATACAAGCGGATTCCAGCTTGGTGACCTGATTGGTGATAAACTCAATAAACTAAAATAATTTGGTGATCAAAATTGACGCGAGCAGAAAGAAAGAAACAGCATATTGAGCATGCTTTGTCGACTGGCCAGCATGCAGCAACAGGTTTACAAGATGTTTCCTTCGTTCACGCCAGTTTACCAGATCTTGCGACATCACAAATTGATACTCATACGACAATTGGCGGACTGACTTTCGGTTCGCCAATTTTTATCAATGCAATGACTGGTGGAGGCGGAGAATCGACCTATGAGATTAATCGCTCTTTATCTATCGCAGCGAAGGAAACCAATATTCCAGTAGCAGTCGGTTCACAAATGGCTGCACTGAAAGATGCAGACGAACGTCGTACGTATGAAGTGGTTCGAAAGGTGAATCCAGATGGACTCGTTTTTGCCAATTTGGGCAGTGAGGCGACTATTCAGCAAGCACGGGATGCCGTTGACATGCTGGGGGCAAACATGCTCCAAATTCACTTAAACGTGATTCAAGAGATCGTCATGCCTGAAGGAGATCGTGATTTCAGAGGTGCTGTTGAGCGGATCTCAGCCATTGCTGAATCAATTGAGGTGCCTGTTGTCGTCAAAGAAGTTGGATTTGGGATGAGTAAGGAAACAGCAAAGAAATTATTTGATGCTGGAGTTGCTGCTGTTGATGTAGGTGGATTTGGGGGAACGAATTTTTCTAAAATCGAGAACCTGCGCCGTCAAAAAGCACTTCGCTATTTTGACCAGTGGGGAATTCCAACTGCAGCGAGTCTGGCTGAAGTACATACAGCCTTTCCAGATCAAACCGTCCTAGCTTCTGGAGGCATTCAAGATGCACTTGATGTGACAAAATCAATTGCTCTTGGTGCGTCTGCCGTTGGATTAGCCGGCTTTTTCTTAAAATCCCTGACGAGTGGAGGAGAAAAGGGCCTCATCTCTGATATCATTGATCTACAAGATGATGTGAAGATGTTGATGACAGTACTTGGCATGAAAACAATGGAGGAGCTAAGGCAAGCTCCGATTGTGCTTACAGGGGAAACAAGTCATTGGCTGAAAGAAAGAGGCGTGGATACTACGTACTATAGTTTAAGAAATAAGAAGACAAAGGACTAAATGAAATGTAGCCCTTTGTCTTCTTTTCAGCGTGAAAGAAAACTTTTTTGTCTATGAAAGACAGCTGCTTTTTGCGGAGCGAATTTGACATTCGTGAGCAGCAATGCGCAGGACTGACACTGAATGCGAGGGTTTGTCTGCACGCTGAGACATGTGGTAATCACATGTCTTTTTTTATTGATTTCTTTTGCGAGCGTCTTCCGGGCCTTCTAAAGTTGTTGCCCCTTTGTGATGAATGGATTGATCGCGGTCAGATTCAACTCTTCTTGACGCCTTTAGGCGTTTTTCCTGTCTATCCTTACCCATTATACATCCCTCCTCAACTATTAGGGTGTCACCTCTTGTTTATTTCATGCAAATCCCGCACCTTCTCATACGTTTAAAAACTGGAGATTTTCCCATAATGTAATTGAGGTGATGAGGGTTGGAGGCATTGTACTATTATTGGTCAATATGGTTCGTTTGGATTATGGTGACATTTATCATGGAGAAAAGCACGTGGCGCAATGTGCTGGGCGTATGTGTTCTCATTCATATTATATGCAGTCATGTCATGGTTTCTATTTTAGACATGAGGATCAATGCAGGATTTTTGATGACCTTTTTATATGCTTGCATGTCATTCGTGATCTTTCGCCCTGCTCATCGAATCATGCGAATCATGCAATTAGGTTCCATGGTCAGTGCGTATGCCTTTTTTATGATTTTTGCATTATATGATCCAGTTTGGTTCACGATAATAAAGGTGGACTGGGTTGTATTTGCCTTGCTGATCTTGATGTGTTTAACATATGGGCATCAGTTAACGGAACGGATCACTTTATGGATGATGGCTATATGTCTGGGGGAAGCCCTTTATGCGCTTACGATTCATCGCCTCACATCTTCCATTGTCATAGGAGATCTCTCGTTTCTTTCCATGGCTGTTCAAGGAGCTGTCTTTCTATTAGGTGTAGGTCAGCTTGAAAAACTCTTGAACACCCGTTCATCTAGAAAACCAGTAAAAGGGGCTGCAAAATCAACATGACGGATTACACGTTTCCTGTGATTATTGGTGTCATCTTTGGGATGGCGGCTAGGCTTTATATGCTAAGAACTGATTATCGGCAATATCCCACATATATTCATGGACAAGTGATTCACATTGCGCTTGGTTTTATCGCATCAGGGCTTGGTGCTATTATTATGCCTGCACTGATCCAGGAAGAATTCACTGCTATTACCTTTCTGACGCTTGCAGCCACGCAATTTCGTGATGTGCGTAATATGGAAAGAAATACATTGACCCAAATGGATTCGTATGAGCTTGTCTCACGAGGCAGTACATATATCGAAGGCATTGCGATTGCCTTTGAAAGTCGAAATTATATTGCCATTCTTACTGCCCTTATTACAACGACCGCCTGTATTTTCTTCTCGCTCGTCGTGGGGACAGTGGTCGGTATTCTTTGTTTTTTCATGGCAAAACTATTAATGTCAGGGAGCCAATTAAAGGATATCGTGAATATTCAAAAAGGGGAACTTCGCTTTGACGGCGCAGGACTTTACGTAAATGATATTTACATTATGAATATCGGGCTGCCTGAAAAGCAAAAATTGATTTTAGAGCATGGAATGGGGTTCATCTTGACTCCAAAGAATTTTAACTCGGCCACAACCATCGCAAACCTTGGGCAGCGACAAGCCATCTTATTTGATTTATCCAACGTGCTTGGTGTATACCGAGATTCTGGTGAACCATCGCTTTGTCCGCTCGCAAAACGTGATCTGAATAACGGCACACTTGGCGTATTCATTTTACCGCAATGGCAGCGTGAAGATTTGGCTGTCCGTGTATTAGAAGAGGTGCCTATTTTAGAAAATGCCATTAGAATGCCGACAGATTTCATTAAAAAGAAAGTGAGGTAATAGGGCATGGCGAACACCATTGAACAATTTATATTGGCTGTGGCGACAACAAATAAAGAGCGGGTCATTGGCGGAACAGCCGTTTTTTTCTGTGAAAATAAAGAAGAGCTCGACATGTATGCCATGAATTTAGAGGCCATTTTAGATGGAATTGCACACGGCATTGGAGAAGATCTTTATTTGATTGTCAAACATTTTTAAGTTATTCATTGTGGTCTGATTAAAAATTGATATAATATATAAGTTGAACCCTTCATGTTTGAAGGGTTTATTTCATAAAACTGAATGAAAATTATAAATCCCGGTTGAAACATGATGATGAACATATTGAATCGCGGCTGGATTGAAAGGAAGGGTACTATGGGTAAACCTGTCGTAGCCATTGTTGGAAGGCCCAACGTTGGAAAATCTACAATTTTTAATCGAATCGCAGGCGAAAGAATATCGATTGTAGAAGACACACCTGGTGTAACAAGAGATCGAATCTATAGCTCTGCTGAATGGTTAAATTATGACTTTAATTTAATAGATACTGGTGGAATTGATATTGGAGATGAGCCGTTTTTGGCGCAAATTCGCCATCAGGCTGAAATCGCAATGGATGAAGCGGATGTTATTATCTTTATGGTCAATGGAAGAGATGGCGTCACATCTGCGGATGAAGAAGTCGCAAAAATTTTATATCGCACGAAAAAACCTGTCGTACTTGCTGTCAATAAATTGGACAACCCTGAAATGAGAAGCGACGTGTATGACTTTTATGCACTTGGATTTGGTGAACCGTATCCGATTTCTGGAACGCACGGACTCGGTCTAGGTGATCTGCTTGATGCTGTCGCAGAGCATTTCAAAAACTTACCAGATACACAGTATGATGAAGAAGTGGTACAGTTCTGCTTAATCGGCCGCCCAAATGTAGGGAAATCCTCTTTGGTGAATGCGATGCTCGGTGAAGAACGTGTCATTGTCAGCAACATCGCTGGTACAACAAGAGATGCTGTAGATACAATGTTTACGTACAACCAACGTGACTTTGTCATTGTCGACACAGCAGGTATGAGAAAAAAAGGGAAAGTATATGAAACAACAGAGAAATACAGTGTACTTCGAGCGTTAAAAGCCATTGATCGATCGGATGTTGTCGCTGTAGTTCTTGATGGTGAAGAAGGCATTATTGAACAGGATAAACGTATTGCCGGCTACGCACACGAAGCGGGTAAAGCCGTTGTGATCATTGTGAACAAGTGGGATGCTGTTGAAAAAGACGAGCGTACAATGAAGGAATTTGAGCAAAATATTCGCGAGCATTTTCAATTCCTTGATTATGCACCTGTCTTATTCATGTCTGCTCTTACGAAAAAGAGAATTCACACGTTAATGCCAACAATCATTACCGCTAGTGAAAATCATGCGATGCGCGTTCAAACGAACATTCTAAACGATATTATCATGGATGCCGTAGCAATGAACCCAACGCCGACCCATAACGGACAGCGTCTGAAAATTTACTATGCAACACAAGTGGCGATCAAACCGCCGTCCTTTGTTGTGTTTGTAAATGATCCAGAACTTATGCACTTTTCTTATGAGCGTTTCCTAGAAAACCGAATTCGAGATGCATTTGGTTTTGAAGGAACACCAATTAAAATATTTGCGAGAGCGAGAAAATAAAAAGGGTGAGCAGGATGAAGAAAATTTCAGTACTTGGAGCAGGGAGCTGGGGAACAGCTCTTGCGCTTGTATTAGCTGATAATCATCATGATGTACACATGTGGGGACATAGACAAGAATTAATTGATCAAATCAATGAGAAACATGAAAATCATGATTACTTGCCTAATGTTGCATTGCCAGCGTCTATTCAAGCGACAACAGATATGAAACAGTCACTAGAAGGGACAGATGCGATTATTGTCGCTGTGCCAACAAAGGCTATTCGAGAAGTATTGAAACAGGCCAATGAGTTCATTACGTCAAAGGTGCCATTTGTTCATGTCAGTAAAGGAATTGAACCAGATACGCTTCTTAGAATTTCTCAAATGATTGAACAAGAAGTCCCAGAAGCGAAAAGGGAAGCAGTGGTTGTCCTGTCAGGACCAAGTCACGCTGAAGAAGTTGGCTTGCGTCATCCGACAACTGTTACAGTTTCATCAGAACATATTGAAGCGGCTCAATTTGTTCAAGATTTGTTTATGAACAACAACTTCAGAGTGTACACAAACCCTGATGTGATTGGGGTGGAAATTGGCGGGGCGCTGAAAAACATCATCGCTCTTGCGGCAGGGATCACAGACGGACTCGGATATGGCGATAATGCGAAAGCAGCGCTCATCACAAGGGGTCTTGCTGAAATCGCCCGCCTCGGCACAAAAATGGGAGGAAACCCTCTTACGTTTGCCGGGTTAACAGGTGTTGGAGATTTGATTGTCACATGTACAAGTGTTCATTCACGTAACTGGCGCTGCGGGAATTTACTCGGTAAAGGATATAAGCTCGAAGAAGTGCTTGAAAAAATGGGGATGGTTGTCGAAGGCGTCCGCACAACAAAAGGCGCTTATCAGCTCTCCAAAGAATACAAGGTCAGCATGCCGATTACAGAGGCTCTTTACGGCGTCCTATTTGAAGGGAAAAAGGTAGACGATGCTGTAGAATCCTTAATGGCACGTGTGAAAACACATGAGATGGAAGACCTTGTGAACATGTTCGAAAACCAAACAAAGTAATTGGAAGACTGAACTTAGGCGTGTAGAGGATGCAAGAAGGGGCAGACTTGCATAACATAACAATGAAGTTTGAATAGAGCTTTGCCTCTACAGAATGAGGAAAAATAGTCGACCTAATGACTGAAGCAGAGTCCCCCTCTTTGCTTCAGTTTTTTTATGCACTTTTTTCTGAATGATTGGAAAAATGATTGATATTTTACTTAATTTTGGTTTAGAATGAAATATAAACGCTTACAATTCGTTTGTATTAAAGGGGGACAGGCACGATGAGTTTTGCTTTAATCAAGATGTGGTTTGCGCTTGGTTCAATGGGGCTCATGTTTTTAGCCGTTGTAACCATTTATCTGAGTAGATTTAAGCTGAAGAGCCGGTTTCTGAAAATAACAGCCTCAACTGTCGCGTACAGCTTAATGCTCATATCAGGTGTCATTGTGTTTTTAGTTGTATTTAGCGGGCCGGTCAATGAATAAAGAAAAAGGAAGAATGTGATGATCAAAGCAAAAATCAGTGTCATGCTGTTAACACTTATTTTACTTACGGGGTGCCTCTATCCAGAGAATCGCAAAGCTGAAAACCGCGTGCCATATAAAGAGCAGCTGCAAAGTGTGCAGACAGCGATTGAAGATTTTCAAAAAGCGACAAATGGCCTTTTGCCCATTGAAACAAAAGAAGGCGACACACCGATTTATCAGAAGTATGTCATTGACTTTAAGCGTCTGTCACCAAGATATTTACACGATGTACCGTCGACATCTTTTGAAGGCGGGGGCGAATATATCTATGTCCTCACAGACGTCGAACAAAATCCAACGGTGAAACTGCTTGATGTCAAAATGACACAAACGATCAGTGAATTACGTCTAAGGATCAAAATATATCAAGATGAACATACATATCCGCCATATGGCAAAGTAGTATCCAAAGATTTATATACGTTAAATGAAAAAAAACTAGGGTTAAAAGCACCGCCTACAGTGACGAGCCCTGTTACGGGTGAATCACTTCCATTACTGATTTCCTCAAATGGCGAAATCTATGTTGACTATCGCAGTGATTTTGCCCAGATTTTGAAAAATACGAAACAAAAGCTGAAACCAGGTGAAAATATTCAAGATGTCTATTGGCAGGAAACCCCGTTTGTACCAGCGTTTTCTGTTCCATATACGATCAACAAAAAAGGTGAGCCGGCTTTTTTAGAAAAAAAGACGTTATAAACAAGAATGAACCTTTCTCCTCTGCATATAAATGAGGAGAAAGGTTTTTTTATGGCTAAACATACTCTCAAAACAAAAAAGGTGTCATATTCAAATAGGACAACGTCATACACATATATTGTCCTGACACCTTTCAAGCACCGTTTGATTGAAGTATAGAGTATTTTATTTGAAAACGAGGATAGCAAGTCCGGGAGGGGATCACTTGGAAAAAGTCGATATTTTCAAGGATATCGCTGAACGAACAGGAGGCGATATATATTTAGGAGTCGTTGGAGCTGTTCGTACAGGGAAATCTACGTTTATTAAAAAGTTTATGGAGCTCGTGGTGCTCCCGAATATCAATAATGAGGCAGACCGTGCAAGAGCACAGGATGAATTGCCGCAAAGCGCAGCAGGAAAAACCATTATGACCACAGAGCCAAAATTTGTGCCAAATCAAGCGGCATCCATTCACGTGAGCGACGGCCTGGATGTCAACATTAGGCTTGTCGATTGTGTAGGCTACACCGTGCCTGGTGCACGCGGCTATGAAGATGAAAATGGTCCGAGAATGATTAATACGCCGTGGTATGAAGAGCCAATCCCGTTTCATGAAGCAGCGGAAATTGGTACACGCAAGGTCATTCAAGAGCATTCAACGATTGGTGTTGTGATTACAACAGATGGATCAATTGGGGAAATCCCAAGACATGACTATATTGAATCAGAAGAACGTGTCATTGACGAACTCAAAGAAGTTGGAAAGCCGTTTATTATGGTGATCAACTCTGTGAGACCTTATCACCCTGAAACAGAAGCACTGCGGCAGGAACTTAGTCAAAAATATGATATTCCTGTACTCGCGATGAGTGTCGAAAGTATGAGAGAACAAGACGTTCTCAGTGTACTTCGTGAAGCATTATATGAATTTCCAGTGCTTGAGGTGAATGTGAACCTGCCAAGCTGGGTCATGGTACTAAAAGAAGATCATTGGCTAAGAGAGAGTTATCAGGATTCAGTGAAAGAAACCGTCAAGGATATTAAGAGATTAAGAGATGTTGACCGAGTGGTAGGTCAGTTCAGTGAATTCGATTTTATCGAAAGAGCGGGCTTAGCAGGCATTGAAATGGGTCAGGGGATCGCAGAAATTGATCTGTATGCGCCGGATGATCTATATGATCATATCCTAAAAGAAGTGGTTGGTGTGGAAATTAGGGGCAAAGATCACCTTCTTGAGCTCATGCAAGATTTTGCACATGCGAAAACGGAGTATGATCAAGTGTCTGACGCTTTGAAAATGGTGAAGCAGACTGGTTACGGAATTGCGGCACCAGCTTTGTCAGATATGAGTTTAGATGAGCCGGAAATCATTAGGCAAGGATCAAGATTCGGCGTCAGATTAAAAGCAGTCGCGCCATCTATTCATATGATTAAGGTAGATGTAGAAAGTGAGTTTGCGCCGATTATCGGAACAGAAAAACAAAGTGAAGAGCTCGTCCGATACTTAATGCAAGACTTTGAAGATGATCCGCTTTCTATCTGGAATTCCGATATATTTGGACGCTCACTCAGCTCGCTTGTCAGAGAAGGCATTCAAGCAAAACTCTCGCTAATGCCGGAAAATGCAAGGTATAAACTAAAGGAAACGCTTGAACGAATTATTAACGAAGGATCAGGCGGTCTGATCGCGATTATTCTATAGGATGTGAGACCTCTCATTGATGGGGGTCTTTTTTTGCGTGCGGGTGAAGTCATAAAAAGACAATTGTATAAAGATTAGTCAGATTCAGGCTGAAATTAGGAATATTCGTTCGCAAAAGTGCCCTTAATCCTTGACGAATAAGGATTCTTCCCTTTAAAATGCTTGATATGGTATTTCATATGTGTTAATCTACTTACAGAAAATCTTCACTTTGTTGGACAAACATTCCTTCAAAGAGAAGTTTTCTAATGAAAAGCCATGTATGACGCTTTCTAGACGCTCTTTTTTTCAAAAAAAGTGTATAGAAAGAAGATGAATTGTGAAGAAATGATAACAATCTATTGAATGCATATTTTTGGGAGGAGGTGAAAGGCATGAACAAGACAGAACTTATTAACGCGGTTGCTGAAGCAAGCGAGTTATCTAAAAAAGACGCGACAAAAGCAGTTGATTCTGTTTTTGATACAATTTTAGATGCACTTAAAAATGGTGACAAAATCCAACTTATTGGTTTTGGTAACTTTGAAGTACGTGAGCGTTCAGCTCGTAAAGGACGTAACCCACAAACTGGTGCAGAGATCGAAATCCCTGCAAGCAAAGTACCTGCTTTCAAACCAGGTAAAGCACTTAAAGACGCGGTGGCAGGTAAATAATCGTTATGTGTAATGATCCTATTGAAGGAGTTATACATATACAGTTTCACACTGGTCTAGAAAAGCCCCTTTGATAAGGGGCTTTTCCTTTTGAATCAAATGGTTTGTTTAGAACGCTCTCCTTTGCTTTTAGGATCTGAAGTGTGCTAGAATCTGAATGAAATGTAATCGCCTTTGGAGGATATAATACATGAGTGAAATAAATAAAGAATTAATCGAACACGCGGTACGCGATATATTAAAAGCAATCGGAGAAGATCCAGATCGTGAAGGACTTCTTGATACCCCAAAACGAGTAGCAAAAATGTATGAAGAAGTGTTCTCGGGATTAAATGAAGATCCAAAAGAACATTTTAAAACCATTTTTGGTGAAGATCATGAAGAACTCGTTCTTGTCAAAGATATTGCTTTTCATTCAATGTGTGAACACCACCTTGTGCCATTCTATGGCAAAGCCCATGTCGCTTATATTCCGCGCGGCGGAAAAGTAACGGGACTCAGCAAGCTGGCAAGAGCAGTAGAGGCCGTGGCAAAGCGCCCGCAGCTTCAGGAACGCATTACATCAACGATTGCAGACAGTATGGTAGAAACCTTAAATCCACATGGTGTGATGATTGTCGTTGAAGCAGAGCATATGTGTATGACGATGCGCGGAGTGAAGAAGCCCGGCGCTAAAACAGTCACTTCAGCCGTACGCGGTACATTTGCAAATGATGCGGCAGCAAGAGCAGAAGTGCTTTCATTTATTAAAAACGACTAATCCATAGATGGAAGGTGAACAGATTGAGTGAAAATAAAGCATCTGATTTTGTGGTGATTAAAGCCATTGATAATGGTGTCAATGTGATCGGCTTAACTAGAGGTTCCGATACAAGATTTCACCATTCCGAAAAGCTCGATAAAGGTGAAGTCATTATCGCACAATTTACTGAGCACACATCAGCCATCAAAGTGCGGGGCGATGCTGTCATTCAAACAAGCTTCGGTGAAATTCAAAGCGAAGCAAAGAAATAACGCACGACTATGCACTTGATAGCATGAAAGTCAGGCCTGATATGGTATAATAAATCTCTATACAATGTAGAGAGCTACATATGAAACTGTAATTTTTGGGACAAGGGTGATATCTTTGCAAGACATCTACGGAATTTTATCTAATCTGAATATAAAATTAAACAAAAAGCTTTCTCATCCTTATTTGGCGAAGCATTTGCGTGCGCCGCTCATCGATGAAGATAAGCTCCTTCTTTTTCATGCAATGTTTGATGAAGCTCAAATCGATGCTGAGAAAAAAGAAAATTATATTTTAACGGCGATGCTTGTGCAAATTGCCCTTGATACCCATGACGAAGTCACAACTGCTGCAGCCATCAAACAAGACGAGTTCAAAAATCGTCAGTTGACCATCCTAGCAGGAGACTATTTCAGCGGTCTCTATTACTCTCTTCTCTCTGACATGAAAGATATTTACATGATCCGCACTCTCGCCACGGCGATCAAAGAGATTAATGAACATAAAATTAGACTATATGATCGATCCATTCAAGATGCAGCCCACTTTTATAAAAGTGTTGCTACAGTGGAATCTGCGCTATTCCAAAGAATTTCTGAGCACTTTCAATTGACGCATTGGAATGAAATTGCAAGTCGCTTCCTTGTTTATAAACGTTTTATGAAACAAGCAGAAGACGACAAACATTTAAAACTTTTTTTGAACGATAGCTATACGGACGCCTATACATGTTTTGACAACTTTGAGAATGAAGGCTATGAAAAGGCCAAACGATCAATCAAGGAGCATCTAGTTTCATCTCCGATCGTTCAAAAAGAGCTATTAAATCGCTTGGATCATATGAAAAATGAACCTGCGTACCATCAGAAAGTGGAAGAAGGGTAAGTCATGCAGCAATCAAAAGAACAGCGAGTACACGGTGTATTTGAAAAAATTTATAAAAACTATGACCAAATGAACTCTGTCATTAGCTTTAAACAGCATAAAAAATGGCGCGATAAAACAATGAAGCTCATGAATGTTCAAAAAGGAGCCAAAGCACTAGATGTATGCTGCGGAACTGCCGATTGGACGATTGCGCTTGCAGACGCTGTTGGAGAAACAGGCGAGGTCAAAGGTCTTGACTTCAGTAAAAATATGCTGAGTGTTGGCGAAACGAAGGTGAAAACAGGCGGCTACAATCAAATTGAGCTGCTCCACGGCAATGCAATGGAGCTTCCTTTTGAGGACAACTCATTTGATTATGTCACAATCGGTTTTGGCCTTCGAAATGTCCCTGATTATTTAACAGTGCTAAAGGAAATGACACGAGTGGTAAAACCCGGTGGAATGGTTGTCTGCCTTGAAACATCACAGCCTGAGATGATTGGGTTTAAACAAGGGTATTATGTCTATTTCAAATACATCATGCCGCTCTTTGGCAAACTGTTTGCCAAAAGCTATCAGGAGTATTCATGGCTTCAAGAATCAGCCAAAACGTTCCCTGGCATGAAAGAACTGGCGTCTCTTTTTGAAGAGGCCGGTCTATCTGATGTCTCGTATCATCCATTTACAGGCGGTGTAGCAGCAACACATATCGGAAAGAAGCTTTGAATAAACGATATTTGGGTGAAAATAATGAAACTAAAAGCAATGATTTCTTTTCTAAATCATGATATCGATATAATTGAAAAAGAGCTTGAACAAACCGTTCGCTCTGATTATGCATTATTAAGTGAAGCCGGTCTTCATTTGCTGCAAGCGGGCGGAAAACGAATCCGCCCCGTTTTTGTTCTCCTTTCAGGCATGTTTGGTGACTATGATATTAATAAAATTAAATATGTAGCCGTAGCGCTTGAATTAATTCATATGGCATCACTTGTCCATGACGATGTCATTGATGATGCAGAACTGAGAAGAGGAAAACCGACGATTAAAGCAAAATGGGACAACAGAATTGCGATGTACACGGGGGATTACTTATTTGCAAGGTCACTCGAGTACATGACGAAAATCAATCACCCAATGGCACATGAAATTTTGTCAAAAATGGTCGTCGAGCTCTGTCTTGGGGAAATAGAACAAGTCAAAGATAAATACAACATGGACCAAAACCTTCGTACATATTTAAGAAGAATTAAGCGAAAAACAGCCTTGCTTATTGCAGGCAGCTGCCAATTAGGTGCGATTGCAGCTGGAACAGATGAAAAAACACATAAAGCCCTTTACTGGTTTGGGTACTATGTTGGTATGTCGTACCAAATCATTGATGATGTCCTTGATTTTACATCAACTGAAGAAGAATTAGGCAAGCCTGTTGGTGGGGACCTTTTACAAGGAAATGTCACTCTTCCTGTTTTATATGCGCTTCAGAACCCGACGTTAGAAGGTCAGTTGAAGCTGATCAATAGTGAAACGACGGAAAAGCAGCTGAAACCTGTGATTGAACATCTCAAACAAACAGATGCGATCGACCGTTCCATTCGAGTGAGTGAAATGTACTTGAAAAAAGCATTTGAACAGCTCGATCAACTTCCGCGTGGGCGGGCTAAATCTTCATTAGCGTCGATTGCAAAATATATTGGTAAACGAAAATTCTGATCAACGTTTCGTTGATTGGTTTTTTTGTGAAATTTTTTGTCAAAAATTGATTATTATAAAAAAAAATGATACGATCACTTTGTAACAATGTAAGCCTATACATACATAACGACGGGGTGGAAAACGTATATGGACAAAACATTTCTTATGGTCAAACCTGATGGTGTGGAAAGACAATTAATCGGTGAAATTGTGTCAAGATTCGAAAAAAAGGGGCTTCAGCTTGTTGGAGCAAAGCTCATGAGCATTCCAAAAGAAGTAGCAGAAACACATTACGGAGAGCATAAAGAAAAACCATTTTTCGGTGAATTGGTTGACTTTATTACGTCAGGACCTGTATTTGCGATGGTATGGCAAGGTGAACAAGTCGTAGACGTAACAAGGCAGATAATTGGAAAGACAAATCCGAAGGAAGCGCTTCCGGGAACAATAAGAGGCGACTATGGATTAACTGTTGGCAAAAACATTATCCATGGCTCAGACTCACCAGAAAGTGCCGAAAGAGAAATCAACCTTTTCTTTAAACAAGAAGAACTGACAAACTGGGATCAAACGATCTCAAGCTGGATTTATTAATGTTCAAGCCAAAGTGTTCATCAAATGATCACTTTGGCTTTTTTATATTGAGATTTCTATACGAATTTTCGCATGAGATGATACAAATTTATGATAAAAACAGCTATACTAGGACAAAGATAGATGAGACAGGAGAGGACATTGATGGATCAGTATCAAGTATTTGTTGGGAAATGGAAAAAACTAACTGGGGTAGATCTGAACTTATATAAAGAAGCACAAATGAAACGAAGATTAACATCCCTTTATGATAAAAAAGGATATAAAGATTTTGAGGCATTTGCGTCTGCTCTTGAAAAGGACAAAGCGCTATTAGATGAAACGATGGATCGAATGACGATCAATGTGTCAGAATTTTACCGAAACTATCAGCGCTGGGAAGTACTTGATCAAAAAATCCTGCCGTTGCTTTCAAAAAACAGTGGCACCCTAAAAATATGGAGTGCAGCTTGCTCTACTGGAGAAGAGCCATATACACTCTCAATGCTGCTATCAAGCCATCCGCTTGTGAAGGACTTCCAAATTATTGCAACGGATATTGATGATAAAGTCCTGCAATCTGCGCAAAAAGGAAGATATCATGAACGATCTTTGCAAGAGGTGCCAGATCAAATCAAGCAAAAATATTTCACCAAAGAAGATTCTTCATTTTACACGGTGAAGGATGAGATTCGAAAGCACATTCAATTTAAGAAACACAACCTTTTAGCAGATCCATATGAAAAACAGCTGGATCTCATCGTGTGCCGAAATGTCCTCATCTACTTTACAGAAGAGGCGAAAGAAGAAATTTACTTAAAAATGAGCAGCAGTTTAAAGCAAAACGGCGTATTATTTGTTGGTTCTACAGAACAAATTTTTCACCCAGAAAAGTTTGGATTAACCTCTGCTGATACTTTCTTTTATCAAAAGAAGGGGTAGTAGCTGACTTTTTAGTAGGAAGTGTGTTATTATAGTTTTACTTAAAAGCGTTAATGCGATGAAGGGAGAATAAGTCATGAGGTACTTAACAGCAGGTGAATCACATGGTCCACAACTGACCACAATTATTGAAGGAGTTCCAGCGGGACTTTACATAGAGCAGGATGACATCAATTATGAACTGGCTAGAAGACAAAAAGGTCATGGCCGCGGAAGAAGAATGCAAATTGAAAAAGATCAAGCGAAAGTGTTAAGTGGTGTTCGCCACGGGAAAACATTAGGTTCTCCTATTGCACTTGTTGTTGAAAATAATGATTGGAAGCACTGGACAAAGGTCATGGGTGCAGAGCCGATTACTGAAGAAGAAGAGAGTGAAATGAAGCGTCAAATCTCTCGTCCAAGACCAGGGCATGCGGATTTAAATGGTGCGATTAAATATGGTCACCGTGATATGAGAAACGTATTAGAGCGCTCATCAGCACGCGAGACAACGGTTCGTGTAGCAGCAGGTGCAGTAGCGAAACAAATTTTGGCTCACCTTGGAATCAAAGTGGCTGGTCACGTCCTTGAAATTGGTGGAGTAAAAGCTTCCCATACCGCTTATGAATCTATTGAAGATTTGCAAAAAGTAACAGAAGAATCACCTGTTCGCTGCTATGACAGTGAAGCTGGTCAAAAAATGATGGATGCCATTGACGAAGCGAAGAAAAACGGCGATTCAATTGGTGGTATTGTCGAAGTCATCGTTGAAGGGATGCCAGTTGGAGTCGGCAGCTATGTGCACTATGACCGCAAACTGGATAGCAAGCTTGCAGGCGCAGTACTGAGTATCAACGCTTTTAAAGGTGTTGAATTCGGTATTGGCTTTGAGGCAGCTTCTAAAAATGGCAGTGAAGTTCATGATGAAATCATCTGGGATGAAGAAAAAGGCTATACGAGAAAAACAAACCGCTTAGGTGGTCTTGAAGGCGGAATGTCAACTGGCATGCCAATCGTCGTAAGAGGGGTTATGAAACCAATCCCAACCTTATACAAACCATTGCAAAGCGTGGATATTGAAACAAAAGAACCTTTCTCTGCAAGTATTGAACGTTCTGACAGCTGTGCTGTTCCAGCCGCAAGTGTTGTGGCAGAAGCAGTCGTTGCATGGGAAATCGCCAATGCAGTGGTTGAGCAGTTTGGTCTTGATCAAATTGACCGCATTAAAGAAAATGTGGACAAAATGCGCCAGCTTCAGAGGGAGTTTTAATGAAAACACTGGAAGTGAAGACGTCTTCAGCCACTTATCCTGTATATATCGGTGATGGGATTAGACAAAATATCGTAGACTTGATTACTTCCACTGGGCGATCCTACACGAAGCTCTTTATCGTGACAGATTCAGCCGTCGATGCCCTTTATGGAGATGAAATGGTTCAATTACTGAAACAGAAATGGTCTGTACAAAAAGTAGTGGTGCCAAACGGAGAACAATCAAAATCTTTTGCACAGTTTGAGCAGATTCATACGAAAGCCATCCAATTTCAACTCGACCGCTCCTCATGCATCATTGCATTAGGAGGCGGGGTGATTGGAGACTTGGCTGGCTTTGCTGCTGCCACTTATATGAGAGGCATTGATTTTATTCAAGTACCAACCACGCTGCTTGCACATGATAGTGCAGTCGGCGGAAAAACCGGAATCAATCATCCGCTCGGCAAAAATTTAATTGGTGCGTTTCATCAACCGGCTGCTGTCATTTATGATACAAGTATGCTAGAGACACTCTCACCAATAGAGCTGAGATCAGGCTTTGCAGAAGTGATAAAACATGCACTGATTTCAAGTGAAGTCTTTTTATCAGAACTGATGTCCATTCGTTCGTTGACAGAATTATCAAAGGATGAACTGGCACATATGCTTTATCAAGGGATTCAAGTGAAAGCATCCATTGTTCAAGAAGATGAAAAAGAACAAGGTGTGCGGGCATACTTGAATTTAGGTCATACACTAGGGCATGCCATTGAAGCGGAGTATGGATACGGTGCGATCACGCATGGAGATGCCATTGCAATTGGCATGCAGTTTGCTTTATATGTCAGTGAAAAAGAGCAAGGACTCAGTCTAGATCGCGAGAAACTTAAAGTGTGGATGAAAGAACTAGGGTTCCCAGTACAAGTCACACAAACGATTTCAACCAAAACATTTGTCGATCGCATGATTGGTGATAAGAAGGCAAGAGGCGGGAGTGTTCAGTTTGTTTTGCTAAAACAAGTTGGAGACGTCACCCTGCAATCTTTCACAAAAGATGAGCTGTATCACTGGCTCGAAGAATGGAAACGGGAGGAGGGCTGTCTATGATGTTTCGCGGGATACGCGGGGCTACAACTGTGACAGAAGATACAGAAACAGAAGTGTTAACCAAAACGAAGCAGCTGCTAGAAGCGATCATTTCAAAAAACCAAGTAGATCCAGAGCGTGTCGTGCAGATCTTGATTTCAGCTACACAAGATATTCACTCTGTTTTTCCAGCAAAAGCACTCAGGCAGTTTGAAGGATGGACCTATGTGCCTGTCACTTGTATGCAAGAGCTTGACATTGATGGAGGTCTAAAGAAGTGTATTCGCGTTTTAATGACCGTTCAGACAGATGTCAAGCAGGAAGACATCCAGCATGTATACTTGGAAGAGGCTGTCACGCTTCGGCCTGATTTACAGTTGACAAAAAACAAGGAATTATAATACGATATGAACAGCCGAAGTTTACACACAGGTGTGAACGGCATTGCAAGCTTAGAGAAGATGAGAATGAGACTAGGGTAGTTGAGATGAGTAGAGTTGAGCAGAGATACGATACTTCTATTTAATCATACTGCCTAAAAGAGCGAAGCCTCTTTTAGGCTTATTTCGTATACTCAAACAAATCCTCAAGATGTCCCCTCATTCTCCTTAATTCCATTTAAGGAGTGTGCTTATGAAATCCCAATCAAACCTTACCCAATTTTTAAGAGACAGTCAGTTTTACAAAACCATCCCGATTGTTGAAACCATTACAGTTGATACGCTCTCACCCATTCAAATTGTTGAGAAACTGAAACAGGATATTGTGTATTTGCTAGAAAGCAAAGACGAATCTTCTAGCTGGTCGAGATATTCCTTTATCGGATTACATCCTTTTTTAACATTACATGACGAGCAAGACCATTATATTGCTCGTGACGCTGCAGGAAAGTCAGTGATGCAAAAAGCGGAGCTGAAAGAGTTGCTTGACTGGATGAAAGAGCAATATCAAATCAAGACACCTGAAATTGATATCCCATTTACTGGCGGAGCCGTAGGGTACTTAAGTTACGACCTCATTCCCAACATTGAGCCGTCTGTCAAGCCGCATCCGAATGCATCAACAACAGATAATTGCACATTATTTGTTTGCCAAACAATGATCGCATTTGATCATGAAACAAACCAAGTTCATTTTATTCAGTACACGCAGCTGAACGGTCATGAAACAGACGAAGAAAAAATTCTGGTTTATCGAGAAAATCAAAAGCAGCTTGAACTGATGGTACAGCAGCTTCATACAAAAATTGATATGAAAGAATTGATTATCTCAGGGAATATGAATGAATCCCCTTCGTTTGAACAGGTGACGTCTACCTATGAAAAAGCAAAATTTTTAAAGGATGTCGAAAAAATCAAGGAGTATATTCGAGCGGGTGATATCTTCCAGGGTGTACTTTCTCAGCGTTTTGACATTCCAGTGACAGTGAGCTCATTTGAATTATATCGTGTGCTTCGGATCGTCAATCCATCACCGTATATGTATTTTATGAAATTAAAAGATCGAGACTTAGTGGGAAGCTCGCCAGAACGATTAATCCATGCGAAAAACGGTCACTTAGAAATCCATCCAATTGCTGGTACAAGAAAACGAGGAATGACAAAAGAAGAAGATGATGCACTAGCAAGAGAGTTGCTCGATGATGAAAAAGAAAAAGCAGAACATTACATGCTAGTGGATCTGGCTCGAAATGATGTGGGGCGTGTAGCAGAATACGGCAGTGTGTCTGTCCCAACTTTTACAAAAGTCGTGAACTTTTCGCACGTCATGCACATTATTTCTATTGTGACAGGGAAGCTGAAGCAGGATACACATCCAGTAGACGCGCTTATGTCCGCTTTTCCAGCAGGCACATTGACAGGCGCCCCAAAAATTAGGGCGATGCAATTATTAAACGAAATGGAGCCTGAGCCAAGAGAGACGTATGGCGGCTGTATTGCCTATATTGGTTTCGACGGCAATATCGATTCCTGTATTACCATACGCACAATGAGCGTCAAACATCAGACTGCTTCTATACAAGCAGGTGCCGGCATTGTCGCTGATTCCGTTCCAGAAAACGAATGGGAAGAGACATGTAATAAGGCAGGAGCACTTCTAAAAGCCATTCAGCTTGCTGAACATATTTTCTCAGAAAAGGAGAGTGTGCCAAATGAATCAACGACTATCAGCTCTTGTTAATGGAGGAAAACTATCAGAAAAAGAAGCGAATGGCCTGATGCATGATATGATGAGCGGCTCGTTAACAGATGCTGAAGTCGCTGCTAGTCTATCTATTTTAGCGCATCGAGGAGAAACAGCCGAAGAAATGACAGGCTTCGTGAAAGCCATGAGGCAGCATGCAGCACCAGTAGAAAGGTCACTTGATGTCGTTGATACGTGCGGTACAGGAGGCGATGGTTTATCAACATTTAATATATCAACAGCCGCCGCCATCGTTGCTTCGGCTGCTGGGGCGAAAATCGCCAAGCACGGAAATCGTTCCGTTTCCTCTAAAAGCGGGAGTGCTGACGTGCTAGAATGTCTTGGTATTCAAATTCAATCCACACCTGAAGAAACAAGACGACAAATACAGCAGAAAAACATGGGCTTTTTATTTGCACCGCTCTATCATTCTTCTATGAAACAAGTAGCCGCTGTACGCAAGCAGCTCGGATTTCGGACGGTATTTAACTTATTAGGACCGCTTTGCCACCCGATGCAGGCCAAAAAGCAAATCATCGGTGTGTATGCAAAGGAAAAGGCAAAGCTCATGGCGAAAGCTCTTGCTCCTTTAGAGCCAGAACATGTCCTGTTTGTTTGCGGAGATGATGGGCTGGATGAATTAACCATTACAGCAAATTCATACATCATTGAACTCAAAAAAGGTGTCATGACAGAATATACGTTAAACCCAGAAGACTTCGGACTTGAAAAAGGGCATTTATCAGACATTCAGGTCCAATCACCAGAAGAAAGCGCCAAATTGATTCAGAATATATTGAATTATCAAGCAGGTGGAGCGCCGCTTCATATTACAGCGCTTAATGCTGGGGCCGCATTATATGTGGCAGGAAAAGCAGAGAGTCTGATGGCAGGAACAATGAAAGCATTAGAAACGATCAAAAACGGATCAGCTAAAGAACAATTAGCCCGTCTAAAACAAAAAACGAAAGAGGAAGAGATCTATGCTTAATGAAATTATCGCCCGTAAAAAAGAACATGTGCAAACCTTGCAATTACCTGAGGAAGGACATTATGAAAGACAATCATTTAAAGAAGCCCTTATGAATCCTCACCGCTCGATCGGACTGATTGCTGAGGTGAAAAAAGCGTCTCCTTCCAAAGGCATCATTCAGCCTCATTTTGATCCTTTACAGACAGCAAAAGCATACGAAGCATCAAATGCAGATTGTTTATCTGTCTTAACGGATGAACCGTTTTTCCAAGGGAAAAACGAATATTTGTCTCTTATTAAAGAACACATCACACGTCCTATTTTAAGAAAAGATTTCATTATTGACTCTATACAAGTAGAAGAATCGAAACGGATAGGGGCAGATGCCATTTTATTAATTGGAGAGGTGCTTGAGCCGCAAAAGCTGTATGAGCTCTATACAGAAGCGAAAGAAAAAGGAATGGATGTCCTCGTTGAAGTACATGCAGCACATACACTAGAAAAGATTTTACACCTATTCACTCCTGAGATCATCGGTGTGAACAACCGGAATCTCAATACGTTTACAACAACTGTTGAACAAACAAAAGAGATCGCGCCACTTGTTCCAAAAGACGTATTACTAGTAAGTGAAAGTGGCATAAAGACATTTGATGATCTGACCTTTGTGAAACAGCACGGAGCAAACGCCGTTCTTGTTGGTGAATCTTTAATGAGGGAACGATCACAGGAGAAAGCCGTTCAGGCATTGTTCGGAGAATGAAGAAAATTAAGCCTTACTTAAAATATTGCGGTGCTGTCTCACAAGAGGATGTCGCATGCATCTCGCAATCTCAAGCGGATGCCATCGGTTTTATTTTTGCGCCGAGTAAAAGACGAGTTGATCCAGATCAAGTGAAACACTGGCTGTCACAAGTAAAATGCAAAAAAGAGATAGTGGGGGTATTTGTGAATGAAAAAACACCAAAAGTGTGCGAGATCACAAACAACCTCCCCTTAGATATTGTGCAGCTTCATGGCGATGAGACGCCAGAAGTTGCAAATGACATTAAACAGCATACGAAGGCGCTCGTTTGGAAAGTGTTCCATCACGAGCCCGATGTAAACGACACACTTGAACATATGACGGCATTCGCTCCAAGTGTCGACGGTTTTCTCATTGATGCGAAAGTAAAAGGAATGAGAGGCGGTTCTGGAACAGCTTTTGCATGGGAGGCGGTGCCTTCATATGTTCAGCATGCAAAACAACTGGGAAAAACTTGCGCCATTGCTGGCGGGATCACGCCAGACACCATAATAGATCTGCTTGCTTTTGGTCCAGACGTCATAGACCTTTCAAGCGGTATAGAAGAAAACGGGAAGAAAAGCAGTACAAAGATGAAAGCGCTCGAAGAAAGGATGTTGAACCATGTACGCATATCCAAATGAGATTGGCAGATATGGAGAATTTGGAGGGAAATTCGTTCCTGAAACGCTCATGCAGCCACTAGAAGAGATCGAACAAGCTTTTCGTGAATTAAAAGAAGACCCTGCTTTTCAAAAGGAATATATATCGCTTTTGAAAAACTATTCAGGCAGACCAACCGCACTCACATATGCTGATCAATTATCGGCATATCTCGGCGGTGCTAAAATCTATTTAAAAAGAGAAGATTTAAACCATACAGGCGCTCATAAAATTAACAATGCGCTTGGGCAGGCACTGCTAGCGAAAAAAATGGGGAAATCAAATATTATCGCCGAAACAGGAGCAGGTCAGCACGGTGTAGCTGCTGCAACAGTGGCGGCAAAATTCGGTTTATCCTGCACTGTATTTATGGGAAAAGAAGATGTGGAAAGACAATCACTCAATGTGTTCCGAATGAAACTACTCGGCGCTGAAGTCATACCTGTTACTAGCGGGAACGGAACATTAAAGGATGCAACCAATGAAGCCATCCGCTATTGGGTCCAGCATTGCAGTGACCACTTTTATATGATTGGCTCAGTCGTTGGACCTCATCCGTATCCTCAAATCGTCAGTGAATTTCAGCGGATGATCGGAGATGAGGCAAAAGCACAGATACTTGAAAAGGAAGGGCAGCTTCCTCATAAAGTCGTTGCCTGTGTTGGCGGCGGAAGCAATGCGATAGGAATGTACCGGGCGTTCTTAGATGAAGAGGTCGATATCATTGGTGTAGAAGCTGCTGGGAAAGGAATCGACACTCCGCTTCATGCAGCAACCATCACGAAAGGGACAAAAGGTGTCATACATGGATCTTTGACATACTTGATCCAAGACGAATTTGGTCAAATTATTGAGCCTTATTCGATTTCAGCTGGATTAGACTATCCGGGGATTGGGCCAGAGCATGCGTATTTGCATGCGAGCGGCCGGGTTCAATATGTGAGTGCGACAGATCAAGAAGCACTAGATGCGTTAAAGCTGCTCACAGAAAAAGAAGGAATCCTGCCAGCGATCGAATCTGCACATGCTTTAGCAAAAGCGTTTGAAATGAGCCAGAACATGAGTGAAGACGACATTGTTCTTGTCTGTTTGTCAGGCAGAGGAGATAAGGACGTGCATACATTAATGAATGTGCTTGAAAGTGAGGGTGAAACAAAATGATCACATTTCAATTAGAGCAAGGTCAGAAATTATTTATTCCATTTATTACAGCGGGTGATCCATCAGAAGAGATCACCATTGATTTAGCCCTCGCGCTTCAAGCAGCAGGGGCACATGCGATTGAACTAGGTGTTCCGTATTCCGATCCGTTAGCGGACGGCCCCGTCATTCAAAGAGCTTCTAAAAGAGCACTTCATCATGGTATGAATATCGTAAAAGCGATAGAATTAGCAGGAAAGATGAAAAAAAACGGCGTAAAAATTCCTGTAATTCTATTTACGTATTATAATCCTGTGTTACAATTAGACACAGAATACTTTTTCGCTTTACTGCGCAAAAATCATATTTCGGGACTCTTAACACCCGACTTGCCTTTTGAAGAGAGCAGCGAGCTACAGAAGAACTGTCAAGCACACGACATTTCATATATATCACTCGTTGCACCAACAAGCAAGGAACGATTAGAAAAAATTGTAGAGCAGGCAGAAGGTTTTGTGTATTGTGTTTCATCTCTCGGCGTCACAGGTGTCAGACAATCTTTCGACGCATCGATTACAGATTTTATTCAACAAGTGAAACAGTTGAGTCAAATACCAGTTGCTGTAGGTTTTGGTATTTCAACAAGAGAACAAGTAGACTCAATGAATAAAATGAGTGATGGTGTCGTTGTCGGCAGTGCGCTTGTCAAAAAAATTGAAGAGCTTCAAGAACAATTAGTAGCAAGTGATACACGCCAAGAGGCTTTAAGAGAATTTGAAACATATGCAAAAACATTTAGTCCCCTCTATTCATTCAAATGAGGTGAAACATTTTGCAAATCAAAGATCAATTAAAACAGCTAAAACCGTATCAACCTGGGAAACCAATTGAAGAGGTCAAAAAAGAATATCAATTAGACAAAATTGTGAAATTGGCTTCAAATGAAAACCCTTTTGGATGTTCCACACATGCAAGAGAGGCTATACAAGCTGAACTTGAACATTTAGCGATTTATCCAGACGGATACAGCGCAAGTTTAAGAACGGAACTGGCTGAGTTTCTTCAAGTAAATGAAAAACAATTAATATTCGGGAATGGCTCAGATGAACTTGTGCAAATTATTGCTAGGGCATTCCTTGATCAACATACAAATACGGTGATCCCATCTCCGTCATTCCCGCAATACCGTCACAATGCAGTAATTGAGCATGCAGAGATTAGAGAAGTACCACTTCTAAATGGTGGAGCTCATGATCTAAAGGGAATGCTGGATGCGATGGATGACAACACAAAAGTCGTTTGGGTGTGTAACCCGAACAATCCGACAGGAAATCATTTGTCAGAATCTGAGCTAGTATCGTTCTTAGATCAAGTGCCTGCTCATGTGCTTGTCGTTCTAGATGAAGCATATTTTGAATATGTCCGCGCAGAAGACTTTCCGAACAGTTTATCTCTATTAAAAGCCTATCAAAATGTCATTGTATTGCGCACATTCTCTAAAGCATATGGACTTGCGGCACTTCGAGTAGGTTATGGGGTTGCTTCAGAGGAATTGATTACCGCCATTGAACCTGCGAGAGAGCCATTTAATACAAGTCGTATCGCTCAGGCAGCTGCACGTGCAGCCATTAAAGATCAAGACTTCATTCAATCGTGCAGACAAAAAAATGAAGCAGGTCTTAAACAATATCAAGAATTTGCAGACCGTTTTGGATTATTTATCTATCCATCTCAAACAAACTTTGTGCTGATTGATTTTAAAAGAGATGCAGATGAGCTGTTCAATGCACTTTTGAAAAAGGGCTATATCGTTCGATCTGGTCAAGCTCTCGGATTCCCAACTTCTTTACGTATTACTGTTGGAACAAAGGAGCAAAATGAAGAAATCCTAACTACACTTGCCGATTTATTACAAGGCATTCGTGCGTAGCATAACAATGAAGTCATATCCTGTTTATGGGATATGGCTTTCGTTGTAACTCATCCAATATACATATAAGCTAGAAACAGCTTGTTTAATTTTCGCGAAAAATCAGGTGATGAACATGAATGAAGCAAACGAAACCATATTAATCGCTGGGCTCGGTTTAATTGGTGGTTCTATTGCACTGTCGATTAAAAAAGAATTTCCACATAAAAAAATTGTAGGCTATGATGTCTCTAAAGAACAAATGATTGCTGCAACAAAACTAGGGATCATCGACGCGACTGCCGAGTCCTTTATGGAAGGCTTAAATGAAGCAGCAACGATTATTTTGGCAACGCCAGTACAACAAACCGTCAAAATGTTAAGTGATATTGCAGCATCTGGAATTGAAAGAGAGCTCACGATTACGGATGTAGGGAGCACAAAGCAAAAGGTCGTTCACTTTGCTGAAAAAACGTTGCCTGATCATTACCAATTTATTGGCGGGCATCCGATGGCAGGGTCTCATAAATCAGGTGTCATTGCAGCGAAAGACTTTTTATTTGAAAATGCATTCTACATTTTAACGCCAGCAAAGGTAACAAGTCGTCAGGCTGTTGACCGTTTGAAGGATCTGCTGAAGGGAACCAATGCTCATTTCATTGAAATGACACCCGAAGAACATGATGCTGTGACAAGTGTGATTAGTCACTTTCCACACATCGTCGCTGCCAGTCTTGTGCATCAAGCGCATCATTTTGAAGAAGAATTTCCTCTTGTAAAACGGTTTGCTGCAGGAGGCTTTCGAGATATTACCCGTATTGCATCAAGTAATCCTGCAATGTGGCGCGATATCCTTTTGCATAATAAAAACAAGATTTTAGACCGGTTCTATGAATGGAAAAAAGAGATTGACCGCATTGAATCCTTTGTGCAACAAGAAGATGCTGAGGGGTTATTCTCTTATTTCCAAGAGGCCAAGGAATATCGCGACGGCCTGCCTCTGAGGAAAAAAGGAGCGATCCCTGCTTTTTATGATCTTTATGTCGATGTGCCGGATCATCCTGGTGTTATTTCGGAAATTACAGGATATCTAGCAAATGAAAACATTAGTATTACAAATATCCGTATTATTGAAACGCGAGAAGACATTAACGGGATTTTACGCATCAGTTTTCAAACAGATGACGATCGAAAGCGGGCAGAACTCTGTATAAAAAATAGAGCAAATTACGATACATTTTATGCTGATTGAGGTGAGGAACATGAAAATTCATAAAAGTGCTCCTATGAATGGAGAAATTCATATTCCAGGAGATAAATCCATTTCTCATAGATCTGTGATGTTTGGCGCTATTGCTGACGGGACTACAGTAGTAAAAAACTTTCTTCCTGGCGCTGATTGTTTAAGCACGATTGATTGTTTTAGAAAGATGGGTGTAGACATCGAGCAAAAAGGTACAGATGTTGTCATTCATGGTAAGGGACTAAAAGGACTTAAAGAGCCGAGCGATATTCTCGATGTTGGTAACTCTGGCACGACCATTCGTTTAATGATGGGAATCTTGGCTGGCTGTGAGTTCCACAGTACGCTGATCGGAGACGAAAGTATTGCCAAAAGACCGATGAAACGGGTAACAGGTCCGCTAAAACAATTGGGAGCCAAGATAGATGGCAGAGCAAATGGCGAGTATACACCACTTTCTATACGTGGGGGTAATTTAAAAGCTATCTCTTATGAGTCTCCAGTTGCCAGTGCCCAGATTAAGTCGGCTGTCCTTCTAGCTGGGCTGCAGGCAGAAGGAACAACGACGTTAACTGAACCGCATAAATCAAGAGACCATACCGAAAGAATGTTATCAATGTTTGGTGTCTCGCTACATGAAGATGCACAAAGTGTTGCAATTGAAGGTGGACAAACGTTAAAAGCAACAGATGTATTTGTCCCTGGAGATATTTCTTCAGCTGCATTTTTCTTAGTGGCTGGATCTATCGTTCCAAACAGCCGGATTGTATTGAGAAATGTCGGTTTGAACAAAACGAGAACTGGTATTATAGATGTGCTAAAACAAATGGGTGCAGACCTCGACATTCAAGAAGTGGATGCTAAAGGCGGAGAACCGTACGGTGATTTAACGATCTCTACCTCTTCATTAAAAGGGATCGACATTTCAGGTGATATGATCTCTAGACTCATCGACGAAATTCCTATTATTGCGCTCCTAGCTACTCAAGCAGAAGGAACAACGATCATTAAAGATGCCGCTGAATTAAAAGTGAAAGAAACCAATCGTATTGATACAGTCGTTTCAGAACTTAAAAAACTAGGTGCTCATATTGAAGCAACAGATGATGGAATGAAGATTCATGGTAAAACGAGCCTTAAAGGCGGCGCAGTCGTCTCAAGCTACGGAGATCATCGAATTGGTATGATGTTAGGAATTGCGGCATGTATAACAGAGCAAGCAATCGAGATTGAAGATACAGATGCAGTACGTGTATCTTACCCAAATTTCTTTGAACACATTGAATACTTAACGCAAACAGTCTGAGGATTTCCTCAGGCTTTTTCTTTCCTTTTGCATATTTGAAAGAACTATAGCATAGCTTGTCTCAAGGTGAAACCTTGAAAAAGAGCATTTTGCTGATTCAAAAACAATTTTTTAGTGTATTCGGTTTACAAATCGTCAGTTTAGTAAAGTATTGATTGAAAAAGAGTCTTCAAAACACAAAAATGGCTTCATGTTAAAAGAGCAACATATTTGCTGGATATGCAGCTGTCGATTATGATATGAAGTAACAACAGTTTAGGTTTTTGGAAACAGAAAGGAACGGTTTGATTTGAATAGTTCATTACAAGAAGCCATAAAATTAGTTGAGGCGGGTGAGACTGAAAAGGGACTCCAAACACTTGCTCAAGCAGAGAAGCATCTTCATGATGAAGAAAAAGCGCAGGCAGCTCAGTTATATTATGACTGGGGAGATATTGATAAAGCGCGGAATCTCATTAGTGATTTACATGATTTATATCCAGAAGAAACAGGATTAACCTGTTTTTATGCAGAGTTGTTAATAGACTCTGATGAAGAAGAGAAGGCAATAGCAGTTCTTGAAACGATTCCTGAAGATGACGATGCGTATCCAGAGAGTTTATTGTTAATGGCAGATTTGTATCAAATGCAAGGACTATTTGAAGTCAGTGAACAAAAGCTTTTAAAAGCGAAAGAGTTACTACCTCATGAAGCCGTCATTGATTTTGCTTTAGGGGAATTGTATTTTTCTCAAGGCCTTTCAAAGAAAGCAGCCGACTATTTCTACAAAGTGGCCGATCAACAAAATGAAATTGGCGGTGTCAATGTATATCAGCGGCTCGCTGAATCATTAAGCACAGCTGGAGAATTTGAAGATGCCCTTGAATGGTATGAAAAGGCTGTAAAGGATCAAGTGGATCCAAATACACTTTTTGGCTACGGATTTACAGCGATGAGGGCTGGCAGAACGAAAACGGCTATTCAGCAGCTTTCTGAACTAAAAGATATTGATCCTTCGTATTCGTCACTTTATATGCCTTTAGCTAAAAGCTATGAGGAAGAAGGACTATATCATGAAGCTTTAGAGATAGTAAAAGAAGGAATTAAAGTGGATGAGTATAACAAAGAGTTATATTTATATGGGGCAAAGATTGATTTGAAAAATGGCCATTCGGAAGATGCGAAAAAATTGCTTCAAGAAGCACTTGCTCTTGATCCAGGATATATTGAAGCGGTTCAAACGCTGCTTGCGATCTATTTAAATGAAGAGCTGTTTGATGAAATTCTGGATGTGATTAAAGAGGTTAAAAGTTTTGGGGAAGAAGATCCAAAATGGAATTGGTATGCTGCTTCTGCTTCTGTCGGACGAGAAGAATATGATGAAGCCGCTGAGTATTTCAAACTTGCTCTGCCTGATTTTGATGAGGAACGTGACTTTTTATATGAATATGCTTCGTTCCTTTTAGAAGAAGGCAGACAAAAAGAAGCCTTGCCGTTATTACGAAAAGTTCTTCAGAAAGATGGCACGAATGAAGAAATTGAAGAAACGATTTTAAGAATTGAAGACGAAATTTCCTTATAGTTTGCAGGAATGAAGAACTGGTTTGTTGAATAATTCATGTATAGCAATTTAATTTACGATAGAGGAGGGAATAACATGCAGACCCCTGTTTCTGTCAATGAAAAGAAGGAATTTATCCGGTGGTTCTTAAACCATTATCAGTTAAAGCGAAGAGAGTGTGTTTGGATATTAAATTATTTAATGAGTCACGACTCTTTGATGGAAAAGGTTCATTTTGTAGAGCAAGCAGAATTTTGCCCAAGGGGAATTATTATGTCAACACACTGTGTGGATGAAGTTCCCTTTAGATTTTATAAAGAAAATATCATGACGACAGATGCAGAAAAATCATTTCATGATATTCGTTTGAATAAACAGCAAGATTTGTTTATTCAATTGAATTTCCGATCTGCATATCGTTCGCCGGAATATGCCGCTGTACTTGAAACAAATCCTCATATTCCTAAAGATCTTTATGAAAATGAAAAAGATAAAGATCTTGCTGAGAAAGTGCTAGAGCATTCTATTGCTACTTTCCAAAAAGAACGGCTGATGAAAGAAATCGATGAAGCGCTTGACCGTCATGATCAAGAAACATTTAATAAGTTAGCAAAAGAATTAAGCCTATTATCATAAACCAAGCCAATAAGCCTTGCCCTATACAGGCAGGGCTTATGTGATGAAAGAGGGGAACTAGATGAAGTTTCAGGCGGAGGACGCGGATCTCTTTTTACAATCTAAAGATTACATTGATACCGCTATCATTCCATTAGTTGGGATAGATGCAAGCCATATCAAACAAACCGTGTCTTTAGGTGAGTTTACAATGCTTGTGGCAGAGGATCTTGAAAGGCAACTGAAAGGCAGAGTGTTTCTTTTTCCTCCACATACATATTTAGAAGTAAATCATCGTAAGCAAGAAGACATACTTGCAGTAAAACAATCATTGCAAGAACATTTTCAGCATGTTGTGTTTATCACATCTGATAACAAATGGAAAGAACAGCTAGAAGTGAGTGAATCGGCATTTATATTGCAGTCTGTTCCGCTTGAGCATTTAAAGGTCAATTTAAAGCAAAAAGTCATTCAAGACAGTGTAGAACAAATTTTGAACTTTTTGTTACAAAAATGGAACCCTTCATAAAAACCCTTACATTTGCATTGTACATAGCTTTTTAGGCTGTTGACCTTGTGAATAGATTGATATATTATGAGGGTGTCCTAGTTTTATGAAATTTTTTCTAATTCAGTTATAAAGTAGCTGACGACCTGAGGGGGGGAGAAAAAAATGAGCGAGAAGAGACATGGAGTGTCCAGGCGTCAATTTTTGAATTACACGTTGACCGGCGTGGGGGGATTTATGGCCGCTGGAATGCTCATGCCTATGGTTCGCTTTGCGCTTGACCCTGTGCTAAAAGGAACAGAGGATCAGGATATGGTTCAAGTTGTCAGTGTAGATGAACTGACAAAAGAACCGAAGCGCTTTGACTTTAAAATTGATCAAGTAGATGCATGGTATGAGTCAAAGGAATCTAGGTCTGCATGGGTGTACAAAGAAGGGGATGAAATTGTCGCTTTATCGCCAATCTGTAAACATTTGGGATGTACAGTGAACTGGAACAGTGATCCGAAAAATCCAAACAAATTTTTCTGCCCATGCCATTATGGGCTGTACGACAAGGATGGTACAAACGTACCCGGAACTCCACCGCTTGCACCGCTTGATCATTATAAGCAGCAAGTGAAGGACGGATACCTCTATCTTGGAAAAGCTGTGCCGAAAGGGGAAGGGTAACGATGCTTAACAAGATTTACGATTGGGTAGATGAGCGGCTGGACATCACACCGATATGGAGAGACATTGCGGATCATGAAGTGCCAGAGCACGTCAATCCAGCACATCATTTCTCTGCTTTTGTGTATTGTTTTGGCGGTTTAACGTTTTTTGTGACGGTCATTCAAGTCCTTTCGGGCATGTTTTTAACGATGTATTATGTACCGGATATTAAAAACGCATGGGAATCTGTCTATTATTTGCAAAATGAAGTGGCATTCGGACAGATTGTTAGAGGGATGCACCACTGGGGTGCGAGTCTAGTCATTGTTATGATGTTTTTACATACGCTGAGGGTCTTTTTCCAAGGGGCGTATAAAAAGCCTAGAGAGCTAAACTGGATTGTCGGTGTGCTCATTTTCTTTGTGATGCTTGGACTTGGTTTTACAGGATATCTTTTACCGTGGGATATGAAGGCGCTATTTGCGACGAAGGTTGGTCTTCAAATTGCAGAGGCGACACCTTTCATTGGGAAAGAGATTAAAACGCTACTTGCAGGTCATCCTGACATTGTAGGTGCACAAACGCTGACGAGATTTTTCGCTATCCATGTCTTTTTCTTGCCAGCGGCATTATTTGGGCTGATGGCTGCCCACTTTATTATGATTCGTAAGCAAGGAATTTCTGGACCGCTGTAAAATTTTGCGTTTGATGAATGTTCAATGAGGAGGGGATGACTTTGCATAGGGGAAAAGGGATGAAGTTTGTCGGAGATTCCAGAATACCGGCAGAAAGAAAACCTAACATACCTAAAGACTATTCCGAATATCCGGGAAAAACCGAAGCCTTTTGGCCGAACTTTCTTTTAAAGGAATGGCTTGTAGGTGCTGTTTTTTTAATTGGATTTCTTGTCCTAACTGTTGTTCATGCACCTCCGCTTGAGCGGATGGCTGATCCGACAGATACGGGCTATATTCCGCTGCCAGACTGGTATTTCCTATTTTTATACCAGTTGTTAAAATATGAGTTTGCTGCAGGGAGCTATACAGTGGTTGGCGCAATGATTATGCCTGGAATTGCGTTTGGTGCTCTTTTACTCGCACCATTTCTTGATTCTGGTCCTGAACGTAGGCCATATCGAAGACCAATTGCAGTTGGAATGATGATTCTTGCAGTTGGTGCAGCAACCTATTTAACATGGGAGTCTGTTGCTACTCATGACTGGGAAGCAGCTGCGAAGCAAGGTGAAATCAAGAAAGAAGCAGAGATTGATACCTCAGCTGAAGAGTATAAAATCTATCAAGAGCAGACATGTATCTCCTGTCACGGAGATAATATGCAAGGCGGTGCAGCTGGACCGTCGCTTGTTGATAATGGTTTAGCACCAGAGGAAATTGCGAAAATCGCTGTAGAAGGAAAAGGCAACATGCCTAAGGGCATTTTTAAAGGCAGCGATGAAGAACTTGAAAAGCTCTCGAAATATTTATCTGAGGTCAAATCTAAATAATTCAGTTGTTTAAATGTAAGTACAAGGATATACTCAAAAGGAGAAAAAAGCTGGCGCTGTCAGCTTTTTTCTGATTTTAACAGATCGTGAGTGAAGAGAAATATGAGATGGATTCAATATCTGCTAGCCACACGTTACATGCTTGTGCTCGTGCTCATTGTCAACTTTCTTGGTACTGTGTACGGCTACTACTGGTATATCCCGCAGCTCGTTGAGACGCCGGCTGTCTTTTTACCTTTTGTACCAGACAGTCCGACGGCAAGCTTTTTCTTTTTATTTGTATTACTAGCCTTTCTAATGAAACGCCATGCTCCTTATTTTGAAGCGCTGGCCCTTGTCACCTTGATCAAATATGGATTATGGGCTGTAGGGATGAATCTTTTCGTGCTCGTTTCTGTTGATGATTTTCCGTGGGAAGGATATATGCTAATTGGTTCGCACTTTGCGATGGCGGTACAGGCTGTGTTATTTGCGCCGTATTATCGTTTTCACATGCGTCATTTGGTTGTAGCAGGGATATGGATTTTACATAATGATGTGATTGATTATGTATTTGGAATGATGCCGCGTTATTCTATGCTTTCTGCCTATTCAAATGAGATCGGCTACGTGACGTTTTGGTTAAGTATGGCCGTTATTCTTGTTTCGTATTATCTTGTCATCTCGAAAAAATCGGTCAAGCTTGAACTCCCTTAACAATGTTGGTCTAACCTTGTCCTTTTCTTCATACGCTGTATGGAGAAAGGCTAGGAGGGACTTGCATGAAACGAAAGTCAATCGCGATGATTCTATTATTATTTCTCGTCTTGCATCCAGCTGCTGCAAAAGGTGAGGAAACAACAGCTGCTAAAGCGCTGCAAGAATTAACGGAACTATCAGATTCAATCTTTCAATTAACGAGACAAGCTAAATATGATGAGGCATTACAAGTTGCATTGTATGCTGAAAAGACATTTAAAGCTGAGAATTGGCGTGGAACTCTGACGAATACGCAGGTTCGGCAAATTACACTTGGCTATCAAGATATCATTAAAGGACTCCCGCAGGAAGACTTAAATGAGCGCGAAAAACTTCGGTATGCCTCTCAGTTTAGAATGCTTCTCGATGCGATACAATCAAATTCAGAACCTCTTTGGGGATCTCTCGAGAAGCCGATTATGGGGTCTTTTCCGACATTAAAGAAAGAAGTAAAAGATCCAGAATCGACGACGTTCTATGAAACTTGGAATGAGCTGGTTTCATTGTATGATATGATTTATCCGAGTTTAACCATTGATATCTCGCCTGAAAAGCTACAAACAATTAAGCAGCACATGGAAGTAATTGAACAAGGTGAATTTTTAAAAGCATCTAGTGGGACAAAGCTTGAGCGTCTCACGAAACTCGAAGAAGATTTATCAAGTGTGTTTGCGAACGTTGATCAAGATGAAGCGGATCCATCGCTTTTATGGGTCATTTTAACAACAGGAAGTATGATTTTACTCACTTTAACGTATGTTGGGTTTAGGAAATACCGTGCTGAAAAAGAAAAAACGCAAAAGCGACAAGCCGATTATCCAAAGTCATAAAAAAAGAAGCACCGTTATCGGGCTTCTTTTTTAGTGGGGATTGAGCGGCTTTTTATGTTCATCTAATGTGAAGCCTTCACCAAGTACGTCATGCACGTCACTCACTGATACAAAGGCATGAGGATCGACGGAAGTTACGACACTCTTGAGGTAGACAAGCTCATTTTTTGGAACGACGCAGTAAAGAACGTTGCGTTCCTGTTTCGTATAGGAGCCGACACCCTTTAAAATGGTCACTCCGCGCTCCATTTCCTCTGTGATCTTCTTTTGAATGATGTCATCCTTTTCAGAAATAATCATCGCTCCTTTGGCAGCGTATGCGCCTTCTTGCATGAAATCGATGACTTTTGCAGCAACAAATACGGCAACAAGTGTATACATGGCTTCTTTGTAATTTAAATAGGTGAGAGAGATGGTAATGACGCACGCGTCGAAGATAAACATCGTTCTTCCCATTGCAACTTGATAATGTTTATTGATCAGTCTTGCAATAATGTCAACGCCACCTGTTGTCCCGCCGAATTTAAAGATGATTCCGAGGCCTGTTCCGATAAACACACCTGCAAAGAGTGCGGCTAAGGCTAAATCGTGTTGAAGAGGCATATGTATTTGAAAGCGCTGGAAGATGGCTAGAAAGACAGAAAGACTGACGGTTCCGACAATTGTATATGTAAACATGGTTCTGCCAAGCATTTTCCAGCCGATAAAAAAGATCGGAATGTTTAACACAAGGTTTGAAATAGATGGATCAATGTGAAATAGAAAATATAAAAGCAGTGTGATACCTGTAAATCCGCCTTCCGCCAAGTTGTTCTGCATATTAAAATGAACAAGGCCGAAAGAAAAAATCGCAGATCCTATTAAAATAAATACGATATTTTTAAGACGAATTTCTTTTAGCAAAAGATCACTCCTTTTTTTGCTTAGACAGCGATAATATTATATGGTATGGAAGAGAAACAAGCAAACTGAGTTTTAAACATTTGTCAAATATTTATGATTTCGCTAACATGTAAGAGATGGATAGGAGGATGAGCTTCATGACGAATGAAAAAACGCTGCGTCACGTGCAGCAAGAAGTAGATGATTACATAGGACAATTTAAAGAAGGCTATTTCAGCCCGCTTGCCATGATGGCCCGTCTGACAGAAGAATTAGGTGAGCTGGCAAGAGAGGTCAACCATTACTATGGAGAAAAGCCGAAAAAAACAACGGAAACAGAAAAAAGCATGGAAGAAGAAATTGGCGATGTGCTGTTTGTGTTAACATGCCTTGCCAATTCACTCAATATATCACTTGAAGAAGCCCATGATCGTGTGATGCATAAATTCAATACAAGAGACAAAGACCGCTGGACGAAAAAAGAAGGGAAGTAGAGAAGATGACGAATCAAACCATCAAAGTCGTAATCGCTGGAGCAAGAGGAAGAATGGGGATAGAGGCTGTCAAGCTGGCAGAAGAAACAAGCCATTTTGAACTGGTAGCAGCACTTGATCACACACATGAGGGGAAAAAGCTATCTGATGTGCTTCATACAACATCTGATGCGCCCATTTATACGGATATTGACGTGTGTCTTTCAGAAACAGCACCGGATGTATTAATTGATTTGACGACCCCAGAAATCGGGAAAGTACATACAAAAAAAGCCCTTGAACATGGCGTACGTCCAGTCGTAGGCACAACAGGTTTTTCAGAAGACGACCTAAAAGAACTTCAGCAATTAACAGAAGAAAAAGGGATAGGCTGTATTATTGCGCCTAACTTTGCTGTTGGTGCTGTTTTAATGATGAAGTTTGCCAAAATGGCAGCAAATTATTTTCCTGATGTTGAAATCATTGAGCTTCATCATGATAAAAAATTGGACGCTCCGAGCGGTACAGGACTAAAAACAGCTGAAATGATCGCAGAAGTAAGAGAAAGCAAAAAGCAGGGGCACCCTGAAGAAAAAGAACTAATCGAAGGTGCACGAGGAGCAGATTATGATGGCATCCGCCTTCACAGCGTAAGACTTCCAGGCATGATTGCACATCAAGAAGTGCTGTTTGGAATGGACGGACAGACGCTCACGATCCGTCATGATTCTTATAACCGTGCATCATTTATGTCAGGTGTGAAGCTTTCTGTTGAACAGGTGATGCATATTGATCAACTCGTCTATGGCTTAGAAAATATTATCGACTAATAAGGAGTGGACCCCTGATGAACATTGCTTTAATCGCTCACGATAAGAAAAAAAGTGACATGATTCAATTCGCCATTGCGTATCGAGATATTTTGGCCGATCATACACTTTATGCAACAGGAACCACAGGTTTAAGAGTGAAAGAAGCGACTGGGCTGCCCATTCATCGTTTCCAATCAGGACCACTTGGAGGAGATCAGCAGATCGGTGCTATGATTGCTGATAATGCAATGGATCTTGTGCTCTTTTTTAGAGACCCTCTCACTGCACAGCCGCATGAACCGGATGTATCTGCACTCATCCGGCTTTGCGATGTGTATGCCATCCCATTAGCAACCAATATGGGGACTGCTGAAATTTTAGTCAGGAATTTAAATAAAGGTACGTTTGATTTTCGAGATGTAGCAAAAAACGGAGGAACGCATGAAACCACTTGATATCCTTGCATTCGGTGCCCATAGCGATGATGTAGAGATCGGTATGGGTGGAACGATTGCAAAATACGTAAAAAAAGGGGCACGTGTTGGGATTTGTGACTTGACTCAGGCTGAATTATCTTCAAACGGAACGGTTGAAAGCCGAAAAGAAGAGGCCAGAGCAGCCGCTGCCATTTTAGGCGTCACGACTCGAATCCAGCTCACGTTGCCAGATAGAGGACTTTATCTGAATGACGAAGCGATGAAAGAAATTGCAGGTGTCATC
Source organism: Bacillus sp. G402 (assembly GCF_051172515.1). Lineage (NCBI taxonomy): Bacteria > Bacillati > Bacillota > Bacilli > Caryophanales > Bacillaceae > Bacillus > Bacillus sp. G402. Next base: position 467,036 of record NZ_JBPIZC010000001.1, read on the forward strand.
CGAACATACAAACCGAGACTTATTTTTGCCCCGCACCACCAAGATCGACATCCTGATCATGGTCATGCGGGTTCACTTGTAGAAGAGGCCGCTTTTTCTGCAGGTATACATAAATTTGAAGATTCATACAAGCAGCCAGCGCATAAAATAAGCCAGATGTATTATTACATGATTAATGGCCACCATCGTCCAGATTTTGTGATCGATATCTCAGACGAGATGAAGCAAAAAATTGATAGCTTACATGCGTATAAAAGCCAATTTGTCAAAACAGAGAGTTCAGTGGAGACACCGCTTGTAAATGGTTATATCGATTTTGTCAAAATGAGAGAGTCGATGTATGGAAGGGAAGTCAATAAACCTTTTGCAGAAGGGTTTCTGACAAAGAAGCCACTTTTGATGGACGATGACTTACTTGGGGGGTAATTATGAAAAAATTGAAGATCGGAATCACTTGTTATCCAAGTGTTGGCGGATCGGGCATTATTGCCACAGAGCTTGGAAAACGTTTAGCTGAAAAAGGGCACGATGTTCATTTCATTACCTCGAGTATTCCGTTTAGACTCAATAAAGTGTATCCGAATATTTATTTTCATGAGGTGGATGTCAATCAATATGCTGTGTTTCAATATCCGCCTTATGACCTTGCACTGGCAAGTAAACTCGCAGAAGTGGCAAAACGAGAGAAGCTTGATATTATTCATGCGCATTATGCGGTCCCTCACGCCGTCTGTGCGTTCTTAGCTAAGCAAATGACTGGACAGTCTGTCAAAGTCGTCACCACGCTTCACGGGACGGATATTACGGTTTTAGGCTATGACCCATCTTTAAAGGAAGTCATCCGGTTTGCGATCGAATCATCTGACCGCGTAACGGCTGTATCACATTCATTAGCTGCGCAGACATACGATCTGATTAAACCGAATAAAAAAATTGATACGATCCATAATTTCGTCGATGAGCGCGTATATTTGCGTGAAGATCACGAAGTGCTGAAGACGCATTATGGTCTTCTGCAGGATGAGAAGGTCGTCATTCATGTATCAAATTTCCGTAAAGTGAAGCGGGTGCATGACGTGATCCATGTGTTTAAACAGATTTCTGAACAGGTGAATGCAAAACTGCTACTGATTGGGGACGGACCTGAAAAATCGGTTGTTTGCGAGCTTGTGAAAAAGCTTGGATTAACGGACCGCGTGTTATTTTTAGGAAAGCAAGAGAAAGTGGAGGAGCTCTATTCGATTAGTGATTTGAAGCTGCTGCTTTCTGAGAAAGAGAGTTTTGGTCTTGTACTACTTGAAGCAATGGCATGCGGAGTACCTTGTATAGGAACAGACGTTGGAGGAATTCCAGAGGTGATTGCACATGGAGAGACAGGATTCCTTGTTCCGCTTGGTGATGTAGATGGAGCAGCAAAACATGCCATCACTATTCTGAAAGACAATGCGCTCCATCAGCAAATATCGATGGCAGCCAAGTCTAGTGTGGAAGCCAATTTCTCTTCTGACAAAATTGTGAGAGAGTATGAAGAGCTTTACTTAGAATTGATCGAAGGTGATGTTGAAGATGAATGAACCATTCACACATGCGATCCCTATTTTACATACACTGCACGAACATGGGTATCAAGCTTATTTTGTCGGCGGTGCGGTGAGAGATGTCCTTTTAGGCAGGGAAGTTGGGGATATCGATATTGCGACAGATGCCACACCTGATGTGGTGGAGTCTTTATTTGATAAAACAGTAGATGTCGGCAAAGAGCATGGCACTGTTATTGTTTTACTTGACGGGGTCAGCTATGAGGTCACTACGTTTCGGACTGAATCAGAATATGAAGACTTTCGCCGGCCTAAAGAAGTGGCGTTTATTTCATCACTAAAAGAAGATCTTTTAAGAAGAGATTTAACGATCAATGCAGTAGCCATGGATATTCATGGTGACATCATTGACCATGTAGGCGGCAAGCGGGATATTAAGCGGAGACGAATTCAAACGGTTGGAGATCCTGCGTGCCGCTTTCAAGAAGACGCGCTTCGGATGATGAGAGCGGTGCGGTTTTTAAGCCAGCTCGGGTTTGAGCTTTCTAAAGAGACGGAAGAAGCAATGAAAAAAGATAAACATCTGCTTGCCAACATCTCTGTTGAACGCAAAAAAATCGAAATGGAAAAACTTTTAAAAGGCCGCTACTGTGAGCAAGCCATCAAGGTGCTCATCTCCACCAAATTGTATGAAGAATTGCCCGGCCTCAAAAAGGATCAGCTGAATGAAACGTTCCAAGCTTTCCCGTATTATTTATTGGATGGGTTAGATGAGGTGTGGGGAGCCTTTATCCATTTACTTGGTCTAGATGAGGCGGAGGCGGTGTCCTTTTTAAAAGAATGGAAGTTATCAACGAAACTTTTAAAAGAAGCCGTTGCTATTAGCAAATATGTTGATTGTGACTGGGATGCGGAAAAAATGTTTGAAGCTGGTGAACATGTCCTGCTTTCTAGTATGAAAATCACGCAGCTCAAACATGAGCGTCGCATTTTCTTTGATGAGCTGGAGGCGGCGAAACGTTCATATGATGCGCTGCCGATTAAACAGCTTCAAGACCTTGCAGTGTCAGGAAAAGATTTGATGGCCTTTCGGCAAAAGCCAGCTGGTAAATGGATTGCAGAAGAGCTTGCTTTTGTGAAAAAAGCCGTTTTGCAAAACCAGCTTGAAAACCGAAAAGAAGCCATAGAGGAGTGGCTCATAGCGTGCGATCAGCGATTAGAAAACGATTAATTGAACTATTTACAGCATCTGAGCAAGATTTTGTCTCAAGCCAGCAAATATGTGATGAGCTTGGCTGCTCCCGAACGGCAGTATGGAAGCATATAGAGGATTTGCGAAAAGAGGGATATGAGGTCGAAGCGGTCAGAAGAAAAGGATACCGGCTGCTTCGTAAACCGGACAAAATTAGTGAAGACGAAATTCTGTTTGGTTTGGAAACAGAGCTGTTTGGCAGGCATATTTATTTTCAAGAAGAAGTCGCCTCAACTCAGCTCATTGCCCATGACCTCGTCAATAAAGGAGCCTCGCACGGCTCGCTTGTTGTCAGTGATCATCAGACAAACGGAAAAGGACGCCTTCAAAGAACGTGGCACTCACCAAATGGGACAGGCATATGGATGAGTTTGATTCTCCGGCCAGAAATACCGTTGCACAAAGCGCCGCAAATGACGCTTTTAGCATCTGTCGCGATCGCTGAAGCCATAGCGCAGCAAACGGGTCTCAGTCCATCGATCAAATGGCCAAACGATATTTTGCTAAACGGAAAAAAGGTCGTTGGTATTTTGACTGAATTAAAAGCAGAAGCTGACCAAGTTCACGCAGTCATTATTGGCCCAGGCATTAACGTGAATCAGACGGCAAATGATTTTCCTGAAGAATTAAAGGATGTTGCGACGAGTTTGCGAATGGAGCTTGGTCAAAAGGTAGACAGAGCGGCACTGATTCAAACCATCATGTCCACCTTTGAAAAAAGGTATGATGAATATATGACATATGGTTTTGCTCCGATCAAACAATTATGGGAATCGTATGCGATGACCATTGGAAAACGTATCATCGCACGCACCGTCAATGGACAATATGCTGGAACGGCGCTTGGGATTAACGATGAAGGCGTTCTCTTACTCGAAACGGAGGGCGGAATCCAAAACATCTACTCCGCTGACATTGAGATCAAGTCAACTTAAGTGGAACACCCGGCACATTTTTGATATACTTCGTGTGGGCAGTATCTGAAAAAGAACTGTACCTGTTAGGAAGAAAAATTCGATAAATTTCTGCCTTGATCCTAAGGGACTTGGACAGAGGGATGATTCGTCTGCACATGAGAGATAAAAGCGTGTGAGATCAGACAAGCCATCTCCTCTCCAGAATGAGGAGGAACAAATGAAGACAAAGTTAGATTTTTTCAAAATGAAAGAACAAAACGAACCTATTGTGATGCTGACAGCATACGACTATCCAGCTGCAAAGCAAGCGGAAAAAGCGGAAGTCGACATGATCTTAGTTGGTGACTCACTTGGGATGGTTGTCCTTGGACTTGATTCCACAGTGCAAGTGACGATGGATGATATGATTCATCACACAAAAGCAGTCAAAAGAGGCGCAAAAGACACATTTGTTGTGACGGATATGCCATTTATGTCTTATCATTATTCATTAGAAGAAACGATGAAAAATGCAGCACGCATTATGCAAGAAAGCGGTGCTGATGCCTTAAAGCTTGAAGGTGGAGATGGAGTATTTGAATCCATTCAAGCACTTACAAGAGGCGGTATTCCTGTTGTAAGCCATTTAGGGCTCACCCCTCAATCAGTCGGTGTCCTTGGCGGCTATAAAGTGCAAGGAAAAGACAAAGAGAGTGCACAGAAATTGATTGAAGATAGTCTGAAATGTGAGGAAGCAGGTGCCATCGCCCTTGTGTTAGAGTGTGTACCTGGTGAACTGACAAAACGGATTACTGACATGCTAAAGATTCCTGTGATCGGAATTGGGGCAGGGGCTGAAGCAGATGGACAAGTTCTCGTTTACCATGATGTGGTAGGGTACGGCGTGTCTAGAACACCTAAATTTGTGAAACAATACGCGCAAATCGATGCTGTATTAGAAGAAGCGCTCATACAATATACAAAAGAAGTAAAAGCACGCACATTCCCAGAGGATGCTCATACCTTTCATATGAAAGAAGAAGTCCTTGATGGTTTATATGGGGGGATCAAGGAATGAAGGTTGTTTCCCATATTCATGAATTAAAAGAAATGATCAAGCAGCATCAAAAGAAGCAGCATTCCATTGGATTTGTCCCTACAATGGGTTTCCTTCATGAAGGACATCTTACGCTTGCAAAAGAAGCAAGAGATCAAAATGACATTGTGGTGATGAGCATCTTTGTCAATCCATTGCAATTTGGACCGAATGAAGACTTTGAATCCTATCCAAGAGATATGAAAAGAGACCAGCGTCTTGCTGAAGAAGCTGGAGTAGATATATTATTTACACCTGATGTGAAGGAAATGTACAGAGATGAGCCATCGATTACGATGACTGTTCAAAAGCGTACAGACGTCTTATGCGGGAAGAAACGCCCAGGACACTTCGACGGCGTTGTCACGGTGCTCACAAAGCTGTTTCACCTTGTCGCACCAACCAATGTATACTTTGGTCTAAAGGATGCACAGCAAGTCGCTGTTATCGATGCGATGATCAAGGATTTCTTTTTTGATCTTCACCTTGTGTCTGTTCCTACTGTTCGAGAAGAAGACGGTTTAGCGAAAAGTTCAAGAAACGTGTATTTGTCTGAAACAGAAAGGCAAGAAGCACCTGCTTTATACCGGGCATTAAAAAAAGGACAGACAGCTGTAGAAAAGGGTGAACATGATGTAAATCGTATTTATCAATTAGTGGAAGAGGAGATTCTTCAAACAAGTGGAGAAATCGATTATATTGACATTTACTCCTATCCAGAGCTTGAACCCCTTCAGCACTTAACGGGGCAAGTGATCATTGCCATTGCTGTGAAGTTCTCCCGGGCAAGACTGATTGATAATGTGATTTTCCATGTTCCTGAAAGCGGTGAAAAACATGTATAGAACTTTTATGACCTCGAAACTTCATAAAGCGACAGTGACTGAAGCAAACTTACACTATGTAGGTAGTATTACTATCGACGAAGATTTGCTTGATGCGGCAGGCATGATGGCAAATGAGAAAGTGCAAATTGTCAATAATCACAATGGTGCTAGACTTGAAACATATATCATCCCTGGAGAAAGAAAGAGCGGTGTCATTTGTTTAAATGGTGCGGCAGCAAGATTGGTTCAGCCAGGAGATGAAGTCATTATTATCGCTTATGGGATGTTGTCAGAGGAAGAAGCGAAATCGCACACACCTAAAGTGGTCGTGTTAAATAAACAAAATCAAATTGAACAAATGATTGGGCAAGAGCCTGCGAGAACGATTTTATAACGCACGCTCACATGGAAACAGAACAGTTTCATCAAAAGGAAGCTGTTCTGTTTCAGCTATATTGCCCAGAGTGTGTTTCACTATGAGTGGAACGAGGAATTGAGGTGTCCATTTTATGACCGATCAAAGGTTTGTTGTCGTTGATATTGAAACCACCGGGAATTCACCAAAAAAAGGTGATAAAATCATTCAAATTGCTGCGGTGGTCATTGAAAATGGACAAATTGTCGAACGGTATTCAAAATATGTGAACCCAGGGAAAACGATTCCTGGATTTATTGAACAGCTGACAGGTATTAAGCAGCACATGGTTGATGACGCGGTGTTTTTTGAGGACATTGCCCAAGAGGTGTATGATCTCATACAGGGCGCTTATTTTGTTGCGCACAATGTTCATTTTGATTTGAACTTTTTAAACGATGAACTAAAAGCATGCGGGAAAAATGAGCTGGATGTGCTAGCGATTGATACGGTTGAAATTTCTAGAATTCTTTATCCTGAGCTTGAAGGTTATAAGTTAACTGAATTAAGCGAAGAGCTCATGCTTCCACATGACCACCCGCACAGGGCGGATAGTGATGCGGAAGTTACTGCCATGTTATTTTTAACCTTATTACATCAATTAAGGAATACACCGCCAAATGTGTTAAAACAGCTGCGCAGATTATCCTCTTATCTTCTAAGTGATATAGGACTTTTAATTAAGCAGCTTGAAACCAATCACACGAGTCAGGATGATTCGCTTGTAGAAGTAGGATCTTTTGCTGTGAAAGATGTGACCAATCCTATCACTGAATCGACATATGCAGTAGGCGCTGACGACGAGCAGCTGTTTGAGGAGATAAAAGAGAAACTTCCTCAAACATTAGAAGGCTATGAAGTAAGAGAAGGCCAGCTCACGATGATGAACAAAGTAAGAGATGCGTTCCATGAAAGAGCTTATGCTTTAATTGAAGCGGCGCCAGGAATCGGGAAAACACTCGCTTATCTTATACCAGCTGCTTTAGAAGCAAAGAAATCAGGAAAACCTGTCATTATCAGTACATATTCTATTTTACTGCAGCAGCAAATGCTTCAGCGCGATGTTCCGCTACTCAAGCAATTGCTCCCATTTGAGCCAGCCGCCTGTGTGTTTAAAGGGCGGGCACATTATATTTGTTTAGATAAGTTTGAGCATGTGCTGCATGAGGAAGATGATAACTATGATGTTGTCTTAACAAAAGCGCAAATTTTAATGTGGCTCCTTGTCACTGAAACAGGTGATTTGTCTGAACTGAATTTACCGTCAGGAGCTGCAAATATAAAAGACCGTATCTCCTGTGTACACATGCCATTTACATCGAAAAAACGCCGTTTTAAAGAACATTGTTTTTATGAACGGGCTAAACGAAAGGCTCAAACCGCTGACTTAATTTTGACGAATCACCGTCTGCTTTTATCCCAAACGGAAGGAGCCTCTATCTTTCAACATGCAGATGTCTATGTGATTGATGAGGCCCACCAATTTGAAAAAACAGCTAATGAAACGCTAGGTGACAGTGCGTCTTATATCCAGCTTCATGCGAAATTAACGCAGCTTGGCTCTTTGCATGGCGGGCTGCTTAAGAAATTGAAAAAGAGATTTCATGGGGCAGGTTTATCAACTGACACCTTTATTGAAATGGACGAGTATCTTCAGCAGCTTCAGATGGAAAGTGACGCATTTTTTAGTACCGTACATTCTTTTGTCAAAAGGACAAAACCAAAAGCGGACATCAATCGTCTCATTCATAGAGTCCGTCATCATTCAAAACATGCTCAGTGGGTCCGAATTAAAGAATCAGCGAGTAAGCTTTGTTCATTATTAATTGCTTGTGAGAAACTGTATGAGCAGCAAAAAAATGAGCTGCTTCACAAAAGTGATCAGTTCATAGAACACTTTGCATTTGAAGCAGAAGAATACGATCAAGTGATGTCGTTTATGCAGACATTCTGCAGTACGCTGTACCGGTTTATCTTTGAACCAAACAATGATGAAACCGTTTGGATTGAGATTGATGCAAAGGGTGCCAAGAATGCTGTCTTTATGCACGCACAGCCGCTGGATACAGGGGAGCTGCTAGCTGATCGGTTCTTTATGAACAAAAAAAGCGTCGTCCTCACATCAGGGACGCTCACCATCAATCGACGCTTTGATTATTGCTTGGAACGATTTGGCCTACAAGATTTTTACCCACACCTTGTCCAAATTGATTCACCTTTTGAACTTGAAAAACAGCTTAAGGTCGTTGTACCGGCTGACATGCCGCCGATCACAAACCGTGATGAACGCGAATATGTGAAGCGAGCTGCAACATATATTAAGATCATGGAAAAGCAGGATCAAGCGAAAATATTGGTGTTATTTAATTCACATGAGATGTTAAAAGCAGTGTATGAAGAGTTGAAATCAGAAGGTATGCAATCGGCCTTGTTTGCTCAAGGTTTGACAGGCGGGAGCCCTGTAAAATTGACAAAAATGTTCAAATTGGCGAAGCAAGCCATCTTGCTAGGAACAGGGAGTTTCTGGGAAGGTGTGGATTTTCCTGGCTCAGAGCTAACGACCGTTATTATGGCAAGGCTTCCTTTCCGACCGCCTGATTCACCGCTGATAGAAGCAAAATGTGAAGCCGCAAAAAAACAGGGGAAGAATCCCTTTAAAGCCGTCGCTCTCCCGGAAGCTGTGTTAACTTTTAAGCAAGGAGCCGGCCGCTTGCTGCGCTCGGAAAAAGACATCGGAACATTGCTGATTTTAGACCGCCGAGTGAAAACCGCTTCGTATGGAAAACTATTTTTAGAATCACTTCATCATGCGCCAGTTCACGAGATGTCCAAAGAGTCGCTTGAGGCGTATATAGAAAAGCTTAACAACGAAAAGCCGCTGTCATAAGCGGCCTTTCACTGGTGTGGGTTTGGAGTTAATTTATCGTAACGGCTTTTTATGTTCCGTTGTAAAAATAGTATCGGTTCTCACATTGAAAAGTATGACTAACAATATTTACGTACCGAGGAGGAATTAGAAGTGGAAAGTAAAATAGAGGTACTTTCAACTGTTCAAATTAAGCATTCAGAAGACCTATACAAAATCGTCGATTTACTGAACAGAACGCTTAAAAGGGAAGATCTTATGTTTGGATTAGCATTAGATCAAGAAGATCAAAATCAAGCGATATTTACCATATATCGCACATAGGGGAAGCTTGACATGAAAAAAATAGTTTGGATTATTTCATCCGTTGCTGCGCTCGTTTTACTCATTGGCATCATTAGCTTTTCGTGGATTTATCAAATGGCCATGGGTCAAAAAGAAGAAGGTCATGAGGCAGCGATTGAACGAGCAAAAAAGCAAGCATCATTAGCACAAGTAGAGCAAGTGGATACCTTTGTTGGGAAAGAAAAGCAATTTATTGTGGAAGGTAAAAACAAACAAAACGAAGCGATCTATGTGTGGGTACCTGCCAGCAAAAAAGAAAAAGTCATTGCCAAAAAAGCAAAAGAAGGCATTACTTCAAACCAAGCAGTACAAGCCGTTCAAAAGGAGAACACCATTTCTAAGCTAAAAAATGTTCAATTAGCACGAGAAGGTGACGTCCTCCTTTGGGAAGTAACGTACTTAAATGAGAACAACCAATATAGTTTCAGCTATGTTGATTTTACGACAGGACGAGTGGAAAAAAATTTAACACCGTAGTTTCTTCTGTCTTGCGTTGACCATGCTGATTTAGAACGGTTATAATAAAATGTATGAAAAAAGAATCACACCTATTTAACAAGGTGAGTTTCTTTCTGGCTTTGGAGGGAAATATGTTGAAAACAACTATTAATCAAGTGTTTAAACACGTCGATGAAGAAGTAACAATCGGCGCATGGATTGCCAATAAACGTTCAAGCGGGAAAATTGCATTCTTGCAGCTTCGCGACGGGACAGGCTTTATTCAAGGAGTCGTTGTAAAAGCAGAGGTGGAAGAGGAAGTCTTTAAGCTTGCGAAATCAGTGACACAAGAGACATCGGTCTATGTCACAGGACAAGTAACAAAAGACGAACGTTCACCACTTGGTTTTGAATTACAAGTGAAATCCATTGAAGTGATTCACGAAGCAACAGATTACCCAATTACACCAAAAGAACATGGAACAGAATTCTTAATGGATCACCGTCATTTATGGCTGCGTTCTAAAAAACAGCATGCCATTATGAAAATCCGTAATGAAATTATTCGTGCTACATATGAGTTTTTCCATCAAGAAGGTTTCGTGAAAGTGGATCCGCCAATCTTAACAGGAAGTGCTCCAGAAGGAACAACAGAGCTGTTTGCTACTAAATATTTTGATGAAGATGCATATCTTTCTCAAAGTGGACAGCTTTACATGGAAGCTGCTGCGATGGCACTCGGAAAAGTATTCTCATTCGGTCCAACATTTAGAGCAGAAAAATCGAAAACGAAACGTCATTTAATCGAGTTCTGGATGATCGAGCCTGAGATGGCATTTGTTGAATTCAATGAGAACCTTGAGTACCAAGAAAATTATGTGTCTCACGTTGTTCAAAGTGTACTTGAAAATTGTAAAGTAGAACTGCACACACTTGGCCGTGATACAGCAAAATTAGAAAACATCAAAGCACCATTTCCGCGCATCACATATGATGAAGCGATTAAATTCTTGCAGGATAAAGGATTTGATGACATCGAATGGGGAGATGACTTCGGTGCGCCACATGAAACAGCGATCGCCGAAAGCTATGATAAACCAGTCTTTATCACTCATTACCCAACCTCATTAAAACCATTTTATATGCAGCCTGCACCAGACCGCGATGATGTCGTCCTTTGTGCAGATTTAATTGCGCCAGAAGGCTATGGCGAGATTATCGGCGGTTCTGAACGTGTTCATGATTTAGATCTGCTTGAAGCAAGACTAAAAGAACATGGATTAGATCAAGAAACGTACAAATGGTACACAGAATTAAGACAATATGGTTCTGTACCACATTCAGGTTTTGGTCTTGGACTTGAACGAACAGTTGCTTGGATTAGCGGAGCGCCGCATGTGCGTGAAACAATTCCATTCCCAAGATTATTAAACCGTTTATATCCTTAAGACGTGAAAGCCTCCAATATATGGAGGCTTTTTCAAACGTCTTAAGGACAGCACGTATGAAAAAACGTGATATACTGAAAGTGAAGAGGTGTATCCGATGAAAAGGCAGCAATTTATAGATATGCAGAAAATGGGTTCGACCAGTTTGCCTAATTTGCTGATTGCCCATTATGAGCAATTAGGACTGAATGAATCACAAATGATGGTCATGTTAAAGATTAAAATGAATGAAGAACAAGGCGTCTTTTTTCAGACATTTGAAGAGCTTTCACATGGTATGACCATTTCGGCCGAAGAATGTGCTTATATGGTGCAGTATTTGATTCAAAAAGGGTTTATTTCGATCCAGCCGTTTGAAGACAGGTCTGGTATTCAGCATGACCGGTACTCGGTAGAACCCTTATGGGGTGTGCTGTATGACTTTTTAGAAGCAAAACAGGCGAAAGACGTACAAAAGAATCATGTGCAGGCTGAAAAGTCTTTATATGCGCTATTTGAAGATGAGTTTGGCAGACCACTTTCTCCTCTTGAAGGGGAAACACTCTCGATCTGGATGGATCAAGACCATCATGATGCTGAGATGATTCGTCTTGCTCTAAGAGAAGCCGTTTTATCAGGAAAATTAAATTTCCGCTATATAGATCGAATTTTATTTGAGTGGAAAAAGAAAGGGCTGAAAACAGCGGAAGAAGCGAAAGAGCATAGCCAGCATTTCCGTTCGCAGCAAAAAGCCCCACCTTCAAAAGAAGAAACATCTTCATATAAACGACAAGTTCCTTTTTATAATTGGCTGGAACAATAACCAATAAAGGAGAAGGCATGTTATCAAAAAAACAAATCAATGAATGTTTAGATATTATAGGGGATATGTTTCCAGAGGCTGAGTGTGAGCTTGTTCATTCCAATCCATTTGAACTAGTGATTGCTGTCGCACTTTCAGCGCAATGTACAGATGTTCTAGTGAACAAAGTGACCAAACATCTATTTCAAAAATATAAAACACCAGAAGACTATTTAAGTGTGCCGCTTGAAGAGTTGCAGCAGGATATTCGTTCGATCGGTCTTTATCGTAATAAGGCAAAAAACATTCAAAAATTAAGCCAAATGCTGATTGAAGATTATGGCGGTGAAGTGCCAAGAGATCGAGATGAGCTAATCAAGCTCCCAGGGGTTGGACGGAAAACAGCAAATGTCGTTGTATCTGTCGCTTTTGGAATTCCCGCCATTGCAGTAGATACACATGTCGAGCGTGTCAGCAAACGACTTGGGATTTGCCGCTGGAAGGATTCTGTTCTTGAGGTAGAGCAAACCTTAATGAAGAAGGTGCCAAAAGAGGATTGGTCGGTGACCCACCATCGTCTCATCTTTTTCGGTAGATATCACTGTAAGGCGCAGCGGCCGCAGTGTGAATCTTGTCCACTTCTTGATATGTGTAGAGAAGGGCAGAAGAGGCTGAAAAAAGGGCTGGTGAAGCTGGCATGAGCGGGGCAGCTGTTTTCACCTCATATGTCGAAAAGCTAAAAGAGAAAAAGGTAGAGGTAAGCGGCGAAAAGAAGGATATATTAAGAAACAATCCACTCGCATTTGATCTATCTTCAGAACCTTTACTAGATGAGCAACCATGGCAGAAAACGGAAGAATTTGTTCCTTTGATGTTTGATCTGTGGAATGAATTAAAAGACAACATGCTTCCTCGCTTTCAAACGAGAAAATCTCGGTGTGAAGAGGATGATATGCTGCAAGGCATTGTCAGTATGATTGCAATGTTTTACTGGATCAAAGGAGAGAAGCTTCAAACCATTGATTGGGAGGAAATCAAACAACAGACGTTTCCAGTAGCCCCCATTAACTGGACAGAACGATTAGAGTTTATTTTGCTTAAACCTACCCAATATCATTGCTTTATTCAATTGGACGAGTTATACACAGAGCTCAAAAAGCAGTATGGAAAATACGAAGCACTCAGAAAGCTTAAACAAAATCGTTAAAAAAGCACTTGCCACATAGGGCAAGTGCTTTTTTGTTATTCGTCTTCTTTGCGAGAAGTAGAATTTGACTGAGTATTTGAGCTTTGAGAATTGGCTTTCTCGTCGTCTTTCTTTTTATCTTTATTGGCATCGCTCTGTGAGTTGCTGTTTCCATTTGTACTGTCTGAGCCATCACTTGAACCACCATTGCCCTTTTCGGTATTTCCGCCTTGATCTTTTTTATCATCAGGCTTCTGTTCATCAGTGCCACCTTGGTTTTGATTATCATCTGTTTGATCTGTCTGCTCATCATCAGGTTGCTGTGGCTCTTCTTCTTCTTTGTTCTCATCATCTGCTTTTTCTTCCTCTTCTTCGTCATCTTTAATGGTGAGGAAGGTAGAAGCCGCTTTACTTGTGACATCGTCTACAGTCGCTGTCACTTGGAATTTATAGGTGGATCCTGGCTTCACATCAGAGATGACGGCTTCTTTAGAAGAGCTGTTTTGAATGTCTTTATAGCCGCCATCATCGACCGCTTGCTTTACATTAAATGTTGCATCTGCATCGTCATCATAACCCCAAGTGAGTGTAATCGATTTTTTCTCTTCATCATACACCGCTTTTAAGTCAGATGGTTTGTCAGCTTCTTTCTTTTCATATGTGTCAGAAACTTTTGTTGGGACAGTTCCTTTGACGAAGTATTCCGTTGTCTTCTTATCACTTGGTGTGTTTGGTCCAGCTAACTTCGCTGGATCTGATCCTTTTTCAACCGTTGCTTCAACGACACTGTCTGGCTTTTCAAATGAGCCGCTTCCATCATCAATTTGAGAAATTAATTTCTGGAAGACCACTTTGGCAACACGTTGTTCATAATCCGTGAGCCACATTTTGCCGTCCGCATCTTTTGAGTTGCCAATTCCGGTCCACACAGCTGCTGTGTATTGCGGCGTGTAACCGACAAACCAAGAATCTTTCGCCCCGCCAGAAGGGATGTTGTATTTATTAATATCATCTTGTGTAAAGTTGGTTGTACCTGTTTTACCAGCTACTTGAACATTCGGTACTTGTGCGAGTGTACCTGTTCCAGATTGTACAGCAGTTTTCAGCATATCTGTGATCATAAATGCAGTGTAATCACTCATGGCTGCTTTAGAGTCTGGAGTTAAGTCAAGCTTCGTCCCGTCATTAAATTCAACAGATGTTACGGCATGCGGTTCATTATAGTATCCGTTGTTACCGAATGCACTAAATGCACCAGCCATTTTAAGTGAAGAGACACCTTCGTCAAATCCGCCGATTGAGTAAGACTCAGGAATGTCAGAAGGTAAATCCAGACCTAAGTTATTGGCGAATTGAACAGCATTATCTGTACCAGCTTCTTGGAAAGCTTTTAAAGCAGGGATGTTTCGTGATTGTGCCAAAGCGCTTCTCATCGACATTTTCCCTAAGTGTCTTCTGTCAAAGTTGTTAATTGGTGTACCGTTAGAGTACGTATAAGGCGCATCATCAATTTGCTGATATGTTGACCATTTTTTGTTTTCAATTACAGGACCGTAATCTAAAATTGGTTTGATTGTAGATCCCGGCTGGCGTTTTGCATCAGTGGCATAGTTAAAGCCGCCGGCTGGTACATCACGACCACCGCCAATGGCACGAATTTCACCATTTTTTGTATCTAGCAGGGTGACTCCAGCTTGCATACCTTTCGTAAATCCGGCTGAATCCCCATTGATGATGTCATCCAGATGATCCTGTGCTTTTCGATCAAGAGAAGTATAGATTTTTAATCCATCTGTTGATACATCTACTTTGGCTTTTTTCTGTACTTCTTCCATGACTTCTTCAATATAAGCAGAGTACTTACTTGAGTTTTGACTCTTATATTTATCAGCTGAAACAACTGTTTTGCTGACAGGTGTTGCTTTTGCTTCCTCATAATCTTTTTCTGAAATATAGCCTTGTTTTTTCATTAGGCCTAAAACGATATTACGACGTTTTTCCGCTGCCTCTGGATGTTTCACTGGGTTATAGGCAGAAGGACTTTGCGGCATACCTGCAAGTGTGGCAGCCTGTGCAACAGTTAGTTTATTTAAATCTGTCACTCCGAAAAATTGTTCAGCCGCTTTCCCAACACCATAAGCATAAGGAGAGAAGAAAATACGGTTTAAATACATTTCTAAAATTTCATCTTTAGAGTATTTTTGCTCAAGCTGAATCGAGAGCCACACTTCCTGTACTTTACGTTTTAACGTCTTTTGATTGTTAAGCAGGGAGTTCTTCACAACCTGCTGTGTAATCGTACTTCCACCTTCTGCTCCAAAACCGTCCTCGACGTTTGCGACAAGAGCACCGCCAATACGGATAGGATCAATCCCGTGGTGTTTATAAAAACGTGCATCTTCAGTGGCAATAAACGCGTCTTTTACCACGTCGGGTATATCTTTAATCGAGACATACGTTCTTTTTTCCGCCCCGACTTCTGCAAAGACTTTTTTGTCTTTATCGTAAAGTTTTGAAGAATACGGCGTTTTTAGCTTGCTATCATCAATAGAAGGAGCGCTTGATGCAAAAACGGCAAAAGTTGTGATTCCGGCTACTAAACAAAGAAGACCGATCACGAGTAAAGATAAAAATATTTTTTTAAATAGACCTGCTTTCTTTTTGCCTTTTTTGTTCTTTTGCTTCTTATTGTTTTCTTGACTTGCTTTACGTCGCTGTTCACGACTTGTAAATTGATCAGACATCACATCTCAACCTTTCGTGTTAAACCTTTTTCGAACGTAAATGATGCTTGCTTTCATCCGAAAAATGAAGTGTCTCCACTACTTTAATATAATCAATTCTTGGCGAATATCCAAGTGTCATGAGGTGGCCTGCTTCCATTAATTCATCTTTGCTAATGGATTTACGGCCGTTTTGCTGCTGCCGCTCCCAAAAGAAGAAGAGGTCAGAAGCGGACAAATAATAAACGGAACCAAATGCGGATATAATAACAAAACAAATACCGCCTTGCTTTTCAACCTGTTTCATATGCTCAATTTGATGGTCGTGGAAATTTTTGAGCGGAAACGAGGTGGTGCTTTTGGTTTCCTTTGCTTCAAAATCGATATAGCGCCCTTTGTATACCCCGTTGTAGTCTGTTGTGGAGGATTGTTTAAAATAGGCTTCTTTAATGACAGCAGCGCTTCTTTTTGGATAATCCACATTGACAATTTGAACAGGGGTAGGCTTTTTATGAATGACTGCAATCCCGTTGACCAAATAGTACTGGTTCGTTTCATTTAAGTCAGCTTCAAGCGTCATCCCACGGTTACTATAAGATGATTCGCCGCTGATTCTTTTTTTTGTCCCAATTTGTTGAATGGGCTGATACGATTTTCCGTTAGGATACCGAATCATCAAGTTTCAGCCTCCTTTTAATGCATTTTGTATTGGAGAGATCACCATGTTGTCACAACAAGAGCACATGATTACCCAGCATATTTTACATGAAACGAAAGCGAAAAATAAGGACAACCTGACAAGGACAAATGCGTACAAGCGCTTTTATGACCGTCATCCAGAGATGAAATGGTCTCTGCTTGCTTCTTTTGTCTCGAGAAATGCTGGATGGTCCATGACAGATTTAAAAGGCGAGCTCTTCCATCCGGGTTTAACGGATCAGCAAGGGCATCTGTTCTTTACAGCGTATGAAAGAGCGAATTGGCTGATCTTTTCAGATGCTTACCCGCAGCTTCTCTTGTATGAATGGTCAAAAAGGTGCCGCAAACCTTTATTTCATCTGCTACCCCATTTCGGTGTGTCTCGTTTTATGAGCGCTGAGTGGGAACGATTTTGGCAAAAGCGTGACATAGAGCGATTGCTGCATGCACTCATCATAAATGAACAATATACTATACAATCTCCTATTATACAAAATCCTCTACTGAAAAAGAATGTTTTTCACTCGATTCAATATCTTTTCAGCGAGTGGGCACATTTTCAAACTGTCGTTTTTCCGACAGTAGACGGGCATTTGTACGGCTTAACCATACGAAAGTTTTCCCAAGTAAAAGAGCGCATTACGTTAGGGAAAAAACTAGCAAAACTATTGTTTCGAGCCGATTTGTTTTCGGATTTTTATCACTTTTTGCATACCGTGCCGCATACGGGATCTCGATTTGATTTTGAACCGTTTTTAGGAATTGCGCGAAGGTCAAGCCCTTTCCTCAGAACAGTGTATCCAGTCATGACACATTCATTAGACGATCAAAGGGAAGATTGGTTTCAAAAGAAATTGAGTCCATCCTTGTTTGAAGCAGAGCGTTTACCAAAACAAATTGAGCTGACCGACTGGTATTTTCATAAAAAAAGGCAGCTTCGTTTTCTTTTCTCATTAGAACACTATTTTTTGCATAAATAAAAAGCAGGGGGTACCTGCTTTTTTTACGTGGATGGACGGTTAGGGCCGCCGAGCTTTTTATCAAGCTGATCTGTACTGTTTTCTTTCCCTTTTGTTTTTTGCTCTTTTGGTGCTTGCTGCTTTTTCATGACATCTACCTCCTTTGTCCTTAGAATTTACACAATCGGACGCGATCATACAAAGAAGGACAAGCACGTGTCGAAATGGAAGAAATTGCGCTTATCTTCACTTAGATTGGCGATTTAGTTCTAGTTTTGTCATGTATGAAGGAGGGAGTAAAAGAAAAGAGAATGTAACGAGAGATGATAAAGGAGGAATCTGATGATGAGCGAATTTGTATCAAAAGAATCCATTATGCAATTGTTAGAGGAAATTGAGCGAAAGATTGATGCGGTGGAAGAAGAACTGTCTTTAGCTGTCAAAAAAACAAAAAACGCTGCCGTAGAGGAGCAAGAACAAATCATTGACCGTCTTGAATCTGAAGTGAAGGAATGTGAATTGAAAATTCATGCAGCAGAGTATAAGCTGCAGGCAAGACCCGCATATCACGCCGGATAGCTTTTCTATTTGAGCAATAAGTAAACGTTTGATAGGATGGTTCATAGAGGTGAACACTTTGGATAATCAAACATTACTTAAACATACACAAGACTTGATCACGTGGATCGAAGAAGCATACGAGCAGTACCTAAAGGGAAAGGCAGAAGAGGAATACCCAGATTATGATTTTTACAACGATATTCAGCCGGCCGTTGTCAAATTTGATCAGCAAATGGAAGAGTGGCTTACTGCTGCTACCTCATTTATTCATCAGGCCAAACCTAGATACTTACATCAAGAACAGCTTGAAGCCGTCCAAGAAAATGGAAAAGAGGTTGTGCTGCAATCTTATTTTGGCAAACAGCATGCACCTCGTGTGAAAAATTTAGTTGAGTCAGTGATTTATACACTGAACCTTTTAATAGAAGAAATCAACAAACGCAGCTGATGAAACAGCCTGCGTTTTTCTTATGGCTGCTGTAGGCACATCTTCTGCTTCCTGAACATAATATATCATTGACTTCAATATGTTTTCAGAGCGAGAGGAGCGAGATACGTGTTCCCTTATTCAAACCAGCCATCTTATGAAATGAATCAATTTCAGCAACGGCCTTTTCCGTATCCAGATATGCAGCAGCCTCCGCAGCCTCCAGAATATTTCATGCCCCCATATCAAGGTGAAATGAACCAGCCGCCGTCTGCAGGCTATCAGCCGCCTTTTGGATATCAGGAAACCTTCCAGCCTTATCAGCCGCAGCCTGAAGCAATGAATCAGCCGCAAATGCAGCCGCCGGGCATGATGCCTATGCAACAGCCTATGAATCCTTATCCTTTGCCAAGGCCGCAAAAACAGCAATCATCTCAATTTAAAAGTGTGCTGTCACAATTTAAAAAAACGAATGGGCAATACGATTTTAATAAAATGTTTGATACTGCTGGACAAATGATGAGTACAATGAATCAAGTGGGCTCATTGGCGAAAGGATTTACTAGTATTTTTAAAGCATAGCAAAACCCAATAGATATACATCTATTGGGTTGTTTGTTTTGGCGCAGTCACACGAAGTGATTGATCTTTCCAAACGCTCTTCATATTGGTTTCATCTATTTTTGCAGGCATTAAAATGGTTTTGGTAAAGCTCGAATAGGAGGAAGTCGTGTCTGTTTTGATTTTTTCCTGTACCGATAAGTGTAAATATTGCGCTTTCACTTCTAGTGCGATATCACCTTCGACAAAATGGTCTGGAAATCGAATCTCAATGTATACATATTGATCATCTTCTGTCACATCGGTTGTAATGGATGCAAGTGAATGGCTCGTGGTCATCAGCGCCTCTGCACTATTTAAAATGTCGTGAAACGGCGATGATGCAAAAAATTGTTCAATCGCTTCATATAAAATGTCTTCATTTGCTAACAACTCGTGTTTCTTTTCACTTTCATGTTTCATTTGAATCACCTCTCATCTACAGCCTATGCAAAAGGGGCTCAGGCGGTTATCAATTGATGAGAGGAAAAAATTATGATTAAATAGTGTTGAATGAAGCAAGGTGTATGGGCGTGAAGGTTTATACGCTGAATAGATCTAGAAGCAAAGCTTGAAGGGAGCAAATGAACATTGCTGAAAAAATTATTCGGTTTCGGAAAAAACCAAGATGATGTAAAGGAAGAAGTCATTTATTCTCCAGTTGATGGAGAGTTAATGGATATGACCGATGTACCAGATCCCGTTTTTTCTCAAAAGATGATGGGAGACGGCGTAGCTGTAAAACCAAAAAACGGCACCATTGTGTCACCAGTAGATGGTGAAATTATTCAACTCTTCCATACAAAACATGCAATTGGGATTCGAACACTCTCGGGGCTTGAGCTTCTGATTCATATCGGACTTGAAACGGTTGGATTAAATGGTGAAGGCTTTGAAGCACACATAAAAGAAGGGGATAAAGTGAAAGCAGGTGATCCTCTCATTACGTGTGATTTAGCGCTGATTGAAGAAAAAGCGGCAAGCACAGTGACACCAATTGTCATCATGAATGGTGATTTAGTAGAACATCTTGACAAAGAACCTAAGGGCTCTGTAGAAAAGCAGACGTCCAAGCTTTTTACAGTGAAAATGAAATAATCCAAAAAAAACTACCCTGAGTTGATAGGGTAGTTTTTTGATTGAGGACATTAATCCTCCATTGGAACCCAGCCTTTACTTGCTTCCATAACAGTCCATAAACCCTCTGGAATCATGTACTTGTCTTTTTGACTGCGTTTAATGACGGTTTCAATCTCGTTTTCTCTGCCTTCTTTAATCTTTACTGCCCAATCGGGATCAACAATGACTTCTCTTGCAACAGCGATGAGTGGAATCCCTTGATTGTATGCATTCAGTGCATCCTCAGCTGTAATGACGCTGCCGACGCCGATGAGTGGAAGCGTGTCACCACAGCGCTCTTTTAATAACTCCATCCGCGTCTTACTTGTATCAGCACCACGTCTTGCTTTAGCGTCAATCTCCATTAAAGAAATATGCAAGTAATCAAGGTTTTTTGTCTTAAGTACGTCCACTAAAGTAAATGTTTCTGTCATGGTTAAACCAGGTGTTTCTGGTTCTTCAGGTGATAATCGATACCCAAAGATAAATGGTTTTGTTACATGCTCTTTGATTGCTTCTTTCACTGCATCTACTACTGCAATTGGAAATGCGAGACGCTTTTCTTCGCTTCCGCCCCATTGATCTGTACGCTGATTACTATGCGGGGAGTAGAATTGCTGTAATAAATATCCGTTCGCTCCATGGATTTCGATCCCATCAAATCCCGCTTGGATTGCGCGCCTTGCTGCTTCTTTAAATGAGTCGATGATGTGAGGAATTTCTTCTTCTGTCAAAGCTCTCGCAATTTGTTTTCCATCTTTAAATACATCACTTGGCGCAACGACATCACCGTTTGGGACTAAATGAGGGAGAGCCTGAGAGCCGCCATGATGAATTTGCATAATGGCTTTTGTTCCTTTCGCTTGAATCGCAGAAGCAAGCTTTTGAAGGCCAGGTATATCTTCATCCCTTGCAATAGAAGGCTGTCCTTCAAACGCCTTACCATCTGGCGTCACGTTTGCGCATGCGGTGATGACCATGCCCATTTCACTTGATCTAGCGGTAATAAAATCAATTTCTTCCTTTGAGATCGTGCCATCCTCATGAGAACCGAAGTGTGTCATTGGTGCAACGACTAAACGGCCATCAATAGAGGCACCCCCCGGGAATGTAAAAGGTTCAAATAAAGGCTTAAATTCGTTTTTCAATCTGATCATCTTCTTCCTTGATAAAATCATTTCACTATAGAAGTGTAATAGATATTGTTACAACACATCAAAATATTTGCTCACAAGCGGCGCATCAAAAAATTGCCGCCTAGTCATGCAAACAAATATTCGGTACACTAGAATGAGAGGTGGATACCAGATGAAGAAGAAAACAATGAACGAACTCATAGAAGATTTAAAAAAAGACGAACAGGTCGAGCATTGGCATGAAATTGAAGCGAAGCCTGCACTGACTTCTCCAATTCCTGAAAGAGTAAATGACAGGCTCAAAGTGGCGCTTGAAAAAAGAGGTGTGAGCGAACTATACATTCATCAAAAGGAAGCCTTTGAACGTGTGATGGATGGTGAGAATGTGGTGACTGTGACACCTACAGCTTCAGGTAAAACGCTTTGCTACAATCTGCCAGTTCTTCAGTCGATCGCAGAAGATCAGACAAGCCGCTCCCTCTATTTATTTCCAACAAAAGCACTCGCGCAAGATCAAAAAAGTGAATTAAACGAAATCATTCATCAGATGGATGTTCCAATTCACAGTGAAACCTATGACGGGGACACCTCCCCAGCGATTCGCCAGCGCGTCAGACAGGCAGGACATATTGTCATTACAAATCCAGATATGCTGCACTCAGCGATTTTGCCTCACCATACGAAATGGGTCAGTTTATTTGAGAACTTAAAGTATATTGTCATTGATGAGCTTCATACATATCGAGGCGTGTTTGGCAGTCATGTTGCCAATGTCATTCGCAGACTAAAGCGAATTTGTGCATTTTATGGAAGTGACCCGACCTTTATTTGTACTTCAGCGACCATTGCGAATCCAAAAGAGCTTGCAGAGCAGCTGACCGGAAGCAAGGTGCATCTCATTGAACGAAACGGAGCGCCTAGCGGTAAAAAGAATTTTGTCTTTTACAACCCGCCAGTCGTCAATAAGCCATTAAATATTAGACAAAGTGCGGCCACTGTTGTGAATCAGCTCGCTAAAACATTTTTAAAAGAAAAAATTCAAACGATTGTTTTTGCTAGAAGTAGGGTAAGAGTTGAAGTTATCCTAAGTCATATTCAAGAACTAGTGAAAAAAGAAATTGGTCCTAAATCGATCCGTGGTTACCGCGGGGGCTATTTGCCGAAAGAGCGGCGCATGATTGAAAAAGGCTTAAGGGAAGGAGACATTCTCGGTGTAGTCAGCACAAACGCACTAGAATTAGGAGTAGATATTGGACAGCTAAAAGTCTGTATCATGACCGGATATCCTGGCAGTGTAGCGAGTACGTGGCAGCAGGCTGGACGAGCTGGAAGGCGTCATGAGGAAGCACTCATTATCATGGTCGCAAGCTCATCGCCACTTGACCAATATATTGTCAGACACCCTGAATACTTCTTTAACAGACCACCTGAATCGGCAAGAATCAATCCTGAGAACCTTATCATCCTAGTCGATCATCTAAAATGTGCGTCCTACGAGCTACCGTTTCGAGAAGATGAACAGTTTGGCAGTATGGAAGTAGAAGAAATTTTGCAATACTTACATGAAGAAGGGGTTCTTCATTTCAGCGGGAACCGTTATTATTGGTCAGATCAATCGTTCCCGGCTCATGGCATCAGTCTGAGATCTGCAAGTCAGGAAAATGTCGTCATTGTCGATCAATCCGATGTAGCGAACGTTCGAATTATTGGAGAGATGGATCGATTCAGTGCGATGACCTTACTTCATGATGAAGCGATTTATTTACATGAAGGGGTTCAGTATCAAGTGGAAAAGCTAGATTATGAGCATCTTAAGGCTTATGTGAAACAAGTCGATGTAGAATATTATACTGATGCGAATTTAGCAGTTCAGCTCAAGGTGCTTGAAATTGATCAAACAACAGAGAAAGAGGCGGTATCTGTTCACTACGGTGATGTGACCGTCAATGCAATGCCGACCATTTTCAAAAAAATTCGATTATCAACCGGGGAAAATATCGGTTCCGGCCCGATTCACTTACCTGAAGAAGAGATTCATACGAGTGCTGCTTGGTTTGAATTACATGAAGCAGAGCGGACATTTGAAGAAAAAACACTTGAACAGCTCTTGCTCGGTATTGCCAATGTTCTTCAGCATATTGTTCCGGCGTTTGTCATGTGTGACCGTTCAGACATTCATGTCATTTCTCAAATAAAGGCAGCCCATACCGGGAAACCGACCGTATTTTTATATGATCATTACCCAGGTGGAATCGGTTTAAGTAAAGAGGTGCAGGCTCGCTTTGATGAAATTGCTCGTGCAGCCACTCAGCTGATTGAGCGATGCAGCTGCGAGAACGGCTGTCCATCTTGTATTGGCATGGAAATGAAAGAGATCGATGGAAAAAGCAGGATCATTCAATTGATGGCAGGATTTTAAGGGAAGGTGGAATAGACGTACCCATGTCATTAAAAGGAAAATTAAACAGAATGAAAAAACACCTGTCGCACAATCAGTCAGATGAAAAGCGTGGGGCAGTAAAAGAGGGACAAACGCACACTGTGACGGCTGAAACCATTCCATTTCTAAAAGAGTGGGGGGAATTAGGTGCAGCTCCTTACTACTTTGAAGACTCTTTCTGCCTCATTCGGGAAGTGACCTATCCACTTGACCATCAGCATGGGCGATATTCATTTGCAGAACTGCCGGAGATGGTGAGTGCATGGAACAAAAGTGAGATTCAGCATTCTCTTTCTGCAAAAGGCTACAAGCCTCACGAGCTATTTTTCTTCGATACAGAAACAACAGGACTATCTGGCGGAACGGGAAATATGATTTTTCTACTTGGGCATGCGAGAGTTTATTCAGATAAAGTGGTGGTAAAACAACATTTGCTCACGAATCCAGGAAATGAAGCGGCACTTTACAATAGCTTTCTTAGTGAGGTGGATGTCGAATCACTCGTGACATATAATGGAAAATCATTTGACTTGCCTCAAGTCAAAACGAGGCATACATTATTACGCGATCAAATACCTGCTCTACCTGAATTTGGTCATTTTGACCTTCTGCATGGGTCAAGGAGATTGTGGAAACATAAATATGAGCGTATGGCTCTTTCGGTCGTAGAAAAAGAGGAACTGCACGTCAATCGAGAGGGAGATACACCGGGGTTCCTCGCACCAATGATTTATTTTCACTTTTTAAAGGAACAAAACCCGAAGCTGATTGAAGGAATTTTGACTCACAATGAACTTGATGTCTTATCGTTAATCAGTCTCTACATTCATTTGTCTAAAAAAATCTTATCCAAAGATGCGGTGAAGGAAGACGATGAGAAATATGCATTAGCTAAGTGGCATCTTGCTCACCGTGATGTGCAGGAAGCAACAAAGCACCTGCAAGAATTAACGGGAGCAGCGTTTGAGCATGCGGATCAAGCAGCTTATGATCTATCATTACAGTACAAGCGATTAAAACAATGGGATGAAGCGGCATGTATATGGAGGCGTCTATTTGAATCAAGTGATGTTCATTTAAGATTAAAAGCGGGTGTAGAGCTAGCAAAGTATGAAGAACACCGTCAAAAAGATCCAAAAGCAGCCCTTTCCATTACCCAAACATTGTTATCACAATCGTCTTTAAGTGAACGAGACATTGTGGAACTTGACAAGCGAGAAAAGCGGCTCTTAAGAAAAGCTGGGCAATGAAATTATTGCCTGGGAAAGCGCAAAAAATGACAACGTTCGGCTCTCGGCCGAAAATAAAAATTGTTTAGCACTTTTATTGTAGAAAAGTCACGAATCCTGTAAAATAACGTTAGATATTGAATGAGGAGCGTAGAGCATGTATAAGGGTCTTTTCTACTTGTTTTTTCTTGTTGTCATATTGGTCGCGTTTGTGTTTTCAAACTATAAAGATGTTTTTCTTGCAAACTTTTAAAATAGGTTAATGCATTAGTACATGTACACCTCTTGATTCATACATTGTTAATGTAAGAAAATCAAGGAGAGGGGAATGCTACATGTACCATCATCATCATTGCAATCCAAATGTTACACAGCCAATTGTACATCCAACGACTCACTGCTGTACGCACAGTGAGTCAACTACAATTGTGCCGCACATCCACCCGCAGCATGTAACAAATGTTCATCACCAAAATTTCCAACATGTTCACTACTTCCCGCATACGTTTTCTCAGGTGGACCCGGCAACACATCAACACTTTAACTGCGGTGGACCTTGCTGTAACAGATAAAGTGAAATGGGACTTTTATAAGTCCCTTTTTTTAAAAGCAGGTGAAAAAATGAAAATTATTGCTGTCACAGGGTACAAGCCATTTGAGCTTGGGATCTTCAAACAAGACGAGCCTGCACTTCAATACATAAAAGCGGAACTTCGGAAAAGGCTGACGGCACTCATTGAAGACGGGCTGGAATGGGTGCTCATTTCAGGTCAGTTAGGGGCAGAAATATGGACAGCTGAAGTGGTCTTTGAGCTTCAAGAGAAGTTTCCAGATTTAAAACTTGCTGTCATTACACCATTTTATGAACAGGAAGAGCGCTGGAATGAACAAAATAAAGAGCTGTATGAAGGCGTTCTTGCACAAGCTGATTTTGTAGAAAGTGTCACGCATAGACCGTATGAAAGTCCGGCACAATTTAAACAAAAGAACCGCTTTTTTATTGAAAAAACGGACGGCCTTCTCGTCTTATATGATCCCGAGCACGAAGGCTCGCCAAAATATATGATCAAAGAAGCTGACACCTATACCGACTACCCAATTATGTATATCACAATGGATGATTTAAGAGCACAGGTTGAGGCGGAAGATCCGTTTTTTGACTAAAAGCAAGAGAAAATTTGACAACGTCACGTATTTCTGAAAAAATATACTATGAATTCACGATATGAGGTGAAAAAGATGCTTGCTGATAAAGTTAAGCTTTCTGCGAAAGAAATTTTAGAAAAAGAATTTAAAACAGGTGTCCGAGGGTATAAACAAGAAGAAGTCGATAAATTTCTAGATATGGTCATTAAAGACTATGAGACATTCCATCAAGAAATTGAAAAACTCCAACAAGAAAACCTTCACTTGTCAAAACAGCTTGAAGAAGCGGTTGAGCAAGGGAAAAGACAGCCTGCACAGTCCAATACAACAAACTTTGATATTTTAAAAAGACTATCTAATCTTGAGAAACACGTTTTCGGCAGCAAACTTTATGATTGAGTAATACCAAAAAAGCTTGTGTCAGATGACATTGTCGTTTATAATAACGCATGTTGATTAACGTTCGGGTAATCGCTGTAATGCTTTGACATTGCAGAGGAAAGTCCATGCTCGCACGGTGCTGAGATGCCCGTAGTGTTCGTGCCTGGCGAAAAAATAAGCCAGGGCAGCCTGGGAAAGGCTGACGGCAGGAAAAATGCCTACGTCCTTTTAGGATAGGGCAAAGTATCCTTGAAAGTGCCACAGTGACGAAGTCTCACTAGAAATGGTGAGAGTGGAACGCGGTAAACCCCTCGAGCGAGAAACCCAAACTTGGTAGGGGAACTTTCTCAAAGGAACCAAACGGAGAGAAGGACAGAGAATTCTGTAGATAGATGATTACCACCTGAGTACGAGGCTTTTGCCGTTTGCAGTACGATGGAACAAAACATGGCTTACAGAACGTTATATCCGTTATCATAAACATGATGAAATCAAAGCTCTCCTATTTCTACATATGGAGAGCTTTTATCTTGATTACAGAATAGAACGAGAAAACA
Source organism: Bacillus sp. G402 (assembly GCF_051172515.1). Taxonomy (NCBI): domain Bacteria; kingdom Bacillati; phylum Bacillota; class Bacilli; order Caryophanales; family Bacillaceae; genus Bacillus; species Bacillus sp. G402. The sequence continues at coordinate 494,101 of NZ_JBPIZC010000001.1, forward strand.
GGTGATAAACAAATGAAAACCTATACACTCATCGCAACAGCGCCAATGGGAATTGAAGCGATTGTTGCAAAAGAAGTAAGAGACCTCGGGTATGAGTGCACCGTAGATAACGGAAAAGTTATTTTTCAAGGAGATGCGCTTGCCATCTGCCGTGCGAATCTATGGCTGCGTACAGCAGACCGAATCAAGGTCCAAGTTGCTGAATTTTCGGCCAGGACATTTGATGAGCTTTTTGAACAGACTAAAGCCATTGACTGGGCCGCATTTTTACCGAAAAATAGCACATTTCCCGTCATTGGTAAATCTGTTAAATCTCAGCTTGCCAGTGTGCCGGATTGTCAGCGCATCGTCAAAAAGGCTATTGCGCAAAAACTTAGATCATCTTACAACATACAGTCTGAATGGCTAGAAGAGACAGGCCCTGAATACAAAATCGAGGTAGCGCTTTTAAAAGATAAAGTATTGCTGACGCTCGATACGTCAGGTGTGGGTCTTCATAAACGTGGATACCGTGCAGATCAAGGGGGCGCGCCGATTAAAGAAACCCTTGCAGCGGCGCTTGTCTTATTAACGAACTGGACACCTGACCGTCCGTTTGTCGATCCTTTTTGCGGATCAGGAACAATTGCTATTGAAGCAGCGATGATTGGACAAAACATTGCCCCTGGATTTAACCGTGAGTTCGCATCTGAATCATGGGAATGGATCGGTGAGGACGTTTGGAACAAAGCACGCCTTGAAGTAGAAGAAAAGGCGAACTATGATCAGCCGCTTCACATTATCGCGAGCGATATCGATCATCGTATGGTAGAGATTGCGAAACTGAACGCAGAAGAAGCTGGACTTAGTGAACTGATTCAATTTAAGCAAATGCAAGTGAAGGACTTTCAAACAAAAGAAGAGTATGGTGTAATTGTCGGAAATCCGCCTTACGGTGAACGTCTCAGCGATAAGCCAGCTGTGGAAAAAATGTATCAAGGCATGGGCGAAGCATTGAAAAACCTAGATACGTGGTCCATTTACATTTTAACGTCACATGAAAAATTCGAAGAGTGTTTCGGAAGAAAAGCGACGAAAAAGAGAAAACTGTTTAATGGATTTATTAAAACAGACTATTATCAATACTGGGGAAAACGCCGACCTAGAAGAGAAACAACTGAATCGTAACAAATGTCCACACCACGAGAAGGTGTGGATTTTTTATGCTAAAAAGGTATAAGTCTTGACGGGACGGAATAAACTGAACTTGATTTTAAAAAAAGAGGTGTCTTCATGATTCATTATGATCAATTTCAGTTAATTCAAAAAGCACTCGCTTCAACAGCCCGAGAAATAGAAGGGATTGAAACAGGACAATCTGCTAAACTTACGGCAGCCATCGAGAACTTAGCAATGGCTCAAAACTACATAGACCATTCAGAGCACGCATTTTTAATGAAGGAAAGCTACCAGCATCGCCTGCGCTCTTAAAAAAAGATTGTCATACCCCAGCATAAATGGTACTATTGAATGTCTGAATGATTCAAAAGTTGGGGGTTGAAGCAGGTGACAGCGTCTCGTTTGCCTTTTTCATTAACAAAAGAACATAATTTTTACGAAGAACTGGGCAACTGGATTGGTGATGTGTTTTATGACATTTTGCCAGAAAAGGGCTTTGATCTTCGAGATGAACAAATATTCATGGCTTTTCAGTTAGAAAGAGCCTTTAAAGAAAAAAGTGTGATGTTTGCCGAAGCTGGGGTAGGCACAGGCAAAACAATCGTTTACCTTTTATTTGCGGTCACATATGCAAGATATACAGGGAAACCTGCGATCATTGCATGTGCAGATGAAACGTTAATTGAACAGCTGGTCAAACAAGAAGGTGATATCTATAAAATTGCCAATCACCTTGATATTCAAATAGATGCGAGATTAAGTAAATCGCATGATCAATATTTATGCTTAAAGAAACTAGAGAAAACGATGCAACGTGAAGATGATGAGAAGTGGCTCGACATTTATGAATCGCTTCCTTCATTTGTTCATGAATCTCATGGGATGCAGACATTTTATCCGTATGGTGATCGAAAAGAGTATCCAGAATTAACAAATGATGAGTGGTCAAGAATTGGCTATGACTCTTTTCAGGACTGCTTAACGTGCGACATGCGGCACCGCTGTGGCTTGAATTTATCAAGAGACCATTACCGAAAAGCAACAGACCTCATCATTTGTTCTCATGACTTTTACATGGAGCATGTATGGACAAAGGAGTCACGTAAACGTGAAGGACAGCTGCCGCTCCTTCCTGAGCATAGCTCTGTTGTATTTGATGAAGGACATCTTCTTGAATTTGCAGCACAAAAAGCGCTAACATACCGAGTGAAACAATCAACACTTGAGACGTTTTTGGAGCGTCTTTTGCAAAATGATATTCGTGAAGAGTTTGCAGAGCTTGTTGAAGATGCACTTGCAACAAACGATCAATTCTTTTACCTCTTAAAAACGAATGCCAAAGAAATCAAAGGATCACACCGCCTTGAAATTGGTCGTGTAGATGAGGTGAAGCGTTCAGCAAGTGAATTATGTGATTTGCTTGAGAAGATTGGAGAAGCGCTCGTATTTGAATCAGAGATGTACACAATTGATCAATATGAATTGTCTGTTGTGGAAGAGTACATTGAACAGATGGCGTATTCTCTGTCGCTTTATCAGAAAAATGCCATTAGCTGGCTGGAGAAGCAGGAATTAGATACAACCTTTGTCGTCATGCCAAAAACGGTAGCAGAAGTGCTCGGTGAAAAGGTATTTTCGCAAAAAATCCCTTATATTTTCTCGTCTGCAACATTGTCTGAAAACAAATCATTTGATTATTTAGCTGAAAGCCTTGGGATCAAAGATTACTTATCTATGAGTGTGGCTTCGCCGTATGATTATGAGGAGCAAATGCAAATGTATTTCCACGGAATTCATCAGCCAATGACAGAGTCAGATGTAAAAGGTCAGCACGTGCTATCTCAGGTAAAAGAAAATGGCGGTCGATCTCTTATTTTATTCCCTTCATTTGATGAACTGCATGTATTTAGAAAGCAGCTCGATGCATCAAATGAACCACTGCCTTTCCATGTGTATTTTGAAGGAGACGAGGAGATCAGTACCATTGTTCAAAAGTTCCAAGCAGATGAAACATCTGTGTTATGTTCCGTTCACTTGTGGGAAGGGCTGGATATTCCAGGACATTCTTTAACAAATGTGGTCATTTGGGGACTTCCATATCCACCGCATGACCCAGTATTTGAAGCAAAACGGAATGAAGCGAAAGATGCATTTACTGAAGTGGACCTTCCGTACATGCTGCTTCGTCTAAGGCAGGGCATTGGGAGACTGATTCGGACAAGCCAAGATGCTGGCAGCATTCATATTTACTTTGGCAGTCAGAAAGATATTGAGCTACAAAGTAAAATTGAATCCGTTCTTCCAGTAAAGCCAGTGATCTCTTAATGATAGAAAACCATTCAATAAAAGGAGGATACGATCAGCGTATCCTCCTTTTTCATTGACAAAAGAACATTTATTGAAGTAGCCTTGAAACGTACATACATATTTTATTGATTGGGGGAACGAACGCATGAGTCTTGAATCAAAAGAGAAAGCGTTTTATCAATTACTAGGAAAAATCGCCCATTATACAGAGGCGCTTCATTTACTTTATTGGGACTCTCGAACACAAGCGCCTAAAAAAAGTGCTGATTTCAGAGCAGAAACCATCGGTCAATTATCCAGCGATATCTTTAATATGAAGACTTCTGATGAAATGAGAGATCTTCTTGATGCATTAAATAAAGAGAAAGAAAAGCTGTCAAAAGACACGCAGAAGGCACTCGAATTATCGCAAAAAGAATATGATGAAAACAGTAAAATTCCAAAAGAAGAATTTAAAGAATACTCCATTCTACAATCAAAAGCAGAACATGTTTGGGTAGAAGCAAGGGAGAAATCAGATTTTTCACTCTTTGCACCCTATTTAAAACAACTGATTGATTTTAACAAGCGTTTCATCCAGTATTGGGGCGTGAAAAAAACACCATATGATGTGCTGCTCAATAATTATGAGCCGGATATGACGGTTGAACAACTCGATCAAAAATTCGGTGCACTTCGAGACGCCATCGTTCCTCTCGTGAAAAAAATTGAAGCTTCGCCAAATAAACCGGATACTTCGTTTTTATCGAAAAGCTTCCCGATCGACAAACAAAAAGAGCTGAGTCTCTTTTTCTTAAAAGAGTTAGGGTATGACTTTGACGCAGGACGACTTGATACAACGGTTCATCCTTTTGCTGTGACATTAAGCAGAGGGGATGTACGTGTGACGACGCGTTATGATGAGCACGATTTTCGCATGGCGATCTTTGGCACCATTCACGAATGCGGCCACGCCATTTATGAACAAAATATTGATGAGGCACTGAGCGGAACGCTCTTATGTGACGGCACATCAATGGGTATTCATGAATCACAGTCTCTTTTCTTTGAGAACTTTATCGGCAGACATGAAGATTTCTGGAAAACGTATTATCAAAAGCTGCAAGAGGCATCTCCTGAACAATTTAAAGATGTCACTTTAGAAGAATTTGTGCATGCGGTGAATGAATCGAAGCCGACTTACATTCGAATTGAAGCAGATGAACTCACGTATCCGCTTCACATTATTATTCGCTATGAAATTGAAAAGGCCATTTTCAATGAAGAAGTAGCCGTTGAAGACTTGCCAGCGTTATGGAATGAAAAATATAAAGCATATCTTGGCATTACGCCGCCTAACGATGCGCTTGGTATTTTGCAGGATGTTCACTGGTCAGATGGTAGTTTTGGTTATTTCCCTTCATATGCACTTGGTTATATGTATGCGGCGCAATTAAAGCAGCAAATGATCAAAGATTTACCGAATTTTGATGAACTGATTCAAAACGGGTCTTTTGCACCGATAAAAGAATGGCTAACTGAACATGTCCATCAGCATGGAAAACGGAAAAAGCCATCTGAAATCATTCAAGACGCAACTGGTGAAGAATTAAATGTTCAATACTTAATTGATTATTTAACAGATAAGTACACGAAACTATATTTATCATAAATGAAAGGCACCCTTTAATCAAAAGGGTGCTTTTTTGCTGGTTGAATATTCTAAAAACGAACGTTTAAAGCTTAATGATTATTTAAGTTCGGTATTTTTCTAGAAAAGTGCTTTCCAAGCGTCTGAAATCTTGTTATAATTTGAACACTATGAAACACTCATATAATCGCGTGATGAAGGCACGCAAGTTTCTACCGGACACCGATACCGTCCGACTATGAGTGAGCAAAATGAAACAGCTTTTGTATGAGCTGAAGATCCCGTGGATCGTTTTCGCATTGCTTGCTCCTTAATGGACAGCAATGCTTTTTTTATGCAAAAAAATGAAAGTTGCTAATATGCTGGGAGGAAGAATGATGGAATTGTTACGTCAAAAGATCGAGAACGAAGGAATCGTTCTGTCAAATCAAGTGCTAAAGGTAGATGCTTTTTTAAATCATCAAATTGACCCTGTGTTAATGCATGAGATCGGTCAAGAGTTTGCTAGATTATTTAAGCATGATGGAATTACTAAAATTATCACGATCGAATCTTCTGGTATTGCACCTGCTGTCATGGCTGGACTTGCCCTTCATGTGCCAGTTGTTTTTGCCAGAAAGCGGCAATCACTGACTTTAACGGATAACCTTTTGACAGCAAGTGTGTATTCTTTTACCAAAAAAGTAGAAAGTACGATCGCTGTCTCTAACACGCACCTTAGTGAGGATGATTGTGTGTTAATTATCGACGACTTTTTAGCAAATGGAGAAGCCGCTAAGGGACTAGCTGCAATCGCAAAGCAAGCGAAAGCAAAAGTAGCTGGTTTTGGAATTGTTATCGAGAAATCATTCCAGCCTGGAAGAAAAGAGCTTGTGCAAATGGGCTATAGAGTCGAGTCACTCGCACGTATCGAATCGCTCGAGGAAGGAAAAGTCACGTTTGTACGCGAGGTACAATCATGAGTGCCGCTAAAAAAGCCAAAACCCTTTCGCTAGGGATACAGCATGTACTGGCGATGTATGCAGGTGCGGTTCTTGTCCCGCTCATTGTTGGAGATGCGCTTGGGCTCACGCCAGCCCAGCTGACGTACTTAATTTCGGCAGATATTTTCATGTGCGGTGCCGCCACACTGCTTCAAGTATGGAAAAACCGCTTTTTTGGCATCGGTTTGCCTGTTGTACTAGGCTGTACATTTACTGCGGTATCTCCTATGATTGCGATTGGCTCTAAATATGGAATTTCGTCTATATATGGAAGTATTATCGCGGCAGGGTGTATTGTCATTGCTCTTTCATTTTTCTTTGGGAAGCTTGTGAAATTCTTCCCGCCCGTTGTCACAGGTTCCGTCGTCACGATCATTGGAATTACCTTAATTCCGGTCGCCATGAACAATATGGCAGGTGGTGAAGGAAGTGCAGACTATGGTTCTTTTGAGAATCTTGGACTTGCTTTTCTTGTATTGTTTATCATTGTCCTTCTCTATCGATTTACAAAGGGATTCATGAAAGCCATTGCCATCTTAATCGGCATTCTACTTGGGACAGCAGTTGCTGCTTTCTTAGGGAAGGTGGAGACAGCAGAAGTGGCGAATGCTCAAGTTTTCCGCATCATTGAGCCTTTTTACTTTGGGTTGCCTACTTTTGAATTTGCACCAATCATGACAATGACATTAGTTGCCATTGTGTCATTAGTCGAATCAACGGGTGTATACTTTGCGCTCGGAGATTTAACGAATCGTTCATTAAAAGAGAAGGATTTAGCAAAGGGATATCGTGCAGAGGGAATTGCCGTCTTATTAGGCGGTATCTTCAACGCTTTTCCATACACAGCCTACTCCCAAAACGTTGGATTGATCCAATTAACAGGTGTGAAGAAAAATCAGGTCATTGTGGTGACAGGTGTATTATTAATGGTATTTGGCCTTTTTCCTAAAATCGCGGCATTTACAACGATTATTCCAAAATCCGTTCTAGGCGGTGCAATGGTCGCCATGTTTGGCATGGTCATTGCGTACGGGATTAAAATGCTCTCACGCGTCGATTTTGCCAAACAGGAAAACTTGCTCATTGTCGCATGCTCAGTTGGCATCGGGCTCGGAGTAACGGTTGTGCCGCAAATGTTTGAGCATTTGCCAGAATCGATTAAATTGTTAACAAGTAACGGAATTGTCGCCGGAAGCTTTACCGCTATTTTGCTTCATATTATTTATCACATGATTCCTTTTAAAAAAGAAACAGAGCAGGAGCTAATGGAAGAACCTAAGCAATCTGTTATGTAATCACTTCTCTTTGGAGAGCTGAAAGCCCGCATCCTTTGGATACGGGCTTGTTGTGATTAGTGCTATTAATGTTGTACCGGAGGCATTGTTTCGTTAATGACTGCAAATGTATAGCCCCTTGCTTTTAGTTGTGTAATCAGGCTATCTAAATAGTTCGTGGTAGAGGGTTGATCATGCATTAAAATCACTTTTGGTTCCCATGGTTTATTTTTCTCAAACATTTGCAGTTGATTCAATACCTCTTGAACATATTGTGAGTTTTTATATCTCCAGTCAAGGCTATCAATCGTCCAATCCCAGTAAATGAAGCCATATTGGTTTAAGCGTACTTTTTGATCATATGTTAAATTTGGAACACTGCCATAAGGTGTTCTCACAAGACGGGTGTAAACGCCTGTAACAGAAGCAAGAATGAGCTGAGCTTCTCTCATTTCATTTGCGGGAGACTCACTGTTCTGATAAAAGCGGTTTATATCATGCGTCATGCCATGAAGCCCTAATTGATGTCCTTCTTGATAAAGTCTTTTCACAGCTGCTTGGTGAGCTTGGATTTGCGGTCCAAGCATGAAGAATGTCGCCTTCACTTGATGTGCTTTTAAGACATTTAACAGCTGATTTGATGTAGCAGAAGGACCATCATCAAATGTTAAAAAGACCGTTTGATTCGTTGTCTGTTGGTTTGGATTGGTCTTAAATTGTTGATCCAATGTTCTTGCAGAATGATCTTTTGCTTTCAGACTGATACTTGTGTCTCGGAAGTCACTGCTAGTAACAATTTTTGCTTGCCCATTTGTCGCCTGCAAATGGGGTTTAGACATATCCCAGATAAAAAAGAGAAACAGTGTAAGAAGCACTAAACCAATTATCTTTGAGAGAAATATCGTGTTGTAGGGTGTTTGTTTTTTGGACACCTTTTTCATGACAATCACTCCAGTCAATTAAATTTTGTGCCGAATCATGTAGTAGATTCTATCTTTTTTCACTGTTTTTCATGGTGTTCATATTGATTAAGTATACAGGAAAAAACCCCCTTTTCATATATAATCATCAAATAAATTAGCATTTTATGGTTATTTATTTGTGTTGATCAGAAAAAAAGGTGATCCATTCATGTTTAAATGAAAGGTGGGGTTTGTCTACGGTCTGCACTTCTCATTTGAGAGGTGTTTTTTTGAATAAAGCTATATTAACTAACTCTATTAATAATCGGTTGAAGGGATTTTTGTTCTTTAGATATAAAATAAGATGAGAGTGAATGGTTAAGAATCGTATTGAATGACATCAACCAAGAAATAGATCTAAACGAATAGGATGATTATTGAAATCTGTCTGCTCTCTCCATATGGGACCTATGATAAAGTTGGTTTATTAACATTCTCCAAATGGGTGTTGAAAGGTGGGATAAGTAAATGTTAGGATTACCAAGAGGGGAAGTCTTTTTAGTTCCTTGGTCTATTGAGTGGACAAAAGAATTTGAAAGTGAAAAGCGAAAGATAATAGGTGATATTAGTCAATACATAATCAATGTACACCATATTGGAAGTACAGCAGTAAAAGGTTTAAGCGCTAAGCCAATTATTGATATTGCAATTGAAATAGAACATTTTTTTGATGGAGAAAAATGTGTAATAGCGTTGGAAGGACTCGGTTACTCATATAAAGGAACAGACGTATTACCTGAAAGACACTACTTTAATAAGGGAGAACCACGAACACATCAAATCCATATGTACCAAAGACATAATAAGTATTTACTTGAACAGTTAAATTTCAGAGATTACTTGAGAAATAATGAGCAAGCTAGAAGTGAGTACCAACAGCTTAAACTTATATTATCAAGATTACATGGAAATGACAAACACAAATACGCACATGAAAAAACTGATTTTATTAAGTCAATCCTTGAAAAGGTTTAGGTGAGGGTTTGCTATTTAGATGTTCATAAGAGAGGTCATTCACAGAGGAACTCCCAATTAACGGAGTTCTTTTTTTTCATTAAATCACCATTATTTTTGAACATAAATTGCATAAAAAAGCAGGTTCGCTTGGCTTGGAACGAACCTGTGAAGGAGGAAAACTACATCATGTTTTCACCTATATTATCCAATATTTATCAATTGTCGTCAAGACAAAAAGTTAGACGGAGGAAAATATTTTGACTGAATTGTGTCGTTTTGGCATGTATATCCTTTTTTTGATTGGGGATATTAACCGAAAAAAGAGGTGAAGCCGATGGCATACATTCTTTCAGTTGGAACAAGTCTGCCAAAACATCATGTGGATCAGCAAGCAGCTGCTCAATTTGCAAGGTCTCAATTTAAACGATCGTTTAAAGATATTGATCGGCTATTAAAAGCTTTTAATAATGGCGAAATAGAGAGCAGGCAGTTTGTACAGCCTATTGATTGGTATCAAGAACATCACTCTTTTGAAGAGAAAAACGACCTCTATATCGAAAAAGCATTGGCTCATGCGAAAGAAGCCGTTTTTCACTGTCTGCATGAAACAGCGTTTCTTACAAAGCCAGTTCCTTTTGATGAGATTGATGCTTTGTTTTTCATCTCTAGTACAGGGTTATCAACGCCAAGTCTTGATGCAAAGCTGATGAATGTTCTTCCATTTTCTCCTTATACGAAACGAGTGCCAATTTGGGGGTTAGGCTGCGGGGGCGGGGCGGCAGGCTTATCCCGAGCTTATGAATACATCAGGGCGTATCCAGAAGCGAAAGTGCTCGTTGTTGCCTGCGAGCTTTGCAGCCTCACTTTTCAGCCGCAAGATCAATCAAAAAGCAATTTAATTGGAACCTCGCTGTTCGGTGACGGGACTGCGGCCGTTCTTTTAACTGGAGAAAAGGCCGCCTCTAAGTATACGCGGTTAAAAACGGTTCCTAAAGTGCTTGGCACGCAGTCAGTGACCATGAAAGATTCTGAGGATGTGATGGGATGGGATTTTACCGCCGACGGATTTCGAGTCATCTTCTCACGTGACATTCCGTCCATCATTTCTGGCTGGTTAAAAGAGCAAGTGGATCACTTTTTACATCAACTAGGGTTTTCAACAGAGGATGTATCCGTATTTCTTGCTCACCCTGGAGGAAAAAAAGTGATTGATGCCTATCTTGAAAGCCTATCTTTACAAGAGCATCAGCTATTTTCTTCAAAAGAGGTTCTGAAACAGCATGGAAACATGTCCTCTGCCACCGTTTTATATGTCATGAAGCATTTTCTTGAACATCAGTCACTAGATGCAGGACAGGTGGGGCTTTGCGGAGCACTTGGTCCAGGCTTTTCATCAGAATTATTGCTCATGAAATGGGAGGGGCTCTCGTGATGATTTTCTGGATAGTGATTGGCATTTTCATTTGTCAGCGCCTCATTGAAGTGCTTGTGGCGAAAAGAAATGAAAAGAAGGTGAAGGCGATCGGAGCAATTGAATTTGGTGCAAGCCATTATCCTTATATGGTCGCTATGCATGCAGCTTTTTTCCTCTCGCTTATTGGAGAGACATGGCTGCTGCATCGTCAACCGTCTCGTTTTTTCCTATTGCTGCTTGTGTTCCTTCTTGCTACCCAGGTGATTCGGTACTGGGCACTATGTTCACTTGGGACGTATTGGAATACAAAAATCTTAGTCGTTCCAAATGCGATGATTGTGAAAAAGGGGCCGTATCGCTGGTTAAAGCATCCTAACTATGTGGTGGTGGCGATTGAACTGATGTTCATTCCGCTGCTATTTAACGCATTTATTACTGCCATTTTGTTTACGTGTTTAAATGGATGGATGATGATGGTCAGAATACAAACAGAAGAAAAAGCACTGAATCAGTATTTATTAAATTAATATTGAAAATCATTATCAATTGTGCTACACTTTCATTAATGATAAACATTCTCAATCATGAAGGATGGACGGTGATCACATGACAATGATTTTCTTACTCGGTACGGTCTGTGTATACAGCTTATTGATTGGCTTCGTATTAAAAGGTGTTTCAAAAAAATCTGCTTCCTGATTGCAGTCCATTGCGACTGATCGGGCAGCAGATTTTTTTATTTCCTCAGATCAGAAGAAAAATCTCTTTATTTTGTGTAAAATGGTACACATACATAACTGACTTTTCTAAAAACAAAGGGGTTTATCGTCATGAAAGACTTGTCTATTCGAGATTCGCTCGTTCAAACTACAGGTGCTTTATATCAAAGCCTTCTGAAAAGGGATGATCACGAGCGCGCAGCCAAACTTGCATCTATTATGAAAAAGGAAGCTGAAGAAGAAGTATATATCGCATTTACCGGCCACTATTCTGCTGGTAAGTCATCACTAGTGAATCATCTTCTTCATGATCACATCCTGCCCACAAGCCCAATTCCAACGAGTGCAAACTTGGTTGTTGTCAGGAAAGGGGTCAGTGAAGTTCAGCTCCATACGTCTGATGGACGCTTTGCAAAAATGAGCGGTTCTTATGATAAAGAAGCGGTGCAGCGTTTTTGTAAAGATGGGGAACAAATTGAGATGGTGGAAATTAGCGGTGATTATAGTGGACTTGAAGAAAAAGTGGCACTCATTGATACGCCGGGAATTGATTCAACGGATCATGCGCACTTTTTATCCGCTGCTTCGATTCTTCATCAAGCGGATGCTCTTTTTTATGTCGTTCATTATAACCATGTCCATTCTGAAGAAAACATTCGCTTCATTCGCTCGATTAAAGAGAAAGTGCCTAATCTTTATTTCATCGTCAATCAAGTGGATCGGCATGATGAACAAGAGACAACTTTTGAAAACTACAAAAAACAAGTCGTTGAGATGCTTTTAAAAGAAGGCATTGAAGAAGAACATCTATATTTTACTTCTGTGACGGATGAGGCACACCCAAAAAACGAAATGATCCGTTTAGTGAAGAAGCTACAAGAATTACAAACCATGCCTAAAGCATCACTTCGAGCCTATACAGAGCAGAAAATCGAACATGTTTTAAAAGAACATATAGACTCGTTAAAAGAAGAACTGCATGAAGAGGACCTTGACGCGCAGCTTCAAGAAAAAAGGAATGAAGTGAAAGAACTAGAAGAGAAACGCCGATTTATTGAAAATGGTGCAAAGCAGGTAGAAGATAAAGTGTCTTCTGAAGTAGAGAACATCTTAAAAAATGCAAACCTCACGCCATTTAAGATGCGAGAGCTTGCAAGTGACTATATCGAATCGAAAGCACCTGGCTTTAAAGTGGGTTTACTTTTTGCAAAAAATAAAACCGAGCAGGAAAAGGAAAAGCGGGCAAGTGATTTCTTAGCAGATGTAAAAAAGAGAATGAAAGCGGAAGTTGACTGGCACATTGCCGAGCTCCTTAAAAAAGAAATAAAACAGCATCAGCTTGGGGAAGCGTTATTAGACAAAGCCATGGCATTTGAGACACCTGTTGAAGAATCCTTGCTTGAAAAGGTCATTCACCAAGGGGCAACTTTTTCTAACGAATATGTTCTTCAATATGCGAAAGATGCTGGTGAAGCATTGAAAAGACAGGCAAAACAGCAAGCGCTTCAATTGATTGAACAGATGATTGAGACCTTGAAAGACCAGCTCCGGAATGAACAAGAGAAGCAAGAGGAAAAATGGAAACAAGCGAAACAAGAGCTTCAGAGCCTTGAGGAGTATAACGAAAAAAATGAACAAATAAGACAGGATATTCAGCATTTATGGGATATTTGGCAAAACGGAACGGATGATCATATCCCAGGCGACTGGTTTTATGCGAAAAAGCAATGGATGCAGCACGACCAGCTGGAGAAGAATCGCGCATCAATTCATGTTGAAGAGAGCGATCAAGCAACTGAACGGATAGAGCGCGATCAATACCGCCAATCACAGCATTTAACAACAGCACAATCAATTGCACAATTTAAAGAGCTTTCCCGCATTTTATCGCCTTTAGATATTCTAAAGTCTCAAAGAGATTCCTTTGAAAAACGAACAGAACGGCTGCAGGCAAAAGAATTTACACTCGCTTTATTTGGCGCTTTTAGTTCTGGAAAATCTTCTTTTGCCAATGCGCTTGTTGGACGGAAGGTGTTACCATCATCACCTACGCCAACAACTGCGACAATTAACAAACTGACACGACCTACGGAAGATCATCCTCATGAAAGTGTCAAAGTGGTGTTTAAAACCAAGCAGGACATTCTAGAGGAACTCGATCAGATTCTTGGATTTTCGATCGCAACAGAAAAAGGAGATTCGTTTAAGGCAAAGCTGGAAAGAGTACTGAAAAAACGGCAGCTCGAACAGGATCACCGAATCATTGTAGAACATTTCCTACAAGCCTATGCCAAGTTTCATGATGACATTGACAACCAAACCAATTTACATGTCACACTTCAAGAATTAAAGCCTTATGTAGCGGAAGAATCTGTTTCTTGTGTGGTGAAGGAAGTGACGGTGTATTTAAGTACACCTTTGACAGATAAAGGACTGACGATTGTCGATACACCAGGTGCTAGCAGTATGAATAAGCGTCATACAGAAATCGCCTTCCAGTATATGAAGGATGCAGACGCCCTTCTTTATTTAACGTATTATCAGCACTCTTTCTCAAAAGCTGATCGCTCATTTTTACGGAAGCTTGGACTCGTAAAAGATTCCTTTAGCATGGATAAAATGTTCTTTATCATCAATGCAGCTGATTTGGCTAAGGATCAAGCAGAGCTTGAAACCGTATTTGACTATGTACGAAGCGAGCTCACAAAAGAAGGCATCCGCAATCCAAACCTGCATCATGTGTCTAGTAAGGAAGAGATCGAGGGGAAAGAGCCGACATCTTATAATCAATATGCAACACTGAGAAAACAGCTCGACTATTTTATTGAGGAAGAATTAACGAAAGATGCCATTGAACTTTTGCATTTTGAAGCTAATACATTATGTACAACGGTCGATAGACTACGTGCGACCTTGCATCAATCAGAAGATGAGAAAGAAGCTGAAAAGAAAAACATCAAGACATCCTATGAAGCCATTCTCGAAAAAATGCAAGATGTGAAACGGTCTAAACTTGTGACCGAAAGCGTAAAAAAAGACGTGCATGAACAGCTCTATCATATTGTACAGCGGCTTTCATTATTTGCGAATGATCTATTAAAGTCGGCTTTTTATCCTGGCATATCTCAAGGGAATTTTGGTCAGCAGTTAAAAAAGGCACTTGAGAAAGCGTTAAAGGAGTATGAATTTGAATTTGTGCAGGAGCTCAAGGCACTTGATATCCGAATGGAATCGTTTATCCACCATTATTTCCAGGAGGAGTGGGAAAAAGGGATGCAGGCTGCATGTGCGGAAGATCCTTACTTTTCTCTCAGCCTGTCAGCCCCTGAGGAGAAAAATGCTGAGCTAAAACAAATTGAAGTCGAAGCAGAGATTGCACCATTTGAGCCACTTTTAAAGAAACAAAAATCAGCGAAAGCCTTTTTTGAACAAAATGAAAAGGCTACGTTTATTGAAGCCATTCGAGATGTTCTACATCAAATGACAACACGTTGGGCAGATAACGAAAAAGAAGAGTTGCTGAGCAGATATGAAAAGCTAGTGAAGACCTATACGGAAAGGTACGAACAAGATGCTCTCCAACAGCTCAATGAGCAAAAACAGACATTTATGACGAGCCTTACAACAGATGCTGAAAAACAGGCGGTCATTGAACAAGTTTATGAACAAACAAATGAATGGAAGAACCAGTTGAAAACGATATGATTCATGATAGACTATATAAAAAAGAAAGCAGTTGATAGACGATGACGAGCGTACACGAAGAAATTTCTGCACATTCACAGAAACAACATGCCCACATCCAATCTTTTCTTGCACTTGAACAAAAAAGAGAGCAGGCGATTGAATCGGCTGTGAAAAAATGTGAACACAATGAACCATTTTCAACAGATGAGATCAACGCCATTACGTCTAAAATGAATGAGCTTGCCCGAGGCGGAATTGTTCCGCTTCGTAAACACGTGACGATTGAGATGGTGGAGGAATACACCCAGCGTAAACAGAAGTAAAGAGTAATTTTCTCATTTTTGGTCATCTTAACAAATGAACCAGAAAGGGGAATGATCATGGCAAAAAAGCAAAACGTAAAGCAGCAGGAGGAGCGCATGCCGAAGGAAAAAGACATGCCATCCTACGCAGAAGCGGAAACGAAAAAAATGCAATATGGTAAAAAGTAATCGGGCTGCCTCTTCTTTATCAAAAGAAGAAGGCGCCTTTTTTATGTTCGTTTCGATGTTCTATGATAGAATAGGAGTATTGTTTATAAAAAGGGAGTTTAGATGAATGAATAAACACGTCTTACTTGTAGATGGAATGGCACTTCTTTTTAGGTCGTTTTATGCGACGGCTGTCCATCGCAATTTTATGATAAATGATCGTGGTGTACCGACAAATGGAGTGAATGGTTATTTGAAGCATTTGTTAACAGCTGTCCAAACATTTGAGCCGACTCATATCGTTTGCTGCTGGGATATGGGGAGCCAGACATACCGGAACGAATTGTTTCAAGATTATAAAGCCAATCGAGGCGAGGCGCCTGTTGAGCTTATCCCGCAGTTTGATTTAGCAAAAGAGGCGACAGAAGAACTGGGGATCATGAACATTGGTGTGAAAGGTTTTGAAGCAGATGATTGTATTGGAACGCTTGCATCAATCTATCAAAACGAAGCACATGTGACCGTCTTAACAGGAGATAAAGATTTGCTGCAAATCTTGAATGAACAAGTGACCGTGGCTTTAATGCAAAAAGGCATTGGGAATTATAAGCATTATACAAAAGCCCTTTTTGAAGAGGAAATGGGCATATCTCCAAAGGCACTGATTGATATGAAAGCACTGATGGGTGATTCTAGCGATAATTACCCTGGTGTAAAAGGAATCGGCGAAAAAACAGCATTGAAATTTATTCAAACGTATGAAACGATTGATCGACTGTTAGAAAATGTTCATTCATTAACGGCAGCTCAGCAAAAGAAAATGCAAGCAGGATTAGAAGATCTGAAGCTTTCTCGTATACTGGCAGAAATTAAATGTGATGTACCACTCAGCTGTCCGATTGACGAAACAAAAATAAAAATGGATCCAGAGCGGGCAGCGGCAATGCTTCGCTTGCATCAAATTAAAGGGATCGAACCAATGGTGAACCGCTTAAGTCAATTAGGAATCAGTTAAGGTTAGAAAAAAAGAAAGGGCTAAAATCAAGTTCATTTTAGCCCTTTGTGTTGCTTTTTTTCGCCTTATTTTCTAATTGCGATATTGGCTGTTTATCTTTTGTCTGCGCATCACCTTGAGGAGTCGTTCCGTTTGTGACACGGCCTCTGTTCTCTTTATCCAATTCGTATCACCTCACCCATTAGCATAACCAAAAGAAAAGCGATTCATCCTTTTGAAAGGTGAATCGCTTTTCTAGCGAGCTGATCAGCCACTTGATTTTCCTTGCTCGGAATCCACTTAATGAAAAATAAATCAAATTCGCTTTGAAGCTGCAGCATTTCTTCGATAAAATGACGAAAAGATGGATTTTTAGCAAATCCTGCATTGGCTGCACGATCTACTACTTGTGAATCAGTGCGGAATGAAACGGTCCGTAATCCTTTTTCTACGCAAATTTTCATGCCTTCAATGAGCGCGGAAAACTCTGCTTCATGATTGCTCATGGTGCCAAGAGGAATGGAGAAAGACTCAGCTTTTCCGTCATATTTCAAGAAAATGCCGATGCCAGATGGACCTGGGTTTCCGGCACTAGCACCGTCAATATATATTTCAGCTGGCAATTTATTTCCCCCTTTCATCAATCGGAACCATTTTTTTCGCCGCATAGGCATAAGGTGTGCCAATGGCAGCGACGATAAATTTAATCACATAAGTCGTGATGAAAATTTCGATCCATATATGGAATGGGTAGGTACCAAGAAAGGCAATGGTTGTGAAAACGAGTGTATCAAGCAGCTGGCTAATCATTGTACTCCCCGCATTTCGCAGCCAGAGCGCACCGTCTGAAGGAAATATCCGGCGAATAAACGAATATACATAAACATCTAACATTTGACTGATGATATAAGCAGCAAGACTACCAAGAGCGACCCTTGGCATAAAGCCAAATATCGTTTCTAATGATGATTGGGAAATGTCAGATGGAGCGGGATGGAAAAGTAAAGCCTCCTGCATGACAACAGTTAATGTTAAAAGGGTGGCAAAGCCAATCCAGACAGCTTTTTTCGCTTCGGTTTGTCCATATTTTTCATTTAGGACGTCCGTTGCAAAGAACACACTGCCGTATAAAATGTTGCCAAGTGTTGCCGTTAAGCCAAATAATTCAACGGTTTTGACCACTTGTAAATTGGCAGCAACTGTTGCAAAACCAATCCAGACGAAAAGCCCCATCTTGCCAAATCCTTTATAAAATAGAAGAACAATGATAAAATTAATGATCGCAAATAAGATCCAAATACCTTCATTAAACAAGTGACATGAACTTCCTTTCTAAATGTAAAATGTAACTTTTTGATTATAGCATAACGAACGTTTACCTTAAAAGTACGGGAAGGCGATGTGATCAATGAAACTAAGAGCACACTATACAATGAAAGTGAAATCGATTGGGTCCATTGCTTTTTTCCAAGAAGATTGGATGGAGCTCAAAGAAGCCTTGCTTTTAGCAAAACATATAGACAAAAAAGAACCGCAGTCACTTCTATCATTTGAAGATGAAAAGGGTGCGATGTGGTCGATGAAAGAACTTGAAAAGCTAAACGAAGAACTTAGGCTTGAACCCGATCAGCTTCAGGTCTATTTT
The DNA here is from genome assembly GCF_051172515.1 of Bacillus sp. G402. Lineage (NCBI taxonomy): Bacteria > Bacillati > Bacillota > Bacilli > Caryophanales > Bacillaceae > Bacillus > Bacillus sp. G402. Next base: position 512,301 of record NZ_JBPIZC010000001.1, read on the forward strand.
GATGCGAGTTTTCGCAAAGAAACAGGTGATGCTGGGCTTGGAATTGTTGTGTATTATCAGCTCGGACAGGATGCATACCGGTTAAGGAAGAATCAGCCTTTTCAGAGCACCACGAACAATGAGGCAGAGTATGCGGCTTTATTTGAAGCGGTAAAGGCTTTAAAAGAACTGGGAGCCAGCAGAAACTCTGTTACGATTAGAGGAGATTCTCTTGTTGTGATGAATCAGCTCAAAGGGGAATGGCCTTGTTATGATGATATACATAACAAATGGCTCGACCGAATTGAGGCTGCGATCAAAGAGCTGAAGCTCACGCCAACATATGAAGTCATCGATCGTAAACAAAATGCAGAAGCAGATCAGCTTGCCAGACAGATACTTGCAGACGTCCCCATCGAAAGTAAGTTGAAATTAGAAGCAGACGGAGCTGAATAAAGTGGATAAAAAAACAGCAGTAAAAGAATTAACAGATCTTCAAGACACGTATTGTTCAGATTGTTTGATTAAGAAGCACTTTCGTAAAGAATTTGGCAAAAAATATGCGCACTCCTTTTGTATACAGCAATGCACGGTAGGAGAGAAGATCAAACAATACGGGAATGAATTACTCAAAAAATAAGCATACACTCCGGTTTTCCCCTAGATGTATCATACGCTCACGAAAAAAAACGAATAGAATGTGTAAAAAAAGAACATATTCTGAAAAATGAGCCGATATAACTATAGAAAGTTTTGGTTGAGTTACTTTTTGACTAAGTGACGGATAATAGAGGAAAAGGGGAAGGCCGGCATGGATAATAAGGATTTTGAAACGGTATTACATCGGACATTTCAAGAGGTGTACAGTGATCTAGAGCAACTGGTAGATGTAGCAAAGAAGGGAAGACCTTTTCTCGAAAAAGATATCTCTGAAATTGAACAAAGATTAAAGCAAAATATTTTAGCGATTGAAATTCAGCTGAAAATCAAATAAGAGAGGCATACGCCTCTCTTTATTTTGTCGTTTCATCATTGATTGAGTTGATTAGATTTTTGTTACGTTTGCAGCTTGAGGTCCACGATTACCTTCAACGATTTCAAAAGAAACTTCTTGTCCTTCTTCTAGAGATTTGTAACCGTCACCTTCGATAGCTGTGAAGTGAACGAATACATCGTCTCCGCCTTCAACTTCAATGAAGCCGAAACCTTTTTCATTATTGAACCATTTTACTTTACCGTTTTGCATATTGCTTTTTCCTCCTAGTACTGTAGCACACCTTTTGGCATACTAAAAAAAATTTTTCATCACCTAACGACTTAAGAAGTTGTTAAATGATGGTTCCACTATACACCATCAAAAGTAAAGCGTCAAGCAGGCAAGCCAAATTTTGAGCAGAATGTTTGATTTTTTTGTTTTTTTAGTGAACGACATTTATCTATAAAACGTCCTAATCTCATGAAACCTAACGTATAACTTGTCCGTATATAGTAAAAATACAGAAAGAGGTGCGTCATGAATCGTTACACAATTGAGGAGTTTGTTCAGAATACGCAGCAAGAAGACAAAGGGGAAGGGGTCTTTGAACTTGAAACACCAAGATTGTTAGAAATTAATTTAACGGATACCATTTGGGCAAAAACAGGCTCCATGGTTTCATATCGCGGGAAAATAAAGTTTGAACGTGAAGGTGTGTTTGAACACGGTGTGTCAAAGATGTTCAAAAAAATGTTATCAGGAGAAGGAACTTCTTTGATGAAGGCCACAGGTGATGGGAAATTATATGTAGCAGACCAAGGGAAAAAAATTTCGATTCTTCGATTGGCTCAAGGGGAGTCTATTTTCGTTAATGGAAACGACTTGCTCGCATTTGAACCGTCTGTTCGGTGGGATATTAAATTAATGAAAAAGGTGTCTGGCATGCTTGCAGGCGGATTATTTAATGTCAAACTTGAAGGACCAGGTCTTGTGGCAATCACAAGTCATTACGAACCGCTGACGCTGATTGTTCAGCCAGGTGATTCTGTTTATACAGATCCGAATGCGACGGTCGCATGGTCAGGAGATTTGCAGACTGAATTTGTGACAGATGTATCGTTCAAAACGTTTATTGGCAGGGGAAGCGGAGAGTCCATTCAAATGAAGTTTAGCGGAAGTGGCTTTGTTGTCGTGCAGCCGTTTGAAGAAGTGTATACAACGAATGGGAATCAAGGTTAAAAGAAGAAGGGTGTCCGTCATTGACGGACACCTTTTTATGATAATGCTTGAGCATACGATTTGTTGCTCATGATCAGATCTGATTGTTCGACGATATCTTCTAAAATGGTTTGAGAAGATTGTTTTAAGTGTAATTTTTTGATGTTTTGTTTCATGGATTCTAATTTTTCTTCGTCTTGCAGCAAGTTAGTGACAGATTCTAAAATGTCTTCGTGTCTGTTGATGACAATGGCAGCGCCGTAATCTTCAAAGAAAAGAGCATTTTCTTTTTCTTGTCCTGGAACAGGTTTGTAAAGAATAACTGGGACACCAATTGCTGTTGCTTCTGTTAATGTAATCCCGCCCGGTTTTGTAATCATACAGTCCGTTACTCTGAACAATTCATCAATTTGTTCCACATATCCAAGCGCCTTCAATTGATTTGGGTGTGCTTGTTCAAGTTCGCTAAGCGATTGCTTCAGCGCTGCATTCTTACCGCACACAACAACAATTTGTACTTCACTGTCAAGAAGTAGTGCTTCACACAGTTCCTTCACATTTTTTAGTACACCATGGGCACCCGCCATAATGAGAAGGACTTTTTTGTCTGATGATAATCCATATTTTTTATAGATGATCGATTTAGGCACGTCTACTTCAAATTGTGGTCTAATCGGAATGCCTGTTACCTTGACATCGCTTGGATGTGTGCCGATTTCTACTAGCTTTTGTTTCACATAATCGGTTGCAACATAGTATCGGTCAATGTTTTCATGTACCCAAATTTTATGAAGACAAAAGTCTGTCATCACATTAAATGTTGGAATGACTTTACCTGTTTTGTTTCGGTATTCAGGTACAACAATCATCGGGAATGTAATGATGATGATATCCGGATTGTGTAATTGAATTAATTCATCAAGACGCTTATTTCCCATCTTTAAATAAATGTTAAATTTGCGTTTATTGTAAATTTTATCTACACCGTAATAAAACAAGCGATAAAATTGTTTCCCAATGGAGAAGCTCTTTAAATATAAATATTGAGTCACTTCAGACACAATGGGATTTGATTCTTGATACAAATTAGAAACTATCACATGTTCAAACCCTTGGGATTTGCATTCATCATACAGTGTTTTTGCAACCTGCATATGTCCATTTCCATAATTTGCGGTCAAGATTAATATTTTTTTATTGGTATTCAAGAATATTCACCTCAAATGTAATCAACAACAACAAAACTTCGTACGAAAACTATAAATCTCATAGGTCTACATATACATAAAGATAACATATAAACAGCGAGAGCATATCATTCGTTACGAAAGAATTAAACTAATTTTAAAAAACAAACAGACTAAATTGATAATGGAAGACAGAGCCATTTGTATTTTAACACATTTTAAGCATTTATCATCAGACTACAGTCTATTTTATTCCCACACATATGGTGTTTCTTGATAAACATAGTAATTAAGCCAATTCATAAACAGCAAAGTAGCATGGGCTTTCCAGCGGTTCACTGGAACTAATGTGTCTCCATCTTCTATGAAATAGTGGACGGGTTTTTTGACTGTATCATGTTTCAACAAATCTCTTTCATATTCCTGCTTCAATGTATCTGTATCGTATTCAGGATGTCCAGTTAAAAATACTTGTTTATCATCATCTGAAACAATTAAACAAACACCAGCTTCCTCAGACGTGCTCAATACTTTTAGATTCGGCGTGTTTTTTAATTGTTCTGTATTAATATCTGTATGCCTAGAATGTGGGACATAGTATACTTCATCGAAACCTCTTACTAATCTTTCTTTTTTCTCTTTGACAAGATGCTCAAAAACACCGAATTTTTTCTCTGGAAGCTTGATTTTTTCAATGCCATAATGATGATAAAGACCAGCCTGTGCCCCCCAGCATATATGGAGAGTAGACGTCACATTCGTTTTACTCCAGTCCAAAATGTCCTGCAGTTCTTTCCAATAGGAAACTTCTTCGAAAGCTAAATGCTCAATTGGTGCACCTGTAATGATCATGCCATCAAATTTTTTATGGCGAATCGAGTCAAAGGTCGTATAAAATTCATCTAGATGCTCTCTCGATGTATTCTTCGGTGTATGTGTACTTGGAATCAAAAATGTAAAATACACTTGCAAAGGAGAATTTCCGAGCATTCTCAGCAGCTGCGTTTCAGTTTGTATTTTTTTTGGCATTAAATTTAAGATCACGATATTCAAAGGACGGATATCTTGTTTGAATGCCCTTGTCTCATCCATGACGAAAATATTTTCGCTCTCTAGTATTTGTTTTGCCGGCAGATGAACTGGTATGTTAATAGGCAACTCGCCACCCCCTGAACCAAAGCTAATTTCACTTCATTATAGGAACTTTCTGGCGATATTTCAATGTTTCAATTATGTTACAATGAAAAATAGAGCAAAAAAGAAAGCTGTTTCTGTCAAAAAAGGAGGCCATTAATCATGATCACAAAGCATTTATCAGATATTGACATTGCCCAAAAGGCAAAGCTGAGACCGATTCAAGACATCGCAGCAAAATTACACATACATGACGAAGAATTAGAATGCTATGGTTTCACAAAAGCGAAAATATCTTTGACTATTTTTGACCGTTTAAAGGAACAAAAAGAAGGAAATGTGATTCTTGTGACTTCGATCAACCCAACGCCAGCAGGTGAGGGGAAGTCCACCGTAACAGTTGGCCTCGGTCAAGCCTTCGAGAAAATTGGGAAAAAAGCGATTATTGCCATGCGTGAACCTTCACTAGGTCCCACAATGGGTATTAAAGGCGGTGCAGCTGGCGGCGGATATTCACAGGTGTTACCTATGGAAGAAATCAATCTTCATTTCACAGGGGATTTTCATGCGATTACATCTGCACATAACGCTTTATCTGCTTTTATTGATAATCATATCCATCACGGAAATGAGCTTGGGATCGACGCACGCCGAATTGTATGGAAACGAGTGTTAGATTTAAACGATCGTGCTCTAAGACAAGTGGTCGTAGGACTTGGCGGTCAATTAAATGGGTACCCTAGAGAAGATGGATTTGATATTACGGTTGCATCCGAAATGATGGCCATCCTCTGTTTAGCAGACGACTTAAACGATCTAAAAAAACGTCTTTCTTCTATTGTTGTTGCCTACAATCAAGAAGGTGAACCGGTCACAGTTGGAAATCTAGGATATGAAGGCGTATTAACCTTGCTATTAAAAGATGCGCTGAAACCAAACCTTGTTCAAACGATTGAAGGAACTCCAGCCCTTGTTCATGGTGGTCCTTTTGCCAATATTGCACATGGATGCAATAGTTTAATTGCCACAAAAATGGCGGCAAAACTAGCAGATTACGTCGTAACAGAAGCGGGATTTGGTGCAGACCTCGGAGCGGAAAAATTTCTTCACATCAAAACAAGAGCCGGTGATTTTAAACCAGGCGCTGTTGTCATTGTAGCAACTGTCAGGGCGCTAAAAATGCATGGCGGAATGCAGAAAACAGAGCTCAAGGAAGCAAATGCACAGGCTGTATTAGAAGGTATACATAATTTAGATAAGCATATTGAAACAGTGCAAGCCTTCGGTCTACCATATATCGTTGCAGTGAACCGTTTTATTACCGATACAAAAGAAGAAATTCAAGCAATAGAAAACTGGTGCGAAACGAATGGACATCCAGTCAAAGCGGTCAATGTATGGGAAGAAGGGGGAGCTGGCGGCGTAGCACTTGCCGAAGAGCTCACGACACTCATTGAAAAGAATGAAAACAGCTTTTCTTATTTATATGAGGAGCAAGATTCCATTGAAGAAAAGTTGTCAAAAGTCGCCAAAGTGGTTTATGGTGCAGACGGCGTCAACCTTACATCAAAAGCAAGAAAGCAGCTAGCTGCAATTGAGAAAAATGGCTGGGCCCATTTGCCGGTTTGTATGGCAAAAACGCAATATTCACTATCGGATGATCCGGCTTTAATCGGCAGACCAAAAGGCTTCACCGTTACGATTCGAGAGTTAAAACCATCTGTAGGAGCAGGTTTTATCGTTGCACTAACAGGAAGCATTCTGACCATGCCAGGTCTCCCTAAAAAACCTGCGGCACTTGAGATGGATTTATTAGAAGACGGCAGTGTGACTGGACTCTTTTAGCAGAAAGCATAAAAAGCGATTTTCTAAAAGAAGCATGTTACGATAGGAAAAAGTGAATCCTAGGAGGCTATGAGATGTCAATTTATGATATTCAGGTCAAGACCATTAACGGTCAGGAAAAATCAATGGCAGATTACAAAGGGAAAGTACTGATCATCGTGAACACAGCGAGCAAATGTGGACTGACCCCTCAATTTAAACAATTACAAGAGTTATACGATCAATATCATGAAAAGGGCCTTGAAATTTTAGGATTTCCGTGCAATCAATTTATGAATCAAGAGCCAGAAGGGGAAGAAGCAATTCAAGAATTCTGTTCGTTAAACTATGGTGTGACCTTCCCGATGTTTGCAAAAGTAGATGTCAATGGTGACAATGCGCATCCGCTTTTCAAATACTTAACGAGTCATGCGAAAGGTGTGCTTGGTACAAAAACGGTGAAATGGAATTTTACAAAATTTATCGTTGACCAAAACGGAGAAGTGACTGAACGATTTTCTCCTAAAACACCACCGAAAGAATTAGAAAGCTCCATTATCGCTCTTTTGGAGAAATAAGCATGAATTTGAGTAAGCAGCAAGAACAATTGGAGGCAGCTGCCTCCTTTGTTTCAAAACAGCTAAAGAATGAACCGACTGGACACGATGAAGCTCATATCAATCGTGTGCGCCAGCTTGCCGTCCATATTGCACAACAGGAGGGCGGGTCGCTTTTTGTCATTGAAATGGCAGCGATTATCCATGATGTCATTGATGACAAGCTGTCTAGTGAATGGAAGCTTTCACCGCATGATCTCAAGCAGCAGCTCCTTTTGTGGGAAGTGGACACGCAAGATATTCGCTATATCATGGATATTATTACAACGATGTCTTTTCGTCACCGGCATATGCAGCATCAGCCAGTGACATTAGAAGGGGCCATTGTTCAAGATGCAGATCGGCTAGATGCGATAGGTGCAACTGGGATTGCAAGGGTGTTTACATATGCAGGTGCAAAAGGGGAGCCTCACTATACAGAGGGTGCTCACCAAGGCACAGTACTTTTGCATATGCAAGAAAAGCTGCTTCAATTAAAAAACTTGATGAACACACGTGCTGGAAAGCAGCTGGCTCATGAGCGGCATGAGTTTATGTGTCTATTTATTAAGACATGGAAAGAAGAATGCGGCCTTACAGATGAGTAGGGTCTTTATGTGTGTAAGGAGGATGTATAGATGAAAATAACTGCCATAGAACCAACGCCAAGCCCGAATACAATGAAAGTCATTTTGACAGAAGCGCTTGCAGGCGGTAAAAGCAATAACTACAAAAAAGATCAAAAAGACGAAGCGCCAGAGATGATCAAGCGCATTTTAACCATTGAAGGTGTAAAAGGTGTTTACCATGTAGCCGATTTCTTAGCGGTTGAGCGCAATGCGAAATTTGACTGGCAAGGTATTTTACAGCAAGTCAGAGAAGCCTTTGGACAAGAAACAGAAGGTCTTCAGGGAGAATCGCAGTCAGGTGATGACACATTTGGAGAAGTCAAAGTGTTTGTTCAAATGTTTAATGGGATTCCGATGCAGGTGAAGCTGACAGACGGTGAAAGAGAAGAACGATTTGGAATGCCTGAACGTTTCCAGGCAGCGATTTTAAAGCTAAGAAGCAGTTCAGATAATGTTGTATTTGAACGTGTGTGGAAAGAACATGGCGTACGTTTTGGAGAATTTGCTGATATCGGTCAAGAAGTCACAGAAGAGCTGCAAGCTGCATATGACGACGAGCGTTTATCCCGTTTAACAGAGGCAGTGAAGGAAGGTCAAGAGGCTGTAGATAAACAAGTGAACCGAAAAGCATATGATGTGACAGAAGAGATGCTGCGTGATGAAGATTGGAAGAAACGTTTTGCTCATTTAGAGCAAATGCAGCCAGAGAAAAAAGATATACCTGTTTTAATGAAAGCGATGGAGGACCCAAAAACATCGATTCGCAGACAAGCTGTTGTGAATGCTGGCATGATTGAAGATCCAGACATTTTGCCTATTTTGTATAAAGGGCTTGAAGATAAAACAGTGACGGTTAGAAGAACTGCTGGAGATTGTATTTCAGATCTTGGTGATCCTAGTGCGATTGAAGCGATGATCCAAGCCTTAAAGGACCCAAGTAAGCTTGTCCGCTGGCGTGCGGCCATGTTCCTTTATGAAGAAGGTGACGAAACAGCACTAGAAGCTTTAAAAGAAGCGGAGCAGGACCCTGAATTTGAAGTCAGTCTTCAAGTGAAAATGGCCATCGAACGAATTGAGCACGGAGAAGAAGCAAAAGGCTCTGTGTGGAAGCAAATGACAGAAAGTAGAAAAAATGCATCAGAATCATAAGAAAGACGAGCAGGCTGCCAATAAAAGGCAGCTTGTTTTCTGAAAATGGCTTTTTTATTGGCAGAAAAATTTTTTTAGAAAAATTATTTTGAATATTGTTGAAATATGAGAAAAAACTCTATATAGTAGTACCAATATAGAATATTGGAGGTCAGATTTTATGACACAATCCTTGCTGAGCACTTGCTTCAGCAGAGAAATCAGTCACTATCTATTATAGGTGGCTAAATAAACAGAAAATTTGTAAAATAAAATGAACTCAAAATCATACAGTCAACAAGACTAGTAGTATAGGAGGCTTTTTAAACAGATGGCAGAACTTCGCAGTAATATGATTAAACAAGGAATTGACAGAGCACCTCACCGAAGCTTACTAAGAGCAGCTGGGGTAAAAGATGAGGATTTTGGCAAGCCGTTTATTGCCGTATGTAATTCCTATATTGATATTGTCCCAGGGCATGTCCATCTTCAGGAATTCGGAAAAATTGTGAAAGAAGCCATTCGTGAAGCTGGCGGTGTTCCATTTGAATTCAATACAATCGGGGTAGATGATGGTATTGCGATGGGGCATATTGGGATGAGATATTCATTGCCAAGCCGTGAAATCATTGCTGATTCAGTAGAGACCGTGGTGTCTGCACACTGGTTTGATGGCATGGTTTGTATTCCTAACTGTGATAAAATCACGCCAGGTATGATGATGGCTGCCATGCGTGTGAATATCCCAACTGTATTTGTCAGTGGTGGACCGATGGAAGCTGGGAGAACAAGTGATGGCAGAAAAATTTCTCTTTCTTCTGTCTTTGAAGGCGTAGGCGCATACCAATCAGGGAAAATTAATGAAGAGGAATTAAATGAATTAGAGCAATTTGGCTGTCCAACATGCGGATCTTGCTCTGGTATGTTTACAGCCAACTCAATGAACTGTCTAGCAGAGGCGCTTGGGATTGCTCTTCCTGGAAATGGAACCATTCTGGCGACTTCACCAGAACGAAGAGAATTTGCGAAGAAGTCAGCAAAACAATTGATGGAGCTAATCAAAAAAGACATTAAACCACGTGATATTGTCACGGAAAAAGCGATTGATAACGCATTTGCTTTAGATATGGCACTTGGTGGTTCAACCAATACAGTTCTTCATACATTGGCGATTGCAAATGAAGCAGGCGTTGAATACTCACTTGAGCGTATCAATGAAGTCGCAGAACGAGTGCCGCATTTATCGAAACTTGCTCCAGCTTCAGATGTATATATTGAAGATTTACATGAAGCTGGCGGAGTGACTGCTGCACTAAATGAATTGTCCAAAAAAGAGGGGGCTCTTCATTTAGATACCATGACCGTCACAGCGAAAACGTTAGGCGAGAACATTGCAGGTCATGAGGTAAAAGATTATAACGTCATTTATCCAATTGACAAGCCATTTACTGAAAAGGGCGGCTTAGCCGTTTTATTTGGAAACCTTGCGCCAGATGGAGCAATCATTAAAACAGGCGGTGTACAAGACGGCATCACACGTCATGAAGGACCTGCGATCGTATTTGAATCCCAAGAAGAAGCACTTGAAGGAATCATTAATCGAAAAGTAGAAGCAGGACATGTTGTCATTATTCGTTATGAAGGACCTAAAGGCGGTCCAGGTATGCCTGAAATGCTTGCACCAACTTCACAAATTGTTGGAATGGGACTTGGTCCAAAGGTTGCTTTAATTACAGACGGACGATTCTCCGGTGCTTCTCGCGGATTGTCTATTGGACACGTTTCTCCAGAGGCAGCAGAAGGCGGCCCGCTTGCCTTTGTTGAAAATGGTGATCATGTCGTTGTTGATATCGAAAAACGCATTTTAAGTGTAGATGTCCCGGAAGAAGAATGGGAAAAAAGAAAAGCAAACTGGAAAGGCTTTGAGCCAAAAGTAAAAACAGGTTACCTTGCCAGATACTCAAAACTTGTGACATCAGCCAATACAGGCGGAATCATGAAAATTTAATGTGAAATTGATCATTTGAAAATTGGCTCTCTCTATAGTATCCTTTATTCACAACATAAGGATTATAGAGGGGGCTTTTTTATGTCAATGGCATATGAAGAATATATGCGTCAGCTCGTCGTACCAATGCGCCAAGAACTAACAAGTGCAGGGTTTCAAGAGTTGACGACTGAAGAAGAAGTAGAAAAAACGATGCAGAAAGCAGAAGGAACAACATTTGTTGTCGTCAATTCCGTATGCGGATGTGCTGCTGGTTTAGCACGCCCTGCTGCTACTCAAGCTGTCATGAAAGCAGAAAAAGCACCAGATCGAATTGTGACGGTCTTTGCTGGTCAGGACCGGGAAGCTACGGCTAAAATGAGAGAATACTTCACAGGTGAGGAGCCATCTTCTCCATCTATGGCACTTTTAAAAGGAAATGAACTTGTTCACTTTATCCCGCGTGACGAAATTGAAGGTCATGAAATGGAAGATATTATGAAGAACGTCTTATCTGCATTTGAAAAACATTGCTAATACAAATGTTGAAATGTCCTGTGATCCATCAGGGCATTTTTTCTTGATTATGATGGAGGAACGTCATGCTCATTACAACAAGCTTTAGAGCAAATGAACAAACAATTGAAACGGCAAAGGCCCTCGCAAAGGACTTGCATGGTGAGTATATCGAGCGGCGCAAACAATCTGTCAAACAGCTTGCGATCAAGCGGGGGGATGTACTCGTTGTTGGGAAAGAACGATTTGAATGGTATCAGCCAAATGGTGAAAAGTTCTTTTTCCATCCAAGCTCAGCGATGTTTAGGGTGAAGCGGGTTCTGCGAGGGGAAAAAGATCCATTAATAGAAGCAGCACAATTAAAGCCGGGCGATTCCTTTTTAGATTGTACGCTTGGCTTAGGATCTGATGCGATTACCGCAAGCTGCACTACAGGAACCAATGGAAAAGTGGCCGGTATTGAAAAAAATCCGATGACGGCATTGCTTGTTCGAGAAGGACTCATCACATGGGAAACGGGTGTGAGAGAGGCAGACGAAGCGATGAAACGGATATCTGTTATCAGCGGGGATAGTATTGAGCAGTTAAAGAAGCTCCCTGATCGATCCTATGATATCGTCTATTTTGACCCAATGTTCGAAGAAACCATACAAGAGTCTGCTAGTATGATGCCGCTTCGTCATGCAGCTGAGCATCATTTTGACCATGAAACCGCTGTGAAAGAAGCAATGAGAGTGGCTAGAAAAAGAGTGGTTTTAAAAGATCATTGGAAAAGCACACGATTTACCACTGATTCCTATCAATTTCAGGTGATGAAACGTAAAACCGCCCAATTCCATTACGGATATATCTCAATAGAAGAAGACAAATCAACAAAACTTTAATCACTCTTAACAATTAAAAAAGCCCTATTTCAGGGCTTTTAATCGGTGATCTCCATATAGACAAAATAAAATAACGTCAGCAAGGAAGCTGTGATGAAAAACCCTTCAAGCATATCCATTCCTCCCAAATTTTAGTCGTCGTTACTGTCATTGTAAACGTTTTATCATGAAAAAGAAAGTCTCAACTCAATGACCAAATTGAATGACTGAAAATTCATTATATGCTAGAATAGCAGTATGATAACTTATGGAAGGAATTAGATATCATGAAAATGTGGATGAGAAAAACGCTTGTTGCACTCTTTACGATTGCGACTTTTGGTTTAATCTCTCCTCCATCGGCTTTGATGACAGACAAGCCATCTGAACTTTCTTCATCTGATAAAGCACCTTATACAGCAGTTTATGATACATCAGATGATACGCGCAGCTGGGAATTATCGCAAGAAGACAACAAAGAGCGGGTAGACCCCTTTGAGCAATATAAGCAAGAGGTTCTATCAAGTGCAGAAAACCAATCCTTTCTCAAATTTGGTCGTAAAATCACACCTGTCATTGAGGACGAGTATAGAGAAGAGATTCAACCAAAAATTGAACAAGTGTTAACCGACTTTTTAACAAATTTCAAAGATGACGAAAAATTTCAAGATGTTGTTTTAACTGATCAACCTTCAAGCGGAAATGGGGAAAAAATCTTCCACATTTATAATAGAAAGACTGGAGAAGATTTGCTTCGTTTTCATGTCAGGAGAGATCAGCCGCCTCACAGCGGATATTGGTTTAATTTTCACTACCATACAGCAGAAGATGGATTCCAGACGCATCATGAACTCGGTAATATTTACTGGGATAAAAACACCCCGCCGAGCTGGATGAGCCACTAGAAGGAGATGTCATGCCAATTGAAAAAGTATACAATGAACGAAATGGTTCGCATTACAAAACAGATGTTAAACGAGCGTGGAGTGAAAATAGAAGATATTGCACACATTGTGCTGAAACTCCAAGAGAAATACAACCCAAATCTTCCACTTAGTGTCTGCATTGAAAATGTTGAAAAAGTGCTGAATAAAAGGGAAATTGTCCACGCAGTTTTGACAGGACTTGCGCTTGATCAGCTGGCAGAAAAAAAGCTTTTGCCAGAACCTTTGCAGCATTTAGTTGAAACAGATGAACCGCTATATGGAATTGATGAGATTATTCCGCTTTCCATTGTCAATGTATATGGATCAATCGGTTTGACCAACTTCGGTTATCTAGACAAAGAGAAATTTGGTATTATTAGAGAATTAGATGAAGGTCGTCCTGGTGAAGTACACACCTTCCTTGATGACCTTGTCGCTGCGCTTGCCGCCGCCGCCGCAAGTCGCATAGCTCACTCTCACCAAGATATTAAGGACGAAGAGCAGGATCGAGTGAATCAAGCATAAAAAAGAAAAACATGTCTGCTCATCTTGCAGACATGTTTTTTTGGTTTCAATTGGTTTCAACAAAAGCAGAAATAAGGTAAACTACAACAAGAACATAAATAAAGGATGAAAAAAATGAAACAATACAAAGAGTTATGCCGTCATGTATTACAGCACGGGGATGAAAAAGGTGACAGAACAGGAACAGGCACTATCAGCACGTTCGGTTACCAAATGAGATTTGATTTACAGGAAGGGTTTCCTTTATTAACAACAAAGAAATTACACCTGAAATCAATCATTCATGAGTTACTGTGGTTTTTAAAAGGTGATACAAATGTCAAATATCTTCAAGAAAATGGTGTCCGTATTTGGAATGAATGGGCAGATGAAAATGGAGAGCTAGGGCGTGTGTATGGTGCGCAGTGGAGATCATGGGCGAGTGGAGACGGAGAGACAGTAGATCAGATCAGCAAGCTGATCCATGATATTGAGAATCATCCTAATTCGAGAAGATTGATTGTCAGTGCGTGGAATCCAGGAGAAATTGATCAGATGGCGCTGCCTCCTTGTCATTGCTTGTTTCAATTTTATGTATCAAACGGTAAATTATCGTGCCAGCTCTATCAACGTTCGGCAGATATCTTTTTAGGTGTGCCTTTTAATATTGCTTCGTATGCACTACTAACGATGATGATTGCCAAAGTGACAAACCTTGAGCCAGGAGAGTTTATTCATACGCTAGGAGATGCTCATATTTATCAAAATCATCTTCCGCAGGTCAAAATGCAGTTAGAGCGTGAGGAGCGCACACTTCCGCAGCTTCGCATCACTAGAGATGTCAAAAGTATTTTTGATTTTACGTTTGATGATTTTGTGCTTGAGAACTATGATCCACATCCGCATATTAAAGGAGAAGTCAGTGTATGATTTCCATGATAGTGGCGACAGGAAAAGACAGAGTCATTGGCAAAGATAATCAAATGCCTTGGCATTTACCCGCTGATTTAGCGTATTTTAAAAAAGTCACAAGTGGCCATACCATTGTCATGGGCAGAAAAACGTTTGAATCAATTGGACGAGCACTGCCTAACCGCCGGAATATCGTGTTGACCACAAGTTCTTCTTTTCAAGCTGAAGGATGCGAGGTAGTCCATTCAATCGATGATATTTTAACCATTGCGAAGACCGAGGAAGAATTATTGATCATTGGCGGGTCTAAGCTGTATGAGGAAATGATGCCATACGCAGATCGTCTATATATCACGCACATTCATCATTCATTTGAAGGCGACCGTTTCTTCCCTTATTACGATGAAGATCATTGGACGGTTGTATCACGTGAAAAAGGCCATCGTGACGAAAAGAACCCCTACAATTATGAATTTGTCGTCTATGACAGAAAAGAAGGATAAGTGAGTAGGAGGAGTACGGTTGTTTCGTTATTGGTTTTTAACGATTTATGTTGTTGTATCCTTTTTTAAAAGTATAAGGCATTTGTATGATCATGAAATAACGGATCCACGCATTTCCTATACGAAACGAATGCATCTCATCCATGAGCATGCAAAAAGGTTTGCCAGAGGGTGTATTGATCAATCAGGATCGGTCATGACCATTCATCAGCAAAAAAAGCTGCCAGATGGCCCTGTTATTTATGTCACAGAAGCACATCATCCAGTGACGACGACATTGCTGATTGGTCACTTAGAGAAGCCATTTGCTTTTATGGCAAAACCGCATCTGTTTCGCTATCCCATCTTAAAACAATGGTTGAAGAAGATGGCGGTGATCAAGCAGAATCAATCTGATGAGGCGTTAATAGAAGAAGCAAGAGAAAGAGTTCTATCTGGCCAGAGTCTGTTGCTTTCTGAACAGTATCGTGTCATGGCAGAAACGCTTGCTGAAGAATGTAACTGCTCACTTGTTCCGGTTGAAACAAGCGGTACAGACCGTCTTTTAACAGGGAAGATCGTCAAAAGACTTCGTCCAGTTAATGTCGATATCCATATAAAAGCACCGGTCAAGATGAGTGATTACGCACAAAAGCGCGCATAGAAAAAACCAGCATCCACATTCGGATGCTGGTTTTTTAATCATGCTGGGATGTTGACGCAATAAAATAGAATGCAGAAGAACATGGATGCACTTCCACCGAGAACAAAGCTGTGCCAAATCGCATGATGATAGGGAATTTTCCGCCAAATATAAAAGATCGTTCCGACTGAATACAAAATACCGCCTAATAGTAAGAGGCTGAATCCAGCTCCTGTTAATTGAATGTACAGAGGTTTAATTGCGATGATAATCATCCAGCCCATTAATAAATAAACAAGGGTGGATACAATGATAAACCGTTTGACGAAAAAGATCTTAAAGACGATACCGCCTGCAGCGAGCGCCCATACGATTGCAAGAAGAGTATAGCCAAGTGCGCCTTTTAATGGGCCAAGCAAAAATGGCGTATATGTACCAGCAATCAATACATAAATCGCAGAGTGGTCAAGGATTTCAAATACATCTTTTGTTTTTTTGTGCCGAATGCTATGAAGCAAAGTAGAGCTTAAATAAAGCAGCAGCATCGACGCGCCAAATATCGAAAAGCTAATAATGTCAGTGACAGTGCCGTATTGAACAGCGAATAAAACGAGAAAAACAATGGCGGGAATGGATAAAATGACGCCAATGCCATGTGTAATCGCGTTGGCAATTTCTTCTTTTACAGTAAACAATGGATGTCCTCCTTTATTGAACCGGTATATAACCATCAAGCGACTTCAGAAATGAGAGACCTTCAAGTGTAATCTTCGTTCCAGCTCTGCCTTTCCCTTTTGTCACATAGGCTTTTTTCTCAAGATCATCTAATCGACTCCTTACTTGTTGAGGGGTCAGCGGGATGTCGCCTTGTTTGCTTAACTCAGACAAGATACGTCTGCTGGCTGCTTCTCCTTTTTCATTTAGAGACTTAATGGCTTCGAGTAAGAAAACAAATTCTTGTTTCTCCATAAGCGTGAGCTGGTGTTCTTCTTTTTTTCCTTTACCAGCTGTTTGTTGAGGTAATAATACAAAAGGTGGCAAGTGATGCAAGAAAACTGTTTGCCCTTCGAGGATCGCGGCTGCATAATGAACGATATTTTTGAGCTCTTGGACATTCCCTTCAAACGAATATTGCTGTAAGACTTCCCACACACTTGAGTCGATGTCAGGCGTCATGTTCAGTTCTTGAAAGAAAGCAGCGGTTAAAATAGGAATATCTGTTTTTCGATCTTCTAAAGGCGGGAGAGGGATGTGAAGCACATTGAGCCGATAAAACAGCTCAGGTAAAAAATTGGACGAAACGCTCATCGCCTCTAATGATAAAGACGAAGAAGCAATGATTTTTGTTGCAGGAGAAACTTCGAGAAAACGAATGACCTGATGCTGCATAGGAATACTGAATGCGCTGATTTCGTCTAAATAAAGCACATGATTTGCCGCATGAGTAAATGCTTCCTGCAAAGTCACTTCATCTACAATGGGGCAGTAGATATGTTTCATCGAAGCCTGCGTAGCAAATGTATTGGTCATTTCTTTTGCAAAGCGTGATTTGCCTGTTCCAATTTCACCTGTGATCAACACAGGCTGATCGTTTTTCGTGAATTGTTTAGCCAAATGAATGGCGTGTTTTATATCTTGGTGTTCTCCATATATAGAAGCAAACGGATGTGTGGTCATCGAGCGATTCCTTTCTTTTGGTTCTAATTGGTTTTATTATAACACCCAATTAGAACAAATGTATAGAAAAACGAAAAAGTTCATGAAATTTATCTCCGATCCATGATCTATTGGTTTATTTTTTGAATATTCATGTTATAATGACAAATTAAATAAGGTTAAAGAGAAAGGATCTTGTACATGAAACCGTTGCTCAAAGAAAACACGCTAATTCAAGTGAAAGACATCTTAAAAGCCCATCAAAATTTGAAGGATGTAGTGATTCATACACCACTTCAAAAAAATGAGCGACTTTCTGAACGATATGAATGTAATGTCTACTTAAAAAGAGAGGACCTGCAAGTTGTTCGTTCTTTTAAATTAAGAGGCGCTTTTAATAAAATGAGCCAGTTGCCAAAAGAAAAACTAGAAAACGGCATTGTCTGTGCCAGTGCAGGAAATCACGCACAAGGCGTTGCCTATTCTTGCAAATATTTAGGTATCCACGGGAAAATTTTTATGCCTGCTACCACGCCAAGGCAAAAAGTATCTCAAGTGGAGCTTTTCGGAAAAGAATATGTTGACATTATCTTAACCGGAGATACCTTTGATGATTCGTATCATGAAGCAGTCAAATGCGGAGATAAGGAAAAGCGGGAATTTATCCATCCATTTGATGATTTAGATGTCATGGCAGGACAAGGAACAACTGCTGTAGAAATATTAAATGATATCGAAGTGGAGCCTCACTTTTTATTTGCAAGTGTTGGGGGCGGAGGTTTGTTATCTGGCGTTGGAACATATATGAAAAATATCGCACCAGAAACAGAAATAATTGCAGTCGAGCCGCTTGGTGCCGCCTCACTTCATGCTTCCCATGAGAAAGGGGAGGTTGTCACACTTGATTCAATAGATAAGTTTGTAGATGGAGCAGCGGTTCAGCGGATTGGCGAAAAGACGTTTACATCGCTTCAGTCTGTTGTCGATAAGATTAGTCTTGTACCAGAAGGAAAAGTATGTACAACCATTTTAGAGCTGTATAATCAATGTGCCATTGTAGCTGAGCCAGCGGGTGCTTTACCGATCGCAGCTTTAGATGCACATCGTGAGGAGATTAAAGGGAAAAATGTCGTTTGTATTGTCAGTGGAGGCAATAATGACATTGGCCGAATGCAAGAAATCAAGGAACGCTCCATGATTTATGAAGGTCTCCAGCATTATTTCATCGTTAATTTTCCGCAAAGAGCAGGTGCTCTCAGGGAATTTTTAGATGAAGTGTTAGGGCCAAATGATGATATCTCACGCTTTGAATATACGAAAAAGAATAACCGAAGCAAAGGACCTGCGCTTGTTGGTATCGAATTGAAAGAAAGAGATGACTATGCAGCGCTGATTGACCGAATGAATAAAAAAGGCTTTCACTATGTTGAAGTGAATAAAGATCAAGATTTATTCCACCTATTTATTTAGGCTTAACAGATAATTGGAAAAGAGGATTGATCGTTTGTGCTGCTCAAAACAATATGTTTTAGACGGATGGATGGAGCTCAGATCAAGGTAACAGAAGTCCCTGTTTTAAAGGGAGATGAATCCTATGGTTTCATGCTCACCTTTAGACTTGAAGCTTTCTTGAAAAAAGTCTATGTATCTAAGGGAAAGAGGCATGTGTACTCTTTCAGGGAGGATGTGAAACGTAACGTCAAGTGGAGCACATATGAACAGATCTATCAAGAGCCTACATTGAAACACAATGCGTAAATTGGAATCTTTGCCAAAGAGAGTGAGCGGCCATTTTCAAATGGGGGCTACTCATCTTGGCAAGGATTTTTTACATGAAAAGAAGAAAATGTGACAATTTCAAAAACGTTCTGACAGTTGTTTTCAAGTATGCACGAAATAAGGTAATATCATATGTAAAGACTAAGACAGCAAGGATGAGACGATAGTGAAACAAATTAAAATTGTAACAGATTCAACTGTGGACCTTCCGCAAGAAAAAATCAATGATCTTTCCATTCATGTCATTCCGCTCAATATCTCCATTTCTGGGGTTGATTATATTGACCGAGTGAACATACAGCCAGATGAATTTATTGAAAAAATGGAGGCCGCTGAGGAACTGCCGAAAACGTCTCAACCTGCGATCGGTCAATTCGTCGAATTATATGAAAAACTGACGGCAGATGGAAGCGAAGTCATTAGTATCCATTTAACTGGTGGGATGAGTGGTACGGTTCAAACTGCTGAAAGCGCTTCTAAAATGGTAGACGGGAATATCACTGTCATTGATTCGAATTTTATTTCCTATGGTTTAGGGTTTCAAGTCACCAAAGCAGCAGAGCTTGCAAACAAAGGGGCAAGCCGTGATGACATCCTCAAAGAAATGGACAAAATTCGTCTTAAAACAAAGCTATTTGTCACAATCGATACATTAGAAAATCTCGTGAAAGGTGGACGAATTGGAAGAGGAAAGGCGCTGATCGGTTCACTTCTTCATATTAAACCAATTGCCAGCTTAACAGACGGCATATACACACCAGAAGCGAATGTGAGAAGTTACTCCGCTCTTGTCCGCTATTTGACAAAACAGTATGTACAGGCGGTGAAAGGGAAAACCGTTCAGGCCATTGGGATTGCACATGCAGACGCATTAGAACTTGCAGAAAAGCTTAAAGCAGCACTGCTTGATCACACACCTGATGCACTAGTTGACATCGCTTATACAACACCGATTATTTCCTGTCATACTGGTAAGGGCGCTATAGGCTTTACTTTTTATACCGATTGATTGAAAAGGGGATGTAATGGTCATGTATACAAAAAGGGGAGCCTTATTTGGTGCGCTTACGATTATAAGCGTGCTTCTTTTAGTCTCATGTTCAAATGGACAAATCAAGGATGCATTAAATTATCAAATCCAGCCGTTTGAGTATCAAAACCAGGATGGTCAAAAGGTGTCTCTCGACGATTTAAAGGGGAAAGTCTGGGTGGCAGATTTTATTTTCACAAGCTGTGAAACGATTTGCCCGCCGATGACCGCACATATGACAGAGCTACAAAAACGGTTAAAAGAAGAAAAATTGGATGCGCACATTATTTCATTTAGCGTCGATCCAGAGGTGGATTCACCGAAAAAGCTAAAGGAATTTGCAAAAGCATATCCATTATCCTTTAAAAATTGGGATTTTCTCACTGGTTACTCGCAGTCAGCGATTGAAAAATTTGCAATGAAAAGTTTTAAGACGATTGTGAAAAAACCTGAAGACGAAGACCAAGTGATACACCAATCTCTGTTTTTTCTCGTTGATCAAGAAGGAAAAGTGATGAAAAACTATGATGGTGTTCAAAATACGCCATATGATGAAATCATCAAGGACATCAAAACACTGAATCGAAGCTAGCATAAGGATGTTCAAATGAGCGAAAACATGATACACTTTTTTAATCAGAAAAAGGAGGGACATCATCGTTTGAAGGCTCGTTTGATTTTGATTGTGATGTCTCTAGCTTTTGTTCTTTCTGCATGTTCCGCACAAGAGGCTGGCATAAAGGATAAACTAGAAGACACACAAAACGTAAAAGAACATATTACGATCGCAGCGGTTGGAGATTCCTTAACAGAAGGAATCGGAGATCAAAATAAAAAAGGGTATGCCGGCATCACCCGTGACAAGATAGAAGCGGAGGACGGTGTACAGTCTGTTACATTAAAAAACTATGCCATTAAAGGCAGTAGAACGGTAGATTTATTAAAAAGATTAAAAGAAAAAAAAGTGCAGGATGGACTGAAAGACGCTGATTATATTTTCTTTACGATCGGCGGAAATGACTTAATGCATGTCGTCCGACAAAATGTGCTCAACTTGACATTTGCTCCTTTTCAAAAAGAGCAAGGTCCTTTTGAAGAGCGTTTTAAGGCCATTCTTGCTCAATTAAGAGAGCATAATGACCATGCAAAGATCATGTATGTCAGTATGTACAATCCTTTTAAGTTCAGCTTGTCTGAGCTGAGAGATATTGATGAGGTCGTCAAAGACTGGAATGCTGCTGCCGAAAAAGAACTAAAAAAAGACGGCAATGCTGATATGATCGATGTAGCAGATTTATTTGAAGATGATCAAGATGAAAAATTACTGGCAGATGATGATTTCCACCCAAACCAAAAGGGGTACTCTCTTATGGCAAATCGTTTATTCTCAGAAGTGAAAAAAGAAGGACTGCCGAAGGAATAGGGTGAAAAGATGAAAAAATGGAAGAGTTTATTTTTTATTTTACTGTCAATTAATCTATTAATTGTTCTTGTATGCGGTATTTTTATGCTGCTGCCGAGCGATCAATCCGCTTCGAAAAAAGAAGTGAACAGCGAGTATGCTTTTAACATTTCTAGTTCAAAAGAGTCGCTCACCAGCTTTGTCAATGATTATTTGAAAAACCAAGGATCAAGCGATATGCCCGACTTTCATGTTGCGATTGACCAAGATGTGAAAGTAACAGGTGCAATCAAAGCTTTTTCTTCAACGATTAATGCAAATGTATCATTTACACCAACTGTTGAAGATAACGGGGATGTTCTGCTGAAAGTAGATGACTTTTCAATTGGACAATTAAGCATCCCAATCAGTTTTGTTTTAAGCTACATGGGTCAATTCTATGAACTGCCTGATTTCGTTCATGTGAAACCAGACCAAAAAACGGTGGAAGTGCGCCTTTCAGAAATGCCGCTGACGAATGATATGTATGTCAAAGCGAACAAAATTGATCTTGAGAATGATGAAATTGAATTCTCATATTATCACCCAAAGCAATAGAACGTGTAAGTCAGGAGTGAAACGATGAAGCGAGTCTATCAATATTTTAGTTTACTGTCGCTCTTATTTGCTGCATACTTTGGCATGACAGCTGCCTCTCATTTAAAAGCAGAAAATATCGACCAGTTTTACTTAAATATCGCCTATTGTGCATTATTTTTAGGTACCATGATTCTTGCTTTTGATTTTCAAAAACAAGAAAAAGCTGAAGATGTCTCGTAAATAGCCTTTTCCATTTGGAAAGGCTGTTTGTCTTCTTTTCAGCGGAATAGAAAACCTTTGTATTCTAGGAAGGACGAGTACTGGCGCAGAGTGAATGTGACATTCGTGAGCACCGGCACGCAGGACTGACACCGAATGCGAGGCTTTGTCTACACGCTGAGAGCCTTTTCCATTTGGAAAGGCTCTTTTTACATTTGGTGAGACAAGACGACTTTTGCCATTAGCTCTGGCTCTCCGTTTGCAAATCCATGAAGTAAAATAAGATAGGCCCGCTTTGTTTGCAGGTGAACTTTCGGAATATCTAGCAGTACACTTTGAGTACCGGCAGCTTTTAATTCAAAGTGATACTTATTCGGAGAGAAGTGGTGGGTTTGGGTGCCGTTCACATATCCGAGTTCCTTTGATAACATGCCTTGATCTCGTTCATATATATCAATGAAAGGGAGGTCTGGTGACAGCTGGATAAACGTGAGTGCTGATAGCTCTTCTTGCTTAATCAGCGAGTCTTGCTTTTCTGTGAGCAGCGCAAAGCCGGTACGAGCTCCTGTGATACATAGCGTGTAAGTCTCGTTTCCATTAATCATCATACGAGAAGAAAGAATTCTTTCTTTTGTAGCCAGCTTGAATACTTCTATCTCATAAACACCCTCATCCCATTCCATATAAGCAGACAGCTGACCGTATGGTAGCTTTTTTTGGATTGGCTGCTGATTTACAAATACAGCAAGCTCACTTAAATCCGGTGCAGCGTGAAATAATCGAATAACAGCTTTGGAAATGGTGTTTCTCGGATGGTATGGGGGAAAGGTAGCTAATGGACGATATAGAAATTGATTCATCTCGTAGAGCTGCTGCACGTCTTTATCCCTTCTTTCTCTGCAATGTGTTTTTTGTAGCGTATGCAAGAAAGGGACGATCTGTATAGGCAAAAGAAACATAGAAAAAAGCCTGACACTTTTTGTCAGGCTCTCGTATTAAGAAGGAGATGAATATTGATGATATTCAGCCAACTTAATGAACGTTTTTTCATCCTCAATTAATCCGCAAACGCCGCACTGGACTTTGATTTTCGGTCCTTGATAGTTCATGTGAAAAGGAGAAAGCTGATCTCCTTCATATGTTTCGACAATCGCTCCAGTTGCTGGATCAAGTTTCACAGGTTCTGAATGCTGCTCGATGAGATTAAAACGCGTTCTGTTGGTTTTGCAGTTCGGACAAAGATATGGACTTGTCATGGTTCATTCCACCTTTTTATCCGTAGCATGTCCTCCACGCTAAAATCTATGCTTAATCCTTTTGACTTTTATCCAGCTTTTTAAATAATTTGATCATCGTTTTCAGTTCTTCATCATCAAATGATTCAAATCGTTCCATGAAGTATTCTGTTTTCTTTTTCTCAAAATGCTCAGTAATTTCCTTACCCTTATCGGTTAAGTGGATTTTGATGATGCGTCGATCCTCTTTTGAACGGATACGAGTGATCCAGCCTTTTTCTACAAGTGTGTCGGTTACAGCTGTAATATGGCTTGCTGATACACCGAGAATTGAAGCGAATTCCGTTACTTTTTTTGCGCCTTGTTCACGCAGCAGATTTAAAATGAGAAATTCATTCCGAGATAATTCGTTTTCAAGCAGGCTGTTAATTTCATAACGTATTTGCTTAAATACGGTTCTCAGTAAAGTATCCATTTCATACATCATTTGTTTTCTTTGTTCCAATCATTAAACCCCCATTATATTTTAAGATACGACAGAATGCTTTCTTTTGTTTTTAGGTATACAAGTCGTATCATTTTCATTATTTTTTATCATGTTATAATATGATGATACCATTTTTTAAATGAAGGGGGCACTAATATGTCTGAAAAACAAGAATTAGCCACATTTGCTGGAGGCTGTTTCTGGTGTATGGTTAAACCTTTTGATGAACAGCCAGGCATTATCAAAGTTGAATCAGGGTATACTGGCGGACATACAGTGAATCCAACCTATGAGGAAGTATGTACAAATACGACAGGACATAGAGAAGCCGTTCAAATTACCTTTGATCCAGACGTTTTTCCGTATGAGAAGCTATTAGAACTATATTGGCAGCAAATAGACCCAACAGATGATGGAGGACAATTTGGTGATAGAGGAGAGTCCTACCGTACAGGGATTTATGTCCACAATGAAAAACAAAGGCAACTTGCAGAAACATCAAAAGAGCAGCTGAGCCAAAGTGGAATTTTCCAAAAGCCAATCGTGACAGAAATTTTAGAGGCTAGTCCTTTTTATCCTGCTGAGGAATATCATCAGCATTATTATAAAAAGAACAAAATGCACTACGAACGATACCATGTCGGTTCGGGCAGAGCAGGTTTTATTCAATCTCATTGGAGTGATAAATAATGGCTAACGAAAAAGAGCAGCGCATCAAAGAATTAAACCGAATGCAGTATGAAGTGACACAAAATAATGGCACTGAGCCGCCATTTCAAAATGAATTTTGGGATCATAAGGAAGAGGGCATTTATGTAGATATCATTTCAGGCAAACCATTGTTTTCTTCTTTAGATAAATTTGATGCCCATTGCGGCTGGCCAAGTTTTACAAAACCGATTGAAGATCAAGAGGTAGAAGAGAAAGTAGATACGAGCCATGGCATGGTACGGACAGAAGTTCGCAGCAAGACGGCCGACTCTCACCTTGGTCATGTATTCCCTGACGGCCCAGGGCCAAACGGTCTTCGGTATTGTATTAATTCTGCCGCTTTAAAGTTTATCCCGAAGGATGATCTTGAAAAAGAAGGCTATGGTCATTTGAAACACATCTTTCAATAATTGATTTAAAAATCGTCACATGGAAGTCAGCTGCTTCCGTGTGACGATTTTTTTATTTTTTATGGTGTGTATGATGTAATTGTTCAATGATGTGAAACAGCTTCTCTTTTGTAATGAGCGGTGCTTCGTTTGATGTGTAATGGGTCAAATGGACTTTTTGAAAATGAGGGTGAAGATGTGGTCTTGGTAAAATGGCATAAAATTGTTCATGTTCAAATAGTGCATCTGCCTCGTGAGGGAATGTGAGTTCCTCGTGAAGTTTTTCTCCAGGTCTTTTTCCGACAACGAGAATATCAGGAGAAGGAACGTTGATCTGACCGGCATATTCATGAAATGCTTTCAATAGATCAGCCAGCTGTAATGACTCCATCTTGAGAATGAATGTTTCGCCGCCTTTCATCATAATAGCTGCTTCAAGTGTGAGGGATACAGCTTCTTCGATAGACATAAAAAAGCGTGTCATCTTAGGATCAGTTACAGTTAGAGGTTGTTCATTTAACAACTGTTGAAGCATGATGGGGATGACGGAACCCCTTGATCCAAGCACATTGCCAAACCGGACAGAGCAAAACCTCGTTTTCTGATTTGAAATACTTTCATTCGCTTGAAAAAACAATTTTTCTGAAATTAATTTTGTAGCTCCCATGGCATTTGTCGGAGAAACCGCTTTGTCGGTTGAAATGTTCACAACATGACTGACTTCATGTTCAAGTGCTGCTTCGATGACATGCTGTCCGCCGATGATGTTGGTTTGGACAGCTTCAAACGGATTATCTTCGCAGGTGGGTACTTGTTTGAGTGCAGCTGCATGGAAGATGATATCTACTCCTTTGACAAGCTGCCTGACGCGGCTTGCATCCCTCACATCTCCAAGTGCAAATACAACCTCTGGATTTGCCGCATATTCATTTTTCATCATGTATTGTTTACTGTCATCTTTACTAAAGACAATGACCTTTTTAGGAGAGCAGGCTGTTAATTTTTTCACAATCTGCCGGCCGATCGAACCCGTACCGCCTGTGACCAAGATGATTTTGTCACGAAAAAAGGTCTTCAAACTCGTTTCTATTTGTTTGGACATATCTAATCCCCCAACTCTCAATTCTCTACTTTGCATCATATGTGAAAGAGTGGAAGACGTTTGAGGAAAAGAACCACTTCATGCATAAATTAGGTGAACCAATTATAACCATCTGCTTGACGACTTAATAGAATATGTAGAGATAGAAGATTAAGTAGAATAGCGAGGCACCTGAAGACTTCAGTACGGCGATCAGTACGGCGATCAGTTCAGCTCTCAGAATGTATTCACTGATACTGAGCTGCGCGAGGGGAGAAGATCATACATGTATAGGGGAAATCGTATTTTAGCCATGATACCAGCTTTTAGCAGCAAGCAGGGGCATCATGCTGAACACATTCGCGTATTGGCGGAGCGGCCGCTAATCTATTGGACCATTCAGCCATTATTACAAATGATTGAATTAGATGAAGTCATCGTATCTTCAGAGGATGTGAATACTCAAATCATTTCGGCCCACTATGGAGCAAATGTGATTGAACTGCCAAGCACACATGTGACGGAACAAACACCTTCTTTAGTAGCTGTGAAGCACGCACTTGCTTATTTAGAACGAGAGGGAAAAACGTTTGATATTGTTTTGTATTTGCATCCAGCATCACCACTAAGGCAGACGGCAGATATTGAGAACTGCTTACAGCTTCTAGTAGAGGGAGGATATGATTGTGCTGCTTCTTTTACAGAGGCGTTAGAAAATCCAAATGAAACTTGGACACTTCATGACACCAATGAAGCCAGCCTGTATAAGGACAATCATTATTTTTTTGTACCAACTCAGGAGCACCCTTATACGTATGGGCGTTTAAATGGAGCTGTCTATGCGTTTCATGTTCCATATGCAAAAGAATGCATTCATTCCTTTTTAGAAGGATCTGTTGGTGCATATATGATGGATCATGCGCAATCGCTTGTTGTGAAAAGTGAGGAAGATCGGAAAAAGGCAGAGAAGATTTTATTGGCTCGACAAGATGCAGAAGGAACGGCATAAGATGATGGCAATTAGAAAAAGCGCCCGGTCATAGGGCGCTTTTGACTATTTCATAAAGTCTGTAAGGCAGCGTATCAAATGTGTTCCAGCGAACGACTTGCTCGTAATTGTTCTCTGCAACCGATTGTCTTTGTTGAGGGTTTTTTACATAGTGCTCGACCTGTTTAATCAAATCGTTTTCATGTGTGTAAAAAGCGAAGCTTGAAAATGCCTGTGACGGTTGTAGATCTGTCAACTGAAAGCCTCCGCTTGAAGCGATATCAAATGCTCTGTTGTTGAGACTCATATTTTGAACATTGGCTTTGTTTTGATTATAGGCAAATTGCGCGGGCCTGTGCGGATTCAGAACAATGGCTGATGTTTGATAGATGTCTGCCATCTGCTCGGGACTCAGCCAGTGGGTCATCAGTGAGAGATCACGATATCGTTTGCGTGATTTATTCAACACGCGATGCCACTCTTTTCCTGCTACGAGAATGCGCCATTTGTTTTGATGTAAGAGTGTATTGATGGCTTTGATACGGTTTGGATAAGGGTAGCCAATGAGTGCAATGTCATAAATGCACGATTCATGTGGTGATTCTTTTTTCTGAAATACGTGTGTATTGGTTGGAATGGGAAAGTAGTGCGCGTGATCAGCGCCCATTTGTTTGTAAAATGACAAAGCACCTTCGTCAATCGTTAAGATCAGCTGTGCATCACTTACGCATGCAGCTGACACATCTATATAAAAAGGGTCTTCTGTCATCCACAGTACAACGGGGATCTTTTCTTGTTTGAATTGATGAAGCAGTTCTGTTGGAATATGGTCACCGATCATCATGAAAACAAAATCCGGAGAAAATGTCCGGATTTTGTGCATATGAGCGGGTAGAGTTTCCCTTTCCACCTTGATGCATGAAAAGGGGGAATCAATGAAGCTATCTTCTATCCATTGATCGAACATCCGATAGATTCCACCGTAGCCAGAGCTGATATAAAGAAGCTTCATGATGGCCCTCTCACATTAAGATGTGAACGTAACACTTTCTACTTTATCTACATCTAATAGAGTCGTTGCAGAGCCTGTAGGTGTCACAGAGCTTTCTTGTGTGACGAAAACAACACCTGTTGAAGCATCGAATGATACGAATTGAACGGGTCCGATTAAGTCACCTGAGTCCATGACAATGCTAATGACTGTTCCAGGTGCAAGTCTTGCGAAAATCCATCTTGCTGGTTGAGATACGTCGAGTGTTGTAGCAGAATCTGAAGGTGATGCTTCAGCAGCTACCTCACTAAATAAATCGTTCAATTTTTCTTCCACTTGAACTCCTCCTTCTTCGAGATTAACTGTTAACGCATGACTAAGCGGTTTGAAAAACAGCTTTAATAGCTCTTTTTTTAATTCGGCACGCTTTTCGCTCATGTTTTCCCCATCCTTTCTTCATCCATTCAAACACACCACTATGTATATGCCGTTCTCTTTTTTTGGTATAAGCAGAATGCTCATTCCTTGTTCTTTTTTTCATTTAATGACTTCACACATTTTTGAAAAATGTTTTCAAATGCTGATGCTAAATGAAGTGATCCTCATACTCTAGTAAAGATCAAACGAGAAGAAAGAGGGAATCTGAATGGAATTTGAACAACTATTAAATGGCTGGAACGAAGAATTACTAGAAACAGAAGGAATACTTGAAGTTGTGTTGATAATACTTCTTCTTCATCTTTTAGAGGAAAGTGAGGAAGGGAATGCGTCAGAGATTAAAGAATTGCTGCGCCCGTGGCTTGAGCTCGGCATTCCGCTGCCGCGTGTTCATTTAGTCAATGGAGATGTGCTGCAAAACGTGGTTGTCGTACAATTGTTTGACTCAGTAGCAGTCTTTAAAAATGCGACAAATCAGCTAAGAGTAAGTGTTCCTTATGTGAACATTGTCAGCTGGGGGGCTTTTTAATCTATTTAAAAAAGGATAATGGTCATGAAAGTATCAGTGATATTAACAAGCTACAACAAACCTGATTTCATTGAACGTGTGCTAAAGAGTGTGGTAGAACAAACGTATCAGCATTGGGAGCTTTTGATCATGGATGATGGCTCTGAACAAGAAACGATCCAAAAGATGCAGCCTTATTTAGTGGATAAGCGCATTCAATTGTATTCTCATCAAATTCATCCTGCAAACCGGCTGAAGACTGTACGTTATGCAACGCTAATTAATGAAGCATTAACACGTATAACAGGTGAGCTGGTTTGTTATGTAACTGATGATACAGTCTACAGAAAAGATCGTTTAGAGAAAATGGTCGAGGTTTTTCAATCGAAGCCTCACATAGATATCGTCTATTCCTCGCAGCGTGTCGTGCATGTGAATCAGCATTTGGTGGAAACGGCGAGCTTCGTTCGAGAAGCAGATCAAGTGTTGGAGCATGCATCCTTTCAAGTCGACCATTGCTCTGTTATGCATAGAAGCCGGCTGCTTTCGCTTATTCATGAAAAATACGGACAATACTGGGCCGACGAACCAAAACATTGGCATCATGCTGACTCTGTGTTTTGGATGAGACTGAATCATTTTGCTGCGTTCTTTCCATTACAAGAAGTACTAGATACCACATATAAAACGCCACAATCATTCCATCATATGTTTGCGAGTATGCCCTACGATTTAATTGACGGAGCTGTGATTGAAAGAGAAGGCGATTATTATCAAATCGCTCACGGATATCTTCATCGCATTGACAAGCGTTGGGTGAATGAAAAGAACAGGCGTGCAATTCGTGTTCCTTCCTTATGTACGATGAAATATGAAATGAACGAGCCGCTGACAGTCCCGAATTATACAGTCGTCACCGCAGATAACGGCAGAACATTTTATTATATTGAACATCAGACAAAAAGACGGTTTGCTTCAAGACGTGATGTGCAATATTTTCAGTTTCATCAAAAGGAGATATACACGGTCACAAAACAGCAGCTGGAGACGTTTAAGGATGGCAAGATCATTCAAGTATCTCCTATATTCAGCCCGCCAAATAGACGGCTGTTTAAATGGAAACAAGATGTCTATTTATTTGTGCATGATACCTTTTGCCGAATTGTCCCTGAGGTAGTGAAAATATTTGCGTTTTACCATCAGCCAATCAAACTACAACCTTCTCAGTTTACATTTTTTCAAGAAGGAAAGCCAATTGTGCCGCTGTATATGGAGTCACTTCAGGAATTTGACTTGTCTCTTTATCAAACGTCAGGGCGAAAGCACTCCTCCTAAGAGGGGTGCTTTTTTAGAATTGACGAAAAAAGCAGGAGATCGACAGGAAAAAGCGAAACGTGAAAAGGATAGGGGAACACGTTGAACATCATCAAGCCGCTGAAAATTGGGCAATACAGTGCCGGATTTTCGGCATAGAAAGTGAGGGGGAAATAGTGGGGAAGGTTGTCGAAAGAGCGGATTGGTTTGAATTAATTTTAGAAGCCATCGATGAAGCGATTCACGTTGTAGACGATCAAGGGGTCACCATCTTTTATAATCATAATGCAGCGAAGTTCGACTGTTTAGCGAAAGAAGAGGTGATTGGCAAGTACATACTGGATGTGTATCCTTCATTAACTGAAAAGACAAGTACACTCATGCATGTACTTAGAACAGGAAAACCCATTTATCATTCGTTGCAAACCTATTTGAATAAAAATGGAGAAAAAATTGAGACCGTCAACACCACACTGCCCATTATGGAAGGCAGCAAGTTAATTGGGGCGGTAGAAGTAGCGAAGGATGTGTCGAAGCTGTCGGCGCTTTCGAATCGTTTAGATCAAAAAAAACGAACGGATGGTGCCGCAGAGACCACTCAAATGCTCGATTTTTCTTCATTTTTAACAAATGATCCACACTTAAAAGAGATGCTGGAGAAAGCGAAAAAAGCTGCTGCATATCCTTCATCGGTTATGGTCTTCGGGGAAACTGGGACAGGAAAAGAGGTACTCGTACAAGCGATTGTTCATGCATCTGATCGGAAAGATCAAGTCTTTATCCCGCAAAACTGCGCTGCTCTTCCAGAATCGCTGCTTGAAAGTCTTTTATTCGGGTCTGTCAAAGGAAGTTATACGGGCGCAATAGATCGCAAGGGGCTGTTTGAGTTAGCAGATGGCGGTACGCTTTTTCTTGATGAGCTGCAAGCGATGCCGCTTACGCTTCAAACAAAATTACTGCGTGTGTTAGAGGATGGTGTTGTCCGCCGGATAGGTGATGCAAAGGCGGTTCAAGTAAATGTCAGAGTGATTACTGCCCTCAATATCGACCCATTTGAAGCCGTTAAAAAACAAATGTTAAGAGAAGACTTATTTTATAGACTGCATGTGTCATCATTTCATATCCCGCCGCTTCGCACAAGGAAGCATGATATCCAGCTGTTATCCCGCCACTTTATTCAAACGTATCATCAGCAATTTTCTAAAAACGTCAACCGCCTTTCTGAAGAAACCGTCCAAGTATTTATGGCCCATCAGTGGCCAGGGAATGTCAGAGAATTAAAACATACGATCGAGCATGCCGTCTTGATGATGCCAAAGGAAGCAGAAGAAATCACCCCAGCATATCTCCCTGCCCATTTGCGGACGCATCAGATAGAAAGTCATCCGCCAGAGTCCTCATTAAAAAGTCAAGTGACGTCATTTGAACAAACGCTGATTCAAGAAGCTTTAAGACAGCACGCAGGGAATATTAAGCAAACGGCAGCCGCTTTAAAAATTCCTCGACAAACATTGCAGTATAAACTAAAAAAATATACAGATGCCGAAAAGTAGGCACTTCAAACATGTGAATGTGACGGAAAAGCTCCTTTTGTAAAGAATAGGGGCATTTTCCCATGTTGGCACATAACTTGCATAGTATAAAGTGAATGCTGATAGGGGGAATGGATATGAATCAAAAACTGTATCAACCTGCGCGACATTGGAAGGACATCGAACTTTGGAAGGACGTACCCGAGGAAAAGTGGAACGACTGGATTTGGCAGCTGACGCATACGGTCAAAACGCTAGAAGATTTAGAAAAAGTCGTGAACTTAACAGAAGAGGAAAAAGAAGGGGTGAAGATTTCCACGAAAACCATTCCACTCAACATAACACCCTACTATGCCTCACTGATGAATCCAGACGATCCAAGATGTCCAATTCGTATGCAGTCTGTACCGATTGCAGAAGAGCTTCATAAAACAAAATATGACCTCGAAGATCCGCTCCATGAAGATGAGGATTCACCTGTTCCAGGTTTAACGCACCGCTACCCAGATCGTGTGCTGTTTCTTGTCACAAATCAGTGCTCCATGTACTGCCGCTATTGTACGAGAAGGCGTTTTTCTGGTCAGATCGGGATGGGTGTGCCGAAAAAGCAATTAGATGCCGCCATTGGATATATTAGAGAAACCCCTGAAGTGCGGGATGTGTTAATTTCAGGCGGTGACGGGCTGTTAATTAATGATCAAGTGCTTGAATACATTTTGAAAAACTTACGAGACATTCCTCACGTTGAAATCATTCGAATTGGAACACGTGCACCGGTCGTGTTTCCGCAGCGAATTACAGATGAATTGTGTGAGATTTTAAAAAAATATCATCCTGTTTGGCTGAACACTCACTTTAATACAAGCATTGAAATCACAAAAGAAGCGAAAGAAGCGTGTGAGCGCCTTGTCAATGCTGGCGTCCCTGTTGGTAATCAGGCGGTGATCCTAGCAGGAATTAACGACAGTGTTCCAATTATGAAGAAGCTGATGCATGATCTCGTCATGATTCGCGTCAGACCTTATTATATTTATCAATGTGATTTATCTGAGGGGATCGGCCACTTTAGAACACCGGTTTCAAAAGGCCTTGAAATCATTGAAGGCTTAAGAGGACATACGAGTGGTTATGCCGTGCCAAGCTTTGTTGTAGATGCACCAGGCGGAGGAGGTAAGATCACCTTACAGCCAAATTATTTATTATCTCAAAGCCCAGAGAAAGTGGTCCTGCGTAACTTTGAAGGTGTGATCACCTCTTATCCGGAGCCAGAACATTACGTCGCAGGCCAAGCAGATGCGTATTTTAATGAAATCTATGAAGAAAAGAAAGAACCCGCCATTGGCATAACTGCTCTATTTGAGGATGAAGCAAGATCCTTTACGCCTGAAAATTTAAGCCGAATGAAACGAAGAGAGTCTTATGAAACGAATCCTGAACATGATACGCTCAAAAACAAACGTGAAAAACGAGATGAATTAAAAGAGAAGAAATATCAAGCCCAGCTCAAAAAAGAACAAACCGTAAAGGAGGAGAAATAAAGTTGCTGACATGTGATTGGTGTGAGGAGAAGAAAGCGAACGCAGGACAGACCACAGTCTATTGGGAACTCATCACGGGCACACAATCGATTGAGATTTTGGAAACGCCTTCGATTTCTTGCACGCATTGCGGGATGACGTATCAGAAGGATGAGACAGTAAAAGAGATAGAAGATCAATTAATTTTAGTCGATCAAACAAAACTTCCAGAAAAAATCTCATATGCAGAATTAATGAGCATGGAGCGGTTATTAAAGCGTAATTACTTTGATTTTTCTTCATAAGTTGTACCTCCGCCTATACAAGTCATCAAATTCCTGTATAATATAACAACAAAATAGAGTGTCGCGGAGGGAAAAACAGGTGAAGTCGTTTTACCATTATTTAATGAAGTACAGACATCCAAAACCGAAGGATGAAATCAGTCATTTTGCAAATGCTGCTTATGAAGATCACAGCTTTCCTAAAGCATCCACTGATTATCATGAGCTATGTGCCTATTTAGAGTTAAATGGGGACTATTTAAGCTCCATGACGACATTTGATGAGGCTTTTGAGCAATACGAAGTAGAAGTCAAAAAAAAATAACACACACAACCGCTTGTTCCGTATGGAAGAAGCGGTTTTTTCATGAAGAAATAAAATGGCGTTTTGCATGGTGTGGTTGCCCATGCAGAATTCCTTGCGCCGGCATACGATACGTTAAGACCAAAAGTCGGGCAAGGGGGAGACAGAATGAAGGCGAAAGCACCAAAATATAAAGTAGGGGATATTGTCGTCGTTGTCATGTACGGCACAGTTGGAACGATAACAAAAGTCCATCAAATTGACCAACATTATCTATATGAGGTCAATCATAATGAGGTGCTTTATTTTGAAACATCACTCCAGCTTTACGATGAGTACGACGGGGTGATTGTAGATACAGAAAAGCTGGACATTGAATATGAGTTCCTCATTGGCGATGTTGTATATGTAAAGGATTACGGGAAAGAGCTATTTAAAATCATTGGCCATCGGACTGAGATATGGCGCTACCTTGAAGATGGCTGGGAAGATGTCATTTATGAACTGACAAGGTTAAAAGACGGAGAATGGCTGGAAACAGAAGAAGAAGACTTGACGCTTGTCCTAAGAAAATATGAGATGGATCAGTTTGTTCATCAGCTTCTTTTTGTGCATTACGTTGGAGAAACCTCAAAAGAAATAGAGGAAGATATGGTGCAAACCGCTCTATTACAGTTAGAAGAGAAACAAGAAAGCGAAGCATCACTAGAATTTCTCGCTGTATCTATAGTGGATGAGCTTCTTGATATTTACAATGATTATAAAATTCTCTATGAATTTTTCAAAGACCCAGAATATAAGGATATGATGGACTTTATTTTGGAAAGTTTAAACGAGCATTTTGGTTAAAAGAAGACTTGTCCTAACACGAATAAAAAGTAAGGAACACAGAAAAAAGCAATCACATAAAACCATCCCCTCAAGATACGGCCCATCACCTGATCAAAAGTATGTCCATCTAAAATGCTTAACCATTTCATTGCCTCATGCCCCTTTTCTTTTCGTTTACTGCATTTATATGTATGGAATGAGCCATTATGACAAACTGTAATAAAAATAAGGCAGCGTTCATACATCATAAAAAAGGAGGCGGAAAGCAATGAAAGAAGCAGATTTGGTGATTGATACAGAGGAAATTGCAGAATTCTTCTACACGGAGCTGGTCAAAAGAGGGTACATACCATCTGAGCTGGAAACGTTTGAGCTTGCCGATATTACATTTGAATATATGCTGAGGAAAGCAATGATAGTTGAAGAAGAGGCGTGGTAGGCACTATACTTTGAAGAGATTCTGAGTAGAAAGGGAGGGGAATTGTTTCGCGTGTATGTCATCATTTTTTTCCTTTTGTTTGGCGCCATCGCAGCGCTTATGGTGTCTGGCATGTTCCAGGAGTTGGACAACCAGATCATCTTATCGTTTGAAAACATCAGACTTCCTTTTTTAAATGATGTCATGCTGACTTTGACTGACTTTGGTATCAGTGCGCTGCTTGTCCCAATCATGCTCATCTTTAGCGTGGTGCTGTTTATGTATAAACGCTACCACTCTATTATGCTGCTTTTTCTACTATATATAGCAGAAAAAACGGTCAATCATGAACTGAAAGGACTGTTTGCTAGAGAGCGTCCAGGCTTTGATCATCTAGTGAATGAGACCTATTACAGCTTTCCGAGCGGACATTCTATGAATGCAGCAACGATCTATCCATTTATCGCCTATCTATTCATTGAAATGGTTCCGTGGCTGAAAAAGAGACAAAAAGCAGTCTACATGGTGACAGGGTGCTATGTGCTGATGATCGGCATCAGCAGGATGTATATCGGTGTGCATTATGTCACTGATGTAGCAGGGGGCTTTGCGATAGGACTAGCTTTATTTCTCATATGTAAAAAGATTGACGAAAAATTGTCCGTCATTCGACAAAAATAGAAGAAGGAAATTCATAGATCCCAGCCAATTTTATATAAAAGGGGAGGGATTTGAATGCAATTGACGTTGAGATTTTTTCAAAAGAAACCTTCAGCTTATCACTTAACCATTTATCAAACACCTGAATATGGTGCAGAAAGCGGACATCAGCCTGTGTACCGGACAAAGATTGGCGGCAGGACACACCTTGATGTACTGGAAAAAGCATTCTCGACATTTAATGTACAAGATACAGTCCCTAATGATTACAATGCACGGTTTATCACAACAGGGGATATCGTTGTGATTGATGACCAGAAAAAAGGGAAGTGCTACTACCAGCTCTTTCCGGCAGGATGGAAACGCAGTGAACGCCTAATGACGATGAGTTAAATATAAACGACGATGCCAGCTTTACTTTCAGCTGGTATTTTCTTTTTTGATCTCAATCGTTTATAATAAATGGGACTAAACACATGTTAAACGTAAGTGGAGGCTAAAAAATGAGTGTACATATTGGAGCAGAAAAAGGACAAATTGCAGAAACGGTATTGCTTCCGGGCGATCCGCTTCGTGCGAAATATATTGCAGATACATATTTAGAAGATGTTGTGTGCTATAACGAAGTGCGCGGCATGTATGGTTATACTGGAACATATAAAGGAAAACGCATTTCTGTACAAGGTACTGGAATGGGCGTACCGTCTATTTCGATCTATGTGAATGAGCTGATCCAAAGCTATGATGTTCAAAACTTAATCCGTGTTGGTTCTTGCGGAGCGATCAAAAAAGATGTCAATGTACGTGACGTCATCTTAGCTCAAACATCATCAACAGATTCTCAAATGAACCGTGTGGCATTTGGACCGATTGATTACGCACCATGTGCTGATTTTGGTTTACTGAAAAAAGCCTACGACACAGCAGAAGTGAAAAATGTAGCTGTGCGTGTTGGGAATGTATTTACAGCAGACCAGTTTTATAATGAAAAACCACTTGAGCTGATGGATCAATATGGAATTCTAGCGATCGAAATGGAGACAACGGCTCTTTATACGCTTGCTGCAAAATTTGGCAGAAAAGCGTTGTCGATTCTGACAGTGAGCGATCATGTGCTAACAGGAGAAGAAACAACTGCTGAAGAGCGTCAAACGACATTTGACGAAATGATCTTAATTGCACTAGATTCTGTTTTATAATAGTATAAAGGGTGTGCTACGATGTAGCGCATCTTTATTTTTTTAGTAGAGCAAAAGGAAGGTATGTCATGAAGAAAAGCTATAAAATACTCTCAATCGCATCGATTCTTGGTTTGACGGCCGCATTATCAGGCTGCCAGTTGCTGGATCAGAAAAGCGGTACCACTGAATCTAACAAAACAAACGAACAAAAGAACGCAGCAAGTTCATCACCCCAGCAAAACTCAAACGATACGGCAGATTCATCTAATCAAGAGCTGACGTTAAAGAGTGAATATTTCAATGACATCAAGGTAGTGAGCGGACTGAAGACCATTCAAAACCCTGAAAATGTGCTTGCTTTAGTGAACAAAGAATATGCACTGCCAGGAACCTATAAACCTTCTGATCTCGTTGTACCAAAAGTGGAATTCTCTTTTTCAGAGGATATTGAAAAACGATATATTCGAAAAGAAGCAGCGGAGGCACTTGCGAAGTTATTCAAAGGTGCTAAAAAGGAAAACTTTGAGCTTGCTGCAGTATCGGGCTATCGTTCCTATGATCGTCAAAAGGTCATTTTTGATAGTGAAGTGAAACTAAAAGGGAAAGAAAAAGCCCAAGAAGCCGTAGCCTTACCAGGCGAAAGTGAACATCAAACAGGTTTAGCTATGGATATTTCCTCAAAAAGTGCCGGCTTTGAAATCTCTGAAAAATTTGGTGAAACACCTGATGGTAAATGGGTAGCCAAAAACGCTTATAAATATGGCTTTATCATCCGTTATCCAAAAGGGAAAGAAGACATCACGAAATATGAATATGAGCCGTGGCACTTGCGCTATGTAGGGAAAGAAGCTGCAAAAGCGATGCACGATCATGATTTAACATTCGAAGAGTATATGAACAAAGTGAAGAAAATATAAACAAATAAAAGGCCTCCCGAAGCTGGGAGGCCTTCTTTTATACGCCGTTTTAAAAAAAGAGCAAACCTGCTAATGCGAAGCCGGTAATAAAACCGAGACCGATGCCATAAGCTGGACCCCAGCCATAATAGCCTCCGTAATAGCCTCCGTAATAACCTCCGTAATAGCCAAAGCCTAAGCCCCTGCGGGACCCGCCGACTGGACGGATATAAACTTTGCGGTTTGACACCCGCTCAATACGTCCAACATGTACTCTGCCATTTCGATCAGTAATTCTAGCTACTTTCCCCATATGCTGCTGACAAAGTTTATAGTAGCGCTCCATGTTTTTCCTCCTTATGACAAACTCTTTTCACTCTTATCCTATGCGAAAGACTTCATAGAGTTTGGACAAAACATATAGGAGATTCGCTCATTTTATACTGTACATTCAAATACAAGGTGACTCAGATGTTCTCGGTGTGTTTGAATCAGGTCATAGTGTGTCTGTAATGTATCATAAAGAGAAGGTGGTATTTGATCTGATAATTCCATTTCGGTCGGCTCTTCCTGCACCATGTGCTCATCAAATGAGAGAATCTGAATGTCACGGAATCCTGCGGACGCTAACTGTTTTTTCCATTCAGGAAATGAAAAGAGGGAGTGAAACCCATAAAACTCCCGAATGGTTGCCTGTTCTTTTGAGGGGAGCGGCACTTTTAACACAGCCTCATTTGCGATCAATTGTTTTCCAGGAGCAAGCACCCGTTTGATCTCAGCAAGCGCAGCAGGTAAATGGGTAAAGCTTAAAACAGATTCACTGATCAGTAGAGAGAACGAGTCATCCGCAAATGGCAGGTGTTCGATCGATGCTTGCTGTGCACGGAAAGGTAGTTGTTCCCGCTCGAATCGCAGATTGGCTTTTTCAATCATCAAAGGGTGTGTATCAATCGCCTCTACTTCATAACCTAAATGTCCTAGATAGGCGGCTGTTTGTCCTGTGCCGCATCCAACATCCAGTATACGATCGTCAGACGCCAAGTGAAGATGCTCAATCATCGTTTTTGTTAGCTCAATTCCGCCAGGATGGGCACCTGATACACCAAAATAGGCAAGCATTTCTACATAGTCACTCATGGGATCCCTTCTTTCTTTATCATGTTTCTCTCTAAAGATTATGCATTGCAGGGCGAAATGGCTTATCTTTTCAAATAGAAGTTTGATCCTTTGGTTGACGGATGAAGAATCGTCCTTGATAATAATGAAAGGAGATAAAGGTGGTGTTTTTTTGAAAAAACAATTCAAGTTCGTGATAGCCATTCTGGTAACAGCAGCGCTTTCCTCAGCGATTACATTTGTGATCACAAAACAAGGTGCTGTCAGCGTTTCAGGAGATGAGAAGTTTAGTAAACTCATGGCTGCATATACGAAGGTAAAAAACGAGTATTACGAAAAAACGGATGATCAAAAACTAGTAGACGGTGCGATTCAAGGAATGATTGCATCACTTGATGATCCATACTCTACATATATGGATCAGGAGGAAGCCGAAGGGTTTAACAACACCATTTCATCTTCATTTGAAGGAATTGGTGCACAAGTAGAAGAGAAGGATGGACAAATTTTAATTGTCGCACCGATTAAAGGCTCTCCTGCTGAAAAAGCTGGTTTGAAACCTCATGATCGTATTTTAAAAGTGGATAGTAAAAGTACAAAAGGTATGTCAGTGAATAAAGCCGTTTCTCTTATCAGAGGGAAAAAAGGAACGGATGTCAAACTGCATTTGAACCGACAAGGTGTTGGAAATGTGGATGTCACGATCACAAGAGATACGATTCCACTTGAAACGGTGTATGCAAAACTAACAAAAGATAAAATAGGCGAAATCCAAATCACGTCTTTTGCTGAAACGACGTCTAAAGAGTTAGATAAAGCGATTGATGACCTCGAGAAAAAAGGGGCAAAAGGTTTTGTCATTGATCTGAGAGATAATCCAGGCGGCATTATGACAGAAGCAATTGAAATGAGCAATGACTTTATCGATAAAGGAAAAGTCATTATGCAGGTTGAGGAAAAAGGAAAGAAACAAGTGTACAAAGCGGAAAAAGAACGCAAAGTTCATCAGCCGACAGTTGTTCTTGTAAACGGCGGTTCAGCGAGTGCTGCTGAAATCATGGCGGCAGCTCTGCACCAATCCTCTAGCATTCAACTGGTTGGAGAAAAGACATTTGGTAAAGGGACTGTTCAGAATGCGCAAAGCTACAATGATGGTTCTAGTGTGAAATTAACCATTGCCAAGTGGCTGACACCAGACGGGTCTTGGATTCACAAAAAAGGAATTGAGCCACAGGTGAAAGCATCTCTGCCGAGTTATGCGAAGCTGCCATACTTAAGTCCGAAAAAGACGTATCAACTGAATGATGATGGAGATGAAGTCAAAGCGGCTCAAAAAATGTTCCAAGCGCTTGGCTACAAAGCAAAAGCCAATGGAGAATATGATCAAGCATTCCAGTCGATCGTGAAAAGGTTCCAATCAGATCACGATCTAAAGGCTGATGGTATTCTGACAGGGGACACAACGACGGTACTGATGACAAACATCCAAGATAAGCTCAAGAAAAATGACACGCAAATGAAAAAAGCCATTGAAGTGTTGAAAAAAGAAATGAAATAGAAAAAGCAGTCCTCATCAGGGGACTGCTTTTTTTCTTGTATTACGCTTTGTTAGCCACAGGTTCCGTTGTTTTCCCATTCTTTTCAAACAAATCACTTGTCACAGCATTAGATGTGACATTCTTTTGGAAGAATGGATTCAAAATCAGGATGACCACAACGTTTGCTAGTAAACCAAGAAATCCTTCATAAAGACCAAACGTGACTTGTGAGATATTGGCTGTAAAGGTGACGATGATGCCAACAACTAAACCCGCAATCGTTGCTTCTCTTGATTGTTTTTTCCAGAACAAGCTGATCGCAATGGCAGGGAAGATTTGAACCATTCCTGAAACACCGATCAGCTGAAGCGTGACAAGCGCAGTCGGGAACAGCATACCGAATAAAAGAGCAAGCCCGATCACGATAAATACCATCGAACGTGTAATGATCGTTAACCGTTTAGGTGACACAGTTGGATGGATTAAATCACGGTACAAATTATTGGCAAATAAATTCGACGCCCCAATGGCCATGATCGAACATGGAATGAGAGAAGCAAGTGCAATCGTTGAATACGCAAGCCCCTGCATCACGCCGCCATATGACGTCTGAATTAAATGAAGAAGAGCAAATCTTGGATTTGTATCTTCCGGTAAGACTAAAAAGGCAATGAAGCCAAGGAAGATGACCAAAATCAATACAATGTTGTAAAGAGGTAAAAACATACTGTTTTTACGGATGGCATCTGCGCTTTTGGCTGTGAAAACGCCAGTTGCTGCATGTGCCCACATAAATAATGCGAGTGCAGAAACACCTGATGCGGTAATAAACCACAAAATGCCTTTAGGCCCGCCTTCAGGAATCGTCAGAAGCTGTGGGGCTTCCTTAGCTAACGTATTCATCATTGGGGTCCAGCCGTTAAAATGAATAATCGGGAGGGAAACGACCATAAAGAGCATGATCACCCAAACAAGAATATCTTTAATAATGGCTGTATATGTAGGACCTTTAATACCACTGAAAAATGTATAAAGTGCAACTAAAATAAATGAAATTATAACAACTGCATTCACATTAATATAACTCGTTCCAGCGACAGTTAACGTATCTTGAATCCCGCTTAACTGAAGACAAATGTATGGAATGAGCATGAGTACACCAACAATGGCAATCAAGCTGGATAACAGTTTACTGTCAAATCGCTCACGTGCATAATCAGCAAGTGTTGTCAGCTTGTGATTTTTTGCAACCGTCCAAAGTTTTGGTAAGAAGAAATACGCAATAAAATAAGCAAGAACTGAATAGGGGATAGCGAAAAAAGCAACACTTCCCGCTGTATAAGCTGTACTTGTGAGCCCTAAAAAGGTATAAGCAGTATATAAGTCTGCGCCAACAAGGAACCAGACGAGAAGCCCGCCAAATTTTCTCCCGCCAACAGACCATTCTTCGACTGATTGTCTTGATGATTTATCACGACCAGCGGCAAAACCGATGACCACGACGATGAAAATGATACTTGCAGTAATCAATAAAGCTGTTAAGTTTCCTTGCATTCGTCAGTTCCTCCATTTGAATGTTGCATCCTGTAAATGATAAATGTGCAAACGGGTGTGAGTACAATCCATAGTAAGAGCCAGAAGTGGAAAAAAGGCAGCCCGATGACAAATGGATGAATACGATTCACAAAGGGGAGCAGTGCAAGCTGTCC
Source organism: Bacillus sp. G402 (assembly GCF_051172515.1). Classification (NCBI taxonomy): domain Bacteria; kingdom Bacillati; phylum Bacillota; class Bacilli; order Caryophanales; family Bacillaceae; genus Bacillus; species Bacillus sp. G402. The sequence continues at coordinate 554,598 of NZ_JBPIZC010000001.1, forward strand.
AATGAATGGAATCGCGATGAGTAGCGCCAGTATCAGTTTTTTGTTCATGTTTTCCTCCTCTAATATTTTGTAATTTCATAATAATAGCAGTTGTCAGATTAGATCACAAGACCATTTTCAGAAAAAACAATCATTTTTATGAATATCATACTAATATAACGCTTTCATTTTTAAAAAGAGTTAAATACTGAAGAATGAGAAAGGAAGACTTGAAAATAAGTATGGAAAAATAATATTTAGAGCAAATAAAAAAGCCCCAGCATGACGCTGAGACTGTGCCGTTTTTTATAGGAAATCAGATACTTCTTCGATGTCAAAACGATTGCTTTTGTGAGCTTCTTTTGCTGCTTTCCCGACAGAAATCAACATCACTGGTTCGTATCGACCGCTCACATTGAATTCTTTCACGTACGCTTCTTTGCTGAAACCGCCCATTGCGCATGTATCATATCCCATTGCTTTCGCCGCAATCATTAATTGCATAGCAGCTAACGAAGCGTTTGAATACGCAGCTTCACGTGCATATTGCTCGCTTTGGTAAGCACCATTGATTTGTGTCATCAGTGTTTCTTTAATATCTTCTGTGATGAAGCCTTGTTCTGCTAGCTCACTGTAGATTTTTTCACCCTTTAGATTGGCTTCAAGGTCACCTAGCACAGCAATCACAGCTGATGCTTGAGAGACTTGTTTTTGGTTGTAAGCTATTGGAAGAAGTTTTGCTTTTGATTCAGCACTATGGAAAACAGTGAAATGCCAATGCTGAAGGTTCCAAGCAGATGGTGCTTTTGTTGTGATATCAAGAAGCTCTGTTAACTCTTCTTTTGTCATTTCATGAGTTGTATCATACTCTTTTACTGAAGCTCTTTCTTTTAAAATGTCAATCGTTTTTTGATCGCTCGCCATATGGATATTTCCTCCCGTTTTTGCAAATAGTATGGTACAATAAATAAAAAAGTGAGAAACTTACTTATTGTAACTAGAGATATATTTTAAATTGTACACCGTTAGTTTGTCAAACGATTATGAAAAGAAAGGCTGAAATATATGGAATTTCAATTATGTCCAAACATTCAGCAAGCTTTTTTGCTTCTTGGCAAAAGGTGGAATGGTCTCATCATTCATGTATTGCTTGATGGTCCGAAGCGGTTTAAAGACCTGACGGACATTATTCCATCCATCAGTCAAAAAATGCTCGCAGAACGCTTAAAAGAGCTTGAGCAAGAAGGAATCATAAAGCGCACTGTACTTCCTGAAACGCCAGTCAAAGTCATCTATTGTCTAACCGAAAAAGGGAGTGCATTACATGGTGTGTTCGGAGAAGTATCGCGCTGGGCAGGGGAGTATGCTGGATCTCATGAAAAAAAGGAGCAAGCTTAGTTTTAGGTTTGCCCAAACGTTTTGTCTTCTAATGAATATGCTGATGTTAGGCACATGACAAAGGAGGAGAAAAGCATGTACCCTCATACTCCGTATTTTCGAGGCGGTGCCCCTGGCATTCCGCCATATGAATCTAGAGTCCCTTTGTTTTTTGGTTTTGGCGCTCCTTTAGTCGGCGGACTGCTTGGCGGATTTCTAGGAAGTGCGATTTTTAATTATCCTCGTCCATATTACCCGCCTCCACCACCGCCTGTTCCACCACCTTATGGCGGCGGATATCCACCATATTATTAAGAAAAAAGAGTAAGCCTGCTTCCATTTCAAAGCAGGCTTTTTATAATGGAATATCAATTTCAGAAATGCCTGGATCATCATGCTTTAAAAACATAATTTCTAAAATACCATCTTGATACGAAGCCTTCGTTCCTTTTCTTTTCACAGCAGCAGGCAGGACAACCTTCTTTTGTTTATTCTCTTCAGGAAAATGATCAATAAACAGCAGATTGGCTGTATGTTTGATTTTTACTTTTTCCGTGTTCGGACGATCGAGCTCTATTTTGACAAACACGTGATCTGTCGTCTCAAATACTTCAACATTCGGCTCTTTCTTTTTTTTATCGTCTGGCTCTCTTTCTTTCTGCTTCTGAGACAGCGGATCCTGAAAGGGGAATTGAGCAGAATAATTGGAGCCGAAAACACTTTCCATGACTTGATTGACATATTGCTCAACGTCTTTAGGGTCTGAATTTTTTAACGCTTCTTTTGAAAATTGCTTTTGAAAAGGGAATAATCGGTTCCAGTCAAACATGCAAATCATCCTTTCTAAATGCCCTGAATTAGTATATGCCCATAATGTGATGTGCGTGCTATAATATACGATAGGTTTAGAAAGGAATGGTTAGATTGAACGAACAACAATCAAAAGGTGTCTTATATACGGCTGCATCTTTTACATTATGGGGGTTGTTCCCATTATATTGGAAACTGATGGAGCATATTTCGTCAGGCGAAATTTTAGCGCACAGAATCGTATGGTCCTTTATTTTTATGTGCGGTATTCTTTTATATTTAAAGCAAGTCCGTCCAGCGATGCAGACTGTGAAAGGTCTGATGATAGATGGAAAAGCACTTTTTTCATTACTTTTATCGGCTATTTTAATTTCGGTCAACTGGTATGTATACATTTGGGCTGTAAATCACGATCTGATGCTGGAAGCGAGTTTAGGGTATTATATTAATCCGCTTGTATCAGTTTTACTAGGCATCATTTTCTTAAAAGAACGACTGAATAAAATGCAAACCACCGCCATTCTCATTGCTGCAGCTGGTGTCATCATCTCAACTGTTCAGTACGGCTCATTTCCTGTCGTGGCTTTCGTATTGGCTTTTAGTTTTGGGTTTTATGGACTGATTAAAAAAAGAATGAGTTTTACGAGTGCCATTGGATTAACCATTGAAACACTGCTTCTTGCACCAGCTGCGCTTGTTTACTTATTCTTCTTCTTAAAAGAACCTGTTGTCACGATGAATCCGAGCAGCTTCGGCTCTCTTGAGCTATTATTTTTTGCAGGTGTCTTTACAGCTGTACCGCTTCTTTTATTTTCTGAAGGGGCCAAAAGAATTCCTTTATACCAAGTTGGTATTTTGCAGTATATTGCACCGACCATTACACTCTTTTTGGGGCTGTTTGTGTATCACGAACACTTATCTGCAGCAAAAATCGTGACATTCCTCTGTATTTGGGTGGCGATTTTACTATTTACAACCTCTCAACTGCGAATGAAAAAAACAGCGAATTCTCATTAAAGAGACGAAGCAGTTTGCTTTTTTTTGCAGGCGGATCATGTCATAATAAGTTGTTACCAAAACTGTAGAGGTGATCACATGTCATCAGCCGATGAGCTTGGACACGCTTATCAATCTTTATGGAAAAATCGGCAGCTTGATGTAGTGGATATGACTTCATTACACGAGGCGATACGAGATGATTTGCTTGATGTACGCACCCATCCTCGCGCAAGAAAGTCATTACATCAAAAGTATGTACTCGCTGTGGAAAGAATTTTAGAAAGTGCTATTGAGCAGGGTCATCAACTACAGCTGATCAGCTTACATACGAAAAAGCTGCGAGAACTAATTCAAAATGAAGGAAGGAACCACTCATGAAACCAATTCAAACGGAAGATGTCACAGCACATCTTGAATCGTTTTTAAATCGGCCAGTCTTCGTTCATCTTGAAACGACAACTGGTTCTTATTCAGCTCATGTGAATGAGCAAAATATGACGGTCGTGGCGTATATCCGCAACGCAAAAGTTGTCTATTCACAGGCAAAAATAAAAGGACAAGGTCCATACCGTGTCGGAATGAAAACAGAAGATGGCTGGATTTACGCAGAAGGTTTAACCGATTACGTGTTTGATGAAAAAGGCCGCCTGCTGTTAGCAGGACACCTGCCAGACGGAAAACTAGCGATCTCATTACAAATTAGTGAAACACCATTTCAGGTGTAGGAGAGAGGGGAACAGTGATGAACGAACATGTACTTGTGATGCTGCCTCACCCCGACGATGAATCCTTCGGGGTCGCAGGGCTCATCGCGCAAAGCAGAAAACGTGGAATTCCAGTGACGTATGCATGCGGGACACTTGGAGAAATGGGAAGAAATATGGGAAGTCCAACTTATGCTAACCGTGAGACACTTCCTGAATTAAGAAAACAGGAATTAATCAATGCATGTAAAGAAATGGATGTCACAGACTTGCGAATGCTTGGTCTTCGGGATAAAACGTTGGAATTTGAAGATGATGAGTATTTAGCGGATGTGATGGAACGCATAATTGATGAAGTGAAACCAACTCTTATTGTCACGTTTTATCCAGGTCATGGCGTACACCCTGATCATGATGCGACAGGTGAAGCGGTCATTCGTGCTCTATACCGCAAGAAAAAAGAAGACCGTCCCGTCACATACTGCATGGCCATTACGAAAAATCGAGAAGAAGTGCTAGGAAATGCCGATATTGTGATTGATATTACGGATGTAGCCGATATCAAATTAAATGCACTAAGAGCGCATAGAACACAAACAGAAGGCATGCTAAGAGAGCTTGAACAAAAGCTGAAAAACAAAGAACCAGTCGTTCAAAAATGGTTTGATGAAGAAATTTTCTGGACGTATCAATGGAATGACTAAATGAAAGGCAGCTGACTTCAGTCAGCTGCCTTTTCCTGTTGTATGAGAATGCATACGTCTTTCAATCAACCTAAGACGAACAAATAGGACGATGGCACCTGCGGCAAGCCCAGTAATCAGCCCAACCCAATAACCAAACGCTCCAAATGAGGTATACGTGCCAATCAAGTAGCCAGCTGGAAGGCCGATGACCCAGTAAGAGACAAACGCAGCAATCAGTGTGTAATTCACATCTTTATAGCCGCGCAGAGCCCCCTGAATGGGTGCAGCGATCGCATCTGACAGCTGGAAAAAGATCGCATACATCAAAAAGTGCTGTGTCATTTGTAAAACAGCTGATTCAGTTGTATATAAACCAGCGATCTCAGGTCTAAATAACAAGATGAGTGCTGCGGTACATAATGAGAACAAAACAGCTGTTGCAATGCCAATATAGCTGTAGCTTTTTGCGTCTTTATACCGCATGGCACCGGCTTCAAAACCTACAACAATCGTTAAAGCCATTGAGATACTAAGCGGCAGGATATATAAAATAGAAGCAAAGTTCATTGCTGCTTGGTGACTGGCGATTGTCACGGTATCAAAGTGACCCATTAAGAGCGTGACAGCTGCAAAAATACTTGTTTCAAAAAAGATCGCAAACCCAATAGGGATACCGATTTTCAGTATTTGACCCATTCGTGCGACGTTGAAGCGAGGTAATGTCTGAAACAACCGAAAGGATGCAAACGGTTCGGCTTTGATGACAATACAAATACTCATGATGAAAATCGCCCAATACGTCAGCGCAGATGCAAGACCTGCCCCTGCACCGCCAAGCTTTGGAAACCCAAAGTTTCCAAAAATAAAGAGATAATTTAAAACAAAATTAATAGGAAGTGCGGTTAACGTAATGAACATCGTTACACGTGTTTTTCCTAATGCATCAATGAACGATCTCATGACTGAATAACCAAAAAGCGGGATGATTCCAATAGCAAGGAAGCTGAGAAAATGACGGGCAATGGTTTCTACGGATGGTTCAAGCCCAAGTCGCCCTAAAATAAAAGGAACACACATCGATCCAATGACAATCACCACGATACTTAAAAGAAAAGATAAATAAATGGCCTGGAAGACCGCACGAGGAACATCTTCCCTGCGGCCGCCGCCCATCAGCTGAGCCACAATAGGGGTAACAGCCATTAAAATGCCAGCGAGACCAGTATAAACAGGTGTCCAAATGCTCGAACCGATCGCTACACCTGCTAGGTCTTCTGCACTCACTTTTCCAGACATCACCGTGTCTAAAAATGTGATGAGCGAAAGACCTGCCTGTGTAATTAAAATCGGAATCAATATGGTTAAAAATTGTGCCAACTTTGCTCGAATACTATTCGTTTCTCTCATCATAAGTTCCTCTCTGAACAGAAATAACGAGAGGAATTATATCACGCTATGTAAAAAAATCAATTCTCCGTCGGATTATTTTTCTTTGAGGGCTTCGTTTTTTTGAACATTTGGGCATAAATAAAAGAAAGACTGACAACACCTAAAATGCTGCAAGCATATTGAATCACTTTTTGAATGGTCATATTGAATTCACCTCCATGCAAATAGAATGTGCACAATTTGTTATTTTATGACACAAGCGAAAGAAGGAGGGACATGGTGAGATGATCAATCGCACAAATGAAGAAGCGATGTTTAAGTTAGAAATGAAATCTCATTTAACGCAAATTATGATGGATGCAAGGAAAATCGTCGAATCGCTTGACCAGACGGAACAATGCCTTCTTTGTGAACTCGAATCATTGCATGATCAGTTTAATGAAATGCATGCAGAGGCTTCCTCGTTTTATTTACAAGCATATATGGAAGAATTCACACCAGGTTTTGCTCAATTTTCTTTAGCCATTGAGAACTTATCAAAACAAAAGCATGGCGCACTGATTGTGATTCAAAGGAGAGATGAGGTGGAGGATTATATACAAAAAGGGACAAACCTCCATGCGAAAATTAGCGCATCATTAATAGAAAGCATTTTCTATCCTGGAAACCCACTTCATGATGGCGCCCTTTTAGTAAAAGAAAACACGCTTGTTTCCGCTGCAAATGTCCTACCGCTCACCTCAAAAAAAGTCAGCCCTTCTCTAGGCACAAGACACCGGGCAGCCATTGGACTTTCTGGCATGACTGATGCCCTTGTTCTTGTGGTATCAGAAGAAACAGGGAAAATGTCGTTTGCGAAAGAAGGCGTCCTCTATCCGTTAACTGTAAAAGACCAAGAAATCAGAAAGTAAACATGAACACAGCATTCTTCTTTGGGAAGGGTGCTTTTTTTATTGAGGAGAAAAAACAGGCAATTAAGTAAAAAGTCATTTGATACAGAAAAATTTGTCATGTAGAATAGAACTATGAAACTAGCAACGTGCTTGTTTTGACAAATTTCTAAACGTCAACTTAAAAATTCCTTAAAAATTGTTTATAAATACAGCAAACAGCCGATAGAAACGATATGGCTTTGTTTTAGCATTTTGAGTTTGCTGCTCTAAAACCTATTTAGTATTGCCCAACGTCTTCATGTCGAGTAATATTATAGAAATAAAGATAAAATAGTGCAAGAGAAGCAGAACCATTAAATGCTAAACTCAAAACTAGTACATAAGTCTTATGGGACGAAATCATGAAAGGCGGAGATTTATCTATGAAGAAAAAAGTAGTAACCGGCCTCACAGTTTCAGCGATCGCGGGCTCAGCTGTTATTGCTGCACCGGCAGAAGCACAGACGATCAAGGTGAAAAGCGGTGACTCACTTTGGAAGATTGCCGAACAGTACAACACAAGTATTTCGGAACTTCAATCTCTTAATCAATTAAAAACGACGATGATTTTTGCAGGACAAAGCTTAAAGATTCCTGGTGCAAAAAGTTCAAAATCCAGCTCATCAACAAGTTCAAAAGCAACGAAATCAAGTGCTTCAACAACATCTAGCTATACAGTCAAGCTTGGGGATTCATTATGGCTGATTGCGAAGAATCACAAAATGTCAGTTGCAAGTTTGAAAAGTTTGAACAGCTTAAACAGTGACCTTATTCGTCCTGGACAAAAGCTGAAAGTGTCTGGAACGACGAAAACGAGCGGCAGCCAGTCCTCAAATTCAAACTCAACATCTAATTCCAGCTCAAGTAACAAATCAACGAATTCTAATAGTTCATCATCAGCATCTAGTACATATAAAGTAAAATTAGGCGATTCACTATGGAAAATTGCCAATTCGTTAAACATGTCGATTGGTGAAATTAAAACATTGAACTCGCTAAAATCTGATATGATTTATCCAAATCAAGTATTGAAGGTAAAAGGAACGGTGACGTCAAAACCAAGTCAGCCGAAAGCACCTGCTCAACCTAGCACGCCTTCAAACAGCAATCAGTCTTCAAGTAGTAAAACAACATCTTATACGGTTAAATCAGGTGATTCATTATGGAAAATTGCGAATCAGTTTAAGGTGCAGGTTCAATCAATCCGCACAGCAAACAGCTTGAAAAGTGATGTGCTGAGAATTGGACAAGTATTAAAAATCAACGGAACAGCTTCCGGTTCAACTGGATCTAATGGTTCTACGTCAAACGGTTCAACAACACCGGTCAACAATAATAAAACTGACGTTCCAATGAATGCAAAAATCACGACAATGATTCAAGAAGGTAAAAAACTCACAGGCATTCCTTACAGATGGGGTGGCAATACACCAGCTGGATTTGATTGTAGCGGCTTTGTTTACTATCTCATTAATAAGGTTTCATCAGTATCTAGATTGAGTACAGCAGGATACTGGAATATGATGACGCCTGTCAGCACACCACAAGTTGGAGATTTTGTTTATTTCACAACGTACAAAGCAGGTCCTTCTCATATGGGACTATACCTAGGTGGAGGAGATTTCCTTCATGCAAGTGACAGCGGAGTAGGAATTTCAAACTTAAGCAATCCTTATTGGAAAAAAGCCTACCTAGGCGCAAAACGTTTCTTCTAAAAAAGCCGATTTTCGGCTTTTTTTGTTTGCCCGTTGCTGTGATTGTCCATACTGATATCAAAAGGGGGCAGTCATAAATGAAAAAGTCAGTGTGGATGATCATGATATGTTTGATCTTTACCGCATCAGCATGTCATGCACCGCCGAAAAAAGAAACGACAGAAGAAACAAGAGAAGTTGCCGCACCTAAACAAGCACCAGTCACAACGTCACTCATAAACGAAAGCGGGCAAAAAATAGGGAGCATTGAAATAAGAGAGTCCTCAGAAAATGGGCTGGATCTGCATGTGAAAGCGAAAGGACTGCCACCAGGTCCTCACGGCTTTCATATTCATGAAACAGGAATATGTGAAACGCCAGATTTTGAAACAGCAGGTGCACATTTTAATCCGACCCATAGAGAGCATGGCTTCGACAACCCAAAAGGGCATCATGCTGGAGATATGCCTAATTTAGAGGTAGGGGCAGATGGACAAATTGATGTTGTCGTGAATGTACCAGATGTGACGTTAAAGGGAGGCCCAAATCAATTAATCGATCAAAACGGGCGAAGTTTCATCATCCATGCAGAAGCAGATGATTACTTAAGCAACCCTTCTGGCAACTCAGGGAAACGCATTGCTTGCGGAGCCATCACAAAAGAAATGGTAAAATAACAGAAGACGAACCTTTATGTATTGAGTGCATAAAGGTTTTTTTAGTATACTTGGTGAGGAAAATGATCGAAGAGAGGAATTAATCATATATGTTTAACCAACCATCACTCCCAGAAGAAATTCAAGCAATGATCGAAGCAAAAGGAAAAGTTCTCGAAGAAGAATTTCGTCCGCTTATCGGAACAGGCGGCTATGAATCACAAGATACGTCTATTATTCAAGATGCCATGATTGCACTTGCCCTAGGAAAAAATGTTCTGTTAAAAGGACCGACGGGCTCAGGTAAAACCAAACTAGCAGAAACTTTATCCGCTTTCTTTCAACAGCCGATGCACAGTGTAAACTGCTCAGTTGACCTTGATGCAGAAAGTCTTATTGGCTATAAAACCATCCATAATGATGGACAAGTTGCTTCTATAGAATTCATTGAAGGACCCGTTACAAAAGCAATGAAAAAAGGACACCTTTTATATATTGATGAAATCAACATGGCAAAACCAGAAACACTGCCTATTTTAAACGGTGTGCTTGATTACAGAAAAATGATGACAAACCCATTTACAGGTGAAGTCGTTAGAGCAGAAGAAGGTTTTGGCGTGATTGCAGCAATCAATGAGGGATATGTGGGGACAGTGCCGCTCAATGAAGCGCTGAAAAACCGTTTTGTCGTCATTGAAGTTCCTTACATTGGCGGTGGCATTTTAAAAGAAGTACTGCACACTCAGTCCGTATTAAAGGATGAGCGGTTAATCGATCAATTCGTACAGCTCTCATCAGATCTCATCGTCCAAGCACACAATGGACAGGTCAGTGAAGAAGCCGCATCCATTCGCGCACTGTTAGATACATGTGATCTTGCGCAATATATTCCGCCGCTTCGTGCAATTGAACGAGGAATTGTAGAGAAGCTAGAAGATGACCGGGAAAAAGCAGCGGTAAGAAATATCGCTCAAACATTATTCGAGTGAGGTTCTGACTTTTGAAATTCATCAAATTTAATGACAGCAGAATCGATTCATTTCTATTTATGGAATTAACGGATTTAGCCAAAACACTTGCCAAAAGTGATGATGTGGAGCTTGAATACGGTGTTCAATCGTACTATGAACCGTTTGAAAAGAAAATTTTCATCAGCCATTTTTGGGATGATCGTCATCAAGAGGATATGATGGCAGGCCTAAAAAGTGATGTGTTTCTGCGAGCAGTAGGGACAGTGTATAGCGATCTTACAGTGTTTGAAGACATCATTTCCTATGCCCACACATTATCCATTCCTGATGTGTGCAAACAATTGTTTATGCTGTTTGAAGATATCCGCATTGAAGAGCGGATTAAACGTGACCGCCCAGGAACAAAAAAGGTATTTAAACGGAGAAGAGAGCTTTACAGACGTCACTTTAAAACACAATTAACGATTAACCAAGAGCGCAGTATTTTAACAGATGCACTCTTTTGTGCGATATACGTGAAGCTGACAGCCGAATCTCCGCTTGAAGAAATTCCACCCCTTCATGAGCGGATAGATCCAATGATTCCGTTTATTGAGTCAAGTCTTGAACGTGTATATGACGCACGCTCGACATCTGATATCGCCATCATTGTGAAGGAATTGACAGAAGGCTTCGATGAGCTCCTTGAAAAGGATATGCTGAACACATACTTTTTCTTCCCAGAATTGGACTATGAAAAAGCGGCAAAAGAACCGCTTTTCCATGACCTCAAAAGAAAGCCAAAATTAAGTGAGGATATAAAAGTCGATCGGGAAAAAGAGGGGGATGAAGACATCCATAATGAATATATGGAAGTATGGCATAGAGAAACGGAAGCACCATCTAAAAGTTTCCTTCAATTTGATTTAGAACACGGTGGTAAAAGCGATCTCGGTAAAGATGCGGCAAGAGAAGGTGACGATGGAGATCAGGCGCTTGGAACGGTTCAAGGTTCAGCCAAACAAACCCATCGAAAAGACTATTCAAAGCTTGAAGCACTAGAAGAGGCAGAAGGAGAAGAAAGCGGGGCAGATTCGCATGAGAATGGAAAAGAAAACAAATATGCATTTCCAGTCATGATTTCACCAGAATCTCCTTCACCAGAGCAAGTAGATGTGTACAGGCAGCACGCAAAGGCAATCGAGCCTTATCAGAAACGCTTAAAACAAATGATTCAAAAAACACTTGAGCATAAAAAATCATGGCCAAAAACAGATCTTCATGCAGGACGTCTCAGTAAAAAGCTCATTCGTTATTTTACAGAGTCCAACCCTCGACTATTTTATAAAAAACAAGCGCCATCTTCTCAAATTGATGCTGTGTTCACTTTATTAGTTGACTGTTCTGCGAGTATGTTTGACAAAATGGATGAGACAAAAAAAGGGATTGTTCTGTTTCATGAAGCTTTAAAATCAGTGCAGGTACCTCATCAAATTGTAGGGTTCTGGGAAGATACAAATGACGCAACTGAAACAAGTCAGCCGAACTACTTTAACACCGTCGTATCGTTCAAAGATTCCTTATTTGACGCAGGACCATCCATCATGTCACTTGAGCCAGAAGAGGATAACCGGGACGGCTATGCGATTCGCCAAATGACAAAAATGATTTTAAAACGAAGAGAAGAGCAAAAGTTCCTCATTGTTTTCTCAGACGGAGAGCCGGCTGCATTCAGCTACGAACAAAATGGGATCGTGGATACACATGAAGCGGTTCTCGAAGCGAGAAAAAAGGGAATTGAAGTCATCAATGTGTTTTTATCCAATTCTCCGATTGAAGAGGCGCAGATGAAAACGATCCAAGATATGTATGGCAAGTTCAGCATTTTTGTACCGGATGTCGATACATTGCCAGATGTGCTATATCCATTACTCAAGAAATTGCTGCATAAAAGCATTGGGGCATAAGGTTTTGCCCCTTTCTTTAAAATATTTTTCGGAATGATTTAAATTTTTTGTTTTTCTTTGAATTTTTTATCTTTAATTGAACAAAGAATGTAGAAAGTAATCCGAAACAGTGGTAGAATATGATTGGAAGCGTTTTATTACATAAATTTGGTCATTGTGTTCTGGAAGTTATATCGAGATAGTGTTCAATCACTTGATGATCAAAGTTGGGGGTAGTGTTCAAAATGTTTCAAAATGATGTGAAACAACCGTTGAGTTGGGAAGAATTTCATGGTCCGAACCTCGGCTACGTGCTCGAGCTCTACGATCAATATGTCCAGGATCCTACTAGTGTTGATGAAGACATAAGAGGCATATTTGATGAACTTGGTGCACCACCGAGTGAAATGAAGGAGGAAATTGGGAAAAAAGAAAATAGCGTAGTTACTTCTGAACAAATCCAAAAGATAGCATCAGTCGTTAAACTGGCAGAAGACATCAGAACGTATGGCCATTTAAATGCTTCCGTCAATCCTCTTCGCAAAGAAAAGGAATTACAAGAGCTGTTTCCATTAAAGGAATACGGTTTAACTGAAGAAGACGTTAAGAATATTCCAATATCAATTATTAGTCCAGATGCACCTAAACACATTTCAAACGGCATAGAAGCCATTAACCATTTGAGAAATACGTATAAGCGTACCATTTCATTTGAGTTTGATCATGTACATGACTTCGAAGAGCGCAACTGGCTCTCTAAATCTATTGAGTCTGGTGAATTATTTAAGAAAAAACCAGCAGATAAACTAGTTTCTGTACTCAAAAGATTAACAGAAGTCGAGCAATTTGAGCAGTTCCTTCATAAAACATTTGTTGGACAAAAGCGTTTTTCTATAGAAGGATTAGACGCACTTGTTCCAGTACTTGATGAAATTATATCCGAGTCTGTTACACAAGGGACTTCAAATATTAACATTGGAATGGCACATAGAGGCCGTTTAAATGTATTAGCACATGTGTTAGGAAAGCCATATGAGATCATTTTCTCAGAATTCCAGCATGCGCCTAATAAAGAGCTTGTACCATCAGAAGGCTCTATCGGCATCAGCTACGGATGGACAGGGGATGTAAAATATCATCTCGGTGCTGACCGCCAAATCAAAGATGAAGATACAAAGAGTGCAAGAGTCACACTTGCCAATAACCCAAGTCACTTGGAATTTATTGATCCGATTATTGAAGGAAGCACTCGTGCTGCTCAAGAATCGCGTACTCAAAAAGGCTATCCAGTTCAAGACGTTGAAAAAGCGTTAGCCATCTTAATTCATGGGGATGCTGCATTTCCTGGAGAGGGAATTGTCGCAGAAACATTAAATTTAAGTCAATTAGTCGGCTATCAAGTGGGGGGAACGATCCATATCATTGCCAACAATATGATTGGATTTACCACAGAAAGCAATGAATCTCGTTCAACGAAATACGCTAGTGACCTTGCAAAAGGTTTCGAGATTCCAATTGTTCACGTCAATGCAGACGATCCAGAAGCTTGTTTAGCAGCTGTTCAGCTGGCGGTAGAATACCGTAAACGGTTTAAAAAGGATTTCTTAATTGACTTGATTGGCTACCGCAGATATGGCCATAACGAAATGGATGAGCCTTCTACTACTCAGCCAATGCTGTACGATGCGGTCAGAAAGCACAAAACGGTCAAGAATATCTTCGCAGATAAGCTTGTCACTGAGGGCCTTCTGTCAAAAGAACAAAGAGAAGAAATTGAGCAGGCTGTCACGGCAAAAATTGAAGAAGCTTATAAAAAAGTACCTTCAAAGAAAGAACATACGATTCAAGAAATCGAACTGCCAGAGCCTGTATCTAACGGCTTCCCTGCAGTTGATACATCTGTAGAGTTTGATGTATTAAGAAAGCTGAATGAAGAATTAATTAGCTGGCCGAAAGACTTCCAAGTATTCGGTAAGCTAAAGCGGATCCTTGAAAAACGTGCAAAAGTGTTTACAGATGATCGCAAAGTGGAATGGTCACTTGGTGAAGCACTGGCATTTGCATCTATATTAAAAGACGGTACGCCGATTCGAATGACCGGACAGGATTCTGAGCGAGGCACATTTGCTCAAAGAAACCTTGTTCTTCACGACAGTCAAACGGGTGATGAATTCATTGCTCTTCATGAACTGAGTGATGCAAATGCATCATTTACAGTCCATAATAGTCCACTGTCAGAAGGCTCTGTCATCGGGTTTGAATATGGTTATAATGTCTATTCTCCTGAAACATTAGTGATTTGGGAAGCTCAATTTGGAGACTTCGCAAATGCGGCTCAAGTGTATTTTGATCAATTTATTTCAGCAGGCCGCGCCAAGTGGGGACAAAAGTCAGGGCTTGTGATGCTCTTGCCACATGGATATGAAGGACAAGGTCCAGAACATTCTAGTGGAAGAACAGAACGCTTCTTGCAATCAGCTGCTGAGAATAACTGGACAGTTGCGAACCTGACAAGTGCAGCTCAATACTTCCATATTCTTAGAAGACAGGCGAAAATGCTGCTTCGTGAAGAGATTCGTCCTCTTGTCATCATGACACCGAAGAGTCTGCTTCGAAACCCGAACACATTATCCGAAGTCCAAGAACTAACAGATGGACAGTTCCGTCCAGTTCTTGAACAGCCGGGCCTTGTGCATGATCATGAAAAAGTAACACGCCTTGTGCTATCGAGCGGGAAGGTATCGATCGATATTAGTGATCGTTTTACTCAAATGGAAGACTCAAAAGATTGGCTTCATATTGCGAGAGTGGAACAATTATATCCATTCCCAGCCAAAGATATTAAAGCCATTTTATCAAAACTGACGAACTTAGAAGAAATCGTATGGGTGCAAGAAGAACCGCAAAATATGGGCGCTTGGGGATATATTGAGCCATATTTACGTGAAATTGCATCTGAAAAAGTAAAAGTACGTTACATCGGCCGCAGAAGACGTTCAAGTACGGCTGAGGGTGATCCAACTGTTCATAAAAAAGAACAAGAACGAATTGTATCTGATAGCTTGACTCGCAAAAACTAAGGGGGAAATGAAAAATGGCGGAAATTAAAGTACCTGAACTAGCGGAATCAATCTCGGAAGGAACAATTGCTCAGTGGCTAAAACAGCCGGGCGATTATGTTGAGCAGGGGGAATACCTGTTAGAACTTGAAACAGATAAAGTCAATGTCGAATTGACAGCTGAAGAATCTGGTGTTCTAAAAGAAGTACTGAAAGATTCTGGTGACACTGTCCAAGTTGGAGAAGTCATCGGAACGATTGCAGCAGGTGAAGCTGGCGGAAGCGAGTCCGCAGCTCCAGCACCTGAGCAAGATTCTGCACCAGCTTCGAAAGAAGAACCAGCAGCTGAACAAAAAGAAGAGGCAGCAAAAGAAGAGCCGAAATCTGGTAATGGCAGAACGATCGCTTCTCCAGCAGCTAGAAAACTAGCAAGAGAGAAGGGGTTAGACTTATCTGAGATTCCAACCGCAGATCCGCTGGGCAGGGTACGAAAGCAGGATGTAGCTTCTTACCAAAAGAATGAAGCTCCTGCAAGTGCACCGAAAGCCGCGCCAAAAGCAAATGCTGCGGTGCAAAATGATCAAGCAGGGAAACCAGTTGAGCGTGAAAAAATGTCACGCCGCAGACAAACCATTGCAAAACGTTTAGTTGAAGTTCAACAAACGGCAGCGATGCTGACAACATTTAATGAAGTCGATATGACAGCTGTCATGGATCTAAGAAAGCGTCGCAAAGATGCCTTCCTTGAACAAAACGATGTGAAACTGGGCTTCATGTCCTTCTTCACAAAAGCAGTGGTAGCAGCACTTAAAAAATATCCACTTCTCAACGCAGAAATTCAAGGTGATGAGCTTGTCATTAAAAAATTCTATGACATCGGTATTGCTGTAGCCGCCAATGAAGGGCTTGTGGTACCAGTTGTCCGTGATGCAGATAGACTATCATTTGCAGGAATTGAAAAAGAAATCGGTCATCTTGCGAAAAAAGCAAGAGATAACAAATTATCGCTCAATGAATTACAAGGTGGATCATTCACGATCACAAACGGAGGAACATTTGGTTCTCTGCTTTCAACACCAATTTTAAACAGTCCTCAAGTTGGAATTTTAGGTATGCATAAAATTCAGCTTCGTCCTGTTGCAATTGATGAAGAACGCTTTGAAAACCGTCCAATGATGTATTTAGCTCTTTCATACGACCACCGTATTGTCGATGGTAAAGAAGCTGTTGGGTTCCTTGTCACGATTAAAAATCTACTTGAAGATCCTGAACAGCTATTGCTTGAAGGATAATCGAAAGAAAAAGCTAGTACCGATGAGGGTACTAGCTTTTTTGGTCTTTATTTTCTGAGTAGCCTCTTTTTGACCAAAATGTTGCCAGCCAAGAGCCAGATAAATTATGCCATACGCTAAAAATGGCACTGGGAACGGCGGCAAGTGGAGAAAAATGTGCGGTTGCAAGGGCTGCGCCAAGTCCAGAATTTTGCATCCCTACTTCTATTGAAATTGCTCGTTGAGAAGGAATGTCCATTTTACACCATTTTGCAATGAGGTAACCCAATAATAGACCAAGAGCATTATGTAAAACAACAACGGCAAAAATAAGCAGTCCAGATTGCAGAATCTGTTCTTTATTTGCGCTGACAACAGCTGCAATGATGGCGACAATGCCAGTAACAGATACAAGTGGAAGTGCTTGTACAGCATACGTCACTTGTTTTTTAAAAAACAATTTGACGATGACACCTAAAATAATCGGAATTAAGACAACTTGGACAATCGACAAAAACAAAGCACCCGGTGATACAGATAACCAAGATTTTGCAAAAATATAAATAAAAACAGGGGTCAAAATGGGAGCAAGTAGTGTCGAGATCGTTGTCACGGCAAGGGATAAGGCCGTATTTCCTTTCGCCAAAAAGGTCATTACATTGGATGCAGTCCCGCCTGGACAGCAGCCGACGAGAATGACACCAACAGCGATTTCAGAAGGCAAATGTAACCCATAGGCCAATAAAAATGCTATGAGTGGCATCAGTGTATACTGCGCTAAAACCCCGATCAATACATAAAGAGGCTTTCTAAAAAGCTCTTTAAAATCTTCAGAAGACAGCGTCAGCCCCATGCCAAACATAATAATGCCAAGTAAAAAAGGGATATAAGGTCCAATCAAAGAAAATGCCGCAGGAAAAGTAAAACCTAGACAAGCAAAGACAATGACCCATATAGCGAATGTTCTTCCTGCAAAGTGACTAATGTGTAAAAGGGTGTTCATACTATCGTTCAACTCTCTTTCTTTTCATATCTTTTCTATTTTAAATGAATTTTCTGAAAAAACAACCTATGATTTTGCAAGGGGTGTTCATAATATTATTATGTAAACTAATAAAAACCCACATAGTAAATGAACTATGTGGAGTATGCGATCAAAAAGGTGTCCATTTTACTTGTTGAGCCTGTTTTAGTCTTGCTTCTGGCTCACGCCAGTCAACGACATTCCACCACCGGTCTACATATTGCGCCTTTTCATTTCGATATTGGAGGTAATAGGCATGCTCCCACACATCAAGAGCAAGAAGGGGGATGACGTCCCATTGTGAGAGGAACTGATGGCGTTCTGCTTGTAAAATGTCTAAACGCTGAGATCGAGGGGACCATACAAGAATCGCCCATCCGACACCTTCTACTTGTTTGGCAGCAGCTGAAAAATGTGACTTGAACGCCTCATAGCTGCCAAATGATTGATCAATGAGACGAAGCATTTGACCAGTAGGTTTTCTTTTCCCTGAAGGACTCATGGAAAACCAAAAGATACAATGTAAATAATGTCCTGCCCCATGAAAGGCAAGCTCACGTTCCCAATGCTTGATCATCGTAAAGTCGTTGGTTCTTCTTGCTTTTTTTAGCGCAAGTTCAGCTTGATTTAGACCATCAACATAAGTTTGATGATGCTTTTGATGGTGCAAGTACATAATTTCTTTTGAAATATAAGGTTCGAGTGTGTCATACCGATAAGGCAGTGGTGGTAACTGATGATTTCCAGCTGCTACATCGCGCACTTCTTCGTGTGGATGCTGCATGTCTTCTGCAATCCTTTCGGCTAGTTCGTACCATTCTTGTTCACTGGAATCATCATCCTCCATTTTGAGTCGTAAATGTTCCACTTTTCGATGGATATTATCATCTTGCCACACATGTTGAATCGTGCTAAGCCACTCTTTGAGCTGTGAGCGATATTCTTCTTTATTCATGTATACGCCTCATTTCCTCTAAAAATGTAGAACAAGCCATCATCGGAAACACAAATGGGTAGCTATGATAGGTGATGTAAAATTGTTTTGGCAGTCCAATGCCGACCGGATAGTACATGGCTTCTTCAGTATGGTGATGGTTCACTAAAAAGTAGACAGCTTTCAAAATGGCTGCGTTATTTGCTTTCTCATATTGGAGGAGCGCCTCTGTCGCCCATGCGGTTTGAACCACTGTGCCAAAGGAAAGCGGGACATAGGTTTTCAGTTCTGCACTTTTACACGATTCTCCGAAACTGCCATCTTCAAGCTGAATCTGCTTTAGGAAACGGCACGCTTTTTGCACAGCAGGGTGTGAGGAGGGAATGCCGGCCGCTTTCAGTCCTGTTAACGCTGCCCAAGTTCCATAAATATAACAAACACCCCATCTGCCAAACCATGATCCGTTTTTCTCCTGGTGGTCAATGAGCCATTTTACACATCGATCTTTTTGCCTGAGAATCGTGGGTGAAGCAGTCTCTTTTTCTTCTAAACCAATCAAATGGAGCACACGACCAGTAATATCAGGAGTTGACGGATCAATCGCCGCATCCTCCGCAGATTCAAGCGGAAGGTGACGAAGTAGAAAGTGATCTTGATTTTTTTCAAAAGCAGAAAAGCCGCCATCACGGTTTTGCATGGAGAGAAGCCAGTCATATCCTCGTTTCCACTGAAGTGGAGCGTATTCTTTTGGGATCGCTTTTAACACAATTTGCGTGTCATCACAATCAGGATTATTCGTATTGATATGTGAGAAACCAAAGCCCCCGGGAGTAGCAAGACGGTTATGAACTGCCCAATCCGCTTTCTTCATTTGCTGGCGGTCCAGCAAATAGGTGAAGGAATTCATGATCATGGGATCTTCTCGTTTTCTTCCTGCTCTTTGAGAAGCGTAACTGACAAGCGCTGTATCCCACACAGTCGAGGTGGAATTCTCAGCATATATCTTGCCTTGACAGGAGGTGACGAGCTTTTTCATACCCCTGACTGCTTTTTGGATGAGATGATGTCCAGGGGAGTACCCAAGGCTCATGAGGGCATAGACCATAAAGATGGTTGCACTTAAGTAACTGTACAGCGTCCCATCTTTTTCAAGACGGTCAAACATGTATCGCTTTGCCGCTTCATATCCGAAAAAGTCGAGCCGGCTGTCGAGGGCTGTATATGACCGCATATACATGAGGAAGTCATCAGTCGAACGTTCTTCTCTTGCCATAAACCAGTCAAATGGATTTTTAGACATGTTTTCATCAAGATGGGCTAATGATGGAAACGCAGCATGAGAGGTATACCGTTTGTTCAGTGCGATCATCATGGGTACAAAATGAATCCTTGCATAGGCACTAAGGTGGTAGAAGTGTAGCGGAAAAGACGTAGGGATGAGTAAAAAGGAAAGAGGTGCATAGAAGTAGGGCCAAGGGTGCATGCCATTTACGGCAAGCATCCACTTTGTCATAAAATGAACGTTCTTTAGGCCACCTTTTGAGCGAATATATTGTGCTGCTTTTTCCATATGGGGCTCGTCTTTTTGAAATCTGCCAGATGCGAGCATTCCGCAATAACCTTGTACTGTAGCTGTGAGATGTCCTGACTGGTCATGATACAAAGAAAAGGAACCATCTTCATTTTGTTTGGCATGTATTGCTTCGGCCAATTGATGGATCAATTGCTGATCGGGGTCACCAACGGCTTTTAACAGCATAATGAAAAAAGCATTTGTCATCATAGGTCCTTCAAAGCAGAAAATAAATGCGCCATCTTCTCTTTGTCTGCGTTCTACCTGCATGTGCAGTTCATCGATATATTCGTTGACTCTCGTTTTAAAATCTTGCATTCGGCCATGCTCCTTTCCTTTATCACTATATTCAGGAGTCGGCCTGTCACATGACAGCTCAAAAAAAGCCGATGACATCGTCACCGGCTTTCTTAAATGATTAATCTTGCAGATTAATCCACACGCTTTTGACTTCTGTATAGTTGTTTAGGGCATATGATCCCATTTCTCTGCCAAGGCCTGACTGTTTATATCCGCCAAACGGGGAGGCGGCATCAAAGACATTATAGCAGTTGACCCAAATGGTCCCTGCTTCTAGGCGTGCAGCGATATCGTGAGCATGCTTTAAGTTTTCTGTCCAAAGTCCTGCCGCTAACCCATAGTCAGATTGATTGGCCCGTTCGACCACTTCATCAATGGAATCGTAAGGAATTGCAGATAGAACTGGACCGAAGATCTCTTCTTTTGCGATTGTCATTTCATCTTCTACATCTCTAAAGACAGTAGGGGAGACGAAATAGCCTGCTTCATAAGGGCAGTCACCACCGACTACGGCTGTTGCACCTTCTGACTTCCCTTTTTCGATATAACCTAACACACGTTCATGCTGCTCTTTACTCACTAGAGGCCCAATCTGGGTATCATGATGAAGACCAGCTCCTTGTTTTAATGATGTCGCATATTTAGCCATTTGATCGACGACTTCATCATATTGGCTCCGGTGCACAAAGACCCTTGATCCTGCACAGCACACTTGACCTTGGTTAAACATCACGCCGTTTAATGCACCTGGAATGGCTTTCTTTAAATCGGCATCTGGTAAAATAATATTCGGCGATTTTCCGCCAAGCTCTAAAGTAACACGCTTGATGGATTTGGCTGCTTTCTCCATGATCAATTTCCCAACACTTGTTGATCCAGTGAAAGCCAGCTTATTGACATCAGGGTGATCGGTTAATGCTTCACCGGCTGTTTCACCAAATCCAGGAACGATGTTAATCACGCCTTCTGGGAATCCGGCTTTATCCACTAATTCAGCTAAATATAAAGCAGATAGCGGTGTTTGTTCAGCTGGCTTTAAAACGATGGTGCAGCCTGTTGCCAGTGCAGCACCCATTTTCCACATGGCCATGAGGAGCGGGAAGTTCCAAGGAATGATTTGTCCCACAACGCCAACAGGCTCATGGCGAGTATAATTAAAATATCCCTGGCTGACAGGAAGGGTTTGTCCAGTCATTTTCGTGGTCCACCCTGCATAATAGCGCATGTGCTCAATGGCAAGAGGGATATCCGCATTGGTTGTTTCATTAATTGGTTTTCCATTGTCAAGTGTTTCCAGCTGGGCCAGTTCTTCTTGGTGTTCTTCCATTAAATCTGCCAGCTTAAACATCAAGCGGGCACGTTCGGCTGCAGACATAGAACGCCAAGGTCCATGGAACGCCTTTTTAGCAGCTTTTACTGCCTCATCAATGTCGGCTGCACCTGCTTCATATACATCAATAAGGGTTTCTCCTGTGGCAGGGTTAGGTGTAGAGAATGTTTTGTTATCATGACTTGTGACAAACTGACCGTTAATGTAGAGTTTTTTCGTCCCTTGGAGAAAAGATTCGAGTTTTGAACTGATTTGAAGTGTTGTAGAGCTCATAAATAAACAAACCTCCTTAAAGATATGGGTTGTTCTGCGAGTTCTAGGTGGAAAAAGTGGACATGAAGCATTTTGTATACGCACACATATGTAAACGTATACATTTATCATATTACACGACATCTTTGAAAGCAATCGATAACACTCATTGCATTTCACGAAAAATTGGCTACAATAAATGTATAGATGAAAAAAGGAGTTTTTAAATCATGATCCATCAAAACTGGCAAACGGCTGAAACGATAAAACAAGTAAAATGTGTACATACAAATGCGAAAAAATATATGGTTGACCGGGCATTAACGGTTGGGCACACATATGATGTGAAAAATGAAACTGAGGAATTTCTCTTTGTCGTTGATAATACGGGTAAAGTAGGCGGGTACTACAAAGAGTATTTCGAAGACAATTCTGCTGAATGATTTTGATGGTCATCACTCATACTAAGAAAAACAGTAAAGGGTGATGATGATGAAAAAGCAGCAGCAAGAAGAGCAGAAACATCAAAATGCTTGGCATGACAATGAAGATGCTGATATGGCGATTACGCTTGAGCAGATTTCTGATGTGTATGCCGAAGGAACGATTGATACCCCGAAAGATGAATAGTCATTTAAAACAGTGATTTTACATCATCACTGTTTTTTTATGGTCTCATAACGAATGATTTCTTGAAAAAAAATGAAACTTTTTTCCTGCTTTAACAGTCTAAATAAGTAGAGGAAAGAGCATCGGATCAAAAAGAAAAAGTTAAATGAAATTTAATCTATTCGTAATGGAATAACGACGATTTATAGCGTATTCTATAAGTGAGAATAAAACGTACCCACAGAGCCGTGTGGCCGTTTTGTCATAAAGGAATTTGATGCAGGAAGAGGGGGTTTACGTGGGTATTTTTTCTGTCAGTAAACAAAATGATCATAAAAAATTCGAATCCTTATTAATTGAAGGAGAAAGAATTGAGGCTGTTTACAGACTGCGTCACGACCAAATTTGTTTCACTAATAAACGACTGATCTTTGGCGATAACCGCGTATTTTCTAAAAAGAAAGTCAGGGTCTCCTTGCCGTATCGATCAATAGAAAGTTTTGCCATTCAAGAAGCTGGCGTGTTTGATCAGGACACTGGTATGCTGCTTGTTACAAGCTCAAAAGTATTTGAACTCGATTTTTCTAAAGATACAGATTTGAGTGACGTGCAGGCCATTTTAACAAAACATCTTTGCTGATCAACGATGCGATTACATAGATCACATGCACTTTTCTCATTCTTTGTTCTTATTTTTATCTATCGCATATCCCTTAAGCTTTTCCCATTACAGTGGGAAAGGCTTTTTTCTATTCGTGTGTTTGAATCACATCAAAAAAGGATAAAGATGAAACAGATACAGAAAGGAGAATGAACAATGAAAGTATTGGTTGCTGGAGCAAACGGACATACAGGGAGACTTGTCATTCGATATTTAAAAGAAAAAGGACATGAGCCGCTTGCTCTCATTCGAGATGAAAAACAAGCAGATGCGCTAAAAGAACTTGGTGCAGCGCCTGTCATCGGTGATCTTGAAGAGGATGTGACAGATGCTGTGAAGCAAGCAGAAGCTGTCATCTTTGCAGCTGGTTCAGGCTCAAAAACAGGTGCAGATAAAACCATCGCTGTTGATCAAGAGGGGGCAAAACGCCTCGTTGATACAGCCAAAAAAGAAAATATTCAGCATTTTGTGATGCTGAGTTCTTATAATGCCGACGATCCTCATCAAGGAAAAGGACAAGGCAGTATGGAGATTTATTATGAAGCGAAAAGAAAAGCCGATGAACATTTAAAACAGTCTGGTCTTTCTTACACCATTGTGCGGCCAGGAGCACTGCTGCATGAGGAGAAGACAGGGAAAATAGAAGCGGCGGCTCATATTCCAGACGATCGTGACATTGAGATTTCCAGAGAAGATGTAGCCACTGTTTTAGTGGAAAGCTTAACGGAATCCAATGTGAAAAATAAAGCCTTTGACTTAATCAAAGGTGATACACCAGTAGAAGAAGCACTTCGCAATCTTTAAATGAAGAAAGCTGCTGCCAAAGAGGCGGCGGCTTTTTTGATGTTTTCATTTCGCATGGAGCGGGAAGGTAAAAAGAAAGGAGTGATTGACCGTGAGCTTAACGAAAGAGCAAAAAGCTGATTTATATGAAAGACTTATTCAATTAAAAGAAGATGTGAAAGGATCAAAAAAGAAAGAAGAATCCATGCTGGCCGAATCGAATGAGATTTCAAATGGTGTTGGAAATCATATCGCAGATCACGGAAGCATCTATTTAGACCGCATGACCGAACAGACGCTGGATCAAGTCGATGATCAGCTCGAAGGTGAAATTGATGCAGCGCTTAAGCGGATGGAAGACGGAACATATGGAATTTGTGAAAAAACAGGAAAAGACATTCCATATGAACGTTTGAAAGCAGTACCCTATACTCGTTATTCAATTGATGCAAAGAAAAATGAAGAAACCAATCAAGATCCAAATGAATTTGACCGTTCGTTCTCTGAGCAAATGCGTGATTTAACAAATAGAGAAACAATGGATCAAATGCATTCAGATACGTATGAAAGGCTAGAAGAAGAGCAAGATGTTGATGTAGATGAGGAAAAATAACATGATGAGAGGAATTTATGTTTTCTCAACATAATGTTTTCCCCCGTCTACATGGACAAAAATCTTGTATACATGAGTATTTTTTTAGAAAAAACATATCTTGAAATTTAATAAACTTTCGTGTAGTATAGTTTAAAGGCTGCGATGCGCGTAATGTTAATTAAGTTTTAACCTTTAAGCTGTAATAGGGAGTTTTATATTGAATCCGGAATGTCACGCCTCCTTCGAGAGGAAGACAGGAACGTTTCTGCAAACACCCACTTTGAGGAGTGGTGGTTTAAAACTTTCTTACTTAGATTACGGCATCCGCAGCTTTTCCTAGGATGATTCAAGCCATTTTCCATTTTTGGAAAATGGCTTTTTATTTTGTCCAAAATACGATTTTGAACAGACCGAATGTGGATGGACAAATGTATGTTAAAATAGACAAAACAAACGACGGAGAGGGAATTGGATGTTACAACAAGCTGAAGCACTTCTTAAACAATATTATGGCTTTGATGCTTTTAGACAAGGACAAAAACAAGCCATTGAATCGATTGTGAATAAACGGAAGGATACGGTCTGCATTATGCCGACAGGTGGAGGGAAATCGGTTTGCTACCAGATTCCTGCCCTTATGATGGAAGGAACGACAATCGTTGTATCTCCGCTTATTTCTTTAATGAAAGATCAGGTTGATGCGTTAAATGAGATGGGAATACGATCGTCCTTTTTAAATAGTACACTTTCAGCAGGTGAAATGAATACAAGGCTGAAAAAATGTGAACAGGGGGAGTATGATTTGCTTTATATCACCCCTGAACGCTTACAAAATGAACGTTTTTTTCAGCTGCTTGATCGATTGACGATTCCTTTAATGGCTATTGATGAAGCGCACTGTATATCTGAGTGGGGACATGATTTTAGACCGAGCTATCGCTTTATACAAGAATGTGTAAACAAGCTTTCAAATAGACCTGTTATTGTAGCATTAACAGCCACTGCTACAAAGAAGGTCCAACAGGATATATGTGAGCAGCTTGGCATGGACGAAGAAGAAACAATCTTTACTGGTTTTGCTAGAGAAAATTTGTCTTTTCAAGTGGTGAAAGGGCAAAACAGCGACCAATTCATCACACAATATATGAAGAAAAACAGTCTTGAGTCAGGCATTATTTATACAGCCACACGAAAAGAAGCAGATCAAATTTATCATCGTCTAAAAAAGCAAAAGATCAAAGCGGGCGTTTATCACGGAGGATTAGATGATGAAGTGAGAGAAGAACAGCAAAATCTTTTTTTAAATGATGATATTCAAGTAATGGTAGCTACATCTGCATTTGGTATGGGGATTAATAAGTCTAATGTACGTTTTGTCATTCATCATCAAATTCCAAGAGATATTGAAAGTTACTACCAAGAAGCAGGACGTGCCGGGAGAGACGGGCTTGAAAGTGAATGCATTTTGCTGTTTTCACCGCAAGGCGTACGCGTGCAGCGCTTTCTCATTGAACAATCAACAGAAGATGAAGTACGGTATCAGCATGAATTGCTCAAGCTGAGACAAATGGTAGACTACTGTCATACGGAACAGTGCCTTCAGCAATTTGTGATGGATTACTTTGACCAATCATCAAGTGCCCCTTGTCAAAAATGCAGCAACTGTCTAGACGAGAGAGAGCGTGAAGACGTCACGAGAGAAGCACAAATGGTTTTGTCGTGTACCGTTAGAATGAACGAACGATTCGGAAAAATGATGATAGCTCAAGTATTAGCCGGCTCTAAAAATAAAAAAGTGCTTGATTTTGGTTTCGACCGGCTTCCTACTTATGCTTTAATGAAACAGCATTCAGCCCAACATATCAGTGATTTCATTGAATTTTTAATTACGGAAGAGTATTTACACATGTCTGAAGGAGCTTTTCCAACACTAAAAGTGACACAAAAAGGAAAGAAAGTGTTAGTGGGGCAGGAGACCGTCTATAAAAAGCAGGCGATAAAGGCAGAAGCTATTCAAGAAAATGATGCATTATTTGAGCAGTTAAGAATGGTCAGAATGAAGTTGGCAAGAGAACAGGGCGTTCCGCCATTTGTTGTCTTTTCTGATCAAACATTGAAGGAAATGTCAGCAGTAGAGCCTAAAACAGAAGAAGAACTTTTAAATATTAAAGGTGTCGGCGCACAAAAAAGAGAGAAATATGGAGATGTTTTTTTAGAAGAAATTCGTTTATTTATAGAAAAAGAGAAAAAATAAAGAGTTTGAAGAAGGAAAATAAATTTTTTTCGTTTCACTTGGACGCGTTTTCATCATGATGATTTCCATCCCTTCAAAACCTTGATATGATGCGGAATTGAGCCATTTAGTGGGCTGATTTACCAATGGAGAGAGATGTTTCATGTAAAGGAACTGTAATCTAAAACATATCGTTTTGTTATTGAAATGACATTTACATATGTTACGATAGCACTCGTTAGCCGCCATAAAAAGCTAACAAGGGAGGATTTACTTTATGAAGAAGACTATTATGTCCTTGGTTGCTGTTGCAGCAATCTCAACAACAGCATTAGGAGCACAGCAAGCTTCTGCAAAGGAAATCACTGTACAGAAAGGTGATACACTTTGGGGAATCTCTCAAAAAAATGATGTGTCTCTAAAGGACCTAAAGGGTTGGAACAATTTATCTACAGACATGATCTATGTAGGAGATAAATTGACAATCTCTTCAAAAGAGAAAACTCAGGAGCAGTACAAAGTCCAGAAGGGGGACAGCCTCTGGAAAATCGCTCAAAAATTCAATGTGTCAATTAGCGATATTAAGTCTTGGAATAACTTAAACTCAGATATAATTATGATTGGTTCAACACTAAGTGTTGCTGGTCAAAGCTCAGCTCCGGTAAGCTCAGAACCTGTTCAAAAACAGGCACCTGTCCAAAAAGAGCAAACAACGAAAAAAGCTGCTCCTAAAAAGGAAACAGCTAAAGCAGAATCATCTTCTGCTAGTCAAAGTGTTCAAAAAGAAATGACTGTAACGGCTACGGCTTATACAGCAAATGATGGTGGCATCTCAGGTATCACTGCAACAGGGGTAAACTTAAACAAAAACCCAAATGCAAAAGTAATCGCAGTAGATCCTAATGTCATTCCATTAGGAAGTAAGGTTTATGTTGAAGGCTACGGTGAAGCCATCGCAGCAGATACTGGCGGCGCAATTAAAGGTAACAAAATTGATGTACACGTACCAAGCAAATCCCAAGCTAAAAATTGGGGCGTAAAATCAGTCAAAGTGAAAGTACTTAACTAGTAGTCTATTGTTTTTGGAAGAAAGCATCAGGTGGCGGCCTGATGCTTTTATTATACCTTTTTTTGGGCAAAAATACACATATTTTTCTGAAAAATTCGCATTTTCGACAAAAACCAGCGTATAAGCCCATCTCAACGCTGGTTTTTGTGTCGTTAGCTGTCCACCCAATAAATTTCTCCGCTTTGCTCTTTCCAATTAATTTGGACATCAAAATGGTGTTTTTCATAAAAATGAATCAGGCGGTCCACATGGTTCCAATCTCTTTTGACGAGATCCCCAGTAATGACTGGAATGTTTTGCTCTCTTGCGATTTCTTTTAAATGCTTCATACAGATGGATCCATAGCCATTATCAGGCGGGCCTTTAATATCGGCAATGTGAATCTTTCCTTCTTCAGGATATTCCGCAATCAAGGAAAAATCAGATTGTCCGCGAAAAGCTTTTTCACAATCGCTTAACATGATTTTGCACGTATCTGCATTCTCAATTGCAGAGACGATCATCCATTCATCTTCCTTCGCTTGATCAATGCCAATAATCTTTGCTTTTTTTGAAATATCTTTTATATTTTCTTGCATTCGATACATTTGGAACTGCAACTGCTGTAATTCTTGCTCTAATGTCTTCACATCTTTTGTTGTTTCCTGTAAGATTGACAAGTCTATTGCTCCTTTCATAAAAGAGTTGATAAAAACCACACAAATTCCCATTCTAAAGGAAGTGAGTGGATCTTTCAAGCCGCTAGAAGGCAGGCAATCGGCAAGTTTGTCTAAAATTCGACGAAGACAGCGAATTCATTGACTTTAGAGAGAAAGTTAAATAACATACTCTTAGTCGGAACTAATAAAGAGAGGTTTTCAAACATGAACGAACAGAATCAAAAACCGAAAAATTTCACCGGCATTGTTGTCTTTTTAACAATTGCCATAAACGGCTTAATTGCTTTATTATTTTTCATGCCAAAAACAGATAAATTTAGTCATCTGGATATTACATTTCTGCCGTTACTGAATGCCGTGATGAACAGTTTTACGTTTATCTTTTTACTTTCAGCGCTCATTATGATTAAACAAAAGAACATTAAAGCCCATAGACGATTTATCTTTGCGGCTTTTTCAACCACACTTGTCTTTTTAATTTCGTATGTGACGTATCATTCAATGGCAGCTGATACACACTTTGGGGGAGAAGGAATCATTCGTCCGATTTACTTCTTTATTCTCATCACACATATCGTCTTATCTGCCGTCATTGTACCGCTTGCACTGATCACTCTCTTTAGAGGCGCACAAATGCAAGTCGAACGTCATCGTAAAATTGCCAGATGGACCATGCCTCTTTGGCTCTATGTCAGTCTAACAGGTGTCATCGTATATATTATGATTTCTCCATATTACAGCTAACGTATGTCCATCTGGACATACGTTCTTTTATTTACAAGATGAAGTGCTTTGGATAAAATGGGAATTGGGTATCCGACTTGCACGGTATCTTCCCACCTATAGAATCACATCATGTCTGGCCGTTTGCTCGTTTGGAGAACACAATTGAACGAAACGGGGGTTATATGATGACTGAACAATTGCAGTACAAACCGGGGCTTGAAGACATTGTGGCAAGTGAAACGTCAATTTCGTTCCTAGATGTCCAGCAAGAAGAAATTGTGATTCGCGGTTATGACCTCATCGAGCTGGCACAAAGCAAGACGTACTTAGAAACAGCCTATCTGCTCATTTATGGAAGATTACCAGATGCAATGGAATATCACCAATTTCAGCAAGATATTTCCTCACAAACAAGCTTACATCCAACCATTCAAACCATTTTGACAAAACTGCCAAAAACCACTCACCCAATGGATGCCATGAGAACGTGTTTATCAGCTCTTGCAGGGTACGATGAACAACTGAATGATCGATCAGAAGCATGCCAACAAGCGCGTGCCGTTCGATTACTTGGCCAGCTGCCAGCGATTGTTGCGGGAAGCTATCATATTCTCACACAAGACACCACACCTACTCCAGACCAGACCAAATCCTACACTGAAAACTTTCTAGCGATGTTAACAGGCCGCACTCCGGCACAAGACGAAATCAAAGCATTTGACCAAACACTCACGCTTTATAGTGAGCACGAGCTGCCGAATTCAACATTTGCAGCAAGAGTCATTGCATCTACTCATTCTGACATGTATGGTGCTTTTACTGGAGCGATTTCTTCATTAAAAGGTGACTTACACGGAGGCGCAAACGAAGCAGTGATGCACATGCTGCTCGAAGGCAAAACAACAGAAGGTTTCCTTGCGCTCATCGAACGTAAATTAGCCGCAAAAGAAAAAATGATGGGCTTTGGACACCGGGTATATATGAGAAAAATGGACCCAAGAGCGGCTCTTTTAAAACGATCATTGAAAACGCTTACCGAATCAAAAGGAGATACGACGCTTTATGACATGTGCGTCGCAGGCGAGGCATACATGAAAGAAAAGAAAAACCTCTATCCAAACCTTGATTATTACGCAGCACCTATTTATTACGTGCTCGGCATTCCTATTTCACTTTATACACCGATTTTCTTTGCTGCGAGAGCAAGCGGATTAGCAGCGCATGTCATCGAGCAGCATTCACACAATCGGATTTTTAGACCGAGAGTAAGATATTTAGGACCAAGAGGATTAAAAGTCTCAAATGATGATGGAAAAACGGGGGAATGAATATGAATAAAACAGCAGTAGCCAATCAAACAGATCAACTATTAGAAGATATCGCAGCCTATGCCGTGGATGGAGAAATTACGAGCAAAGAGGCCATTGAAACAGCTCGGTATGTACTCATGGATACACTCGGCTGCGGTATGCTGGCGCTCAACTTTCCAGAATGCACGAAGCATCTTGGACCCATCGTACCTGGAACTGTTGTCCCTAACGGAGCAAGAGTGCCCGGCACTTCATTTGTGTTAGATCCTGTTCAAGCGGCTTTTAATATAGGATGTATGATCCGCTGGTTAGATTATAATGACACGTGGCTTGCACAGGAGTGGGGACATCCCTCAGATAACCTGGGCGGGATATTGGCTGTAAGCGATTATATCA
Organism: Bacillus sp. G402; assembly: GCF_051172515.1. Taxonomy (NCBI): domain Bacteria; kingdom Bacillati; phylum Bacillota; class Bacilli; order Caryophanales; family Bacillaceae; genus Bacillus; species Bacillus sp. G402. The sequence continues at coordinate 585,504 of NZ_JBPIZC010000001.1, forward strand.
GCAGAACGAGGCTTGCAAACGGAGAAGAACCGCTTTCGATGAATGACGTACTGCATGCGATTGTAAAGGCACATGAAATACAAGGTGTGCTTGCTTTAGAAAATTGTTTGAATCGAAATGGCTTGGATCATGTTCTTTTTGTCAAGGTGGCATCAAGTGCAGTCGTTTGTGCAATGCTTGGCGGAACGAAAGAAGATGTGCAGCATGTGTTATCACAAGCATTTGTGGATAATTCACCGCTTAGAACGTACCGGCATGCCCCGAACACAGGATCAAGGAAATCGTGGGCAGCAGGGGATGCCACAAGCCGTGCGGTGAGACTAGCGATGATGACATTGAAAGGAGAAATGGGCTATCAGACGCCCCTCAGTGTAGAAAAGTGGGGATTTGAAGATGTGTTAATGAAAGGAAAACCACTCACACTTGCCCAGCCGCTCGGGTCATATGTGATTGAGAATGTACTCTTTAAAATTGCCTATCCAGCAGAATTTCATGCGCAAACTGCCGCTGAGGCCGCTGTCATTCTACATGATGCGGTAAAAGACCGTTTAGATGAGATTGACAGGATTGAGATTACGACACATGAATCAGCCATTCGAATTATTGATAAAAAAGGACCGCTTTACAACCCGGCAGACCGTGACCATTGCTTGCAGTATATTACGGCCATTGGGTTAATCTATGGTGAGCTGACTGCTGATCATTATGAAGAAGAGACGGCGCAGAATCCGCTCATTGACCGTTTGCGTGATCAAATGATCGTCAAAGAAGATAAACGGTATACAGAAGACTATTTAGATCCGAAAAAGAGATCAATTGCAAACTGTGTTCAAATCTTCTTTAAAGACGGAACGATGACAGATCGAATTGAAATTGAATATCCGCTTGGTCATCGCAGAAGAAGGCAGGAAGGGATCCCGCTGCTTGAAAAGAAATGGGTGTATCATTTGAAAACGAGATTTCCACAAAAACAAGTCGATCAAATTGTTTCACTTTGTCAAAATCCAAATCAATTAAAAACAACGACAGTACCAGCATTTATGGACTTATTTGTCATATAAGGGGGAGCTAGTGTGTGGATCGTGAATGATGAAGTAAATCAAGCTGACTTAGCCGCAGCTTTTAAAGAGCAAATGCACAAATCCGCTTTATTTCAAATTCCAGGCGTTCACGATGGAATGTCTGCGCTCTATGCGAGGAAAATGGGATTTAAAGGGCTTTATTTATCGGGTGCTGCTTTTTGCGCAAGCAAAGGGCTTCCTGACCTCGGTATGATTCATTCCACTGAAATGGCGGAAAAGGCAAAGGAAATCATTCGAGCTTCTCAGCTGCCTCTTTTAGTAGATATGGATACTGGCTATGGCGGTGTATTAAATGCAGCCAGGGCAGCAAAAGAAATGGTGGAGAGCAAGGTAGCGGCTGTTCAAATTGAAGATCAGCAAATGCCGAAGAAATGCGGACATTTAAACGGAAAATCACTCGTTTCTGTAGAAGACATGATGGCGAAAATCAAAGCGATCAAACAAGCGGCACCTACACTTCTCGTCATCGCAAGAACAGATGCGAAGTCAGTAAACGGGATGGAGGATGTCATTCACCGGGCTAATCTCTATCTAAAAGCAGGAGCAGATGCCATTTTTCCTGAGGCGCTGATCACAGCAGAAGATTTCACGTATGCTTCAAATAATATAAAAGGGCCGCTTCTTGCAAACATGACGGAGTTTGGAAAAACACCTTATTATCATGCAGACGAATTTTCTATGTTTGGCTTTCAAATGGTGATTTATCCAGTGTCATCCCTGAGAGTTGCTGCAAAAGCGTATGAGCGTTTATTTACAGAGATTAAAGAAAAGGGGACGCAACAGGGAATGCTGGAGGACATGCAAACGAGAAAAGAGCTATATGAAACGATTCATTATGATGAATATGAAGAAATGGATCAGCATTTAGCCAAGACGATCCTGCCGGAAATCGGGAAAGAGCATTCATAAAATCAAAAGCACTTCCTTCATGGAAGTGCTTTTTTTACGATGATGGTGTGGATGATGAAGCCAATTTCATCTTTTCTTCAACTGTTTTCGTTTTTTCTTTTACTTTTTCAGCATAAGTGAAATCACCGTAGCAATACGGATAGCGGAAGTTATCTTTGTCGCCCCCGCATGTATAGACTTCAGGGTTTCGCTTCACTTGCTTTTTGGAGTATTGCTTTGCCAATTTTTCGGAATGTTTTCCCCCGTTTTTTGCAACAAAATCAATATAGCCGATTCCCATGTTATAGCTTTGAATAATGGTTTCCAAATCAACGCCTTTTTTCTTCCCATGCTTGTACATGGTCGAAAAATGATGGACTCCTTGTTTAATGCTTTTCTGAGGGTCATTGATTTCATTTCGTTTCAAACCAAGAGATTCAGAGGACTGCATTGGATCTCCGCCTCTGCCTTTTGATTCTTGATACATCATACCGAGAATTAACGCGGTATATTGATCTAAATCTTGATCTCTTAACTCTGTTTCTACAAGCGGTTTGTAATCATCCAATCTCGACAAAACAATTGATTCCGTATCAATCGGCAGCTTTTTTAACTCCTTTTGATTAAAGGAAATGACAATGGCCGCTAATACGCAAACAAACAGAAAAATCGTGAAACAGCCTGAAATGGCAAAACATCCTGTTTTTTTCTTTTTCAAGGTCAGTTCACCCCTGTTTTGCCCCGCTTTTAAAAGGGAAGTACAGCCTTTATATTATGCCATATCCTGCACAGGATACCAAGTGAAAACCTTATATTCAATCATAGCCAAACGTAAATTCTGTTCTTGTTTTCAGTCTATAGCAGAAATAAACAAAACCGATCATGAGCCACACCATGCCAATGATTAATGCATTTGTACTGATGCTTGTTAAGAGCCAAATACAAAAAGCCGTTCCGCAAAGAGGGATGATGGCATACCTCAGTGTGTTTAATACACCTCTTTGTTTTTGTTTGATGAAATAGTAAGCGAAAACAGACAAGTTAACAAACGTAAATCCAATTAATGCCCCGAAGCTGATAAACGAGTAAATGACCTCAAGCTCACCAACAACTGCGGTTAACGAAAAAACACCAATTAATAAAATATTAAATACAGGCGTTTTCAATGTTGGGTGAATATAACCGAAGAAACGCTTTGGTAATGATTGATCTCTTCCCATCGCATACAAGAGTCTTGCGGCACTCGCATGTGATGATAGGGAGGAAGAGATGACAGCGACCATGGTGCCGGCTAAAAAGAATGAGTGGAGAAACGCGCCGCCCACAAATTTCGCAATTTCAAGTGATGCCGCATCTGGATGCTTGAACTGTTGAAAATTTGGAAACACCTGCTGTAAAAAATAAGAGGTGAGGGTAAACAGCACACCTCCAATGGCGACCGTTAAAAATATGGCGAGAGGAATCGTTCTTTTTGGCTTAATTGTTTCCTCAGACATAGTCGAAATCGCATCAAATCCTAGAAAAGAAAAACATAAAATCGTCGCGCCGGAAAAAATAAGGGCGGGATCTAAGCTTGCTGAATAAAACGGACGGGTTGACAGTAACTCTCCCGTGCCTGCATGCTGCGTGAGCCCATAAATAATAAACCCAACAAATGTCACAGCGACAATCACCTGAAAGGTCACAAATAGCGCTGTAATGTTGGCTGTAAGACGTATACCGATTACATTGACAGTCGTTATGGCGATAGCAAGTATGATGATCCAAATGTAATGAGGTACATCAGGAAAGGCTGCGGTTAAATATGCACTTCCGATTGCAAAATTCACCATAGGCAAAAATAAATAGTCCAGCAATAGTGTCCAGCCTACAAGGAAGCCGACGTGAGGATGAATACTTTTTTGCGCGTATGTATATGCAGATCCTGCTTTTGGAAAAGCCTTCACCATATTCCCATAGCTAAGCGCTGTCAATAGTAATGCCAGTAAAGTAAAGATATAAGCTGCAGCAACGTGTCCTTTCGTCAGCTGAGCAACAATGCCGTATGAATCAAATACGACAAGTGGGTCCATATAAGCAAGCCCGATCACAACAAGCGGAAAAACAGTCAGGCTGCGTTTTAGTCTTGGCTCTTCAGTCAATTTGCCTATCAGCTCCTCTAAAAAAATGAATAAATAATGCTCATTTTAAAAAGAATGCTACCACGTGTCAATGCTATTTGAATAAATCTTTTTTCAAAAGGTGTGGAAGCTTTGCATGCTACACGTTTTGGTATATGATGATACATAGAATAAGTCGTGAGTTGACTGACAAGAAAGGTGAAGCGAAATGAAGGAAGAACTGAATACAAATCAAGAACAGGAACGGATGGAGCTGGACGAAGAAAGTCTATTTCTTGTCTCCCAAACATTTAAAGCCTTATCTGATCCGACGCGTATTCGTATTCTGCATTTGCTGTCTCAAGGTGAACATTCAGTAAATGATATAGCAGAAACACTAAACCTTATGCAATCAACCGTATCTCATCAGCTGCGCTTTTTAAAAAATCTTCGTCTCGTGAAATCTAGACGAGCAGGGACCTCGATTTTTTACAGTCCTGAAGATCAGCATGTGATGGAAGTGCTTGAACAAATGATACACCATGCACAGCATGATTGAGAAAAAACCTTCCTACTTTTATATAGGAAGGTTTTTTATGCATGATGTACTTGGGTTGATCGTTTATTTGCTTTCATCATTTGATAAGAAAACACAATATAGTAAGCCGCTAGAAGGAAAAAGCTGAGTATTGTCAGCGCATCATCGCTGACAATATGCTGATACAATTCAACGATATCCATTTTGGTGATCGCATGTGTTGTCAGATTGACCGATTTAAATGCAAGCCTAGATAAAAACAAACATAAAATAAAGCTTTCAATCCATTTACTTGTTTTCATATACAGCCGGCCATTTTCTAATTTCATCTGAATCGTCTGATAGGCGTGAACGGCGAGACTGCTCCCGAAGATCATGCCAATGACGGCATAGATAAAAATACTGTGATTTTGCCATCCTTCTGATAAGAGAATAAGGGCAGTGAGACTAAATACATACATTCTCATGAAAAGATTTACCGGGCGCACAAGCTGATAGCGTCTCATTCGATTCATTCGAATGATGATCCAGACGAGCATGACGATCCCGATCATGAACAACTGCCATACGTGATGTGTCATGATGCAACCTCCTCCTGCACAGGCAGGGATGTAAACGAATGCTGGCTGTTACTTATCATTACCATTCTTTCTTTTTTTATCAAATCAAAACCTATATTTATGAAAAAGAGGAAAAGTCATGAAAATCGATCGCATTTTGTCCATTGTGATGATACTGATTAGCAAACGGCAAGTACAGGCGAAAGACCTCGCTGAACTACATGAAGTGAGCGTAAGAACCATATACCGTGACATTGATACGATTAATCAAGCGGGGATTCCAGTCGTCACAAAACAAGGCGCAGGGGGTGGAATTTCACTCGTTGACGACTATCGTCTAGAGAAAAAATTATTCACCGATGATGATATTGAACTGATTTTAACAGCTCTTGAAAGCATTACGAGTGCATACACCTTTAAAGAAAGTGAACATGTACTAAAGAAAATGAAATCCCTGATCCCGCCTCAAAATGAGAAACAGCAACATGTCTTTATTGATTTAAGCTCTTGGGGGAAAGACAGCTATTTAGAAAAGAAGCTCCAGCTCATTCATACCGCTGCCTCAGCGCATCAATATATCCAGTTCACCTATCGCAATGCAAAAGGCGAAACACTTCCTAGAAAAGTAGAGCCTTATACACTTGTCTTAAAAGGAAGACACTGGTATTTGTATGCGTATTGCTGCGTGAAAAAAGCGTTTCGTCTGTTTAAACTCAAAAGAATGTCAGACCTTATCACGCATTCAGTATCTTTTCTTCCTAAACGAATAAAAAATGAAGACAAGCCTTGGAATGATTCTTGGCACGAAGAACCTTCCGTCAGTACACTAACGCTCAGGTTGACTGAAGATTCTGTTGGTAAAGTGAAGGAATGGATAGATGAAAATGAATTCACCGTATGTGCAGATGGTACGTATCTTGCCACAATCACGTTGCCTCAGGATGATTGGTTATATAGCTTTCTTTTTTATTTAGGGCCAGATGTCGACATTGTCTCTCCGCTATCCGTTCGGGAAGCATTTGATCTCAAGTTGAAACAATTTCAAAAACCAAAAGGAACTTGACACAACGTTGTCAGGTTTCTTTTTATATGATGGAAAAAAAGGAGATGAGAATGTATGTACGATATCGTGATTTTACAGAAACAATGGATCAAGGGATTATCTGTTCGAACAACAAATGAAATGGAGCAAACAAACGAGCGGAAGATTGCTCCGCTTTGGCAGCAATTTTTCACGCAGCAGCTTCGCGGAGGACATGCGCCAGTCATAGGGCTGTATTCAGATTATGAAAAGGATGAAAATGGCGCTTATTTGTTCACAGCGGGGCAATTGGTTGACCAGCAGCTAGCACAAGATGCAAAAGAGATTCCAGGCTCCACCTACGCAAGATTTCAAACGAGAAAGGGCCCGATTGAAGAGGTTGTGTTTGAAACATGGCAGCAGATTTGGAGCTGGGATCAGCGTTACTTGCGAACATATACTGGCGATTTTGAATGGTACGACGAACGATCGATTGATCCAAAAGAAGCGCAAGTTGATATTTATATTGCAGTCGATGAAAAAATAGTTGCTAAAACTAATACTATTAGTTAATATAAAACTAACGACATTAGTTTTAGGGGGAAACAAGATGAGATTGACAACATTTGACCGTTTGCACCAGCTTACACTCATGCCACGTATTTTTCCGGTAAATTGTTATGTATTTGAGGAAGAGAATGAACTCATCTTAATTGATGCAGCTTTGAAAATGGCAGCAAGCTCGATCATTGAATTTGCACATCAATTAAACAAACCCATTAACAAAATTATTCTGACTCATAGTCATATGGATCATATTGGCGCACTAGATGAAGTGAAAAAGGCTTTTCCAGAGGCAGTTGTTTATTTATCGAAACGAGATGCTCGCCTGTTTGCTGGCGATTTCTCTTTACTTCCTGGTGAACCAGAGAAAAAAGTCAAAGGCAGTTTTTCAAAAGACATTCTCACAAAACCAGACGTGCTTGTTGAAGAAGGGGACGAGATTGGGTCACTTAAAGTCATTGCCACACCAGGACATACACCAGGAAGCATCTCTTTATACGATGAAAAGTCAGGGGTTGTCATTGCGGGTGATGCAGTTGTGACAAAAGGCGGTTTATTTGTAACGGGTGAGTTTCGCTTCACCTTCCCATTCCCGGCTTTTGCCACTTGGGATGCAGAAACAGCACTAAAAAGCGCTGAAAAATTACTGGCACTTCGCTTGTCTTGTCTCGCAGCAGGACATGGTGATCTCATCATAGAGCCTGAGGCAAAGCTCAAAGCCGCTATCGAAAAAAGGAAGCATCAGCTACAAAAGGGAGGACAGTAAGCCATGTCTCCAAGAATGGGTATCACACAAGAAAAAATTGTTGAATCTGCCATCGAATTTGTCGATGAGGAGGGCTTTTCCGCTTTGACCATTGCTACATTGTCCAAACGGCTTAACATCAGACCACCATCTCTTTACAACCATATATCCGGTCTTCATGAAATACAGGCAGCTCTTGCTGTCAAGGGGCTGACAATGCTTTGTGAGGCCGGCAAACAAGTAACAGCGGGGCTGGAAAAAGAAGACGCTGTTTTAGCATTTGCAAGACAATATGTTCAATTTGTTCGTCAGCATCCCGGCCTTTATGAGGCTGCTTTTTCACATATGAATGAAAGAGAAGTCAGTGTGGCTGCAGAGAATCTTGCTGATCTTGTCCAATCCATCATGTCTCGTTTTGGTGTAAAAGAAGAGGACATGACGCATGTCGTCAGAGGGCTTAGAAGCTTACTGCACGGCTTTGGAGATATTTCAAACAAAAAAGGATTTCAACGGAAAGAACAGCTTGAAGATAGTGTGAGCTATGCGGTCCGTCTTTATATTGCAGGCATCAAAGAGCAAGAAGATCTGTCTCATTGACAGGTCTTTTTTATGTATCGAACCGATTTGATGAAGGAGATGTAAACAAATCAAAACATTTTTTGGGCAAAAAACCAATAAAGATTTGACAGTTTTGTGAAACATGGTATGCTTATTATGTGAAATAATTCACATAGAGGAGTAGAGGCAGATGAAAAGAAAGCCTGTTTATGTGGAAACAACCATTCAAGCACCTATTGAAAAAGTATGGGAGTATACGCAAAATCCAAAGCTTCATGAACAATGGGATTTGCGATTTTCGACCATTTCATTAAATGGACCTAGTGATGAACAGCCCCAATCCTTTTTGTATGAGAAACACCTTGGATTTGGCATTAGTGTAACTGGGACAGGAGCGTATCGAACGAGCGTGAAGGATGAGCGTCATGAAAGAGCATCCTCACTTCAATTTAAATCATCACACCCTTTGTCTTTCATCAAAGAAGGCGGAGGGTATTGGAAATACATGAAAACGAATGATCACATTGTGTTTCAAACGCAATTTGATTATGAAACAAAGGAAGGAAAAGGGTGGAAATGGGCAGACCGGTTCTTTTTTCGGCCAATGATGGGGTTTATGACTGCCTTTAGCTTTGGCGCATTAAAGACGTGGCTTGAAAAGGGAACGCATCCCCGTTTGCTTCTTGAAAGAACACTTGCCCATTATGGCATTTGTTTGTTGTTTGCCATCGTCTGGTTATGTCAAGCGATCATTCCTTTTTCACCTTCTGCTTTTGATCATAGCACCGGATTTCGATTGTTTTATGCGCTATTAGGTGTATCATGGCTCATGCCTAAACTGCCAAAAAAATATATATTCATCCTTCAAAGCATCTTTCTGCTACTGATGCTTGGTATAGGGATTTTATCGCCAGAAACGACTCTGCACGAGCCGCTGGTGCTGAGTGCATTTTTCATTTTATCCGTTGCAGGAATGATCAATTTAAAAGATTGTGTAGATGTGTTTTCGATCAAACGAAAAAGGGGAGGTAGACATGGTCGTTCATCATCATCAAGTAAAGGACTACGATAAGCTGCATCCAACATTAAAAGAACGTTATAACCGCGCGTTTACGGCCGAAGGCATCATGGAGGAAATAGGAGGCGGGACAAAGCTCATCCGATTGTTATTCAAAATCGGTCCATTGTTTCGCTGTTTTTTTCCTGAAAGAGGGCGAAATATTCCCTTCCAAATTGTGAACAAGCCTTTTACGACAAGTAAGGGAGAAGAAGGGATGCACTGGTTTCGAACGTTCTATTTTCCTGACAAGGAAAGACATTTTGATGCAGATATGATCATTGATCAGAAGAGCCATCAAGTACTAGACTACTTTGGAAAACCTAGGCTTCTTGTGTCAGAGCTTCATTTTACAGTCACGGAAAAAGGATTCTTGCACATTCAATCAGGTAAGCAAAAGTTTTTGCTGTTTGGGCGGGAATGGCCACTGCCTTCTTGGCTTTATGGTGAATCTGATGTAACGGAAGGTTACGATGAGCATGCAGGTGAGTATACGATTGATGTTCAAGTGAAAAATCGCCTTTTTGGCACTCTTTTTACGTATAAGGGCCGGTTTACGGAAAGGGTGTCACCTCATGAATAAATGGCATTTGATGTGTAGCATCATGTTGCTGTCCTGCTTTCTCGTTACACGTTTGACGACAGCTCCCATACCAGAATTTTTTGTTTTGATTGCGATTTTATTTTTTCTTCCCGCTTTCTTACACTTTTTTTATCAGGAAGAGAAGAAACGGCAGCAGAAGGGGCTGATCGGCTTCATAATGAAAGCCTTTCCAGTAGCAGCTCTATGTGCAACAGGCGCATTCATCTTTCACTCTCTTTGGCTTGCATTGGGATGGCTTTTCTTTACAATGATTCTGGCTTTATTTGGTTTCACCCGTTTGCTGAAAAGAGAGGCCCATCCGCTTCATGAGCTGATGATCGATGGAGCATGTATGTATATCGCTCTAGGTGGACTTTGGTTCTGGCTGTACATAGCAGATATACAAGTGATGACATTTTCACCGATGATTGTACTTTTGACCGCTATTCATTTTCATTATTCGGCTTTTTTTATCCCTATCTTTTATGGATTATTGGGGAGGCAGCGGAAAAAAGAGACGACGCTATACAAAGTGGGTGGCTGGGTTATTTTACTGTCGCCAGTGATGATTGCTGTGGGAATCAGCTATTCTCGCCTGTTTGATACGTTCAGCGTCGTTCTTTATGTGATCGCACTTTATTTGTATGGAATTTTATGTATGACAACTTCTTTTCGTTCAACTGTCGCAAAAGGGTTCGTTGTGTTTTCTAGCATCATGTTAATGGGAACCATCGTCCTATCATTCCTTTATTCTGCCGGAATGCTTTTACATGTTACCTACATCAGCATGGATCAAATGATTTGGTTTCATGGCAGTATCAATGCAAGTTTGGTTATTTTACCAGGCCTCATTGGATGGTTGATTGAAAGACCAGCTGATCGATTGAAACAGAAGGATTTTCCGGTATCGAGAGTTCACGGTCGTTTTCAGATCATGTCTTTTCAACATGACCACTTGCAGCATGATGAGAAGATTGGTTTAGTCGATTCTCTTGACCAATTAAATGGAAAGGCATTTTCAGCAGAGAGTGTGTCACCTGTTATTCGCAGATTTTATGAAGACCCGATGTCCTTTACGTTAAAAGCAGCCGTCTGTTTTCATTGGTGGGTAAGGCCGTTTGTCTTTTTGCTTCAACCTGTTTTTAGACAAATAGGACAGCTCTATTTAGGGTCATCACGAATGCCATATGAAATGCCGGGGAGTCTTTCAAGATTTCAACATCCTCTTGAAGAAAGGAAGAATGTACGTGTGTGGATCAGGCGCAATGAGAAAGGCGAGCAAGTCTTTTATGCGCTCTATGCTCAGCACCATGATGAAGAGACAGTCTATATGAATATTGCTTTGCCGCTTCCTTTTTCACAGCTTACGGCTATTTTAAAACCTTTGAATGAAAAGGAAGATTTTCTATTAAAAAGTAAAAGTCCAAAAGGCAGTACGGGTGATGAAGGATTGTATTTGCATACGTCTTTCATCACCATGAAACTGCCAATGGAAGAAAGCTTTCATATGAAACCGGAGACGGAAAAAAGTCTCACAGCAATTCATCAAATGAAGCTATTCGGTATTCCTTTTTTAACGATTCAGTATCAAATCGACAGTGAAAGCCACTCATCTTAATCAATGATGTCGCATGGTTCACCGTGACGAATGATGTTCACAATCGCTTGCCCATCACTCGGATGATGATCTGCATACTGTACTGGCAGTAAAGCAAAAAATACATAGTAGACTGAGAAGTAAGCAAATTGATAGAAAAATTGATGTTCTGGCAGGAAATCGTTGGCGATCATTGTGTTCAATATGAGAACACTGAGCAGGTTGCATAATGATCCGCCTAAGTAGACAAGAATGTGTGAGAAACGGTTATTTCTCCTCATTTCTTCATAGTGGCAAAATGCATCTAGAAAATAGATTCTTCTAATTTCAACGACGCCTATTTTCAATACTTTTTTGCCTCTGCCAAGTGCAAACGAAACCTTTGCTCCAAACAGCCAGGCGACTACAATATGGCCCAGCTGATGCAAGATGGCAACGATAGGAAGAATGACGAAAAACGACCAGCAAAACGTCCACATATCTGATAATGTAAACAAGTGTTAACCCTCCCTGAAATATTCGAGAGGAAGCAGTAGGATTATTTGCCATTTTACCGAATTCATTTTCATGATGCAAACATTTAATAGACTACTATAAAATGATTATGTAAACTAAAAAATTTCAATCAATAGTCTTTTTAACCCTTTCTTTTAGAAGAGTAGGGTGTGCTACAATTAAGAAATTAGTGGAAGACAAGTGGTCATCTAGCAGAAGAAAAATGTGACCTTTTTTATGAAAGATTGAAAGGGAGAGAGATTCTAATGGCAGATATTGAACAGTTTTTAGCATTAGACATTCGTGTTGGGACGATAGTAGAAGCAGAGTTCTTTGCAGAAGCGAGAGTGCCTGCTTTCAAGCTGAAGATTGACTTTGGGGATGAGATTGGCATAAAACAATCTAGTGCACAGCTGACAAAACGATATCAGGCTGAGAATCTCACTGGGAAACAAATTATTGCAGTGGTCAATTTCCCGCCAAGAAGAATTGCCGGGTTTAAATCAGAGGTGCTTGTCTTAGGAGGCATGCCGTCAAAAGAAGACGTTGTCCTGCTTGCCACAGATGAGCCGGTTGAAAATGGCACCAAAATAGGGTAAGAAAAAAGACATCTTCATCAGAAGATGTCTTTTGCGTATTGAGGCGGAATAACCACACGCCACATTCGTGTGTGTCTCAAAGAGACATGTTACCCGACTTACACAATTCAGCTCATCGCTTGATTAATATAGCATGGGATTGGTATGAATGCAACCATTATTTGAGTTCTCTTTGTTTTTGGAAGAAAAAAAGAAGGTTCATCTCCTCATATCATAGAAAAAATGACAAGAAATCAATTATTTGGATTATTTTTTCAAAAAATATTGAAAAGTCAGATCATATTTTATAAAATGAATTCATCTTAGTTTGTTTAATCGATAAACTAAGATGGCGATCATCTATTGTTTAAAGCACATGATTTGCTGCTATGTGGGCTAAGCTGAAAGAAAGAGCTGTTCAGCTTCATTTTTACAACGAATTGAAAGCGCTTTATTTTCGACCTATTGATTGCTGCTGCCCTGCACCATCTGTCCGTTAGAAGAGGCTAAGTGAAGAAGGGAGAAAACTCATGGTGAGTGAGAATTTAAAGAAGATTCGTATGTCTGAAAAAGTGGGGTATGCTTCAGGAGATTTCGCATGTAATTTAATTTATGCAACTGTCTCTACGTATCTATTATTTTTTTATACGGATGTGTATGGATTATCAGCAGCAGCAGCAGGGACGATGTTTTTGGTGGTTCGGGCCATCGATGCGCTTGCAGATCCGTTTATTGGGGCGATGGTTGACCGAACGAACAGCCGTTTTGGCCGGTTTAGACCTTATTTGTTATTTGGTGCGTTACCTTTTGCCGTTCTTGCCATTCTTTGTTTTACGACACCGGATTTTTCCGAAATGGGAAAACTCATTTATGCGTACATCACGTATGTTGGTTTATCGCTTACATACACGTTCATCAATGTTCCTTATGGTGCTTTAACTTCCGCAATGACAAGAAATAACCAAGAGGTCGTCAGTATTACGTCTGTTCGTATGCTTTTTGCAAATCTCGGTGGTTTAGTGGTTGCTTTTTTTGTTCCGTTTCTTGCGACGTTTTTGAGTGATACAACAGGAAATACAGCACTTGGCTGGCAGATCACGATGGCATTTCTCGGCGTACTTGGGGGCGGATTACTGATTTTCTGTTTTAAAAGTACGAATGAGCGCGTCACGCTTCAAAAGCCAGAGGAAAAGATCAAGTTCAGTGATCTCTTTGTCCAGTTACGAGTGAATCGTCCGCTTGTTGTGTTAAGCATATTTTTTATCATTATCTTTGGTGTGAACTCGATCAGCAACTCAGTCGGGATCTATTATGTGACGTATAACCTCGGCAGAGAAGATTTAGTGAAGTGGTACGGCCTGATTGGCAGTCTGCCAGCTTTAATGGTGTTGCCGTTTATTCCTAAGCTACACAAGTTGTTAGGAAAGAAAAAGCTGCTGAATTATTCATTATTGCTGAATATTGTAGGCCTTCTTGCCTTACTTGTGATCCCGCCGAGTCAAATCACTTTAATACTTATTTTCAGGCTCGTTGCGGCTGCAGGGAGTATTACAGCAGGTGCTTACATGTGGGCACTCATTCCTGAAACCGTTGAATATGGCGAATATAAAACAGGGAAAAGAATGGGTGGACTGATTTACGCAGTGATTGGCTTCTTCTTTAAATTTGGGATGGCCTTAGGCGGCATCGTTCCAGGGCTTGTCCTTGACCGATTTGGTTATATTGCAAATCAAGTGCAAACACCAGAAGCTTTACTGGGCATTTTAATCACGACAACGGTGATTCCTGTATGTTTACTCATTTTAGCGATGGTTGATATTAATTTTTATAACCTAGATGAAGAAAAACATAAAAAAGTCATACGAGAGCTTGAGAATAGAGATAAGGTGTATATCGATCATATGGACGACTTTAAAATGTAGCTCTCTGAAAGAGGAGGAAATTCAATGAACATTACCAATCCAGTGCTCAAAGGGTTTAACCCTGACCCAAGTATTTGCCGTGCGGGAGAGGACTATTACATGGCGGTTTCTACATTTGAATGGTTCCCGGGGGTGCAAATTTATCACTCGAAGGATCTCGTCCACTGGCGGCTCGCCGCGCGTCCCTTGCAAAAAACTTCTCAACTCGATATGAAAGGAAATCCTGATTCCGGCGGGGTATGGGCGCCGTGTTTAAGTTATGCGAATGGTCAGTTTTGGCTCATCTATTCAGATATTAAAGTAGTAGATGGTCCGTTTAAGGATGGTCATAATTATTTGGTCACAGCTGATGCAGTAGATGGCGAGTGGAGCGATCCGGTTCGACTCAATAGTTCTGGGTTTGATCCTTCCTTGTTCCATGATCCAAGCGGAAAGAAATACGTGTTGAATATGCTGTGGGACCATCGAGAAAAACATCATTCTTTTGCAGGTATAGCCTTACAGGAATATAGTGTATCTGAAAAAAAACTGGTCGGTGAGCGGAAGGTCATTTTTAAAGGCACGCCAATCAAACTGACAGAAGCCCCGCATCTTTATTACATCAATGATGTCTATTATTTATTAACAGCTGAAGGGGGAACACGTTACGAACATGCAGCCACAATCGCGCGTTCCTCGCGTATTGATGGGCCGTACGAGGTTCATCCTGACAACCCAATTTTAACGGCTTTTCACACGCCTAGCCATCCACTACAAAAATGCGGGCATGCTTCCATTGTACAAACGCATACAAATGAATGGTATTTGGCTCATCTGACTGGCCGCCCAATTCATTCAAGTAAGGAATCCATTTTTCAGCAAAGAGGCTGGTGCCCTTTAGGAAGAGAGACGGCCATACAAAAGCTTGAATGGAAAGATGGCTGGCCGTATGTGGTAGGCGGAAAAGAAGGGATGCTAGAGGTTGAAGCGCCTGCTATGAGCGTAAAAGAGTTTTCTCCAACCTATCACATAGTCGATGAATTTAAAGATTCATCGTTAAATAGACATTTCCAAACTTTAAGAATCCCATTTACGGATCAGATTGGTTCAGTGACAGAAAACCCACATCATTTAAGGCTGTATGGGCAGGAATCTTTAACGTCTAAATTTACCCAAGCATTTGTTGCGAGGCGCTGGCAAAGCTTTTATTTTGAAGCAGAGACAGCGGTTTCCTTCTTTCCGAAAAACTTTCAGCAAGCGGCAGGTCTTGTGAATTATTATAATACGGAAAATTGGACTGCACTTCAGGTGACTTATGACGAGGCGCTTGGCCGTATCCTTGAATTATCTGTGTGTGAAAATCTGGCCTTTTCTCAGCCGCTAATTAAAAAAATCATCATCCCAGACGAGATTCCGTATGTGTATTTAAAAGTGACCGTTCAGAGAGAGACATACACGTATTCTTATTCTTTTGATCAACAAGAGTGGGAAAAAATAGATGTACCGCTTGAATCGACTCATTTATCAGATGATTTTATTCGAGGAGGGGGGTTCTTTACAGGGGCTTTTGTCGGAATGCAGTGCCAAGACACAAGCGGCGAACATCTGCCTGCCGATTTTAAGTATTTTCGATACGAAGAAACAACTGAATAAAAAAAGACAACACTCTAAAGGCTGTCTCTCTTTAACATGTATTCCATTATGGTGAAGGCGTGACATCTCGCAAAAAAGCTTCAGTGACAAGAGATGTCATCCCTAAGGCTGGTGCGTTTTGTCCTAATGACGAAGGGAGTAGCTCCACCCGTGAGCTGAATTGTGCATCCATTCTAGAGGATACTTCATCTTGAATGACACTTAGAACGGCCTGCTCAGATTCAATGACTTTGTTTCGTAAAATAACGGCTTGTGGGTTGAAGGTATGCAAAACGTTTGTGAGACCTACCCCAATGTAAAAGCCAAAGTTACGCAAGGCATTGAGTGTCTTCATATCATTTAACTTCGCCAGCCGCTCAATATCTTGATAGGTGAATGGCTGACCATCTGTTTGGAGCGATTGGAACAGTGCTTTCTCAGATGCATACAGTTCCCAGCAACCACGATTTCCGCAGCTACATGTCGGTCCATTAAAGTCGATCGTCATATGTCCCATTTCACCAGAAAAACCGTTTGTACCTCTATATAAATGATGATTGATAATGATGCCTATTCCAATACCAGTGCCGATACTTGCATAGATCAGATGGTCATAATGTTTAGCAGCACCGAAGATTTTTTCACCGTACGCACCGGCATTTGCTTCATTCTCGATAAAAACCGGTACTTGGAATGTGTCTTGGAGACTTGTTTTTAGATCGACATTTTTCCATTTTGAATGAGGCGTAAACACAATTTGTTCATCTGCATCGACCAGACCAGGTATACAAATCCCTATACCAATCAGCCCGTATGGAGAAGAAGGAATGTGTGAACGTAACTGCTGAATCAATTCAATTAAAATACGGACGGTCACATCAGGTGTGCTGGATGGGAGCTTGAGCTGCTCATTATGAATAATCGACCCTTCAAGGTCTGTTAAAATGCCGTTGACATAATCAACACCGACATCAATGCCGATAGAGTAACCTGCACGTTTATTAAACATGAGAAGCACGGGTCTTCTTCCGCCGCTAGATTCGCCTTGACCGATTTCATAAACAAGATGTTCTTTCATTAATGTACTCACTTGAGAAGAAACGGTCGATTTATTTAACCCAGTGCGTTCAGATAATTTTGCTCTGGAAATTGGTGCATGGTGCAGAATTTCGTTTAGCAATAGCTTTTGATTTATTTTTTTCACAAAGTTCTGATCCGCAATATCCATTGTATCCACTCCATTTGTTTCGTCTTTAGATTAAGTGAAGAAAAGCCGTTTTTTGTCGTGTTCATTCTCTATAAAACATGCTTTTCACTTTATTATAACGAAAATATTTCTAAAAAACTAAAAAATATGGAAAATTCAAAGAGATTAGTTGGTCAACTCGTTCATTTGTTTGTTGACTCAACTTACTAAGTGAATATATAGGGGGAATCACTTATGGTCAAATCAAATATGACTTCGTTAAGTCGTTTACAGGGGATTGGCAACATTCAATATGAAGGAAAACATTCAAAGAACCCATTCGCATTTAAATACTATAATCCGAGCGAAAAGATTGGCGGAAAGACAATGAAAGACCACCTGCGATTTTCCGTCGCTTATTGGCATACATTGACTGCTGATGGAACAGACATGTTTGGAACTGGCACGATGAAAAGGGCCTGGGATTCTTATAGCGGAATGGATTTGGCGAAAGCTAGATTGGAAGTGGCTTTTCAGCTCTTTGATCTATTGGATGTTCCGTATTTTTCATTCCATGACCGTGATATTGCACCAGAGGGCGACACGCTTCAAGAGACCAATCAGCAGTTAGACATCATCATAGAAAGAATGAAAGATTACATGCAGCAAAGCGGGGTTCGGCTTCTATGGAACACGGCTAATATGTTTAAGCATCCAAGATTTGTTCACGGTGCAGCGACATCCTGTCATGCAGATGTATTTGCCTATGCAGCTGCACAAGTGAAAAAGGGCATCGAAACAGCAAAGGAACTCGGCGCAGAAAATTATGTTTTCTGGGGAGGACGAGAAGGTTACGACACACTGCTGAATACAGATATGAAAAGAGAGCTTGACCATTTGGCGACCTTTTTGCATATGGCGGTCGATTATGCAAAAGAAATTGGATTTACAGGTCAATTTTTAATTGAGCCAAAGCCGAAGGAACCGACTACTCATCAATATGATACGGATGCAGCGACATCGATCGCCTTTTTAAAACAATATGGATTGGATACACACTTTAAATTAAATATCGAGGCCAATCATGCGACATTAGCGGGTCATACGTTTGAGCATGAGCTGCGTGTAGCAAGAATTCATGGACTGCTCGGTTCCGTTGATGCCAACCAAGGAAACTCCCTTCTAGGATGGGACACCGATGAATTCCCAACGGATTTATATGCCACAACACTCGCCATGTATGAAATTTTGCAAAATGGCGGACTTGGAACAGGCGGTCTCAATTTTGATGCAAAAGTCAGAAGAGCCTCCTTTGAACTGGAAGATCTTCTGTATGCCCATATTGCGGGGATGGATGCATTCGCAAAAGGGCTGCGGGTGGCTCATAGACTCATAGAAGACCGTGTGTTTGAAGATGTGATCAAGCACAGGTACCGCAGTTTTTCTGAAGGAATTGGACTGGAGATTTCAGAAGGAAAGGCAAACTTTCATACATTAGAAGAATATGCACTGAAACATCCGCTCATCAGAAACGAATCTGGTAGAGAGGAACAGCTGAAAGCCAGATTAAATCAATATTTGTTAGAAGATTAATGGAGCGGGCGGATGTTTTGAAGGAGTGAACACATGAAGTATGTGATGGGAATTGATCTTGGAACGAGCGGAGTCAAAGCGATATTAGTAGATGAGAGCGGGAAGGTATGCTGCGAGACGACTAAATCTTACCGCCTCATTCAAAGCAAACCAGGTTATTGTGAGCAAAATCCTGAAGACTGGGTAGAGCAGACGATGGCCGCAATGACAGAACTTATGGAGAGAAAGCCTGTTCAGTCAAGGCAAGTAGAAGGCATCAGTTTTTCTGGACAAATGCACGGACTTGTTTTATTGGATGAATCCCTTCAGGTGCTCAGGCCTGCCATCTTGTGGAATGACACAAGAACAACACCGCAATGCGTGCTCATGACAGAAAAGCTAGGAGGCAGGCTGCAAGCGATCACAAAAAATCAGGCGTTAGAAGGGTTTACACTGCCAAAGTTGTTATGGGTAAAGGAACATGAACCAGAAATTGATCAACGAATCCATTTGTTTTTACTTCCAAAAGATTATGTCAGATATCGATTAACCGGCGCTATTCATATGGACTATTCTGATGCGGCTGGTACGTTACTGTTGGATATGGGAGAACAAACATGGAGTGAGGAGATTTGTCAAACCTTTGATATTCCGATTTGTATTTGCCCGCCGCTCGTTTCATCGGAGGAGAAGGTTGGAACAATTTTGCCGCAGATCGCAAAGGAAACCGGGATGACAGAAGAGGCGAAGGTTTTTGCAGGTGGAGCGGATAATGCTTGCGGTGCCATTGGTGCCGGCATTTTATCATCAGGTCACACATTATGCAGCATTGGCACATCAGGTGTCATTCTTTCCTATGAAGAAAATCATAACAGAGAGCTGAATGGAAACTTGCATTTATTCCATCATGCAAAAAAAGATGCTTTTTATACAATGGGAGTCACTTTATCAGCAGGTTATAGCCTCGATTGGATTAAATCTTTACTTGCTCCAAATGATTCGTTTAAAGACCTTTTAGCCGGAGCAAAGGATATAGCGCCTGGCGCAAATGGATTGCTATTTACGCCATATTTAGTTGGGGAAAGAACGCCTCATGCAGATTCAGTCATTCGTGGAAGCTTCATTGGATTAGACAGCCGGCATGAAAAAGCGCATATGGTTAGAGCTGTGCTTGAAGGAATCACTTTTTCATTAAATGAATCGATCGCTTTATTCAGCCACGCGGGAAAAAGCATTGATTCCATCGTGTCTATTGGTGGAGGTGCGAGAAGTCATACATGGCTTCAAATGCAGGCAGACATTTTTCAAGCTGAGGTGATACAGCTTGAAAATGAGCAAGGGCCCGCGTTAGGTGCAGCGATGCTTGCAGCAGTTGGATGCGGCTGGTACGAGTCACTTGAGGCGTGCGCGGATCAGTTTATCCATCAAGCAGCCGTATTTACACCAAATCAACAGCATGTCGATGTATATGATCATCTCTTTCGTTTGTATCAAAGCATTTATACACACACAAGAGACATTCATGCGGGGCTAGCACAGTATCGATAATCTAATAGTAAGTGGGGCATGAAAGGAGGTGATGAATTCGTTTCATCTTAGAGATGACAGAATCAAAAGGATGAAAAAGGAGAGGAATGGAAGATGAATTTGAGAAAATTAAGACTGTTGTTTGTGATGTGTATTGGACTGACGCTTATTCTGACGGCTGTACCAGCCCATGCGAGAACCATTACGAATAATGAAATGGGTAACCATAGCGGGTACGATTATGAATTATGGAAGGATTATGGAAACACCTCGATGACACTCAATAACGGCGGGGCATTTAGTGCAGGCTGGAACAATATCGGAAATGCTTTATTTAGAAAAGGGAAAAAGTTTGATTCCACTAGAACTCACCATCAACTTGGCAACATCTCCATCAATTACAACGCAAGTTTTAACCCAGGCGGGAATTCCTATCTATGTGTCTATGGCTGGACACAATCTCCATTAGCAGAATACTACATTGTTGATTCATGGGGCACATATCGTCCAACAGGAGCGTATAAAGGATCATTTTATGCTGATGGAGGCACATATGACATTTATGAAACAACCCGTGTCAATCAGCCTTCCATTATCGGGATCGCAACCTTCAAGCAATATTGGAGTGTACGTCAAACGAAACGTACAAGCGGAACGGTCTCCGTCAGTGCGCATTTTAGAAAATGGGAAAGTTTAGGGATGCCAATGGGTAAAATGTATGAAACGGCATTTACTGTAGAAGGCTACCAAAGCAGCGGAAGTGCAAATGTGATGACCAATCAGCTGTTTATTGGCAACTAAAAAAGTCAAAGAAAAGAGCCGGGAGCAAAACTCCTGGCTCTTTCTATCATAATTTTTCAACTTCGACTCTGCCGGAAAAGAACGTCGCACCACCGCCCATATCTGCCAAACGATCAGGTGTGAGGCCATTCACCAAATGTTTTTTGCCTTTTTGGTCTGCCCATAATCCCTGGCTGACAACAACACCAGATAACACATTTTGTCCGACTGACACGATCAGCTCGCATTCTCCTCGATCATTCAGCACACGAACCATGTCCCCATCTTCAATCTGTCTTTCTTTTGCATCTTGTTCATTCATATGAAGCTTCGGAAATTTCTCTAGCTTTTGATGCTTCTCATGAAGAGAGAAGGTGGAATTAAGAAAATTATGGTTTGGTCCCGGTATAAACGTTAGTGGATAATCACTTTCCTTGAATAAAGGTACATAGGTTGGAAGGGCTGGATATCCATCTTTTTTCATTTGTTCAGAGTAAAGCTCAATTTTCCCGCTTGGGGTAGGGAGCTTTAAATCTTCGAAAGGCCCTCGTTTTGCTTTGATCCACTTTTTCTCTTTTAACGCTTGATATGAAATGTTTTCATAATGCGGATTTTCAGGATGATGAAGAGCTTGTTCCATTAGTTCCGCATCTGTGTCTTTAAAGGCTTCATCTTCAAAGCCCATCGCATGAGCCAAAAGACGAAACACTTCTGTGTTTGATTTGCTTTCTCCATAACGTTCTATAACAGGTTCTTGAATTTGAATGTAATGATGCCAGTAAGAAGTATAAAAATCCTCGTTTTCAAAGGCAGATGTAGCTGGCAGAACAATATCCGCATAAGTGGCTGTCTCTGTCATGAACAAGTCATGGACAACCGTAAATAAGTCTTCCCGCATTAAACCGTCTCTTACTTTATTTGCTTCAGGTGTCACAACAGCCGGGTTGCAAGAGTAGACAAAAAGAGAATCAATAGAAGGTTCTGCGTTCGTTAGCACGCTGCCCAGCTGATTCATATTAAATGTTCTAGGTTCGCGTTCCTTTAATAATTCCGGTCGCTGAAGAGCGGTTTCATTATAACTAAGAAAAGAAGAGTTCGATTTCATCGCACCGCCGCCTTTGTGCAGCCATTGACCGGTGAGGGCAGGGAGACAGGAGATGGTTCGAATACTCATGCCGCCATTATCGTGATGCTGTAGCCCATTGCCAATACGAATGAGAGATGGCGATGTCTCTGCGTACATTCTCGCAAGTGTGATGATGTCTTCTTTTGGGACACCCGTGATCTGTTCGACTGTTTCTGGATCGTACTGCTTCACATGCTCGCGAAGTTCATTGTGACCGACCGTGTAAGTCTCTAAAAATGACGCATCTGTGCGGTCTTCTTTAAAAAGGACATGCATGATCCCAAGAGCTAGCGCACTGTCAGTGCCAGGGCGAAGCGGAATGAACCAATCTGCCATCCGGCCCGTTTGGTTTTTGTGTACATCAATGACGACAATTTTAGCCCCTTGCTTTCGAGCTTTTTGTGCCAACGTGATTTGATGCATATTGGTTGAAACCGCATTGATGCCCCAAAAGATAAATAGTTTCGTATGAATGGTTTCTTCTGGGTCTGTCCCGATGCTTGCGCCCATTGTATATTTATAGCCTGTTGTTCCGGCTGACTGACAAATGGTTCGGTCTAGCTGACTTGAGCCAAGTCGATAGAAAAAGCGGCGGTCCATTCCTTCTGCATTAAGATTCCCCATATTCCCATAGAAGCTGTAAGGCAAAATGCTTTCTGGTCCTTTTTCTTCGATCAGCTTTGTCCATTTTTGACGAATGGTTTCAATCGCTTCTTCCCACGTAATTGGTGCAAACTGCCGGTCACCTTTTTGACCTACACGTTTTAATGGTGTTGTCAGACGTTTTTCATCATATAAACGAGCTGTGACATTCCGCACTTTATTGCAAATGTTTCCTTGAGTGACTGGATGATCTGGATCTCCTTGAACTTTAACGATCTTTCCGTTCTCTTTATGTATTAAAAGACCGCACTGATCAGGGCAATCTAACGAACAAACTGATTTGAATATTCCGTCTTTCATTGCTGTGTAATCGGTCATACGTTTAGCTTCCTTTCCGAATTCCGTGATCACTGTACATATGGATTTTATTTTAGCATGTTCAGACGAGGAAGGTAAGGATAAGCATATGAAAAAAAGCCCCTAATGAAAGGGACTTTTAAAAACGGGTGACCTGCACAGGGAATTCTTTGACCCCAAACACAAACGTGCTTTGAATCGGTTTCAGCTGATCTGCCGCACAGGTGATTTCTCGAAACGTACGGAGTAAAATCTCAAGTGCTAGATGAGCCTCAAGCCGGGCGAGAGGAGCACCAAGACAAAAATGGATGCCGAAGCCAAAGCTCAAATGCGGATTTGATTTTCTGTCAAGACGAAACGTATCTGGATCGTCAAACTTCCGTTCATCACGATTCGCAGATGCCACCCAGCTGATGAGATAGTCTCCTTTTTCAATGTGAGAACCGGCAATCTGAACATCCTCTGCTGCAACTCGCCCAATCGCTTGAACAGGCGGATAATAGCGCAGCGTTTCCTCCGTCAATTGAGGAATGAGAGACAGGTCTTGCCGCACTGATTCGGCGATATGCGGCTGCTCTGTTAAAAGTCGTACGGCATTTGTAATTAAATTCGTCGTTGTTTCATTACCAGCAACGAGTAAGAGTATACAAAAGCCAAGCAGTTCATTTTCTGATAAACGCTCACCGTCAATTTCCGCTTGGATGAGAAGGGAGATTAAATCATCGGCTGGCGTTTCTTTTCGTTTTTGGATCAAATGAGCAAAGTACGCTGACAGCTCTTTTTCTGCTTGTTTTTGCATGTCGACAACGGCTTGAACAGCTTCTTTTGAATCATCTTTGGCTCCTGCAACTAGAGCATCTGAATGTTTTTTGATCAGCTCTCTGTCTTTCACTTCTGCCCCGAGAAGCTCGGCGATGATCATGACAGGTAGGGGAGCGGCAAGATCTTGGACAATATCGAAGGTCCGTTGATCCTTTACTTGATGTAATAGATCATGGGTCAAGTCTTTGATCTTTTCTTCTATTTGTTTGATCGCTTTTGGCGTGAAGGCTTTATTGACGAGTGCTCTCATTTTGGTATGTTTTGGAGGGTCCATTGTTAAAATACTCGTTTTAGATGTACTTCTTCCTCGCTGTGATGAAAACACTTTTGGCTGCTTCAGAACGGACTGAATATCAGCATATCGAAAGAGATCCCAGCACTTTCTCGTTTCATCGTATCGAATATCACCCTGCGATCGTAATTCATTGTAGATAGGGAATGGGAAAAGAAGGTCATCTATAGATCGGATTTCTTTCATTGGGATGACATTGACGTAATTTTCTTTTACTTTCATTATGAACGCTCCTTTTTCTCTTGATTCCCTTTCACGGTATCACCACTAAAAACGCATTTCAACGGACATGTTTTCTAAAATATGTCAATAGTCTAATCGAAAGATTCAAACACATTCATCCTATAGGAAAATAGAAAGTCATCAAAAATGATAGCGCTTTCTAAAAACTAGAATTGAAGTCACCGAAACCAAAAATAAAATGGTGAATTCAGTCGAACGAAAGGGTACTATGATTCAAATCTGTATAGTTCTTTTGATCTAAATTGATGATTTGAAAAAACACGGCTAACATACATACCGCAAGCTGTTCAGCGTGCATTCGGGACTTTTGAAAAGTGCTGGCTCTTTCTTGACACGATTTCTCATCATGTTACGATAACTAACGTGCGAAAAACACGAACAAAAAGCGAACAAGGGAGAGGATCAATATCATTGATCAAAAGAAAGTTGCTTTCATTGGAGCAGGTTCTATGGCGGAAGGAATGATTGCAGGTATTGTGCGATCAGGTCAGATGCCGCTCAGCCACATTTACGCAACAAACAAGCAAAATAAGCAGCGATTAAACGAACTAACGAAACGGTACGGAATCCAAACAGCCACAATGGATTCATTTCCTTTTGAAGAGATGGATATGTTGATCCTGGCAATGAAGCCAAAGGATGCTGAAACAGCACTTGAATCATTAAAACCTCATATTCAGAAAGATCAGCTCATCCTGTCTGTGCTTGCAGGTGTGAAATCATCGTATATTGAAGACATGCTGCATGAAGGGCAGCCTGTTATGCGAGTAATGCCAAATACGTCAAGTACGATTGGGGCATCGGCGACCGCTTTATCTGCTGGACGTGATGTGAAAAATGAACATGTAAGCATGAGTCGGGCTCTTTTATCTGAAATGGGAGAAGTGTATACCATTCAGGAAGAGCAAATGGATATTTTCACAGGAATTGCCGGAAGCGGTCCAGCTTATTTTTATTTCTTAATGGAAAGAATCGAAGAGGCTGGAGAAGAAGCTGGCTTATCAAAAGAAATGTCCCGTCAAATCGGTACACAGACACTTCTCGGTGCAGCGAAGATGCTGCAAGAAACAGCTGAAAACCCTTCTGTCCTCAGAGAAAAAATTACGTCACCTAATGGAACAACGGCTGCAGGACTAGATGCATTAGATGATTTTGGCGGAGGAGAAGCCATCAAGCAGGCCGTCAAACATGCCGCCAATCGATCAAAAGAAATAAGTGAACAGCAAAAACAAAAAGTAACGATATAAATAGAGCCTCAATACAGGAGTGATAAGGTGTACGCAGATAAAGAGAGAAAACGAATTGTTGTGAAAATCGGAAGCAGCTCTCTTACTAGCTTTCAAGGTGAGATTAGTTTAAAAAAACTAGAAAACCTCGTCAATCAAATTGTAAAACTCAAAGATGAAGGACACGAAGTCATTTTGGTCTCATCTGGTGCGGTTGCAGCTGGTTACCGAAAATTAGGATTTATTGATAGACCGAAAACACTGCCAGAAAAACAGGCGTCTGCCTCAATAGGGCAAGGGCTTTTAATGGAGTCATATTCTACTTTATTTTTATCGCACGGTTATATTGCTTCACAGCTATTAATTACAAGAAGCGATTTTTCAGATGAAACGCGCTATCAAAATGTGCGAAATACAATGAATGTGTTATTAGATCGAGGGATCATCCCGATTATTAATGAAAATGATACAGTGACGATCAATCGGTTGAAGTTTGGAGATAATGATACATTGTCTGCAAAAGTAGCTGGACTGATTGATGCGGATTTCCTCGCTATTTTATCTGATATTGACGGCTTGTATGAAGATAACCCTCATACAAACCCGAATGCGAAGAGAATTCTAGAAGTCACAGAAATTACAGAAGACATCGAAGCAGCCGCTGGAGATGCGGGAAGCAGCGTTGGCACAGGCGGAATGAAATCAAAACTCGATGCTTTTAAAATTTCAATGGCCGCAGGCATCAATGGCTTTTTGGGAAAAGCCGATACGCCTCACATTTTAGACAAAGCCATTAATGGGACAGAGGACGGCACTTATTTTACAGCTGACGAAAATTTAGCGCCGCTGAATTATAAAAAACAGTGGATTGCTTTTCATTCTGGCCCAAAAGGCGAAATCGTTGTTCAAGAGAAAACACAGGAGCTTCTCATGCATCGTGAGAAAAGTCTGGATTCTGACGGCATAGTCGATGTAAAGGGTTCGTTTAAAAAAGGCGATGTTGTCCGTATTTTAGATCAAGATGAAAGAGAAATAGGGCTTGGCATTGTCAATTATGCGTCCGACGAACTCGCACTGAACGGTGACTTGCTACAGGATGAAGTGGTGCATGTCGTAGATCTTGAAGCGTTTGTTTGTCATTTAGATTTATCAATACCAGTTTGCTAATCATAAGGGAGGAATTTCATGACACTGACAGCTGAAGTTGTCACATCGGTCAAAGAAAAAGCGAAAAAAGCAAAGCACGTATCAAAAAAACTAGGCTTACTTCAAACAGAGGAAAAAAATGAGGCGCTGCTGAAAATAGCAGAAACACTTGAACAGCAAAGTGATTTTATTTTACAGGAAAATCAAAAGGATTTAGAGGCAGGAAAAGAAAAGGGCTTCTCTGAAGCATTAATGGATCGATTAATGTTAAATGAAGAGAGAATTCATGAGTTTGCAGAAAGTTTGCGGCTTGTGACGAGATTAACAGATCCTGTTGGAGAAATATTGGATGAATGGACTCTTGAGAACGGCTTACATGTGAAAAGCCGAAGAGTACCGCTCGGCGTGATCGGGATGATCTATGAAGCGAGACCGAATGTCACTGTCGATGCAGCAGGGCTTGCCCTCAAGGCAGGCAACTCAGTGATTTTAAAAGGCGGTTCCTCCGCTATTTCTTCCAACAAAGCCATCGTCCGCGTCATTCATGAGGCATTGGATCAAACAAAGATCCCTCGTGATGCGGTACAGTTTATTGAACAAACAGACCGTTCATCGGTTCAAGCGATGTTTCATCTAAAAGAGTGGATTGATGTTTTAATTCCGAGAGGCGGGGCTTCTTTAATCAAAACCGTTGTAGAAGAATCGACCATTCCAGTTCTTGAAACAGGGACAGGGAACTGCCATATCTTTATTGATCAAACAGCGAATGTAGAAAAAGCCATTCAGATTGTCATCAATGCGAAAACAAATCGTCCGGCCGTTTGTAATGCGCTTGAGACTCTGATCGTTCATCGCGATTGGCTGAAAGAAAATGGTGCAGCATTGAATGAAGCATTGCTTCAGCATCATGTCACTGTGCATGGAGATCAAGACGCTCAATCTTTCTTTTCCGAAGCGGTTCCTGCGGAGGAAGTGGATTGGACAGATGAGTATTTAAGTCTTGATCTTGCGGTGAAAGTCGTTGACTCAATTGAGGACGCCATTCACCACATTGATCAGTACGGAACGAAACATTCAGAAGCCATCGTAACAGAGGATGAAAAAAACGCACAAATCTTTCTAAACGAAGTCGATGCGGCCGCTGTTTATCATAACGCATCTACACGTTTTACAGATGGCGGTGCACTAGGATATGGCGCTGAAATTGGCATTTCTACTCAAAAACTGCACGCAAGAGGGCCAATGGGACTTCCTGCACTGACAACAACAAAGCTGCTTCTATCTGGTGATGGTCAGATTAGAAGCTAGAATGAATGTAACGAACACTACCTTTCTTCTTGGGGTAGTGTTTTTTTAGTGTATGAGAAAAGAAGAGAGAAAAAGGGGGAACGACATGGAAACGATGCTGAAGCACTGACAACTCTTGAAAAAGAAGACAAAGGGCTAAAATGAAGTCCATTTTAGCCCTTTGTCAACAATCTGAAATTCCCCATAAGAGGGAGTTTTTTTATGAACTTGAACAATCTTTTTTCATGACTTTCTCAAATTTGAAAAATTCAAATGTCTCAGGTGCTAAAGGGTCATTTTCTTGATTCTTCTCATGAGGGAAGCTCGGATCTGGATGGTGTAAGTGATAAAACTCAACAATCTGAAACCCGCATTTGTTCACATAAAAATGAATGTTGCGCTTTTCAAAATAAGGAGTGACAACTTCCCACACCTTCGTTTCTGGATATTGCGCCTCAATGGCTTTCCATGCTGCCTGACCAATGCCGCGGCTATGAGATGATGAAGAGATATATAATAGGTCCACCGAATTGCGGTGTGTATGCGGGTTGATTTTTAAGACAACCCCTCCTGCCTTTTGACCATTTAGTAAAATATGATAGACAAGGTTCTCTGTCGAATAAAAAGATTCATCAATCGACTCATCAGGAGGAATTGGTCCACCTTCTGCATCGCCAAATGCATCAATGATGCCAGCTGTGAAAGCATCTTGCAGTTCCTTTTTCATCAAAGGGAAGTCTTCTTGATTTGCAAGTGATAATGTGACTTGATCTTGTGCGATTTTGTTCATGTGTAAATCCTTTCTCCACATACGTGGTGTTTATGCATGTTATCATAAAGGATGGAGTAACTCCATAGTCAAGAAAGGAGCCCTAAAAATGATGAGCGATGGTCAAAAAACATTTTTAACTGGAGAATTTGCGTCATTATTTGAAGTGAAAAAAGATACACTGCTCTATTATGATAAAATCGATTTGTTTAAGCCGGCAGGTGTTCAGGAAAATGGGTACCGTTATTATACATTTGAACAGTTTGATCATTTCATGGCCATTCAATCCCTTCGTGCTGTTCAATTTCCGATCAAACAATTAAAACAATACTTTACTGAGCCTTCTCAGGAGAAATTGCAAAGCCTTGCGGTTGAGCAAGCAGAAAAGGTCGGGGAGGAGATCCAAAAACTACAGGATATTCAATCTTTTCTTTTTCGTGTGATCGAGACAACGAATGAATTATCATCAGTGAAAACAGGGGAGGTCTTGTTTCAAGAACTGCCAGAGGAACCGATCGTCCTCAGTACATCAAACCCAATTGATTCAAACACACCTGTAGAAGAAATTTCTCGAATTGTAGGAGAATTTCTGAAAGGAATTGGGATTAAAGGTGCTGCGGCAAATGGTTCTGTTTTAAACAAGGAGCAGTTTTTGCAGCGTCATTATCATCAGTCTGATAGGCTGTTTTGCCGAATGGAAGGGCCGGATGCAGTCAAAAAGCCAGCGGGTCTATATGCAGTCATGTATCAACAAGGAACATATGAAGAGATGGAGACTGCCTATTCACGTTTATTAGATCACATCGAAGCAGAGGATATGATACTGGATGGGGATGTCTTTGAGGAGTATTTACTTCATTCTCTGATGTCTAAAAATGAAGCGGATTACATGACGAAACTTAGTGTGAAAGTCAGAAAACGGGAAGCTTAAGGCATCACAAAAAGGATAGACAGGCATTTTTACATGCTGTCTATCCTTTTTGATGCTGTTTAACCGACTTGGTTCTCGGCAAATTGACTCATATAGAGGTCTGCATAAAAACCTTTTTCTTTCAAAAGCTCACGATGAGTTCCTTTTTCAATAATCGTGCCATCGTTCATGACTAAAATGAGATCGGCATCTTTAATCGTTGAAAGTCGATGTGCAATGACGAAGCTTGTTCTGCCGTTCATTAATTCATTCATCGCTTTTTGAATATGCATCTCTGTCCGTGTATCGACACTGCTTGTTGCTTCATCTAAGATTAATATCTTCGGATCAGATAAGATGGCACGGGCGATGGTTAACAGTTGACGCTGACCTTGCGAGAGGTTGCCGGCATCTTCTGTTAAGAGTGTGTCATATCCATCTGGAAGGGTGCGGATGAAATCATCTGCATAGGCATGTTTAGCGGCTTTCAACACATCCTCTTTTGAAACATTCGGTCTGCCATATGCGATGTTGTCATAAATTGTACCTTCAAAGAGCCATGTATCCTGAAGAACCATCGCAAATAAGTCACGCACTTGCTCTCGGCTGAGGTCGGTTGTTTTTACGCCGCCAATGCGAATGGAGCCTTGATCTAGCTCGTAAAAGCGCATTAACAGATTAATAATCGTTGTTTTTCCAGCGCCTGTTGGCCCAACAATGGCAACCGTTTGTCCTTCTCGGACATGTAAATTCAAATCTTTAATAATGGGTTGATCTTTCTCATAACCGAAGTGAACGTGCTCAAAGGCCACATCTCCGGAAAGGGATTTAAGATCAATCGCTGCATCTTCTTCCGCATGTTCTTCTTCCTCATCCAGAATTTCAAACACCCGTTCAGCAGAAGCGATAGCAGATTGAACTAAGTTTGCAACACTGGATGCTTGCACAAGCGGCTGCGACATTTGCTGTGTGTATTGGATAAATGCTTGCACATCCCCGACACGAATATTCCCGTTAATGACAAGAATTCCGCCAGCAACACTTACCGCCACATAGCCAAGATTCCCAATAAAGGTCATCATTGGCATCATTAAGCCGGAGATAAATTGTGCTTTTCTTGAAGATTCATATAGTTGTTCGTTTAATTGATCAAATGTATCAATGGCTTTCTTTTCATAGCCATACGCACGAACCGTCTGATGTCCTGTGAACATTTCATTAATATGTCCATTGATCATCCCTAGTTCTTTTTGCTGTGCTTTAAAATGCTTTTGCGAAAATGATGTAATGCCTCGAATCGCAAACAAACTAAGAGGCAGCGTCAAACAAACAAGCAGCGTCAGTAGCGGACTGATGAAAAGCATCATGACGACAATTCCAATGACTGTAATAACAGATGTAATCACTTGCGTGAGTGCCTGCTGTAAAGAAGTATTAATATTATCAATGTCGTTCATCACCCGGCTCAGCGTGTCTCCGTGTGTTGTTTTATCAAAATAACGAAGGGGGAGACGTGTAAGTTTGTCACTCGCTTCTTGTCTTAGTTCAGCAATGGTCTGCTGCGAGACACCCGCCATTACATATTGCTGCACGAATGAGAAGAGAGATGCCACGACATATAATAGAACAAGCAACAATAAAATGCGTGAAATGACATCAAATTGAACACCAGTTCCTTGTGTAAAACTTTCAAATAGGGAAGAGGTGGCATCCCCAAGTAATTTTGGACTGACAACATTAAAAACGGTTGAACCGATCGCTGCAATCAGGACAATGATCAGCTGAAATTTCCTCGGTTTTAAATAGCCCGTTAAACGAAGAAGTGTTTTTTTAAATTCCTTCGGTTTTTGTACTGGACCCCTTGGGTGACCGCCTTTATGTCCCATTCCAGAAGACATTTTTTTACTCATCCTTGCTCCACCTCCTGACCTTCCTGTGATGCGACGATCTCTTGATAGACAAGGTTATCTTTCAGTAACTGTTCATGTGTACCGATACCTGCTATTTTTCCATCATCTAACACAATGATTTTATCGCTATGCTTCACTGTGCTGATTCTTTGAGCCACAATAATCAAAGCAGCATGCTCTTTTTCAGCTTCTAGCGCTGACCGAAGTTTTGCATCCGTTTTGTAATCAAGGGCAGAGAAGCTATCGTCAAACAGGTAGAATGCAGGTTTTCTTACGAGTGCTCTTGCGATCGAAAGACGTTGTTTTTGACCGCCAGAGAGATTCGAACCCCCTTGGTCTATCTCTGCGTGAATTCCGCCATCTTTTTGCAAAACAAATTCTTCGGCCTGTGCTGTCCGCAGTGCCTGCCAAATCTCGTCATCTGTAGCATCTCGTTTGCCAAAGCGCACATTATCAGCAATGGTTCCGCTAAATAAAATGGCTTTTTGAGAAACATAACCCATCTGACTTCTCAGTTTCTCTTGAGGCAATTCTCTAATATCGACACCATCTAATGTAATTTTTCCTTCTGTTGCTTCATAAAAACGTGTCATCAGCTGAAGAAGGGTCGTTTTCCCGGAACCTGTACTGCCAATGATCGCCGTCGTTTCACCCTTTTTGGCTTCAAACGTCATGTCTTGAACGGCTGGTTTTTCAGCATTTGAATAATAAAATGACACATTCTCAAAGCGAATGGACTGGGCTGGCTGATCAAATTTAGTGACAGTCTCTTTTTTGTCTTTAATTTTTGGTTCTAGATTTAACACTTCATTCATCCGTTTAGCTGATGCCTGAGCTCTAGGCACCATAATAAAACTCATAGACAGCATAATGAGTGCCATTAAAATCATCATCGCATATTGAATGAAGGCGATCAGATTCCCGACTTCCATCTGTCCGGCATCAATCCGATTAGCGCCAATCCAGACAATGCCGATATTCGTGAAGTTCATGATAATGAGCATAAAAGGGAACAAGTACGCCATTAATCGATTGACCTTAAGGCCAGTATCCTTATACGATGTATTGGCTTCTTGAAAACGTTCCTTTTCGTCATCTACTCGGTTAAACGCACGAATGACCCGAATGCCTGAAAGCGACTCTCTCATAATCAAGTTCAGCCGGTCCGTTTTTTTCTGAAGCTGGCCAAAGAGGGGGATCGCTTTTCTTGACACCAAATAAATGAACCCGCCAAGAAGGGGGAGAGCTGCTAAAAAGATGAGAGATAACACAGCATCTCTAGATACAGCCAAAATAATTCCACCAACGAGCATAAGAGGCGCCCGTGTCATCATTTGTAAGATCATGATCGTGACATCTTGAACTTGTTTCACATCATTTGTGGATCTTGTAATAAAGGAAGATGTCCCGATTTTTTGAAATTCTTCTAATGAGAATTGTTCGACATGCACAAACAGCTGTCTTCTCATATCACGCCCGAAGCCTAGAGCTGTCTTAGATGACAAGTAGGACTTCCAAATCGTGAGCAAGATGGCAAGTAAAGAACAAGCCACCATCCAGCCCCCAACCTTCCATATATAAGCGACATCTCCTTGGACGATCCCGACATCAACGATATCTGCTGTAAGCGTCGGTAAATACAGCTGGAGCATACTGCTCAAAAAGGTGAGAATCACAATGAACACAACGGATAGCCGATAGGGCTTTAAAAACGATAAAATTGATTTCATACGATTACCTTTCTTCCATATAGTCTGTTGTTCTGTAACTCATCATATACAAAGAGGGATTATTTCTACAAATGAAATGTCTTGTTTTAGTGAATTATTTATATTGTTCAATTTTAGAAAAGAAATCCTTCACAAACACATAAAAATCATGGGCAGAAGGAGACATTTCTCGCGTTTTAGATGCAATAATGCCAACCGTTCTTCTCACTTGAGGAAAATCGATCGGAATTTTCACTGTAAATCGCGGTGTTGTTTCATAAAAGGCACTTTCGGGTAATAAGGTAACACCCATTCCTGCCGATACGAGACCTTTTATGGCATCCAAATCTTCTCCTTCAGATGAAATGGTAGGCTCATAGCCAGCCTGCTTACAGGCATCAACCGCAATTTGTCTCAGCACATACCCTTCAGGAAATAACACGAAATGATCCTTTCTTAAATCACTTAAATGAATGCTCCTTTGTCCGCTAAAGGGGTGGCTAACCGGTAAAAGGGCATAAATGCTTTCAGAAAACAAAATATTTCCTTCTATTTGAGAATCGTTTGTCGGTACAGGTCCTAAAAAGGCAAGATCGATATCACGATTTTTAACGGCTTCAATGAGAAACTTATAAGAACCTTGACGAAGTAAAAAATCGACTTCTGGATATTCCAGCTTAAATGCGGAAATGACAGAAGGGAGCACTTGGCTTGCTAGACTTGTAGGAAATCCAATGTTCACTGTCCCTTTGTGGGGATCTAAGTATTCATCAATTTGTTCTTTGGCGTAATCTATCGCTTTTAGGGCGGTTCTGACATGGTCCAAAAATTGTCTGCCGATTTTCGTTAATTTGATATTTCGTCCTTCTCGTTCGAATAAAGCCACTCCAAGTTCTTCTTCTAAATTGGCAATCTGCCGGCTGATGGCAGATTGGGCAACGTGTAAGTTTTCAGCCGCTTCTGACACGTGTTCACGGTCAGCAACTTCTACAAAATAACGTAATTGACGAAGCTCCATTTTTGCACTTCACACCCATCTATCTCAAAAAGAGATTGTTTTGATCTAAATTATATATTGTTTATATTAATTTGAAAACTTAAAATAAGTTACAGAGTTTGTGAGATTTTATTACTGTGAAAAAACGGATCTTTTAAACGGGGGAGAGAAACGATGACTTATAATCAACTACCACAACCACAAGGTCTCTACCGTCCTGAATTTGAACATGATGCATGTGGAATCGGACTGTACGCCCATTTAAAAGGGAAGGCGACACATAGCATCGTCAAAAAGGGATTGCAAATGCTGTGCCAGCTTGATCACCGCGGCGGGCAAGGCAGTGATCCGTATACAGGTGATGGTGCCGGTTTAATGGTACAACTGCCAGACGCTTTTTTTAGAAAGAACTGCCAAGACTTTGCACTTCCAGAAAAGGGCCGTTACGGGGTAGGAATGGTGTTCTTTTCAAAAGATGATGATGCCAAAACGCGTCAAGCGATCGAACAAAAGATCAACGGCTTCATTAAACAAGAAGGGCAAACATTAATTGGCTGGAGAACGGTCCCTGTTGATGCTGGGAAAATTGGAACGGTTGCAGCGAAGAGCTGTCCGGTTGTGAGACAGGTCTTTATCGGAGCAAACGACAACATTACAGACCGTTTGTCATTTGAACGAAAACTATATGTCATCCGTAAGCAGGCTGAAAACTGGGGAACAGCAGAGGAAAAACAATTTTACTTTGTCAGCCTGTCGAGTCAAACCATCGTATATAAGGGGCTTTTAACTTCAGATCAAGTCGATGCTTTTTATCTTGATCTACAGGATGAAACATTTGTTTCTGCATTTTCACTCGTTCATTCAAGATTTAGTACAAATACATTCCCGACATGGGAACGAGCGCATCCAAACCGTTACTTAATTCATAACGGAGAAATCAACACATTAAGAGGAAACATCAATTGGATGAGAGCAAGAGAACAACAATTCGTGTCTGAAGCCTTCGGAGAAGATCTAGACAAGATTTTGCCAGTGCTGAATGCAGACGGAAGTGATTCATCCATTTTAGACAATGCCTTTGAATTTTTCGTGCTTGCAGGGCGTACTCCTGCTCATACAGCGATGATGCTGATTCCTGAGCCTTGGACGGAGAATACGCACATGTCTAAAGAGAAACGGGCATTTTATGAATATCATAGTTCGTTAATGGAGCCGTGGGATGGCCCGACAGCGATTTCGTTTACGGATGGTAAACAAATCGGCGCCATCTTAGATCGGAACGGATTAAGACCTGCGAGATACTACGTGACAAATGACGATCACATCATTTTCTCATCTGAGGTCGGCGTCATCGACACAAATGAAGAAGATGTGAAGTATAAAGACCGTCTTGAACCAGGTAAAATGCTGTTAATCGATTTAGAAGAAGGACGCATTATTTCGGATGAAGAAGTGAAATCTTCGATTGCGAATGAACTTCCTTATCAAAAATGGCTCGATGAAGAAATGGTTCACGTCAATCGCTCTGAAGAAAATTCAGAAAATTCTAGTATAATGAGTGATTTGTTAACACGTCAGCGTGCCTTCCATTATACGTACGAAGACATTCAAAAGTATTTAATTCCTTTACTAGAAGAAGGCAAGGACCCAATCGGCTCAATGGGAAGTGATACACCGCTTGCTGTGTTATCAGATCGTGCGCAGTCGCTGTTTTCTTATTTCAAACAGCTGTTTGCTCAAGTAACGAACCCGCCAATTGATGCCATTCGTGAGCAGCTTGTCACATCGACCATGACTTGGTTAGGTGCTGAGGGAGATATTTTACATCCAAATGAATATTCATGCCGAAGAATTAAACTTTATACACCCGTTTTAACAAGCGGGCAGTTCAACGGCTTGAAAACGATTGTTCATAACGCCTTTAAAAGCAAAACGATTCATACACTTTTCACTGATGACCTAAAACGTGGCCTTGATGCGATGTTTGAAGAGGCAGAAAAAGCCATTCGTGAAGGGGTATCTTTACTAATTCTTTCCGATCGTGACATGACGGAAGAAAAAGTGCCGATTCCACCACTTCTTGCATTAAGTGCACTTCATCAGCATCTTGTGCGTCAAGGCTTACGAACAAAGGTGAGCTTAATCGTCGAATCTGGAGAAGTAAGAGAGGTTCATCATTTTGCCGCACTGATTGGCTACGGTGCAGATGCGATCCATCCGTACCTCGTTTACGAAACATACAAACAGCTTATTGCTGAAGAAGCGATTGCGATTAGCTTTGATGAGGCTGTCACAAAGTTTGGCAAAAGTGTGACTGAGGGCGTCGTTAAAGTAATGTCTAAAGTGGGAATTTCCACTGTCCAAAGCTATCGAGGCGCACAAATTTTTGAAGCAGTCGGCATTAGTGAAGAAGTCATCCAGGCATATTTCACAGGAACAGCTTCGCAGCTAGGCGGAATTGATCTTGACACCATTGCAAGTGAAGCAAAGCTTCGTCATGAGGCTGGGTATCAGGCATCAACTGATCAAACGCTAGAATCAGGCAGTGAGTTCCAGTGGAGAAAAAATGGAGAGCATCATGCCTTTAACCCAAAAACCATTCATACCCTTCAGTGGGCATGCCGCAACGAGGATTATGATTTATTTAAGCAATATACGAAGGCAGCGGATGAAGAACGAATTGGTTTCCTTAGAAATCTATTTGCTTTTCATTCAAAACAAAAGCCAGTTCGTCTGGAAGAAGTTGAATCTGCTGAATCCATTGTACGCCGCTTTAAGACAGGTGCGATGTCATTTGGTTCATTAAGTAAAGAAGCGCATGAAGCACTAGCGATTGCGATGAACCGAATTGGCGGCAAAAGCAACAGCGGAGAAGGCGGGGAAGATCCTGCTCGCTTTACAGTAGATGAGCACGGAGATGATCGCAGAAGTGCAATTAAACAGATTGCTTCTGGCCGCTTTGGCGTGAAAAGTCATTATTTAGTCAATGCAGATGAACTGCAAATTAAAATGGCGCAAGGTGCAAAGCCGGGAGAAGGCGGACAGCTGCCAGGAAATAAAGTGTATCCTTGGGTCGCAGACGTACGTGGTTCTACGCCAGGTGTTGGCCTAATCTCACCACCGCCTCACCATGATATTTATTCAATCGAGGATTTGGCTCAATTGATCCATGATTTGAAAAACGCAAACCGTGACGCACGCATCAGCGTCAAGCTAGTTTCTAAAGCTGGCGTTGGTACGATTGCAGCAGGTGTCGCAAAAGGGACAGCGGATGTCATCGTAATTAGTGGATATGATGGCGGTACTGGAGCTTCTCCGAAAACAAGTATTAAACATACAGGACTTCCTTGGGAGCTTGGATTGGCAGAAGCGCATCAAACCCTTGTCTTAAACGGTCTTCGAGAGCGAGTCGTTCTTGAGACGGATGGCAAATTAATGACAGGACGCGACGTTGTCATGGCTGCGATTTTAGGAGCAGAAGAATACGGCTTTGCGACAGCTCCACTTGTCGTATTAGGATGCGTCATGATGAGAGCATGTCATTTAGATACTTGCCCAGTCGGTGTCGCTACGCAAAACCCGGAACTTCGCAAAAAATTCATGGGTGACCCTGATCACATTGTCAACTTCATGATGTTTATTGCAGAGGAAGTAAGAGAAATTTTAGCTGAACTTGGCTTTACATCAATGGATGAATTGATTGGGCGTACGGATGTCTTATCAGTAAGTGAAAGAGCAAAAGCACACTGGAAAGCAGGACAGCTGAACCTTGAAATCCTGCTTTATCAGCCAGAGGGAGCACGCACATTCAGAACGCCACAAAATCATAAAATTGATGAATCACTGGATATGAATGAGATTCTCCCTTATGTACAGGAAGCGCTCGATCATCAAACACCGGTTGATCTGTCACTAAACATTCGCAACATTCACCGTGTAGCTGGAACGATTACGGGCAGTGAAGTGTCTAAGCGCTACGGAGAAGAAGGTTTGCCAGAGGATACGATCACACTTCGGTTCACTGGTTCAGCTGGACAAAGCTTCGGCGCATTTGTTCCAAAGGGGATGTCCTTATATTTAACAGGTGACTCAAATGACTATATCGGCAAAGGACTCTCTGGAGGCAAAATTGCTGTCA
The DNA here is from genome assembly GCF_051172515.1 of Bacillus sp. G402. Taxonomy (NCBI): domain Bacteria; kingdom Bacillati; phylum Bacillota; class Bacilli; order Caryophanales; family Bacillaceae; genus Bacillus; species Bacillus sp. G402. The sequence goes on from NZ_JBPIZC010000001.1 coordinate 624,002, forward strand.
AAACATCTGATCACTTTGTACAAAATGGACATGAGAACGTGATTGTCGGTAACGTTGCATTTTACGGCGCAACAAGCGGAAAAGCGTATATTAACGGCCGTGCAGGTGAACGATTTGCCGTTCGTAATTCAGGTGTCAATGTGGTCGTTGAAGGAATCGGTGATCACGGCTGTGAATACATGACTGGCGGACGTGTTGTCATTTTAGGTGACGTCGGGAAAAACTTTGGCGCAGGGATGTCTGGCGGTATCGCTTACGTGCATACATCTGATGCAAAACAGTTCAAAAGAATGTGCAACATGGAAATGATCATGTTTGAAAAACTCACAGATCACGAAGAAGAACAAGAAGTGAAGCAAATGATTCAGGAACATCTTGATTATACAAACAGCTCAAAAGCAGCAGCGCTTCTAGAGAACTGGGCACAAGAAAAGAATCAATTCATTAAGATCATTCCGAGAAATTACAAAATGATGCTTCAAAGCATTGAGGAACAAAAACAAGCAGGCCTCAGCCACGAGGAAGCTGTTATGTTCGCATTTGAAGCAAACACAAAACCGAAAAATAAAGAAACGGCAAACGGGCAAAAAGCAGCCCTCGCTCATTAAGAAAGGGGAGAGGACAATGGGCAAAGCAACAGGTTTTATGGATTATAAAAGAGAAAAGCCAAATGAACGTGACCCTCTCACTCGTCAAAATGACTGGAAAGAATATTCAGCTCCTTATACAGATGAGGTATTGAAACAGCAGGGTGCTAGATGTATGGATTGCGGAACACCGTTTTGTCAAATTGGGATGGAGATCAGGGGCGGCGTTTCTGGCTGCCCGATCTACAATTTAATTCCAGAATGGAATGACCTTGTCTACCGGGGCAGATGGAAAGAAGCGCTTGAAAGACTACAAAAAACGAACAATTTCCCTGAATTTACTGGGAGAGTATGTCCAGCACCTTGTGAAGGCTCATGTACCGTCGCGATCAATGATCCAGCAGTATCGATTAAAAATATCGAACGGACGATCATTGATAAAGGTTTTGAAAATGGCTGGATTACACCAAGAATTCCTTCAAGTCGTACAGGGAAAAAGATCGCCATTGTCGGATCAGGACCAGCAGGACTGGCAAGTGCAGACCAACTAAACCAAGCAGGACATGCTGTAACCGTGTTTGAACGATCTGATCGTCTAGGCGGACTGCTCACTTATGGTATTCCGAATATGAAGCTCGACAAAGAAGTCGTTGAGCGCAGAGTCAAACTTTTAAGACAAGAAGGCATTGACTTTGTGACCAATACAGAAATTGGTGTGGATATCACGGCTGATGAACTAAAAGAACAGTTTGATGCGGTCATCCTTTGTACAGGTGCACAAAAGCAGCGTGACCTGTTAATTGAAGGTAGGGAAGCAAAAGGGATTCACCTGGCAATGGATTATTTAACACTCGCAACAAAAAGCATGCTTGATTCAGGATTCAAAGATAAAAACTTTATTGACGCAAAAGGGAAAGACGTCATTGTGATTGGCGGAGGAGATACAGGCGCTGACTGCGTCGCAACTGCACTTCGCCAAAAAGCAAAAAGTGTTGTTCAATTCGGAAAGCATCCAAAGCTTCCAGATACACGTGTAGGGGATAACATGTGGCCAGAACAGCCTTATGTCTTCTCTCTAGATTATGCTTACGAAGAAGCACAAGCAAAATTTGGAGAAGACCCGCGCCAATATTCGATTCAAACCACAAAGATTGTGGCTGATAAAAATGGGAAGTTAAAAGAGCTTCATACCATTCAAATGGAAAAGGTGAAAAACGAACAAGGGAAGTTTGAATTTCATGAAATTCCAGGAACAGAGAAGGTATGGCCAGCTCAGCTAGTCTTTATTGCGATTGGTTTTGAGGGAACTGAACAGCCGCTAGTGAAACACTTTGGCGTGGACAGCAAAAACAATCGGATTGACGCAAAATATGGGGAATATACAACGAATGTAGAAGGCGTATTTGCAGCGGGAGATGCAAGACGCGGTCAAAGCTTGATTGTCTGGGCAATTAACGAAGGCAGACAAGTGGCGCATGAGGTAGACCGTTATTTAATGGGGAGTTCGGTTCTGCCAAAATAGGTCAAACAAAGGGTGTTTACCATATATAGAGAAAAGCCATGACCAAAGAGTGGTCATGGCTTTTTATGATTCAGACATGATGGGATTTGAAATTCTAGATAATGGATCTAACAAAACGCTTGAGGGAGACGACGTCTTTATTTTACTGCCTTCATAAATGGTTTAGAACCTTCCTTTCCTGTACATGCTGTAAGTACATGCAGTGAGAAAGGAAGGTATATGTGTGCCATTTTTTAATATTTTGATTGAACTCTTTATCGGATTTTTCGCTTTATTTTCCATTACAAAGCTATTAGGGAAAACACAATTTGCACAAATCACGCCGTTTGATTTTATTTCTGCACTGATTTTAGGGGAGATGGTTGGTAACGCCATTTTTGATCCAGAAGTCAGCGTGCTACATATCCTTTTTGCAGTTGCAGTCTGGGGCGTTTTAATCTACACAGTTGAATGGCTTTCACAAAAATTCAAATCCATTCGCGCTTTTTTAGAGGGAAGACCGACTCTTGTGATTGATAAAGGAAAGATTCACTACAATCGATTAAAGAAAAATATGCTTGATTTAAATCAGCTGCAGACGCTGATTCGAGCGAAAGGGCATTTTGCTCTTAATGAAATTGAATTTGCCATTTTGGAAACGGATGGGTCTGTGAGTGTGCTTCCGAAAATGAAATATGCACCAGCTACAGCCGAAGATGTGAACGTGAAAGGAAAAGAAGTCACATTGCCTAGAACGTTTATTATCGACGGAGAGATTTTAAAAAAAGATTTAAAGGAAGCTGGATTTGATGAAGCGTGGCTGAGAGAGCAATTGAAAAAACAGCACATATCCTCCTATAAAGACGTCCTATTTTGTGAATGGATTGAAAATGAAGGAATTTATGCGATGAAATATGAAAAAACATCCACAACCTAACACAGTGGATGTTTTTTTGTGTTTTTTTGTTTTATCACTGAATAGGATCAAAAAGAATACGTCAATGAAAACGTTCACAATATAAGGGGGAGATGTGTGATGAAGTATGGAAAACGACTGCTGATGATGGTATTGGCCTTACTGCTTTTTGACTCAGCTTATGCGCAAGCAGCTGGACACAACCATCAAACAAACCGCGTGCTTATTGTCGATCAAAAAGGAAATGGGACATTTCGAACGGTTCAATCTGCCATTGATGCGATACCAGTGAACAATCAACAGCAAACGACGATATATATTAAAAATGGTGTGTATAAAGAAAAGATTCTCCTTCCGCAAAATAAGCCGTATGTGTCCTTTATTGGAGAAAATCAGTATCAGACGATTCTGACGTATGATGATACAAATGCAAGCAGCGGGAGCACAACCAATAGCTCTAGTACAATGATTCGGGCAAATCATTTTTACGCAGAAAATATCACGTTTCAAAATACAGCTGGCCGAAACGCAGGGCAGGCGGTTGCCCTTTATGTGTCCGGGGACCGGGCTGTGTTTAAACACGTACGTGTTCTCGGTTATCAAGATACACTTTATGCCACAGGCACAGGGAGACAATATTATGAAGATTGCTATATCGAGGGCACGGTTGACTTCATCTTTGGTTCAGCAACGGCTGTATTTAAAAGAGCTGAAATAAAAAGTCTTGGAAATGGGTATATTACAGCGGCATCCACAACAGAAGCGCAAAAGTATGGCTACGTTTTTATTGATTCCACGTTAAATAAAGGAACGGCTGCGTCTCAATCTGTGTACTTAGGCCGTCCGTGGAGACCTCATTCGGCTGTCACGTTCCTCCAAACAAAAATGGATGAACATATTAAAGCTGAGGGATGGCATAACTGGGATAACAAAGACAATGAAAGAACGGCTAGATATCAAGAATATGGATCAACAGGCGCAGGGAGTCATTTGGCAAACCGGGTGAAGTGGTCAACGATATTAACAAAAAACGAAGCAAGTCAAATCACCGTTCAATCCGTGCTTAGCGGAAGCGATGGCTGGAATCCTGAAAATAGGTAAAAGAGGCTTGTCAGTTTTCGTCAAAGAAAGCTGACTTTTCTGTTTAAAAAACCTTTGAGAACAAACGTTCTTTTGTGTATAATGAACATAATCTGCTAAATTTGGCTGCTTTTCTAAAAAGGAGGGATTGCGTGAAACGTTTCTCACAGGTCATGTTTTTACAACTATGTATTTTGTCGATGTTATTTCTCCCTTTTTCAGTGAAAGATGAACAACTAACAGCTCATGATGATCAATCAAAATGGATCACTTCCTTAGACGAATTCATTCGAACAGCACCTGATCTAGAGGGCGCGATTGCTGGCATCAGCGTACGCGATACTTCTGACACTTCCCTTCTTTATGAACATCAAGCGGACATCCGTCTGACTCCTGCTTCTAATATGAAACTACTCACATCTGCTATCGCACTCGATCTACTGGGTGAAACACACACTTTTCCAACAGACGTTTGGATGGATGGTTCAATCCAAAAGAAAACATTGCACGGCAATCTTTATCTCCGAGGCACTGGAGACCCGACATTGTTAGAAAGCGATTTTGCCGCATTAGCCAAACAAGTCAAAAAGGCCGGAATACATACGATTCGTGGACAGCTTGCGGCTGATGATACTTGGTTTGATGACACAAGGTATTCCATCGATCTGCCGTGGAGTGATGAAGATCAATATTACGGCGCTCAAATATCTGCTCTTACTGCTTCACCGAATGAGGATTATGATGCAGGAACGATCATTCTCGAAGTTAAGCCGGGAAAGAAAGCAGGGCAGAAGGCCAGCTATGAGATGATCCCGAAGACTGACGTCGCTCAAGTTATCAATCAAGTGAAAACTGTGCCAGAAGGCGGAAAGAAGAAAATATCTTTTAAACGCTCTCACGGTACAAACAAAATTACACTGACTGGGACGATTCCGCTAAAAGCATCATCGTCTAAACAATGGGTCGCATTATGGGAACCGACAACGTATGCTTTAGACTTAATGAAACGAGCATTAAAGGCTGAGGGGATTGAGCTGAAAGGGTCACTCAAAACAAAACAAGTTCCTAAAAAAGCGAAAAAAATCGCTTCCCATTCATCAATGCCTTTATCCGATCTTCTTGTTCCGATGATGAAATTAAGCAACAATACACATGCAGAAATTCTGTTAAAAGAACTTGGGAAGCGGGTAAAGAACAAAGGGAGTTTTGACAAAGGGCTTGACGTGCTGAATGAACGTCTTCCTGCCTATGGCATCGATGCATCTATGACTGTGTTGAGAGACGGATCAGGCATATCACCCATTAACCTTGTTTCTGCAAACCAATTCACTTTATTTTTGACAAACATTCAAAAGGAAAAATGGTTTAACACCTATGTCCATGCACTTCCGTTAGCTGGGGCAAGTGAGCGTATGGTGGGAGGTACATTAAGAAACAGATTGAAAGAACCAGCTACACTAGAAAAAGTGCGTGCAAAAACAGGTACGCTATCAACGGTCAGCACACTATCTGGATATATTGAAACGCAGAGTGGAAAAACGCTTGCTTTTTCCATCTTATTGAATCATCTCGTTGATGACGAAAAAGGAAAAGAGATAGAAGACCGCATTGTCAGCATGTTAGCTGAGGATCTTTAGACAGAGAAGGAGAACCATCATGACGTTAGATAATAATCAATCTTTAGTAAAAACCATGTCGATCTTTCTAATTCCACTTTTATTAAGCAATATTTTGCAATCAATTGGACAGCTTGTTTCCATTGTGCTTGTCGGTAGATGGATTGGAGAGGATGCAGTAGCTGCGATTTCTGCATTCTTTCCACTTTTCTTTTTACTTGTTTCTTTTTCCATTGGGATTGGATCAGGGAGCTCGATCCTTATTGGACAAGCATACGGAGCAAAAAATGAGCAGAGGTTAAAGGAAATTATCGGTACAACGCTTTCGTTCACCTTTTTAATCGGACTTTCTTTAGCTGTCATTGGAGGTTTTTTTGCCACAGATATTTTACATCTGATGGGGACACCTGCAAATATTGTGGAGGAAAGTGCGGCATATGCCAGAATCCTATTCATCTCCATGCCCATCTTATTTCTTTATTTTGTCTATACAACTTTTTTACGAGGAACAGGAGATTCAAAAACACCATTTTATTTCTTAATGATTAGTACAGGAACCAATATTTTATTGCTGCCAATTTTATTATTCGGCTGGCTTGGTTTACCGGCATTTGGTTTATATGGTGCTGCGTATTCTTCTGTGATTTCTACAATCGTTACGTTTATCATTCTTCATATCTATCTTTATAAAACAAAGCACCCGCTGCGCATTGATGCGTCGGTTAGAAAGCATTTATTGATGAAAGGGGATTTATTAAAAACGCTATTAAAGTTAAGTATCCCTTCTAGTATTAATATGATTCTCATTTCTTTATCAGAAATTGCTGTCATTTCTTTTGTCAACGATTATGGATCACAGGCGACCGCAGCTTATGGCGTTGTCAATCAAGTCGTAAGTTATGTACAGATGCCCGCAGTGAGCCTTGGTATTGCGGTTTCTATCTTCGCCGCACAGTTCATTGGCGCAGGAAACATGAATCGTTTGAAAGATGTCATTAAAATTGGGCTGGGGCTAAACTTTGCGTTAGGCGGATTGATTATTATTTTCGTCTATATTTTCGCACCACAAATTTTATCTATCTTTTTAACAGATCCTGCAACGATTGATATTGCATATAGTTTGGTCGTGATTACACTATGGAGCTATCTCATTTTCGGAACAGCACAAATCGTTGCTGCCACGATGAGAGCAAGTGGAACAGTTCTATGGCCGACCATCTTTAGTATTTGTTCCATTTGGCTTGTTGAAGTACCAGTGGCTTATGTGCTATCACACCATACATCGCTTGGGATCAAAGGAATCTGGATAGGATATCCTGCAGCCTTTTTTGTAAACTTATTGCTCCAATACGGCTATTATCGACTGGTATGGAAGAAAAAGCAGATCGTTGCACTTGTCCAATCATAATGTGAGCCTATCATCTGGCATATATATACGAAGATCGATTACTTTGTAGGGGGTCTGATCTTCTATGTTTTTAAACCAAAGAAGTGAGCTCAGTTCGTATGATATCGGTGACTTCACTTATGCTGGACCAGATTTTCAAGTCTTGACGTGGGGAGAAGGAACAACGCTGAATGTAGGAAAGTTTTGTTCCATCGCAAACGAAGTAAAAGTTTTTCTTGGTGGTGAACACCGAACAGATTGGGTCACAACGTATCCATTTAATCAAATTTTCAAAGAAGCTGCCCATATCAAGGGACATCCCAAATCCAAAGGAGATGTGCACATAGGGCACGACGTATGGATTGGAAATGGAGCGACGATTATGTCAGGAGTATGTATAGGGAACGGAGCAGTAATTGGAGCAAATAGTGTGATCACAAAAGATGTACCGCCATATGCAATCGCCGCAGGAAATCCGCAGCAGCTCATGAAATACCGATTTTCATCTAAAACAATTGAAAAACTTCAGTTGTTAGAATGGTGGAATTTAGAGTTTACCGTCATCCAATCTATTTTTCACCTCTTACAATCTAATGATATCGAACATTGTATAAAAGTCATAGAAGACATAAAAAAGAAAGGCTGAAAAAGCCTTTCTTTTTTCTTTTTTTGCTTAACTGAGCCGTATGATGGTCAAGGTTGCTCCGGCCGCACCACCACCGCCAACTAATATAGCTGTGACAACCACTCCAAAAAACTGCAGTGAAATAGTATTACCAGCTGTTAAATTAACAATGACAGTATTGTTAATAAATGAAGTAGAGATAGTAGGTGATTGAACAGAACCAGAAATAGTATTTGTTCCATTTAACAGTAAACGCGTATTAATCAAAAGTGCTGTAGTGGTGTTGACTTGATACGTAATATAATATTTACCTGTTTGCAGAACGGTAAAAACCGTACTTGTGCCGTTTGCTGTAAAACCGGTAATGTTTTGAAAGTTCGGCAATGGAATATTCGTTCCCGAGGCTACAGTAACAATGGTAGGACCAGAACTATTAGCAGCATATAGTGCTGTATCCGTAAAACCACCTGTTCCAGTAGGTCCGGTAGCACCCGTGATACCTGTAGCGCCAGTCGGACCAGTTGGTCCAGTGCTGCCCGTCACACCAGTGGCCCCAGTAGGTCCGGTTGAACCTGTGATTCCCGTGGCCCCAGTAGCTCCAGTAGCACCCGTGATGCCAGTGGTCCCAGTAGGTCCGGTTGAACCTGTAATTCCTGTAGCACCAGTAGCTCCAGTTGAACCTGTGATACCCGTGGCACCAGTTTCTCCAGTTGAACCTGTGATTCCCGTAGCGCCAGTCGGACCAGTTGGTCCAGTGCTGCCCGTTGCCCCAGTAGGTCCGGTTGAACCTGTGATTCCCGTGGCACCAGTAGATCCAGTAGCACCCGTGATACCCGTTGCCCCAGTAGGTCCGGTTGAACCTGTGATACCAGTAGCACCAGTCGGACCGGTTGCACCTGTGATACCCGTGGCACCAGTCGGACCGGTAGCACCCGTGATACCTGTGGCCCCAGTAGCTCCGGTTGAACCTGTGATACCAGTAGCACCAGTAGCTCCAGTTGCACCCGTGATACCAGTAGCACCAGTCGGACCGGTTGAACCTGTGATACCTGTAGCACCAGTCGGACCGGTTGCACCTGTGATTCCCGTAGCTCCAGTCGGACCAGTTGGTCCAGTGCTGCCCGTCACACCAGTGGCCCCAGTAGGTCCGGTAGCACCTGTGATACCAGTAGCACCAGTCGGACCGGTTGAACCTGTGATACCCGTGGCACCAGTAGCTCCGGTTGAACCTGTGATACCTGTAGCACCAGTAGGTCCGGTTGAACCTGTGATACCCGTGGCCCCAGTAGCTCCAGTTGCACCCGTGATTCCAGTGGCCCCAGTAGATCCGGTTGAACCTGTAATTCCTGTAGCACCAGTTGCCCCAGTCGGACCGGTTGAACCTGTGATACCCGTGGCCCCAGTCGGACCGGTTGAACCTGTGATACCCGTGGCCCCAGTAGCTCCAGTTGAACCTGTGCTACCAGTGACCCCAGTCGGACCGGTTGCACCTGTGATACCTGTAGCACCAGTAGGTCCGGTTGAACCTGTAATTCCTGTAGCTCCAGTCGGACCAGTTGGTCCAGTGCTGCCCGTTGCCCCAGTAGGTCCGGTTGAACCTGTGATACCCGTGGCCCCAGTAGCTCCAGTTGCACCCGTGATTCCAGTGGCACCAGTAGCTCCGGTTGAACCTGTGATACCCGTGGCCCCAGTAGGTCCGGTTGAACCTGTGATACCTGTAGCACCAGTAGGTCCGGTTGAACCTGTGATACCTGTAGCACCAGTAGGTCCGGTTGAACCTGTGATACCCGTGGCCCCAGTAGCTCCAGTTGAACCTGTGCTACCAGTGACCCCAGTCGGACCGGTAGCACCCGTGATACCTGTGGCCCCAGTAGCTCCAGTTGAACCTGTAATTCCTGTAGCACCAGTAGCTCCAGTTGCACCCGTGATACCAGTAGCACCAGTCGGACCGGTTGAACCTGTGATTCCCGTAGCTCCAGTCGGACCAGTTGGTCCAGTGCTGCCCGTCACACCAGTGGCCCCAGTAGGTCCGGTTGCACCTGTGATACCAGTAGCACCAGTCGGACCGGTTGAACCTGTGATACCCGTGGCACCAGTAGATCCGGTTGAACCTGTGATACCAGTAGCACCAGTCGGACCGGTTGCACCTGTGATACCCGTGGCCCCAGTAGCTCCAGTTGAACCTGTGCTACCAGTGACCCCAGTCGGACCGGTTGCACCTGTGATACCTGTAGCACCAGTAGCTCCGGTAGCACCTGTGATACCTGTAGCACCAGTAGGTCCGGTAGCACCTGTGATACCTGTAGCACCAGTCGGACCGGTTGCACCTGTGATACCCGTGGCCCCAGTCGGACCGGTAGCACCCGTGATACCTGTAGCACCAGTAGCTCCGGTAGCACCCGTGATACCTGTAGCACCAGTAGCTCCGGTAGCACCTGTGATACCTGTAGCACCAGTAGGTCCGGTTGAACCTGTGATACCAGTAGCACCAGTCGGACCGGTTGCACCTGTGATACCCGTGGCCCCAGTCGGGCCGGTAGCACCCGTGATACCTGTGGCCCCAGTAGCTCCAGTTGAACCTGTAATTCCTGTAGCACCAGTCGGACCGGTTGAACCTGTGATACCCGTGGCCCCAGTAGCTCCAGTTGCACCCGTGATTCCAGTGGCACCAGTAGCTCCGGTTGAACCTGTGATACCCGTGGCCCCAGTAGCTCCAGTTGAACCTGTGCTACCAGTGACCCCAGTCGGACCGGTTGAACCTGTGATACCCGTGGCGCCAGTAGGTCCGGTTGAACCTGTGATACCTGTAGCACCAGTAGATCCAGTTGCACCTGTGATTCCCGTTGCCCCAGTAGGTCCGGTTGAACCAGTAATTCCTGTAGCTCCAGTGCTGCCCGTTACTCCAGTAGAACCTGGAGCACCAGATGCTGCCAAAAGCGTATAATCCGGGGACGTATCTGGCGTACCTAAAGGTGGAGCAGAGTTCACAATATACGTACCACCTTCATAAGTGACCACTTGACCGACTGAATACATTGATGCTCTTTCTGGATCATATGTTTCAATACCACTTAATCCTACCCCTGTAGGGCCAGTTGGGCCAGTTTTCCCAGAAGCCGCCAAAAGGGTATAGTCGGGGGAAAGTCCAGGTATTCCTGAGGGAGCATCTACCTTAGCAATATAAGTACTGCCATTATACGTGACAACTTGACCAGCCTCGTAATCTTGTGATTGTGAGGGGTTAAAAGGGAGGACACCGGTTAATCCGCCAGCAGGTCCGGTTGGTCCGGTAGGCCCAACCGGACCTGCTGGGCCTCTTCGTCCAACCCTTTGAATTATTTTTGATTGTTTTTCTCCTTTTGCACAAGACGGATCCCCTTGAGGTCTGTTTTGTTTTGAATGTTCTTGTTTAATAAAAGGACAGTCTCTTCTTTGAGGACGATCATGACGTGATCTTTTGTAATGAGGCTGCTCATGATATCTACCGCAAAAGGGACATTTGTGATCGAATTGATTGTACAAATTGCCCATCTCCTAAAATTGATATTTCATTCTATGTACGAATTTTTAAATCGGAAGTAAAACCTAGAAAATTCATCATTTCGAAAATCATCGAATCAAATCATTTAAAAGTTAAATCGTTTTATGTTATGGTGTTGAAAGAATGAAACTAGTATGATTTTTGAAAGAAATGGGGCATCATGTATGAGTCAATCAGTTTTACAACGTGCAGCATATTCCGTGTTAAATTTATCCTCTGTAACAGAAGGTGGCACAATCAAAGAGTCATTTGAACATAGTATGGATTTAGCAAAAAAAGCTGAGAAGTGGGGCTACCATCGATATTGGCTTGCGGAGCATCATAATATGGAAGGGGTTGCGAGTTCAGCAACATCCGTCTTAATTGGATATATTGCCGGAGGGACTGAAAAGATCCGGGTTGGTTCTGGGGGGATTATGCTTCCAAACCATTCTTCACTCGTTATTGCAGAACAATTTGGAACACTGGAGACTTTGTATCCAGGGAGAATTGATTTAGGTCTTGGCAGGGCACCAGGAACAGATCAGTTAACGGCAAGGGCACTTAGACGTAATCTTCATAATGGGGAGGATTTCCCTGAGCAGCTTGAAGAACTTCGGCAATATTTCAAACCGACTGGTCAGGTCAAAAAACATGTAAGAGCCGTTCCGGGAGAAGGATTGGATATACCAATTTGGCTTCTTGGTTCAAGTGGTTTTAGTGCAAGGCTTGCAGGAGAACTGGGACTGCCATTTGCCTTTGCGGCACATTTCTCCCCTAAAAATACCATTCCTGCTTTAGAATTATACAGACAGTCATTTCAACCTTCAGATGTGTTAAAAGAACCTTATGCGATGGTTGGTGTGACGGTTTTTGCTGCTGATCAAACAGAGCGGGCTGAATATTTGGCGACGTCTCATTATCAGCGCTTCTTGAGCCTCATTCGCAATACACCAGGAAAACTCAAAGCCCCTGTTGAAAGTATGGATGGGCTATGGAGTCCATATGAGAAGGCGATGGTGGACGAACAATTAAGTTCGACGATGATCGGGGATAAACAAAAGGTGAAAAAAGAGTTAGAAGCCTTTATTGAGGCGACTCAAGCAGATGAAGTCATGATTAATTCTGATATGTTTGACCATCAAGAAAGAATGCGTTCTTATGAAATCATTGCAGAGATATTTCAGGAGGAACAAGAAAAATAAGAATAAAAAAAGAACTGCCAAGAGCAGTTCTTTTTTATTTATGCTTTAGTAAACACGCGAAATGGTTGTCCAACTGGCAGTACTGTACGACCAAAATGTGTATTCAGCACAACAGCTGCAGAACCATAAAATGAAAGAAGAGAAATAATCAATTCTGCAATACCAGCCATCGTATGAGTCACATCGTACATCACACCAAACGAGCTTAGGGACAGGCCAATGAATAAGAAATCAATAAAGACGAAAATCAAAAACAATACTTTATGTGTTTCCATTGCACCGATCGTCATAAATAAGCTGAAAATCAAATAACCAATAAAAGCAAAACCTAGTTGTTTTGGGTCCGCAGCTCCCGCAAGCGTTTTCCCAAAAACGCCCGCTTGAATGAGCCAAGTGGTTCCAACGCCCATCCAAAAAAGACCGAATGCGCCGAAGGCAGTGGCTCCAAAAATATTATGATGCTTTGAATCTTGTATGGACGCAATCAGCTGCGCGATTCCTCCAAGGAAGATAGCCCAAGGTAAAATAAGGGATGTGCCATCTGTGATTCCTAGTTTTTGTGAAGACGCAACAAGCGTCACCATTGCTAAACCAAACAAACCAAGTGGTGTTGGGTCTGCGATTGATAATCGAATTGCTTGAACATTCTGTTTTTCCATAATGACCTCCTACAATTTGCACTTACAAAAGATACTCGAATTCGATAGAAACGTCAAGCTCTTTTTTAGTAGACACTTGCAACGTCTTCCAAATAAATCTATATTTAATACAATACATCATACATGTGATAGAAAAAGAGGGATGAGAATGAGTAAAGGCTTAGCTGGAAAGACCATTGCCATATGCGGAACAAGAAAAACAGAAGAAATGCGTACACTTGTTGAAAAGCAAGGAGGACAAGCTGTTATTCGTTCTCTTCAGGGCACTGTATTTTTAGCCAAAGAGGAATTGAAGCCAGGCATAGAAACCTTTGTAAAGAAGGGAGCTGACTGGGTCATTTTAACAACGGGTATCGGCACAGACACATTAATTGAAAGTGCAGAAGAGCTGCAGCTTGGAGAAGCTTTTATGAACATTTTATCAAGTGCCCATATCGCTTCAAGAGGATACAAAACGTTTGCGGCTCTAAAAAAACACGGCATTCAGCCAGATGTTTCTGATGAAGATGGAACCGTTCGTGACCTCATTTCAAAGTTAGAAGACAAAGAACTTCAAGGTAAACGGGTCATGGTGCAGCTTCACGGCGAAAATGCACCAGCTCTCATTGATTTTTTACATCACAAGGGAGCAGACGTTTTGCAGCTCATGCCATATCAGCACACGCCCCCTGAACCAGAGGCGGCGGACACTTTGCTTCAAGAAATGAAAGAAGGGAAGGTCCATGCCGTTTGTTTTACAACCGCTGTTCAGGTTCATGCCTTTTTCAAACTAGCAGAAGAATGGGACAAAAAAGAAGAACTGCAACATCTATTCGAGCAGAATGTATTAGCTGTAGCTGTTGGAAAAGTCACAGCTGAAGCTTTAAAAGAAGAGGGGATAAGCCGCATTCTAGCCCCTTCACTTGAAAGAATGGGTGCAATGATTATGGAATTATCTCAATATATGAAAAAACAATCGACGCACGCATAGAAAAAACGCCTTTCACATGACGAGTGAAAGGCGTTTTCGTTAGATTGTCCGTTTTCGATTTGTGCGAATTTTTTTCAAAACGAAATACAGTACGATGAGAACGATGGCAATGACCATAATTGGTGTTGTATACGTGTGAGCGACACTTTGAATGTGGTCCCATTTTGTCCCAAGCTGCATTCCAAGATAAATAAATAGGATGGACCAAGGGATGGCGGCTAATCCGGTCAAAAGAACAAATTTGAGAAATGGCATCTTTGCAATACCAGCTGGAATCGAGATCGCGTGGCGCACGACTGGGATAAAACGAGCTGTAAATACGACACCAGTTCCATATCGGTCAAACCAGCGTTCTGCCGTGGCAATATGATGCTCATGGATGAATAAATACTTCCCATACTTTGTTAAAAAAGGTCTTCCGCCGTAAAGGCCGATCCAGTAAATAAAGCACTGGGCAAGTGTTCCTCCAATAACCCCAGCGATGACGGCTCCAACAAATCCAATGCTTCCTGTTGACACCATATATCCGCCGTAGGCAAGTACAATTTCACTCGGAATAATTTCAATCATCAGTCCAAGTGCAACACCTGCGTAACCAAGGCTTGTCAGCCAGGTTAAAATTTCATTAAACAAGGTTCCCATTCATTTCACTCTGCCTTTAAATACGAATTTTCTTCAAGCATCCTTATAAGAGCCTATGCTTGTTTTGCTTCTCTCATGAGTATGCTTTGCATATATGCTAGCATGGCTGGCCGCATATCATGACGCATCAATCCAATTTCAGCCGCTGCCTTAAATGAGCCCAGCTTATCACCAACGTCAAATCTCATCCCATCTAATTGTTTTGCATAAATGGGTGATTCATGTGCAATGATTTTCAGGGCATCTGTCAGCTGGATTTCGTTCCCAGCACCTCTCTCGATTCCTTGTAGAATAGGAAAAATCGATGGTGTTAACAGATACCTGCCCATCACGGCTAAATCGGAAGGAGCTTCATGAATAGCTGGCTTTTCCACTAAGTCTGTGACTTCAAACACTTGACCGTCTACTCTAGCTGGTCTTATCATACCATACTTACTGACATCTAGACGATCCACTTGCTGGACGCCAATGACCTCTCTTTGTTTGTCTTCAAAGACTTCCATGAGCTGAGAGAGTGCAGGTCTTTCTGACACCATGACATCATCACCTAAAAGGACCGCAAAAGGATCATTGCCAGTAAAATGACGTGCACATAATACCGCATGTCCAAGACCTAAGGGCTCCTTTTGACGAATATAATGAATATTGGCCATATCCGCAATATGTTTGATTTCAGCCAGCTGTTCTTTTTTTCCTTTTTCAAGCAACGTGTGTTCTAGCTCAATCGAACGGTCAAAGTGATCTTCAATCGATTTTTTATTTCTTCCTGTGATAATCAGTATATCTTCAATGCCTGATTGAACAGCCTCCTCAACTATGTATTGAATGGCGGGTTTGTCGATAATCGGCAGCATTTCCTTTGGCTGTGCTTTCGTTGCGGGTAAAAAACGTGTGCCTAATCCGGCTGCTGGTATAACGGCTTTTTTAATGTTCATTGAATCATCGCTCCATTTCTGATCGTTTGTTTTCTGATGGAAACACCCATAGGCGGCTTCCAGTAAAAGTGATCATCATGCCAAGAAGGGTACCAATCGTTTTACTAATGAACAATGAGAAGCCTGCTTGCTGCATGACATATAAGACAACATAGGTGAGGAGACACGCGACGCCGTTGACTGTGGCCCACTTGATCCATTCCCACCTGTCCGCTTTCTTTTTTACTTGGAACGTCCATTTTCGATTCCAAACATAACTGTTTAGCATTCCTGCTGTATAGGACAGGCACTGTGCAAGAAAAGAGGGAACAAAGCAAGCAGTGAAAAAAAAGAAGAACAGAAAGTCAATCATCGTATTGCTTGCGCCTATAGTTAAAAATGTGGCATAGGTCCGAATATTTTTCTTTGTCATGCGAAGGATCATCACCTCCTAGTGTTTGAGTGGGTGTATGAATACTGTACAAAAGCGAGTTGACGAATCAATGAAGAAAAGATGAAAAAAACATGAACAAGCGATATCTGTTTTTTCAACAGCTCGTGATATAATTTGTAAGATGAAACGAACGGTGGTGCACATGCATGTATTTAACAATTGGAGAAACAGCTGAATACTTAGAAGTATCTGAAGCATATGTTGAAAAATTAATCCAGCAAAAAAAGATTCGTTACGTATTTGACGGGAAATCGTATCTCATTTATCAAGGGCAGTTTCAAACCCATATGAAACAGCTAGAACAATATAAAGAGCTCATTCAAGACATCTTAAATGAACCGATCCCTGAGGACCCGGACGTAAAAGATGAAGATTAAAAAAGACTGTACGAGAAGGGAGAACCTTTTCATACAGTCTTTTTTATTGGCTGACACCCGTTTGGACAATGTTCATATGACAATTCACTTGGACATCTGCATCAGGGTAGAGTTTTTGCCATTTCTCCGGTGTCATGGCTTTATCTTTAGAGCGATACCTCAAACCAAGTCCAAGTGGATCAATTTTTTGCTTTTTAAAGGATTGAACAAGGTCTTTTCCTTGCTGGGCCACACGCTTCTCTACTTCTTTTTCAACATGCTGCAAGATAGAAGGCGTATCGATTTTTTTTGATTTCATAAATTCTTTTAACTCACCTTTCAGCTTGATATCAATGGTGATATGAGGCTTTTTTGAAAGGTTTTCAGTTGGTTTAATGTGATAAGACACATGTGATTTGATATTTTCAATGACAACATGGGTTTTCTTTGTGTCATTAAATCGAAACTCATAAATCCCATTTTTATGATTTTCAATCATCGCTTTAAACGTAAACGTATCTTCCCCTGGAATATGCCCAACCATTTTTTCTTGATCAAAAAGAGCGACACCTGACACTTTAATAGAGTTGCTTGTATTTTTAATGTAAGGGAGGTAGGCATCCACGCCTTTTGCCATCATCTGATTCATAAAAATATGCTGATTGGTCACAGGTTGATTGCCATTTCGCATGTTTTGGGCCAGCAAATCTGAAAGATATACACCGATATTTAAGTTGGTTTGATTCATCTTTGTATACAACAAATCTTCAACTTCTCCGCCTACTATGGCAAATACTTGACGGGACCCAATGATCGGATCACGATAGATGTAATTCATCAAATCAATCATACCCACTTCTTTCGCCAGCTTTTCACTTATTAAAATCACGAGTACTTGTCCCATGACAACGGGGAAAGGCGATTTTTCCGACACAAGAAACTGAATATTACTAATGGTATTTGACTTAGCACTTACAATTTGATAGCTTCCTTGTTCTTCGCTTTTAAAAACAGGGAAAACAAAGAAGCCCTTCATTTCTCCATCATCCAATAAGTCAAATCCCGCTGCCTGCGAGATACTTAATTCATCTAAGAGACGAGGCTGTGCACAGCTCGTTAAGAAAAGGCTCAATAACATGATACACACGAGAATATAATGTTTCATGCGCGTTTTTTCACCCACCTTTTTTTCAGCAGCAGCCCAATGATCATACATCCAGTCAATCCATATATGAGGATATATCCGCTATATTCCACCCATTTATTAAACGTCTCAAAAGAGGTGGCCTCGATCAAAAATGAAAACATGACGAGAATGAGAAGGCTGAGAACAATTAACGTCATGCGTTGGCTCGTGTGAAACACTTGTTTTGCCATTCTGCTGGCTGCCCATAATGGAATGGCGATATTTGGAACGATAAGCAAAAGCCATAGGGACACTTCAATAAATTCAAAGCGCTGGATAAACGGAAGTTTGACAATGCTGGTTAATGTCAATGTTGGCCATTTCGTTAGTTCAAGCTGAGCACTTGAGTAGTACGCTATAGAGACGAGAAATACAAGCAAATTCAGGCATGTAGTCAGCAACACTCCCATATGTGCAAATTTTTGCGACGTTTGTGCTTTTTTAATAAAGGGATAATAGACAAGCAATGTTCCAAAACCAAACATGGATAAAGAGGCATCTTTGACCCCCATCATGAGTTGTGAAAATGAATGATCAAACATGGGGAACATAAAGCGGATGTGACTATATTTCATGACATAAAAACAGATAAAGGTCATCCAGTACGTTAGGACAATGCTAAAGAATGCCCAGCCAGCGATTGTTCTAAATCCGCCTGTGTGAATATAATAGACGAGGATGAGCAGCACTGATGCAAATAGAAGACCGGGAATTTCTTTAAACAGCCAAACATGGATTACATCCATATAATGAACAAGCACAATCAAAGACAATGAAGAAAAATACAAAATGTAGAGAATGTTGATGAATTGTCCAAGCCATTTACCAAACACAGATTGCGTAATGTCACTAAATTCGTCAGTAGGTGCTTTTTTAAACAAAAAGTAAATGAGGAAGATCATCAAATTGACGCTTGCACCAGCAATGAAAATGGCGATCCACCCATCATTATTAATCGTCCGGACAAGATTCGTCTGGAAATTTAAAATACCAACACCTACTTGATTGGCATTGATCAGAAAAAACACAAAAAAAGGGGATACTTGAAATTTTTCTTTCACAGAAGAAGAGCTCATGCCTTCACTTCCTTATTCATAAAAATCATTTTTCCCCTTACGGCCTTGCTTTGGCTTTTGGCGGTGTATCGTTTCATTTTGCGGCCGTAAATTTTCTGGACGTTTTTTCAAAAAGCGGAGCTGGGGACGAATCAAACTACCCTTTAAATCGGCCAATCGAAGTGGAAAGATTGGCTCTAAGTAAGGTTGTCCTATAGACGTTAATTTCATTAAATGTGTAAGAAGAAAAGCCCCCATTAGCGAAATCCCTAGCGCTCCCCACACTTGTGCAGCAAAAAGAAATGGGAAACGTAAGAGACGAATGGTCGTCCCCATTTTATATATAGGGGTGACAAAAGAGGCAAGAGCTGATAATGCGACAATAATGAGCAGGATATTACTTGTTAATCCCGCTGCAACCGCAGCCTGTCCGATCACAATACCTCCAACAATCCCGAGCGTCTGTCCGACTTTTGCAGGAAGGCGAGATCCGGCTTCTCTAAGTAGCTCAATCGATATCTCTAAAAATAATGCTTCAATAATAGGCGGAAAGGGCACGAGATAGCGTGATGCTACGATCGTTTCTAATAAGTCCTTAGGAATCAGTTCATAGTGAAACGTTAAAACAGCTACATACAAAGGGGTTGCAAAAATAGAAAATATCACAGCAAAAATGCGTAACAGCCGAAAGGAGGATGCTGCGATCCAAGACATGTTATAGTCTTCCATTGTTGAAAAATACTCGAGTAAAATTGTAGGTGCAAGCAGGGTATGAGGCGAACCGTCAACCATAATGGCTATTTTTCCTTCCGTTAAACCTGAGGAAACCCTGTCTGGTCGTTCTGTATTTAAAAACAATGGAAAGATTGTATTGGACACATCATAAAGCATTTGCGCAAGATAATTAGAATCTAGAATTTGGTCATAGTCAACATCTTGAATCCGCTGAAGAACGGTTTCAATGTTTTGCGGGTTGGCGATATCCTCTATGTATACAACGGCTACTTTCGTTAGAGAAAGGGTACCGACTGTGTGTTCAACTACTTTAAGGTCAGGAGTGGGCAGCCTGCGTCTGAGCAAGTTTAAGTTTGTGTCCAGCCCTTCCACAAAGGCTTCCTGCGCACTGATAATCCCGAATTCAATCTCAGGTTGGCTCACTTGTCTGCCTTTCTTTTCTTCAATCGGCAAAAGGAGCGCTTTGCCCCAGTCTGTCTCAATTCGAACAGCAATACTGCCTCGATGAAGAGCTTCTTCCACTTTTTGAAGGTCCCTCGTAATCACAGCTTGTTCAATTGGGATGTGTTCTTTCAGCTCTTCAAGGGTGGGGGTTAGATGCAATTGCTGAATAAAAGGCAAGATTTGTTCATGAAGGAGATTGCCATTAATTAAAGATCGAAAAAAAGAAATTCTGTAAAGAAAACCTCCGGAACTTGATAATTCATTGATAAAATCAGAAGAGCGCGATAATGCTTCAAATACTGAATTCGGGTCCTTTTGATGAGATTTGTTTTTCTTCAGCACTTGAACCATCTCCTTCCGTGATTTGCATCTATTATCCAACCGATCATCTGAAGATATGCATAAAAAAAGCGTTCAGCTTCATGAACTGGACGCTTTTTTTCCATATTGAACGGCTTCTAATAAAAAGTCAGCCAGATGAATCGCTCTCATGCTAGGCATATGTCCTGCCTTTTTGACGCCAGCTGCCATTTGTAATTGACAACCTGGATTCGACGTCACAATGGCAGCTGCAGCTGTGTTGCTCGCTTCCGTCATTTTATGATCTAAAATTTGCATCGACATGTCTGGCTGCAAGATATTGTAGATTCCTGCAGATCCGCAGCAGCGGCCGGCATCTTTCATTTCTTTAAACGTTACCCCTTGAATGGCTTTCATGAGCACCCTCGGCGCCTGTTGTACATTCATCCCATTTCGTAAATGACAGGAGTCTTGATAGGTGATTACTTGCGCTGGCAAAGCCAGTGGCACGCGGCGGTGAAACTCCAGCTCCACAAGGATGCTTGATATATCGGTTATTTTCTGTGAGAAGGCTTTACTTCGTTTTTGGAAATCTGGGTCATCCTGAAGCAAATGACTGTAATCACTTAAAAAGGCGCCGCAGCCGCCCGCGTTCATGACAATCGCATCGGCATCTGTTTCCTCGAATGCTTCAATATTCCGCTTGGCTAACTGTTTTGCTTGGTCTTTTTCTCCGCTATGACCATGTAGCGCGCCGCAGCACGTTTGTATAGGAGGAACGATCACATCGCAGCCTGCCAGCTGCAAGAGATGAATGGTCGCTTTGTTTGTGTTTGAGAAAACTGTATCCATTAAACAGCCAGTAAAAAACGCCACCCGTTTTTTTGCCTGACCAATGGCTTTATATTCATTCAAACGTTTTTTCTTTTGAGGCGGCACCTTTGGAAGTGCCTGTTCCATCAACTGTAAATGGGAGGGAAGCACCTTCAGTATGCGAGTCTTCCTGGCGGCTGTTTGCAGACCAGATGTTTGATAAAATCGAAGAAAACTAGCAGCTTGTCGCATACGACGTTGTGACGGAAAGAGACCTTTAAACACAACACGTCTCATCAATTTGACGGGAAACGATTGTTTTTTATGTTGTTGAATAATGTCTCTTGCATCTTCTAGCAGCTGTCCATACTTGACGCCAGAAGGGCAGACTGGTTCACATGCACGGCAGCCGAGACAAAGATTAAGGGAATGTTCAACATCTTCATCTGGCTCAATGACGCCATCTCTTACAGCTTTCATTAACGCAATTCGGCCCCGAGGGGAGTGCGTTTCTTTTTGTCCAGATTCAATATAGGTAGGGCAGGAAGGGAGGCAGAATCCGCAGCGCATGCAATTAAGCAGCTCCTTTTCATCCATTTGCTCCTGAAACTGCTGCTGGATCTCTTTTTGCTTAGAAGAAGAACTCATGAGACCACCACTCGCTTTCTTGAGGCTTTTCCAAACACTTTATCTGGGTTCATGATATGTGCAGGGTCAAGTGCCTGTTTAATCGCCTTCATTGCAGCGATTCCTTCTTTTTTGACCTTCAGCTCCAAATAGGGCGCTTTCATAAGACCCACGCCATGTTCGCCTGTAATCGTGCCGCCAAGGGCAACGGCTTTTTCAAAAATGGCCTGAAAAGCAGCTTCTACCCGTTTCATTTCTTCTTCATTTCTTGCATCTGTCGCACAAGTGGGGTGTAAGTTGCCATCACCGGCATGACCAAACGTACAAATGTTCACCTCGTACTTTCGTGCAATGTCTTCAATTGCACGAACCATATTGGCAATTTCAGACCGGGGAACGGTAGCATCTTCTAAAATCGTTGTAGGACTTAATCGAGCGAGGGCAGATAAAGCAGAGCGTCTCGCTGTTAAGAGAGCACTTGCCTCTTCTTCTGAATGTGCAATCTTGACGCTTGTAGCCCCGTGTTGCTCACAGACTTCTGCGATTTTTTGGATATCACGAGAAACAGCTTCAGGGTTGCCGTCCTGTTCAATTAATAACACAGCTTGAACGTCAGTAGGCAGGCCGATGTTTGCAAAATCTTCAACGACTTCAAGGGTCGGCTGATCCATAAATTCTAATGTAGCAGGAATGATACGCTCAGCAATGATGGCCGATACAGAAGTCGCAGCTTCTTCAAGGCTTTCGTATAAACAAAGCATTGTTTGTTTCGTTTCTGGAAGCGGCAGGAGCTTTAGCACCGCTTCTGTGACAATCCCGAGTGTTCCTTCTGAACCAACGAACAATCGAGTCATATCATATCCAGCGACATCTTTTGCAAGCTTTCCGCCTGTTTTGATGATGTCACCATTTGGCAAAACCACTTCAAGCCCAAGGACATAATCCCTTGTCACTCCATACTTTAACCCCCGCAGCCCCCCTGAATTTTCGTTAATATTGCCGCCTAATGTGGAAATTTTCATAGAGCTTGGGTCTGGCGGGTAGAAGAGACCTTTTTCCTCTACTTGATGAATCAATTCCTGCGTAATTAAGCCAGGCTGCACCGTTGCGGTTAAATTTTCTTCGTCTATTTCTAATAATTGATTCATTCTAGTAAAGAGAATCACCAATCCGCCCTGAGTAGGGCATGTTCCTGCGCACAGATTCGTCCCTGAGCCTCTTGGGACGATCGGCACTTTGTAAGAGGCGCACAGTTTCACAATTTGCTGCACTTCTTCAGCCGTGTGAGGCCGCACGATCGCATCTGGCATCTGTTGAAAATTTGGTGTCGCATCATAAGAGTAGGCAAGACGATCCGCCTTGCTGTCTTGGACATTAGGCGCACCGACAATATCTTTTAATTGATTTGAAAATTCTGAATCTAGCATATACAATCACTCCCGCTCATTTAACGTCTCGTTTCTACCAGTATAAAAAAAGAACCGTCACATGACTATAGACGATTCTACAAAATATCAGGCTGTTTTATCGTATTTTTTGTATCATGATCTAAAAGCAGCAAGGCCAAATAAAAAAGCATCGCATCTTGCATACGCTTTGGATCAAGTGTCGTTAAATCCTGAATCCGTTTTAGTCTGTAATGAAGTGTATTAATATGGACATGCATAGCTTCTGCTGTATGTTTCAATGAGTAATCCGAAGCGATGAGTACCCGCAATGTTTTCACTAGTTCTGGATAGGGGAAAAGGGACGCAATCGTTCGATCAAGAAACGCATCTTTTGTTTCCTGACTGATTTCCTCCATAAAAAGTTCAAGCGTCAAATCTTCAGCAAACACAATGGGTGTTTCAGCATGCGCCAATTTTAAAGCGCGAAACGCTTGATGAAAGGACTGCTTCATGACATGAGAAGCTGCTGGTTTTCCTGCCCCCATTAAAATCCTCGATGGTGACAGCGCTGTGAGCGCAGCATGAATATGGAACAAGCGCTTGTGCCATGTATCACGACCATCTGGTGTGGCTTGTAGCATGAGCAAAAAACGTGCATGCCCCCAGCGCACAATGATCTCCTGATTGGTGAGTTGCAGTTTGTCCTTCATCAGTTTGTATTGATCCTGCTTCATAAACGATTCGTCTTGACAATCAATGAGAATAGCGACACGCTGCTTGTTGACATCAAGGCCAAGCCGCTGCGCTTTCTCGGTCATATCAACCGCTGTCTCTGGCAGATGAAGCCAGTCGAACACAAAGGCTTCAAGCTGCCGTTCATCTGTTTCCGTTTCTTGAAAAAATTCATGTTCTTGAATGAGCAGCTCCGTCATTTTACGTAAAATGTCGCCAAAAGGGGAGACATGCCTAGGATCACCTGTCATTCCAATGACCCCAATGACTTCTTGTTTAAAATAAATAGGCAGATTGATACCGGCTTTGACGCCTTTCATCTGCAGCACATCATCCTTTGTGAGAATTCGTTTCTGCCCTTCTAAGGATGTGACATATGCACCTTCATGAAATTGACCAATTCGTGCTGGATCTGTTGCAGCAATAATGGTTCCGTTTGTTTGTGTGATGATGATTTCTTCCGTCAGTACCTTTTTGACCTCATCTACGATTTTTTCTGCCAGTGTCATTGTGAGCAAAACGGTCCCCTCCGAGATGTTTCTTTTTCCACTATCATACCATCATATGCTCAGGCATATCTTTCTTTTCATGTGTTATGCTAAAATAAAAAACGCATATGAAGTAGATGAAAGGAGATACAGTCATGTCACTGCAAAATCGCTTACAAGATTTATTGAAAGAAGGGCAGGCGCTCACCGACTTTGAATATAACAAAGCCGCAAGTCAAAATTGGCCGCTAGAAGGGGCAAAAATGACAGAAGAAGCACGCTTTGCTGATGTTTATATAGAACGTGTAGACAAGGAATCGGAGGAAATGATTCAAACAGAAAATGCTTCCTTTTTAAATACACCTCTTACATACGTAAAAAAACAACAAAAAGAATTCATTTATATCGAGTCGAAGTGGTTTGATGTGGTGAGAGCCGACGGACTTGCCATAGAATGGGATGAAGTATTTCAGACGTATACCGTGTTATTCGGATTGAAGCGTCCTAAAAAAGATACTGGATTACTAAAAGAGATGCTCTCAACATTAAATGGTGCTCAGCTTCAATTTAATGGGCAAGACGGGTTATTTGATGTCAACATTCCGCTTCTTGAACTAGAGGACATCAAAGAAGATACACCTTTGATTGGTGTGATCTCAGCAGTGTACCGCTATTTATTCAACTTGCTCATGCAGCTTGAAAATGAATGAATCAAAAAACGGCTCACATTCCTGAGCCGTTTTTTAGAGCAATCCTCTTATGAATTGAGCCTCACCCATCCCGAAGCTCCAATCGGCGTCTCCATTTTCCACGATGGAGATCATCACATCCGTCTTGGCAACCCCGCATTCTTTTTCTACACGTTCTGCGATTTGTGCATAAAGCTGTTCCTTTTGCTCTTTCGTCCGCTGTTTACTGACAACACTAATGACAACAAGATCTTTTGTTCTCGGATAACCAAGCCCAGTGTCTTCAATCATCATCTCTTCAGGGCGGTGCTGATGAACAATTTGATAGCGATCTCGTTCAGGTACCCCAAAGGCATCAACCATTGCTTCATGGCAAGTGTCCAGCAGTTTTTTTAATTCCTCTTTTGAACGGCCTTCTATCACGTCAAATCGTAACAACGGCATCAGGTCAACCTCCAAATATGTGTTAAATGTACAATCATAATGTAACCAACACTTCGCCGTTTCACTCTTTTGCGCATAAGAAAAAAGCCAAAACATTGGCGCTTGGCTTTTTCGCTCTGGACTAAGGCGTGACAAACTTCACATCATGCTCTTTTCCATATTGAAGGTAATCTTCATTTGGTTGTTCATTCGTCACGACGATGTCTATGTCTTTTAAGTCACAAAACGTGGTTAAGGCATAATGGTCAAACTTACTATCATCGACTAATAAAAAGGTTTTGGCGTTTTTTTCAACGAGCGTTTTTTTAATATCTGTCTCAAGCGGGGAGGAATTCGTGACGCCATGATCAATGGATAAACCAGTTGATGCAATAAATGCTTTATTGACATTGTATGCTTTGAGACGCTCAACACTTTGATAACCAACGAAAGAATTTGTTTTTCGCTCTAGCATACCGCCGGTTGAAAAGATGGTGAGGTGTTCATAAGGCATAGCCTGTGTAATGAAATCCACGTTATTTGTCACAATGGTAATCTGTTTCTCCTTCAAATAGGGAAGCATCTCCAGTGTCGTTGTACCAGAATCAACAAAAATCATATCACCATGTTCAACAAAAGCGGCGGCAGCCTGTCCGATCAATTGTTTTTTACTCAGCTGACGAGTCTTTCGCTCCTGATACACCACCAATGTTGAGTGATTCACAGCGACGCCGCCGTACACTTTCTTTAGCACGCCGGATTCTACCAATGCTTGTACATCTCGGCGTATGGTGTTTTTTGAGACGCCAAAATGCGTCACAAGCTCATCAAGAGAGGCAGATTCCCGGTCAAATACATACTCTTTTATTTGCTGAATACGTTTTGTTTTTATCATGCTACAATCTCCAATCAATACGAATATGCTGATTCTATTATAACAATAATTCCACGTAAAAGATGTCACTGATCAACATGGGAGAATCGAATGATCTTTTTCTCTTATCTTTTCTCATTTTTCATAAAAGCGTATGATAGAGAAAAGAGGATAGAAAGGATATTCACTTCTATGAATGAACACAACATACAATTTTCAAAGCTTGCAAATTTTAGAGAGGTAGGGGGACTTCAAACAACGGATCAGATGGTCATCAAACAAGGAATGATTTATCGATCTGCCGATTTATCACGTCTCACGAAGCAAGACATATTGACGTTCTCAACACTTGGAATTCAAACGATTTGTGACCTGCGTACAAGCTCAGAACGAAAATCACACCCGCCAAAGATCATGGAACATGACAAAATTGTTCATATCCCTATGCAGCCTGACAGCATGATGCCTAGCAAATGGACCATGTTTCGTATGCTGATAGCAGAAGGAAAATCTCTATCCTTTACACCGATCATGAAAGATGTATATCAAAGCATGCTCTATGAGCGAAAAAAAGAGATTCAGCAATTGTTTACATTACTGTCAGATGAAAAAAATTATCCGCTTATGCTTCACTGTACAAGCGGAAAGGACCGTACAGGCTTTTTATATTCTCTTATTCAATTAGCAACGGGTGTGCCGGTGCATACCGTTTTAAGTGAATACATGCGTTCCAATGAAGGCGTGAAAATGCTAGTGAAAAGACAAGAACGATTTGTTCGCATGATGAGTTTATATCGGGTGTCAAAAGAACAAATTCAGCCCCTGCTTGGTGTGCAGCAAGATTATCTTGAAGATGTACTGAATGAGATGATGGATACATACGGAAGTGCAGAGCGGTATTTACTAGAAGCCTGCGACGTCCCGCAAGCTCAGCTGCTTAAAATGAAAAACATCTTGCTTACACCATCTGCTGGCATTCCATCACAAAACGCAGAATAAACTTAATATGAGGTGATGCAAACCATGCTGAAAAAGATCAGTATGACGGTTCTGACACTAGTTTTCATGGGTGTCTTCTTATTGATTCCGTCTAGCAGTCTAGCTCGTTCGATGCCAAAAGGGAAGCTTGAGAGCACAAGAGAGATGCGTGCAGTGTGGGTCGCATCAGTTTATAACTTAGATTGGCCTTCAAAGAAAGGACTGCCCGCAGATGAGCAGAAACAAGAGTTCATTCAACTGTTAGACGACATCAAAGCGATGAATATGAACGCCGTCATCATGCAAATTAAACCAACAGCAGATGCCTTTTATCCGTCGAAATTCGGGCCATGGTCTGAATATTTGACTGGTACACAAGGGAAAGACCCTGGATATGACCCGCTTGAATTTATGATAGAAGAAGCACATAAACGCGGCCTTGAATTTCATGCTTGGTTTAACCCTTATCGAATCACCATGAATCATACCGATCTCAACCGGTTATCAGCCGATCATCCTGCAAGAGCACACCCTGAGTGGACCATCGCCTACGGAAATCAGCTGTACTTTAATCCAGGCATTCCTGATGCTCAGGACTTCATTGTTGACGGGATAGAGGAAGTAGTGAAAAACTACGATATTGATGCGGTGCATATGGATGATTATTTTTACCCGAATAAAATCGCTGGTGTTCCATTTCCAGATCAAGAAACGTATGAAACTTACGGGCAGAAATTCACACATATAGAAGATTGGCGAAGAGATAATGTGAACGAGCTAGTGAAGCAAATCAATAACACCATTAAGAAAGAAAAGCCGTATGTGAAATTCGGCATTAGCCCATTTGGTGTATGGCGCAACATAAAAGATGACCCAACCGGTTCAAACACAACAGCAGGGATGACCAATTATGATGATTTGTATGCTGATACAAGAGAATGGATACAGCAGCACCATATTGATTATATCACCCCGCAAATTTATTGGAGTATCGGCTTTCAGCCCGCTGCCTATGATGTGCTGACGAAATGGTGGTCAAATGAAGTGAAGGGGCAGCCTGTTCATTTGTACATTGGTCAAGCGACGTATAAAATCAATCAAAACAGTGATCCTGCTTGGTCTGATCCAGAGGAGTATTTTCGCCAGATCGACCTGAACAGGCAGTCACAGCTCGTACAAGGAAGCATGCATTTTAGTCTGAAAGATATCAATCGGAATCCCTTGAATGTAAAGAAACGATTAATAGAAGAAACCTATAGCAAACCAGCTCTCATACCAGAGATGCCATGGCTTCATCAAAAAGCGCCAAAAAAACCAATCATCCAATCTGTGAAAAAGACAGAGTATGGCGCAGTTTTACAGATACAAAATGATCCGCGCTCTAGTGCATCCTATTATGCAGTCTATCGATTGTCGAATA
Organism: Bacillus sp. G402; assembly: GCF_051172515.1. NCBI lineage: Bacteria > Bacillati > Bacillota > Bacilli > Caryophanales > Bacillaceae > Bacillus > Bacillus sp. G402. The sequence goes on from NZ_JBPIZC010000001.1 coordinate 652,586, forward strand.
AAGGGACATACGAATTTGTGCAAACGGTCAGAAAAGAAACAGGTTCCTTCACACAAACGAAAGACATTTTAGCCAATCAAAAGAAGAGCTATACCTATAAAGTGACGGCACTCAATCGCCTTCATCATGAAAGCAAACCTTCTACAAAAACAGTAAAATAACAAAGACAGCATAAATGAGGGTTTTCCTCCATTTATGCTTTTTTGCTTTCTCTATTTTTCTACTATTTTTATTTTAATTTTCTGAATTCAATCAAGCTTGGCATGAAGCAGCTATTTCAATAATAAATATGATAGAAAAGCGCCAAAGGGGGAAGCACAATGGATTTTGAATTAACGAAAGAGCAGCAAATGATCCGTCAGATGGTCAAAGAATTTGCAAAAACAGAAATTGCACCGCACGCTCAAACTGTTGATGAACAGGCAGCATTTCCCGTAAAAACATTTCAAAAAATGGGGGAGCTCGGTTTTATGGGTATACCCTTTCCAGAGAAATATGGAGGATCTGGAGGAGATACGATCTCGTATGCACTGGCAGTCGAGGAAATTGGAAAACAGTGTGCGAGTACAGGTTTAAGTTATGCCGCAGCGGTTTCCTTAGGCGCAAGTCCACTTTATTACTTCGGGACGGAGGAGCAAAAGATGGACCATCTTGTTCCATTAGCCTCTGGAACAGCGCTTGGCTCCTTCGGATTAACAGAACCAAACGCTGGATCAGATGCAAAAGGAACAAAAACAAAAGCCATTCAAGACGGACAAGAATATGTCATCAGTGGGGAAAAGTGCTGGATCACAAATGCCAATTATGCCAGAACGATTATTGTCACCGCTGTAACAGATCATGATGAAAACGGACGTCCAATCATCTCCGCCTTTATTGTGGAGAAAGGACAAAAGGGACTGTCGATTACAAACCCATATGACAAAATGGGGGTTCGTGGTTCAGATACGGCTGAAATCATTTTAGACGAAGTGCGTGTACCAGCGCATCATATATTAGGAGACAAATCGAAAGGATTCAAGCAATTTTTATATACATTAGACGGCGGACGAATTTCCATTGCAGCCTTATCTGTCGGAATTGCGCAAGCGGCACTTGATGCTTCACTTTCCTATGCAAAAGAAAGAAAGCAATTTGGAAAGACGCTCTCATCCTTCCAGGCCATTCAGTTTAAGCTGGCGGATATGGCGATGCAAATAGAGCTTGCAAGACAAATGGTCTGGAAAGCCGCTTGGCTGAAAGATCAAGGCAAACCATTTACAAAAGAAGCGGCCTATGCCAAACTGTTTGCTTCAGAAATGGCCACAAAAGCAAGTCTTGATGCGGTCCAAATTCATGGCGGAACAGGCTATATGAAAGAATGCGGTGTTGAACGGCTTGTGAGAGATGCCAAGCTGATGGAAATTGGAGAAGGAACCTCTGAAATTCAGCGGCTCGTGATCGCAAGACAGCTGTTAGCGTAATACCTTAATGAAAACGCTTACTAAACATGAGGGAGGAAAGCAATGATGTCGATTCACCCGCAAACGATTGGCTCCCTATTAAGAGAAAAAAAAGAACAGCATCCAGCACATGAAGCCATTGTTTACCCAGAACGTTCTTTACGTTATTCGTACGAAGCGTTTTATCAAGAGGTCAAGGCAACAGGTAAAGGTCTCATGGCATTAGGCGTTCAAAAGGGAGATCACATCGCCATTATGGCACCAAATATACCTGAATGGCTCATTCTTCAATTTGCCTGCGCCTCCATTGGTGCTGTTCTTGTCACTGTGAATACCAATTTTCAATCACAGGAACTCGCCTATTTACTCAAGCATTCTGACAGCAAAATGTTGTTTATTGTAGACGGCTTTAAAGAAACGTCCTATGTCAACATGCTTGAAGAGCTGATTCCAGAACTTCAAACCGCTCATCAAGAGGAAATCACTTCCACACAATTTCCTTATTTAAAAAGATGTATCTATATCGGTCAGCATGTACCAAACGGCATGCTCAGCTGGGATCGTCTTCAAGTGGCAGCCAAAAGAACCGAAGATCATGAATGGGAGAAGCGAATGAATGAGCTCACGCCTGATGACGTTATTAATATGCAGTACACTTCAGGCACAACCGGCTATCCAAAAGGCGTCATGCTCAGCCACACAAACATCGTCTGTAATGCGAGTCAGATCGCAGATTGTATGAAATTAACAGAGCAGGACCGTATGTGTATCCCAGTACCGTTTTTTCATTGCTTCGGCTCTGTTCTTGGTGTACTTGCTTGTCTCACAAAAGGGGGAACGATCATTCCACTTGAATCATTCCATCCAGAACGAGTCCTTCAAACAGTAGAAAAAGAAAAATGCACGGTTCTTCACGGTGTACCAACCATGTTCATCGCAGAGCTCGATCATCCAAATTTCCACTCTTATGACCTGTCCACATTACGAACGGGGATTATGGCCGGTTCACTCTGCCCATCCCACGTCATGAAAGCAGTCATTGAAAAAATGGGATTAAGAGAGCTCACGATTGCCTATGGTCAAACCGAAAGTTCACCCGTCATTACCCAAACAAGAACCGATGATTCGTTTGAAAGACGTGTTCAAACGGTCGGACGTGCGCTTCCTCAAATTGAAGTCAAAATTGCTTTACCAGGGACATCAGAAGAAGTGCCAAGAGGACAGCAAGGAGAGCTTTGTACAAGAGGTTACCATGTCATGAAGGGCTATTATAAAAACGAAGAAGCAACAAATGAAGTCATTGATGAGGACGGATGGCTTCATACAGGGGATTTAGCTGAGATGGATCATGACGGTTATGTGAAAATCACAGGCCGGCTCAAAGATATGATCATCAGAGGCGGAGAGAATGTGTACCCAAAAGAGATTGAGGATGTCCTATACACTCACCCTGCCATTCTTGACGCACAGGTCGTTGGTATTCCTGACGAGACATACGGCGAGGAAGCAGCCGCATTCATTCGGCTGAAACAAGGGAAGTCGGTCTCAATTGAGACATTAACGAGCTATTGTCAGTCACAAATGGCACGCTACAAAATCCCGAAATACTTTTTCATTACAGATGAGTACCCAATGACCGCCTCAGGCAAAATTCAGAAATTCCGCTTGAAAAAGCAGGCGCTTGATCTAATAAAGGAGTGAAGGCAGCGATGTTTGAACAAGTATTGATCGCCAATCGAGGCGAAATTGCCCGTAGAGTGATTCGGACATGTAAACGGCTCGGAATCAAAACCGTTGCCGTTTATTCAGAGGCTGATCAGCATGCACTTCATGTGAAAGAAGCAGACAGCGCCTATTATATCGGCGGCGCTAAAGTTTCTGAAAGCTATTTAAACATGGAAGCGATCATTAAGGTTGCCAAACAAACAAATGCTGATGCTATCCACCCAGGGTATGGTCTTTTATCAGAAAATGCGGCATTTGCTGAGCGCTGCCGGAGCGAGGGCATTACCTTTATTGGACCATCTGCACAAGTCATTCAGCAGATGGGAAATAAAATTGAAGCGAGAAAAACGATGGAACAAGCGGGCATCCCAATCGTTCCTGGTGTTTCAGCCCCGCTCCATGATGCAGACGAAGGGGTTCATAAAGCACAGACACTCGGCTATCCCATTATGCTAAAAGCATCGAGTGGTGGCGGCGGGATTGGTATGCAGCTCGTCCGCAACGATGAAGAGCTGCATCGAGCGTTTGAAGGAAATCAAAAAAGAGCACAAAGTTTCTTTCAAGACGGTACTTTATACATGGAAAAGGTGATTGAACACGCACGGCACATCGAAATTCAAGTTCTTTTTGATTCGTTCGGTCACGGCGTTCACTTATTTGAAAGAGATTGTTCACTCCAAAGAAGACATCAGAAAATTGTTGAAGAGGCACCAGCCGTCTGTCTTGAAGAAACGGTGAGACAGCAAATGGGACAGATGGCCGTCAAAGCTGCCAAAGCAATTGGGTATGAAAATGCGGGCACAATTGAATGTTTAGTCGATCAAAACCAGCAATTTTATTTCTTAGAAATGAATACGAGATTGCAAGTAGAACACCCTGTCACAGAAGAAATTACCGGGATTGACCTTGTCGAGGAGCAGCTAAAAATTGCCGCATTAGAGCCCCTGTCCTTCAGCCAAGAGGATATTCATCAAATTGGGCACGCGATTGAAGTTAGAATATACGCTGAAGACCCTGTGACATTTTACCCTTCGCCAGGCACGATCACTCGGCTTTCTACACCTGATGCCCCATATATCCGTCATGAGTCAAGCGTCACGAGCGGAAGTGTCATTACCCCATTTTACGATCCAATGATTGCGAAAATGATTGTGTACGGTGATACTCGAAAACTCGCCATAGAACGATTAAAAGCAGCATTACAAGCATATGAAATAGAAGGGATCAAAACCAATGTACCGCTTTTAAAGGAAATGGCCGAATCAACTGCCTTTTTACATGGCAGCATCACAACCGATTATCTGATGAAAAAAAGGGAGGAAAACCGTTCATGAAAACTATCACGATACAAATGGCCGGAAACTTATGGAAGCTTCTTGTGAAACAGGGTGATGATGTGCAAAAAGGACAGGAAGTCGCCATCTTAGAATCGATGAAAATGGAGATTCCCATTGTTGCAGAAGAAGCAGGTGTGATCAGTAAAGTGTATAAGGCGGAGGGGGACTTTGTTGACGAGGGAGAGGTACTTTTAGAGCTGACAGAATAGGGGGAAAGCCGCATGGCATTACCAAAAAACGTGCTCATTAGAGAGGTCGGCCCGCGCGATGGCCTGCAAAATGAATCCGTTTGGCTGGACACAATGGAGAAGCGAACATGGATCCATTTACTCGAAGAAGCCCATCTTCCTTATATTGAAGTCACCTCATTTGTTCATCCGAAATGGGTTCCAGCCTTAAAAGACGCCAAAGAATTAGTCCAATCATTCAACAAAAAAGAGGATATCACCTATGCCGCACTCATCCCAAATGAAAAGGGGTTAGCTCATTTTTTTGAAGCAAACCTTGAGGTAGGGGCTATGTTTATCTCAGCGAGTGAGACACATAACAAAAAGAATATGAATCGATCTATACAGGAAACATTGCCTGTGATCAAACAAATGACAGCCGATTTAAAAGCAGAAGGACGGCAAACGCGGGCCTATATTTCAACCGTGTTTGGATGTCCTTATGAAAGACAAGTACCGATGGACCAAGTGCTGCGATTAACGGAACAGTTGCTGTCCTTCGGCATTGATGAAATATCACTTGGGGATACCATTGGGGAAGCCCATCCGCTGCAAGTAGAAAGACGGTTAGACCTTTTACTTGAACGCTTTCCTGCTGATAAAATCGCGCTTCATTTTCATGATACGAAAGGAATGGGGCTTGCCAATATTTATACAGCATTAAAAGCCGGCATCACCATGTTTGATGCCTCTAGCGGGGGGCTTGGCGGCTGTCCTTATGCACCTGGCTCCAGCGGAAACGTGGCGACAGAAGACGTGGTACACATGCTTCACAAACTCGGGATCGAAACAAATGTCGACCTCCCTTGCTTGATTAAAGCGGCTGAATGGATTGAAGCAAAAGTGGATCGAACCCTGCCAAGTCACTGTTTACGCGCTTTTCAGTCTCACACTACTTGATAAAGGGTGAATCACATGACTTCATTGATCAATTTTTCAATACAAGATGATTACATTGGCATCATGACATTAAATAGACCAGCGCAAGCCAATGCTCTCTCCGCTGCTATGCTAGAGGAAATCAACCAAACGATTCAAGAAATCAAACATGATGAAAACATCCGCTGTTTGCTCATGACAGGAGCTGGCGCTAAAGTTTTTTGCGCAGGAGCAGACTTAAAAGAACGGCGATTGATGACAGAACAAGAAGCCAAAGAAGCTGTTCTGACCATTCAGCAAACCTTTACAGACATTGAATCTTTGCCTGTTCCTGTCATTGCCGTGATAAACGGACACGCACTTGGCGGAGGTCTTGAGCTCGCGCTCGCCTGTGATCTCCGCATCGCAAAAGCGGGTGCAGCGCTCGGCCTGCCGGAAACAGGACTAGCTATCCTGCCGGGAGCAGGGGGCACACAAAGACTTCCGCGCCTGATCGGACCCGGGAAAGCGAAAGAAATGATCTTCACAGGCACTTCTTTACGAGCAGAAGAAGCCGTTAAAATCGGACTGATTGAACGTATCTCTACAGTCGATTCACTGATGAATGATGCTATCACATTCGCAAAACAAATCACCAAGAATGGACCGATTGCTTTAAAAGAAGCAAAACAAGCCATTCAATCCAGCCTTGATCACGATTTGCAAACAGGGCTGACGAAAGAATACGAAGCTTATCTGCGGCTAATTCATACAGAAGATCGACTAGAAGGTCTCAAGGCTTTTCAAGAAAAACGAACGCCTCATTACATTGGCAAATAGTAAGAAAGGGGAATGTTTATGATCGAAGAATATGAATTAAATAAACAACGAATTGAAAAGGGCGGGGCAGAACGCTACCATCAAAAAAACAAAGAAAAAGGAAAATTATTTGTCCGTGATCGGCTTCATTTGTTATTAGATGAGGATTCTTTCATTGAAGATGCCATGTTTGCAGAGTGCAAAGATGAACATTTACCAGCAGATGGTGTCGTCACAGGAACCGGGCGTATGAATGGGCAGACTGTTTGTGTCATGGCAAACGACTCTACGGTTAAAGCAGGATCGTGGGGCGTCAAAACAGTAGAAAAAATCATTCGAATTCAAGAAACGGCCGAGAAGCTCAATTGTCCAATGCTGTATTTAGTCGATTCTGCGGGTGCAAGAATCACCGATCAAATCGCCATGTTTCCAGGCAGAAGAGGAGCAGGGCGCATTTTTTATAACCAAGTCAAGCTGTCTGGACGCATTCCTCAAATTTGTTTACTATTCGGTCCTTCTGCTGCCGGTGGTGCGTATATCCCTGCTTTTTGTGACATTGTCGTCATGGTCGAAGGAAATGCATCCATGTATTTAGGGTCGCCGCGAATGGCTGAAATGGTGATCGGTGAAAAAGTATCACTTGAGGAAATGGGCGGTGCGAAAATGCATTGTAGCATTTCTGGATGCGGAGATATATTAGCCGAAACAGAGGAAGAGGCCATTCAAATTGCACGTGATTATTTAACCTATATGCCTGCCAACTATATGGAAAAACCAAAAATGACAGCAGCAAAAGCACCTAAACCATCTAACATCACCATCCAAGACTTAATTCCTAAAGGCCAGAATACCCCATTTGATATGTATCAACTCATCGATTTACTGATTGATGAAGGGTCATTTTTTGAAATCAAAAAACTGTTTGCCGCAGAGTTAATCACCGGCTTTGGCAGAATGAACGGTCAGCCTGTCGGTCTCATTGCCAATCAGCCAAGGGTCAAAGGCGGCGTATTATTCCACGACTCAGCTGATAAAGCCGCCAAGTTTATTCAGCTCTGTGATGCCTTTCATATCCCGCTGCTCTTTCTCGCGGACATACCAGGATTTATGATTGGAACAAAAGTGGAACAAGCCGGCATTATTCGTCATGGGGCAAAAATGATCTCCGCTATGTCAGAGGCGACCGTTCCGAAAATATCCGTCATCGTCCGTAAAGCATACGGAGCAGGATTATATGCAATGGCAGGCCCTGCTTTTGAGCCAGACTGCTGTCTCGCTCTTCCATCGGCGCAAATCGCTGTGATGGGTCCAGAAGCCGCTGTAAATGCCGTCTATGCAAATAAAATTGCAGAACTCCCGCCCGAAGAGAGGGCTTCATTTATACAAGAGAAACGGAAGGAATACCAGGAAGATATGAATATCTATGAGCTTGCCTCTGAAATGATTGTCGATGGCGTCATCCCATTTGACCGTCTAAGAACGGAACTTTGTCATAGATTAGTAGCCTATTCATCGAAAGACATGACATTTACGAAACGAAAACATCCGGTCTATCCGGTCTAAAGGGGGCAGATCTCATGATCAACCTGAAACCAGAATGGATACCAGAAGAAAAGCAGAGCCAAAAAACACGTTTGCATCAGTGGATGAAATCTCTTGGTTTTTCTACGTATGACTCATTCTATCAAGCCAGTATTGATCGCACAGACTGGTTTTGGAGAGAAGCGGAGAAGGCGGTCGGCATTCAGTGGAAAAAACCATATGAAGCGGCATTAGGTCACCACTCATTGATGTGGCCGAAATGGTATCAGGGCGGCACACTAAACATCACCGAAACGGCTGTGGACAAATGGGCAGAAAAAGAAGAGACGAAGCATCAGCCCGCCATCATTTGGAGCAATGAAGCCGGTGAAGAAAAGAAATGGTCATTTCTCGAACTTCAAGAGAAAGTGAGCCGTCTTGCAGCTGGCTTTTTGAAAGAAGGACTTCAAAAAGGGGATGTAGCCATCATCTATATGCCAATGCTTCCAGAAACGGTCGCCGTCATGCTTGCCTTTGCAAAGATTGGTGTGATTTTCAGCCCAGTCTTCTCAGGCTATGGAAGCGAGCCACTCACTGTACGCATACGTGCGTCAGGCGCATCCATAGTCGTCACAGCGAATAAAATGATGCGGCGAGGGAAAACGATCAACATGCGGGAATGTGTGGCTGATGCCATCAACAAAACCACAACTGTGCAAAAAGTGATTGTGCACACTTCCTCTCATACCGGATATCAGGGCGATGTCCTGCTGAATGATTTGTTAAAAGAACAGCCGATCACCGGCGCGACCTATGTCACAAATGAAGACCCGCTGATGATCTTGTATACGTCAGGCACAACCGGCACACCAAAGGGAGCCGTTCATACACACGCAGGCTTTCCGATAAAGGCAGCTTTTGATGCCGGGCTATGTATGGATGTGGCAAAAGGAGACCGGTTGTTTTGGCTGACTGATATGGGCTGGATGATGGGGCCATTCCTCGTCTTTGGCGGCTTGATCAATGGCGCTGCCATCGTTTTATATGACGGCGCTCCCGATTATCCAGATGAGCAGCAGCTCTGGTCATTCATCCACGAGAAGAAAGTCACTCATTTTGGACTTTCCCCTACATTTGTTCGTTCTGCGATGCAGCAATCGATTGATGGGGTCGAGTTACCGCATGTCAAAGCCATTATTTCTACTGGGGAGCCGTGGAATGAAGCTCCGTGGCAATGGTTATTTCACACCATTGGTCAAAAGAACATTCCCATCTTAAATTATTCAGGAGGAACCGAGGTTTCTGGTGGCATTGTAGGCAGTACGCTGCTTCGACCCATCAAACCGATTCTCTTTAATGCGGCGATCTTAGGAATGGCGGCAGATGTATACAATGAAGCTGGGCAAAGCGTGATGAATGAGGTAGGGGAGCTTGTGGTGAAAAAGCCATGGGTCGGCATGACATGTGGTTTTTGGAACGAACCGGAGCGTTATGAAGATACGTATTTCAAACGATTTGATGGTGTATGGACACATGGAGATTGGGTCATGCAAACAGAGGACGGAGAATTCCACATCACCGGCAGATCGGATGATGTCATTAATACAGCAGGGAAACGTATCGGGCCAGCTGAAATTGAATCCATCCTTACATGGCATCCTGCCGTGCATGAAGCCGCTGTGATTGGGGTAAAGGATGAGGTGAAAGGGGAGGCGCTCGTCTGTTTCATCGTGACCAGTCCGCATGCTTTTGAAGAAGCAGCCCTTATCCAAGAGCTTTCAGCCCATGTTGGTTCACATGCTGGTAAAGCGCTCACACCAAAAGAAGTTCATCTCATTTCAGCTTTGCCGAAAACAAGGAATGGAAAAATTGTACGACGTTTACTTAAAGGGGCGTATGAAGAGCAGCCTTCACCCGATCTATCTTCATTAGACAATCCAGATGTATATAAGAGTCTGACCGAATACTTGAATAAGAAACAGAAAAAATAAAAAAGACAGGATGATTCCTGTCTCTTTTTATTGCACATGAAAATTCGTTCCATCTGTTGTCTCTTTCACAATCCCTGCCCGAATGACATAATCGCCGAAATGTTCATTTTCTTCTCGTTCTTTTGCGTAGCGGGGGAGAATAGAGCCAAGTTCTTTTAGAATGTCTTCCTCACCCACATTTTCACGGTATAATTTACTTAATCTGCTGCCATCAAATGCGGCACCAAGATACATATTATACTTACCAGGTGATTTTCCGATAAATCCAATTTCTCCAAGAGCATGACGAGCACAACCATTTGGACAACCAGTCATTCGAATGGTGATTTCTTTATCACTTAATCCGTTTTCTTCAACGATGTCTTCGATTTTATCAATCAATCGTGGAAGGTAGCGCTCTGCTTCAGCCATCGCTAAACCGCAAGTTGGCAAAGATACACATGCCATTGAGCTGCGGCGCAGGGCGGAATGCTGCTGGCCGTCTGATAAACCAAACTTCTGAATGAGCTGTTCGATTTGTTTCTTTTTATGAGTTGTCACATTCCCAATGATTAAATTCTGATTGGCGGTTAGACGGAAGTCACCTGTATGAACTTTGGCGATTTCGCGGATGCCTGTCATCAGTGGATAATCATTATAGTCTGTGATGCGTCCGCCTTCTACAAACATCGTATAATGCCATCTGCCATTAATGCCTTTTACCCAGCCATAACGGTCACCGTTATGATCAAAATGATAGTCCTTTGCCTCTAAAAGAGTAAACCCAAGACGGCGCTCAAGTTCTTCTTTTACATTCTCAAGACCAAGGCGGTCCACCGTATATTTAAAGCGGGCATTTTTTCGCACGGAACGGTTTCCGTAGTCACGTTGAATGGTGATGACTTGTTTGGCAATTTCTACGACTTGTTCAGGTGTACAAAAGCCGATGACCTTTGCAAGCTGCGGATAAGTCGCTGTATCACCATGCGTCATACCCATTCCGCCGCCAATTGCGACATTAAAGCCGACCAGTTGATCGTTTTCTATAATGGCTATAAAGCCTAGATCCTGCGAAAATACATCAATGTCATTAGCAGGAGGGACCGCCACACCAATTTTGAATTTCCTTGGCAAATAAAGCGGACCATACATCGGTTCAACTTCCTTATCTGGCGTTGCCGCAACCTTTTCCTCATCAAGCCAAATTTCGTGATAAGCTCTTGTTTGCGGGAGCAGGTCATCACTTAATTTTTTCGCCAGCTCGTATACATCATGGTGCACTTCTGATTGATAGGGGTTTGAAGTACACATGACATTCCGGTTCACGTCGCCGCAAGCTGCGATCGTATCAAGCATTGTAGAATGAATGTCTTGAATGGTCTTTTTCATATTCCATTTTAAAATACCGTGAAGCTGGAAGGTTTCACGAGTTGTCAGCTTTAAAGTACCGTTGCCATATTGATGAGCAAGCTCATCCATCACAAGCCACTGCTTAGATGTGGCGATTCCGCCAGGCAGACGGACACGCAGCATAAATTGATAGGCAGGTTCAAGCTTTTGTTTTTGTCGTTCATTTCTCAGATCACGATCATCTTGTAAGTAGCTGCCGTGATGCTTCATCAGACGGTTGTCATCATCCGGAATTCCCGCTGAAATCGGATCAAGCATCACTTCTTTTAACGTACCCCGTAAATAATCACTTTTTTCTTTGATTTCCTCTACGTCGCTCGGAGGTCCATCCGGCGCTGTTAATGCTGTCTTCACCATGTAAGTAAAAGCTCCTTTCTTTCAAGCATCAAATCAATAAACGTCACGCTGATAGCGTTTTTGCTGCTGTAAGTTGGCAAGATAGCTTTCTGCTTTTTCTTTGCTCATCGCACCTTCTTCTTGAATAATGGATAGAAGGGTATTGTGAACATCATGCGCCATATGCTTTTCATCTCCGCAAATATACACGTAAGCACCTTGCTCAAGCCATTCAAATAATTCTTTGCTTTGTTTCTTCATTTGGTGCTGGACATACACTTTTTCCTCAGTATCTCTTGAAAAAGCCACGTCCATTTTCGTTAAGACGCCGTCCTTTAACCACTTTTGCCATTCCGTTTGGTATAAGAAATCCGTCACAAAATGCTGATCACCGAAGAATAACCATGACTTTCCGTTTGCACCCAGTTCCTCACGTTCCTGCATAAATGAACGGAAAGGGGCGATGCCTGTGCCTGGTCCTACCATAATGATCGGTGCATCTGGATCTTGAGGAAGCTTAAAGTTTTGGTTGTGCTGAATATAAACAGGTAACGTATCACCTGGCTGCACGCGCTCTGCACATAGAATCGAGCAGACACCTTGGCGTTCTCTGCCATGCGCATCATATCTGACAGCCCCTATCGTCAAATGAACCTCTTCGTCATTTGCTTTGAGACTGCTTGCAATGGAATAAAGGCGTGCAGGGATTTTTCTTAAAATGGACGTGAAATCTGCGGCGGTTCCATCAAAAGGACCGAAATCACGAGCCGCATCTACTAAGTCCCGGCCTGCGATATATTCTTTCAGTTTTTCTTCGTTTCCTTCTTCTAAAAGGGCATGCAAGGATTCGCTTTTTGTCAGTGCAGCGATCTTTTGAAGAAGTGGTTTTGTTAAAACCGTAATCTCAAAATGCGAGGTGAGTGCTTCTTTTAAAGGGAGAGTGTCTCCGTTTTTATGAACGGTGACGGCTTCTTCTGCATTCCATCCGCATGTTTGAATCAGTTCATCGACAAGCGCAGGATCATTTGTCGGGTAAATGCCAAGGCTGTCACCTGGCTCATACACGAGGCCTGATCCTTCAAGAGAAAGCTCTAAGTGACGTGTTTCTTTATTAGATCCACGCCCATTTAGGTTGATATTTTCAAGAACTTCAGCATAAAAAGGATTCGTTCTTGAATATTCAGAAACGGCTTGATTGTTGACTCCCGCTGATTCTTGCGGAATTGATACAGCTTCACCTTCACTCAAAGAGGAGGCAACACCTTGTAGCCATTCTGAAAACGGCTCATCATAATCAAGGTCGCAGTCCACTCGGTCAAAAAGACGTGTGCCGCCAAGCTCTTTGAAGCGTTCGTCAAATTCTTTTCCTGTCTGACAGAAGAATTCGTACGAGCTGTCACCTAATGAAAGAACAGAAAAGCTTAAGTGATCAAGCTGTGGCGCACGTCTGCCGTGAACATATTCATGGAACGAAAGGGCATTATCCGGCGGATCTCCTTCGCCATGTGTGCTGACAATGACTAGTAAATTGTTTATTTTTTTCAGATTATTCGGTTTAAAATCGGACATAGAAGAGAGCGTCACTTGAAAGCCTTTCTCTTCAAGATGCTGGGCTGTCTTTTTTGCTAACCCTTCGGAATTGCCTGTTTGCGACCCATAAAGCACGGTCACATCTTTGCTCACAGGCTGTACAGCTGCTGCGGCAGAAGGCGCCGGAGCGACAACTTCTGAGCCGGCAAGGGTTGCCTGTGCTGATAAATAACCAGTAAGCCAAATTTTTTGCTGTTCTGTTAAAGTCGGAAGCAGCTGATTGAGTAACTCTGCCTGCTCCTGACTAAACGGACTGTTCAATACATGAAGTTGCAACAATATCCACCTCACAAGGAATATAAACATAGATTAATTCGATAGGAATTATATATATAGGTTCAATTTGAACTTTACCGAAAGTTTGCCATTAAGTAAAATATATAATATTGATTGTCATGATTAAGATTTCTAATGACAAAACACGGATGAATAGGGGAGAGGGCACAAAAAAAGGAAAACGGATCACCGTTTTCCTCTTTTTCGCCTGCCTTACGCCGTTGGAAGTCCCATCACAGCTTTCACTTCTAAATATTCTTCGATACCGAAGTCTCCCCATTCTCTTCCGATACCAGACTGCTTAAAACCGCCAAATGGGGCAAAGTAATCTGTTTCAGCATTGTTAATGGTGATTTGACCGGCACGAATATGTTCAGCGACAAATTTTAATGTTTTTTCATCTTGACCAACAACATACCCGGCAAGACCATACACTGTATCGTTGGCGATCTCAAGGGCATGATCGAGGTCTTGGTACGTGATCACACTCATGACTGGCCCAAAGATTTCTTCTTGCGCAATGGTCATATCATTTTTCACATTGGTGAAAATGGTATGCTTGGCGAAATATCCTTTATCGATTCCGTCTGGCTTTCCAGTTCCCCCAGCAAGAAGGGTAGCACCTTCTTCGATTCCTTTTTCAATATAAGATTGCACCGTATCCCACTGCTTTTTAGAAACAAGCGGGCCAGTAGCGTGATCTTCTCTCGGATCACCAACTGTAAACTTCGGCAGGGCGTTCAGCAGCGCTTTTTCAAACTTGTCTTTCATTGATTCTGGAATCAGCACACGTGTAGCTGCAGAACACACTTGACCTGTATTCATCGCAATATGATGAATGGCTGTTTCTGCTGCTTCGTCCACATCTGCATCGTCTAAGACGATAAGAGGGGATTTTCCGCCAAGCTCAAGTGCTACTTTCTTCACATTGTCCGCTGCATTTTCCATAATTTTAGAGCCGACGGCACCTGATCCTGTAAATGAAACGAAGTCAATATCAGGATGTGAGCTAATGCCGTCACCAATCACGTCACCCGTTCCGTTTACTAAGTTGAAGACTCCTTTCGGTACACCTGCTTCATCAATAATTTCTGCAAGAATCATCGCAGCAAAAGGGGTAATTTCCGCTGGCTTTAAGACAACTGGTGAACCTGCCGCAATGGCACCCGCAATTTTAAGAGATGTCTGATTCGTCGGGAAGTTCCACGGTGTAATCAATCCGCTGACACCAATCGCCTCTTTTATAATCGTATGTCCACCGCGGTCTTCGGTAAATGTATAAGATTTCAGTGCTTCTGCTGCTTTAGAAAAATGTTCATAACCCATTTTGTAATGAACTTCTTCGGACACTTTCAATGGTGCACCAAGTTCTTGTGTCATCACTTCTACAAGCTCATCCTTACGTTTTTCGTACCCGCGCACAATGTTTTCCAGCATTTCTACTCGTTCATTTCGAGATGTTTTTGAGAAAGAAGGGAAGGCAGCTCGAGCTGCTTTGACAGCTTGATCTAAATCTTCTTTCGTTCCTAAACTAATGGTGCCAATGACTTCCTCTGTCGCAGGGTTAATGACCTCCGTCGTTTCGTTTCCTGTTGATGCGACCCATTCTCCATTAATAAAGTGTTTCTCTTGATTTCTCATTCTGACATGTCTCCTTTTTATATGTGATGCAATCCAATATTCTGTTTTCAGCTGATATAAAACTGTACCCACTGTGAAAAATCTAAAACGGAGAAACTGTAAAAGGGAAAGTTTCTGATATAATACGCAAAGTGGGACATATGTCCTTTTCAACATGAGGGCATCTATCATTTAATGGAACTAGACTGAAAAAAGAAGGAGCTTTTGAACGAATGAAAGGTGTTATTTTCGCATTATTAGGAGGCGCTTGTATTACACTGCAAGGCGTAGCCAACGCCAGAATTAGTCAAGATATCGGGACGTGGCAGGCAGCAACGATCACGCAGCTGACAGGGTTTATCATCTCTCTCGTCATTTTACTCATCGTACGGGATGGCCACTTTAAGGAATACAAAAAAGTGCAGCCTCTTTATTTAATTGGAGGTGCATTTGCAGCCATTATTATCTTTAATGAGGTCACTGCCATTCAAATCATTGGGGTGACACTCACCATCGCTGCTTTACTTATCGCACAGCTTGCGTTTACCTTTGCCATCGATGCAAAAGGATGGTTTGGTGTTCAGAAGAAAAAAATGAAATGGCCCCATTATGCAGGCATCTTTTTAATGATTGCAGGCGTCATCATCTTAAAACTATAAAGGAGGGCATCAGATGGAGGAGCTGCATGATGAATCTCTTTTTTCCTCTTATATGAAGATGCATCAGTTACAGAATGTCTTTCATCAAAAACTCATCTCACATGTGAGCTTGTGGCGTTATCAGCAAGGTGAGCTGATTTGTTCAAAAGGGGATAAAAGGGAGTATATGTACTTGCTGGTGAAAGGAAAATTAAAGATTTTCACCACCACAAAGGAAGGAAAAACGTTTATTCTTTGCTTTAAAAACCCTCTTGAAGCGATTGGAGATATTGAATACGTTCAGCAGACAGATATGGTCAATACAGTTGAAGCCGTTACAGAAGTACATATGCTCAGGATTTCTCATCAAGCCCTCATGCGGCATGCAAAGGACGATCCACGAGTTTTAGCCTTTTTGCTCAAGGGCATCACAAACAAATTTTATACAAAATCAAATGATTTAAGCTTCCACCTTTTATACCCTGTAGAGGTCAGGCTTGCAAGCTATTTATTGTCTGTTTTAACAGGTGATGATGACGCGCACGCACGCACGCTTCGCCTCACGGATGCAGCGAGCTTAATTGGAACAAGCTACCGCCATATTAATCGGGTCATTCAGCAGTTCCAAGAAAAAGGGCTGATTGAAAGGCGAAGAGGAAAGATTACGATTTGTGATCAAAAAGGGCTTTTAGAAATAGCAGAACACAACATTTATGAATAGAAGAAACGAAGGGACTTATATATGATCATAGGAATAATATTAGCTGTCACTGCTGGGGCACTTGTCAGCTTACAAACCATTTTTAATAGTAAAGTCAATGAGCATACAGGCTCTTGGTCAACAACGACGCTAGTTCTAGGAATGGGCTTTATCGCTTCACTTTTGATGGGTCTTTTGTTAGAAGGAACCGGCATGTTTCAATTAAGGCATATGGAAGCCTGGTACTGGATAAGCGGAGCCATCGGGGTAGGCGTTGTCATCTGTCTTGTTCAGAGCATCAAACGTCTCGGTCCCACTTATGGAATCTCGATTGTTCTCACCTCCCAGCTAGGTTGTGCGCTTCTATTTGATTCGCTTGGCTGGCTTGGGTTAGAAAAAGTAACATTTTCTTTTACAAAATTATTAGGTGTACTTGTCATTGTGGCAGGAATCCTCGTATTTAAGTTAACCAAGTTTGAACCAGTAGAAGAGGAGCAGTCAAAAGAAAAAGGGCTGCCACAAAAGTAGCTGCCCTTTTATTTAAATCAACCGCCGCCATAAAACCGTTATGGTAGATAAACCAGTTAAAAGGAGCCTTTTCATGAAAGGCTTTTTTTTCTGTCCATAGTCGCTTGCTTTATATTCTGTTCGATCTTTCGCTACGAGAACACTATAAGCGATTTTTCGTTCGATTGCTTCCGTAAGAGATAACGCAAATGGTGCACTATCAATCACCAAAATCGATTCAGTATTTAAAAAGCTGGATCTTGCATCTAGATTATATGTTCCAATAATACTTAAGTTATCATCAATGACCATTGATTTCGCGTGAATTGAATACGGCCCTTGATATTCATACAAATGAACACCCGTTTTCATGAGTTCCTTTTTCGTGCTTAAATATCCTGCAAATGCTAAAGGGTTTGGTGTCGCTGTAAGAGAATTTGTCACGACCGTCGTTTGAATATCACTTGGTAATGGCGTGAGTCCGTCTTTCATTGGCCGTGTCGGTATGACATAAGGCGTCTGGATCAGAACCGAACGCTTTGACCGCTGTGCGAGATCGTTTAACTTTTTCAAGACGAGCGGACGTTTATTTAAGCGTTCCACTGGATTTGTGAAAAATGCAATCTGCTTTGCACGAATGGCGTCTTTTGCCCAATCATATGTGGACGTGACAAAGGGTTCTTTTGTACGAATGGCTTCCTGATAAGATCGAAGTAGCTGTTTTCTTAGCTTTTTTCCTTTTTTCGCTTTTGCCTTGGAAAATACATCTTTTGTTCTTTTCGTAAAATCATGATTCCACAAATAAACGAAATACTGCTCCATTTCATCTAATACTTTTCCTTTTTTGGCGTTGTACAGCAGCACATCTCGGTCATACGCAAAGTCTTTCGGCGGCTGATCTGCAAAGTATTTATCACCAATATTTCTGCCGCCCATGACAGCGACCCTGCCATCTGCCAAAAGAAGCTTATCGTGAAGGCGGTTATGCCACGTCCATGGCTTGAACAAACGAAAAGGCTCATAAAAACGAATGGCCATATTCGGGTGATTCGCCACAGCATAACGCAAATGCTTCAGCGGTCCACGCAGGCTATGGCAAATGCCATCTAACAACAGCTGAACTTTTACTCCTCGATCAGCCGCTTCAATTAAAGCACCAAGCACCCATTCGGCGGTTTTTCCTTTTTGAATGGAATAATAACTCAAACGAATGTTCTTTTTAGCCTCTCGAATCATTTGAACTCTCACTTGACCTGATTCAAACCCGTCATCAAGCAGCATGACTTGATTTATGCCTTGGTCGTCTCCTGAGATGGAAGAAGCTTTATAGATGCAATGTTCTTTACATGTTTTTTGAAACGGTAAATAAAACAAGACAAATGCGGTCAAAAATACATACACCACATATAAAAAGATCAGAAAAAACAAGAATTGAAGCACAGTGATCAACTCCTTTCACACAAACCGTTCTTTTTCTTAGCTTATGTTAAAAACAAAATTTCACTCATCCAGCTTTCTAATAAAAAATACAGGATAAAAGAATCATCTTGTTTTCATAGGGCATTTAATTATAGTATGAAATGAGTAAGGGGGAATCGCATTGAATGAACCATTATTTAATATACCAAGTGATGTGTATCAAACGTTAAGTGAAACAGAACGTTATTTACTGCATTATATTCACCAGCATTTAGAGGATATCTCCACCTTATCCATCGTCACATTAAGTGAAAGAGCCAACGTGTCGACGGCGACCATTGTCAGACTGATGAAGAAAATCGGATACAACGGCTATACATCCTTTAAATATCGATTGAAACAAGAAAAGAAAATGACAGATGATAGTGATCAACTAAAAAATATTGACGAAGACATCAAACTAGCCATTCGAAAAAATGAAGAAGAGGTCTTAAAGACGATTCAACTGCAAAGTATTGGGCAAATTGAGGATGCAGTTCAAAAAATCCACGATGCGGACAAAATTTATATTTTTGGCAGAGGCTTTTCAGAGATGATCGCCAAAGAGATGACCATCAAATTGCAGCTCATCGGGAAAACATGTGAAGTTCATGACGACCCGAATATCATTCGGCTCAAATCGCGTGACATTGATAAAAACGAACTTGCCATCTTTGTTTCATTAAATGGAGAAACGTCTGAACTAGTAGAAGCCTGCCAAAACCTCAGTATGAAGCAGGTCACGACCATTACGGTCACAACGAGAATTGATTCTACATTAAGTAAAATATCAGATATGACACTCGTCGGATATAAAGGGGAACAATCATTCTTCCCAGATTATGAAGTCAGGTCCCGCCTGTCGCTTCATGTCATTGCCCGCATTTTACTAGACGCCTATGTGATTCGGATGAAATAAACACTCAAAAAGCCTTCCACACTTTATGATGGGAGGCTTTTTACCGTGAAAACCTTTACACAATCTGAAAACATTTTCACTGAATCGTATGAGATACTTTCTTTAGAGAAAAGAAAGAAGGTGAAACCAATTGATTTATACCTGCACCTTAAATCCTGCTATTGACCTATATATTGCATTAAAAGAAATGCGGGCAGATACAGTCAACCGTACGGAAGATGAAGATTATCAGCCGAATGGAAAAGGTGTTAATGTCTCCATTATGCTAAAGAAATATGGCTTCACCAGCACTGCATTAGGATTTATTGCTGGGTTTTCAGGTTCATATATTGAACAATCGTTAAAAGATCTTTCCATTCAAACCGATTTTATCCCAGTGGATGGGATTACACGCATTAATGTATTTATTAACACAACGGAAGAATACAAGCTTGTGAATCAAGGACCTGCTATTGAGGCAAAAGCGCTTGATGCCTTTCGCGAAAAAATCTCGACCATTCCAAAAGGCAGCATCTTCATTATGTCAGGCAGTCTGCCTAAAGGCGTTCCTGCTAGCATTTTCTCAGAGATAGCCGCTATTTGTCATCAAAACAACGTGAAATTTATTTTAGACACAAGCTCTAAAGCGGTTTTAGAGACTCTTCAGTACAAACCATATTTACTAAAACCAAATGAAGAAGAGATTGCCGCATTTTTTGGAAAAACCCACCGTTTATCAGAAACAGAACTCGTTGAATCAGGACGAAAGCTGATCGAGATGGGTGCAGAGCAAGTACTCATTTCCCGAGGAGGAGAAGGTGCACTATTCCTTACAAACGAAGCCGTATTAAAAGGAAATGCACCAATAGGAACGGTCGTAAACACGGCTTGTTCTGGTGATGCCATGCTCGCTGCATTCCTAAGTAAACAGCTGGAAGGACAACCACATGAAGAATGCTTACGCTACGGCATTGCAACAGGGGCATCTACCGCCTTTTCAAAAGGGTTAAGTGATTTACATGACATTGATTCATTAATTGAGCAAATACACATTCAGAACATATAAGGGGGAGTTCACATGAGCCGCAAGAAAATTGTCGCTGCCACTGGCTGTCCAACAGGCATTGCGCACACATTTATGGCAGCTGAGGCATTAAAAATCGCAGCTGAGCAATTAGGGGTCGACATCAAAGTTGAAACGCATGGTCAAGTAGGAATTGAAAACGCTTTAACGGATCAAGACATTTTGGAGGCCGATGGTGTCATTGTCGCTGCTGACAAAGATGTGAATACAGATCGTTTTCACGGCAAACCACTCATTGAAGTACCTGTAGCAAAGGGTATTCGCACACCAAACGAACTGATTCAAGGCATTATCAATGGAGAAGCTCCCGTTCATCAAGTGAAAGGAAGAGCTTCTGGAACAGAAAAACCATCTGCGCCTTCATCAGCTCAACAAAAGTCAGCGAATAAGTGGATACACACCATCTACAAACATTTAATGAACGGTGTATCACACATGCTTCCATTTGTTGTTGGGGGCGGTGTCTTAATCGCTTTATCTTTTCTATTCGGTATTTACTCAGCTGACCCTCAGCATGAAACGTATCATCCGTTCGCTGCCTACTTGAAAAACATTGGCGGACTCGGCTTTAGCTTAATGGTGCCTATTTTAGCAGCATTTATCGCTGATTCAATCGCCAAACGCCCAGGGATGGTTGTCGGATTTATCGGTGGCTTGCTTGCAAACGATGGAGGCGCTGGATTCTTAGGTGGTATTATCGCAGGTTTTGCAGCAGGGTATATCATCGTACTTCTTCAATTCCTGCTTCAAAAATTACCAGCATCACTTGACGGATTAAAATCAATTTTCCTCTATCCTGTTATCGGTATTTTCTTAATTGGGGCTGTCATGACCCCGCTATTAGTTCCAATCACAGGGCTAAATCATTCATTAATGGATTTTCTCTCATCAGTTCAATCCACAAATCCATTGCTTTTAGGTTTAATTGTTGGAGCCATGTGTGGATTTGATATGGGAGGACCTTTTAACAAAGCAGCCTATGTCACAGGAACGGCTTTACTCGCAGAAGGTAACCTTTACTTCATGGCAGGGGTGTCAGCAGCATGTATCACACCACCGCTTATCATTGCGATTGCCACAACGATTTTCCGAAAACATTTTACACCACAAGAACGAAATGCTGGGATGATCAACTATATTCTCGGAGCGACTCATATTACCGAAGGAGCCATTCCATTTGCGGCCAAAAACCCAGTCGTTGTCCTGCCAATTATCATGTTTGGTTCCGCCATCTCTGCTATATTGACGTATCTCTTTGGCGTACAGGTTCCTGCTCCGCATGGTGGATTCCTTGTCCTTCCAGTCGTCACAGGCGCATTTCAGTGGGTGCTTTCCATACTCATCGGCTCACTTGTAGGTGCGATTCTATACGGACTTTACCGCAAGAAAATAGACAAACCCGCAGTTTAATAGGGAGGAAGAGAAATGATGGAACATATTTATATGAATCTACATGAAACAGCTTCTTCACAGGCTGGCGTTTTCGCAGCCATAGCTGACATTGCCTCTGAAGCAGGGATTTCTACATCTCCTGAGGCAGTCAAAAAAGGACTAGCTGAAAGAGAAGCTCTGAGTACAACCGGCTTTCAAGATGGATTTGCCATTCCGCATACACAGTCAGACGCCATCACAAAACCGGCACTCGTCATCGTCCGTACAGAAACCGGAATCGAATGGGACGCTTTTGATGGGAAGCCTTGCTTTTTCTTCTTATCCTTACTCATCCCAAAAAGTGAAGCAGGAACCACTCATTTACAAGCACTTTCTGCTCTTTCACGCGGATTAATGGATGAAACGAAACGGCAAAAACTGCTCGAAACAAGAACAAATGAAGAAATGCTCACTTTATTAAAAACAGAGATTTTGACAAGAGAGGATGTTTGACCATGCCTTTACTTTCCACAACACCTATGCTTGAAGCAGCAAAAAAAGAAAAATACGGAATTGTCGCATTCAATGTACATTCCTTTGATAGTATTTACTGGGTACTTGAAACGGCAGCTGAATTAAAATCACCTGTCATTTTGCAAACAACGGTTGGCACGGTCCAATCGCTTGGCGCAAAAGCCATTGCAGATACAGTAAAGGCGGCAGCTGATCAATACCAAATCCCAATCGGCCTTCATCTCGATCATTGCACTGATTTTGATGTGATTCTTACTTGTATACGAGTAGGATATACATCCGTGATGATCGATGCTTCCATGCATTCATATGAAGAAAATGTACGCCGCACAAAAGAAGTGGTGGACCTTGCCTTAAAAGTAGGTGTGAATGTAGAAGCCGAGTTAGGCAAGGTAGGCGGGGTAGAAGATGATATTGTCGTGGATGAAAAAGATGCTGAAAAAGCCATTCCATCAGAATGCCGTCAATTTGTAGAAGAAACTGGTGTACCTACTTTAGCACCTGCGATCGGCACGGCCCACGGCATCTATAAAGGGGTGCCGGATATCGACTTTGACCGCATTGAACAAATTGCAGCGCTTGTCGAAGTGCCACTTGTCCTTCATGGTGGTTCAGCTGTACCAGATGAGGATGTCAAAAGATGTGTCGCACTCGGTATGGCAAAGGTCAATGTGTCCACTGAACTGAAAAATGCATACTCTGAAGCGATTCGTGATCATTTCTCAAACGAACCTGAAAGCTTAGATCCGCGTATGTATTTACAAAAAGCAAAACAAGCAGCCAAAGACATGGTCACATCTAAAATAAAGATCGTTGGCAGTGAAGGAAAAGCCCAACTTTTATATCAATAAGATGAAAAAAAGCAGAGCCGCATCGCTCTGCTTTTTTTACATTATTCGCTATTCGCTTTCTTTCATTTCATTTGATGTACGTACTCGTGCATTTCCCATAAATACGACCGTAATCGCCGCAAGTGCAATCGGGAATAAAGCAATCATAAATACATACGTAATACTTTGTGACATCGCATCAATCACTTTATTTAAAATATCAGGCGGAATTTGTGAGCGTGCCCCCTCTTGGAAAATGGCTTGTGGGTCACCAACTTGAGAAGAAGCTCCTTTCATTCCGCTAAAAGCATCTGCTAAACGATTTGTCAGGACATTGGTTTGAATCGTTCCAAAAATCGTCACGCCTAAAGTCATCCCAAGTGATCTCATGAATGAATTGGTAGAATTAGCACTGCCGCGGTAGCGCGGAGAGAGATCATTCATTGAAGCAGATGGTAGAAGGGAGAAGCTAAATCCAACGCCAAAACCTGAAATCATCATAAAGAGCGTAAGCCACAATCTTGCTGTATCAGGCGACATATTGGCAAGCAGCAGCATCCCAGCAAAAAATGAAATCACAGAGATGGTCATTAATCGTCTAAAAGGTACTTTCGTCTGCATCGTTCCACCAATCATACTGCCAATCACAGACCCAATCATCATCGGTGTTAAAATGAACCCGGCACTTGTTGCAGATTCACCGTACACCGCCTGGACGAAGATAGGAATAAAGACAGCTAGAATAATAAACGTCCCGCCATATAAAAACGCCAAAATTTGAGATGTCGCAAACAAACGATTTTTAAACATCCAAAATGAAATAATCGGTTCTTCTGCCTTTCGTTCAACAATGAAGAAGATGGTGCCGAAGACTACAAACACAGAAAATAGTGTCAAGATTTGAACAGAATCCCATGCATACGATTTGCCGCCAAGCTCAAGGGCGAACATTAAACTGACAACCGCAACAACAAGTGTAATGGCACCTGACCAGTCAATTTTCTGCTTGCGATGCTCGAGCGATTCTTGATAAAATTTGGCGATCAAGAACACACTGACAATACCAATTGGTACGTTAATATAAAACACCCAATGCCAGCCGATCGAATCCGTAATAATTGCTCCTAACAGCGGTCCTAATACACTGGATAGACCAAAAACTGCACCAAACATACCGGACATTTTCCCGCGCTTTTCTGGCGGGAAGATATCAAAGATAATCGTGAAAGCGATCGGAAGAAGAGCACCGCCTCCAAGTCCTTGAATCGCACGGTAAATAATGAGCTGATCCATTGTTTGTGCGATGCCACACAGCGCAGATCCAATTAAAAAGAAAATAAGTCCAAACAGAAAAAAACGCTTTCGACCATACATATCTGAAAGCTTTCCATAAATCGGCATACCGGCCATCACTGCCACCATGTAAGAAGCAGTCACCCAAGCAAATTTATCAAAACTGCCCAAATCGGCGACGATGCTTCCCATTGCTGTTGCGACAATGGTGTTGTCCATCGCTGCCATAAAAATCCCTAACAGCAAACCGATGACAACAAAGCGAGTGGATGCCTTGCCTTTATGATCCACGTTATTCATTTCATTTACCTCCTGCTTACGTTCTCTTCACTTTTTTGCTATGATCAAGTTAATTATAAAGTAAGAGAACATTTATCTTGATGATCAAGATAAATTGATTTTAAAGGGAGGAGAACAAGTTGTCAACAAAGAACGAGGCAGAAGATCGAGCGGACCAGATCATTCATACGATGAGACGCCTTGCTACACGAACAGTCCTATTTCACCAAGCAGCCGCTCAATCGCTCGGCCTTTTCCCAACAGATCTCAAATCAGCAGATTTGTTAAACGAACTTGGACCACTCACAGCAGGTGAATTAAGTGAAAAAACCGGTCTTAGCTCAGGTGCGGTCACCGCTCTCATTGACCGGTTAGAAAAAGCAGGCTACGTCAAAAGGGAGAAGGACCCAAAAGACAAGCGAAGAGTCATCATTGTTCCATTAACGGCTGGGAAATCACAGGTGAAACAACTCTTTCTATCTTTATCGGCATCCACCAAAAAACTCACAAATGAATACAAGCCAGAAGAATTGGATTTAATCATTCAATTCATTTCAGAAGCAGCTGAAATAATGGATCAAGAGCTGCAATTGCTTAAGTCTAAATCGTAAGAAAGCACACTGATGCGTTAACTATACCGAAATAAGTAAAGCGAGAAATGAACGAAAACAACAAAGATGCTCTCATTGCATCTCTAAAAAGAAAAAACAAAAAGTTGGAAGAGGAAAATAGGCAATTAAGAGAGCAACTGAAAGTAGCATATGCAGATGTCTATAAAAATTTATAAGAGAGAACAACGTTCACCCTCCTTCAACTAACGGAGCAGTATAGCGCAAGAAGAAGTTGATGAAATAATGATAAGTATATTAGGATGCTTATCCTAAAAAGGGGAGGTATAACAGAAAGTGGAGATTATAAAGTTTAAGGAAACTGATACAAAAGAGATTATTTCATTGTTTTATGAAACAGTTCATTCCGTAAATTCAAAAGATTATTCCCAAGTACAATTGGATGCTTGGGCACCAAGAGATGAAAAAGAATCTAAAATGAATTCTTGGAAGGAATCATTGAGTCAAAATATAACATTTGTTGCTAAAGTGAATGGTAAAGTTGTTGGTTTTAGCGATTTAACGCATACCGGGTACTTAGATAGACTATTCGTTCATAAAGATTATCAAGGACAAGGTATAGCCACAGCTTTAGTTGATATGCTCGAATCTGAGGCAAAGAAACTAAAGCTTTTAGAAATTGATACCGAAGCAAGTATCACAGCTAAGCCATTTTTTGAACATCTAGGTTACAAAATTGTTTGTTCACAAACTGTGGAAAAAAAGGGGGTTAAGTTGGCTAATTTTAAAATGCTAAAAAAAATAAAATAATCATTTTTTTGTTATGCTAACAGGTGCGTTAGTTTAAGAAGAAAGGGTATAACATATTCGTTATATAAAATATGTTATACCCTTTAATAGACAAGAAAAATGAACCGAATATGTTGTCCAGAAAGAAGAACCTGCGGACGCTGATCATTGAGCACTTAAAATGCCTTGATTGGTGTCCGTTTTTTGAAGAAACGCACCTTTCTCTGATTAAATAGAAGCTGTTTTTGTATCTTTATTCCTATTTCATGACATTCCTTGTGTTGGTAAAATTGACCTTGTCAATGAATAGGAAGGAGTGAATTCTGCTGGGGAAGATACTTGATGCAAAAGCACTAACCAGTGCCATGGATACAAGGTCAAAACACTATCAGGAACTCCGCGAACAAATGGTAGATTTAAAAAAGGCATTACAAGGTGTTGCCAACCTCGGTGATGATTTCACTGGAAAAGGTGCCGATAACATTAAAAGCTTCTATAAAGAACTCGCTGGAAATGTAGACATGTTTATTAGCTTTATTGATAAGCAAAAAGCCTTTCATGAAGGTGTTTCTGGGACACTGGATGATACGAGCTTTGGCGGCGATACCTTTATAGAGGAACACTTTTTAGACAATGCAGTACATATGGGCATCAAGAATGCAAAAAGCATTGTGAAAGATCAAAAACAGGCACTCAAAACGATTTTTCAAGATATTGATGACCTCATTTCCCTAGAGGTATTTGATAGCCAAACCTTTGATGAAAAAATAGAAGATGCGGAAGATGAACGAAAAAAGACGGTCAAAGAACTAAGAGAGCTTGATCAAAATTTAAAAGATGAATATGCTTTGTCAGAGACGGAGCAGCAAGCTACAATGGCATTGTACGCAGAAATGATCAATGCCACAAATGACGGAAAATCCATTTCGCCTATGAATTTTGACAAGAAAGCGTATCAAAAGAGCGAAATCTACAAGGCAAAAAGCGATATTGAGAAGCAAACTTCTGAATATCTAAAAATCAAAAAAGATCAAGAAGAAGCTCGCGAGATCGCAAAGGAACAGGAAGCGCTCGCCAACCGTCCGTGGTATGAAAAAGCCCTTGATTACGGTGGGAATATCGTTAATGAGCTGACAGGCGTGAACGATGCAAAACGTGCCGCAACAGGTGTCGATCCGATCACAGGTGAAGAACTCACCGCAGGACAGCGAGTCGCCGCAGGCGGCATGGCAGCAGCAGGCTACATCCCGATCGTCGGATGGGCAGGACGTATTTTCAAAGGCGGTAAAGCCGTTTATAAAACGACTCAAGCCACGTCCGCCGCAGTCAGAGCGGTCGACATTTACAAGACATCACAGAAGTCTTTTGACGCCCTGAAAACGTCTCAAAAAGGCTTATATGGCCTCACCGCAACAAACGGCTTCAGCGAAGCGATTACGGGTCGAGATATGTTTGGAAATAAGATCTCGAAAGAACAACAGGAAGCGAGTATGAATGCGGCGCTGGGGATGCTTTTGCCGTTTGGGGCAAAAGGGTTTCATGGGAAGATAGGTTTAAGTTCTCAAAGTCCAGAAGGATTTAATCGAAAAAGGGCTTTGCGACACGCTAAGGATTTAGGGGGGATACCTAGGTCTCAACAGCCTACTCGTCAATGGCAAGTAGGAGATAATGTTTTTAAGAAAGGGCAAGAATATCGTAATTATGAGTACAGTTCTAACCATACTCACCATGGCCGGTACTATGAATTTGATACCCCAAAAGGAAAAAGAGTTATAGTGCAACATACTAATGATGGAAAATTACACACTCACGCAGGGAAACCAAAAGAGGGTGCAGATCCATTTAATTATGATTTTAAAAAAGAAAGATATTCAAATATATATGGACCAAATGGTGATCACCATATCTATTACAATGAATAACGAGGTATGAAAAATATGGCATATAAAAATGAAAAAATACAGAAAAAAATTGCTTTGATGAATGCTAAAAAGAAAATACAACATTTAGCATATATTGAGGTAATTGATTTTGAAGATGATACTTCTCAATGGCTAAAATTATGTGAAACAGTATTAAAACAATTTCGTCAAATAGATTCAACACCTTCCGAAATATTAACAAATACAGACAAAGACTCGATTATGACTTGGTTAAAAAATTCATTAGATTTTCTCAAAGAGAAAAAAGAATGGTTTATTTTAATTGAAAATGACCCTTTTCCTGTTTGGGCAAATGTAAAAGCTTTAGATTTCGATAAGGCAATTGAAGAAATTTGGCTATTTTCAGAGAATCATAGCATCATTGTAGCAGATAAAATAACAGGTAAAATTGCTCAAATATTTTCAGAAGAAAAACACTTTGAACTTCATATTGGAAACTGCGCAATTTAATTGTAAGCAAGATTAATTGATCAAAGAGCAGAACCACAACCTGTTTTCTATGAGATGAAGGTTTTTAAACTCGACTATTTAAACTGATAATTTTAATGATAATAGGTGATTCAATGAATGAGAGCTCTAGTTATTTAAAGAAGTTAGAAGATTTTTTAGGTGGGACATTTCATCAGGATATTGATTCACCAGAGGAAGCGTTAGATGAGTTTATCCATGAAGCTAGCAAAGAATGTCTGCTGTCTACTATAAAGGATTGTCAGGGTTTTTTGAATAGTACTCTAACAATACAAAAAAAAGAAAGCTTTATTGAAAATAATGCAGAAATATACTTTCCGGCGATCTCATTAAACCCTATACAGTGGTTTAATCAAATAATAGAGGAAATGAAAAAAGCAGTGAAAATGCAGTAACAAAATGAACCTTGATTGGCTAATACCTTTCAAGGTTTTTTGTGTTGATTG
Source organism: Bacillus sp. G402 (assembly GCF_051172515.1). NCBI lineage: Bacteria > Bacillati > Bacillota > Bacilli > Caryophanales > Bacillaceae > Bacillus > Bacillus sp. G402. The sequence continues at coordinate 681,524 of NZ_JBPIZC010000001.1, forward strand.
AACTTCATACCGAAAAAAGTGGAGATAAAAATAGAAAGTTGAAGTGGTATTTTGATAAAGAGTCGATTCACAACATTCAATTATGAAATTCACGCTCTAAGTTTCAAACAAAATCGTTCATGAACCACCAATCTTATTCCCATGCTTCTTTTAATAAACAAATACCTCTTTCGATTTGTTCAAGAGAAAGGTTTGCGAAACCGAGCAGTATGTGCGGTTGTACAGGTGGATTTTCGATAAATAAATGACTTGTTGGATAAACTTTAACATGCTGTTGAAGAGCTTTTTCAATTAATTCTTTTTCGGAATAGGGAGTGTGTATACGTAACATGATATATAACCCTGCATTGTCACCAATGATCTCAATTTGTTTTCCAAATAAATGTTGAACTTGTTGTACCAATAAATTCATTTTCCTTTTATAAGTATTGCGCATACGCTTAATATGTTTTGTCCATTCACCACTTTTCATAAATTCAGTCATGGTCAGTTGGTGCAATAACGAAGCATTATGTTCGAAATGTTCAAATTTGCTCATATAGATATTGATTAATGAATCAGGTAACACCATATATGCTAATCGTATAGCTGGTAGAAATGCTTTTGAAAACGTACCAAAATAAATGACATGTGCAGCATCTAAAGAGGCTAAAGCAGGAAATGGTTTTTGTCCATATCGAAATTCTCCATCGTAATCGTCCTCTAATAAGAAACCGTTATTTGATCGTACCCATTGAATCAATTCAATTCTCTGTTGAATCGATAGTGCAGTACCAGTAGGATATTGATGTGAAGGTGTTATGTACAATAATTTCCCGCTTTTATTTACGAGTGAGTCCAATAATACACCTTGTTTTGATGCAGGAATACTTTCAATCTCAAATCCATGTAAATGACAGACCTCACGTACACCGCTATAACCAGGGTTTTCAACAATCATACTAGAAAAACGTTCTTTTAATAGAAATCCCAAATACAACAGTAGTTGCTGTGTATTACTTCCAACGATAATATTTTTGAGGTTAATGATCATACCTCTGGCTTGAAATAAATAATCAGCCAGTTCTTGTTTAAACCCCGGTTCTCCAAAAGGATCTCCGTATTGAAAGCTAATGGATTGCTGCAGCACTTTGTTGGAGATTTGCCGCCAAACTTTTAAAGGGAATTGTTCCTCATCAACAGTACTTGCTTTGAAATCAATGAAATCGATCAATTGTATTGGTTCATTTCTAGGTACTTCTGGAATAGAGGTTTGAAGAAATATCGGTTCAAATTCATTGACACTATAGCTTTTACGCTCATTGGCTTGAATATATCCTTCAGCTAATAATTGATCATATGCTTGTAGTGTAGTGTGGCGACTAACACCTAGGTCATTGGCTAGTGAACGAATGGAAGGAAGATTTTCTCCTGTTTTTAACTTTCCCTCCTCGATTAATTTTTTAAATTGCTCATAAATTTGTTTATATTTTGGTTGATTGGCACTGAAAGGGAAAATATAATGTTTCATTTCTTCATTCCTCCCTTCTGACATTTAATAAAGTATAAATCTGTACATTTTTACATGTCAGAATATCAATTATTATACTACTAATTGATATGAAAAGGGGATAGAAGAGTGGATATAGTAAGAGCTAATGAAAATGATTTAAAACAAGTTTCGGTTCTATTTGATCAATATCGCCAATTTTATAAACAGACTTCTAATATAGAAGGTGCTTATCATTTTCTAGTGGAACGATACCGTAAACAAGAGTCTATTTTGTTTGTTGCAAAGCAAGGTGAACAATATGTAGGATTTGTACAACTGTATCCCACATTTTCATCTGTTGCGATGAAAGATGCGTTCATTTTAAATGATTTGTTTGTTATAAACGATTTTCGTCAAAAGGGGGTAGGTAAGCAATTGATGAAAAAAGCATTTTCATTTGCAAACGATAAAGGAGCCCGATTTATCTGTTTAGAAACAGCGACTTCTAATATAAAAGCACAACAATTGTATGAAAAAATGGGGATGACAAGCGATTCTTCAACTCAGCACTATATTTATTATTGGGATTGAACACAGAAGAATGAATTTTTGGTATGGCAGAAAATTTAATATAACTCGGTCAAAAAAAGATGAAGATGCTTTGTCAGAGACGGATCAGCAAGCTACAATGGCATTGTACACTGAATTGATTGCAACAAAATGACAAAACAGCGATTCCTATGGATTTTGACAAGAAAGACTTAAAAAAACACAAAGGGGGGGTAATTTTATTGAATTCTTATGATGAAGATCTAATAAAGGATTTGGAATTAAAAGACCTTCTTAAATATGTCAAAGTACATAAAAAACCAAAAATTTATTTAGATTTAATAGAACAAGAATTTGATTTTGCTGGTTCAAAAATAGATTGGTTACAAACCAATAAACATTATAGTAAGAGCTCAAATCATGAATCGTTACTTTCTGATGCTCTTCTCTTTATAACTGAATTAAAAGAAAAATATTTAGATAATAACTTACAAGTAATTTACATAGGGGATAACCTTACAGAGTTTGGGTACCAGTTTGAATTAAAACATCTAGAAGAGTTACTAGTCTATTTTTTAGATATCCCACAGCACCACTACTTTATATCATTAGAAGGTGATTGGAGTATTTGTATTTCATTTGAAAACGATTTGGATTTCGGATTTAGTTTAAACAAAAAATAAGTTTAAGCGTCACATATAGGAAAAATAAAAAATGAATAAGAAGTGAAAAAACCTTTACTGGCTTTATACCATTCTAGGTTTTTTGCGTTTATTCGTCCTCAAACACGTAAAAGAAGACAAAGAGCTCTTTGTATACAAGTCTCAAAGCACACTCAAACGAGTGTGCTTTTTCTTATAACAAAGAACACCCAAAAACCTGCACAACATTTACTGAAAACATTTGGACTTCTTTGACGCATGCGAGTTGATTAGACTTATAACCAAAGGGAAGAGGGGAGGGATTCCAACTGCACTTAACCAAAAGGGGCACGACTTTATTATCGATGCTGCTTCACACGACCACTTATTTATCAATTGAAGATTTACAGAATCGACTGAATGTCTCTACTCGAACGGTCTACGCTGAAATCAAACGAATGAATAGCTGGCTGGAAACCCATCAGCTTAGTGGCGTCCAGCGAAAAGATCAACGAGGCTACTATTTACATCCACACGAGAGAGAAGTCATTATCGAAAAAGCTGACACTGTTCTTGTCGGTCATGACTATGAACCATGTGTAAAAGAAAGACGTGCCATCTTGCTCCTATCCATTGCATGCAGTGAGAAGCATCTAAAAATTGATGATTTTATAGAGATGACGAAGGTAAGCCGCAATACACTGCTTGAAGATATGAAACAACTAAAAGAAGCACTTTCAAAACAGCAACTTACACTTCATTATCAGGCGGCCAGTGGCTATTTAATTTCAGGAGAAGAAAGAATAATTCGGTTGGCGCTGAAACCTTATATTCATTTCATTCGCAACATGATAAAAAATGAAAAAACGTTTCCATCGGTTTGGTTAAAGGGTCCTATCTCATATAAGAGAATACATGATCTCCTTCAACAATCCGAACAAGATCTGAAGCTTGAGTTTGCAGATGACATGCTGGATCAGCTGTCTATGGATCTCTTTTTCTACTTTAAACGGATGAAGCTAGGACGTGCTGTACACATTTCAACAGAAGAAAAACGGACATTGCAGAAAACAGATGAATGCTTGGCTGCTATTCGTTTCATGGTGCAAATTCAAAAAGAAACCAGTCTTTTGGTTCATGATGAGGAAATCTATTTTCTTAGTACGCTATGGCTCAGTGCCAAAAAACAAAAACTTCCAACAAGTCAAAAACCAGAAGAACATCTCATACGAACCATTGCGAGACAAATGATCATTGACTTTCAGCGTTATGCGTGTATTTCCTTCCAGGAAGTAGAAGTCTTGGAACAAAACTTAACCATGCATTTAATTCCGGCCTATTATAGGCTCATCTATCACATTGAGATCATCAATGAATTAACAGATTCCATGAAACATGCACAGCCAGAGGTGTTTGACATCACGCAAAAGGTTGCTTGCCATTTAGAGAAGGCGGCCTGTTCAAAGATGAGCGATCATGAAATTGCCTATGTGGCGATGCATTTTGGCGGCTGGATGAGAAGAGAAGGGATTTCGTCGATTGCGAAACGTTCTGTTTACATTGTCTGCGGAGAAGGAATTGGCACCAGTCACATGCTGAAAACGCAGCTTCTTGAATTAATCGGCTACATCGACATACGCGGACTGTTATCAAAACGTTCATATGAAGAATTAACATCCATTGATGCCGACTTTGTTGTGTCAACGACACCTATTTCGTTTAAAGGAAAACCTGTTCATCTCGTTCACCCGATTCTCACTGCCTATGAGAAAAAAACATTGCTTCAATATGGAGAAGGCTCAGAACCTAAGCTTGATGAGCACCATGTGAATGCTTTATTCAATATCATTCAGCAGCATACCATCGTTCAAAATGAAAAAGCATTGCTTCATGACCTGAAGGAGCTGCTTCATCCGACATATGTATCACACCAGAAAGGGTGGAAACCAGTGTTAAACGATTTATTAACAGAAGAAACCATTCAGCTCCAGCAAACAGCAGACACATGGCAGGAGGCCATTACAAAAGCAGCGCAGCCTTTGCTTGATCAACAAGCGATTCAGGAAAGTTATGTGAAAGCGATGATCCAGTCTGTTCATCAAAATGGCCCTTATATTGTGATTGCGCCACAAGTGGCGATTCCGCATGCCAGACCAGAAGATGGCGTGAACAAATTAAGCATGTCACTTATGTCATGTCATCAGCCCGTTTCCTTTTCAAAGGATGGAAAAAAGCAAGTTCGGCTCATCATTGTATTAGCTGCCATTGACAGTATGACCCACCTGAAAGCACTCAAACAGCTGACGATGCTGTTAAGTGAAGAAAAACGGGTGAGACAATTGATTGAAGCAGAGGAATTAGCAGCCATTCAACAATTAATCAATCGATTTTCACAAGTATAAAGGAGGAAAAAGAGAATGAAAAAAATTCTAGTTGTATGCGGAAACGGTTTAGGAAGCAGCTTTATTGTTGAAATGAATGTCAAAAAAGCATTAGAAGAATTAGGACTTTTAGCGGAAGTGGATCACACCGATCTCAGTACAAGCAAAAATGAACAAGCAGACCTCTATATCGGCGCAACAGACATTATCGATCAGCTGGATGACGGCACAAGAAAGGTCGCTGGATTAAATAACTTGTTAGACCAGGAAGCCATTAAAGACGTCCTTCGTAAACACATATAATCGACAGAAAAAGGGGGATTCACATCATGATAGAACTGATCATGAACGATATATTGGGCACACCCGCAATTCTCATCGGTTTGTTTGCACTGGCTGGTTTACTTTTGCAGAAAAAGTCAGCTGCCGATACTGTATCAGGCACCTTAAAGACAACAATGGGTTTTTTAATATTAGGAGCGGGCGCCACAGTCGTATCTGATTCACTTGGGGTTTTCAGGAAGATGTTTGAAGCAGCCTTTCACATTCAAGGGGTTGTCCCAAATACAGATGCCATGGCGGCCATTGCCCAAAAGGAATTCGGTACACAGACAGCGCTCATTATGATTTTTGGTATGGTGGTTAATTTGCTTTTGGCAAAATTCACACCCTTTAAATACGTCTTTTTAACTGGTCATCATACGCTATATATGGCGGCTATGCTTGCAGTCGTTCTGTCAACAGCCGGCATGCAGGGAACGCTGCTGATCACCATTGGTTCAATCGTATTAGGTGCAGCGATGGTCATTGCTCCCGCAATCCTTCAGCCGTTTACAAGGAAAGTCACTGGAAGTGATGATCTGGCGCTCGGTCATTTCAGTACGTTCGGCTATTTTACAGCGGGAATGATCGGCAAATGGGTCGGGCGCCCAGAGAAATCAACGGAAACCATTCAAGTGCCTAAATCACTCGGTTTTCTAAGAGATACATCGGTGGCCATCTCCATTACGATGGCTTTGCTTTTCTTTGCGATTGCACCGTTTGCGGGAATTTCATTCATAGAAAACATTAGTGGTGGTACGAACTTTGCTGTCTTCATTCTCATTCAGGCCATTACCTTTGCTGCTGGGGTGTACATTATTTTAGCAGGTGTACGGATGGCCATCGGGGAAATTGTGCCTGCTTTCAAAGGGATTGCCGATCGTTTCGTTAAAGGGGCAAAGCCGGCACTTGATGCGCCAACTGTTTTCCCATTTGCTCCAAATGCAGTGATCATCGGTTTTTTATGCAGTTTTGCAGGAGGCATCGTGTCTATTTTCCTTCTTCCTTTGTTTGGTTTAACTGTCATTGTTCCTGGACTTGTGCCGCACTTTTTCTGCGGTGCGACAGCGGGCGTATATGGCAATGCAACGGGGGGAGTGAGAGGTGCAGTCGCCGGTTCCTTTGTGAATGGAATACTCCTTTCATTTTTGCCAGCTTGTTTACTTCCTGTGTTAGGCACTCTTGGCTTTGAAGGGACAACATTTGGAGATACAGACTTCGGTATCATCGGAATCTTGATTGGATTGATCAAATTTTTATTTCATCTTTAAAAAGGAGGCATTTCAGGATGACAGCTATTTTCTCACCTTCATTGATGTGCATGGATTTAACACACTTCCGTGAACAAATTCAGCTTCTGAACACAAGGGCAGACCGTTATCATGTCGACGTCATGGATGGTCATTATGTAAAAAATATGACCTTATCACCCTTTTTCATTGAACAACTTCGGAAACTGACAGACGTTCCGATTGATGTTCATCTAATGGCCGAACAGCCTCAGGAATTTTTAATTGATGCATGTATTGATGCAGGCGCAACGATGATTTGTTTACATCCAGAAGTGGTGCAAAAAGACGTTTTTCGAATCATTCGGCATATCCAAGAAAGAAAGTGTGAGGTCGGCTTTGTTCTCAATCCCGCCACACCAGTTGCAGCATTAGATGCTTTTATTCATTTAATAGACCGGGTGACGATCATGACAATTGACCCAGGGTTTGCGGGTCAGCCTTTTATCAAAGAAATGCTTCCGAAAATGAAAGAGGTGAAAGAAATCAAAGAGAAGCGGGGATACTCATTTTCAATTGAGGTAGACGGCTCTTGTAATGAAAGCACGTTCCGGTTGCTTGCTGAGGCAGGAAATGAAATTTACATCATCGGCACCTCAGGTTTATTTGGACTTCACGAAGAATTAGATAAAGCATGGGAAATAATGAAGCAATTGTTCGCAAAAGAAACAGCCACAATGAAATCACTTTAGTAAAAAAGAGGATGAAACCCATCCTCTTTTTTACGCAATTTTACTAAATGAGCTATCCCCTTATCAAAACATACTCAAAAACTTCAAAAAAGCACAAATTTATAATTGAAAGCGCTTTATTTATGTGTTATTCTTCAAATATCTTTAGTAAACATTTAGTCAAAAATGATGAGGAGTTTGCCTATGACTACACTCAAAGATATTGCTCATGATGCAAAAGTATCCGTCTCTACTGTATCCCGTGTGTTAAATGGCGACCAAACGCTTGCCGTTTCACACGCAACAAGACAAAACATCCTCGACATAGCCAAGAAATTAAACTATACCCCAGTCAGAGCAAGAAAAGCCGATCAAGCAGAAGTAAAAAGCCCACCCGCATCCCCAGTCATCGGTGTCGTTGTCGCCCAATCCATTGACGAAGAATTAAATGATCCTTTTTTTTCATCGATTCGAAAAGGAATTGAAAAAGAATATGCCAAACAAGGTCTGTCCACTCTCCATACCTTTCGCCTAAGAAACATGGATAAAGGGGCGATACTAAAGGATATTGACGGTTTGATCGTCATTGGACGAATCAGCCCTGATACGGTTGAAAAGATGACAAACCGAATGGAACATATCGTTTTCATCAATCATTATGCGGATGAAGATTTGTATGATTGTGTACATGTGGATTTTGTCAGAGCGGCAGATCGTGCCATTCGTCATCTGCAATCTCTCGGCTATACACATCTAGGATATATTGGCGGGAAAGAGAGGGAGCATTATTTTGAAGGAAATGCTGTGATTGAGGATGAAAGACAAACAACGTTTATCAAAAGAATGCAAGAAGCGGGAACTCTTCATATGAATGACATCCACATAGGCGAATATTCGATGCAAGAAGGCTACTCACTTATGCAAAAAGCCATTCAGAAAGGAAATCTTCCAGAAGCCTTTTTTATCGGAAGTGATTCTATGGCAATAGGCGCTATGCGTGCGCTACATGAAGCCGGTCTTCGTGTACCTCAAGATGTCTCAATCGTGGGGTTTAATGATATCGAAGCCGCTTCCTTTTCAAGCCCGCCGCTCACAACGGTTAAAGTATATACAGAACAAATGGGGGAAGTAGGTCTAAAGCTTTTGCTTGAGCGGATAGAGGGAAGAAAGCTTCCCCTAAAAGTCGTCGTGCCAACAAAGCTCATGCAAAGAGGCAGCACATGCCCAATTCATGAAAGGGGGTGAACGAGCATTTCAGCAAACAAAAAAGAGACAAAAAAGCAGGAAGGGAGCTGCTGAGCATGATGGCCAGATCATGCTGAAAACAACGCAGTTCACCCAATTGCTCTCTTATCTCTTTGAAAAGAATAGAATTCCAGTATAATGGACTTCTTTTGTTTCCGCAACTGCATGAATTCTACCAATAATCGTCTGAATTTTCAGTAATCAAAAGGAGGAAACGATGAGTAAAAAAATTCTGATGCTGTGTGTAGCTCTAGTTTTGTCGATGATCTTGTCTGCTTGCGGCAATAACGGTGCGTCTGAAGCAAACGGGAAAGTGACCTTGACTCTATTCTCCACAATGAGTAACAGCGGGGAGAGAAAGGCATTTGAAGAAGTGATCCGTGATTTTGAAAAAGAACATCAAAACATCCGAATTGATGCCAACTTCCCTGGCAACAGCTATGAAGATATGATACGCGTCAAAATGGGGGCAAACGATATGCCAGACCTATTTGATACACACGGCTGGGCCAAGCTGCGATATAGCGAATACGTGGCTGATCTAAAGGAGATGGACTGGGTAAAACAACTCGATCCTTCACTCGATCAAATTTTAAAAGACAAAGATGGCAAAGTCTATGCTTATCCGCTGAATCAAGCAAAAGACGGACTTAGTTTTAATGCCAATCTACTAAAAGAATATGGCATAAAAGTTCCTAAAACACTGAATGAACTGAAAAGTGCTTTACAAACTGTCAAAGAAAAAAGTAAAGGAGACGTTGTGCCGCTCTGGATCCCAGGAGGCGATAATTCAAATATTGCCCAAGTCTTTGATGAGCTGGCAACGCCTTTACTCATTACCGATCAAAAACATCAATACGGAAAAGACCTTGAAAATGGATCATTTGATTGGTCTCACTATACACCGCTTGCACAGTTTATGAAGGAGCTGAAAGATCAAGACCTTTTAAACAAAGATGTACTCACTGCGAAACTATCCCAAGCACCTGAGCTGATGGCACAAAACAAAATCGCTTTCACCTTTGTGGGAGGATCTTTAGGACCTGAGGCGACTGAACTCAATCAATCGATCAAAGTAGGCACCATGCCCGTACCAGCTATTCATGAAGGAGATGAGCAAAGCTGGATTGGCGGGGAACGCTTTACTGTCGCGGCATGGAAAGACTCAAAGCATCTAAAAGAAGCAAAACAATTCATTGACTTTTTAGCAAAGCCTGAAAACGCAAAGAAAATCGCAGAGGGCACTTCCTCTGAAACGGCTTTAAAAGAAGTCAAAGCCAAAAACTATTACTCTACATTTTACGAGCAATATGAAGATATTAAGATTGAACCCTATTTTGATCGAAAATACTTACCGAGCGGCATGTGGGCTGTCATGGCAACGACCGGTCAAGAATTATTAGCAGGCTCCATCACACCAGAACAACTATCGAAGAAAATGGAAGAGGAATATAAGCGTCTGAAAAAACAATAGCAGGCTCATGCTGAAACAGGAGTGAAGCGAATGAGTGACATCACAAAAGAAAAACAGGCGGCGACATTTACCTCTTTTCCAAAACAGAAGATGAAAAATAGCCAAAATTCTTCACTTTGGTGGATGTATCTGCCTGCTGTTCTCGTTGTCAGTGCTTTTATCATTTATCCCTTTTTTAACGGGATTCAGCTCTCTTTTACAAATTGGAACGGTTTCTCACAACAGTATGAGTGGATCGGACTGGATCAATACAAACGATTGCTGCAAGATCCAACTACATGGCTTGTTGTGAAAAATACCCTTCTTTACGGCATCGGGAGCACCATCTTACAAAATATGATTGGTCTTGGATATGCACTCTTATTAAATCAAAGTTTAAAAATGAGAGCCATCACAAGAACCGTGATCTATCTACCCGTCATGATCAGCCCGATTGCTATGGGCTATATTTGGTATTTTGTCTTTGCGTACCAAGGTGGTGCTTTAAACGACGTTGTTACCTTTTTTGGATTTGATCCAATGAACGCACTTGGTAATCCGCAGCTAAACACTTGGATCATTGTGTTTGTGAATACGTATCAATTCGTCGGGATTGCCATGATCATTTATTTAGCAGGACTCCAAAGCATACCTAAAGATTATTATGAAGCAGCACAACTCGACGGAGCTTCAGGTCTTCAGCAATTTTGGCGCATCACATTACCGCTTTTAATGCCATCTATCACCATCAATGTTGTGCTCAATGTGATCGGTGGACTTAAATTATTTGATGTCATTGTCGCGCTCACTGGCGGAGGACCCGGAGATTCCTCGCAATCGATGTCGACTTTTATGTACGATTTGTATTTCAAACGGCAGGATGCAGGCTATGCAGCGACGCAAGGTGTCTTCATGGCTGTCATCATCCTTGTCGTAAGTGTCGCAGCGCTCATTTATTTCAAACGAAAGGAGACCGAGGTGTGATGGATAACGCCTATAAACGAAAGAAAAGATGGTACTCCTTACTCGCCCTTTCGATTACATTGCTTCACCTGATTCCATTTTATATTTTAGTCACGACCTCTCTAAAGGGGATAGGAGATTTTAGCTCAAAATGGTTGTTCCCATCAACGCTTCATTTTGAAAACTTTCTGATGGCATGGACAGATGCTCAGCTTGGCCAGTCCTTTTTGAATACAGTGATCATTACGTTCAGCTCGGCTGCCCTACTCATCATCTTTGGATCACTTGCCGCCTATCCACTCGCAAGAAGAGGAACAAAGCTGAATCAAGCGGTGTATCTCTTATTCATTGCCATTATGGTCATACCGCCGCTCACAGCCCTTGTCCCTTTATACAAAATGGTTGTACAAATTGGCATGATGAATACTTATCAAATCGCTATTTTAAACAATGTTGCTGCTTTTTTGCCACTGACGATTTTTCTATATGCCGGTTTTATCCGGTCGACGATACCAAAGGAGCTTGAAGAAGCCGCTCGTATTGATGGCGCGGGAACACTCAGAGTCTTTTTCACCGTCGTTTTTCCGCTGCTGAAGCCGATTACCGCTTCTGTTTTAATCATTGCCTGTGTGTATATTTGGAACGACTATCAATTTGCCATCTTCTTCTTGCAAGATAAAGAGATGCATACACTTACAGTCGCCTTATCCAATTTCTTTGGTCAAAATCAACACCAGCTCCAGCTCGTTGGCGCCGCTGCTCTTATTGCGATGCTGCCAATGGTCACGATGTTTTTACTTTTGCAAAAATACTTTATCGCAGGGCTGTCTCAAGGCTCTGTTAAAGGGTAATCCAACCTTGATGTAAAAAGGAGTGTCGTCTATGTCTAAAATTACATTTATCGGTGCAGGAAGTACCGTGTTTGCTAAAAATATATTAGGAGATTGTCTGTTCGTTCCCGCACTTGCCGGCTTTGAATTTGCGTTATATGATATCGACCACAACCGGCTGAAAGAATCAGAAACGATGCTGCGTCACTTAAAAGAGAACTACGGTGCACATGTGACCATTCAGTCGTATCACAACCGGAAAGAAGCCTTAAAGAATGCGAAATATGTCATCAATGCCATCCAGGTGGGAGGCTATCAGCCAAGCACTGTTATTGATTTTGAGATTCCAAAAAAATATGGATTAAGACAAACGATTGCAGATACGGTTGGCATCGGCGGCATTTTCCGTTCACTTCGAACCATTCCCGTGATGCTGGACTTCGCAAAGGATATGGAAGAGGTATGTCCACACGCCTTATTATTAAATTACACGAATCCAATGGCCACACTGACTGGCGCTATGCTGCGTTATACTCGGGTTCAAACGGTTGGTCTTTGCCATAGCGTACAGGTGTGTACGAAAGATTTATTTCAATCACTTGAAATGGACCATGAAGGCATTGAAGAAAAAATTGCCGGCATTAACCACATGGCATGGTTGTTAGAAGTGAAACGGGACGGTCAAGACTTGTATCCAGAAATCAAAGCAAGAGCAAAAGAAAAACAAAAAACACGGCATCCAGATATGGTTCGTTTTGAACTAATGGATAAATTCGGCTACTATGTCACCGAATCCTCAGAGCACAATGCAGAATATCATCCGTATTTTATCAAATCTCGTTATCCAGAACTGATTGGACAGTTTAACATTCCGCTCGATGAATACCCAAGACGCTGCGAGGAACAAATCAACAATTGGAATACGATGAAACATGACCTTGTGGGAAACACACAAATCACGCATACGCGCTCTAAAGAATATGGTTCACGTATCATTGAAGCGATTGAAACGAACGTTCCCTTTAAATTTGGTGGAAATGTACTGAACACAGGAGGACTCATTCACAACCTTCCTGAAAAAGCCTGTGTGGAAGTGCCATGTGTTGCAGACCGGAGCGGTATCATGCCATGTTATATCGGAGAGATACCTGAACAATTGGCTGGACTCAACCGGACCAATATCAGCTCACAGCTCATGACGATTGAAGCTGCAATCAGCGGCAAAAAAGAACACATTTACCAAGCGGCATTATTAGACCCGCATACAAGTGCTGAATTATCAATTGATGACACCATCAAACTATGTAATGAATTAATTGAAGCACACGGGGAGATGCTCCCGGCTTATACAGAGCCAAGTCAATACGCAATTTCTTCTAAATAACTAACATAAACAGTCTTAACCTGATGCACCTGGCATCAGGTTTTTTTAGATCAACAAACTGATCATTGACTGGAAGCGTTTTTAATATTATGATTTTTTAAAGTTAACCAACAGTTAACCAAAAATATATCATCAATTGATTAACATGATCATGACACACAGACAAAACGACCTAAAAGGGGGGACAGATCTTCGGAACCAAAAGAGCTAGAAGGTATAGACTTCACATGTATTATCAGAACGTAAAGCAAAACTGTGGTTTCATTTGACAAAGAGTGTATACAGATGAAGACCCCTTAGATGAGACAATGACGATAAATCAACACACGATTGCATCACAATCCAAACAAAGAGGAGAGAGGGAACATGACCAAAACAGATGTACAAACGTTGAAAAATTATATTGATGGACAATGGGTGGACGCCGAAACGAACCAAACGGAAGCTGTTTATAATCCAGCTACTGGCGAAGTCATCGCAGAAGTACCGCTTTCTACAAAAACGGATGTAGAACATGCAGTCCAGGCAGCACAAGAAGCGTTCACCACTTGGTCTAAAACAGCTGTTCCCCGGCGCGCACGTATTTTATTTAAATACCAACAGTTACTCGTAGAGAAATGGGATGAGTTAGCTGAACTCGTCACGCTGGAAAACGGAAAAAGTGTAACAGAAGCAAAAGGAGAGGTGCAACGAGGAATTGAATGTGTGGAATTTGCCGCTGGTGCACCAACCTTAATGATGGGGAAACAACTACCTGATATTGCGACTGGTCTAGAGTCTGGCATGTACCGCTACCCAATTGGCGTCATCGGCGGCATTACTCCGTTTAACTTTCCGATGATGGTCCCATGCTGGATGTTCCCGCTTGCCATCGCTTGCGGAAATACATTTGTTTTAAAACCTTCAGAACGGACGCCAATCCTTGCTGCACGGTTAGCAGAACTATTTGAAGAAGCAGGACTTCCAAAAGGTGTGCTCAACATTGTCAACGGCGCTCACGATGTAGTAAACGGTCTACTTGAACATGAAAAGGTAAAAGCCATTTCGTTTGTCGGCTCTCAGCCAGTCGCAGAATACGTCTATAAAAAAGGGACATCACATGGTAAACGTGTACAAGCACTTGCCGGTGCAAAAAATCACTCTATCGTCTTGAAAGATGCTGATTTAGAATCAGCCACAAAACAAATCATTGGCGCTGCTTTTGGATCAGCAGGTGAACGCTGCATGGCAGCAGCCGTTGTCGCAGTGGAAGAAGACGTGGCAGACGACTTGATTCAACAATTGGTCGATGAATCCAACCAGCTTGTCATCGGAAACGGAATAAATAAAGATGTCTTTCTCGGACCAGTCATTCGGAAGGAGCATAAAGAACGAACTCTTCAATATATCCAATCAGGAATTGAAGAAGGCGCAAGCCTGATTCGTGATGGCAGACAAGATAACGAAACAAATGGAGAAGGGTATTTTGTCGGACCAACGATCTTTGATCATGTCACAAATCAAATGAAAATCTGGCAGGACGAGATTTTTGCCCCAGTCTTATCCATTGTCCGTGTCTCATCACTCGCAGAAGCAATCGACCTGTCCAATCAATCAAAATTCGCAAACGGTGCCTGCCTATACACAGACAGCGCTTCAAGCATAAGAGAATTTCGTGAAAACATCGAAGCCGGCATGTTAGGCATTAACATTGGTGTTCCTGCTCCAATGGCTTTCTTCCCATTTTCCGGCTGGAAAGATTCCTTCTACGGAGACTTGCACGCCAATGGAACAGACGGAGTAGAGTTTTACACGAGAAAGAAAATGGTGACCGCTCGGTATATGTAGCGTACATTTATTGAACATTGAGAAAGAATGCAGCTCCAAAATGGAGACTGCATTTTTTTGTTGTCTTCTAGTTAAAAAGTAAGGGTTTTCATCGCACTCTTTACAGGGTTTCACAGGGAGAAATCATTCTTTGTATTCATTCTTCATCACGAAACATCAACATAATTTGAAATTGGGCCTAAACCCCAATATCAGGAAGATGAAAACAGGAGGAAATGACACGATGAGGACGAGGATGAAGTGCAGCGTTTGTTTATTGATTTTCACTTTGGTACTGAGTTGTTTGCCGGTATATGAAGCGAATGCGGCAAGCACTCCTATTGCCAAGCAAGTAGGAAATGCAAACCCGCTCATTGATCATCACTTAGGAGCAGACCCGTTTGCGCTTACCTATAACGGAAGAGTGTACCTTTATATGTCGAGTGATGACTATGAATATCAAAGCAACGGAACGATTAAGGACAATTCATTTGCAAATCTGAATAGAGTATTCGTCATCTCTTCGGCGGATATGGTCAACTGGACCGATCACGGAGCGATTCCAGTAGCGGGGGCAAATGGGGCAAATGGCGGCAGAGGCATTGCCAAATGGGCAGGCGCATCATGGGCCCCATCAGCAGCGGTAAAGAAGGTCAACGGAAAGGATAAATTTTTCCTTTATTTCGCTAACAGCGGCGGAGGGATTGGAGTCCTTACAGCAGACAGCCCGATCGGCCCATGGACTGATCCGATTGGGAAACCACTCGTTACGCCAAGTACACCTGGCATGTCCGGAGTTGTATGGCTTTTTGATCCGGCCGTATTTGTAGATGATGACGGTACTGGTTATCTATATGCCGGCGGAGGTGTTCCAGGCGGTTCCAATCCAACGCAGGGACAATGGGCAAATCCTAAAACAGCAAGAGTCCTGAAGCTAGGTGCTGATATGACAAGTGTGGCCAGTAGCGCATCCACCATTGATGCTCCTTTTATGTTTGAAGACTCAGGGATGCATAAGTATAACGGAACCTATTACTATTCCTATTGCATCAATTTTGGCGGCTCACATCCTGCCGATAAACCACCTGGTGAAATCGGCTATATGACGAGCTCAAGTCCGATGGGACCCTTCACGTATAAAGGACACTTTCTGAAAAATCCGGGTGCTTTTTTTGGTGGCGGCGGTAACAACCATCATGCGGTGTTCAATTTTAAAAATGAGTGGTATGTGGTGTATCATACGCAAACCGTTAGCTCTGCCTTATACGGAAGTGGCAAAGGCTATCGCTCTCCACATATTAACAAGCTTGTGCATAATGCAGATGGCTCCCTTCGAGAAGTAGCAGCCAATTATGAAGGGGTGAAACAGCTATCTAATCTGAATCCATATCAACGTGTTGAAGCTGAAACATTCGCTTGGAATGGACGCATTTTGACAGAAGCCTCGTCAGCACCAGGAGGACCAGTGAATAACCAGCATGTCACCAATATTCAAAATGGCGATTGGGTGGCTTTAGGGAATGTAGACTTTGGTTCAAATGGCGCTAGAACATTTAAAGCCAATGTCGCATCGACAGTAGGCGGGAAAATAGAAGTACGCCTTGGCGGCGCAAACGGCAGACTGGTCGGTACACTGAATGTCCCTTCCACCGGTGGAACACAAAACTGGCGGGAAATAGAAACAGCGATTAACGGCGCATCCGGTGTGCACAACGTATTTTTTGTCTTTACTGGAACAGGCGGGGGAAATCTATTCCAATTTGATTCTTGGCAGTTTACTCAAAGGTAACGAATAAAGTTGCCAAAAGGTTGATAGAGGAGTGGAGTATGTGATGTCATGTATAAAAAAACCAATGCTTGCTTTATTGGTGTGTTTCACCATGCTGTCTGTCATGTTCATTGGACCCGGAGCAGCTGAGGTATCAGCAGCCAGTGACGCAAACATTAACCTCAACGCAGAAAGACAAGTGATTCGTGGTTTTGGCGGAATGAACCACCCAGCTTGGATTGGTGATTTGACAGCGCCACAAAGGGAAACCGCCTTTGGCAATGGACAAAATCAGTTAGGGTTTTCCATTCTTAGAATATATGTAGACGAAAACAGAAACAATTGGAGCAGAGAAGTCGCGACGGCCAAACGAGCGATCGAGCATGGCGCTTTAGTCATCGCTTCCCCTTGGAATCCTCCAAGCAGTATGGTTGAAACATTTAACCGGAATGGATCACCTGCCAAGCGGCTTAAATACAATCAATACGCAGCATATGCTCAGCATCTGAATGATTTTGTCACTTACATGAAGAACAACGGAGTCAATCTTTATGCGATTTCTGTTCAAAACGAGCCCGATTATGCACACGAATGGACATGGTGGACGCCTCAGGAAATCCTGCGTTTCATGAGAGAAAATGCCGGCTCCATTAATGCACGTGTGATTGCACCAGAATCCTTTCAATACCTTAAGAATATCTCAGATCCTATCTTAAACGATCCGCAGGCGCTTAGAAATATGGACATTCTCGGCGCTCATCTATACGGGACCCAAATCAGTCAGCTTCCGTATCCTCTTTTCAAACAAAAAGGAGGGGGAAAAGAGCTATGGATGACAGAGGTCTACTACCCGAATAGTGATAACAATTCAGCGGACCGCTGGCCTGAGGCATTAGGGGTATCAGAGCATATTCACCATTCAATGGTGGAAGGGGACTTTCAGGCGTATGTGTGGTGGTACATTAGGAGATCATACGGTCCTATGAAGGAAGATGGAATGATTAGCAAACGTGGATACAACATGGCGCATTTCTCCAAATTTGTGCGTCCAGGGTACGTCAGAATTGATGCAACGAAAAGCCCTGAATCGAATGTTTTCGTCTCAGCCTATAAAGGAAACAATCAGGTCGTCATTGTGGCGATTAATAAAAACAATGCAGGGGTCAATCAACACTTCGTCGTGCAAAATGGCTCTGTTTCTCAGGCGTCTAGATGGGTGACGAGCGGCAGCAGCAACCTTCAGCCTGGTACAGATATCACGATTTCGGGCAATCAATTTTGGGCTCATCTTCCGGCTCAAAGTGTGACAACATTTGTGGTCAAACGCTAGAGATAGAGAAACACGAAAAGCCAATTTTCTCATTCAAAAAGAAAATTGGCTTTTTTCTGTGTAAATAGAAAGTTGATTTTTCACGACGTCAACACTTTGGGTATAATAATAACAATGACTTCAGGAGAGTGATTATCATGCCAAAGGTTCAAAGCAAAGTATTAATTATAGATGACGAAAAAGAAATATTGGAATTAATCGATACCGTATTAACAAGAGAAGGCATTGATCAGGTGTTAACAGCTTCAACTGCCCGTGATGGGCTCTCGCTATTTCATCAAGAACAACCCGATCTCGTCATACTGGATATTATGCTGCCAGACGGAGAAGGCTACGATATTTGCAAACAAATCAGAGATGTCTCGCATGTTCCGATTATCTTTTTATCAGCAAAAGGAGAGGAATCAGACAAAATTGTAGGACTTGCCATTGGCGGCGATGATTACATTACAAAACCGTTCAGTCCAAAAGAAGTCGCCTACCGGGTAAAAGCCCAGCTAAGACGGTCATCATACGTACAGCCTTCTCAAGCGGAGCCCGTGATCAAAAAAGGCCCATTTGAGTTAAACGAGCAGCAAGCCGAACTGACGAAAAACGGAGCGGCGATTGAGCTCACTCCGAAAGAACTTATGTTAATGACTTATTTCTTGCAGCATCCGAATCGCGTGATCAGTAAAGAAACGCTTTATCAAACGGTTTGGGGAGAGGATTTCTTCGGTTCTGATAATACGGTAATGGTTCATATACGAAGACTTCGGGAAAAAATAGAAAATTCCCCATCTACACCAGAATTTCTCGTGACGGTCAAAGGGCTTGGCTATAAATTTGTTGTAAAGGATGCGTAAAGATGAAATGGCGATTAACAGGCAGATACATGGTCTCTGTCATTATCGTGACCATTATCACGGTCTTTATTAACTTATTTGGATTCATGATATGGCTTGTACTACAAGCAAGCAGTCAGCAAAACGAAGAAAATACGCCGGAAACCTTTACAAGAACATTTGAACAATACATCACCTTGTCTGATCAAGATATCACTGTGAGTAAAGAAGGACAGCAAGCTTTAAAACAACAAAATGCGTGGATTCAAATATTAGACGAAAATGGACAAGACGTCTATCATGCACTAGCACCTAAAGGCTTAAAGAGCAAATACACACCTATAGAAATTGTAAACTTACATAAATATAAAGATAAGCAATTGATGTCGACGATCTATGCTGGAGGGAAAAATGGAAAGGGTAAGGAATACAGCTACTTCATCGGATTTAAGGACCCTTCCATCGGAAAATATTTATTTTCTTTTGATACGAAAGAATTAATATCGCAATTCAATATCGGGACGATGATTTTATTATCGATTGATGCCATCATTGCCTTATTCATTGGATACTTATTCAGCCGGCAACTCATCAAACCGCTCGGCCGTGCCATTTATGGCATCCAGAGGCTCGCAAACGGAGATTATACGACGAAGCTGCCAACGAAGGGGATATATAAAGATGTGTTCTATAATGTCAATCACTTATCAGAGCAGCTCGCTTCAAGCCAAAAAGAAAAAGACAAATTAGAGCAAATGCGAGAAGAGTGGATCAGTCATATTTCTCATGATATTAAAACACCATTATCCTCTATTCAAGGCTATGCAGAAATCATAAAAGATCCAAATTATCCTCTTTCAAATCAAGACATTAGACATTATGCCAGCATCATAGAGAATAAATCATTGTACATCAAAGATGTGATGGAGGATCTCAATTTAACAACAAGGCTGAAAAATAACGACGTGATGTTGCATAAAGAACTGGTGAACATTGTGCCATTGCTGCGTGAAACGTTAATTGATATCCTCAACGATTCGAGATATGCAGATCAGACCATTGAGCTGCAAACGAATGTAGACAAGCTTATGCTAAATATTGATACGATCCTCATACGAAGAGCGGTCACCAATCTCATTTTAAATGCCCTTGTTCACAATGATGCTGATGTGAAAATCATTGTACAGCTTGAACAAAAAGAACATACCCACATCACCATTCAAGACAACGGCAAAGGAATTGAAGAGGCAGAGCTAGAAAAAGTGTTTGACCGCTACTATAGAGGGACGAATACTGGAGGGACACATGCAGGCTCAGGCCTTGGAATGGCGATTGCAAAAGATATCATCCAAAAACACGGGGGAGATATTACAATACAAAGTATGATAGGAGAAGGAACAACGATTGATATCCAATTACCCGCTTAAACGGACATACAAAAAAACGGTTCTGCTCAATCACAGAACCGTTTTTTCTAACTCTTATTCTGAAAACACTTTTATGCCTTTCACAATGTTCCAAATGAAGAAGTAGATCGCCACAAGGAATGTCACAGCATACGTTGCAATTAAGAACGGACCAGCATGACTGATATCGTTCATGCCAAGTATACCTGAACCGGCAATACCAAGACCGAAAATCAAATAAGGAATAATATGTGTCCATAGTGATTTTTTCGCATGGTATTTCACTTCGTCTTTTCCTAAGAAATAAACGATAATCGGAAATAGAAACGGTGCAAAAAAGATACTGAAGTAACATAATGAAGACAAAATTTTATTTTCTCTCAAAGCTTTTCACCTCTATGATTGATTTAGAAGAGGGGACCATTTGACTCATCCCTCAATTCCTTACAAACCCATTGTACAACCTCAACCTTAACTTGTATTAATCCGAACCTTACAGCAACCTTAAATATGTTAAACTTTAAAAAGACAAGGAAAGATAAAATGATTCTGGGTATTTCAATCTATTTTTTCAGAAAAAAATAGTTGACTTTGGTCATTCCTCTATTTAAAATAAAGTCGTAACCGATGCAGGAGTGTTACTGATATGATCAGGCACCACCAAGTCAGGTAAACAGATTGTACATTTGTACGTTGTTTGCTGAGATTTTGGTGTTTTTTTATGCTTTTTTTAGCATTTTAGGTAAGGTGGGATGAGGATGTTCACCGTCGTTAAAGTTTTAAATAATAATATCGTATTAGCTCTAACAGAGGCTCAAAATGAAGTCGTTGTGTTTGGAACAGGAATAGGTTTTAAAAAGAAGAAAGGTGATACACTTGATGAGAGCGCTGTCAGTAAGACATTTTATTCTGATCAGACGTCTCCATTAGAATCTCAACTTGCCGCTATCCCAACTGATATCCTTTTATTAACTGAAAAAATCATTCGCGTAGGCGAAGAGATGTTGAATAAGAAGTTAGGTTCCAGCGCGCTCTTTTCGCTATCCGATCATCTCACCTTCGCTATTCAAAGGCACGAAGAAAAAATGGCGTATGAAAACCCCATTGTGTGGGAAATTCCACATCTCTATTTTCAAGAATATCAAGTCGGGAAAAAAGCACTGACAATTATTCAAAAGATGATGGGCATTTCTTTTGAAGATACTGAAGCTTCACTCATTGCCCTGCATTTTGTAAACGCTCAAATAGATGGTCAGTCTATGGGAGACACCATTAAGATGACTCACCTGACGAAAGAAATCGTCAAAATCATTCAAAATATTTTCGAGATGATATTGGATAAATCATCCATTAATTATTCGAGGTTTATTACCCACTTGAGATATTTTATTGTCAGGCAGGAAACCAACCAACCACCGCAGCAGATGGATGACTCGTTAAAAGAATTAATACAGGATCGTTATATGAAGAGTTATGCCTGCGGATTGATCATCAAAGAAATGTTAAAACGAGAATTCAATTGGAATGTGACAGAAGACGAACTTGTTTTTTTAGTCATCCATATTGAGAGAATCACAAAGGAACACCAAAAAAATAAATGATTTCTTTTAGGCGTGTTATGAAAAAGCATTAACCTAAACAAATCTCCATGAGAAAGAATGATCTTTTCTATGGTGGATTTTGTTTAGGTTTTTTTTGTGAAAATGAAGGGGTGAAAGCATGGAAAACAAAGAATTGGCTGGAAAAATTGTGAAATTAATCGGTGGAACCGAAAATATATCTCAAAGTTGGCATTGTATCACACGGCTAAGATTTAATCTCAACGATGAAAGTCAGGTAAAAGTAGATGAGCTGAAAACATTAGATGGTGTTTTAGGTGCTCAATTCCAAAGTGGACAGTTCCAAGTCATTATTGGAGCAAAGGTAGCAGAGGTTTATGAGGAAATCGATCATCTGGCCGGTCATAGTAGCAATGATTCTGCTCCTGTTAAAAACACGTCAAAGATGAACCCAATTGAAGTCGTATTCGATGTGATCAGCGGGATTTTCACACCTATTTTGCCAGCGATTGTTGGTAGTGGATTGATCAAAGGGATCATGGCACTGTTCGTTAGCTTAGGCTGGCTGACGGAGACAAGCTCTACCTATCAAGTACTTCAAATTTTTTCAAATGCTGTCTTTTACTTTTTACCTTTCCTCATTGCTTATTCGGCAGCGAAGAAATTTAAAACGCGAGAATCTCTCGCACTCGCATTAGCAGGGATTTTACTTTATCCAACGATGATCGAAGGTGCAGCAAAAGGAGCAGACCCGTTAAGTTTTTTAGGGTTAAGTATTCCACTAAATAATTACACATCTTCTGTATTACCAATTATTTTAGGTGTGCTATTACTAAGTTTTGTCGATAAGTGGATAACAAAAGCGATCCCAAAATCCTTAAGTATCGTATTTACACCGGTACTGAGCCTGATGATCACGGCTCCTCTTACACTGGCTTTTATCGCTCCTATTGGGAACGTTTCTGGGCAATATTTAGAAATCTTTTTCACTTCTTTGTTCAATTTCGCTGGTCCGATTGCCGGTTTATTAATGGGAGGCCTTATGCCACTCATTGTGTTAACTGGAATGCATTACGCATTCTTCCCAAGCACGTTAGCCAGCTTTGAAAAAGTGGGTTACGATATCATGCTGCTTCCGATGAATTTCATTGCGAATATGGCACAAGCAGGCGCTGTGTTAGGTGTCATCATCCGCACCAAGCGGGTAGAAACAAGGTCTTTGGCGCTTTCAACATTGCTTCCTAGTTTCTTCGGGATCACAGAACCAGCCATTTATGGAGTCACACTTAGACTAAAAAAACCTTTTTATGCTTCATTAATTGGCGGCGCAGTCGGTGGATGTTTTTACGGTTTATTTTCAGTTAAAACGACAGCCTTTTCGATCCCAGGCATTACTTCACTGCCAACTTACATTATGAAAGGGACAAATAATTTTCAGCTGGCTCTGATTGGAATCGCCCTTAGCTTCATCGTGTCACTTCTCATCACCATTCTCCTTGGATTTCAGGAGTCTGTCACGGCCGCTAACGAGCAAGCAGCAGAAAAGCGAAATCACACTGAGAGTACAGAGAATCAACAAATGTCTAAGCAAACAAGTCCTTATGAAGTTCAAGCACCTATGAGTGGAAAGGTCATTCCTTTATCTGAAGTGAATGATTCCGTGTTCTCAAGTGAAATGATGGGGAAGGGAGTCGCAATTTTGCCTGATAAGGGGGTGGTACAAGCACCGTTCTCAGGAAAAGTAGTGACTGTTACACCTACTAAACATGCCATCGGACTCGTTTCAGATGATGGGATTGAATTATTGATCCACGTGGGGATTGATACCGTCAGCCTAAATGGCCAATTCTTTGATGTACTGGTAAAAGAGGGCGATGAGATGAAGACGGGGGATCATTTATTATCGTTTGATATAGAAGGCATTCAATCAAACCATTTAGATGTAGTGACACCTATTATCGTCACAAATTCAACGCAATACCTTGATGTGATTCATACAGGTGACGCTCATGTCACCGCAGGTCAAAATAAGCTCTTAATGCTTATTCACTAATATAAAGAGAAGGGATGATTGAAATGAAGAATGTAAAAAAAGGATTTTCAGATGATTTTTTATGGGGTGGCGCAACTGCTGCCAATCAAATAGAAGGCGCATACTTAGAAGGTGGCAAGGGCCTGTCGACGTCAGACTTTGCTGCATATAAAGATCCTTATGAAAAAGGAAAAGTGAACAACTTTACTTTCGATGTGAGTTCAGCTGAATTAACAAGATACAAGGAACAACCCGATGAATTTGATTTCCCGAAAAGACGCGGAATCGATTTTTACCATCGATATGAAGAGGATATTGCACTATTTGCAGAGATGGGCTTTAAAGTGTTTCGCTTGTCTATTTCATGGGCAAGAATCTTTCCAACTGGTTTAGAAGACAAGCCGAACGAAGAAGGATTGGCTTTTTACGATAACGTATTTGATGAGTGTGCGAAATATGGAATTGAACCGCTAGTCACGATGTCTCACTATGAAATGCCGATTACTTTAACAGAGAAATATAATGGCTGGATGAGTAGAGAGCTTGTCCCGTTGTTTGAAAAATATGCCCGCGCCATTTTAGAAAGATATAAAAATAAAGTGAAGTATTGGATTACATTCAATGAAATGAATATGAACCTCAATAGCCTTTACACCGGTGCTGGAATTTTAGAGGACCTAGTAGACCATAAATTACAGGCTGCGTATCAAGCATCACATCACCAATTTATCGCCAGCGCTCTCACAGTGAAGGCTGCAAAAGAAATCATTCCACATGCACAAATTGGCTGTATGATTAACCAAATTGAAGCCTATGCAAAAACAACGAAACCAGAGGACCAGCTGCAAGCGGTAAAATCAAACCAATTGAATATGTTCTATCCGGATGTTCAAGCTAGAGGTGAATATCCAACATACATGGTGAAATATTTTGCTGACAACGACATCAAACTTGATATCGAAGAGCAGGATGAGCAAATTTTGAAAGAGGGCATCGTTGATTTTGTGGCGATCAGCTACTATATGTCCCACGTAGCAGAAGCGCGAGAAGATGCAGCAGAGCTAGCGGGTACATTTGATAGTCCAATTAAAAATGAGCATTTGGAGTTATCACAATGGGATTGGCCAATTGATCCAATGGGGCTGCGCATTTCATTAATTAAACTGTATGACAGATACCAAAAACCTTTATTTGTTTGTGAAAACGGACTTGGCGCAAGAGATACATTGACACCAGACAGAGAAATTCACGACGATTATCGAATTGATTATTTAAAACAACATATTGAACAGATGAAAGAAGCAGTCAAAGAAGGTGTCGACTTAATGGGGTATACACCATGGGGTTGTATTGACTTAATTAGCTGCGGAACATCTCAAATGAGTAAACGCTATGGTTTGATCTATGTAGATCAAGACGACAGAGGGAATGGGACATTAAATCGTTACAAAAAAGATTCCTTCTACTGGTACAAAAAAGTGATTGAAACAAATGGGGAAGATTTATCATAATCCAGATGGAATGATGATGACACCATTGCATCCGCCTTATTTGGCCGGGTGCGATGGTGTTTTTTTGTTTACCCAAAAAGTAACCTCAATTATGTCATAGCAAGCACTAGAGATCTCTTTGCTACAATCATTTGATAACAAAAGTTGGCCGAAAAATGTTTCACCTTGACCTTGAAGTATAGTTCAACCTTTATAATGTACATATAGTAAAACAAAATAATAAAAAAGGAGTAACGATGGAGTTGATGACTAGAGGAGAACTTGCCAAAAAAACAGGAGTAAGTCCTGCCGCAATTCGTTACTATGAAGAGCACAACATATTACCTGCTCCAAGACGACGTTCAAACGGTTACAGATTCTATACAGACGACTATGTTGTGAAAATTCAATTGATCAAAGATGCGAAAACGCTCGGTTATTCATTAAAGGAAATAGCTGAAATTATGGACATGCTAAGTCAAGACATAGACCTTGATACCCTAAGACAAATTGTCCATCTTAAACATGAAGAAATTGAAAAGAAAATTAAAAGCCTTCGTCTCATTCAAGACCTTTTATCTAACTTATTAAAAACCCCTGAGAAAAAAGTACAAGTCTACCTGGAATCATTTCGTGTTCCGAAGCAGGATGATCAATAAACCTATTGAGTGAAGGAGAGAAAAAATGAGCGTAGAAATGTATCATGGTGAACGTTCTAAAGAAAGTATTCAATTTGAAACATTATTCGCTTCGCAAAGTAATAAAGAGAGTTTTTCTAGTATCGAACAGACAAAAAAATTCCTCGAGCAAAAAGGAATTGAAAATACGCAGCCTTATGCCATTGGTGATGATGTGAATTTAATCAGTGAGGTACAAGAGCAGACTTTCGAAGGCATGCAAGTTTTCACATTGAATGAACAAGCATCACAAAATCAAAAAGTCATTCTCTATCTACATGGTGGCGCGTGGACAAATCAGCCTTTGAATGTCCATTGGTGGTTCATGGATAAAATGGCGCAATCACTAGGTGCGAAAGTAGTCGCTCCTATTTACCCAAAAGTACCTCATTATAGCAACCAGGATACGTATCCGAAAATGCTTAACCTATATAAAGACCTTCTGAAAACTGCCGGAAGTGCCAATCAATTGACGATCATGGGAGATTCAGCTGGCGGAAACATCTCACTTGGTCTTGCGCACCTTTTAAAGAAGGAAGATCTGCCGCAGCCAAAGGATATCGTGTTACTATCTGCGTGTGTTGATATGAGTATGAGCAACCCTCTCATTTTTGAATATGCAAAAAAGGACCCGATTCTAGGTCATGAAGGAATGGAAGTCATCACTAAATTGTGGGCAGCTGATCAAAGTCTCACAGATCCATTGATCAGTCCCATATACGGCGACTTCAAAGGACTAGCGAAGATCACTCATTTTATCGGAACACATGATATGTTATATCCAGATGCCATCAAGCTTGATGAAAAATTAACAGCACAAGGAATGGACATCAAAACCTTTGTTTATCCTGAAATGCTGCATGTGTTTGTTGTCATGCCAATTCCAGAAGCGGCAGATGCTCTGAAGAAAATCATTCAAGTGATCAATCGATAGGGATTCAGTTCACACCTAGAAAGGGTAAATGTTCTGATGTAAATAAGGGAAAAGGTTGCTTACTTGAAAGCAGCCTTTTTCAATTGAATATGAAATACATTCAAAATGGCAATTCACTACAGATTAAACGGTCTTTTGGCTGGTTAGTAAAGGAGAGTGAAGTTCAGTTCATCACCTCATGTTTGTTATAATACATACGAGCAGTGAGGCGAAAGGGGAAACGCGATGAAAACGTTTGATCTATCACAAGAAGATATCGAATTAATAGACGAAGCAAAAAAGAAGATAATCAGTCTTTATGAAGATGACAAGCATCATGTAGGAGCAGCTATCCGGATGAAAACAGGAGAAATCATATCAGCTGTCCATATAGAAGCCTATATCGGACGGGTAACTGTTTGTGCAGAAGCCATTGCGATTGGCAGCGCTTTATCGAATGGATACAAAGATTTTGATACAATCGTTGCAGTGAGACACCCTTATTCAGATGAAAAAGATAGAAGAATTAGGGTAGTCAGCCCTTGTGGCATCTGCCGAGAGCTCATTTCAGACTTTGGACCAACGTGTTTTGTCATCCTTGATATGGATGGGGAGCTGGTCAAGGTGAAAATCGAAGAACTCATTCCGCTCAAATATACTAGAAGCTGATGTACGACATAAAGATAAAGTAGGAAAAGGGATGTAGCAAACGTTACATGTGATCCTTGCTACATCCAAGATGACTGAAAAAGCGTTCAACAAAAGCGGCCCCATGTATGTTCTCCATATATTTCGTGTTAAAAATATACTGTTCCATTTGTTCAAGCTTCCGCAGACTCCGCACTAGTATTTTCCGATCATGATCAGACAGAGTAGGATCATCATCTATCTTCTCTAAGGCCTTTTTCACACGTGCAGATACATGTTCAACATATAAATGGTTTTTGGATGCTGGCGGAATACATACCGCTAGGTCACAGCCTAAAAAACGAACACCATCAAGGGTGCAGTTTTCAAAATTGGCGATCAGCTTTTGTTTGCCATTTCCCTCAAACGTTATATCTATTAGCTTACCAGCAAAGGTACAATTGACGATGTTCGCTGCCTGTAAAACACGGTCATTGAATCTACAATTAGAGAAAGTACAATCGATAAACGTAGCATTCTCCAATGTCATTCCCCTCATATCGCAGGAAGAAAATTCGCAATTGGTGAAGACAGCTTCGTTTTTGCCAATGCCCACAGAGCGCAAGTCTGAATGACTAAAAGTACAATGATCAATCGTACTACCGGCAAAAAATCTCGCATTCGTCAGATCACACGTATCAAATACAAGATGATCCAAGTGACAGCTCCAAAAAATAGGAGAACGAACATTTGAGTTGATGATTGTCGTTCTGCTGATTGTTTCGTTTTCATACCTGGTCACATCAGAAAATGCTTCGTTGTCTACTGATATACCAGACTCAAGTCTTCTCATCGCTATCACCCTATCATTTCTTCAGAATTTTTCACAGTCATGATGTCCATTCAGCCAGTTCATTTTCTCTTAGCGCTTGTCTTTGACTCAAGATTATATCACAAAACGATATGCGTTTAATGGACCTTTTGTGATATGAGGAAGGTCAGAATTCATATCAAAGATTTTCGCATTGATGTCTATTATGCCAAAGCTAGTGATTCGTTTAGCGTGCATATCGTGATATGTTTCAGCAGTTTCTTTTGTTTTGAATAAGTAGATTCCCTATCAGGGTCAGCTTGTATACATTCTTTGACTGAACACTAAGGTAAATCACAAAAACCTAAACACATCTCCATTGTTATAATGGTGGATGTTGTTTAGGTTTTTTAGCGATTGAATCGTTTTCGAAGAACTAGGCATGAGACAGCGAATATTGCGAAAGCGCCCGCTGATCCAGCAGCAAACACCAGCTCAGTTTGCTCTGGTTTGACTTTGAATAACAAAGGGATAGAAAGAATAAGTGCGGCACCACTAAAGCCTAATCCTAATATCAACATAGCCAATAATTTATTCATAGAAACACCTCTTACACTTAGAGTGAGAACAATGTAAACCTTTTAAAACCTTCCTAGATGGAGTGTATCATATGATGGCGGGCGATTGGTTTCTTATCATTAAAACACAATCGTAAAACAAACATTTTAACGAACACTGTTCTTTACGAACGATGTTCGTTATAATATAAATGAAATGGAATTTAAAACGATTTCCACAAAGGGATGAGGAGATGCAGAAGATGACGTCATTATCTAAGAATCAAAAGCAAATCGCTATCATCGGAGGAGGACCTGGGGGACTAACACTTGCCTTAATTTTGCAAAATTACGGTATACAAACAACCATTTATGAACGAGAGATGCATGACAAGAGCCTTGAACGAGGCGGCTCACTGGATATTCACGAAGAAACAGGTCAAAATGCCTTAAAAGAAGCAGGAGTTTATGAGAAATTTCAAAAGAACGCCCGCTATGAAGGGGAAGATTTCCGATTACTTGATAAATCAGGAAGAATTTATTTAGATGAAGAAACGGAATCAGATCAAACAGGTACTCGCCCGGAAATTGATCGTGGTGTGTTATGTGAACTACTGTTAAAACAAATTGATGCTGAAACCATCAAATATGGGTATAAACTAGAAAGATGCGTTTCATTAGAAAGTGGTATGACAGAGCTTCATTTTGAAAACGGAGTTGTCGAAACAGTTGACCTTTTGATTGGGGCTGATGGTGCTTTTTCTCGTGTGCGTCCTCTGTTAACAGATATTGAGATTGAATACTCTGGGCTCACGATGCTAGAACTGAATGTCTTAAGCGTAGAGGAGAACCACCCTGATTTAGCTGAATTTAATAAACGAGGTAAGATGTTTGCTTTGGCAGACCACAAAGGACTGATTGGGCAGTTAAACGGAGATGGCCGAATCAAAGTGTATGCAAGCCTTATGGTAGAACGCAACTGGATCGAGACTTGTGGTATACCGTTTCATCAAGTGAAAGAAGCAAAAGAACAATTATTAGCGTTATTTAGTGATTGGGATGATCAGCTGAAAAATTATATTCGTTATGCAGAAGATACCATCATTCCAAGACGGATTTATACGCTTCCTGTCGGTTTCAAATGGAATCGTCATAAAGGAGTAACGCTTATCGGTGATGCAGCTCACGTCATGTCGCCATTCGCAGGCGAGGGTGTGAACATGGCGATGTTTGATGCAAGGGAGCTAGCACTTGCTATTGTCCGGCATCCTCATCATTTTGAAAAGGCGATTGAAGAATACGAAGACATGATGTACGAATATTCATCGAAAAAAGCTAATGAATCGGAGAATAGTTTAAAACTGTGTTTTTCAAAAGACGCTGCGGTCAAGCTTGCAGATATGATGAATTCTTTTCAAAAGGATGATGATTGATGCTCAATTTACTATTTTACTTTGACATGTTATAAAGAGAGTATGAACAATTCAAATCGTCGTATGATCAGTCGCCGGTCTCGGCCGGCTAAAGAACCCTTAAGCCGTGAGCTTATTGTGAAAACGGCCTATGAGCTTCTTAAGGAGCATGGGATAGAGGGCATGAGTATGCGTAAGGTGGCTAAAGCACTCGATACGGGACCTGCATCCTTGTATGTCTACGTGAACAATGTTCAAGAACTCAGTGCTTACGTATTGGATTATGGTCTCGGACAAATGGTCTATCCAGATTCAAAGGATAGCACATGGAAAGAACAGTTATTCGACCTATTGCATACTTATTTCCTCCTGCTATTCGAAAAACCTGGTCTCGCTGAAATTTCTCTTTCCACCATTCCACAAGGAACGAACTTTATTCAGTTGACCGAACATCTTCTCGCTGCATTGCATGAAGGCGGGATCAAATCTACATCCGCAGCATGGGGAGTAGACCTATTGCTGTTATACGTATCTTCTGTAGCATACGAAAAGGTCTCTTGGAAGAAACAAGGCTCTTCACAGATTTCAGACACAAAAAAAGCATTTCTTCAAGCAGACAAAACGCAGTTTCCTTTCATTCATCATGTAAAAGAAGAAATGTTTGCAGGTGATACCGTATCAATGGAACGGTTCCGATGGGGAATTGACGTCATTTTGTATGGCATCCAGCAGGAAGACAATTAGAAAGGAGCACAAGCAAAAAGCAGTCAATGGCTGCTTTTTTTATATGGTGATTTTCATATTTGTGATCTTGTGAGCATTACAATATATAAATAAATCTATATATTGTTTTTATATATAAAAAATTATATAATCTAGTGGAATAAAAAAATGAGGTGCTTAGGCATGGAACATATTAAAAAGTTATTAGAGAGTTATATTCCTTTAGCAAAATCTACTGCAAAAATGTTTGGACCAAATTGTGAAGTGGTGATTCATGATTTAACGAATCCTCAAGCATCTGTCATGTTTACAGTAAATAACCATGTGACAGGAAGAGAAATCGGCCAATCATTTGATCATCTAGTCAAGACTGTATTACAATCAGAAGATTTTAAAGAAGATTATCTGGCTGGTTATACATTTGTAACAGAAGATAAGCGTACGATTCGTTCTTCGACTTCATTAATACGTGATTCAAAGCAAAAAGTGATCGGAGCTTTCTGTATCAATTTTGATGTTGAAGCACTGAATCAAATGCAGCAATTTATGGACACATTTCTTTCTACACAAGTGGAAGCTCAAGAGAAAGAAACAACATCAAATGATGATCTTGAAAATGTGGAAGAAATCGTCGATCAATTGATTCAACAAATCATTCAAAACAGTGTTCATCCAGTCATGAAACGCCATGAAAAAATTGAACTAATCAAATTTATGGATGAAAAGGGCATTTTTTTAATGAAAGGATCTGTTGAGAAGGTCGCATCTATGTTAGGCATTTCCAAAGTAACCGTCTATAGCTATTTGGATGAAATCAAAAATAAATCGAGGTAAGGAGTGTCAAAATGGAAAGCATACTCGAGGTAGGAAATCTAAAATCAAACGGACACTATGCCTTCGCAACCATTCATCAAAACACGGTCTATGTGTCGGGACAATTTGCCATCAATCCTGAAACGACAGAAAAAGAGTTCGGCCCCATTGAAAAAGAGACATTACAAGCGCTTAAGAATGTAGAGATGATTGTAGAGGCTGCTGGAAGTCAAAAAGAAAAGATTTTGCGCATGACATTATACATTTCAGATATTGAATTATGGGACAAAGTAGATGCGGTTTATACCGAATTTTTCGGTGAACATAAACCAGCTCGTACGATTGTACCAACGAATGAATTACATTTTGGTTTCAAAATTGAAATGGATGCCATTGCATATATTTAGAATATTTTTTTGACCACCCTATATAAAAAATTATATTTTGTATAAAAAAATATTCAAAGGGGCAGATGAAGAATGAATCAATTAATTTGTAACCATTGCGGAGAAAAATATGAGATGACACCAACTCTATGGAAATGTGATTGTGGTGGAGTATTCAATCTAGTGAAAGATACCCCGAAAATAGACGTCACAGCTTGGGATCACTATCCAAATTCATTATGGCGTTATGTTGAAACCATGCCATTTCCAAAAGGTTCTAAGACGTGGGAAACTGTGACAATGGGCGAGGGCCAATCTCCTTTAATCGTTCTAGATCCTAATGAGCCAAACACATATGTAAAAGTTGATTATATGATGCCGACACTATCGTTTAAAGACCGTGGAGCAGCTGTGTTAATGACAAAAGCTAAGGAATTAGGGGTAACAAAAGTCATTGCTGATAGCAGCGGTAATGCAGGAACGGCAATTGCTGCGTATGCGGCGCGTTGTGGTATTGCCTGTGACATCTATCTAAGTGATCAAACATCACCTAAAAAAGTCGCTCAAATAAAAGCCCACGGAGCAACGATTAAAGAAATTCATGGTACACGAGAGGACATTGCAGCTGCGGCCCAAAAGGCAGTAGACGAAGAAAACGTTTTTTATGCAAGCCATGTCTATAACCCTTATTTTTTCGAAGGTACAAAAACATACGCCTATGAAATCTATGAGCAACTAAAAGGAGCACCGGATGCTTTAATTATTCCGGTTGGAAACGGCACTCTGCTGCTCGGTGCGTATTATGGCTTTAGAGAGTTATTCGAAAATGGTCTCATTCATAAAATACCGAAAATTATTGCCGTACAAGCAAAGAACTGCGCACCACTTGTGAAAGCTTTTCAACATGCGGAGGAATCAGCAACGCCTGTGACAAATAAAGGGACTGTAGCAGAAGGGATCGCTATTGCTGCCCCGGCGCGTTCTAAACAAATTTTAGAAGCTGTATACAAGACGAATGGTACGTTTATTGATATTGAAGAAGAAGAAATTCTACATGCACGCTCTAAACTAAGTGAGAAAGGATTTTATGTCGAAGTGACATCTGCCATCAATTTTGCTGGCTACATGAAATATCAAAAGGAATCAGAAGAAACCATTATCATTCCTCTTTGTGGTGCAGGGATTAAATCAAAATAACCTTAGGACTCTGGTAGAATAGAGCGTTGCGTGCCTCGTTGTCCTATTATAGGTTCAATCAGGAGTAATATTTGCGAAATGAATTTAGATGATATGGAGGGTTTTGGCGGGGACATACCATTTGAGAACTATACAGATGACATCATTCCTTTGCTGAATCTTTCGGATTCTGATAGTTACTTAATGCCAGATGTTTGTAAGACTGTTGCAGTTAGATTACGTCAACTGATCCACAATTGGCCTGATATGATATAGATAAGAAGAACGCTCTCTATCTGGCAGAAGAAATGGAGTTAGCGCATCAACAAAATGAGCCAATCGGATTGATATAAGATGAGAAGAAAGCTACTTTAGAAAGCATGTTTAAACTGTAGTAGCTTTCTTTCCACTCTACCTAATTATTTTTCATTTGTTCCTCTCCCCAATAGCATATCTCATCTAATACAGGCATCAGTGATAAACCCTTTTCAGATAAACTATATTCTACTTTTGGAGGCACTTGGGGATATTCTTTACGATGAATTAAGTGATCCGCTTCAAGCTCTTTTAGTGTATTGGTTAATGTTTTAAAAGAAATCGTTCCGAGCTTACGTTTCAGCTGATTATAGCGGACAGGACCATCGTTTGAATATAAAGCATACAGAACTGGCATTTTATATTTCCCACCAATTAATGACAAAGTATACCCAAAACCAGTATCTTTTAGCTCAGCTTTCGTCTGGAAGGACTCCTCATTCATTTTATACTCTCCTTTGGATTAGTATCGCACTTTGATTACCGTACTTGTAGTATGTTATAGCACATAATAAAATGAATGTACATCAAAAAATGATACAAAACTCAGAAAAAGGGTGATTGAATAATGAAAACGATTGTCTATGCACATCCTTGGGATGGAAGTTATAATCATGCCATTTTGACTTCCATAACAGAAAAATTAGAAACAAAGAGAGAACCGTTTCAAGTGATCGATTTATATAAAGATGGATTTAATCCTGTTTTTACAGCTGAAGAATTAAAGCATTTTCATAAAGGAGAAACGCCTTATCTATTAGTGAAGGATTATCAAGAAAAATTAAAACAGTCAACAGAATTGGTATTTATATTCCCAGTCTGGTGGTGGGATCTACCTGCTATTTTAAAAGGATTTATTGATAAAGTGATGTTAAGCGGTTTCGCATTCATTGAAGATCAAAATACTGGTACTTTAAAAGGTTTATTAACAAATATAAAAAAAACAACCGTGATCTCAACATCAACTACAGATAAAAAGTATATAGAATCTGAAGCTGGAAATGCCATTCAAAGCGTTTTTATTAACAGAACGCTAGCAGATTTGGGATTGAAAAATGAATCCACGAAATGGATTCATTTTTCTAGAGTGAATTTAACAACAGATGAAAAGAGAAAGCAATTCTTAAAAGAAATATCCCAGAATATTTGATTTACAGTACAACAAATAAGGGCCATCTTCTACGACCGATTTAATTTATTGAGAAGGTCGTAGAAGTTTTGTCATTTAAGCAACAACAAATCGAGCCTGCCTAATTGACCTCTTGATCTCCTCCAAATACCCCATTATTTAAACCCATACCATTTCTGTGTTTTTTTAATATTTTTTATAGCACTGCCGGCTCAAGCAGATTGTTAACATCATTTTCATTAAAGATAATACTGACTCATGCCATTTTTAAAGATAGGCAGGGTCTTAGTCACTAGCTCTTCTGATGAAATAAGTCTTCCATCCTTATTCCATGTGTATGCAGCTCCGTATATCCCCCAACTTAGCATAGTAGATAGGGTTGTTACCATTTGTTTATCCTCGAATTCGATGATGTTTTTAGTTCCTTTTAGCATAAGATCAGCTATTAGTTTCTGTAACTCCTCTTTAATTTTACTTTCGATAATAGTTCCTAAAGAATGATAACCTTTGGGACATAGGTCGCTTATCTCTTTCTGGTGATCACACATGGCTAGAAAAATATTTGCAATGACTTTTTCATTGAATGCATCGTGATCATTGATTCTTTTTTTCAATTTGTCTGTAAATGTATTGGTGATTGTAGAATGTAACAAATCAAATTTATCGTCAAAGTGCGCATAAAATGTAGCCCGGTTAATAGTAGCCTTTTCTGTGATATCACGTACCGTTATATGGTTGAAATCTTTTTCACTAGCTAACGAAAGAAAAGAGTCTACAATCAATTGTCTTGTACGAAGTATTCTCGGATCTTTTTTTGGCATAATCATTTTTTCTTCTCCTTTTAGGGTTCATCATCTTGTCTAAAAACGACAATACATTAGAAGTGTTGCGTAAACTACATATTGGCTATTTTGGTTATTGTTTATTATTCTTTTTCATCTTATCATCAATTATACAACGCGCGTTGCTTAAATAACACATGTTATTACGAAAGATTTTTGATCAAGGAAATCATTGTGATCATTCTGAATAACAAAAGGAGATAGACGACCATGAATATCACTATTTTTGGGGCAACTGGTGCAATCGGTCAACTTTTAACACAGTTTGCATTAGAAAACGGAGATATCGTTACGGTATATGTTAGAAACCCTGAGAAAATCAAGCAAAAGCATTCGAATTTACGCATTGTAACGGGTGAACTAACGAACACTTCAGCTATTGAAACGGCAGTTTCAGAAGCTGATGTCGTGATAAGCACCTTAGGTCCCGGCATTGATTTGTCTCGAAAACAAAAAGGTACACCGATCGCCGACGGACATAACCGAATTGTCAAAGCGATGAAGAAGTTCACCAAAAAAAGGTTGATTACACTCGCGACGCCAGCCTTGCAATCTGAAGACGATAAGAAAAGCTTATCGACGATATTGCCAAGAATATTGCCTAAACTTCTCATGCCAAATGGTTATGCCGAAATGAAGAAGATAGGAGAACTGATTAAAGAATCGAACCTGGATTGGACAGTCGTTCGAATCATTAATCCTAATATCAAATACAACGGGCAATCTTACGGTTATTCATTCGGCGATCAGCCAGCTAAAATGTCCGTATCTAGGGAAAATGTCGCTAAACTCATGTATGACGCTGCTAGGCAACACCAATTAATCGGAAAAATGCCCATTGTCTATAATCATTAAATCAGCTTTTTGTATGAGGTTGTTGATTCAGCAGAAATTATAGGAATCATTTAGGGTCATACCAAAATATTGCGTGTGCATTCTTTTTATAAGTATTCAAAATCAAAATCATAAAGGGGAAATGATCATGTCAAAAGTATTATTTGTTAAAGGAACACCTCAAAGTGAGGAACAATCAAGAAGTACGCAAGTTGCTAGAGCATTTATCACTGAATATAAGGAAGTAAACCCAGCGGATGAAATAATAGAAGTAGATGTCTATTATGCAAATGTGCCATTAATCGATGCTGATTTTTTAACTGGACAAAAGAAGTTAAGAAGTGGGGAAGTGCTAACAGATGTTGAAGCACAAAAAATAGAAGCAGTGAATGCATTCACAAAGCAATTTATGGAAGCAGATAAATACATCATTCAGTCTTCAATGTGGAATTTAGGAATCCAACCTTTATTAAAAGCCTATTTTGATACAATCATGAGTGCTGGAAAAACGTTTAAATATACATCAGAAGGTCCAGAAGGATTGATGAAAGGGAAAAAAGCAATCCATATTCATGGTATGGGAGGATTTTATTCACAGGCAATTGGAATGGAGCATTCCGATTCTTACGTAAGAGGTGCGCTGAAGTTTGTTGGAATTGAAGTGGAACCAACGATTTTTGTTGAAGGTATTGACTATGATCCAACTAAAGAAGAAGAAATTGTTACTTCAACAATTGAAAAAGCAAAAACGGTAGCACGAACGTTTTAAAAAAGAGCATTGGTGGGATTAGTTAAAAAGATTTTAATTAACATCATCCCACCTCGCACGTTCAAAAGCGTAATAAAGAAGAATAGACAAAATACATTCATTAAAATCATAAAGGGGGAACATAGGATGAAAGTAGAAATTTGGTCTGATTTTGTTTGCCCGTTTTGTTATATTGGCAAACGTCAATTTGAAATAGGGTTAGAACAGTTTGAACATAAAGAAGAGGTCGAAGTCTTATTTCGACATTTTCAATTAGATCCATATACGAAAAAAAATACAGGAATGGATATCCATCAAGTATTATCCTCTAAGCATGGTGTCCCAAATGAAAAAGCAAAAGTACTGAACAATCAATTGAAACAGAAAGCAAAAGAGGTTGGGTTAGATTATCAATTTGATACAATGATTCCTACGAATTCATATGATGCACTTCGTCTTTCTTATTATGCAAAAGAGAAAGGGAAGATTCGGGAGTTTATGGAACGTATTTTGAAAGCTCATTTCACAGATTCACTAGATATCGGTGATCACGCAACACTTGCTCAACTTACAAGTGAAATAGGTCTTGATGGCAACGAAGCTTTGGATGTTTTATCAAATGATCAATATAGCGAGAATATCGCAGCTGATAGAGCCGAGGGATCTAAAATTGGGATTCAGGGCGTGCCCTTTTACGTTGTGAATGATAAGTATGTCATCTCAGGAGCACAACCTAGCGAAGTGTTTTTAGAAACATTACAACAGGTATGGAAAGAAGAGTACGGGAATCGTAAGGTTGAAGAGCATAAATTAGAGTCGTCGCTCGATGAATATTGTTCAGATGGAACATGTAAATTTTAATGGATATTCAAAAAAGATATAGAAATCACAAAAGATTGATATAGCTACTTTAAATACCACTTTATAATGAAACATTTACTTCCAAAAATCAAAGGGGTTTAGCGATATGAAAAATACAATTTTTCAAGGTACAATCGAGCATTCAGGATTTGTAGTACCCGATATCGAAGTAGCAGTTGAATTCTTCACTCATATTTTGGGTTTTGAAGTCTTGTTCCGGCCAAAACGGATGCAGTTTGAGGACGATAGTTTAAAAAGGTACTTTGGGGTTCACGAACATTCAGTTGTAGAAGGGGCGGCATTTTTGCAATATGGCGGTAGAAAGATCGAACTGGTTCAATGGTCGACGCCAGATCAACAGAATGTTCACCTAAAACCCAGTGATATCGGTGTAGCCCATCTAGCTATTACAGTTACCGATATAGAAGAGGCTTTAAAATATTTTGCAGAACAGTCTGATGTTAAAGTCAGAGAGCTGAGCTCTCTTGGATTTTTCTATATCACAACTTCATGGGGGATGGAGATTCAAATAATGGAATTACCCCAAAAACCTTTATGACCTATCTAATTTGTACCAAGACAAGAACAAGGGTCCTTTAATTAGTTGAAACAATAACTGTATCTTAATTTGTGGACCCTCTTTCACCTTCTGATCATAGGACACCAAGAAGGGTCCTTTCCATCTAATTGACCTCTTGCAGGCAATTGATCATTGTTTTCTCCTCTTAATACCTCACTAATATCCTGCTTTCTTAAAATCCATATCATTTCTGTGCTTTTTGATGTCTCTTTTAGTTTTGGCAGCTCTAGCAAAGTGTTAACAGCAGAATGCCCAATGCTACCCAATGCAATTCTGATACCGAGTCAGATCGCGATTTAAAATATCAGGAATGCCATTCGATTAGCAACTCTTTTTTCATTTTCTGTCATAATCCCTTCAGCATTTATTGGGTTAGGGTTTTTCCACGTACCAGTGGCATGTATAACCGTCTTTGCCTCGTAAGTTTTTTCTTCTTGATTATTTAATTTCACTCGAATGATAAAAGGCACAAGACCTCTGTCTTTTGTTTTTATCAACACCTTTTTTGCCAATATAGAGAACTGGGCTATTTAAATAACTATGTGGTTTCATTTGAAGAAGAGAAGTCGGTATTTAAATCAATCATTTTCACACGAATCAATTTTTGTTTGAATTCATATAATCAATTGATTATATAAGTTTTCAGTTATATACTATTGAAGGAGTTGAAAAGAGGGGGAATCATTGTGACTACAGATGTTTCAATTGGTGTGACACATATGTCGAATTGTTTAAAAACACTCAGTGATCAAACAAGACTGATCATGATGAAATTGTTTTTGGAGAAAGAATATTGTGTTTGTGAACTGGTAGATATGTTCGAAATGAGTCAACCAGCGATTAGTCAGCATCTACGAAAATTAAAAAAAGCTGGATTTGTTCATGAGAACAGAAAAGGGCAGTGGCGTTATTATTCAATCAATACACTGTCTCCAGAATTTGAGACGATTCGGATCATCTTAAATCAAATTGATAAAGAAGATGACCTTTTAAAAAGTATACAACATAAAGCAACAAACATTTCTTGTTCGTAAGGAGGGATGGGTTTGAGTTTTGCCGTTTTATCATTAATCATATTTTTGTTCACTTTGGTACTGGTTATTTGGCAGCCAAAAAATTTATCCATAGGGTGGTCCGCTTGTGGAGGAGCTATTTTAGCATTAATCGTAGGTGTTGTGAATGTAAACGATGTGATCACCGTGACAGGCATTGTTTGGAATGCGACTTTAGCTTTTGTCGCCATTATCGTCATTTCACTCATCCTTGATCGAATCGGCTTTTTTGAATGGGCAGCATTGCATATGGCAAAGGCTGCAAAAGGCAGTGGGCTACGTATGTTTGTGTATGTGACCATCCTTGGGGCAATCGTCGCTGCTTTATTTGCAAACGATGGTGCAGCACTTATTTTGACACCCATTGTTTTAGCCATGGTCAGAGCATTACACTTCAATGAAAAAATAGTATTCCCTTTTATTATCGCAAGTGGGTTTATTGCAGATACAACATCGCTTCCACTTGTCGTAAGTAATTTGGTGAACATTGTAACAGCCGACTATTTCAACATTACGTTTATTGAATATGCATCCAGAATGGTTGTTCCAAACCTTTTTTCATTGCTAGCGAGTATCACTGTGCTGTACCTTTTCTTTAGAAAGAGTATACCAAAACGCTATGATATGACTGAGTTAAAGCAACCTAGGGAAGCAATAAAAGATCCAAAGATGTTTAGATTATCTTGGTATATATTAGCTTTTTTGTTGATTGGTTATTTTGCAAGCGAATTTTTATCTATACCTGTATCGGTCATAGCTGGAGTGATTGCCATTTTATTCTTGGTCATTGCACAAAAAAGCCCTGCTGTTCAAACAAAAAGCGTTCTAAAAGAAGCTCCCTGGGCGATCGTTTTCTTTTCCATAGGTATGTACGTTGTTGTCTATGGCATGCGAAATGCAGGGCTTACTGATGCTCTTTCAAGCGTGATTCAAGCTGTAGCAGATCAAGGTTTATTGGCAGGGACTCTTGGTATGGGATTTATCGCAGCGATTCTTTCATCTGTCATGAATAATATGCCGACGGTCATGATCGATGCATTAGCCATTTCCGGCACCGATACACAAGGAATGATGAGAGAAGCGTTAATATACGCAAATGTCATTGGTTCTGATTTAGGACCGAAAATTACGCCCATTGGCTCCTTAGCAACACTACTATGGCTCCACGTCCTTTCTCAAAAAGGTGTGAAGATTTCCTGGGGGACATATTTCAAAATAGGGGTCATTTTAACTGTACCAACACTATTCATCACACTTTTAGCATTGTATTTCTGGCTAATGATTATACATTAAAGGAGACGATCAACATGTCAAAGAAAACAATATACTTTTTATGTACCGGTAATTCTTGCCGCAGTCAAATGGCTGAAGGTTGGGCTAAAAAATATCTTGGAGATGAGTGGAAGGTCTATAGCGCTGGTATTGAAGCTCATGGATTAAATCCGAATGCTGTAAAAGC
Source organism: Bacillus sp. G402 (assembly GCF_051172515.1). Lineage (NCBI taxonomy): Bacteria > Bacillati > Bacillota > Bacilli > Caryophanales > Bacillaceae > Bacillus > Bacillus sp. G402. Next base: position 722,852 of record NZ_JBPIZC010000001.1, read on the forward strand.
AATGAAAGAAATAGCGATTGATATTTCTCATCAAACGTCTGACCTGATTGATCCGAAAATATTGCATCACGCTGACTTAGTCGTAACACTATGCGGGGACGCAGCTGATAAATGCCCGATGACTCCTCCTCATGTCGAGCGTGTCCATTGGGGCTTTGATGATCCAGCAAAAGCAGAAGGAACAGAAGAAGAGAAGTGGTCATTTTTCCAAAGGGTAAGAGATGAAATTGGAGATCGATTGAAACAGTTTGCTGAGACTGGAAAGTAGTGCTGCGTTTGAGTCGATTGAATATAAAATCTAATAATAAAGAGGATCAAGTCAAAGATTCTCTTTTTGCATTAATTAATATCTAGTTTACATAATATATATTCTAGGAAGTTAATCAACAATTGAATTTTCTTTGTCTCATTATTAAGTATACTTATCTTATTGAGATAAAACAAAAAATGAAAATCCAACGGTTGATTCGTCAGATTTTCATTCCTCTAAATGTTTTAAGATTTTTGCAGGATTCCCGCCAACAATCACATTTGCCGGAACATCTTTTGTCACAACGGCTCCTGATGCAATGACAGCATGATCTCCGATTGTCACACCTGGATTGATAATGGCACCGCCGCCAATCCATACATGATGTCCAATTGTGACTGGTTTGCCGAATTCAATACCTGTTTGACGTTCTTCTGGATTTAACGGATGTCCAGCTGTGTATATATGTACATTCGGACCTAACAAACAATGATCTCCAATTGTAATCTTGCAAACATCTAATAACACAGCATCAAAATTTGCAAAAAAATGCTCACCAACCTCGATATTGTATCCATAATCACATTGTATTCTGCCTTCAAACACCACATCTTCTCCGCAAGCGCCTAAAAGCTCCTTTAAAATGGCCTTTCTCTGTGATGGCTCATTTGTTTGCTGATAGGCAAATGTCAATTGTCGCGCTTTTGCTCGATCTTTCATCAATGTGTGGTCATTTGGGTGATAATATTGATCATCTTTTCTTTTTCTGTTTTCATGTTCATCTCCCTTTTATTGAAAATTCATTCATCGTTTGAATGAATGCCTCGGTGAATTGTGTCGTCGTCTCATTTCCTCCTAAATCCTTCGTTTTCAAGTTCTTTTTTAAGGTCTCATCAAGAGTATGTTCGATCAGACTAGCTGTCTGTTTTAATCTTTCATCTTGATATTTCACATGTAGCCAGTTACAAAGCATCACTGTAGAAAGAATCATGCCCATTGGATTGGCGATATTTTGACCAGCAATATCCGGTGCTGATCCATGTGCCGCCTGTGCCATCGCTTGATTTTCGTTACAATTTAATGAGGGTGCCATTCCTAAACTGCCGACTAGTTCCCCTGCAAGATCAGATAATATGTCGCCAAACATATTTTCTGTCACAATCACATCAAAATCACCTGCACGTCTCACTAAATGAGCAGCCATCGCATCAATATGAATATCCTCAACCTCCACTTGTGGATATGCTTTCGCTACCTCTTGACATGTTCGTAAAAACAAGCCAGATCCTAATTTGATCACGTTCGCTTTATGAACAATGGTGACTTTCCCCCTCCTCTCCACTGCACGTTGAAAGGCCGCGTGGGCAATACGGGTAATTGCTTTTTTTGTAAACACACCTGTAGATATGGCGACATCTGGTGTAATCATCCACTCTCCTGTCCCCTGATACATATTCCGGTCTGGATAAAAGCCTTCTGTATTTTCTCGAAAAATGACAAGGTCGACGCCACTGGCAACGCTTTTCACACCTGGCAGCGATTGCGATGGACGAATATTTGCAAATAAATCAAATGTATGACGGAGTTCTCCACTTGGATTTCTTCTTTCTTTCAATTGATCAGGATATGAAGCTGAATCATGAGGTCCTAATATCCAGCCATGGCATTTTTTCAAGGCGGCTATCGTAGAAGCTGGCACTGGATCTTGATGAGAATGAATGGCTTCAGCACCGATAGGACACTCTACAAATTCCACAAATGGTTCATTGAACTGTGACAGCGCTGTCTTTAAAATACGCATACTAGAATCAACAATTTCCGGTCCAATCCCGTCTCCCTTTAAAACACCTATTCGATATGACATATGTATCGCCCCTTTTGTCTTTATTCTATCAAAGAATGATGACGTTGGAATATTTTCTTCATGATGATCCTCCCTCATGTTATTTACGAATCAGGAAGTCTCATTTATAATCGAGTAGATTTGTTCTGTATGACTACATAGATATGAGGGATTAGATGAAATTAAAGTGGTATAAAGCGATCATTGTTATTTTTACGATGTCTGGGATCTCCATCTCCACTTGGTTTTCAAGAACACCAGAAGTGAGAGATTTGTTGCAAGCAGATACAGGCACAATGGGACTCATTTTACTCGGCCTATCTGTAGGTTCCATTGTCGGGCTGATTCTTTCCAATGTATTCGTTCGCAAAAAAGGCGGCCGAGTGGCGATTGTGGTCAGCGCTTTTTTGATGTTTATTGGATTCTCAACCCTTGCAATCGGCGCCGCCCTCTCTTCTACGCTGATTGTCACTGCTGGTCTTTTTCTTTTTGGTTCAGGCTCAGGCATGTGCAATGTAGCCATGAACTTAGAAGGAACGGAGATTGAGTATCAGATCAAGAGAACGATCCTGCCGATTTTGCATGCTTCTTTCAGTATTGGAACGTTAATTGGTGCAGGTGCCGGAATACTCTTTATTTATTTAGGTGTGTCTGTCCTCATTCACCTTCTCACCATTGCACTCCTTTTCTTTCTCAGCATCCTGATTTGTACACGGTTTATTCCGCACGGGACAGGAAAAGATTCGGATGAGACGCAGACAGAATCAGTTGAGGCTTCTCAAACATCATGGCTGAACAAACGGACGATCTCATTAGCGATGATTGCCTTATGTCTCGCATTTGTAGAAGGTTCTGCAAATGATTGGATTCCACTAGCAATGGTTGATGGCTATCAGGTTTCTCATTCAATGAGTACGGTCATCTATGCATTATTTTTGTGCGGGATGATTAGTGGCAGATTACTGAGCGGACGTTTCATTGATCGCTTTGGCAGGGTGCTGTTGCTAAGAGTCGCGATCTTATCTGCTGCCGCCGGACTATTCTTGGTGATTTTAAAGATTTCACTCGTCGTGTGTATGATATCTATCTTTTTATGGGGACTTGGCGCGTCCTTAGGCTTCCCGCTGACCATTTCAGCAGCTGGTGATGATAGCCGCTATGCTGTCAAACGTGTCAGTATCGTCACTTTATCTGGGTATACAGCCTCTCTATCAGGGCCCCCTGTTTTAGGACTGCTCGCCAATCAAGTCGGTCTGCTTCATGCGTTTATTTTTGTTCTGTTTGCCATTTGTATTGCAGGAATCTTTACAAAAGCTGTTGCAAAACCGACATCAATACATTCTTTTTGACAAGTGCCAGATCTTTGATCTCGGTACTTTTTTTAAATTTAATAAATAAAATTGAAACCTTTCATGAAGTGAAACAGTCCTATAGATGTCTTGATGTTTAGCGCTTTTTTAAAGAGGGAAAGTAAAAAAATAAGACTTTTCAAATAACTGAAAACGTGGTAAGATCATGAAAATAAACAGGAAGGGGTGAGAAAAATGAAAAAAAATATGCTGTTAAAATTAGCAGTCTTATTCATAGCACTTGCAAGTTTTCATTTGTTCTCAATGCCTCATTCCGTTCAGGTATACCATCATGCAAAGGTGGTTGCTGATCAAGAATCACATGAAATGAAAATCGTTCAGACAGCAGGCGATGAAAAGAAACAAAAACATGTGAACGCAGTATTTGCGGCATTTACAGCACTGCTAGTCATTGGCAGTATGGCAGCTGGATTTGCACGCATCACTTATACTGATCGATTTGACCGGAAAAAGAAGCATTTACTTGCAGTGTTCTACCAGTCTTCGAATTTCCGAGTAGCTCGTGTTAACCCAACCATTTAAATCAAACAAAAATTGGGAGGTTTTACACGATGTTATTTTTCTTAAGAGTATTCATTCTAGGTCTGTTCTCTGTCACTTCACTTTCTCTTTTCGTTTACCAAGGAATTGAAGTAGTGCATGCCATCACAAGCATGTTTGGCAATCACGAGAGTTAAATTGACCTCATCATAAAAAACCCCCTGCCTTACGCAGGGGGTTTTCGTTTTGCTTATTTATTGTCATCTTGGTCAGATGCAGCAGGTGATAAAAGAACTTGAGTTACTTCTCCCTGCTCTTCCTCATCTAAAATAAACGATCCATTGCTATAACGATCATTTGCCCTTAGTGTGGAAATATCGAGCGGGATCGTGGCACCCTTTTCCGTATCAATCTCAAGTGTATCGTGCAGTGAAGCAGCAATCACAGCAACAATTCTGTGAGGGTTTTTCTTTAATTCTCTTAGCATGATCACTCCACGTTTTGCTCTTGATGTCTTATCAAATTCAGAGAGGTTCATCCGCTTCACAGCACCTCTTTGTGTCGTGAGAACAAGCACATTGTTATTCGGATCAATGATTTGTCCAGAGACCACCTCGTCTCCGTCCTTCAAATTGATGCCTTTCACACCAGCCGCTCTCGGACCGACCACACTCACTTCTTCTTCATCAAACCATAATCCATAGCCATTTTTCGTTGCAATAAACAATTCTTGCTGACCTGTTGTAACATGAACATCTACAAGTTCATCATCACCTTTTAAATTCAAGGCGACAAGCGGTTTTGAATAGCGCTGCGCTTTATATTGGAGAAGCTCTGTTTTCTTCACCATACCGCCTTTTGTAAAGAACAAGAGATACGATGATTCATCGAATTCTTTAATTGGGATCGCTTTTTGAATGGATTCATCCCGATCAATCGAAATAATATTCGTAATATGCTGCCCCATGTCTTTCCAGCGTATATCTGGCAACTGATGAACTGGACAGTAAATGTAGCTCCCTTTATTCGTAAAGAGCAGAAGAACATCTGTTGTATTCATTTCAAATTGATGAATCAGTCGGTCTGTATCCTTCATACCGAAGTCCTTACCGTTTGATGCAGCATAGGAACGCTGGCTTGTCCGTTTGATGTATCCATCTTTTGTGACTGTGACGTACACGTCCTCTGATGCGATCATCACTTCAAGGTTAATCTTAATTTCTTCAATTTTTTCCTCAATGACAGATCGTCTTTCATCAGCATACGTCTTTTTCAACTTCTTCAAGTTGTTCGTAATGACTTTAAACAGCTTCTTCTCATTCGCTAAAATGTCTTCCAGCTCTGCAATTCGCACGTCAAGCTCTCTTGCTTCGTCTCTTAGTTGAGTGATATCTGTATTTGTTAAACGATATAACTGGAGAGAAACAATCGCTTCTGATTGAGCTTCTGTAAAATCATATTTCTCCATCAAATTGTTTTTCGCATCACGCTTATCATTAGACGAACGAATCGTCGCAATGACTTCATCTAAAATGGAAAGAGCTTTAATTAATCCATCTACAATATGATGACGTTCTTTTGCTTTTCGAAGCTCGTATGCTGAGCGGTTCGTCACCACTTCTTTTTGATGAGCAATGTAAGCGTCTAGTACAGTTGTAAGCGTCATTAAAGTCGGTCTTCTGTTATGTATCGCGACCATATTAAAGTTATATGGGATTTGCAGATCAGAATTTTTATATAAGAAATTCAAGACACCATTCGCATCCGCTTCTTTTTTCAGCTCTACAACAATCCGAAGGCCGGTACGATCCGTCTCATCCCGAACTTCTGAAATTCCTTCTACTTTTCTTTCAATGCGGAACTCGTCCATCTTTTTGACAAGATTGGCCTTATTCACTTCATAAGGAATTTCTGTGATCACGATTTGCTGGCGTCCACCGCGGATGGTTTCAATCTCCGCTTTTCCGCGAATCATAATCTTTCCTTTTCCTGTTTCATATGCCTTCTTAATACCATCCACACCTTGAATGATCCCGCCTGTTGGGAAATCTGGCCCTTTGATGACTGTCATTAAATCTTCAACCGTACAATGCGGCTGTTCAATTCGCTTAATCACGCCATCAATCACTTCTCCTAGGTGGTGCGGCGGAATATCAGTCGCATAACCGGCTGAAATCCCTGTTGACCCGTTCACAAGAAGGTTGGGAAACATCGCTGGTAAGACAACAGGCTCTTTGCTTGTATCATCAAAGTTCGCGACAAATTCGACCGTCTCCTTGTCGAGGTCTTTTAAAAGCTCTGATGCAATTGCAGAAAGCCTTGCTTCCGTATAACGCATGGCAGCAGGAGGATCTCCGTCGATACTCCCGTTATTTCCATGCATCTCAATTAGCACGTTTCGCACTTTCCAATCCTGGCTCATTCTCACCATTGCTTCATAAACAGATGAATCACCATGCGGATGATAGTTACCAATGACGTTACCGACTGTTTTGGCAGCTTTACGGAAGTTTTTATCTTGTGTATTTCCTTCTGCATACATCGCATATAAAATTCTTCGTTGTACAGGCTTTAATCCATCACGTGCATCTGGAAGTGCACGATCTTGGATAATATATTTACTATAGCGACCAAAACGGTCCCCAATCACTTCTTCTAACGGTAAATCATGAAATCGTTCTTGTTGTGCCATGTTTAAACCTCCTCAGCTAGCGACAAGTTTTCATTTTCAAGAATGTTGCTTTCCTCATCAAGTCCAAAGGCGACATTCTTTTCAATCCATTTACGGCGTGGTTCTACTTTGTCACCCATCAGTGTCGTGACGCGGCGTTCCACCCGTGCAGCATCATCGATCTTCACCCTGACAAGCGTTCTCGACTCTGGATTCATTGTCGTTTCCCATAGCTGGTCGGCATTCATTTCACCTAAACCTTTATAGCGCTGAATCGTATATCCTTTTCCAACTTTCTTTAGTACGTCATCCATTTCTTCATCAGACCAAGCATATTCAATGACTTCTTTCTTCCCTGAGCCTTTGCTAACTTTATATAAAGGCGGAAGGGCAATGAATACTTTGCCATGCTCAATCAGCGGCTTCATATAGCGGTAGAAGAATGTCAGCAATAGAACCTGAATATGTGCGCCATCTGTATCAGCATCTGTCATAATGACAATTTTATCATAATTGATGTCTTCTACATTAAAATCGACACCAACCCCGCCGCCAATGGCATGGATAATGGTATTGATTTCTTCGTTTTTGAAAATATCCGCAAGCTTTGCTTTCTCTGTATTAATGACCTTCCCTCGAAGCGGCAGCACCGCTTGGAATTTTCGATCACGTCCTTGCTTGGCTGATCCACCCGCTGAGTCGCCCTCTACTAGATACAGTTCGTTTCTTGCCGGGTTTCTAGATTGAGCAGGTGTTAATTTTCCGCTGAGTGTTGCTTCAGATTTTTTTCGTTTCTTGCCGCTCCTTGCTTCTTCTCTTGCTTTTCTAGCCGCTTCTCTTGCCTGCTGCGCTTTAATCGCTTTTTTCACAAGCAGTGTTGCCGTTTCGCGGTTTTCTTCAAGGAAATAAGCCAATTTTTCAGAGATCACAGCGTCTACAGCAGACCTAGCCTCACTCGTTCCAAGCTTTCCTTTTGTTTGTCCTTCAAATTGAAGAAGTTCTTCAGGAATTCTGACAGAAATAACAGCTGACAGGCCTTCACGAATATCCGTACCTTCTAAATTTTTATCTTTTTCTTTTAAAAGGGTCACTTTGCGTGCATATTCATTAAAGGCTCTCGTCATGGCCGTTTTTGCACCAGACTCATGCGTACCGCCATCTTTGGTTCTTACGTTATTGACGAACGACAGAATATTTTCTGAATAGCCGTCGTTAAATTGAAAGGCAAAATCGACTTCAATGGACTGATGTTCGCCTTCAAACGAAACGACTTCACTAAGTACATCCTTTTCCTCGTTTAAATAAGCAACGAACGCTTCAATACCTGTCTCATAATAAAAGGTTTCCTGCACATCATGGCGCTCATCAATCAGCTCTATTTTTAGCCCTTTTAATAAAAAGGCTGATTCTCTTAAACGCTCTGATAATGTATCAAAATTATAGGTGGTGACACTGAACATCGTTGGATCTGGCTTAAAATGAATCAGTGTACCGGTCTTTTTCGTTTTCCCGATTTTTTCAAGTGATGTGACTGGCTTTCCGCCATGTTCAAAGCGCTGGTGATAAATAAATCCATCGCGTTCTATCGTCACGGTGAGCCACTCTGAAAGTGCGTTCACAACGGACGCCCCAACCCCGTGAAGTCCACCACTTGTTTTATAACCGCCTTGACCAAATTTTCCGCCTGCGTGCAGGACAGTTAAAATGATCTCTGGTGTCGGTTTTCCAAGCTTATGCATACCAGTAGGCATTCCGCGCCCTTTATCTTGGACGGAAATGCTGTTATCTTTATGTATTTTGACAATGATATGATCTCCATGGCCAGCGAGCACTTCATCGACAGAGTTGTCTACAATCTCATAGACAAGGTGATGAAGACCGCGGGAATCCGTCGATCCAATATACATCCCTGGACGTTTACGGACCGCTTCAAGCCCCTCTAGCACCTGAATAGAATCATCGTTATAATCTACTTGCTGCTTTTTAACCAAATGCTTAATCCCCTTTCACTAACAAACATAACCGGCTAATCATCAATGATCTCTCTAGATTTTAATGATGATCATGCTGCTCATTACTGTCCACTTTAATAAGCTGCATCATCACCATGCATGTGTGATTCAGCGATACATGCTCTTTTGCACGGTTATGAGAAACATTCTGCAATCAGAACTAGAAGTCCATTATAAACAAGACTGTTTCATAAGCCAAATGCAATCATATGATGGTTTTAGCAAAACAGAACAAATGTTCTATATTTATCTTATCGCTCTTTTTCTCGATATGCAAGGTCACCGATATGCCCCTGTCGCCTTATTTTATCGCTTTCTTCTAGAATCGCAAATATATTTCTGCAACAAAAAAGCAAAAATCCTTGAAAAACCAAGGATTTTTGACGATTTAATGAGTTTTTGTCATCGCATGAGCCACTTTGATACATAAATCCATGATGGCGACCTTGCCATTTTCCTCAATCAGCCTTTTCGCCTCTTCATGATGTACGCCTTGCTGCGCCCAAAAAACAGGTGCGTCTATTTCAAGAAATTCTTTCGCCACCTCAGGCAAAAACTCTGAACGTCTAAAGACATTGACGATATCAACAGGCCCATCTATGTCTTTTAAAGAGGCGACCGCTTTTACCCCAAGTGCTTCATCAATCGTTGGATTGACAGGAATGATGTCATAACCGGCATCTTGCATGGCTTTTGAAACCATATAAGACGTTCGGTGCGGCTGATCTGACAAACCTACAACTGCAATTCGCTTACTGCTTTTTAATATACGCCCAATTTCTTGTTTTGAAGGATGATTCATCCAGACACTCCTTTTCTTCTATTTTAGCGAATTTCTTGTTAAAAACAAAGCTGAATTCATCGGCCATCGTTTTTTTCAAAAAAAGATCGCCATGTTTTTCATAAGATCATGTTAAAATGTAAGACAAGAGGGAGAATATAAAGGAGTTATGCAGATGTTAATTGCTTTGATGTTTATTTTGGCTTATCTTCTCGGCAGTATTCCATCAGGTCTCATTGTCGGGAAAGCTGCAAAGGGAATCGATATCCGTGAACATGGCAGCGGGAACCTAGGTGCGACGAATGCATTCCGTACACTAGGTGTTAAAGCAGGGTCCATCGTTATCACTGCTGATATTTTAAAGGGGACTCTTGCTTCGGCTTTACCGTTTTTCATGCAACTGGACATTCATCCCTTATTAGCAGGAGTGGCTGCTGTTATCGGTCACAGCTTTCCTGTCTTTGCAAAATTTAAAGGGGGAAAAGCGGTCGCTACATCAGGCGGCGTGCTGTTATTTTATGCCCCGTTCTTATTTATCACGATGATCGCTGCTTTTTTCTTATTTTTATACATTAGTAAATATGTTTCATTATCATCTATGCTGACTGGGATCTACACATTCATTTACAGCATATTCACCCAAGATCTATTTTTAATTATTGTTGTTGCTGTTCTTGCTGGCTTTGTGATCTTCAGACACATCGCCAACCTCAAACGAATTCTCAACAAAACTGAACCGAAAATCAAATGGCTTTAGCCGTTTCATCAATTTAAATATGTGGTAAAAGTAAAGAAAAGCTGTTTTTGCATCCTGCATTTAAAAACAGCATGACTTCAAAAAGGGGCGATCACATTGAAATTAACGATAAAAGATGATGCACTCAATTGGTACAAGAATGAACTGGATTTAGAAAAAGGTGATCATGTTCGCTTTTTTGTCAGATATGGCGGGTGCAGTAATGTACAAAAAGGCTTTTCTCTCGGCGTCGCAAAAGATGAACTTCAAAATGCCGGCGCAACCGCTGAAGTAGAAGGCATTACTTTCTTTGTGGAAGAAAGTGATATTTGGTATTTTGACAACCATGATCTGCATATTGATTATAACGAGTCCGTGAAAGAACCAGAATTTCATTATGAATAAACAAAAAAGATACCTCATCCCTCGGGTATCTTTTTTGTTTATCACTCAATATAAAGTCCATACTCCTGAATGTTTCCTAATGACCGCTCTTTTTGCAAAATCCGTTTTTGCGAATCACCAATGAGATCAAAATGAGGAAAACCTTCGCGAACATGGATCCATTCTTTCTTTAATCCATGCTTTTGTCCCCAAGCGATTAATTGCTCCATATCCTGACAGGCTGCCTTTGTGACAGTATTCGCATGCGGAAAACGGTCATCAAGCCAATAGTGTGTCAAAAAGGCCACATTCCCTTCCCGAACAGCTGATTTCCAAGCATGTAGATCCTTTCTTTTAATTCCAAATGCCATGAATCAAACCTGCTTCTTGGACTGTTCGTAAACGCTGTGCCATGCAGGGAAAGCTTTTCTAAATTGAATCGGTCTAAAGGTTTCTTTGTCCACACAAATATGTGAGGTGGTCCCTGTAATAGCCGTTTGTCCATCAGGTTTTTGTATTTCATAGCCATACACTGTTTTCACGCCGTTATATTCTTCTATCCATGTGTGAACTCTAGCCGTTTCACCGTACAGTAGTGGTTTCTTATATTGAACCTGAAGATCGACAACAGGTGCAAGGACACCGTCTGCCTCTAACTGGGCATAGGAAAAGCCTAATTCTTTAATTAACGCTGTTCTGCCGACTTCCATCCAAATTAAATAGTTGGCATGATACACAATGCCCATTTGATCTGTTTCTGCATAACGGACTTCTATTTCTTTTTTAGATACATACACGTTTTCATCGCTCTCCTATCAAAACCTAACGTCTCTGACATTTTACCACATTCCAATTGGTTCTTCTAAAAAGAGGCAATAAAATAAACCAGGAATCCCTGGTTTATTCAGTGTAACCGCTCTTTCTTGCTGCTTCCTCGTCCTTTATTTCAGAACGCATTGCGTCAATACTTGTTCTACGGTTTTCATTTTTTTGCTTGATCATCTGCTTTTCTTCCTCTGTTGAAAGACCCATTGCTGCTTCAGATTCATCAATATTTTCAAGTGTGTTTTCGATCATATCCTGCAGCTTCTCAACATTATCAGAACGATCATCTGGATTGGATTGATATGACTTGTCATTCATCATGCTTCCCTCCTATTATTCGCCCTTCGTCTGTATCACATCAGGCTGTTCATTCGATTTATTATGCATCTTTTTGCCTTTATTTCGTTTGTATGCTACAGGTTTTGTCCCTAAATGGTCTGGTGTAAACTGCGCTTGTTTATCATGCTCTCTACCCATCATTCATCCCTCCCTCTTCTTTAGGATGAACGAAAAAGGTCAAATCATAACTTATTTCTGTCTAAATCGCTCTTCCAACTTTTCTTCAAGCTGGTTTAAAAATTCCTCATTGCTTAATAATTCTTTTTTATTTTCAAGCACAAGTTCTTCAAAAGTACGGCGCTTTCTTCGTCTCATTTCTATCACCACCTCCACTCTGTTCATACCATTTTCGCCAAAACATTTAGAAAATAAGCAAAAAAGAGCTGAATCATTATAGATCCAGCTCTTTTTCAATTTCTTTTTTTGTGAGCATTTGATGCTTTACAGACAGGATACGCCCTTTTTCATCTAGTATGTATGTCGTCGGATATGAAAGTACCTGATATCTCGCTTGAATACCTTTTTGATCTAATAAAACAGGAAAACTGACCTTAAGTTCATCAATAAAAGATGCGACGTGATCCACACTCTTTTCAGTGTTCGTCAAATTCACCGCTAGTACCTCAACTTGGTCATTTTCACTTCTAATTGCATCTAGATCTGGCATTTCTGTTCGGCAAGGCTTACACCATGTCGCCCAAAAATTGAGAAGTACTTTTTTCCCTCGATAATCAGATAAAGATGCCGTTTTGCCATCAAGGGTTTTGAGCTCAAAATTAGGGGCTTTGTCCCCTGTTTCAAGACCGATGGCGGGTTCTTTTGGTCCGAATACATTCCATGCAAGTAAACCAATCAACACAAGTAAAACAGCGCTTGCCATTCCTTTTTTCCACATGATTGATCCTCCACTATGTTAAAAAAGAAGAGAAAGCTGTCTAATCGCCTTCTCTTCTTTGCTTTATTAGTTGCTTGCCAATTTCTCACGCAGTACCATTTGAAGGATACCACCATGACGGTAGTAGTCAATTTCGACTTCACTGTCAAAGCGAACAATTACTTCAAATGTTTTCTCGTTGCCATCTGTATCAATTGCTTTTACAGTGACAAGATCACGCGGACGAACTGTTTCATCAACATCTACTTCGAATGTTTCTGTTCCTGTTAGTCCATAAGTTTCTGCACTTTCACCGTCTTTAAACTGTAAAGGAAGTACGCCCATGAAGACAAGGTTACTTCTGTGGATACGCTCAAAGCTTTCCGCAAGAACGAATTTAATTCCAAGAAGATTTGTTCCTTTTGCAGCCCAGTCACGTGAAGAACCCATTCCGTAGTCTTTGCCTGCTAAGATCGCAAGACCAGTTCCATCTTCTTTATAACGCATGCATGCATCATAAATGGATGTCACTTCACCAGTTGGCCAGTACGTTGTATACCCGCCTTCTGTTCCTGGTGCGATTTGGTTCTTAATGCGGATGTTTGCAAAAGTACCTCTCATCATTACATGGTGGTTACCACGACGTGATCCATATGAGTTAAAGTCTCTTGGCGAAACGCCTCTTTCTTGCAAGTATTTACCTGCAGGCGTGTCTTTACCAATTGCTCCAGCAGGAGAAATATGGTCTGTTGTGACAGAGTCACCGAACTTCGCCACTACGCGCAATCCTTTAAGTGGTTCAACTTTACCAGGTTCAACTGATAAGTTTTCAAAAAATGGCGGGTTATCAATGTATGTGGAATTTTCATCCCATTTATACAATGCATCATCCGTTGTTTTAATTTCATTCCAGCGGTCATTGTTGTCAAAAACAGTTTCATACTCTGAACGGAATAGCTCAGGTGTGACAGTGCTTTTCACGACGCTGTTGATTTCATCCATTGATGGCCAAATGTCATTGAAATAAACGTTCTCTCCATTTTTATCGACACCGATCGGATCTTTTGTTAAATCAATATTCACCGTACCAGCAAGTGCATAAGCCACAACTAATGGTGGAGATGCAAGGTAGTTTCCTTTTACAAGCGGGTGGATACGACCTTCGAAGTTACGGTTACCTGATAAAACAGAAGTGATCAGCAGATCATTTTCAGAGACAGCATCTTCAATTTCTTTTTCCAGCGGTCCTGAGTTTCCGATACATGTTGTACAGCCATACCCAACGATGTTAAATCCGAGGTCTCTTAAATATGGAAGAAGTCCCGAATTCACGAGGTACCCTGTTACAACTTTAGAACCCGGTGCTAGTGACGTTTTCACGTAATTTGGCACCTTCATACCGAGCTCACTGGCTTTTTTCGCAACAAGACCTGCTCCGATTAAGACGTATGGGTTCGATGTATTCGTACAGCTCGTAATCGCCGCAATCGCAATCGCACCTGTCTTCATCACAGCTTTTTCACCGTTTGAAAGATCAAATTCGATTTGTTTATCAAGCTCTGATTTATCTAAGCCAAACCCTTGGTTACCAGCTGGGCTTTCGATGTGTTTATGGAACGTCTCTTTCATTTGAGAAAGTGGAATCAAATCTTGTGGACGTTTTGGACCAGATAAGTTTGATTCAATTTGAGAAAGATCAATTTCCACAACATCTGTAAAAATTGGCTCTTCTGCATCCGGCGTATAGAATAAGCCATTTGCGCGAGAATATTCTTCAACGATATTAATTTGCTCTTCATCACGTCCAGTAAGGCGAAGGTAAGCTAGCGCTTCTTCATCTACTGGGAAGAATCCGCAAGTTGCACCGTATTCTGGCGCCATGTTCGCAATTGTTGCACGATCTGCTAACGGCAATTGTGCAACACCAGGTCCGAAGAACTCGACGAACTTGTTCACTACGCCTTTTTCACGAAGAACTTGTGTCACTTTTAATGCAAGGTCAGTTGCAGTTGTTCCGTTTGGAAGCTCTCCAACTAATTTAGCACCAATAACTTCTGGTACTGGGAAGTATGAAGGCTGACCGAGCATACCAGCTTCTGCTTCGATACCGCCAACGCCCCATCCGAGTACACCGATACCGTTAATCATTGTTGTATGTGAGTCAGTACCAACTAATGTATCTGGGTAAGTGATGATCTCGCCATCTTCTTCGATTGCATGAACAACACTTGCAAGATACTCTAAGTTCACTTGGTGAACGATCCCTGTTGCAGGCGGAACAGCTTGATAATTGTTAAACGCTTTCTTTGCCCAGCTAAGGAAGTTATAACGCTCTGCGTTACGTTCGAATTCTAAATCCATGTTAATGTTTAATGCATCTTCAGTTCCAGCTTTATCGACTTGTACAGAGTGGTCAATGACCAAGTCAACTGGAATTTCAGGGTTGATTTTATCTGGGTCTCCGCCCACATCTGCCATTGCTTTTCTTAAAGAAGCAAGGTCAACGACAGCTGGCACACCCGTGAAGTCTTGTAAAATAACACGAGAAGGTTTAAATGGAACATCAATTTCTTTTACCTCGGCAGTTCCCCATTTTGCCAAGTTCTCAACGTGTTCCTTCTTGATCACTCTACCGTCTACTTGGCGAAGCACTGATTCTAACAGTACCTTAATGGAATAAGGCAATTTAGAAACATTTCCGATTCCTTGTTTCTCGAGTGCTTCTAACGAATAATAGTGATACGTTTTCCCATTTGTCGAAAACGTTTTTCTAGATTGAAAAGCGTCTTGTTTAGCGACTTGCTGCTGTTTCGACATGTCCAAAATCCCCCTTTTGATGATCAAGATCAATTTCAATTCTCAGAAAAATCGTCGTATTTCACCACAATTTTCTCACAATTTCATCTTAAAACAAATTCATACATAAGTAAATAACAATGCTTTTATTAAATTCAATAAGTTTAGCTTATCACAAGGAAATGATTACTCCTCATAAACTGAGCAGCACGGGTTCATACTAATGCTGAGGTGATAGAACATGACAAAAAGAAAAGCAAATCATGTCATTGACGGCATGAACGCAGCCAAAAGCCAAGGAAATGGTGCAGGCTATATAGAAAATGATCAGCTCGTTTTAACAGAAGAACAAAAGCAAAACAATAAAAAGCGTAAAAAAAACCAATAAGAAAGGAGTGAGAAATGATGACGAACAAGAACACTGGGAAAGACATACGTCAAAACTCTCCTAAAGAGCATCAAGGCGGGCAGCCTGAGCCACTATCAGGCAGTAAAAAAGTGAAAAACCGCAACCATACAAGACAAAAGCACAATTCACATCATGATATGTAAACATTTTCTCTTAAGCCCGTGACCAAACGGGATGTTTTAGGTCTTTCACACATTTCAGCTTTCATCATATGATTTATTATGAGATGTGATGGAGGAGTGTTTATGGAGAATGAAAAGCAAGTGAATTCCTCTGATTTTCTTGAAATAGATGATTGGTTGAGTGTATTAATGGATGATCCTTTTGCATGGTATGACGAACAACTCCCAATAGATCTTTACGAAACAAGCCGTGATTATATTATTGAGATCGACCTCTCCACCCTATCGATCACTGATTTAAAACTGACCTTTTCCGGATGTGAGCTCATCCTCGCTTATTTGATCGATGAAAGAGAACAGCCGATTGAAAAAAGTGTCATGCTCCCTTTTTATTTGAATGACAAAGACATTGATACAGATTACGAAAACAGAATCATATCAATCAAAATCAAAAAGGATGCCCATCATCAAGACGGAGCATTTTCCTTTCAAATGCCACACTTCAAACATTAAGAGCCCGCCTGTATACAGGCGGGCTCTCTTCCGTTCGTTTCAAGTCAATACCTTGTGCGAACCACCATGGCCAAATAGTAGAGTCGCTATACAATAATGTATTCCTTTTCTACTAAATGGTTTGGGTCATTCTAGTAAATGGGCGCCTCTTGATCAAAAAAGGCGTTTATAGAAAAAACACATACATTTTTGTTATTTTCTTCTACCTTCCCTTCATGTAAAATAGAATAGAGAGAAGGGATATAGGGAGTGAGAACATGTTAAGCGGCTGGTTTTTGTGGTTCATTTTATTTTGGGGTACAGTGATGATTGGATTACTAGCAATCGGTGGCTTTTTTATGTTTCGCAAGTTTTTAAAACGATTGCCGAAAGAAGACGGGAAATCAGAGCTTGATTGGCAGGATGAATATATTCAAAAGAGCCTGCACCTATGGCGCGATGAAGACAAACAGCTATTAAATGAGCTAGTATTACCGGTTCCAGAGTTGTTTAGAGATGTCGCCAAAGAAAAAATCGCCGGTAAAATTGGCGAACTGGCACTAAAAGAACAAGCGGCCAGCATTAATTTAGACTTAATCATTCGCGGCTATATTATCGCTACACCGAAGCGGGATCATAAATTTCTACTAAAGCGCCTTCAAGAAAAAAAGATCGACCATTCCCCATACGAATCTTTATTAAAATAACCTCCTTTTAAAAAGGAGGTTTAATTCATTTGGACCTGCTGCGGATCTAATTGTTTAGACAGCTTTCTAAACGACAAATACATCGCAACCCGCCAAGGGACAATCATGCCAAAGGCTAGAATCCAAAACATCCCGCTGAGCGCACCATAATCAATGGAAGAGCTTAAAATCGTCTTCATTCCGATACGAAGGACAAGAAGTCCAATGAGAATAAACACAAATGCTTTTGAACGCTTCAAATAGATTTCATTGCCTCTAATTTCAAATTTCGATGTTTTAATTAAAAAGATAGAGAAAAACATCCCTACAGTAATCGCCTCTAAAAATTCAGCTCCAGTTACTCGAAACATTGGCACAAAAAACATCAGTGCTCCAGTGCTCATAAAGATAGGAGGTAATATAATTTTTTTCGCGGTTGCAGGTTTTGCAGATGATTTAATGCGAATAAACATGACGGCTACCGCCATACATACCGCCACTATAGAAGAAATTATGATCATCATATCAAATCATTCCTTTATTCTTTAAGGTCAGCCTATGTATAATATACTCCAATTGACGAAAAAAAACCATTCGCCGCGACTGTAGAAAACGATTTCAAAAACCAGTAAATCCTCCAAATAATGATGAGAACATAATAATGATCCATGTCAGAAGATCAAAGAACAGCAAGATCCCTACTACGATCATAATAATCCCGCCAGTTTTCATGATGAGCTGCTGACGCTTTCTGATCCAAGCCATTTTTGTGATGAAAAAGGAAAGAACAAAAAATGGGATAGCAAAACCTAATACATACGCAATCATATAGGTCACAGCGGACTCTGGCTTGTTGCTGGCAAGTGTGATGACAGCTGATAAAATCGGGCCGGTACATGGTGTCCAACCAGCAGCAAAACCCATTCCGATGAGAATCGATCCAAAAAAACCGGCTGGACGATTTTTAAACTGCAACCTCTTTTCTCCCATTAAAAAAGAAGGCTGAAATACACCAAGAATCATAAAGCCAAAGAAAATAATGAGAATGGCACCAATTTGACGAATCGCGTCTTGATATTCAATGAAAAACTTCCCAACAAACGATGTCCCAAATCCAATGGCAATAAAAATGAGAGAGAACCCAATTAAAAAGAATAATGTATGAAGAAGACTTCTTCTTCTCAGCATCACCTTCTCAGATTTCACTTCATCTATACTAACGCCCGTAATATAGGATAAAAAGGCTGGATAAAGTGGCAGACAGCACGGTGAGATAAAAGATAGAAACCCTGCTCCAAACGCTAAAAAGTAATTCAAATCTGACAAAAGAACACCCCCTTCTTACAATATACAATAAGAGATGACAAATTCATTTCATTTTTTTTACATCATCTCAATAAAGATGGTCTAATCTCTTAAAACCTTATATAATTTAATTTGACATCAAGATACCAAACCCTTTAAATTTGAAAATAAACCTTAAAATGGATATAATAGAATCGATTCTTTTTATCAAGATTTGCATGAAAGGAACATGACTTTGGTAAAAACATCATTATTAACTCAAATTGAAGAAAAAAGAGAAGAGCTGATGAAAGTTGTCTTGCATAATGGGATGACATCAACAGTGACCATCGAACATAGCCAGCAGCTAGATCATCTCCTCTTACAATATCAACGACACTTACACTCAAACTCAGCCAACTAATGATATCTCAAGATAGAAACAAATGCCGCACGATTTTAGAAAAGTTGATATGTGTGACAATAAAAGAAACGAAAACCTCTTGCTCACAGGGGTTTTTTGTTTTGTCTTTAACGAACGGTTCACGGCAAAATAAAAACCACTTTCCCTGCTTTATTCATGCAAGTACAGTGGTTTTATGCGTCTGATGAAGGTGACTTCAATAAAGATAGGACATCGCTTGTCCAATCTTTAGGGACCATGTTCCATCTATGATCATAATAACGTACGTATTATTTCGCTTGGTTGTTCATGGCTTTCATCATTTGATTGATTTTCTTTTGGGACGGTTTCATGCCCATTTGCATCATCATCATTCGAAGCATTTGTTCATTAATTGGTGGATTCTTTTTCAAGTAGCTCATCATATACTTACGAGCAATAAAGAATCCGAGTGCAACTCCTGCAAGCAGTGCAACAACGCCTACAAGGATGACAACCCATAAATCCATAATTCTTCCTCCTTCATGTTGTCTCGTATAAAGTGTACTAAACAAAAGGCTATTATACAACATTTCACGTTCAATTTTATTTTTTTAAACAAAATTCCTCACTTTTACCGGATTGAGCCACCCGTGCTTCTTTGATCCAAAGTCCATAGCCAGGAAACAAGGACTAATTTTTCTGAGTACTTCAAAAAACACCGCTTCTGCCTCATAACTGCCTGTGGCAGACATTTGAATGTAACGGTCTTTTATAATGAATGCGGCTGTGCCTTTTCCATCTGGCAGCGATGCACTGTATATTGAGCCTATTTGTGTATAGTGAATGTTGGTTAAATTGTTCATTAAACGCTGGTGCATATGAAAAGCAGGGATTCGTTTCGTTACATAATCCACTTGCTTAACAAGCATGACTAATTCGTCATCACTGCGGTTCGTCCAGTGTAACGATTCAAACAAATGAAACAAAATAGATTCTCTACCAAAATAATGATGAGCAAACTCATCCTCAATCCAATAAATATAATAATGGCGTTCCATGTCTATCCCTTCCTTTCACATTTCGTCAATCTCGCTTATTGCTTGTATTATACAAAAATGTGAAAGAAAGAATTGTCTATATATGAAGCAAGAAGAAACTAGTTTTGTCAAAAAAACAAGAAAAAAGAAAAAAGTTTGCAGAGCATAGTGAAAAGCTCTGCAAACCAACTGCAAAAAAGCATGATGCTTGGAGACTGATTATTTATTCAGCTTTGCTTTTACGCGGCTCACCACGTTGCTGACAGTGAAACCGTATTTTTCAATAATGGTTTCGCCTGGTGCAGAAGCGCCAAATTTATCAATCGCAATCACATCGCCATCAAGGCCAGTGTAACGTTCCCAGCCAAGTGAAGCACCCATTTCGATTGCAACACGTGCTCTCACTGCTTTAGGAAGAACGGACTCTTTGTATTCGTCTGACTGCTCATCAAAGCGATCCCATGCAGGTAAGCTCACGACAGAAACGCGAATGCCTTCTTTTTCAAGTGCTTTTTGTGCTTCAATGGCTAAACCTACTTCAGATCCTGAAGCAAGTAGAAGAGCTTCTGGCTGTGCATCAGCTGCTTCAACGACGACATATCCACCTTTTTCTACGCCTTCATACGCCTTCTCTGGTGCTTGATCAATCGTTGGAAGGTTTTGACGAGTAAGAACAAGCGCTGTCGGTTTATTCGTTGAAGATACAGCAATTTTCCATGCTGCAGCTGTTTCATTTCCATCAGCTGGACGAATAACAGAAAGGTTAGGCATCGCACGTAATGAAGCGAGCTGTTCAACTGGCTCATGCGTTGGTCCATCTTCCCCAACCGCAATGCTGTCATGCGTAAATACATAAGTGACAGGAAGTCCCATTAATGCAGCAAGACGAATGGCAGGTCTTAAGTAGTCTGAGAAAACAAAGAATGTTCCACCGAATACACGAAGTCCGCCGTGAAGTGCCATACCGTTTAATGCTGCACCCATTGCGAATTCTCTCACACCAAACCAAATGTTTCTGCCAGCATAATTCTCTCTACCAAAGTCATTTGTATCTTTGATTGTTGTTTTATTTGATCCAGCAAGGTCAGCAGACCCACCAATAAAGAATGGTACTTGCTTTGCAATGCCATTTAATACTTCTCCAGAAGAAGCACGAGAGGCAAGGCTTGAACCTGCTTCATAAACAGGAACTTCTTGATCCCAATTCTCAGGAAGTTTTCCTTCAATCGCGAGCTTCAGCTGAGCTGCCAGTTCTGGATATTCTTTTTCATATTGCTCAAACAGTTCATTCCACGCTGATTCTTTTTTCTGTCCAGCGTCTTTAACAGCTGTTTTGAAATGATCGTACACTTCAGTAGGTACATGGAAATCTTCTTCAAACGTCCAAGAATAAGCTTCCTTCGTTAGCTTCGCTTCCTCACTGCCAAGCGGTGCACCGTGCACCCCAGACGTTCCCGCACGGTTTGGAGAACCGAAACCGATTGTCGTCTTCACTTCAATAAGTGTAGGTTTGTCTGTACTTTGTTTGGCTTTTTCAATGGCAGCCGTCACTTCTTCAATGTTATTGCCGTCTTTTACATAAAGAACTTCCCAATTCATCGCTTCAAAACGATTCTTCACATTTTCAGAGAAAGAACGATCAAGGTCGCCATCTAAAGAAATGTCGTTTGAATCATAAAGAACAATTAAACGGCCTAAGCCTAAATGACCAGCAAGTGAAGCAGCTTCAGAGGAAATGCCCTCCATTAAGTCTCCATCTCCGCAAATGCTGTATGTATAGTGATCCACAACATTAAAATTGTCTTTGTTATACGTTTCTGCAAGATGTCTTTCTGCAAGTGCCATTCCAACAGCCATTGCAATCCCTTGTCCTAAAGGACCTGTTGTCGCATCTACGCCCTCTGTATGTCCAAACTCAGGATGTCCAGGTGTTTTGCTTCCCCATTGGCGGAATTGTTTTAAATCTTCGATGCTCAGATTGTATCCGCTTAAATGAAGCATGCTATATAAAAGCATAGAGCCATGTCCCGCAGATAACACAAAACGGTCTCTGTTAAACCAATTTGGATTTTGCGGACTTACGTTTAAGTGATTCGTCCATAAAGCGTATGCCATTGGTGCAGCGCCCATCGGCATTCCAGGGTGACCGGAATTCGCTTTTTCAATTGCGTCTATGGAGAGAGTACGTATTGTTGCAATAGATTTCAATTCAATCGTTTCCATATAAATCCCCTTCCGTATCTTGTGTACACCATTATCATAAATCTACTGTCCTTTTTTCACAACTATTTCACGCCGAAAAAGAAGGATTTTGTCACATTTAGTTTATCGATCACCTAAAAACTTATGCAAATATGAAAAAAGATGAGAATATTCCTCCCATCTTTTCAAAAATAAAGAAATGATGACCTTTAATGAAGATTCTGGTCTCTTTCTCTTTTTAATTTTTCTGGTGTGACATCGTTTCCTTCTGGATCGACGATTTTCACGGTTTTGAGTGTATTTTTCATAGAAGAACGAAAAGCCTTTAAATATTCCTCTCTTAATTGCTTCTGTTCTGTTTTCTCAGCGTCCGACAAACCGGCCTCTTTCGACTTTTTTGAAAGCTCATTGATTCTTGCAAGCTGTTCTTTAGAAATCATGACAAACTCCTTTAAAACATTTTCTCTACATACTACTAAATATCAGTCATTTTTACAACAAATCACGCTTTAAGTCGCAAGCCCTTTTTCATATTCTTGGTACCTTCTATGGACGGTTGCTTTTGAAATGTCAAAACCAAGTGCCTGCAATGTCACTGCAATTTCAGCAAATGTCATGTTGTTTTTTCTTAATCGAACAATTTCAGAAATTGGTACTTCAATACGTTCGCGGCCAGGCGCCTGTTCTTGGTGTTTTAAATTCAGTTCGGGTTGATACCCTCGCTCAACAGCTTTTTTCATCCCACGCTTAATTTTCAAATTATGAATTTTCCGCTGATACTCTTCTACAACGCCTACAATTTCAATGACCATCTCGTCTGCTTCTGAAAGCTCAAGCTCTCCTCTATGAAATACGCTGTACACCTTGACTTTTTCTTTAAACAGACAATGGAGAAGAGCGATTTTCGCCTGCCCTCTTCCAAGGCGTGTCTCATCTTGAATGAGAACAGCATCGATTTCTTCCTCTTTCAGCGCAGCCAGCATGTCAAAAACACCGTCACGATCAAGATCGTATCCACTCGCTTTTTCTTTAATCACTTTGACTACATTCATCTTGTGCGCTGCGGCTAAAGCAAGCAGTTCTTCTTCTTGTCTTTTAAGCGAGGTTTCTTGCTCTTCTTTGGCAGTACTTACTCTCGCATAAATGATTGCATTCATGTCTTCAATCGACCTTTCTACTGTACTGTTGCAAGTTGATATACGACTGGATGCTCTTTTTTAACTGGAATGACAAGGATATCTCCAGGCTGGATGTCAGTTGAAGCGAGATCATTGTGTTCAGTTACCCAGTCAATAAAAGCATTTTTATCGATTGATTTACTGTCGTTTACTTGGTCAGCTAATCCCCAAAGAGTATCACCTGATTGAACCTCTATTTTAACATATTGATTTGGATCATTATGGCTAGTGACTGCAATAAGTGAGAGAAATATGCCAACGATGAATGAGAATAGCCCAATAAAAATAATAGATTCCTTTAACCTCATAATGTCATCTCTCCTAATAGAATGTGTGTTCGTTCTTTCTGTCACTCATTATAAATACGAACAAACGTTTCTGTCAAACGTTTTTTTCGAACCTATGTTTGTACTGTTAGGAAAAACATGCTATAATTTCTTTAAAATTGACGTTTTGAGGTGCAAAAGATGACGAAGCTATCAAAAAGACAACTCGATATCCTGAAATTCATAAAAGAAGAAGTAAAAAGCAAGGGTTATCCCCCATCCGTTCGTGAAATTGGCGAAGCTGTCGGTCTAGCATCAAGTTCAACTGTCCATGGACATTTAGCTAGACTAGAAACGAAAGGTTTAATTAGAAGAGACCCAACAAAACCTAGAGCGATCGAAGTACTAGATGAAGAGGAAATGAATATTCCAAAGAGCGCTGTAATGAATGTTCCAGTCATCGGAAAAGTCACAGCAGGCTTGCCTATCACGGCTGTTGAGAATGTAGAAGAATATTTCCCACTTCCAGAAACTTTTGCAGCGCCAGATGAACAAGTATTTATGCTTGAAATTATGGGAGAAAGTATGATTGATGCAGGTATTTTGGACAAAGACTACGTCATTGTGCGTCAGCAAAGCACTGCCAACAATGGAGATATCGTGGTGGCTATGACAGAAGAAGATGAAGCAACAGTGAAACGTTTTTATAAGGAAGATACACACTTTAGATTACAGCCCGAGAATCCATCAATGGAACCGATTATTTTACAGAATGTGAGTATACTAGGTAAAGTGATTGGCGTATTTAGAAATATTCATTAAAAAAAGCCGGTATTTCATCAACTGCTGATGAGAGCCGGCTTTGTCTTTTATGAACAAGAATATGCAAGAATACTGGAGCTTGGGAACGAGCCGAATGTAAAGTTCGGCCATATGAAACCTGTTGTACGGCCAAAAGGCTGCGACGAAAGAACATACATGAGAAATACTTGACCGTTTCTAAGGAACACAATGGTCCACCTTCTATTACATCCAGCTGCAAATTGAACCGTTTGCTGGCTTCCGCCTACACTCTGCCCTGCAATGAGCGGCTGCATACTTTGAGGCTGAGAGACTGCTTGTTGATATTGCGAGATGATATGCTGCGGCGGGGCTGGCGGGACCGATTGTCCTCCTGCACCTTGCCCTTGCCCAGTCCCTCCGAATGGCAAGCCGGGAAATCCTCCAACTTGAGAAATAGGAAACGCCGGCATGCTTTGTACCTGCCGATCGTACAAGTACCCATTCCACGTACCTTCATATGGATTATACATACTAAACACCACTTTCTTAGACATTCATCACGACAGTATATGTCATACATAAAAAAAGAGTGTTGAGGAGACAAATAGAAATCTTTCCAAAAGACGTTTTATTCTTCTTTAGAACGGTTAAATACTAATGAGGAAGAAAAAAATAAAAAAATGAAAACTTTTTGTCTCCCTCAAACGTTATATAGATAGAAAGAAAAGAAATAAAAAACATTTAGATTTAATACTTGTAATATCTCTGTAACTATTGTAACATTTGTAACATAAGAAGTTTTCATTGAGAAAAGGAGGCAATCGCCTTGAAAAAATTATTTGTTTTATTAACCGCTATTATGCTTATGATCTCATTACAAACAACAACACTGGCCGCTTCCAAAAAATCAGCCGCTTTGACAAATAAAGAAGCGTTACATATTGCCCTTGATGCAAGAGAACACTTTTGGAGTGCGATGTCAGGCTACAACATTAAAGAGCATTCAGATTACAAATTAAAATCATTTACTTATAAAGACATGACTTACAACTACCTGTCTAACACATTTGATACAAAGAAAAAACTAAACAGCTATCTATCTCAAGTGTTCACAAAAGATGCCATTACTCACGGTTTAAAAGACTATCAGTTCATCGTTCATAAAGGAAAAATGGCTGTGCCAGTTGGTGACGGAGACAATATGCTTAATTGGGATAAGGCAACACCTAAACTCGTCTCTAAGAAAAATACAATCCGCACATACGAATTCACAGTCCCAACACTTGATGGACGCAAAGTAAAACGTACTGTCACTTTCGAGAAAGTACAAAAGGATTGGAAAGTAACAAAAATTGACGCTGTGATCTAAATAAAAAACCAGGCCTAGTAAACGGCCTGGTTTTTTATATTGGTGAAAATTCAGTCATACGATCTAAAGCGTGAGCAAGTGATGAAGCCGTTTGAAATTCATTAAAAGGAAGTCCAAGCTGTACAGCCGTTTGAGCAATTTCTGGTCTAATACCTGAAATGGTCGTATCAACCCCGATTAACCGAAGTGACGTGACAAGATCAAAGATTTGATGTGCTACCATCGTATCAATGATGACGACACCCGATAAATCAATACATAAATGTTGAACACCTTTTTGCGAACACTGTTTTAATGTATTTTCTAAGATAATCTTTGCTCGCGCAGTGTCAATATCTCCAACTAAAGGCAATAAGGCAACATGACTTTTTAACACAATGACTGGGGAACTCAACTCATAAATCATGTCTCTTTGTGCAACGAGTTTTTTGGTGGTATTTTTCACATATTGCTGAATAAAGACATGAATTGAAATGTTAAATGCCTCAGATATCAAATCATACCAATAAAATATTCGGTCAATGTCAATATCACCTTGATGCTGTTTTATAAACTCTTTTAAGTAATGAAGAACCACTCTTTGATTGGACATATATTCTCTCACGACGTAATCTAATGGCGTGTTCAAGTGCTTCGGATCACTTGCTAAGTCTTCAGACCATTTTTTAAATTTCGTATGTAAATACGTCTTGTCTTCAATAAGTGCGCGTATAAAATGCTGATAATAATCTTGATTTTGCCGTTTTAGCTCTGCTATGATGCTGGAATCTGTTGAACGATAAATGGATTCTGGATCATCATCCTCAATTGATTCATACCATGTTTCAGTCAGTTTCTCTGCATGTTGCATGAAAAAATCGTATAATGCACGGTTCTTTTCCATAAGCATATGTCCCTTCACATTTTCTACTTGTCAGTCTTTGTACCTGATGGATTGATTGTACCACTGAATCTTTTGTACCTGCTAGCTCGAATACGCTCCTGTTGAACAAAAAGAGCCCCTCTCAAGGAGCCTCTTGTCTATGTTTATTTGACAATAAATAAAATTCGTTTCCCGTCAGGATACCCACTGATTTGATGCCCGACCCATGAACCAGCGCCTCTATTATCTGATGGACTGACATATTGAACGCTCGCCCCCTTTCCTCCTTCAAGACACACCGCCATCGGCCATTCATCCCGGTCAAAACCAGGTTTTGTGGGAATTCCTTTTAATGATTCTTGCCTGCGGGCATCTGCCCCATTTCGGTCAATGGTACACACGTCTGAGTGTCCTTTTCGAATAGCTTCTTGAATATGACTGCCTGTTTCAGGATACCGTTCCTTAGGAAATTGAATCACATGATCATAACGATCTGCCCCTTTTGCGAAACGATCCTCTCCAAAACCACCTAATAACGCACCCATCCAAATGACAAAACAAAGAACGACAGCAGCGATCCAGCCTTTTCTCATCTTCAAAAGCTCGTGACCTCCTCATACTTTTGATGAAATGATGTTGACTTGAAGGGAATGAGTCATTTTTAATGTATGAGTGGCTGAGTGATGACATGTGAAAAACATGAGCTGAATCTTCCTAGATACTGATCCATAAGAAAAAACGAATGATCTCTTCATCATTCGCCTTGTTCTACTTAAGATATTTCATCTACTCTATATAATGTTTCGTTTTGTGAAGACATCTCGGACGGCATCCCCTCTTCAGCTGATGAGGATCGTTTATATTCTTCAGATAAGATGACTGTACCATGTGATTTAATCCAGCTAACCAATTTGCTGTTAGCTGATGACTGATTGTCTGGTAATAAAAAGTATTTCACCTTTCCTTGTTGAATAAGTGCTTTTAATTTGTTGACAGTCAAAATAGGATCTGTCCCATTAAAACCACCTAATGCCATGACATTCTCATCTTCATCAATGATATATGGCGCTGCGGTAACAGTCGTAAGCATTGCAAATAAATACGTTTCACCTGTTTGATGAGCCTTTAAATAAGTGAGTAAGCCTTGATCGACACTAGATGTAAACATGTTCCCTCCTCGTGAACTAGCCAGCTGTACACCTGCCTCTGGAAGAACAGCATTTCCACCATAGATGATTGGGGTGGCGGACCAAAAACCTGGAAACAGTAACAGCGTTGTCAAAGCAGTGATGAGCAGTCGTTTCATTATCAATTGTTTTTCTCTATACATCAGCAATAGGATAGCGATACTTGTTCCCGCAATCGCAATGGCATACATCCAAATACTACTGATTTGAGTCGTATAGTTACTCAAAATATACCCTTGGAAGATGGCTGTAACAGCGATTGCTGCTGGAAGCAAATACGCAGATACTCCTTTGTTTGCCTTAAATAACTCTTTCATCTTCTTAGCTCCTATGCCGCTTAGTGCTGCGATAGGCGGGGCAAGCATAATGAGATAGTAATGGTGAAAGAAACCCGCAATACTAAAGAATCCGGCAGCAGGAATCAGCCATGCTGTCCAAAACATCGTTTGTTTCCATTCATTTAATTGAGCTTTTCTCTCCTTCCACCAACTGATGATCATCCCTAAAAGCCCAAACAAAGCAAACGGCAGCATCCAGCTGATTTGACCTGACAATGCAGATTGAAATAAACGAAATACGCCGGGATTCCCAGTGCCATTCATATTCATACTTTGTTGACCTACAGCACTTCCAGGCGGAGAACCACCACCTGGACCATGTTGAGGTGGCATCATTTGATTTTGGGATGGAGGCGGCTGATTTCTGTTTGACTGATCCTCTGACGAATCGCCTAATCCAGAATGATCTGGCATCACCATACCTGCTTGCTGGTTCATGTCTCCAAAGGATTTCCCTGTCGTCTGACCAAGCAGCCGTTCCGTGCCGTTATAACCAAAGGCAAGTTCTAACACTGAATTTGTTTGGCTGCTTCCCACATAAGGGCGCTCACTTTCAGCTGTCATATCTACAGCAACTGCCCACGATAGAGATAAGCAGACTAATACGACCATAGAGCATAAGAGAGAGAAAATTTTCTTTTTTAACGGTACGCGAGCAGCAATGAAATAGTAGAAAATAAATGCTGGAACGACCATAAACGCTTGCAGCATCTTCATATTAAATCCTACCGCTACCAAAGCGAAGGCAATAAGAAGCCAGCGCAACTTCCCTCTTTTTACAGCACGCATCAAGAAATACGTACCCGCAAGTAATGTGAAGACGAGCATACTGTCGATATTGTTCGTTCTGCTCACAGCTGCGGCAATTGGTGTGAGAGCCATAACGGCCGCTGACACCCTTGCAGCACCTTGACCGAAAGCCGGTTTTATCATGAGATAAAGAAGAAGAACAGACCCCACTCCAGCAAGCGCCTGCGGCAATATCACACTCCATGTATGAAAGCCAAAAATAAGTGCACTGATGGTTTGAATCCATAAAACGAAGGGTGGTTTATCAATTGATACGAATCCAGTTGCATCAAACGAGGCATAAAAAAAGTGATGGAAGCTTTTGGACATACTTTTGACTGCAGCTAAATAATATTGATTGGCACTGTCATTCTGCCAAATTTGATAAGTGTAGAGAAAAGCTGCGATCAGTAAAATCAACAACAATATCATATCTATTTTTTTATTTTTCACTCATATCTCTTCTTTCTTTTTCATTTATTTCATTCAGCATAGCTTTTAAATATGAAATAGTGATGAACAAAAAAAGAAACTTTTCTGCATTTGACGATAAAAAAAGCCTGTCCCCTGTAAAGGAAACAAGCTGAATGCCCTATTTTTTATTGCGCCTTCGCATAGTTGATAAATTCAACAAAAGCAGCAGTCGCTTTTGGTCCGCCGTTGATCGTTCCGTTTGAATAACCCGCATTATGGACCCCAACGATTTGTTGGTTCTGATCTAGCATCGCAGAGCCAGAGTTTCCGCTAAATGTATCGATCGTATAGTATGCGAGATTCGTATCTTCTCTCGTGACTGGACCTGACATTTCCCATTGTGACACTTTGCCAGTCGATCTCATTTTATCACCTGGATATCCAGAAATTTTAATCGTTGTACCTGTTAGATTTGTCACTTGACGAATAGAGCGGTAGCCGACCGTATTTCCAATGTTCGTATCTGTTTTAATGACGGCAAAATCATATTGACTCGCCCCCGTGTTGATATATCCGCTTGGTACATAGAATTCGGTCATGTTTGCTGAGCCGTTCACGGCCGTGCTGTCATTCATGCCTGGGTAGACAGACCCTTTTGCACTATAGCTTCTTGTGGCTGTATTGTAGACACAGTGTCCGTTTGTCAATATTTTGTTTGGAGCAATGAGTGTTCCGGTGCAGCTAGATCCGCCAAATGTAATATAAGCAATAGAATTATAGGGGGCTACTCTTGTATTCGTCACTTTTGTTCTACCATCGTCTCCAATGACTACTTTTGTTTGAAAGTCTTTTAAATATTTTGTGAGTGGTTTTACTTTTTCGCCAATAGTAGAAGAGAGATCATCCACTTTGTCAAAGGATGAGGGGGTTTTCATATCGTTGTGGAAGTCAGCTGAAGAAATCACCTTTCCGTCAGAAGTCACCATGTCATAGTCAGACGTAAGTACTGAATCAGATGCTGCATGGGCAAAACTAGGCACACTTAAAGCACCAAAAACGAGTAGAGAAGGGATTAATTTTTTCACCTTTTTCATCATATTCCTCCTTTATGTCCTATATCAAAAATGATACGATTGTTTCATATTGGAGTAAATGAGAGAATATTCTTATTTTTTACAAAATATTTCATTTGTAAATTAGGTGTTTTGTATCTTCCAAATATTTATTCTAGCGATCTCTCTTTGAAAACAGAAAAAACCGCCAATTTGGCGGTTTCAAGATTGTTGACAAAGGGCTAAAATGTGATTTATTTTAGCCCTTTGTCTTCTTTTCAGTGTGATAGAAAACCTTTGCAGCCCTAGGAAGGACGAGTACTGGAGCGAATTTGACATTCGTGAGCACCAGCACGCAGGACTGACAAAGAATGTGAGGGTTTGTCTACATGCTGAAAACCGCCAATTTGGCGGTTTCAACATGATCAGCTCCATACATCTTTTACATATCTGTTGTCATTGGCTAGAGATGTCAACCATTGTTCAGCTGTTTCTTTCGCACACTGTTTCTCAGTCTGATACAGTTCAATAAGTGTTGCCTCGACATCTGGTGCCATGACCTTTCCATCCCCGCAAATATACAGGTAGGCGCCTTTGTCGAGCAATTTAATGAGCTTGGCTCCATCATTTTTAATGAAGTGCTGGACATACACTTTTTGCTCCTCGTAGCGAGAGTAAGCACGGTGGATGGTGACGGCTCCTTTTTCTTCTGCAAGCTGCATTTCGTCATAATACAGATCATCTTCATGCGGGTGGCGGCAGCCAAAATAAAGATGGGCTTCACCTAACGACTTCCCTTCATTTTGCCATGCTTCCCTTGCCTGAATGAACCCTCTAAACGGGGCGATACCTGTTCCTGGTCCAATCATGATCATTGGTATTTCAGGAGAAGGCGGCAATTCGAATCCTGCTTGAGCTTCATGGAGGAAGCAGGCCACTTCATCTCCTTCTTGCAGTCCGCATAAATAGTTTGATGCGACGCCTGCATATTCACCGCGTCCGCTCCATGATTTTCCTTTCACAACAGCTACTGTGATACTAAGCCTCTTTTCATCCACCTTTGGCGAACTGGAGATCGAGTAATAACGAGGCTTCAATCCTGGTAATAGGGCTAAGAAATGATCAAATGGCAGTTCACATGCTTCGTATTGTTCTAGTAAATCAAGCATGGTCACACGCTTCTTTAATACAGCTTCTTGATAAATTTCTCCCGCCATTTGTTCAAGTTCAATACGATGAGGTGGGCATACCGTATATTTTGCAAGATCTCTTAGCTGAGTACGTGTCACAGGCTCTTGCAACTCTACATGTGACGCCAACAATTCTCCGATTTGAATTGGCTGATTTAATGGTAAATGACTTGCTTCTTTTTCCGAAGAGAGTATCATGTGCTGCTTGGGATCCAACTTAAAACGATCGGTCACTCGCTGAACGAGTGTTGCACTATTTTTTGGCACGATTCCGATATGATCTCCTTCTTTATAGTGCTTGCCTTCAGGTAATTGAAGTTCGATATGCCTTGTTTGGCGGGTACTTTTTTCAGATTGTAATTCTTGATTTTTCAATACAACAGCTGAAAAGGCACCGTATGTTTTAGCTACAGGACGTTCCACTAGCTCATTCGTATATGCAATGGATAGGTTTGGCTTTTCTTGGCGTTTCTCCTGCAAGGTTAAATTGAATTCTTTTGCAAGCTCATCGAAGACTGTCTTCTGGAATGTTTCTTTATCTTCATCCATATCACCGCCCGCATCGCCTTCACCAATATCCGTTACACGCTTCGCCCCTTTTCTTTCAAGTGCTTCATCAATCAGACGAGGAATACGCTGATATGTGCTCGCCCAATTTCGATCTCCGCACCCAAAGACTGCAAATGTCACGTTTGATAGATCCTGCTCCTCATCTTGCGTCACCCAATCCACAAACTGTTTCGCATGGTCAGGCGGATGACCGTTGTATGAAGCCGTTACAATTAAAACTGCGCCTGACTCTGGTAACTTTCGAGTATAATCATCAAGCGGTGCCGTTGTCACGTCAAACCCTTTTGCTTTCCCGTCTTCAGCAAATTCGTTTGCCATCTGCTTTGCTGTGCCCAGATTTGATCCGTACAAGACCAATAGCGGTGTTCCATGACTCGCTATTTTTGCTTCAGCAGATGCCGTGCTTTTTGTTGGTTCTTCTTTCGGAGGCGCCATAAAGAATTGCTGCTTTCTTGGCCGCACTTTGATTTTAAAATCATTCGGCTTAATGGTCAGAGATTCTTTTAAATCCAGTTCATACGACGTATGGTCAATCAGTTCAAGGTTGTGCAGAACCATCGCCAGAACCATCGTGGCTTCATGAAGGGCAAATTGCATCCCAATACATGCACGCTGGCCATTTCCGAACGGTTTATAGGCATGCTGTGGAATCTTTTCAGGATGCATAAAACGTTCAGGCTTGAATTCTTCTGCATCCTCCCCCCAAACCGCTTGATCCCGATGTAATTTAGGAAGCAGCACATTGACACTTTGGTTTTTTTGGATCGGATATTTTCCTCCAATGACTGTATCCTCTTTCGCATAAAGAGAGAACGTAGGCGCCGTCGGCCAGAGGCGAAGTGCTTCATTTAAGACCATACGCGTATAACTTAGTTTTTGAACCTGCTTAAATGTCGGCAGTCCGCCTTGTAGCACGTTGTCTGCTTCTTGTACGGCTTTTTTTAATTTGTCTGGATTCTTTAGTAAAAAATAAATCGCAAATGACAACAATCCACTTGTTGTTTCATGACCTGCTATTAAGAAGGTAATGATTTGATAACGGATATTTTCATCCGACAGGCGTTCACCTGTTTCAGGATCCTTTGCATGTAGCATGAGAGAAAGTAAATCATTGCCCGTTTTATCTTGTTTTTTCCGTTCTTGAATAATGTCATCTACTAATTGCTTCATAAAATCAACATCTTGTTCAAATTCTTTTCTTCTTTTGATCATTAATTTATCTGCGACCGGCAATCTGCTTGCTTGATCCATCGCTTCATTTAAACCATTCAGCATGCTTTCAATAAATGGATGTTGATTTTCTTTATAAAAGCTGTTAAATCGAAAATCAAAGCCGCATAGCCCGATCGTATCTAAAGTGAGCTTTGTCATATCTTCTGCTACTTCAATTTCTTCATCACGGCCCGTTCTTTGCCATTTTTGTACAAGCTGTGTGGCAATATCGAGCATCATCTCATGATAGCCCTTCATGGCCTGCTGGCTAAACGCCGGCATCAAGATGTGATGAGCCTTTCTCCAATTCGGCTCTTCTGTCCAACTTGTGAATAACCCATCCCCTGAAAATGTTCTCACTTTATTGAGACTGCTTCCAATGAATTTATCAAAACGCCTCTCATCAAATACTTCTTTAGCAAGTTCATGGCTGGAAACAAAAATACTTGTTGCTTTTGAAAATTCAAACTGAAAGATCGGCCCTAATTCATCTGCCAGCCGCCAAAAGGTTTGAGAAAGCTCTCCTTTTTTGATATGAGGAATATTTTTTAAAGGTCCGTATGTTTTTGGTTTTGGAATGATTGATGTTTGTTGCATGTGCCCACTCCCTTTATTTCTTTATGATGCAACGCTAATGGCACGCCATAAGCATTGCTCAATATCTTCTAAAAATTCAATCGTTGGTTCAATTTCCTCTGCTAGAATCTGTTTATGAAGCTGAACGAACGCTCCAAATACAATGGATAAAATCGTTCTCCCTGAAAGATTTGGATGAATTCCATCCTTTTTGCCTTCTTCAAAAATATGAAATAGCTCATTTAATAGCTGCTGCATCTTCTCTTTACTTTTCTCATCTAAATAGTGTGAGCGTTTGTCAATTTCTAAGAAGTACAGACCACTTGGATTCTCTTTTGTAAAGAGCACTAAGCAATAAAAGACATGTTTGAAATAAGCCCTAATGCTTGCTTTAGGGTCTGGACTGTTTGTATTCACCTTGTCGATAAATGCAGTCAGGCTTCGCTGGTATAAAATGTTCACAAGAGCCTCTTTACTATCAAAATAACGATAAATGGTTCCTGCTCCAACATTGGCTCTTTTCGAAATCATCGGCATCGTTGTACCGTCAAAACCCCGTTCAATAAATAAGTCCAGAGAAGCCTTCATAATCTGCTCCTGTTTATCAGTAGTTGCTGCGGGCATTTCATCCTCTCCTTTCGTTTTATCAGGAATGAATATTCATTCCGCTTGGTGTATATTATATTAATATTTTAAATTCTTCTATTTATACTTAAACATACTTATTTTTCTCCGTCACTACATTTTCTGAAAATAATAATAATTGAGAAATGATACCTAGATAGATGACATCCAAACGACTTATAAATATTGGCAGTTCTGTGACGCGCGGGTGTCGACTGAACTATATGTTCATTCTTGGTCAATTGGAGAATGGATGTGATCGTCATATGTATCAATATATAAACTGCCATTACTTGAACGAACCGCATAAACAATGTCTTTTAAAGACAGCTGCCTTTTTTGAATTTCTTCATATATCCACTGCTCCGTTAATTGGTTTTCATGAAGGTTTTTCAAAATGAGCTTTCCGTCCATAATGACTTCAATGGGCATGTAACGCTCTGCCTGCATCCATAGGTTAAGATCTTTTCGCGTGACATAATCAAATGAAGGGTATTTTTTCACCGACATATGCCCATCTGTTTCAATCATTGCAAATTCAACTTCACTAATGTCAAACACATTCTTTTCTCTGAGCTGTTGATTTAAATAATCAAGTGTATACCTCATTCCTTTCATATTCTCTTCAAGGATTTTGCCATTTTGAATCACAAGCGTTGGTTTACCGGCCATAAAACCTCTCACCTTCCGGCTTCTTAAAGCAAGTAAAGAAATCACATAAATAATGATCACAAGTGTCACAAAAGAAATGGTTGTGTGATGAAGCGGAAGCGTAGTATTAAACGCCAAGTTCGCCGCAATTGAACCTAGACTGATCGCCGCAATGAAATCAAAAATATTCATTTGTGCAATGGTTTGCTTTCCAAGAAGACGGGCACCGCCGAATAAAATAGCAAAAGCAAATATGGTTCGAAGTATGACTTCAATATGATCTGGCATTTCAGCTTCCACCTTTCGATTTCATGAAAAAAAGCCTTTTCTCTAGAAAAGACTCTTTGTTAGACTATGCATTTATTCCGTCATTATTCAAATGGCCCGCTTCCGTTTGCTCAAATTGTGAACGCAGCTCAATGATTGAGCTGTTTCTCACGTTTACTGGATCTTGCTCGAGTAGCCATGTATAAAATCTTGCTCGCTCTGCTGTTTGCAAAGCCTGCATATATTTTTGGGTGGAGCGCTTATCTGCAACACGCTGTTTAATGGATCGCATTTGCTTCCAAAATTGATAATAAGGAAGCTTTAACTTGGTCATAAAGCCGCTATTATCCTCAATGACATAGCCTTCTTCTTTGATTGTGTCATCATGTGATACAGATTGATACCATTTATAGAAAGAGGTCCAATCATGAAACACTGCCACTTGCTGTTTGCACCGCATGCCAAGCTGTTCACTGAGCCTTTTCACTTCAGCAAATGGTTCTTTTTCATAGCTCAGCTGACGCTTCACGATATCAAGTAAAATGAGTTGATCATGATCATATGTGATAATATGCGGATCTTTCCCTGGCAAAATGACTTCAAATACAAGGGATACATGGTTGTCGCGTACGTATGATTTGATGTAATCGACCTGCACATCGTCAAAGGTCGCATAAAATAGCTCTTCGACCCAAGCAGCATGCTGATTTTGCTTCACATGTGACGTATACGATTTGGACGTAAACACCAGCTCATCTTTTATGTCGTTAAACCCAACCGTGCCTAAGTATCCATTTGCTTTATCAAAGACCGTCACAGGAAATTGAAGATGATTCACTAAATGCTGCATTCTGGTTTCAGGACGTTCATCAATATTAAAGAACTTATTATAACTTCTAGACACAATCTGCTTTGAAGTCATATTGATAAACAACCCTCTTGCTTTGACATTTATTTCATCCCATTGTCTTTCACTAAATGCTTTTTTGGTGAAATTAAAAGATGAAATATCGTGTGGCAGCTTTAATTCCTGTACATATTCATGCTGATCTAAATGGGCTAAAAAATCATCCAGCGTCACATTGGGCTGAACAAAGACCGGTTGCTTGTTTTCAGAAGCTCTGTAGACAGGATTGTCAATTTCATGTGTCTCAATCCCGCCTGCTGTGATTTTTAACACACGCAGCTGTCCGCCAAATTCAACCTGACCTTCGAGATTATAAGATCTATCCGCCGCTTGGATAGGCAGTCTATATAAATTGCGATGACCATGAATTTGAATGATATCTAATCCAGAAGTGTTTTGCACAAATAAGTGGTCAATGTCATCTGAATATTCACCTACTCCGTGAATAAGCTGCTGCGTTGAGACATGCAGAAGCTCTTCTGGCAAATGAGCAAGCCCACCATGGGTGACAAGAAATGTCTGACCATGATACGTAAAATAGGTGAGCTGATGAAATGTTCTGACAAACTTCCTTAATTCTTTTAGGTCAAAACCTGCTTCCGCAATTTCAGGCGCAGTATGACGGTTAAACATATTACTTCTCACTTTTTCTTCATGTGCATATTTGTAAAGATGCTGATCATGATTTCCTTCAATGACGATCACATTGCGGCATTCTCTATGTGCCAGCATCCATTCTAACACTTCCTTGTTTTCTATTCCTCTATCAAGCAAATCACCTGCAAAGATATAAAGCTCGTTTTCTTTCAAGTCTCCTTGCAAATAAGTATTTAGAGCTGTGTAACAGCCGTGAATATCACCGAAGACATGAATGGCCTCATACTGATCAAAAGATCTGGGCTGATAAGTCATAATAGCTGGATATTCCTCAGGCATCAAAACGGTTACCCATGAAGGCACCTTCTCTGTCTTTAACCGTTCATTCATTTGATATAACACAGATTCCTTCACTACTTTGTGCGGCTCTCGACCGCGATTTTGCAGCAGGGATGTTTCAAGAGGCACTTGCGTAAAATCGACAACATACACTCTATAGCGATATGAAGTAGCTAATGATTTATACTGCGAAATGGACTTACTTGTGACATGTGTTGCATCAATGACAGTAAAGTCTCCTCGTTCCATTCGGGCTGTGAGGAGTTCAAATAATAAAGACCAGACTTTATGATCATGTTTGCTTGAAATTTCCGGCTTCCCATTGACTGATAACTGCGGAGGCTGGGTTAACAGACGGATCTGATCCGCTGATAATGTATATGGTTCTAAGCCTTGTTCTTTGATCCAAGTTGATTTACCTGCACCTGGGAGACCTCGTAAAAGGACTAAAGTTCTCATAATGGTTCTCCTTTAATGAGTGATATTTTACCTATTATAGATAAATTATGGATAAATCTCAATCTTTTATTTTTTATGGCAATATATAGATATAAGGAGGGTTACACATGCCTAATGAAGCGAATACTGCATTCAACATTGGGGATATCGTATTCAAGTATTTTCTCTTCTATTTATTGCATTGATCGTGACCATCGTTGTCATCGCGATTCGAATGATACGAAGAAAACAAGTGGAATTGAAGAAAGTCGAGGCTAGATTAAACAAAGTAATTGAAAAAAATCATTTAAAAGAGTAAAAAAATCCGGGAGTTAACCGGATTTTTTTGTTTTCATCACGATTCCTTGTCGCTGCTGCATCAAAAAGAAAAAGACACCTAAAAGGACAAGAAGACCACCGAACATTTGCATCAGCGTGACTTTCTCTCCAAGCAGTAAAACAGCGAGTATCGTTGCCCCAACAGGTTCGCCTAGAATACTCATTGAAATAGTTGTCGCATTCACATAGGTTAACAGCCAGTTGTTAATGACATGGGACATGGTAGGGATAATGGCGAGCAGTAAAAAAATCCCCCATTCTTTACCCGAATAGCCCACAAAAGGCGTTTGCTGTATAAGGTTAAATAAAATTAAAAAAAGGCCGGCAAAACCAAATACACAAAAACTATAAATCCAATGAGATATCTTTCTCACAGCTTGTTGACCGATTAATAAATAACAAACAACAGCGATTACACTGAAAAAGGATAAAATGTCTCCTATAATGGCGTCTTGGCTATGTCCGATATCCCCCCATCCGATCATGAGCGCACCAACAATCGCCGCACACATTGTGAAAATGGCTGACTTCGTTGTTCGTTCACGAAAAATGAGAAATCCGCCTAATAATGACACCATCGGCTGAAGTGCAATGATGATTGTAGAGCTCGCCACTGTGGTGAGCTTCAATGAGCCGAACCACAAAACAAAATGGAGCCCTAAAAAGAAACCTGACATACATAAGAAAAACCAGTCTCTCCGCCTTAACGAGACAAACTCTTTTTGACGCGGCAGAATAAAGGGAAGCATCAAAACCGCCGCAAATATCATTCGATACATACTTAAAATAGCAGCAGGCGCACTTGACCACTTCACAATAATGGCCGAAAACGAAATCGCAATGATTGAGATCACAAGCGGCACCGCAATCGACTTCTTTGGAGCATTTGTCTTCATTTCCATTAGCAGCTTCCTTTACATCAGCAGTAGATGAGCTTCTCATCTTGTATGACGTCATCTTACTATGACTATTCGCCTAGAGGCAAGATGAATTTTAAGAATGTTTACATAAAAAAGGCTTTGTTCACGAAAGCCCCAGATTGTTGACAAAGGGCTAAAATGAACTTTATTTTAGCCCTTTGTCTTCTTTTCAGCGTGATAGAAAACCTTTGCAGCCCTAGGAAGGACGAGCATCGGCGCGGAGCGAATTTAACATCGTGAGCACCGAAGCACAGGACTGACACCGAATGCGAGGGTTTGCCTATACGCTGAAGCTTTCTTCACGAAAGCCCTTATTCATCATCTATTAATACATAAACAGCCCGCACCGGCCCATGAACACCAACCACTAAATTCATTTCAATATCGGCAGAATTACTTGGACCTGATATAAAATGAATGGCGCCTTTCGTCTGCTCTCCTTCTTCTACTAGGCGATGAAGAGCTGAAACAGCATGAATCATCCGCGGGACAATTGTGCTTTTTTCAATACATACGATATACATCATCGGTAAAAAATGAAGTGCTCTCCCTTGACCTTGATGGGAGGAAAGAACAACGGTTCCGGATTCTGCAAGTGTGTAATCGCTGAATACCACTGCATATTTCGCTTGTTCTGCCTGCCTTATATTTTCTTCTCTTGATGTATCTGCATTCCAGCTAGTGACTGAGATTCCTTCTTTCTGCAAGGCTTGAAACATAGGATGACATTCATATTGTGCAAAACGTCTATCGCTCGAAGTCATCACAGGACCTTCTCCATACTCTTTCATCAATAATCGTAACGTTGAGGGTGCTTCTTTTGGTGTTGTTTCTACCACTCTCGTATGAATTTGCTGACATTGCACCTTCAATTGCTCTACCAATTCTTCTTTCGACAGACCTTCATTTGTTTCCCAATTGACTCGATGCTTCCAAACCGGACGCCGAATAGATGCAGGCTTGGAGGAGCTTTTGCCTAATTGTTGCTGGATATGTGCTAAAAATGAATCCCGATGAGAAATGGTTCCTTTCATTGCCGCTCCTCCTTTTGTTTCTTTTTAAACCAATCCCGAAACCTTTCTTTGCTTGGCGCTGGGAGGTCACGAATTTCTGTCCAATTCTTTAAAGGACCCGCACCTTTTGAAATCTGTCCGTTTGAAGCCATACGTTTCAAGAGCACAGGGGCTGCTTTTGTGCCAAATCGATACATTCTAGGAGTGGATACGCCCATTCCGAACATTTTCATTGCCATCATTTCCACTTTAGGCGCTCTCCCCTCTTTTTCAACGATGACTTGTCGATGTTTGATTAATAATTCGTGAAGTGGAATTTTCACTGGACAAGCATCTGTACAGGCTGCGCACAAACTTGAGGCGAAAGGAAGCTCTTGGTAGTCGTCATATCCTCCAAGTAGCGGCGAAAGAACAGCACCAATCGGACCCGGGTAAATTGATCCGTACGAATGACCGCCAACATGCCGATAAACGGGGCACACATTGATACAGGCTGCACACCGAATACATTGCAAAACTGGCTGAAATTCTGTCCCTAATATGTTTGACCGTCCGTTATCCACAATGACCAAATGGAACTCTTCTGGCCCATCAACTTCTTCTTCTCCTTTTGGCCCCACGACAGAGATATAGCTTGTTAACTTTTGACCTACTGCGCTTCGGCACAATAGACCGACAAGGACATCGAGCTCCTCCATCGTTGGTACAAGCCGCTCCATCCCCATGACTGCGATATGTGTCTTTGGAATGGACGTGACAAGATCCGCATTCCCTTCATTCGTCACAAGACAAATCGATCCTGTGTCAGCCACAGCAAAGTTACAGCCCGTCACACCAATGTCTGCTTCAAGAAATTTTTCTCGTAACAAAGCTCTTACAAATTTGGTCATTTCTTCAGGAGTCTCTGACATATCATATCCAAGCTTTTCGTGAAAAACTTCCCGTATTTGTTCTTTCGTCATATGAAGGGCTGGTGCCACGATATGTGAAGGTGGTTCATGGTCATCAACTTGAAGAATATATTCTCCAAGATCGCTTTCAACTACCTCGCAGCCAATCTCTTCTAGCGCTTGATTCATTTCAATTTCTTCTGTGACCATTGATTTTGATTTCACGATCTTTTTTGCTGCTTTTTTTTGTGCGACATCTTGAATGTACGCCGATGCCTCTTCCTTTGTTTTTGCAAAAAACACATGACCTCCACGTCTACTCACGCTCTCACTTAATTGATATAAGTAGTCATCAAGGTGGGCAAGTGTATGCTGCCTGATGTCCTCTCCAAGTTCACGCCACTTTTCCCAGTTTCCAAGCTCTTCACTTGCAGTCATCCGTCTTTTATACAGACGCTCCTGTGCAGAGGAAACAGCTCTTCTCATCACATCGTCTTCTAATCCTTCGCCGATCCGCTCTTTAAAAGCCTTCTTTCCAATTTTCATACTCATGTGCCGTTCCCCCTCTTAGC
Organism: Bacillus sp. G402; assembly: GCF_051172515.1. NCBI lineage: Bacteria > Bacillati > Bacillota > Bacilli > Caryophanales > Bacillaceae > Bacillus > Bacillus sp. G402. The sequence continues at coordinate 764,173 of NZ_JBPIZC010000001.1, forward strand.
TTCAGCGGCTATTCAACACTTCTGCGATATGCATCACTTTAACTGGCTTATGAAGACGATTCAGCCTTCCCCCGATATTCAGCAGACATCCACAGTCAGCACCGATGATATATTCAGCGCCTGTCTCCTCTATGCTTTGTACTTTTTCATCGACCATCTGCTCAGAAATGGGTGTCATTTTGATTGAAAAAGTTCCTCCAAATCCGCAGCAATTTTCAGCGCGAGGCAATGGTTCCATCACCAAATCTTTGACATTTGATAACAGTGTGAAAGGCGCTTCCTTAATTCTAAGCAGTCTCGTCATATGGCAGGAGGTATGATAGGTGGCTTTTCCTTTCAAACTCGCTCCTACATCTGTTACATGTAATATATCAACAATAAATTCCGTTAATTCATATGTTTTCGCAGCAAGTGCCTGAGCACGGGCGAACCACGCTCGGTCTTCTTTAAAAAGGTGCGGATATTCTAAAAACATGGCCTTACAAGAACCTGATGGTGTGACGACATATTCAGCTGATTCAAAGGCTTTCATCATATTTTTGGCCGCTTTGATTGTTTCTTTTGTATAGCCGCTGTTAAAGGCGGGCTGCCCGCAGCACACTTGTTCTTCAGGGAATTCCACTTCAACACCAAGCCGCTCTAATACCTCAACAGTCGCCTTTCCTACATGTGGCTGCATCGTGTCAATGATACAGGTGACAAATAAACTGACTCTCATCGGCGAACTTCCTTTCTTTTACTGCACCTTGATTTATATCTGGTCATCTGACGACTAAATAATAGACTTTCATTTCATTTTAATCCCAAATTTCTGAAATTTCAACGAACGGATTTGTCTAAAATTTGGACATCATGCTTGTGTGACTAAATGAAAAAAACACCCTATGAAAAGGGCGTTTGGATGTTTATTTTTTGGTATTAATTATAGATGTTAATGAAAAAAGGCTCCCAAAGGATTATATTACTATTTATGAAGAATGTATCTAAGGTACTTACTACGTTTACTAGTGTTGTATTCAATGTTATTATGTGATTTCTCAAACCAATCACTCTTTAAAATTACTATAAGAATGTGTCAACATATGAAAAACTTCTTCTAAACTATGAGTATTTTCATTCATTTGACTGTCTTGTAATCTTATTTCCTCCAAGCTACCGGTGGCAATACAATTTCCTTTTTCAATTATTACTAGTCTGTCACATAACTTTTCTGCTACTTCAAGTATATGAGTACTGAAGATGATGGAGTTTCCTTTATTAGTAAAGGCTTTTAAATAATCTTTAATCGCCTTTATGCTTTCTGGATCTAATCCTGTAAATGGTTCATCCATAATTAAAAGAACCGGATTATGAACTAAGGCACCCATTAATATAATTTTTTGACGCATACCTTTTGAATAGGTTTTGATTAAGAAATCAATTTTTCTTTCAAGAAAGAGTAGTTGGGACAGTTCGGAAATAAAAAGATCAATTTGATTAGAAGGAACTCCTCTTAATTCACCCATGAAGGTTACGTATTCCCTACCTGTTAAATAATCATAGGGACTTAAATCATCAAATACACAGCCAATCTGAGACTTATATTCATTGGGATCCTCAACTTCATATAAACTTACAAATCCGCTGTCAGGTTTCATTAATCCTGATAATATAGATAAAGTTGTCGTTTTACCCGCACCATTTGAACCCAATAAGCCTAAAATTTCACCGGAACTTATGTGGAAACTTATTTTTTTAATCGCAGGTATATTGTCATATGACTTTGAAATATTCACTACATTTAACATATAATCATCCTTACTCACTAAATTCACTTAAAGATGCGAAGTTTTTAAATTCTGAATTAGTTAATTTTTTACAGCATAAGTGGAAGAGTATTGAGCTAATCATAAATGCCATGCATGAAAATAATATTACGGTTAACAAAGAATTTTTGGAGAGCATGATGATTAAACTCCCAATGATAATAAATAAACTCGACAAAAATTTACTCATGATACTGGACCTTGTACTAGGCAAATCCAGATAGGTTTCTCTTTCATAATTCGGGAAGGTAATACTGGAGACTAGAGCAATCAGTATTGTAACAACCGTAGTTAATAGATTTAAAGGAAGAATTAATAAGAAATTGACGTGAAATACTAAACAGGTTGCTGAACTAACAATAATTGAAAAAGGCAGTGCAACTCCTAACAAACTAAGCACCTTCGCTAAGCAAATTTCTTCTACTCTCACAGGAGTAAGTAAAAGGTAAACGAAACTTTTTCCTTCAAAGTCGGGCGAAAATCTATTAAAGAGTCTATGGATTACCATGACGGCTCCTGAAAGGTGGAGAATAGCAAAGATCGATAAATGATTTCCCTCTATAAAAGAAATATTTTTGGAGGCTAAAAGATAATAAGGTATAAATATCAATATGTATTGAAAGGTAATTAATAAAAATGTTTGATTAAATCTATACATCTGGATTCTTTGAAAATGTTTATAATCTTTTTCAACAATTTTCCTTGTTAAAAATGAAATAAATTTAAGATATTTTAGAACCATAGGCAATCTGGACAAATACAAGTTAAATAAGCTGTTTCTTATCTCTGTTCCAGAGACATTGGAATTATTCCGCTGAAAAAAAACAATATATGTATAGACTTCTAAATGTTTTAAAGATTTACCCATTAACAAACAAATACAAATCCCTATAAAAAGGGAGATAGAGAGAATTGTCCATTTATCACTTATAAAATGAAATGGGTTAAAGAATACTAGTAAAGACTGGATAATATAATGGTTGTAAATTAATAAGTATTTTTCCCTCACCAAGCTACTAGGTATATATTCAACAAAAGGAAAAAGAACAGAAAAAAAGAGTATAATTATTATTATTCTTGTGAATAAAAGAAACAGGCTATAATTCAATCCAATTCTTTTACTTACTTTAGCAGAAATTATTTTCATCACTATATAGATTTTTAACGTTGCTACAATTAATATTATAGGAGTTATAAAAAGAAATAAAAACATCCCAGTTGCTAAACTAAGGTTCAGCTTTGTGGCTATATGAATGAAAAAGAGCACGAATATTACGAAGAGTAGTAAACGTTTAAATAATTCACGCCCAATTAACTTACTGAGTATTATTTTATTAACAGATGGAACAATAGAAGATAGTAACTTAAAGTCTTTAAGATCTAGCATACGGTACACATTAGAATAAACATTGCTAGTCAGAATGAACAATATTATTAATGAAAATAGTCTATAGGCCCATTCACTTTGCTCTTTTCTAGTTAATGGTTCTAAATTCTCAAGCATAAATTCAACTGTATAAGAAGTAAAAAAATTAACAATAGTCAAAGTAACAGTGATGATGATACTTCCTACAAGAAATGGGAGATAAACACTATGCATTCCCCCATTTTTATGGTTATACAAAAACCTGTTTAAGATACTTCTAAATTTATATTTGTTAATCAAATAAATTTCTCTCATATCCATCTACCTCTAAACATCAAAATGATATTTAAAACTAACTTCATATATTTAGGAGTATTAATCCTTCAATCAATGACGCTGCGAATAAAAAAATAATATACATAGTAAGTAGGACAACCATATCTATTAAGTCCTGCTTCTGTATAAATTTCCGATTTCCACGAATGGATTCAATCGCTATTTCAGCAGGTTTTATAGCAAATGCAGTGACTAGAGCTATAGCAATCATCTCAAAAATCCCATGAAATATTGTGAATTTAATTACAGTTGAAATTGACATTGTTTGAGAGATGCTATAGATGGATACTCCAAGTAAATATCCTTGTAAGGAAACATATATTATTGATAAAAAACCGAGTGAAAAAACCCCAATTAACGCTGGCAGCAAGATAATGAAATTATGCGAAAAAATTGAGAAGCAAACAGCAAAAACATCATTCTCACTATCACTAATCCCTTCCTCCAAAAGGGGAATGGTAGTCACGTTCATATCATTGTTAATCGATAAGAATAATACAGTACCGAAAAAGCTAATAAAAACAACTAATAAAGCTAGCTTCAACACCCGGAAATTTCTCTTTATAAATAGTTTTAGCCAATTATAATTGGAATGGTACAGTTTAATCTTCATATAATCACCTTGTTGACTCAATTGGTTTTCTTTATGTTCTCAATTCGTTTTTCAAAAGAGGGGTGACTTTCACGCCATTCAGACTTTCTTCCATAATCTCCATCTTCTTCTTCAATAAGACTGCTTAATTTAATCAAAGTATTGAGATACAGTGTTTTATTCTCAAGATGGGAAACAGCAAAGTTATCAGCCTGAATCTCAAATAACCGGCTGATTTTCTTTGGCAACCATTCCGTAATAAAGATCATGAGAATTACTCCTACTGGGAAAATAAGAACATATTGCCACCATCCGTTAGCAAGCATCACCTGTCTGGCATAATACATACTGATGCCCATAAATAATGTTACGATCAAAGTTAGAAACATGGTATAATGCGCATGTTTTAACTTCGCATGCCCCATTTCATGGTATAAGATGGCGCGAATTTCATCTTTTTCAAACTTATCTAACAACCCTTCTGTCACATACACATCGACTCTTCTTTTAAATGGAAGTTTAAAAGAATATATCCAGGCATTCACATCCTGTTTAGAGTCTTTTTTGACCCAAATATTTACCTTTTGGTTTGTCTTATTCTCAATATCCTTGCGAATATTCATGAATGCTTCCGTATTTAAAAGTTCATATTTGTTTATTATTTTTTGAATGATTGAGTAACCAAAAATAAATAATATGATTAGGGCGAAGTACCAGCCACAAAATAGAAAAAGGTTATCCATGATCTTCGCTTGAAATGACAAAGGAAGTAATAAATATGATCCGAAATATAACAAAGATAAGGTGACAGCACCAAACAAAACAACTTGCTCCCTAACATTCATTAAGAACGAATTTCCTGACGCGCCTTCATTTTCTTCTAAATCTTCAGGCGTATCTTTTGTAGTATACTCAAATGAATAAGCTGTCAATAAAATTGACAGGAAACTAGGTACAAGTATAGAGAGAATAATGCTTAATACATAAGAGCCTGTTATTGATAGCACATATCCCATTAAGAAATAATAATTTAATCCCAAGGGAAGAAAAATGGCTAAAACAAAGGGAATAAATAATGTGAATAGGTTTTTCATAGATTCATGAAGATTAAAAAATAAAAATAACATAGCTGGAAAAAGAATTCCCATTAACGTAATTAATATAATATATATGGTATTATGCTTAAAACCTGTTTTGACCTTAGTAGTTTCTGTTAAATTCATTAGATTGTATTTAGAGAAAAAAGGATTTTGCGATACCTGTTCCATCTTGATTTTATCATCATGAATAGGTTCAAAACCTCTTCTTAGAAAAACTGTTGCCTTATCTTTTATTAATTTTTCAGTTTCAATTGTGCTAATTCCATCCCTAGATGGAATCTCCGTGAAATGTATTTGCTTTCCCCCCAATTGAAAGGCTGCTTCTGATCGATCTTTGAAGGGATCTTCTTGATAGGTTAATAAAAAATCACCTTGATAAAGGGAATGGGAGATTAACACTTTTGGATTGTTATTTTTGTTCGAATCAAGTAGAACAAATGGAGAAACAACTGCTGAACGGATACCAACTTCAATCAAAATGACTATTATTGTAATAATGCTTGCAATAAAATAAGAAAGTGAGGCTTTTCGTAACATTTCATCACATCCTACTAACTGATTATAGGGTTAAAACAATTACATAAATGAAGTGAAAATCTCTGGAATTATTTTTAAAATTGTGTTTAGTAAGAAGGTGAAAGCGATAATCATTATGGACATCCACTTACTAGAACCCCTTAACAAAATTTTCACACCTAAATACATGATTATGTACTGCCAAATGACAAAAAAATCTATATTTTTTAAAAAGCTGCTTAAAAGAGAATTATCGGTATCTTTTAATATACCAGAAAATCCTTTAATCTCGTACAATTCTCCAGAAAACATAACTAATAACGAGAAAGAAAACACCTTAATGGCTATAGGAACCCAACTATAACCGATAATACTGGATACCGCTCTTAATTCCCGGGTTTCAGTAGAAAACAGTGATACCATAAAATAGATGACAATTGATTGAATCAGCCACTCTATAAGTAATCCTCCACTTATAATAAAAGTGAAAATACCAATAATGATAGCTGAATTAGACAACTTGTCTTCTAGTTCAAACAGGTGAGAAATTTCCTGTATTAAAAATTGTGAAGTGGATAGCACTAAAAATATTCCGATTAGCATAATTAAAATGAACGGATAAAAATTCTTGGGTCTTTCAATTATTTTATTAAATAAAGCTACTGGTTCAAATAATACAGATACGAATGATTTGACGCCCTCTACAATTCCTTTCACCACACGGCTCCCCTTATACGTAATTAGTAAAGAAGAAGTAGTTATGAGAATCATAACTACTCTTCATTACTTACCATGTAACAGCTGCTTTTTTACCTTTTCGTTTGATATACCACTTTAATGACATCCTTGCTGCCCAAGCGATAGCCGTTATGGTTCCAAATGAAAAGAGACCTAACACTGTAGATATTGCCGTAGCAACGTCAGACCCCGTCATCACCATGTTGACAATTTTGGATGCCTTTTTTTGAGCCTGGTTCCAAGTAGTCTTTTTACTATGTTTATTAATGATTTTGGCAAGGTTCACTTCTAATGATGATTTTTCTAAATTCTGGATATTAGAATTACTAAATTCGTTTTGATTATACTTCACTGGTGACCCAATAGTTCCAAACATCACTAAAACAGATAAAAAGACCATCCCAAAAGCGGCTAGGATTTTAGAATATTTACTATTAATTTTTCCCATAATTACCACCTCCTCCTATTATTATCTAATATTACAATAAATAAAATTAGAGTTCAACATTATCATGTAAAAAAATAGATACTATTTAACTATTTTCAATGTTAAAAGATTGTTAACTCTTACGGGTATAGGTTACGTCATGCGTCATTAAATGTCTCTTCAACATAATTAATAGCCCTTTCAATGTATCATTTTTTATATAAACATGTAGTCTCCATGAAAAAAATCGCCCTTTAAGGGCGATTGAGAAGATTTATTTTGAAATCATTTCACGAATTTTTTCTTTGATAGGTGTTAAGGATCTACCTAATAAGGTTTCGAAATCATGGCTTTCGACTGCTAATGCCCCATCGCGAATTCCGCTTTGCATCGCTTTGACAAATGGAACAGCTTCTTTCGGTACACCATTTGACGCTAAAAATTCTCCAAATGTATCTACATCCATGTGCTCTACTTTGATTTCTTTCCCGCTCACTTTGCTGACCATTTGTGCAAGTTCAGTGTGTGTGCGAAGCGGTCCTGACAATTCATAGATTTCCTGATCATGTGCCGGCAGTGTTAACGCATTTGCTGCTGCTTCTGCATAGTCATTTCTTGTTGCCCAGCCGACTTTACCTTCACCAATTGGGCTGATAAACGGCGCTCCGTTCACTGATGCCAGAATCGTATCTTTTTCATTTTCCACATACCAATTGTTTCTTAGAAAAACATGAGGTATGCCAGAGGCCAAAATTGCTTCTTCTGTTTTTGCATGGTCATGTGCTAGGTTAAGCTGACTTTCTCTTGCATTGACAACACTTGTATAAGCAATAAATGACACATTCGCTGCTTTCGCTGCTTGGATGGCATTGATATGCTGCTTCACGCGGTCTCCATCCCCAGACGAAATGATCAAAAGGCGATCAATCCCTTGAAACGCTGATTGAAGTGTATCCGGCTGTGTGAAGTCTCCCTTGCGCACATCCACCCCAGCTTCCTTTAGATGGACTGCTTTTTGCGGATCTCGAACACTGACCGCCAATTGTTCAGCTGGTACTTTTGCGAGCAAATGTTTGACGACGAGCGATCCAAGTTGTCCTGTTGCACCTGTCACTAATAATGTCATTGATTTGACCTCCTCATTTTTCGTTCAACGGTGATGTTTCATGTATGAAGCAGCTGGTTTCTTGCATCAGATCATTCGTTATAATCAAAATGGTTACAACAAAGGGGTAAAAAAAGCTCTATGTATGAGCTTTTTCTACTCCGCCTCGATTAATAATTGCTTAATTGTCACTTGTTTAAGATGATGCTCAAGTGCGGACTGTGCTTCTTTAAGTTCTTGCCGCAGTCTCGTATCCATGGCTTGACCAATTGGACATGCAATGACTGGTTGATGAAAGTTAAATAACTCTTCATCTGCGCTTACATCCACAGCCCGGTACACATCTAGTAGAGTAATGTCCTCTGCCGGCCTTTTTAAGGAAGCACCGCCAACTCCTCGGCGAATCTCAATGAGATCCGCCTTTTTGAGCATAGCCATCATTTTTCTGATAATGACTGGATTTGAATTGACACTTTCTGCAATAAAATCCCCTGTGCACTCTTTTGAAACACCCGCAATAAATGACAAGATATGAACAGCAATGGTATACCTGCTGCTAATTTGTTTCACATTCCTTCACCACCGTTGTAATCAATATAGTTACAATGAATGCATTTGTCAATCAATAAACGGATGTTTCTTTCTTTCCCAATCTTCAAATGTCATCATCTCATGATGTTCTCCTGCATCAATTTCAAGCGGTGCTATGCATTCAAGCAAATTGCCATCTGGGTCAAGAAAGTAAATCGCGGCATGAAATTGTGGCGGATTATCAAGAACTAAAGGCTGCTGCTCTTCCGAATAACCAAACATCGGATGAATGCTGATCCCTTTTTCTATCAGCCATTCTTTGATCTGCTCAATGTTGGATGTTTCTATTTGGAAGGCCACATGTCGCGTCGCTGGATGATATGGAACAGTGGACATATCAACCTTCCAAAGGCCGAGCCAGCTCTTTCCTTTCTCAATCCATAAAAAGGCCACTCGTTCATTTTCATGAGCAAGTGTTAATTCCAATTTTTCAAAAAAAGAAATGGATGCCTTCAAATCACTCACAGGTAAATGTGCTTCATACAAGCCTTTCATCATCATTTCAATCACTCCTTTACTATCTTCTATTGTGCAGGAATTGAAAACATTCTTCCTCAGCAAAACGATGTATTTCAACCAAGCCATTGGATTGAGATGGTTAAATGTTTGATCCATTGCATATGGGGGAAGGTGTTCAAATAAAAGAAAGGAGCGTTCAATATGCCTTGGACAATGGAAGATTATCCAGCTTCATTCCAATCACTAGACAAAGTCATTCGAAAAAAAGCACTTGAGATTGCCAACAAAATGGTGCAGGAAGGCTATGAAGAAGGTAGAGCGATTCCAATTGCGATCAATCAAGCGAAAGAGTGGAAAAAGAATGCGACGGAAAAAGAAATGGAGGACTTTCACTCTCATGGTTCTGTGACTCCTTCTAAGAAAAGCAGCTCTGCACGACCTGAGCTCATGGATCATGCGCAGCATGTCGTGAAACATGATGAAGGCTGGGCGGTTCAAACTGAAAAAGCGAAGCGTGCAAGTGAGGTAAAAGAAACGAAACAGGAAGCCATCGACCGCGCGAAAGAGATTTCATCTAAAAAAGGAACAGCAGTTGTCATCCACCGAACAGACGGGACGATTCAGGATGTGGTGAAGCCAAAATAAGACCGCCCTTTGGCGAGCGGTCTTTTCTTTATGCATTCTTTTCTTTTTTAGCGGGTGCTTTTCTTTTCTTAGGTGCTGCTTTTTTCGTTTTTGCCGGTTTTGATCGATCGATAGAAGCCTGCAAAGCGGCCATTAAATCGGTGACATTGGATGAAGCCTCTTTTTTACCTGTCGTTTCTGGCTGAACGGTATGTTCTCCAGAGATTTTGTCTCCAATGACATTCATCAGCTGCTCTCTGTATTCATCGCGATAAGCGGCTGGATCGAATGTGGTGGTCAGCTGCTCAATTAAAAGGAGTGCCGTATCTAATTCTTTCTTCACGATGTTTTCCTCTTGCGGGATATTCGGGACATCTGATACTTGTCTAATTTCGTCAGGGAAATGAATGGTTTCCATTAGTAAAATATGTTCGTAGCACCTAACAATCGCTAATTGCTCCTTTGAGCGAATCATGATCTTGGCTACACCGATTTTCCCTGATTCTTGCAACGCTTTTCTTAATAATGAATAAGCCTTTGCTCCGCCGGTATCTGGAGATAGAAAATAACTTCTTTCATAATAGATGGGGTCGATTTCTTCTATCTTCACAAAATCAATAATTTCGACGGCTTTTTCTTCATTTTCTTTTCTCAGCCTTTCGAGTTCTTCCTCATCCAATTCAATGAATTTATTTTTGGCATACTCGTACGCTTTTACAATTTGCTCTGGCGCTACCTCCTCGCCGCAGTTAGCACAAACCTTTTTGTAGTTAATCGGCGTATGGCATTCTTTATGAAGCTGTCTTAATTTAATATCTTTGTTTTCTGTAGCGGTAAACAGCTTGACTGGAATATTGACCAGTCCGAAGCTAATGCCGCCCTTCCATACTGTATGCATCGTAACGCCTCCGTTCTTTTCTTCTTACTATGTAATGTTTTCATCAGAGTTATGTATGTTTATGAAAATTTCATCCCACCATAAGAACACATGATGTAAGGAAGTGAAAAACACAATGAAACCGATGCGTTTAACGTCTGCACATGATATTCCTGCTGGAGCAGACTGGCTGTATGAATTAAAATATGACGGCTTTAGGGCCATTCTTATATGGGAAAAAGACGCCATCCATTTAGAGAGCAGAGCGGGAAAACGATTAAACAAACAATTTCCTGAAGTCATTGATCAGTGCCAGCAACTAACAAAGCAGCTTGCACCTTTTTTACCGCTGACCCTAGATGGAGAATTGGTCTTTTTACTGAGTGAACAAGAAAGCGACTTTACAAAGGTTCAGCAAAGAAGCCGCCTGAAAAACACAGAAACCATTCAACGCCAGGCTAAGCGGTTTCCATGTCATTTGATTGCATTTGATCTATTGAGATGCAAAGGGAAATCCCTCGTTGATTTACCGCTGATTGAAAGAAAAGCTGAGCTGCATGAGGTGTTCCAAGCTGCAAATCTTCCTCCCTCCGTTCAGCTGAATCACCCCTCTCTTCTTCAAATCATCCAAACCGATACCAGCCCTGATGACATGAAAAAAATCATGCTGACCTATTTAGCGGAAGGATTAGTTGCTAAAAAGAAGATGAGTAAATGGCAGGAACATACCCGCTCGAAAGAATGGCTCAAAATCAAAAATTGGCGGTATGTATCTGTCATCGTGACTCGTTTTGATAAAGACAATGGCTATTTTCAAGGATGTCTTTATCAAGAAACGAATCTCTTAGAGGTTGTCCAATTTAAGCATGGTTTTTCTAAAGAAGAAGAACAAACCCTGCGCACCTTATTTCTAACCAAAGGTCAAATGACTGGAGCATCACATTATGAAATCCCACCATCCATTGTCGCAAAGATCGCCTGTATTTCTTTTGATGGATCAGCCTTACGAGAGCCCCGGTTCTTTTCGTTTTTATTCGATGCAGATCCAGCAACGTGTACCTTTCAACACATGCTCAAACAACTTTATCCGCTCCCAGCTATGATTGACGTCACCCACCCAGAGAAACCGGTTGTACCTGCCCTTCATATCACAAAGGCAGATTACTTACTTTATTTGAGGCAAGCCGCTCCCTTTTTATTACCCTTTTTACGTGAAAGACGTCTTACGTTAATACGCTTTCCTCATGGCACTGGTGGAGAATCTTTTTATCAAAAGGCAACGCCCGATTATGCGCCTGATTTTGTTGAGACAGATCAAGCGAACGATATTTCTTACACAATCTGTAATGATCCTGACACGTTGCTTTGGCTTGGTAACCAGCTGGCGATGGAATTTCATATTCCTTTTGAAACGAGAGATACAGATCGGCCTGTAGAAATTGTATTTGATTTAGATCCGCCTTCTGTTAAAGAGTTTCACCTAGCAATAGAAGCAGCCAAACGAATCAAGGCCATTTTAGATGGACTCTTTCTCACCGCATTTATTAAAACAAGTGGTGGGAAAGGGCTGCAAGTTTATATCCCATTGAAGAAAAATGCCTTCACATATGAACAAACTAGACAATTCACTGCGTTCATCTGCCAATTTTTATGCGAACAAGCACCCGAGCTGTTTACGCTAGAGCGTCTAAAGAAAAACCGCGGCAACCGTTTATATTTAGACTACCTTCAACATGATGCTGGAAAAACAATCATCGCCCCGTATTCCCCGAGAGGAAACGAGCTTGGACTTGTTGCAACACCGATTGAATGGGAAGAATTAAATAGCGAAGAATGTCATCCTTCTTTATTTACGATGCCGGCTGTTATGAAACGTCTAAAGGAAAAAGGCGATCCATTCCGTCAAATGAGGCACCATGTGAATGATGATTCTTTTCGACAAGTTTTATATCAGCTGCAGGACATATTACCAGCTCATAAAATGGACACACGCGGTCATTAAGCGTTACACTTATTCATTAGAGAGGAAGAAAGGGATGACTATTTTGACCGCACACTCAATACGAAACATTGCACTGATGTTCTTATGTCTTACCGCAGGAATAGTGGATGTTATTGGCTATTTAAGCCTTGGGCATGTGTTTACAGCAAATATGACGGGAAATATTGTACTGCTTGGCATTGCAGCAGGCAGTTCATTGCAGTTAACCGCTCTTCATTCCATCACGGCACTTAGCGGATTTGTTCTAGGTGTTTTACTAGCTGTTGTCATAGGTGGAAAACAAGAAAAAACATTTTGGCCAAAAGCCGTTACACGCATCTTTATCATAGAAGTCATCATCTTGCTTCTATTTGCTCTTATGACCATTTTTCCTTATACGCAAGGTGCTTATTTTATGCTGATTATCCTTTTAAGTATGGCGATGGGCATGCAAACGGCGGCCGCACGCAAATTAAATGTCGCTGGCATTTCTACAACAGTTTTAACGAGTACACTTGCTAACTTATTTGAAGATTTGGCGCAACGCTTATCAAATCGGGAAAAAAGAAAAGCCCCTATTCAGCATGTGAGCTTGCTGCGAATCGGTTCTATTGTCTTTTACTGCCTAGGTGCTGCTTTAGCTGCGTATACAGATGCTTACGATCCGTTTATCATCATTTGGCTGCCTATTTGCATCCTAGGGGTTATTGTGATCACAGCTACATTTAAGCACTTTCACCAATTGAAATAGCCAATCTTAGATGGCTATTTCAATCACTGTGATGAAACATTAATAACTTCTTACATAAAAACCAGGAGGACGCCCCATAATGAATGTGGAGCCATATGGAGAATATCCAGAAAACGTCCCGAACCCTCCATATCCAGGGTAACCTCCTAAGCCCGAGAACACGCCAGGGCTCACATAATACCCGCCAAAGCCAATATGAGGTCCCACTGCTCCGCCGCTAAAACCGCCGCCATGAAAGCCTCCATACACCCGTGGATCCATACAATCACCTGCCTTCAACTTACACTTCATCTCATCATATGCGTGACAAATGGAGCGGTGTTCCCTCTTTTGTAACAATTTCTATGTACTATAGACCAATTTGATGAAATTTGAATGAAAAGTCCTGCAAAAAATTAAATTAAGCAAAGAAAGGTGACCTTTTTAACTTGTTGCTCTGCCCTATGTTTATTTAGAATAATGGAGCAGGTAACAAATTTGCACACCCCCTTTGTTGCGAATTCTTCTTATTAAACGTTCTTGCAGCGTTTAATAAGAAGAGCCTATTTTCACCCATATAAAAAACCCTTGCTGATGATCATCAACAAGGGCGAGATATGATTGGGTGATTAACCACCAATGATTTTTTCTGCTACTTCGAAAGAACCCGCTACATTTTCAGTTAAAACAGCCGCAGCGACCGCTAAACCCACAACGAATAATACTTTTAATCCTGTTTTCATCTTATATCAACCCCATTCTTTTCATATGTAAATCCGCTTCTAAACTTTTATTCAAGTAAAAAACAGACTGCTCATAAAGTGCTTGCTTTTCACAATACTTTGCAGCAAAGTGAGAAAGCTCTTTCACTTCATGATATTCATTCTTTTCTTCTAACTTTCTTAATTTCTCATTAATTTGCTGAAATCTTTGTGGCACATTCGTTAAGTAAAGATCATGTACGATGCCTATTTTGAGCTGAAACACTTCATGAGAAGCATCTTTTATTCGTGCATATGCAGCCTCTATATACTGGCTTGCGCGCTGCTTTTCACCAATCACACAGAGTTCCCGGCTGATCAGATACGTAGAATGGAAAAAGAAATCTGAATCATAATACTCTTGATGAGACAATGCTTTTTCAAGATGGCTGATGGATTCTTTCGGTTTATTCCAAAATGAATATAAAATGGCCACATTATGATGGTGCTGAGCCAGCATAAAATCATCCTGTTCGCTCGTCAACACCTCTTCCGCCAAACGATAATTCTCAAGCGCTTCTTCGTACCTGCCAATCTCTGTAAGGTTGGCTGCAATAAGAGAATATGAAAGTGCAGTTCTTCTTTCATATTGCTTGTGACGTTTATAGACGTGTAGAGCCCTGCGAATATAACTTAATGAAAGCATAATATGACTCAGGCGATAGTAAAGCCACGCGACCTTAAAATCGAAATCAGCGCGTTCAATTTCACTCGGAATTTTATCTAAGAGCTTTTCCGCACTTTGATACATCTGTAATGCAACCTCATAATTCCCCTGATGCTGTTCATACACACCCTCATAAAAATCAAAATAATAAGCAAGGCGATTAGACAAATCATCATCTTTTTTCCCATAATGGCCTTCTATACTTTTCGTTGAAACATTGCCTTTTTGCCCTCTTAAATTGTACATCAGAATATGATGCCTTTTCTCTAGAAGAGAATAATACATGAGGATGTCAGCATCATCAATTTCCTCTACTGCCTGTTTCGCTTTAGCAAATAGCCGTTCTGCCTCATCTGCATGATCTTTTTTGATTTCCATGTTCCAGTCATTTAATAGTGATGCCAATTCCGCCACAGGAACTTTGCTCATTCTACACCCCCAATCACCTTCAGCTACACCACATGATTTCACTAAATATGGAACTTCTATTAGCAATTGCTAATTCGTCCATTTGACATCATTTTAATATGAATCACTTGAATCTTCAATAACCGATTCCTTTGTTATTGCGTTTCTTTCTCCTAGTCAATGATGTATACACTAAAAATTCCGTCTTTTTTCTATTAAAGGCACGGTTGAATTGAAAAAAAAGCCCTTATTGGGCTTTTTGGATTTATTCCAATCTGATAATGGTTAATGCCGCTCCAACAGATCCCCCGCCAAGTAATACTACGGTTGCGACTAAACCGAATATTTGAAGAGAAATTTGATTCCCTGCTGCAAGTGTTGTAATGAGAGATACATTGTAGGTAGATGTAGATAAAGCAGGTGTTAAAATAGACCCTGCTATGGGGGTTCCGTTGTTAATTACTCTTGTTCCTGCCAGAAGTGCAGCGTTTGTATTTACTTGATACGTGATGAAATATCGTCCTGAAACAGGTACAGTAAACACCGTATTACCACCACTTACGGTAAATCCATCTAAACTTTGGTTATTAGGCAGCGTCACTGCCGTTCCGCCCAAAACAACCAGCACCGTACTTCCCGACGTATTGGATGCGTACATCGAGTTAGTTGTTAAACTAGTACCGGTTGGACCTGTGTCACCTGTGGCTCCCGTTGGGCCAGTTACTCCCGTTGGGCCCGTGGCTCCCGTTGGACCAGTTATTCCCGTTGAACCCGTGGCTCCCGTTGGGCCAGTTACTCCCGTTGAACCCGTGGCTCCAGTCGGGCCGGTTGGACCGGTTACTCCCGTTGAGCCGGTTATTCCTGTTGGACCCGTGGCTCCCGTTGAGCCGGTTATTCCTGTTGGACCCGTGGCTCCCGTTGGACCAGTTACTCCTGTTGAGCCCGTTGCACCAGTTGGGCCAGTTACTCCTGTTGAACCCGTGACTCCCGTTGGGCCAGTTACTCCCGTTGAACCCGTGGCTCCGGTTGGGCCAGTTACTCCCGTTGAGCCGGTTATTCCTGTTGGACCAGTTATTCCCGTTGAACCCGTGGCTCCAGTCGGGCCGGTTGGACCGGTTACTCCCGTTGAGCCGGTTATTCCTGTTGGACCAGTTATTCCCGTTGAACCCGTGGCTCCCGTTGGGCCAGTTACTCCCGTTGAACCCGTGGCTCCCGTTGGGCCAGTTACTCCCGTTGAACCCGTGGCTCCAGTCGGGCCAGTTACTCCCGTTGAACCCGTGGCTCCAGTCGGGCCAGTTACTCCCGTTGAACCCGTGGCTCCCGTTGGACCGGTTATTCCTCCACACATATTAAGTTGGGCGCACATGTCTCACACTACTTTCAAACTGTGGAATCTTCAAGACACACACACTAATACTGATAATTGAGAGAAAACGAAACGACAATACTTCCAGTCGAGGTTCCACCAGTAGCTAAAATCCCAATCGAGTTCAGATCACTGAGCGTAATGGATCGACTCTCTCCTGGCGGTACCGTGAAATCAGGAACAGCTGTACCGTTTACCTCTAAAGCCACGGTAGGTGCTACAGCCACAATCCCATTGTTTTCCACCATGATGGTTCCGTTTATGACATAAGGTGTTCCATCTGTCCAGACGACAACTGCATCAGCTGCTGCTGCTAAATCAAGTGTGAAGCATACTGCATCATTTACAAAGCCCGCTTGTTCATTACTACATCCGCCTAAAATAGCCATTTTAACCCTCCTTCAACCTAGTCTTGATAGACTATGATCCATTGACCTTTGAAGATTGTGCGATTATCACAGCTTCAAAGCTTTATTTTTCTTCTTTGCACCATGTTGATTTGCATGTCTAATCGTGCTTGCACACTTTCAGTTGATGGAGATTTCAAGATAAATTTCACATCTTTCACAGTAATCGCACGACTTTCTCCTTTTTGGACAAGAAGATCATAACAAAATGTACCAGTTTGAATCCTAATTGCGACTGGTACATCCTGATGATCTTGATGATGCAACACAACAGTTGCCGTATTGAGAAATTTTGTTCCATTCCGCCATACTTCCACCGAACTGGGCGTTGTGGAAAAACAAAGAAAGATGTGGTGAGATTCTATATTCTTTAAAATAAGCGCATCATATACAGGAAGCTCTACTTCAATCATTCCACATAAAAAAGAAAGATCTACAAGAATTTTCGAACTGGATCGATACAAAACTTTTTGACAGCATGTTGATCTATTGCAGCACGGTACAAGAAGTTCCAACAGCACACAATTCTGCTTTTCATTGATAGAGCTCAAAGAAAAATAGCAAGTCTTAAACACACTTCTTTCAAAAAACACCCATGAGTAAAAAGGTTCCCCATCTTCCATGGTGAGCAAAAAGGGAGAACTCATCGAACGTTTGTGAGTAAAGCCTTCTAATTTTGTTTGATTGTTTATCTCTTTTAGTTTACTCATCAACAGGTTTGTCACTTTCAATCAGCCCAATTCCATGCTGTATACATAACTATATGGTCTTTTATCATATGTGCCTTTGACTATTTTGTGCGATTGGATTAGATGATGAGCATAGCTTTTCATTTTTCAAGTTTCTCTATATAATATGAACAAGAACTTCCGTGCCTCAGTAGCTCTAGAAGGGAAGAGCGCCGTAAAACAATTGTAGCTAGCGGGTCGCAAGGCAAGGGTTTCAGAAGCACCGAAAAGCAAATGAGCTGAGACAGGTGAAACTCCTGTCGGTGAAATTCCGTAGGGAAGCGTGTTGCCCCCTAGCCTATGCTTACGAAAGGAGTGCGGGTTCGAATCCCGTCTGAGGCTTGATGAATATGGAGGATGAAAACAATGCAGGTTTTTGAAGAATATGTAAGCAATATCGGTAATCCAGAGCTGAAACAGCGCACGCAAGACATCTTACAATGGATTTCAGACACATTCCCTCAATTAGAGCCAAAAATTGCTTGGAATCAGCCCATGTTCACAGATCATGGCACATTTATTATCGGATTTAGCGTCGCAAAACATCACATTTCTGTCGCACCAGAAGGTAAAGGAATTGAACACTTTTCACCAGATATTGTACAAGCTGGTTATGACCATGGAAAAAAGATGTTTCGGATGAAGGAAAGCTTACCGATTGACTATCCTCTACTTAAAAAAATCATTGAATTTAACATTGAAGACAAAGCAGATTGTTCCACATTTTGGCGAAAATAATAAACACCCCGATCTGATTTCATAACAGATTGGGGTGTTTTTTCGTGAGACTTACATTTTATTTGGTTCTCTCTCCGGCCCATTTCTGCTCCACCCATTCAAAGCACGACAGAAGTACATTAACGCCCTTTTGGAATAGCGGCAAATAAACAACCGTTACCGCCGTTAAACAGGCGATCACAGCACCTGCCAACACATCAAATGGATAATGAACACCTACCCAAATCCTTGAAAATCCTACAGCGCAGGCAATGAAAAGCCAATAAATATGACGCTTGTGGAAAAGCCAAAAGACCATACAAATGGAAAAAATAAAAATGGTGTGATCACTCGGAAAAGAGTTGTTCACTTCCTTTTCGATTAAAAGGTTGACTTGATTCAATTCTGCAAAGGGCTGCTGATTGGAATAAAAGAGCCCAGCGACTTTCCCTAGCATCTCTGCCAAGATAAAGGTCAACCCAGCAGATATCATCATGCATCTGTTTCTTCTGCTCCGATTTTGAAACCACATGATCAAAAACATGATCGCAATGAACATCACTGAATATTCAGCCAATCCAATAAGAACTGGATTTAAGACATCGTGATTCATACTAAGTTGATTAATCGACCGAAATACCCGTTCATTAAACTCCTGCATCTCATTTCATTCCTTTTGCTTCGTTTAGGAAAAGGATAAATGAAAAAAGAAGACCGTGACATCGATCGAGCGAACAAAATAAAGGGATCATCTCACATTTTTGTCACTTCATTGTCATCCGGATACCAAGAAACAAAGCACTATTTAGAATGAAACTGCTCCCATTCTTTTTTCAGCAAAGCATATTGATAGGTATTTTCATATTTAGGTGTGCCATCCTCATTTGTAGTAAATGAAACAAACTCAAGAAAGAAGCCTTCTTTCCTCATACCTAAACGTTCGCATAATGTTTGAGATCGATCATTGTCATCCTCTACATATGCATATAAGCGCCTTGCTCCTTGATTGACAAATAGATACGACAAGAGAGCTTCTGCACTTTCACGGGCATATCCATTCCCTTCATATGACGCATGAAAATTCCAGCCAATCGAATACGTATCCGGCTCATCTTTTAGATAAAACAGTTCACCGATAATCAACTGACTTTCTTTTAAACAAACCGCCATATAAGAGTGATCTGCTTTTCTTTTTTGCACCTTAGCTACCGCTTCTTCTAATGTAGAGATTTGATCATCCAGAAAACAATTCACTCTTGGTTGAGACAAGTATGCAAGCATTCCGGGTGCATCTTCATCACGAAATGGTCTAAGAATTAACCGATTTGTTTCTATTTTATCCATAAGACTCTCCTTACTACTTTTTCTTTATCTTTCACTATTTTAGATGTCATGGACTGTTTTTGCCAATTTGATCGTATGAACGTATCCATTTTTTTAAACATAATGTCATCAAAACTGGTATAATAGAACATAAGTTTGCATTTTATTGAAAAGGGATGACTTGAAATGATCAAAACGGTAGAAGGCAATATCTTAGACGCAGAAGAAGACATCATCTGTCACCAAGTGAATTGTAAGGGTGTCATGGGAGCAGGGTTAGCAAAGCAAATCAAAAGCAAATACCCAAATGTGTATAAAGACTATAAACGTTTATGTGCAGAACAAGGAGATGACTTATTAAGCTCCGTCCAGCTCATCACAACAAACGACGGAAAAACCATTGCCAACTTATTCGCTCAAGTTGGATACGGAAGAAAAACAAAACAAACAGATGACGACGCATTACGCAGCTGCTTTGAACATCTAAAACAGACAGTGACAAATCCAAATGAAGAGAACCTCCTTCATTCTATCGCCATTCCTTATGGGATCGGCTGCGGCTTGGCAGGTGGCGATTGGACGGTTGTTCGAGAGATGATAGAAGAGGTCCTTGGTGAGTGTGAAGTGACGGTTTATCAGTTTAAATAGGTAAAATGGGAAATTCTTATGAAACAAATATTACAAAAACCCTCCTTCATTCATTTGGAGGGTCATTTGCTATTTGCTATTTTCTTCTTTATTTTTCAAATAATTTAGCACAGCTTCTTTATCTTTCTCGTCTTCTGGTAAAAACCCGAACGTTTTATACTCCCATACGGCTCTTCTCTGGATACCATAAAGCCCTATAGATAAAATATCTTCATAGCCATAATCAATCGAGAATTTCCCTGTTTTATCTAATTGTAGGGTAGCTGTTGTCCAAGCACCTAAATCATTTTGTATATATGCTTTTTTCAATTCTTCAAAAGTTTTACTTAGTTCGTATAATAAATGAATGTATGTTGACTTACTTACATTATATTTAAGTGGAATTTCATGTCCATAAACATACTCTTCACTATTAGTCTCGTTGAAACAAAATGTAATTCCAGCCGAATCATCAAGGATTTCTGCATACATCCAAACTTTATCCCAATCATATGGTATTAATTCATTAATTGATTCTGCTATCTTTTTATAATAGTGTTCTATTGATTCCATTATCTTTAACCTCCAGGTTGATTCTTGATAAATTCTTGAACATAACTTTTTCCTACTTTATATTCCACAAAAAAACTATCAGGTCTTAGCAAATCACCTTGATAAATAGGCTCAATACTTACCTCTACATGTTTAGGTGGAATCTCTTTGAGTGCAGCCAACCATTCCTGCTCCATGTTATACCATTTCCCGCCACTACGATTAATCTGGGAATTCATCGGAAGTAGGTTATCAATATCCCCAGACCCTTTAAAAATAGATGCAATTAAATGCCCTCCATCATCATCCAGTAATCGATCCGGCTTTCCTGAATTGGATTGAGCATATTGGTTTCTTTTCATCTCTCCATATTTTAAATCACTTGCTTCGACTTTGACAATGCGGCCATAGTGATCTGTTGTGTAGGTGTAACCTTGCTTTGTTGAATAAACGACATTCGGTTTTAATACCTTTTTGCGTTTCCATCGCACATAGTGCTCTCCGTAACTGACAACGGTCGGTGGTGATTTAGGTGCTGGTAATCTTCTGCCTGTCTGAGAGGTACCGTATCCTGAGTTGTTGTCTAGACGCTTTGCCATGGAGAGGAGTTTATTTTTGAGATTTTCTCCATCAAATACATTGTACGGGAGCTTCGATCCACCAGCCATTTGAAACTTTGGTGAATATGGCAATAGACCAGGAATAGAGACTCTATCTAATGATTTTGCTCCTTGTTCAAGGCCTTTCTTCACTGTTGTTTTGGCCGCTGTTGTCCCTGTTTTTGTGATGGCTCCTGCCCCTTTAGACCCAAAGACAATTTCTGCTAGAGAACCAGTCGCATAGGCGAACCAGTGTGATCTCGAGTAGGCATCACCTTCAATGACCTCTTTTTGGAATGAATCAGAAATAGATTTTCCAATCGCTTTCGACGTTTCAATTGGATGAGAAACAGCCGTTACGACAGATTCAACGGCACCTCCAGGATCTGTCACAAGATCGTAGATGCCAACTACTGTATCTTTTGCCACATCATATAGACCAACTGCAGCACCTTTGACACTATCAATAAATACCTCCGAGGCCTCTTCCTGAGCTTTGATTTGGAGAAGCTGGCTGTAATACATTTTTTGATCATATGTGAGATTCTCATATCCGATCTCGTCTACAATCTCAAAGTATTTCGCTTCTGATAGACACGAAGGATCATTGAGCTTTTCTTTCAATTCTTTGATTCTTCGTTTTTCTTTTTCTTCGTTTTTCACCTTTAAATAGGCTTTTACTTGAGCATCAATTTGATCATGGTTCTTGTACACGTCTGTCTCATGAAATGCTTTTGCATCATAATACATTGGCTGCGCATTCTTTCCTTTTCCAGTAGCAGCCATCATCTTTGCATAAAAAGTGTTGAGGTGGTTCTCAACCGCTTCTGACTTTGCGTATTCCGTTTTTAAATCATTGTCTATTTGATGTAAAACTTCAATGGTCTCTTTTCTTTTTTTGTTCGCATCGTCTAAATGTTCATTGACCTCTTTACTTGAAAAAGTATGTAATTCAATTAAATCACTGATATCGTCAAAAATAGTGGAAAGTGCCTCTTTTTGTTCTTTGACCATATCTTTATTGTTCTGAATCCCTTGTTTCAATTGAGTGTCTAAAAAGTGCTCATCAATAAAAGTACTCCCGCCTAATGATTCATCATCAAGCTTTCCTTTCACCCCATCTAAAAAAGCTTTCTGCATATCGATAAAATCAAGATATGTGTCTGTGTACAGCGCAAGATCCTCATAAAAAGATTTGATATTGTCTGCACCTTTTCCAGTAAATTCATCACCTAAGACCGACACACTTTTTAATGCTTTTTTCACAAGTTTCATTTCTTCTTGAAGCTCATGATAGGCCTTTGATCTCTGTTCTACAGCTGATAGTAAAGATGGAGCATCTAATATTTTCATATAAAAAAGACTCCTTTTATGGCATATTCTTTTACTAGAATACCATAAGGAGCCTGACACTTTAATCCACTTTATCGTTTTTTAACCAATTATCTATCAGAGCTACCTCTTGATACAACTGTTTGGACATCTTCATATAGACGTTGAATCAAACAATTTGATCATAGATATTTATTTTATATAAAGAGTGCTCTGAATTTCTTTAGACTGTTTTTCGTTTAGATAGAACGTTGTCAACAACTGTAACCACGACAGCCACAGCAAGGGTAAAAGCTCCAATCCAAGGAAGATAATTCAACAAACTATTTTTAACAGCAATACCACCGATACCAGCTCCACCCGCCATACCAAGTTGTCCCAAAGCACTGTGTAAACTAAGCACAATACTTGATGCTGCAGGAGCAAGGCTTATTAGCTGAAATTGTATTGGCGAGCCGGAAGACCAAGCTGCAAGCGCCCAGAAAATGAGCAACAAATAGAAAAGAAAAGCAAATTGACCAATAAACGGGAATAGCAATAGTGCAATAGCGTGGAGCAACATTCCTCCAGTTAAAGTACGAAATGCTCCCCACTTATCTGTACTAAAACCTCCTAATTGCGCTCCAATAGCACTAGCAATTCCAAATATAAAGAGTGCTGTCGTTACCCCATGGTTACTCATTCCGAAAATATCTAGGAAATATGGTGAAATGTACGTAAATACAACCGAATATGCACCTAACCATAAAAAAGTAATAAGCAGGTATGCTGCGATACGAGGTTTCATAAAAAATTTAAACTGCTCACGCAAAGGTACGGGTTTTTCAGCAACTGTTTTTGGTATAGAGAACAACGTTAAGACAGAGAAAAGTAATCCTATGACCCCAAGTCCAATGAATATGACATTCCAATCATAATGTGAAGCTACAACTCTTCCTATAGGTACACCTGCAACCAAAGCAGAACTTTGTCCCATAATAACTGTAGCAATCGCACCCCCTTGCTTTCCTGGTGCCGCTAAAACTGCTGCAAGGGTTAAAACTGTGACTTGCATAACACCAGCACTTAAGGCAGAAATGATTCTAGCTGCCATTAGCATTTCATACCCTGTTATTATCGCAATAAGAATATTAATGACAGAGAAAACGGTTAAAGCATAGACAAGAAGTTTTTTTCGATCCAATCGAGCAAACATAGCAATTAGAAAGGGCGTCCCTGCACCAAAAGCTACTGAAAACACAGTGATTAACTGTCCTGCTGATGAAACTGAAATGTGATTGGCCTCAGCAATTTTGTCTAAGATTCCTGCAATCACATATTCTGATGTGCCATTAAGAAAACTAATGGCAGCTAACAAATAAATTTTCCACATATTTGACAAAACTATTCACACCTTTTGTTTTTGTTTCGATATTTCTAAAAATATAGATTTAAGCTCATAAATAAACCGAACGTTTTTAAAAAAAAATTAACTGTAAAGAGCTTAAAGCGTTACGCTGCTTATACTTTGCTTTGAACAGCCGATTTTATACGGCTTTTACAAAGGAGACAGGAACAAGTT
The DNA here is from genome assembly GCF_051172515.1 of Bacillus sp. G402. Lineage (NCBI taxonomy): Bacteria > Bacillati > Bacillota > Bacilli > Caryophanales > Bacillaceae > Bacillus > Bacillus sp. G402. The sequence continues at coordinate 788,468 of NZ_JBPIZC010000001.1, forward strand.
CAAATTCAGTTACAGGCTCTAAAGAGCTGTGGAATTGAAAATGTAACTCTCGAACATAATTGGTAAAAATATGGGCGGCCCTCCCCGTGAGAGAAAGGCCCCTTTTTTAAAACTGATTTTTACTTGTTCTTAAGACTCAGTCCATCCTCAAAAGCATTCCCTACTTTTTCTCCTATTTTATGATAATTTCTACTCCCCCGATCAAATACAAGCGGACTGAATTTATCCAGATTGACTTTACCTTTCTGATCTAATATATCCTCTTCAACACTGATGTTCACGATTTCAGCAATCATACGCCATTCTTTTTCATCGTAACTTTTCACTTTACACTCTAATGCAAATGGAAGTTCCTGAATCAGTGGTGCATCGACAAAATCCGCTTTCACTGCATGAAATCCAGCTCTTTCAAATTTATCGGGAACCTCATTTCCGGTTTCATTTCCAAGATAGTCACATGCCTCAAGAAAAGATGCATCTGACATACTTACGGTAAATGCACCACGCAGCATGATGTTCTTTAATGTCTTTCGTTCTGAACTAATGCAGATTGAAATTTCATTTTCATTACTAATTCCACCCCATGTAGAAGCCATTGCATTCGGAATTCCATTTTCGTCATACGCTGCAATAATAAAAACTGGTTGTGGTAACACATAAGATTTTGCTCCAAGATTTTTTCTCATCATCTTGCTCCTTTTGGTTTTATATTTCTATATTTCTAGAAATATAGATTTAATTTTATAAATGAACCTAGTGTTTAAAAAAGTAGCTGTAAAGAACTGATTTTTGCACGTAGAAAAAGTGACCTCTACAATTTGTTTAAAAATGTTCTATAAAATTGACACACCATGAATTTAACGCGTTTATGATAACGATAGATGATTTGCTTTAACTTTTTATCTAAAGTACTAGTAATGGGTATACTCCGTATTTAGATGAGGATACCTATCGAGTAATTTAGCCATAATCCAGACAAGAAAAATCATACCTCTTATTTCTATATTTCCTTAAGTATAGAAATATAGAAATAAGAGAAATTACTCCATCACATATGGAGCATACTTTCCAATCAACTCACGGTCTAGACTGTAATATATATACGTGCCTTTTTTATGAGTACTCAGAAGTCCACAATCAGATAATTGTTTTAAGTGATGAGATAAAGTTGATCCAGCAATCGATTCAAGTTTTATTCCAATGTCTGAACAGCATAAATTTGCTTCATTAGCAAGCAAACGTGCAATTTTTAATCGGGTTGGTTCACCGAGTGCTTTATATATTTTTGTCGCCTGCAGTAACTTCGGGTTATCCTCCATTGTTAGCACCTCTTTTTCTGAATGAACTAGATATACCATATGAAGACAAGCTAACATTTTAATTGCAAGTATACTATTGATATCTCATTGTCTTGATGGATGAGTATGGAGTATTCTAAAGCTAAATGCACTTTAAAGAGTGCGATCGCTCATCCTAATTATCTTCAGTTCATTTCTTGAAATTTAATTCTTTTTCATGATACATTAGACTTTAATAAAAATGAAATGCATATTAATCATATAGGAGATAACAAAATTGATATGAACAAAGCACAAATGGAACTTATTGTCCAAATATCAGAAACAGGAAGTTTTACAAAAGCCGGTGAAGAACTACATATGACACAACCAGCGGTAAGTCGTGCTGTAGCAAATATTGAAACAGAATTAGGAACAAAGTTAATTGAAAGAGACAAGAAACATGGGTTATGTTTCACAGATGTTGGAGAGCGTGTATTGGTTATTTTCAGAAAGATCCTGAGTGAATTACAAAAAGTAGATGAAATCGTTGCAGCTGAACAGGGCTTAGAGATTGGGAAGATTCACATTGGAGCATACAGAACTGCTTGTACTAGATTTATTCCTAAAATCATACGTGCCATGGAGGATCAATATCCTGGTCTTGAAATCAAACTTTCGGAAGGAAGTGTTGACCAAGTTAAAGAGTGGCTACGTTCTAAATGCATTGATGTGGGTATTATTATACCTCCCGATAAAGAGTTTGATACTGTTCATTTAATGAAAGATCAACTGATTGTACTCATGCACTCAAGCCATCCTTTATACCAGAAAGAAACAATAAGTATTCCCGACTTACAAGGTGAAGATATGCTAATCGGAAAAGGTGGGTATGAGGTACAGCTTCATGCTTTATTTAAAGAGTATAACGTCACTCCTAAAGTACGTTTTGAAACGGATTATATAGAGACAGGATTAAGTATGATACAAGAAGGGCTCGGAATAACCATTACAACTAAAAAAAATATTTTGTCACTGCCAGACCAAGTTGTGTTTCGTGAATTAAAACCAGATACGTTCAGAGATATCAATATAGCAGTGCTAGATATGAAAGATATATCCAAAGCAACAGATGCCTTTATTCAAACAGCTCTTACTCTTTTTGCTAACAAAGACGCTTAAATGTCGCTTGATAAAAGTTTATAAAAGACCACTTAAATAAATGGGCTTTTATCCATCGTTATTCAGTTTGTATAACTAAGAAAGACAGCCATTTTGTCATTTAAATGGCTGTCTTTCTTAATCGTCTTATTATTGATCAACAGTTATAAAAAAAGACCTGACTGAGTTTCAGGCAGGTTCATGAAGGGGTTAATCTGATTCTTATTATATCAACACAGAGCATTTGTTCTCATTTGGTTTTTCGAAGTTTTTAGGTCTGTTTTGTGTTGACTAAACGTTTTGAGAAGTTGTGTTTCGATCAATTTTTTGGGTTTGGTGCTGCTTCCATGATACTAGATACTTCATGTACACCCGCACCTAAAAAGATAATAGAGCTTATAACCATCTTTTTTTTAATACTCATAAAGACACTTTCCTTTTTGAATATTATGTTGGGCTTGAAATGCCATCTCATTCATTTATTTTCAGACCTACATGTGGAAAAAGAACTTTATCCATCCCTTATTCCCTTATATTACATGTATTATCACATGCAGGAATTTACAAAGGACCGAAAAGATACCGAAAAAAAACTCCTGTAAAGGAGCCTTGTGATAGTGATGGATTTGATATGAAATTTGTTTATAAAAATCCATCATTGAAAGTTATTGATAATTGTATACAATGCTTTCTTTAGCACAACCTTATCATCATTTGACAAGTTTTGGAGCGCTGTATTGTTCAGCTCAATTGTTGCTGCTTCAACTTTTTCTCTAATGGCTAAAGATTTTTGAGTCGCCTCTACTAAAATATTTCTTCGATTTTTTGGATCTATTGTGCGTTCAATTAAGTCCGCTTTTTGCATTTTATCTAAAATTCCAGAAACTGTTGAGGCTTCTAAATACACAAGTTCTCCAATTTGTTTGGGAGATAGCTGGCCCTCTCTCCACAAACAGTTCAACACACCATATTGAGCGGGTGTCAAATCATATTCCTCTAAAAGCTTACTAAAGTACTTAAACACTTTATTTTGACTAACACTTAGTAAAAAATTTATGCACTCTGATAATTCCATTTTATCTCCCCCACATTGACTTCACCTATAATATCATGGTAGTTTTTTAATTGAAATACTTTTGCACCAGAAATGTTTTGTCATAACATATTTTTAGAGAGGAAGATAAATAGTGGATTCATTTAAAGCGATTCTAGTGACAGAAAAAAATGATCAAGTTAGTTATGATCTTCAAAATGTAAGTGTGAATGATCTATCTGAAGGAGAAGTATTAATTAAAGTTGCATATTCTTCAATCAATTATAAAGATATGCTGGCTGTTCAAAAAAATGGAGGTGTTATTCGTAACTATCCGATGATTCCCGGAATTGATTTAAGTGGAACGATCGTTCATACAACAGATCATCGTTTCGTAGAAGGTCAACAAGTGATTGTCACAGGTTTCGCTATGGGCATGAGCCACACTGGAGGTTTTTCAGAATATGCTAGAGTACCTGCGGATTGGATTGTTCCTTTGCCAAATAACTTGACTTTAAAAGAAGCAATGACTTTTGGAACAGCAGGCTTTACAGCCGCTCTTTCGATCATGGCTTTACAGGAAAATGGAATGAATACAAAAAATCAACCTCATATACTCGTTACAGGTTCAACTGGTGGAGTTGGTAGCATCGCGATACAATTATTATCTAAAATTGGGTACAAAAATATTCATGCTTTAGTGCGTAAAGATCATCAAGTTGACATTGCAAAATCTTTAGGAGCAACTGATGTCATTTTTGCAAACGAGTTAGGAGAGCTCAAAAAACCATTAAACAAGCAAAAATATGACTTCGTCTTAGATACCGTAGGAGGAGATGTGGCTTCTGTCATAATCCCTCAAATTTCTTATGGTGGAAGCATGAGCATGTGCGGGAATGCAGGTGGAATTAAATTAACAACAACTGTGTTACCTTTTATTTTAAGAGGGATCAACCTTCTAGGGATCGATTCTGTAAATGTACCAATCAATAAACGCAAAGTCATTTGGAACGAGATAGCAAACGAATGGAATATCGCCCAAACGACTCTAGTCAATGAGATTACTCTCGATACGTTACCTGAAACAATTGAAGCCATTAAAAATGGCCAACATTTAGGAAGAACAATTATTAAATATTAAACTCTATTTGAACTATATTATACAAGACTACCAATCCATATACCCCATGCTCTTAGAGCATCAATACCAAGTAAACACAAAGCTAAAAAAGGTGAAACTATACTCCACTAAATAATAAAAGAAAAACTCTATTATAAGGGTTTTTCTTTTTTGGAATCGTACTCTTTAATAATATCAATTGGATCAATCGCATCATCATCTTGTGTATATTCCTCTACATAAGGAGTAATTAATTTCTCAAACTGCTTTTCATCATCCACTAGAGCAATACAAGTTTCATACCCTTCAAAATCAGATGGGTATAAATTTGCAACAGCACTACCGGTTTTTAAAGCCTGATCTATCGCATTTTTTAATTCCAATAGACCCTTCCTGTTTCCTAAAATCAATGCTTCTCTGTGATGAGTTTCTTGAGCATATATATTACACATCTCTAAAACATCATCATCATCCACTTGAATAGACATATAAAAGCACCTCCGAAGTTAAATTTAGTTCATTATATAATTCTTAATGTCAACATGCTAAAGAGCCATGACCTCAAACGTCTGATCCAAATAGTGATTGCGTACACCGCAAACAAAAATAGCTCAAACTACTTAACGGTACTTTACTCCTTTTTATATTTCATTACTTTTATAATTCTATAAACTATTACAGCAACATAGCACACAACTAAGGTAATCAGATATTCAAAAGGAAAATCTCTTTGTACACCTTGATAAAGAAAAATTGCCAAAAGGACTGTAAACAAAACTATTTGAAAAACTTCTTTTTTTATCATACAAATCCCCCGATATACTTTCACTTACGTTTTATACTTTTAATTACGTTATGTTACCGTGAAATTATAAAACAATCAGTCTTAACATTCTACAGTCAGTTCCATATTTAGGATTTAAGTAACAAAATTGAAAGTATGTACTATATTTATTTTTATCTCAAATTGTTTTCTTCTCTTTCTTCATAAAAAACATCCTGAAATTCTCCATAAATTTTTTTCGGTTTTTCAGAATCCCATGCTTTATACAGTTCTCGCATAAATATATACAGTGAAATTGGGTAATAGCCAGCGTTCCTCTAACGGACACTAAAAGTTTCCTCTTCAAAAAGCTTAATACATTCATTTGTTTTTTAGTATCTCTATACGCTGCCATCAAAGCAAATGGAGCATCTAATATTTTCATATAAAAAAGACTCCTTTATGGCATATTCTTTTATACCATAAGGAGCTTGACGCTTTAATCCACTTTATCGTTTTTTAACCAATTAACCTCCAGAGCTACCTCTTGATGCAACTGTTTGGACATCTTCATGTAGAGGTTGAGTCAAACCGTTTGTAAAGAAAAGTGTACCTAGAGCTACCACAACTAGTGAAAATGTAATAAAAACCGACTTCTTCAATTAATTCACTCCTTTTCCTACATACTGGCTTGCGAGTAAGGCTCTTTTATAGTAATTTAATGATTGTTTCAGCAAGCCTCTCCCCTCTAAATATTTCGCCACATCAACCAGAATTTCCTCTAAATCAACCCATACTCTTTTCTCTTCAAGCTCTAAACACAGATTGTTTATATTGTTCAATTGAGATTGATTTTTTTCATACAATAGTTCTTTTAACAATTTAAATTTTATTTGAAAAACGTTATGGTTGACTTGTTCTGATAAAGAAATGCCTAGATCAATCCATTCAATCGCGTCATTACTTTTACTGGAGATTTCTATTCTAGAAAGTTCATATAAACATCTCAACTTCAATAAATCTTGATTTTCGATCTCTTTATAACTCAACGTACGCCTAAATAGTGCTGATGCTTCTTCTAAATTTTCTTTTTTGCTTTCTAGAAAACCCATATTGTAATATAGATGAATGATTAAATGATTGTCATTAATACTTTCGATCATATTCTCAGCTTCACTAAAAAGAGCTCTTGCTTTATCATATTCAAATTGATCAATTAAGTTTAACGCATGTAGCATCCTACAGTTAATCTGTCTTTTGATATATGTTTCATGGGCATTAAATGTGTCACACGCAATTTGTGCATGATATTTTGATAAAAAGGTCATTTTCAAATCATAAAATAGAACTGCGATTTTATAATGAAATTCAGCTTTTTCTATTTCATCATCAACATAAGCCAACTTTTTTTCAGCTATTCTGAAGTAACTTAATGCCTTATCATAATCTTGTAAGTAGTCATGATAGATCCCATTATAAAAGTAGAAGTAATATGACATTAGTTTATTTGTTTTTTCTTCTTTTTCGTCTGGAGCATTCCGCTGAAAGAATGGCTTATCTAAATTTCTGCTAATATTCTGAAGTTTCAGCTTAAGCCTAAAGCTCAACAGTTGATAGTACAAAAGAATATCTTGATTTTCTTCCATTAAATCAATTGCCCTGTCTATGTCATCTTGCATTTCTATAGCTGCCGATAAATCCCCTTTTTGTATCGCAAGATTCCAAGTGTTTAACATGTTTCCTACCTCCTGAGAGGCAATTAATCCTGACATTCCTTTACCCCCTTCTAAACAAATCCCTAGTATAATTCTAACACGCATTTTACAACATATGTAAAGTGAATCTGCTCATAATAGAAATTTTCGGTATCCCGCAAATCTGATAATAATTGAATGGTATGCAATTATAAGAGTTGGTTAAAAGAGAGAGTAGCCAGAAAGGACTTGATACTTATTTCTTTTAGATTGACCACCTTCATTTTTTAAAAAGAAATTCACAAAATATTGTTTTGAAATTGATATAAAAAGACCTGACTGAGTTTCAGCCAAGTTCATGAAGCGGTCAATCTAAATTATATTATAATGAAATCAAAACAAAACAGATAATTAAACATCCGTTCTCATTCACTCTTTGAAAATTCACCCTATACAGTACACTCTACATGCTCTAATTTTGCCTTAATCTAAAGAATCAATATTAACAGCGAAATTTCCAGCTGTTACAGTTATCTGAGGAATTTCAGTTTTTTCAAAAATGACTACAATTTCAAATAATGTCTTTTTTATAATATCGTTACTTGGCATTGTATCTACTCTTAATATAAGGATTGTGTCAATGCTTGCAGCTACTTCATAAAGAACGTCTTCATCTTTAACAGATTCAATATAGCTTTTTATTCTTTTAAAGAACCACTCTACTTCTTCTAAATCTTGTAACGGATATTTAGTAATTTGATGAATATCGACTGGATCAGGTGCTTCTTTCTCTAAGATCGCTTCAAGTTCTGCTTTAGTTATATATTCCTCTTCTTCTTCTTCGTATTCACCCTCTGCTACTTCCTCGTCAACACTGTACTCAACTGTATAAAGCCCCTCAATGAATTCATCAAAGGAATCTGCTAATTTAAAGTCTTCTTCCATCTCAACATCAAAATAATGAATTGTAGGATTCACTTTCGTCTTTCGATAATCCATCGCTACCCAAGTATGGCCATCCCCGTTGATCAAAACAAGCCCTTCTGGCAGCTCCCACTCTTTTATCAAATAAGCACTATCCATAATTCCTTCACCTGCAGCAATTCCCAGCAGGTGGTTAAATTGAATATGATCCTCAGCCCATGAATTAGAGTGAGTGGTTGGAAAAGCATTATGAATGGTATTACCACCATTCTGCTCTAATATGAGCTTTTTATATGTATCTGGCAAAGTGACACCAAGTTTCTTTTCAGCTTTAGCTATTTCTGCTTCGTTGATCTTTTTTAACGTATAGTAACCTTCCTCGTCTATTTCCCAAAATGATTTCAAGATGAATGCCTCCTAGTAAAATATGCACATAAGTATACCATCTTGCTGAGTATATTTAACAATTTAGGCAAAATAAAAGAAGAACCTTAGTTACTTAGTCATTCACGTTGTCTATTTTTGTCGAAACGATAGTAAAAAGAAGGTACTTCATGTAAAATTTCCTTTGCACCTAAAAATCAGGAGGATCCAATATGAAGAAATTATCTATATTCATTTTTATTTGTTTAATGATGCTAACAGCTTGCAGTAGCGCAGCATCAAATGAAAAACAGCTCACGACAGCCAATATTATTGAAGCTTTTAAAAGTGCTGGCCTTGAAGCAGAAAAACCATCTGATCTTAAACAAAAAGAGTTTGGAAATATAAGAGAAGAAGGAAAAAGAATTCTCGTTCCTTCCTTAGGTGAAAATGCTGGCGGAAGGATTTTTAAATTTGGAAATGAAACTGATTTACAGCAGGCGAAATCCTATTATGATGAGTTAGGCAATGCTGGATCTATGTTCTTCTCTCACACCTATTCAAAAGGAAACTTTTTATTACAAATGAACGGTGAAATGAAAGATGCTGAATTTGAAAAGTATAAGAAAGTAATGGATGAGGAAATAAAATAATTTCATATATTTTTAGAAGAAGGAAGGTCAATAAATGTCATCATTTTGGCTGCTAACAGTTATCCTTACGATCGTTATACTTGTTGTTTCTGTTATCTTTAAAAGAAAGAATGCACCTTTACAGTATGGAATACCATCAATTCTCATCTTCATCAGTATGATCTTATTATTAATCAGTTTTTTCGTAGGAAAGTGGGAAGGTTTAGGACTGGGTGCAATCAGTATATCTTTACTGATTGCATCTGTGATCACCTTAATTATTCATAGTACCTTGAGTTATTTTAGTCATAAATAACATAGAGCCACTTCTGCATAAGAAGTGGCTCTTTCGATTAATTAAAAGTGAAATATGCATAAAAATATACTAATTAAAACAAAAAACCCCCTGAAGCCAATGGCTCCAAGGGGTTTTCTTGATTAATACTGAGACATATACTGATCGCGTTCCCATGGGTGTACTTGGGTTCTAAACATATCCCATTCGATTTCTTTTGATTCGATGAAGTGCTCGAATAAGTGATCGCCTAGTGCGTTGATCATGACTTCGTTTGACTTGAGCAGCTCAAGTGCTTCTGCAAGTGTTGCAGGTAAGTCAGCGATGCCGTTTTCAAGGCGCTCTTCTTTGTCCATGACATAGATGTTTCTGTCGATTGGCGCTGGTGCGTCTAGTTTGTTTTTGATTCCGTCTAGACCTGCTGCAAGTAATACACTTAGTGCAAGGTATGGGTTTGCAGATGGGTCTACACTGCGTACTTCTACACGTGTGCTAATGCCGCGTGATGCTGGAATACGAATCAATGGGCTGCGGTTTTGTGCACTCCATGCTACGTAGCAAGGTGCTTCATAGCCAGGAACAAGACGTTTGTAAGAGTTCACCGTCGGGTTTGTGACCGCTGTGAAGCTTGTTGCGTGCTTCACGATACCTGCGATAAAGTGTCTAGCTGTCTCGCTTAATTGTAAATCTGCTTTTTCATCAAAGAATGCGTTTTTGCCATTTTTGAATAATGATAGGTTACAGTGCATACCAGATCCGTTTACACCGAACAATGGTTTTGGCATGAATGTCGCATGAAGTCCGTGCTTTCTCGCAATTGTTTTCACAACGAGTTTGAACGTTTGAATGTCATCACAAGAGCGGATAGCGCCTGCATATTTGAAGTCAATTTCATGCTGACCAGGTGCTACTTCGTGGTGAGAAGCTTCAATTTCAAAGCCCATTTCTTCAAGCTCAAGCACGATGTCACGGCGGCAGTTTTCACCTAAATCTGTTGGTGCAAGGTCAAAGTATCCACCTTTATCGTTTAGTTCGAGCGTTGGCTCGCCTTTTTCGTCTAATTTAAATAAGAAGAATTCTGGCTCAGGTCCAAGGTTGAAATCACTAAATCCTAGTTCTTCCATTTCCTTTAAGATACGCTTTAAGTTGTTACGAGGGTCTCCATCAAATGGTGTTCCGTCTGGCTTATAAATGTCACAAATAAAGCGTGCAACTTTACCTTTTTCTGCTGTCCAAGGGAAAATAACAAACGTGTTTAGATCTGGATATAGGTACATATCTGATTCTTCGATACGTACAAACCCTTCAATAGATGAACCATCAAACATACATTTGTTATCGAGAGCTTTTTCTAACTGGCTCACAGGAATCTCAACATTTTTAATTGTTCCGAGAATGTCTGTAAATTGCAGACGGATGTACTTTACGTTTTCCTCATTTACTAATTTTACGATATCTTCTCTTGTGTACTTTGCCATTTCGTAAAACTCCTCCCCTACAAAAGGTAAAATGTGTATAGCAATGCTTTTGCTAATTGGTTAACGGAAGAACCTTGACATATCCCCCTGCCTAAAGGTCGTTCCTTGTTGGAAACGTCCAGCCTGAATGAGTTCCTTCTTCAGTAGCTTCCTGAGTTCATCATCTGTCAAGTTGTGTTTCGCTGTGGTTTTCTCCTCTGTCTTTGTTTCAGACGATGGATTTTCTGCCTCAGCTTTGGCAAAAAGTTTTTTGATGCCTGCCATGTTTACACCTTGTTCGATGAGGTTTTTGATTTCTAGTAATTTATCAACATCATGGAAAGAAAACAATCGGCGATTCCCATCACTTCTAGCTGGAAATACTAAACCATTTTCCTCATAATAGCGAATTTGTCTTGCAGATAATTCTGTTAGCTGCATGACAATCCCAATTGGGAATAAAGGCATTGAGCGGCGAATGTTATCACTCATCTCAACTGTCTCCTCCTCTTTGCTTAAATTTATTATATGTCATGTTATATTATGTGTCAACGAAATGTTAGGAATATTAACATGGATTTTTTTATCGAGCAGGCACTTCAATAAAACCTTGCTCTAGTAAGGCATCTACAGCACTGCAAATGGCATTTTTCACATGGGCATACGTGAGACCGCCCTGAACATAGGCTGTGTAAGGCGGTCTAATCGGACCATCAGCTGATAATTCAATGCTGGCTCCTTGGACAAATGTGCCCGCTGCCATAATCACATCGTCCTCGTATCCCGGCATATAGCTTGCATGCGGTGTGACATGACTGTTAATCGGTGATGCATATTGAATCGCCTGACAAAATGCAATCATTTTTTTAGGGTCTCCAAATTCTACAGATTGAATCAAGTCGGTTCTTTTCGCATTCCACGCCGGGTTTGTTTGGAACCCGAGTTTTTCAAGAAAACGCGCTGTAAACACGGCGCCTTTTAAACTTTGTGCAACAACATGCGGTGCTAAGAAAAATCCTTGATACATTTCCTGAAGCGCATACAGCGATGCACCCGCTTCACTGCCGATGCCTGGAGATGTCATTCGATAAGAGCAAGCTTCTACCCATTTTTCTTTTCCGACGATGTAGCCGCCAGTTTTGGCAAGGCCGCCGCCTGGGTTTTTAATGAGAGAACCTGCCATAAGGTCTGCACCCACATGACACGGCTCTTGTAATTCAGTAAATTCACCATAACAGTTGTCAACAAACACAATGATGTCCTCATTGATGTCTTTCACAAATGAAATCATTTGTTCAATTTCTTCTATTGTAAAGGATGGTCTTGACGCATAGCCTTTAGAACGCTGAATCCCGATGACTTTTGTTTTTGGGGAAATAGATTCTTTGACTTTGTCGAAATCGACAGATCCATCTTGACGCAAATCAATGGCTTTGTAATCGATCTGAAAATCTTTTAATGAGCCTGTCCCTTCTTTGCCGCGAATCCCGACAATCTCTTCTAGGGTATCGTAAGGTTTCCCCGTCATGTAGATCAATTCATCACCAGGTCTTAGCACACCGAATAAGGCGATGGAAATGGCATGTGTTCCAGAAATGATCTGCGGGCGTACAAGACCGCTTTCCCCTCCAAATACATCCGCATAGATCTTTTCTAACGTGTCTCTTCCCATATCATCGTAGCCATAACCAGTTGTCGGGTTAAAATGAGAGTCACTGACTTTATGTTTCCGGTAGCTTTCAAGAACCCGCCACTCATTTTGTTCACTCTTTCGATCAATTTGCTGATGTATTTGTGAAATGTCTTGTTCTGCTTCTGCTGCTATTTTTTCTAAAATGGTGCCATGTTTTAAAGTGTGAAACATCGTGATTTAATTCCTTTCCTACAACATATACTTCTTGATTTGTCCTAATATGGTTTGCTCCTCACCACTAAATCCAGTGATGTCATAAAGCTCTGCTTCCTTTTGAAATTCCAGTGATTCCACCAAGGTTTCTGACTTCAAGGCAGATATGAGTTTCCCTTCATATGCCGGAATTCTTACATGATATGGCTTTAAAAAATCTTTTTTCAGTTCAGCCATGATATCCGCTTTTAACCGCTTCACATCTTCCTCGCGCCTAGCACTGATTAAAATGTGGCGCTGCTTTGAGGAAGGGATAAAATCCGGCCGGATTTGGTCTTTTTTGTTATAGACAGTCAGCATCGGAATACGGTCAGCTTCTAATTCTTCTAAAAGCTTATGAACCGTTCGTTCATGCCCTTCATAATCCTCATTCGAAGAATCGATCACATGAAGCAAATAGTCTGCTTCTTTTACTTCTTCAAGAGTGGAACGAAATGCTGCAATCAGTGTGGTTGGAAGGTCTTGAATAAAACCAACTGTATCGGAAATCAGTACACTGTAGCCAGATTCAAGTGTCATTTTACGCGTCATTGGGTCAAGTGTGGCAAACAGCAAATCTTCTTCATGGCTATCCGCTTCTGTTAACTGGTTAAACAATGTTGATTTCCCGGCATTTGTGTACCCGACAATAGCGATTTGGAATACGCCATTTTTCTTCCGTCGTTCCCGGTATCTCGTGCGATGTTCTTTGACTGCAGACAGTTGTCCGTGAATTTCGTGTATGCGGTTTCGAATATGACGTCTGTCTGTTTCAAGTTTTGTTTCACCTGGACCTCTTGCGCCAATTCCGCCGCCTTGTCTTGAAAGGCTGATCCCTTGTCCGCTCAGTCTTGGCAAGGCATACTGAAGCTGGGCAAGCTCTATTTGCAGCTTCCCCTCTCTTGTACGGGCTCTTTTGGCAAAGATGTCTAGAATCAATTGCGTACGGTCAATGATTTTCACATCTAAGGCAGTCGCCAAAGCTTTTAACTGGCTAGGCGAAAGCTCGTCGTTAAAAATAATAACGTCACAGTCTAACTCGTCGCAAAGCACTTCAAGCTCTTCCACTTTCCCTTTCCCGATGTAAGTCGCGCTGTCTTGTCTATTTCTTTTTTGCGTCATGATGCTGACGGCTTCACCGCCAGCTGTTTTGGTTAAGGAAGCTAATTCTTCCATAGAATATTGAAAGCGTTCATCCGTTATATGCGGCAGTTGACAGCCGACAAGGATCGCTTTTTCGATCATTTCATGTTCATTCAACGTCAGTTGTTTCCTTTCTGTACTTAAGTTTCAGTAGTACCATCATACCAAACACACCACACGTATACCACCATTCGGAAGGTTTAATTTCTTGTCTCTTTACAAAAAGGATACGCCATTTCAAGAAGGCGTATCCTCTTTCATTTGCAGATCATGGCTTTTAATCGTAAGTAAATCTTTTTTATCATAATGATCCACAAGAAGCAGCCTCATCGCCTGAGTTCGAATCGCTTTTTCAATGGTGTTTCGCACAAAACGGCCGTTGCTGAATTTGGCAGGACTCGTGGTGCTCTTGATGTGCATTAAATAGTCTCGCAGTTTCCATTCTGCCTCTTGGGTAAAGACATATTCCCGATCGGCCATCATTCGTTTTGCAATATCCATCAGCTGATCGACCGTATAATCAGGGAAGTTGATATTGATCGGAAATCTCGATTGCAGACCGGGATTTAGAGAAAGAAAATGATCCATTTCCTTGGAGTATCCAGCTAAGATGAGGATGAATTCATGCTGCTTATCCTCCATATGTTTTACAAGGGTATCAATGGCTTCTTTCCCAAAATCTTTCTCTCCTCCGCGGGCAAGAGAATAGGCTTCATCGATGAACAAAATGCCGCCTAGTGATTTTTTAATCAAATCTCTTGTTTTTTGAGCTGTATGTCCAATGTACTCTCCAACCAGATCTCCTCGTTCCGCCTCAATTAAGTGCCCTTTTGAAAGAACATTCATTTCAAAGAAAAGCTTCCCGACAAGCCGTGCAACCGTTGTTTTCCCTGTGCCAGGGTTTCCTTTAAACATCATATGAAGCGCTTGCTTTCCTACCTTTAATCCTTGTTCTTGTCTTTTTTGATTGACAAAAATCCAAGCATAAATTTCTTTTATGTTTCGTTTCATTTCATCCATCCCGACAAGGCTGTTCATTTCTCGTTCTATTTCTCGTAGGATACTGTGTTTGGCCTCATTTTTTTGCAAGGCCTCTAAGTATTCTGCCTCTGAATCTGCATCAACCAATACTTGCTTCTGTCCATTAAGTATAATGTTGATTTGGCCGTTATTTTTATATGTGACAGCTCGCTCCAACGTATTCACCTCTCGCTCTTCTCTCTTTAATCTATTCGGGTGGAGCTGTAATCGTGACAATCGCCCGCACTAGCATCGGTTTACTGTCAAAATGACCCGAGATACCGGTTATTGTAGGGGATTGTGCGGTTTCCCAGGAAATGATGTGCTATTTCCATTGTATTCATCCATTTCGGGCGGACAAACCAACAATTTGTTTTTTCTTAGAAAAATAGCGCCTTTTCTTCCCAAATTGTGCAGAAAAGAGTCTCGATGATTTCCGCATTTTGTACAGGCAATTTTTCTATTTCCTCATAAAATAAAGACGAGGTGATGAATAGATGGTGAAAATTTTTATTGATCCTGGCCACGGAGGAACAGATTCTGGAGCTGCTGCTAATGGACTTTTGGAGAAAAATATCACACTGCAAATTGCGCTTTTTCTGAGAGATATGTTGATTAGTGAATATGATGGGGTTTCCGTCCGCTTAAGTCGTTCAATTGACCAATCCGTCACGTTATCCCAGCGTACGAATGCGGCAAACAGCTGGGGAGCTGACTATTTCGTGTCTATTCATATTAATGCTGGCGGAGGCACAGGTTTTGAAAGTTATGTGTACCCTGGCGTTTCAGCACCAACCACCACGTATCGCAATGCCCTTCATGATGAGATTGTCCGCTCCGTTGATTTTGCCGACCGCGGCAAGAAAACGGCGAACTTCCACGTTCTGCGGGAAACTTCTATGTCTGCCATTTTAACTGAAAACGGTTTCATTGATACGGTAGCTGATGCAAATAAGCTCCGTAACGCTACTTTCCTTCAAGGGATCGCTCGTGCTCATGCCACTGGATTAGAAAAAGCCCTTCAATTGAAAAAAAAAGCAAGTAACCTATATAAAGTGCAAGCAGGGGCTTTCAAGGTCAAAGCCAATGCGGATGAACTAGCAGCTACACTCAGATCCAAAGGATTTGAAGCGCTGGTCGTACTGGATAGCGGCATGTACCGAGTCCAAGCTGGCGCTTTCCGTTCAAAGCAAAATGCAGATGACCTCGTCGCTCGATTAAAGCAGGCCGGTCACGACGCATTCGTTTTTCAATAATCTAAAAAACAAACCGGCTCAAGTCATCTTTAGAGCCGGTTTGTTGTCTATCCAATTATGCTAAAATGTTCACGACAAATTGAGACCATGTTTCAAGACGATCGAAGTACTCAGGCTTTTTCAAATCTGTTACTTTCATCCATTTGCCTGAGATTTGATCTGTTTCTTTTACTTCTACATGAGCACCCGGTGATAATTCAAGGGCTGATAACAGTCCGATGTGCACACGGCCGACACTGTTGTCATCATCATTAATGAGTCCAAGGGTTTTCATCTCAAGTTTGTCTTCTTCTTGAATCGAAAGTTCCTCGTCCAGTTCACGATCGGTATTTTCTTTTAGAATTTCAGCAAATTTTTTTCCTTCAATGAAATTCATATGACCGCCAAAGCCAAGAGATAACTTATGATGTAAGCGCGTCTCTCCCCCGCCTTGAAGTCTTTCATATACATACACTTCGTCCTCACGCTTAATAACGACATAAGGTATCGGCTGTTTGAAGTCAGGATTTTCTTCTGCATCGCCTCTTCGCATCTGCTCGAAGTGCTCTTCGATTTCTTTCATTATGGTGCTGATTGTTTTCTCTTCACTATTCACACCATTAAACGCAAGCGTTTCGTTTTGGAACACGCGTGCGCGCGGTGCAACTAAAATCATTTCGTCCATTTTTCCCATGTTCGGTAACCTCCAGTATGTAACACATTGTTAGAAATGGCAAAAAGCCAAAACGAGTGATGCGTTTTGACTTTTGCGTTTTACTTATGATTCATCTCCAAAGAAGAAATCGTCATCTTTTAACGGCTCAACTGTTGCCTTTTTGTAGCCGTTCCCTTTCATTGAGAAGAAGTCATGTGACTTTGTTTTTGTATTGAGTCCGTTCAATACAATTGGGTTGATCTCTTCTTCTTCAAAGTAAGGGGCAAATCCAAGGTTCATTAACGCTTTATTGGCATTGTAACGAATGAACTTTTTCACATCATGCGATAAATTGACTTGGTCATAAATATCCTCAGTGTAATGAAGTTCATTTTCATAAAGCTCATTAAGCAGATCGATAGAGAAATCATAAAGCTCTTTTTGCACGTCAGGTGTTTGTTTGTTGTAAATTTCTTGTGCTAACAATCCAACATACACACCGTGAATCGCTTCATCGCGCAAAATCAAGTTAATGATTTCACCACTTTGCATGAGCTTTCCTTGACCGTAGAAATATAGCGGGTAGTAAAAGCCGCTATAGAATAGGAAGCTTTCTAAATACACTGAAGCAACCATTGCTTTAAATAAGGAAATCGGGTCATCCTTTTGAATGGAACGGTACAGACCTACAATCATATCTGCTTTCTTTTGCAAGAATTTATTTTTCTTGACCCATTCAAATACTTCACTAATCGTTTCAGTCGGTGCAAGCGTCATGAAGATATTTGAGTATGATTTTGCATGCACGGCATTTTCCATCATGGCCATAAAGTTTAACACGGCTTTACGTTGATGACCGTCCACATGTTCAGCCACTATCGGCATTCCTGTATTTCCTTGTTCTGTATCAAGCAACGTCAGTCCAGCCAGTACCTTCATGTACGTATCTCGCTCTTCTTCACCTAAATATTTCCATGTTAAGAGATCCCCGTTTAAGGAAATCTCTTCTGGAAGCCAGAATTGCTTGACGTTTTGGTTGTAAAACATTTGTGTAAAATCGTCTTCGTGTTTTGACCAGTTGGCTGCATCATAAATTTTTGTCACGTTAAACTCTCCTTTAATCAAACAACACAAGAAAGACAGCCTTCCTGCCCTGTATCCTTCGTTCTTGCATAATAAAGTGTCTTAATGCCTTTATGGTGTGCATAAAGATCGATGCGGTTTAAGTCACGCGTTGTCATCGTATCTTTTAGGAATAATGTAAAGCTGATTCCTTGATCGACGTGCTGCTGAATGGTTGCGATCATATCGACTACTTTAAACATGTCCATATCGTATGCTTCTTTATAGAAGAACCAGTTTTGTGCTGAAAGACCTGGCATTGGATAATACGTTTTGCTGTTTCCGTATGTTCTTTCTTCGATACGTTCCATAATTGGCATTACAGAAGCTGTTGCCGATTGAACATACGAAATAGAACCTGTTGGCGCAATACATAATCGATAGCTATGGTACATGCCATTTTCCGCTACAAAATCTTTGAGTGCTGCCCAATCTTCTTTTGTTGGAATGTGCATGCCTTCAAATAGCGCAGCTGCTTTTTCTGTTTTTGGAGTGAAATCATTTTCTACGTATTTATTGAAGTACTCACCTGTTGCATAACCAGAGCCCTCATAACGGTGGAATGTTTCCCCTTTTTCTTTTGCAAGTTCACTTGAACGCTTAATGGAGTAATAGTTCACCATCATAAAGAACGTATTAGCGAAATCTCTTGCTTCTTCACTTTCATAAGCGATTTGGTTTTGAGCTAAATACCCATGAAGGTTCATCGCACCAAGTCCAATTGACTTCATCGCTTTGTTCGCTTTTCTAACAGCTGGTGCATTGCGGATATCTGTTGTTTCAGACACAAGTGTGAGTGAGTCCGTTGCAAGCTTGACTGTTTTTTCAATGGATTTGTTTTTCATCACGTTCATGATATTTAAAGAACCAAGGTTACAAGAAATATCAAGTCCGATCTCATCATCTTGATCATAGTCCGTGTAAGAAGAGACTTCTGAAGCTTGAAGTACTTCTGAGCAAAGGTTTGAGAATTTCACACGTGAAATATGGTTCAGAGCGTGCTCTCTATTCACATTATCTTGGAACATGATATATGGATAGCCTGATTCTGAGCGCAGAACAGCTAATTTTTCAAGAAGTTTTCTTGGATTGACTTTTTCTTTTTTGACTTTCGGGTTTTCTACAAGCTCGTCATACATTTCTTCCATATCCATCTCATCAAGATGCTGTCCATAAGTTTTATAAACTGTATGAGGATAGAATGTATAAGCTGTTTTATCTTCTCTAGCAAGCTCGATAAATTTATCTGGGATGACGACACCGATCGAAAGTGTTTTCACACGAACATCTTCATCCGCAGAGATTTTTTTCGTATCTAAGAAATCATTAATATCTCTGTGGAAA
This sequence comes from Bacillus sp. G402, assembly GCF_051172515.1. Lineage (NCBI taxonomy): Bacteria > Bacillati > Bacillota > Bacilli > Caryophanales > Bacillaceae > Bacillus > Bacillus sp. G402. Next base: position 807,591 of record NZ_JBPIZC010000001.1, read on the forward strand.
ATATTCAGGTAGGCACTGCCTGAACCTTGTCTTTGTCCCATTTGATCTGCATATCGGAATGCATTATCAAGAAGTTTCATGACGCCTACGACACCTTTGGTCGCATTTTCAACATCTTTGATCGCTTCACCTTTCGCACGAAGCTTTGAAAGGTTCAAGCTAACGCCGCCGCCTAATTTAGACAGCTGCATGGAAATATCAATGGCTCTTGAGATATCGTTTAATGAGTCATTCACTTCAAGCAAGAAGCAGCTCACCAGCTCACCACGTCTTTTACGGCCTGCGTTTAAGAATGTTGGTGTACTTGGCTGATACTCTTGGTTGATCATCAGTTCCACAAACTCAAGTGCTTTCTTTTTGTCTCCGCCCGCAAAGAAAAGAGCCACAACTGAAATGCGGTCTTCATAGCGTTCAAGGATTTTCTTTTTGTCATTTGTTTTCAGTGCATAGTCATTGTAAAACTTAAACGCACTCATAAATGATGGGAATCTAAATTTCTTGGCATATGCAGCTTCAAATACTTCTTTAATATCTGACATGCTGTATTGTCTTAAAAATTCTTCCTCATAGTAGTCGTTTTCTATTAAGTAATCAATCTTCTCTTCTAGATTATGAAAGAAGACCGTGTTTTGATTAATATAATCTACGAAATAACTATGTACAGCTTCTTTGTCCTTGTCGAACTGAAACTTTCCTTCTTTTTGAATCATAATCTCGTTATTTAATTGTATCCACTTTGGAACCTGATTTTGTGACAATTCTTTCTACCTCCTGTGTAAACAATTCAACATCCCTTTTTGTTCCGCTTAGTTCAAAGGTGTGCAAAATAGGAACTTGATATTGTTTAGAAATCGTATCGGCGCTTTTGGCAAAGTTATCTCCCCACACTTTGTTCCCACTCACCGCTACACCTAGTAAAAGGTGCGCATTTTTCTCTAAAAATGACTGAGTGGTACCAGGGACTTGTCCAAATCCTGTCGTAAAGGTGACGAGAATAAACGGCGTATCCAAAAACTCTTCTCCAGTCAATTTTCGTTTGTCTGTAAAAGGGGTCTTGTCCAAAAAGCGTTGAACATTTCCTGTTTTTGAATCAAATACGATTTGAATCAATTCCATCACGACCTAGTTTTTAGTATTGTTGATCATTTCGTTATTCACTATATATAGTATACTATGTTTTTTCAAAACACAACATATAGATACTCGAAACGAAAAAAATCAACCAACCCGGCCGAACATTCATAGCCGAACTCGTACGTTCAAATAAATAGAGCAGAGCAGGTTCTAAAAATAGACTGCCCTACTCCCTATTCAACTGAAACCGAAATCTATCATAACACGAAAAAAAATCGCTTAGTAGACTAGACTTTTTGTTTTATTTTTTGTAGGCATCGCACTGTAAATCTTCTGACACTTCTGTTATTTCCACTTCAACACCTAATTCTTTGAGCACCGCTTCAAGCGCAGAGACGATCGAGGCTTCTCTTACTAACTCTTTCCCGTTTACAGAAACGCTTGTTCCATATTCGAAACAGGAGTCATCTTCACAAGTTTGTTCCCAATGATTAATTATAATTTTGTGTGTCATGAACTCATCCTTTTCTGTCTAGATGTCTGATGCATGTTTATAGTGTAGCGACTTCACATTCATTTGTAAATTTACGTGCTTACTCTTCATCAAAGTCTTCACTATCACCATCATCTTCATCCCATTCATCTATGTACTTTGTCGTAATGAGCGTCAGCTCTCCTTCTTTTTCATCAAACCGGTATACATGTACTTCATCATCTTTCACAACAGCAATGTGATTATTTTTTAGCGCAACAGATGATGGTAAAAGACCATCAACATGGCTCCCATCATGCTCACTAGAATGGTTATGCCAACTTTCTTGTCTCGTTTCGATGTTCGAGATGGCGCATGATCCAAATAAGACAACGATTCCAATCAAAAGAAGGATCACTCGAATCCTTCTCAATTCAAGCTCTGCATTTTCCATATAAATCCCCTCACCTTTTAAATGTCCAATAAGGATTTATACGCAACTTGGACAGAAAAGTTTCATGGCATACAAAATAGCCCCTCTGCACTGACAAAAAACGTAGCGGGTTTCGGCCGGTTTATTCGCAGCTGCATGGGGCTATTGGTGAAAACGGGTGTTTATTCTAATTCAAGATTTACATTTTTTTGAGGAGCAAATGTTGAAATCGCATGTTTATAAATAAGCTGCTGCTTCCCTTCTGTCTCAAGCAGCACCGTGAAATTGTCAAATCCCTTTACTTGACCGCGAAGCTGAAAGCCATTCAGTAAAAATACTGTGACAAATGTATTGTCTTTGCGGATCTGATTCAAAAATTGGTCCTGAATATTAATCGGTTTCATGTTTCGTCCTCCTTGATTCTGATAACTACAGTTTCGCTTTAAGTCCAAGCTTTCCTGCTATATATGCGAAAATTTCCTCTTTTTTGTCCGAAAAGTGGCAAGGTGGTGTCATATCAAACCAGGTGACATCCATTTTATTACGGAACCACGTAAACTGACGCTTCGCATATCTTCGGGAATTTTGTTTTAATTGCTGGATGGCTTCATCAAGTGAGCAGTTGCCTTGAAAATAGGCATACAACTCTTTATAACCAATCGCTTGAACAGACTGACAATCTTTCAAACCAGATTGATAAAGTGCGCTCACTTCTTCAATTAAGCCTTCATCTAACATCATATCAATTCTTTGATGAATGCGCTCGTACAAAAGCTCTCGGTCCATTTTCAGCCCAATGAAGGCAGTGTCATACAGAGGAACTTCTTGATGCCCGTTTTGCATATCAGACATTTTCTGACCTGTTGTATGGATGATTTCAAGCGCCCTGATCACGCGGCGGACGTTATTCGGATGAATCGCTTTTGCAGCGTCAGGATCGGCTTCTTTTAGCTTTTCATACAGCTTGATCGGTCCATGCTGCTGCTTAAACAGCGTCATCTCTTCTCTAAAAGCAGGATCACTTTTCTCATCAGTAAACGTGTAATCATATAAAACAGACTGAATATATAGCCCAGTTCCACCAACAATCATGGGCGTTTTTCCTCTCGCAGCAATCTCTTTGATTTTTAAGCGGACAAGCTGCTGAAATTCAGCTGTAGAAAACGATTCATCCGGTTGTTTAATATCGATTAAATGGTGCGGAACGCCATTCATTTCTTCAGGGGTGATTTTCGCTGTGCCAATATCCATCCCTTTATAGATCTGCATGGAATCCCCGCTGATAATTTCTCCATTAAATGCTTTCGCTATATCAATGCTCAGCTTTGTTTTTCCGACAGCCGTCGGACCTACTAATACAATCACTGGTTGTTTTTTCATAACATCACTCTCTTTTACAAACTGCCTACAGTATAGCATAACTTCTCTTTCTCTCCTATATACTCCTCGTCACCAGCCAAGTGGTTCATTCCCGACCACTTCATATGTCTTTCCTTTTAAACGGTGCTTATGCGTTGGCCTTTCTTCATCTGGACTGTAAACGACTCCCCCGTATGGAATCGGGACAGAATCGGTATAGGCAGAAAACGTGACTTCCTCAATTTCATGGTAGTGCGTCCCGTCCACTCTTGGGATAGCAGGTCCAGTGACGCCATAATATCTATGAAAATGCCCTCTTTCAAATGACGTGATCCCCCGATAATAATGAGTATGTCTATCGGTACTGCTTCCATTCACAGGCTGAGAAATACCTTCTATTAAATGATAATGTTCTTCGGTTACATCCGTTCGCGCTTTATAAGCATGTGCATGAGGTGGACATTTAGCCCAATCAGACGGATACAGGCCCATTTTTTACATTCCTCCTTATTTTAGGCATTCACCCAAACACAAGTGGGCCACTCGAATACACTGATGTCAGTTACAGTGATTTTATGTGAAAGGAGTCTTTTTTTATGAATTATTTTGACGCACCGTTTGTTCAAGATGAGATGAGAAGACCTTTTGGATTTGGACGCCCTGGATTTGGTTTTGGAAGACCTGGGTTTGGGTTTGGGCGCCCTGGTTTTGGCTATGGAAGACCTGGATTTTTTGGACCGCCATTTTTAGGTGGTTTTGCTGGAGGGCTTTTAGCTGGGTCGCTTCTTGCTCCAGGATATGGCTATGGTTATCCTTATCCACCGCCATACCCGCCTTATGGACCATACCCTTATTATTGAATATGACGATTTAGTGAAAACATCCTCTTATAAAATGAATCGATTGACACATTTGTTTTTCATAGGTTAACATTTACTTTACCGACCGTTCAGTAAAGTAGGTGTTTTTTTTATGTCTAAAACGAAAAAAGAACAAATTTTTGAGGCAGCAGCTCACACCATTCTAAAAGAAGGATTGAGTCAGCTCACCCTTCAGCAGGTGGCAGAACATGCAAATATGACCAAAGCTGGGCTACTGTATCATTTTTCGAGCAAGGAAGACCTGATCCAGCAAATGAATGAGCATGCGGTTGCCTCTTTTCGTCAGCAGCTTGACACGTATCAGGAAACATACAAAAACGAAAAGGCGCCCTATGTACGTGCCTATATATTGGCCACATTAAATGATCTTGATAGACAAAACACCACACAGCTATGTACAAGTATGCTGGCAACCATGTCATTTGATGAAGCGTTATTAAATCCTTGGCGTCATTTTTATGCGGAATTTAAAGAAAAAGCAGCCGAGGAAATCAATGACCCTGCACTTAGCCAATTGATCCGTCTTGCCTGTGATGGCATATGGTTTTCAGAAATGTTTCAGCTTGAACCATTGAATCGAGAGGAAAAAACCCTTTTACTTCATCGGATTTTACACATTTTAGAGGAGGGATGATGATGATCCTCGGATATCTTTTTTTGGCTATCGCCATTTTTTCAGAAGCGATTGGGGCAGCGATGCTGAAACTATCAAATGGTTTCACACGCTTTAAACCTAGCGCTGTCGTTGTCGCTGGTTATACACTTGCTTTTTACATGCTGTCATTGACCCTAAATATCATTCCACTTAGCATGTCTTACGCCACATGGTCTGGGGTAGGTACCGTCCTCACGGCTTTTTTTGGCGTGCTCTTTTTCAAAGAAACCTTGAACCGTCAAGCACTTATTGGAATGGCAATGCTTGTTTCAGGGGTCGTACTATTAAATATGTCTTAAAGGATGTGAAGTGATATGAAAGGAATGCTTTATTTAACAGGAGCCATTTTGACAGAGGTTTTTGGCAGTACGATGCTGAAGCTTTCGCAAGGTTTTACACAGGCGCTGCCGAGTATGGGGGTCCTGATCGGATTTGGGTGCGCCTTTACCTTTCTCAGTTTGGCACTCAAAACAATTGAGCTGTCATCTGCATATGCCATTTGGTCTGGGGTCGGTACAGCACTTACTGCTCTAGTGGGCCTCGTGCTATTTAACGAAACCATTCATATGAAAGGATTTATTGGTCTTGCACTTGTCATATGCGGCGTCATTGTCTTAAATCAATCCAAAAAACAAAAGGAAGAAAAGAAAGAACCATTCGATCAAACCGAATGGACGTCATAAAAAAAGTCATTTTCTCCATAATCAAGAGAAAATGACTTTTTTATCTTAATATCCAGCTTTGATGGTTTCTTCTAAGGAAATATGGACATTCCCTTGCACAGCTCTAGAGATCATACATGAGCTTTCAGCTTTATGTGCAAGCTTACGAGCTCGTTCTATGTCCTGTGCAGTAGCAGACTCTTTGAGAATGATGACAGGACGGTGAATGATTTTCTCATATGTAAACACACCGTTTGTCACATCGACAACTGCCTCAGAGCTCATCGATAGATCCTCTTTCTCTAATTGACTCCGCTCCATCATGGCTGCAAGTGTAATGATATAACATGTGGCCGCTGCACCTAGGAGCATCTCATCTGGATTTGTTCCAATACCCGGTCCATCCATTTCTTTTGGAATGGAAATCTCCGTCTTTAACTGTGCACATTCGATTGTCCCCACATCGTTACGCAGACCAGGCCAGCTTGCCTGAAGATGAAAATGATGACGCGCCATATCTGTCTCTCCTTTTGTTATCACTTTTTATAGTGTAACAAGAATTCACCTTGCTGTCTTAAGATGTGCACCATCCTTACGTATATTCTTCATCCAGCACCGTGCGAATCGCCCTGACATACCGGTAGAACGTCTCGTTTTTTGTACTCGATCGATACCGAAAATCGAAACTGTCAAATAACGCTTCCCGTTGACTTCTACTAATCTCAAGCTGTACACTTTGCCCTGTTTTTGTAAGATTATTAATATTATGATTGCTCGTTCCGCTTAGGGTTGCGTGTGCAACTGCAAGTTCAGCAGAAAAACCGTTGCGCTCTAATGAGTTCACAATTTTTTCAGCACGGTCATAGTCTGTTCCGCCAACAAGGGTGTGGTCAATTCCCGGCTCCCCTTTATATCCATGAACAGCTAATACATAATCATGTGCTTTTGCCTGTGCGACTCCGATTGGTTCATCGAAGTTTGTACTTGTAATATGAAGTTCTGATGCATTTTCTCTAAAACCTTCAAATAAGTACGTAGAAAAATCGTTATCAAAAAAATGGACAATCTCACTAACGCCGCCTTCGATTCTCCCGCCATGAGGCGACATCACTAGAAGACGGCTGCCGGGCACTGGATTGGATATGATTTGATAATGATCTGTTGATTCATTCTCTTCCAGTTCTTTAAAATTGCGATACATATCATTTGAACCGCTTTCGTCTTCTCCACCTGATGACACTGGCTCATCATGTTCCTGTGCTTGCATGGTATAATAGACGCCCCATCCGATGACAAGCAGGAGAAGCAAAGCAAAAAACTTCTTCATTCCCGTTCTCCTTTAACAGATTTCTAAGCCGTTTCTATGATTAATATTGAATCATCATTTCTTTTCATTTTTTCCACATTTTCTCTTCAAATTTGATCATAACACTCTAGATCATGAGATTCCTCAAAAATAAGATAATTGCATTTATATACACAGAAACGCCTTTCCTGATTGAAAACAGAGTTAGAATAGTATGACAAACAAATGAAGTTATGTTTAAAATGACCTAGTCCTACCCAGTCTGTTTTCTTTAATTCGTCTTTTTTTTATGCGAATTTGATTTTTTTCATCTGGAATGAATCACATTTGTATGAGCATTGACCCTGTCTAGAACCCCCCTTTTTTCTGCAGAATCCTCTGTTTTACTGGTTCTCTAAGAAGAACTCTCCCACCTATCATCGGCAGTTTTAATATGATTTCCACCTTTTTCTATTATTTTACAAAATGTAAGCGCTTTTCTTTTTAAAGGGAATGAGTCAGCCGCCAATATGAACAAAAGAAGGGACAAGAATCCGAACAAAGATGCTGTCATGTTCATAACGTAAGAGTGTACGAGAATGGATAGCTAGAATGGAGGGCATCACATGTTTGGATTTTCCATGGTACAAATGGTCAGAACACATGCTAGTAAATTGGATCAGCCTTTAAGAGAGACCGTCCTTCACCTCTATAAGCCTTTTAAGTGGACGCCTTGTTTTCTTCATCGTTTTTTTGAAGGAAGGTTAAAGAAGAGCAAGAAGCTTCGGGTCATCATTGAATTTAAAGAAGATGCAGTCGAAGCAGGTATTCAAAGCACAAAGCAGCTAATGAAAAAAAGCAGAAAAACAAACATCAAAAAACATTTTTCACATATTAACTGCTGCGCAGCTGATCTTACCCCTGCTGCTTTAGAGGAACTCTTAGCAAATGGGGAGCATATTCGCAAAATATATTTAGACAGACAGGTACATGCACTGCTGGATGTGGCGACACAATCAAGTCATGCGGATGAAGTCGTTCGAAATGGCACGACCTTAACCGGTGAAGGCATTACGGTAGCGGTCGTTGACACAGGCATATACCCACATGAGGACTTAGATGGAAGAATTCGCGACTTTGTAGATTTAGTCAAACAAAAAACGAAACCTTACGATGATAACGGTCATGGAACGCATTGCGCTGGGGATGTGGCTGGAGACGGAGCTGCCTCAGACGGCTTATACAAAGGACCCGCTCCAAAAGCCAATATCATTGGGGTAAAAGTGTTAAATAAACAAGGCGCTGGATCACTTTCTACTATTATAGAAGGTGTTGAATGGTGCATACAGTTCAACGAAGACCATCCTGATGACCCAATTCACATTATCAGTATGTCGCTAGGCGGCGATGCGCAGCGTTATGATGACGAACAAGACGATCCGATGGTGCGCGCTGTCAATGCAGCTTGGGATCAAGGGATTGTTGTATGCGTTGCTGCTGGGAACTCCGGTCCTAACAGTCAAACAATCGCAAGCCCTGCCGTGAGTCAAAAAGTCATTACGGTCGGAGCCTATGATGATCGAAATACGCCAGAATCAAGTGACGATGTCGTGGCACCATTTTCGAGCAGAGGTCCAACGGTCTACGGTGAAACAAAGCCCGACCTCCTCGCACCAGGAGTCAATATCGTCTCTCTTAGATCACCAAGATCATTCCTAGATAAACTAGATAAATCAAGTAGAGTCGATGATGATTATACGACGTTATCTGGCACTTCGATGGCGACACCCATTTGTGCCGGTATCTGCGCACTATTATTAGAGCATTCACCAGATTTAACACCTGATGAAGTCAAAGCCTTATTAAAAGAAAATACAAGCAAGTGGTCTGGAGAGGACCCAATGATTTACGGAGCAGGTGCCATCGACGCAGAAAAAGCCATCCAAGAATAAATAAAAAAGCCCTTTACGTTTTTCGTAAAGGGTGTTGTTTTGTCTGTTTTTATGTGTGAAGTCTTTCTTCTACTTGAGCAGCTGACATGTTATGCTTCGTTCTCATACATCTCATCTCCTTTTTGAATGTGCGTACGCGCTTCGATCACAATTTCAAAAAAAGTGGAAGATTCCTTGTACATGTCGCGTTCCTTATAATAATTAGCCGCATCAAGTGCCAATTCCTCTAAATCAGCAAACATTTTTTTGTTTCGTAGTCCCAAAAGGGCTGATCTCAATTGTTCAGAGCTGTCTGTTTCTATATAGAGTGCCTGTAAAAATTGGAATTTCAATTGATAAATTTCATCTCCCAATATAGAGGCCTGATTCATGCCTTCCTTTATAGCCTCACTCGCTCGCTCCATATCTTCGAGTTTAAAACAAGTAAGAGCCAGTGAAAACAATGATTTGATCATCGTTGCAGCTTGATCTTTTTGATAAAGTGAAATGGCTTGTTCAAAGAAGACAGTCGCTGTATGATAGGTTCCCATACTATAATGACAAGTTCCTAAGTTATTGAGGGCCATCGCCTTAAAATAAGATGTGCATTCTTTTCTTTCCATTGCTTCACACACTTTTAAAGCTTTTTCTAAATACGGGAGCGCTTTTTGATGCTGATTTACATCAATCCAATTACCTGCCATCACAAAATCGCATTGAATGCTTCTTTTTCCATAAAGCTGATGTTTCTTATAGATGTCTCTCGCTTTTTTCGCATAATGCATAGAAAAATAGGTTTGTTTCATATGATAGTATACTTCAGCAATTTTATAATAAAATTCCGCTTTTTCGATCTCATCTGTCACTAAGATCAGCTGATGTTCCGCATGCTTATAATAGGAAATGGCTTCGATATACCGGTGCTGGGTAAATGCATACATTCCATGGAAAAAATGAAAGTAATAGCCCAATAAACCCGTCATCTCATCTTCTGCCTCTTCAATTTCTTTTGGAAAAGAGACCGCTTGAAGCGATTCATTCCCTGCATGGACTGGCGTTAAGTGCTGAAGCATCATTTGATGGCGAAAATCCATGAGGGAATAATAGAGTAATAAATCTTGATCTTCTTCCATCTCATGAATGTCTTCTTCAACAAGGCGCTTCATATCGTTTGCCTGATCAACTTCAAATTTGCAAATATGTGTGTACCATTGATTGATTTTTACACCTACTTCGGAAGATGGTATTTTGTGTGCCATCCACTTCAGCCCCATTCTATCATATCAAACTGATAACTATTATTTTACATAATTTATGATTTTAAGGCAAATTGTCATTTATTTCATATTTTATGTTGATTTTGCACATTTCTATCTTTTTTACCAAGTTTAAAGAGAGTACTTTTGCCCATCAAAACCTTTTTTCTACGAAGAAGGGTCGAATTCTCTAAGCACTTCTTTTAAACCACTGACATAGCGACTGAATGCTTTTTTCTTTCCTTTTCTTGTATCAAAGTTGTCAAAAAAGGCTTTTCTCTGCGCCGTACTAATTTCTAACTGGACACTTTCTCCACTTGCATTTTGATTATTAATGTTGTTTGGATCCGTTCCGGAGAGGCGCTCGCCTTTTTGCACGAGCTCTGCGGAGAAGCCCCGGTCTTTTAGTTCTCGCACAACCGCTTCTTGCATTTTTTCGTTTGTCCCGCCCACAAGTGTATGTCTTCTATCACTTTTATAGCCGTGGATAGATATAGAAAAGGGATATGTTTTAATCATTTGAACCAAAATCGGTTCATCGAATTTTGTACTAGTGATATGCAAGTCACGATTGTTGTCTTGTTTTGTCCCTTCAAATAAATACGTAGAGTACTTCTTTTCAAATGCTTCTACAATTTCACTTGTTCCTGGTTCAATTTCGCCGCCGTGAGGAGAAAAGACAAGTAAGTCACTTCCCCCTTTTTCATGAAACTCTATCTCATAGCCGTCTCTTTCATGCCGTATAAGCTGTTTAAAACTTTCATATTGATCCCCTTTTTTTCGCTCTTTCTTATACTTTTCTACTTCTTCATGATGTTGTTTTTGCTCTTTATTTTCTTGGATAGAATGGCTGCATTTCACCATTAAAAGAGCACACAGGATGAGAAAGATGAATCCACTTATGAGTAGTCTTTTCATTTCACCGCTCCTTTTCATTCTCTTCGATGTCATCTTATCGCATTATTTTACTATCAATCGCTAAAAGAATTCAAAGAATGTCCGGCTCCTTTTTATGAATCAGGAGAACTTACTTGTTTTTTTATGTTGCCTTAGGTATTTTCGGCTTCTTTAAAACGGTTCTTGTGCAAGTAAAAACTAAATCCTATGACCTCATTTTAGTTTTAGTCAAAAACACCTACAAAATTGGGAATTTTCATCTTTTTTCAAATAAAAAAGCTGTAAACAAAAGGAATATCTCCTTCTGTTTACAGCCAGTCTCTGTATATCCAGCATTAAACTCTTAATTCATTCTCTAATGCTGTCAGCACTTCATCTTGCGACATGCCTTGTGCAAGTGAAATTTCGCTCACTAACATGCCCCGTGCATCTTCAAGCATCTTCTTTTCACTAGAATTTAAGGCTTTTTTCTGATTACGTCTCATCAGATCTTTGACAACGTCTGCGCCATCTTCAATCGAACCTGTTTTTAGCTTTTTCAGATTTTCATCATATCTTTGCTTCCAAGTAAGCGTGTCGTCGTTTGTTTCTTCTGCAAAATTGTTCATCACAACTTTCAGCGTAGCTTGATCAGCTACCGGACGTATACCTAGTTGATTGATTCTGCCTTTTGGGACCATCATCTGCATATTCGGCATTTGAATCAGAAAATATTCCTGCGTCTTACCTAAAATCTCTTTTTCTTCCATTCCTTCAATCACACCGGCTCCATGCATTGGATAAACAATTTTATCACCTATTTGAAACAAATCCGCCACCTCCGAAAGTATTCACAATATCATTATAACACATTTCAGCAGAGGATAAAAATTTATATTTTATCATGTTAATTTAGCACTAGTCAATTCTTTTTATTTGAGTTTTTAAAGAATTAGCCTTTTTTTACAAAAGGAGCGCCACCATCCAGTCCTCGTACACCTTTCTTGCATATACTAGCATTGAGTCACATTTAGGAGGGATGACAATGTGCAAATGCAAGAGCAAACATTCCCACTCAAAATGCTATAAAAAGCATGACGATCATCACCATATGGATCCGTGTGAAAAAAAGAAGTTTTATCATAAAAAAGATGATTGGTTTGAGAGCGATTTTTGGGATACTTCAAGAAGCTACGATCCCCATTATTTTCCTAAAAGTGTCTGCAGCAGATGTAAGAAGCGTCGCAGAAAAAGACATAGCTTCTCATTTTAGTGTTTGACGCTACACCTGCTTTTTGTTTTCCCGGCTGAAAAGCCGGTTTTTTTGTTGCATGTTGTTCTTTTCTTTCATATGGATAGGCTCATGAAACAGGTGCAGTTCATAAGATATGGCAACCTGAAAAAAAGGATGAGATACAAAATGAACAATATGAATAACCAAACCAACCATTACCATCAAGGAAATCCCTATCACACGTTTGAAAATGTGTATACAGCCAATCATGAGCATATGATCGCACCAAACATGCATGACCCTATGAATATGCCAAATCATTATCATACCGGTAAAAAAGATGCTTATAGCGGACACCATCCGCATCATCATTCAGCCTATTCCCCTTTTATGAAGCAGTATGAACCCTATTCAAATGTACAGATGAACGATCACCATCACTTCGGTCACTACGGCGGTTATGGTATGGCTCCCCACCAGCCATACGGCTATCATGATATGCAAATGATGATGCCAGCAAATCATCATATGACAGGAAATGCTTACGGAATGAACCAACCAAATGCATTCCTACCCCGTTATTACTAAAAAACAAGCAAAATAAGGGTATAAAATACCATTTAATGACATATAGGAATATGGTAACCTTATAGGTAAATAATGGATGTAATCATCTATTATTTACCTATAATCAACCAAGGGGGAAGGAAGAAATGAAGAAAACATGGACAATCATTATGATGGGGATGCTTACATTGGTCATGGCACTCTCAGTACCGCTAGCCGCATCAGCTGAAGGGGCTAAAACAGAGGAAAGCAAAGCTTCAACGAATGCAAGGCCAGCTGCACTTTATGCAAAAATCACAGGAGCAAGTAAACAAGAATGGTCTTTTTCTGACATTGACCTGACTTACCGTCCAAATTCTGTTCTTAGTATTGGTGCAGTTGAATTTACTTTACCAGCAGGTTTTCAAGCCACAACAAAAGATATTATCAACGGAAAAGCTTTAAAAGACAGTTACATTTTGAACAATGGAAAAACTGTTCGCATTCCAGCTCGTTTCGATTTATTCGGAAGTTCCCAATATACATTACAACTTTCTCATAAAGTACTTCCTGCTGCAGGTACATATACGTTCCGCGCAGAAAATCGTGCGATCAGCATCGGTTCCACATTTTATGCAGAGGATACGATTGATATTAATAAACGGCCAGTTGTCGTCACACCGCCAAATCCTTGCGGATGCTAAACAAAAAAGCGCTCTTAGAGCGCTTTTTCTCATTTATTACATCTCTTGCCACTGTGCTTACTGCATTTTATATAATTGTTACACCATATCTCATGATGGTCTGTCATCATTAGTTGGCAAACCCATATATGGCGTTTTTTATTATTATTTTTGCTCTTTTAGTTTTTTAAAAATCACAAATTGATATACGCCAAATAGTAAGGTTAGAATCATCATTGCGGTAAATAGTTGATCGACTGGAAGCAAAAAATATACGACAAAAAAAGATAAAAGCAAAACAAAGTAACCTATATTGAACGCTTTTTTAAATGTCATCATATTCCCTCCTTTTTACAATCATATCACGCTTCACCTAATCGTATAACCAAATAACAAAAACCCCTATCCATTTGAGGAAAGGGGTTATCCTTACAACATGACAGCGGATGTTTATCTTCACATCACAACAACAGGAACCAAACTATCGGATTGAAAAATTAATTGGTGGGCAAACCGATTCACCCACCAGCTAAAATCCTGCTACATCACCCGTTTAAACATCTTTTCCATTTCATAAGTGGAATGATGAATCATAATCGGCCGGCCATGCGGACATGTAAATGGGTCTTGTGTTTGCCGGAGTTCATCTAATAAGGCTTTGATTTCATCGTTACGCAAATGACGATTTGCTTTAATCGAGCCTTTACAGCTCATCATGATCGCCGCTTCTTCTCTCAGTTTCTTGATATCCACACGCTTTTCATCAAGTACTTGCTGAATGATTTCTTCGATGAGTTCAGCCTCTTCCCCTTTAGGAAACCACTGCGGATGCGATCGAACGATATAGCTACCTGATCCGAATGGCTCTAAGAAGACCCCTACTTTTGCTAAAATATCGATATGCTCTTCAATAATCAACATATCGTTTTTTGAGTAGTGAAAGGTTAATGGAACAAGCATTTCTTGCACTTCCTGTTCAATGTCTCCTACCTTTTCACGAAAGTACTCATACTTGATTCGCTCTTGGGCAGCGTGCTGATCGATGATATAAAGACCGCGTTCATTTTGGGCCAAAATATACGTTCCATGCATTTGTCCAATCGGATACATCACAGGGACACGTTCACTTTCAGCCTGATGCTGGGCTGCACTCTCTTCCAGTATCACTTCGTCATGTTGTTCATGCGAAGCTGCAGATTCCTCTACATATACATGGTCAAACGTTTCTTCAGACGATGCTGGTAAAGTCGCTTCCGTACTTTCCGGTTCACGCACCCCGTATGTGTCGTTCTGACTGGTCTCGTATACAGCCGATGCGAGTGAGTCCGGCTCATAGGAAACAGGTGTTTCCATTCGGCTTTTCATTGTTTGTTTAGAATCAAAAGATAAGGACTGTTGCTCATTTTTCACTGCTGGCATTGGTGCTTTTTTTGGCACTGAAGCACTTGGAATAAGCTGCTGCTTTTGAAAGACGTCTTTAATACCTTGTTTGATCAACTCATGAAGTTCCTGCTCTTTACTTAGTCTTACTTCAAGTTTAGAAGGATGTACGTTCACATCGACTAAAATGGGGTCCATCTTCATCTCAATAAATGTAATCGGATGGCGTCCGATCGGGAGCAGTGTATGGTATCCTTCATGAATGGCTTTCACCAGCGGGAAATGCTTGACGTATCTGCCGTTGACAACAGAAGACATATAATTACGTGATGCCCTTGTCACTTCTGGTAAGGAAATATAGCCTTTCACTTCAAAATCAAGTGATTGTACATGTAGTGGCAGCATTTTTTTGGCCACTGCCGTTCCATAAATGGCCGCAAGCACATGCCGCACATCCCCGTTTCCATTTGTTTGAAGCAGCACTTTTCCTTGATGTCGCAAACGAATCGACACTTCTGGATGAGCAAGTGCAATTCGGTTCACAACATCAGAAATGTTGCCAAGCTCCGTATGAACCGTTTTCATGTATTTTAGACGGGCTGGCGTATTATAAAATAAATTGGTGACCACAATTTCGGTGCCGCGACGGCCAGAGGTTTTTTTCTCCGAAATGATCTTCCCGCCTTGGAGAGCTAAGTGTGTTCCAGCACCTTCACCGGTACTTGTCTTCATTTCTAAGTGAGAGACGGAGGCAATACTTGGCAACGCCTCCCCCCTGAAACCGAGTGTCCTGACACGAAACAGATCATTTTCATCTTTGATTTTACTCGTTGCATGACGCTGAAAGGCGAGCTTACAATCTTCAGCATCGATTCCCACCCCATTATCAATAATTCTAATAGAAGAAAGTCCTGCTTCTTCTACATCGATTTCAATGACAGTACTACTAGCATCGATCGCATTTTCCACCAGCTCCTTTACAACAGAAGCCGGACGTTCGACCACTTCACCAGCTGCAATTTTATTTGATAGGTCATCGGATAACTGAATAATCTTTGCCATTTCTTGCTCACCTCACCTTACATTATAATTTCTTTTGCAATTCATATAGCTTTGTCATCGCTTCAAGCGGTGTCATATCCATTAAATTAAATGACTTCAATTCTTCGATGACTGCTTGATCTTTGTTTTTCAGCACAGGTTTTGTTTGCGGTTTTTCTTCCACTTCAAAGAAAGAAAGCTGCTGTTTTTCCTCAGCCATTTCTTTTTTCGGGGCTTTAGAGACGCTCGGAATCACTTCATGTGATCCGCTCTCAAGCTCCGTTAAGATGGTCTGGGCTCGATCAATGATCGCATCAGGCAGTTCAGCAAGCTGCGCTACATGGATGCCGTAGCTTTTATCCGCTGCTCCTTCTTTGATTTGATGTAAGAAAACAACTGTCCCTTCATGTTCTTCTGCTCGTACGTGGACATTTTTCAGTTCGCTTAATTGGGATTCCAGTACCGTCAGTTCATGATAATGAGTGGAGAAAAGGGTTTTGGCACCAATATGATCATGCACAAATTCAATGATTGCCTGTGCAAGAGCCATTCCATCATAAGTGCTTGTCCCGCGTCCAATTTCATCAAATAAAATCAAGCTGTTCTTTGTCGCATGTACCATTGCATTTTTTGCTTCGAGCATCTCTACCATAAAAGTACTTTGACCAGAAATCAAATCATCTGCCGCCCCAATGCGTGTAAAGATTTGATCAAATATCGGAAGGGTTGCCTTTGATGCTGGCACAAAACAGCCAATTTGCGCAAGAATTGAGATCAATGCCATTTGTCTCATATATGTGCTTTTCCCTGACATATTCGGACCAGTAATGAGCAAGGTTTGTCTCCCTTTGCCCATTTGGCAGTCATTCGGCACATACTCTTGATGATCCATCACTTTTTCAACAACAGGATGACGACCATCAATGACTTCCACTTCATCTGATGAAAATTCAGGGCGGACATAACGCCGCTTTTCACTCACAGTGGCAAAGCATTGCAGCGCATCAAGCTCACTCATTTGTTTTGCGAGCAACTGTAATCTAGGAATATAGGCTTTTACTTGTTCCCGAAGCGCAGAAAATAGTTCATATTCCAATTCACTAATATTTGATTCCGCCTCAAGAATAAGGGCTTCTTTTTCTTTCAATTCAGGTGTAATATACCGCTCTGCATTGGCAAGGGTTTGTTTTCTTTCATAACGGCCTTCTTCTAATAAATGCGTATTTGCACGGGTCACTTCGATATAGTAGCCAAACACTTTATTAAAGCCGACTTTCAACGAACGAATGCCTGTATATTCTCTTTCTTGCTGTTCAAGACGAGCGATCCAATCTTTCCCGTTTCGGCTCGCATCACGATATTCATCTAATTTTGCATTGTAGCCGTCTTTAATCAAATTGCCTTCTTTTAACGTCATCGGCGGATTCTCATAAAGAGCATCTTCTAATAAATCAAGTAAATCACCGCATGGGTCAATGTCATTTGCTCTAGATTTCGCCATATCCTCTGGGAGAGAATGGACAAGCTCTTTAATAGCCGGCACTTGCTTGAGAGATTCTTTCAATTGAATAAGATCACGGGCATTCACATTTCCAAATGCCACACGGCCTGCTAGACGTTCAAGATCATACACTTGCTTTAAACGTTCTCGCAGATCCTCTCGCTCAAAGAAATGTTCCATCAGAATTTGCACCATTTCCTGGCGTTCTTTGATTTGTGAAAGGCGGATGAGCGGACGATCGATCCATTGCTTCAGCAATCTTCCGCCCATTGCCGTTTTTGTTTCATCTAAGAGCCATAATAAAGAACCCTTCTTGCTTTTTGAACGGATGGTTTCTGTTAATTCAAGGTTTCGCTTTGAGTAAAGATCAATTTTCATCGTTTGTTCAAGCTGAAACACTTGAACTTGCTGAAGATGATCAAGACTCCTTTTTTGCGTTCTTCTTAAGTATGCATAGAGTGTTAAAAATGCTATTTTCAGATGTTCGTCAAGATGAGCAACGAGTCGTTCAGCTTCATCTATTAATTCAGCGCTATCTTCGTATGAGATGGTCGCTTGGCAGCGTTCCTTCAGGGTTTTCACCGTTTCTTCATCGAGCTGCTTTGATACCACAATCTCTTTTGCACCGACAGAATAAATTTCAGACACAACTTCATCTAACCGTTCAATGAAAGCCGCCATGTTTTCACCTGTTGATAAATCGGAAAGCGCAAGACCGTAGCCATTTTGAAAGCTGGAAACAGACGCGATAAAGTTATTTTCGTTTTCATTCAATCCTTTGCCATCCATGACCGTACCTGGTGTAATCAGTTGAACGACCTCTCTTTTGACCACACCTTTTGCCGTTTTAGGGTCTTCCACCTGCTCACAAATGGCGACTTTATAGCCTTTTTCAATCAGTTGTTCTATGTATGCAGACGCAGAATGATATGGAACACCACACATTGGAATCGTGCCGCCATCCCTGCTCGTTAACGTAATTTCTAATTCTTGTGCTGCTTCTTTTGCATCATCAAAAAACATTTCATAAAAATCGCCTAAGCGAAAAAATAAAAAGGCATCTTGGTAATCTGCCTTGATCTTTTAATATTGCTGTATCATGGGCGTATAACTTGCCATATTTCTAATCCCTCACTATATTACTTTCGAATTCATACCATCTTTCATTATAGCATAAAAATTCACCTTTTTTCCTTAGATCAAGGCACAAAAAAACTAGGGGGATATGCGCCCTAGTCATCAATTACTCTTCTGGATCACCCGCGAGGAATTCTGGATGAATATCTTCTAATTCCTCATCCACTTCTTCTTCCCATTCGTGATCATCTTTTTCTTTCCAGCTTGAATTGACTTCTACAACAATTTTGGTTTCCCCTACTACTTCAGCAATGAATTCACGCTCTGCTTGAACGACAATTTTATTGCCATTTGGAGAAATCGTGACTTCTAAGCAATTGGGCTGCTGTAAGACTTTCGCAATCACTTCGTGCTCATCATCAAGGAAGTTTTTATCTTTATATCTCAGTTTGATGATATCTACATATTTTACACGTTCTGTGACCACTTCGGTTTTCGTGTTGTCTGCGTAAGAATACCAGACGTTAATATCAAATGTACCTTCAATCTCAACTGTTTTACCGACCTTTTCAGCATCATACTTATGATTAATGATCCAACCGCCTAGGATGCTGGTTGGTTTTTGCGATGGAGAAATGGTGTGTGTGCTTTGGGTAAATTTCCTCCCTTTTGCAACCACCGCTTTTGTAATAATTTCTCTGTATTCAGACATTCCGGCATGCCTCCTTGTTCTTGATCGTTTTATCTTATGCTGGGCATTCGTCTAGTGTGTCACGATTTTGAGTCTCATGTTCAATTAAATTCATTTCTGTTTCAGTGTATGCATGGTCGCCCATAAACTTGCCTTGAAAATTGGAAAAGTTGGAGAGTGAGAGATTGGGGTTGATGGAAGCTGAAGGAGAAAGAAGGTATGCAATTCTTACATCAGAAAACAAAAAACCCCGCATCTGCGGGGTTTTCTCATTTAATGGAGCAACTTGGGGATGAGTTTTTCACTTTTGAACCGGTTTCTCCTAATAAGAGGTCACCGCCGGTTGAAAGAATGATTTCATCCGTTACTTGATTAGAAATTGTGTGCGCTACAAGCTGAAGCAGGGAATTAACCTCTGTTTGCGATTCTTTGAATTCTTGAATCACTGGGATCTCATCCAGTTCTTCTTGCAGGGCATCAATTTTTTCTTCCACTTGTTTTAAGGCTTCATGTTTGCCATAATGCTTTAAATTCACAGCTTGCTTTTGAAGCGCCTTAATTTGATTAATGATCGCTGCAATTTTTGTATTTTCATTGATTTGCGCTTCTGCTTTTTTGAAGAAATCAACTTCTTCTGTTTCAGAAATCATTTTCGCGAGCTCTCTTGCGCGCTCGACAATCTCTTTCTTTGAATAAAGCGTCATTTTAATTCACCTCGATAGCTTCTCCAACCATTTCTCCGTCAAGAGACCAAGTTTTGGCTTGTGTGATTTTCACTTTGACGATGTTGCCAATCGCTTCTTTTGGTGCTTTAAAATTCACAAGCTTGCTTTTACTTGTATATCCGGCTAGGATCTCAGGGTTGTTTTTACTTTCACCCTCTACTAATACTTCGACAGTCTGCCCTTCATATTCCTTCATTTTTTTCGCAGAAATTTCATTTACGAGTGCATTCAGGCGCTGCAGACGTTCTTTTTTTACACGCATTGGCACGTTGTCTTTCATATTGGCTGCGGGTGTTCCTTCTCTTGGAGAGTAAATGAACGTATAAGCCGCATCAAACTCAACCTCACGATAGAGGGAAAGCGTCTCTTCAAACTGCTCATCTGTTTCATTTGGGAACCCAACGATAATGTCCGTTGTTAATGAAGCATTTGGCATTGCCTCTTTGATTTTACGCACTAAGTCAAGGTAACGTTCACGGTCGTATTTTCTTGCCATGAGTTTCAGCACAGAAGAACTTCCTGATTGAACCGGCAAATGAATATGGTCGAGAAGGTTTCCGCCTTTGGCAAGCACTTCAATTAAGTGATCATCAAAGTCACGCGGGTGGCTTGTTGTAAAACGGATACGTGGAATATCGATTTTACGCAGCTCATCCATGAGGTGACCAAGACCATATTCCATGTCTTCAAAATCTTTTCCATACGCATTCACGTTTTGACCAAGAAGGGTAATTTCTTTATATCCTTCTGCTGCTAAGCGTCTGACCTCTTGAATAATTTCATCCGGACGGCGGCTTCTTTCCTTCCCGCGCGTGTAAGGGACGATACAGTATGTACAGAATTTATCACAGCCGTACATAATATTCACCCAGCCCTTAATTTTTCCTTGGCGGGCTCTCGGAAGATTTTCAATCACATCGCCTTCTTTAGACCAAACCTCAATGACCATTTCTTTTGAAAGGTAGCATTCAGATAATAGCTCTGGCAGGCGGTGAATGTTGTGAGTACCGAAAATCAAGTCAACAAATGGGTGTTTCTTCAAAATACGGTTAACGACAGATTCTTCTTGCGACATGCATCCGCAGACGCCTAAGATTAAATCAGGCTTTTCACGCTTTAATGCTTTTAAATGACCAAGCTCTCCAAACACTTTGTTTTCTGCATTCTCACGAATGGCACAAGTGTTTAATAAGATGACATTCGCATCTTCAGTCGAATTTGTTGGTTCATAACCAAGCGCCATAAAAATACCAGCCATCACTTCTGTGTCATGCTCATTCATTTGACAGCCATATGTGCGAATATAAAACTTGCGGCCGTTCCCTAACCCTTGAAACCGCTCGTCAATTTGAAATTGATTGTATTCGACTTCTTCTTTACCCCGTTTTTTTGCATCTTTTAAGGAAGGCGGAATGTACACAGCTTCAAAATATTGGCTGTAGTCCTTTTCGGATTTTTTGTCCGATGAACTTACTTGTCCGCTCGCTTTTCTCTGCTCTTCATTCATGAATTTGTACTCCTTTCAAACCAAGCTCCACCCTACAGTATAGACTATTTTGTCGTGAATTGAAAATAAATTCATTTGTGTTTTTTCTATGAAAAATGTCTATCATCTGGACAGTCATCAATACTCTTGATCAAAAGAAAAGAGAGCCTCAGCTCTCTCAATTAAGTATATTCAGTTTTTTTGCTTCTTCTTCGATGATTGTCAGTGCACGGTCAAGCTCTTCTTTTGTGTGCTCTGCTGTGATGATGGCTCTAATTCTCGCTTTTCCTTTCGCTACAGTTGGAAAAGCAATGCCTTGAGCGAAAACGCCGCGCTCGATTAATGCTTTTGAAAACCGGAAAGTGAGTGCCTCGTCTCCAATCATCATTGGAATAATAGGCGTTTCTGTTGGTGCCACCTCAAATCCAAGACCGATGACTTTTTCTTTAAAATAGGCCGCGTTCTCCCAAAGTGTTTCAATGCGCTCCGGTTCGTCTAACAACACTTCAATGGCTTCTTCACAGGCTCTTGTGACAGCCGGCGGATGTGAGGTGCTGAATAAAAACGGTCTTGCTTTATGCTTTAAATAGTCGATTAAAACGGCAGAACCAGCGACGTAACCGCCTAGCACACCAACTGCCTTACTAAGTGTGCCAACCTGAATATGCACTCTGCCGTCAAGTTGAAAATGATTCACTGTTCCGCGGCCATTTTCACCAAGTACTCCAGACGCATGGGCATCGTCTACCATCACAAAGGCATCATATGCTTCTGCAAGTCTTACAATCTCAGGAAGCGGTGCAATATCTCCATCCATTGAGAACACACCATCTGTCACGATAAGACGGACGCGGTAATTCATCGATTTCTTTAATATTTTCTCAAGCTCTTCCATATTAGAATGAGCATATACTTTTTTATCTGCCTTTGTTAAGCGAATCCCATCGATGATTGAGGCATGGTTCAGCTCATCTGAAATGACAATATCATCTTTTGTGAGAATACTGGATAAGACCCCTTGGTTGGTCGTAAAGCCTGATTGGAATACGAGGGCTGCCTCTGTCTTTTTAAAAGCTGCGAGCTTTTTTTCAAGCCGTTCATGCATTGTCATCGTTCCAGCAATGGTTCGTACAGATCCTGTTCCAGCACCGAATTCATCAATCGCCTCTTTTGCCGCTTTCATCAGCCTTGGATGTGAGGTGAGACCTAAGTAGTTATTTGAAGAGAGTTGTATGACGGATTGTTCATTTAATGTCACCGTGGATGATTGTTTGGAATCGATTTCTTTCAGTGTTTGATGGGTGCCTTGCTGCTTCATTGTGCCCAATTCATCTTGTAAATACGTAAATTCTTTCATCATTTCGTCCCCCTTTGATATGATGGCATGATCAGTACGACCTTCCCGCACGTACCATTTCTCATGAGTTCAAATCCCTTTTCAAAATCTTCAAATGGCAGCGTATGGGTGACAACCGGCTGTACATCAATGGTATTCGTTCTTAAAAGTTCAGATACTTGACGCCACGTCTCAAACATTTTTCTCCCCGTGATCCCTTGCACGGTTAATCCCCTAAAAACAATTTGATTCGTAATGTCAATGGTTACCGGCCGCTCTGGCAAACTTAGTATATTCACTTTCCCTCCATTTGCACAAGCTTCGAGTGCTTGATTAATCGCAACGGGATGTCCTGACATCTCACACATCACGTCTGCCCCTTCCATCCGCGTGAGCTGCTTGATCATGGCAACAGGATCATCTTTTCCGATATCCACGATATGATCTGCACCCATTTTACGGGCAAGATCCAGTCTGTATTCATTTTTATCAACAGCGAACACTTGGACAGCCCCGGAGGCTTTTGCAACCGCAATCGCCATTAAACCAATGGGCCCACAGCCAAAAACCGCCACTGACTTTCCTGAAACAGGTGTATGCAGAACTGTATGAACAGCATTTCCAAGCGGTTCTTGAATAGATGCAAGTTCCACTGGCATTTGAGCTGGATTATGCCACACATTTTGTTCTGGTACTTTGACATATTCAGCAAAACAGCCATCAATGTCGACCCCTAAAATTTTCGTTTCGCTGCACAAATGCTGCTGACCCGTTAAACACATATAACACTGATTACAGACAATATGCGTCTCAGCCGATACAAAATCCCCTACTTTTGCTCGTGAGACTTGGTTCCCCGTTTTGACAACTTCCCCTGTGAATTCATGACCAAAAATGTACGGTGCTTTGACTCTCCCCTTCGCCCAATCATCCCAATTATAAATATGCACATCCGTTCCGCATATCGATGTAGCCTTTACTTGGATAAGCACTTCATGATCCCTTATTTCTGGAATTGGCATTTCCATCATCGTCGCTCCGTAAGCGCTTTCTTTTTTAACAATCGCTTTCATCGTTCCACACATGACGTACAACCCCTTTGTTAAAAAACTTCTCCCAATCCGATCTTATCATGTCTTATTTTAGACGTAAATACCGATGTCTTTCAGGAGAAGACAAATGAACACTCCACATATTTTTTTAGATATTTTTCTAAAAAAAAAAGCAAATCTCCTTTTATTCGGAGATTTGCTTTTAAGTTGTCAGTGTTTTTTTGAAACGGCCACATACAAAGCCGGCACAATCAGTAGTGTCAGAATCGTTGAGAAAAAGACACCTGATACGATGCAGATCGCTAGCGGCTTAAAGAGTGGGTCATTACTTAAAGCAACGGGCATAAGAGCGACAAGTGCTGTAAATGCTGTCAGCAAAATAGGTCTAATCCTTGCTCTCCCCGCTTCAATCACAGCTGCCTGTTGATCGAGACCTTGCTTGCGCCTCTGTTCAATAAATTCAAACAAAACGACCGCATTTCGGACAACAATACCTGCCAATGAGACAATCCCCATTGTGGCCATAAAGCTAAACGGCGTTTGAGTGACAAATAGTCCAATAATGGCGCCGGATATCGCTAAGTAAACCGTTCCAAGAACTAAAAGCGGAAGCATGAGTGAATTGAACTGGAAAGCGATGGTCACATAAATGAGCAGAAGGACTACCCCAAATAAGAGACTAATTTCAATAAAGAATTGGGTTTGATCTTCATTTTCTCCGCCCTGAGAAATGGTCAAATTCTTCGCTGCATCGCTTTTCCCAACTTCATTTACGACTTCTGTCATATCCTCTTTAAACGTATCTGATGTACCAGGATATGCCTTTAACGTGATCGTCGGCATCCCGTTTTCATGAGGAATGCTTTCATACTGCTCTGTTTCTTTTTCCTTTACATATCGGCTAAGCGGCTCCAATTGAGGAATGCCACCCTCATTTGCACTCACAGGCACCTTGATGTCTTTTAGCTTCAGTCCGTTTTGATGTGTGCTCATGTCTTGTTTCACTACGAGGTCGATGTCATCTGTTCCTTGTTTAAAGGTGCCTAATGGAATTCCTTCTGTAACAAGGCCAAGCTGTCTGCTGACAAACTGAGCAGTGAGCCCATCCTCTGCCATTCGGTCACGATTTAATTCAAATGAGATGGTTTTCACCGGCTGATTGACATCGTCTGTGATCAGGCTCGCTCCGCTTTCTTTCATTTCTTTTGTGAGCTTCTCTTTCACATCCACGAGTTTTGAAAATTGTTCTCCTGCAACAGTGACGGTCACAGGCGCTCCCGTTGGTGGTCCTTGAACAATGGTTTTCATAAAGATATCAGCATCTTTAAATTTCTTTCGCAATGGCTCTGTCATACGATCGATCAATGCTTTGCTTGTCATCTGCTCATTGTCTACTCTGACAACAACCTGACCAGTATGATCACTTGCGTTTGAAATGCTTTCATTAAATAAGTTCGGCACACCACCGCCTGCAAAAATGGCCGTCTCTTCAATGCCTTTTTGCTGTTTGATCTCTTGTTCTATTTTCTCTAATGTGTCATTTGTTTTATCTAAGGTTGTTTCACTTGGAAGTGTCACAGTGACAACAACTTCTTTCTTATTCGCCGCAGGGAAAAACTCAAATGGTGTGGCGAAAATAAGCAAAAAGGCAAGTGTGGCAACGAGCAAACCACTTAATCCAATGAGAAGTGGCCGCTTCACGATGTTTGTCAGTACTCGATCTGCATAAAAATCAGCTAATCTTTTTAATGGTTTGCCTAAAAAGCCCGGTTCCTTTTGAATCTTCTTGTTCTTTCTTTTTCGGTTTGCTGTATATTGATACACTGGCACAAGTGTCAATGAAATAACCATTGACGCAAGTACAGTTGTGACTAGAACAGACGGTAACGCTCGAATAAATGAACCGTTCGCACCAGAAAGGAAAACAAGCGGCAAGAAGGCAAAGACAACAGCCAGTGTTGACGTTAAAATAGATCCAGCCACTTCTTTTACACCTGCAATTGTTCCTTTAAGCGGACTTTCGTATTTTTTCATCTGCCTCAAAATATTATCGTTGACGACAATGGCGTCATCTACAAGTATCCCTAGCGCAATGATAAAGCCAATAATTGAAATTTGATTAAGGTCCACTTGTAAAAACGGCAGCGGGATGGTTCCGATCGTTATGGATAGCGGAATCGCAAGTGAAACGATAAACGCACCACCAATGGTTAGACCAAGTGTGGTGACGATAATGACGGCGATGATGGCCACGATCGCTTCTTTGATTAAATCGTTAAAAATGGAATCCACTTCACTTTTTTGTGAATAGTAGTCTATCCAATCCACACCATTTGGCAGCTCTTTCTCTTTTTCAATGACCGCACTGACTTTGTCATACATTTTAGGAATATCCAGTCCCGGCTTGATATTGACTGTAAATGAATAGGCTGGCTTTCCGTTATATGAAACGATATCACTTTTCTCTTTTTCTACTTCTTTTAAACGACCAAGCTGACCGATTGTAACAGGCTCTCGGCTCGTTTTTGAGAAAATCTCAATCTTTTTGATTTGATCTAAACGATCATAGGCATCAATGGACAGCTTGACCTTTTCTCCATCTGCCTGAACGTCACCTAGAGGGGATGTGTCAAATTCTTGATTGATGGCATTTGTGACATCGGTCACGTTTAACCCGTTATCCTCCAGTTTACTTGAATCCAAGTTCAATATTGCTTGTTTGTCATTGAACCCTTTGATGACGACTCCATCAACACCTTTGATGTCCTCCACTTTTTCTTTTAACGCACGCAGCGATTCCTGACTTTTTGCTAAATCAGATGAATTACTTGATACAATCATATAAGAACCAATTGGCACGTTGCCAAACTCATCCTTTACATCTGGCTCCATCACACCATCTGGAAAAGAAGAGGCGGCATTTGTGGTTTCACTCTTGATTTGACTTGCCACCTTTTGAAAATCGGCTTGATCATCAATTTCAAGCACAATATTTGAGAAACCAATAGCAGAAACAGAGCTTGTCTTCTCTACACCATTGATATCAGAAATGGCCGACTCGAGCTTATTGGTGACATCACTTTCTACCTGTTTTGCATCAGCACCAGGGAAAACAGTCGAAATGGTTACAATATTTGCTTGAAACTCTGGCAGTTCTCGTTTAGGAAGCTGTGTAAACAAATAACCTCCAGCAATGAGAACGATAAAAAATAAAATAAAAACAAGCTTTCCTCTTTTTAAAAAAGCTTCGATCATTATTTCACCTACTTAAATATTTATTTTTGATGAAGTATTTTCAACTTAATCTTAATTTATCATCATGGTGAAAAAATGCAAGCTCTAATATGTCATTTTCTATCTATTTTGTGAAAGAAATATGTTATATAAGAAATGTATAGCGGTAAACAAAAACAACCTGCTTACATGATGTAAGCAGGTTGAAAATAATAAAATTAGAATTATCGTGGTTCAACAATCAGTTTGATTGCTGTTCTTTCTTCTCCATCGATAAGAATGTCAGTAAAGGCTGGAATGCATATCAAATCCACTCCGCTAGGCGCAACAAATCCCCTTGCAATGGCGACAGCCTTGACCGCCTGATTCAGTGCTCCAGCGCCGATAGCCTGTATTTCCGCTGCACCGCGTTCACGTAAAACGCCGGCTAATGCTCCTGCTACTGAATTTGGATTTGACTTTGCTGAAACTTTTAAAATTTCCATTTTTGCTCCCCCTTAAATTTACAATGGATAAGTGAGTGTTCATTAGAACAATCTTTGTTAGATGTTGCTATTTTTTTGAAAATCCATCCCCAAAATGTTTTTCAAAAATAGCAGGCTACCTACCATTTTTACTATATTCACGATAGAGGGCGCATATTCCTTCTTTCTGATTAATATTTTTCTGAAATAAATATGTGAATATTTATTCAAAGAAAATATGGTCATCATTTATCAAAATTCGATCAATTTTGACAGCTTTTTTCGACGATTCGTCAATTTCTACGATCACTGCACTTAATGTCGTGCGGCCTTCTGCAATTTCAAAACGGACAGGGAGGCTCGTTTTAAATCGTTTAATAATCGTTTCCCGATCAACACCTAAAATACCGTCATAAGGACCAGTCATGCCAACATCCGAAATATAAGCAGTTCCTTTTGGCAAGACACGGTTATCTGCTGTTTGAACATGTGTATGTGTTCCAACGACACATGATGCACGGCCATCTGTATACCAACCCATTGCTTGCTTTTCACTTGTGGCTTCACCATGAAAATCAATAAAAATAAACGGTGTACGTTTTGAAGCTTCTGCTATGAGCTCATCTACTTTTTGAAATGGGCAGTCAATCGGAGGTAAAAATGTGCGGCCTTGCAAGTTGATGACAGCTAGTTCTTTACCTTGTTTTTTAATAAAAGTAAGCCCTTTCCCTGGTGTACCTTGCGGGAAGTTTGCCGGACGAACAATATGGGGTGCATCATCGATGAAATCGAAAATGTCTCTTTTATCCCATGTGTGGTTCCCCATCGTGAGCACATCAGCCCCAGCTTGAAGCAGCTCATGATAGATTTTTTCAGTAAGACCTTTCCCATGAGCCGCATTTTCTCCATTGACAATCGTAAAGTGTGGCTGATATTTTTTCTTTAACTTTGGCAAGTATTCTTTCAGTGTATCTCTGCCAGGTGAACCAACGATATCTCCAACAAATAATATTTTCATACGTTTTGAACCCTTTCTCTTATAAAATGATCTTCTTATCAGTGTTGCATATTTACACAAAAAAATAAAGCGGCGCTAAGCGCACCGCTCTATTTTGCATACTCTACTGCGCGAGTTTCTCGAATAACTGTCACTTTAATGTGACCAGGGTAATCGAGCTCGTCCTCAATCCGCTTACGAATATCCCTTGCTAGACGGTGAGCTTCAAGATCATTAATTGAATCTGGCTTCACCATAATACGCACTTCACGTCCAGCTTGTATCGCAAACGATTTTTCAACACCTTCATAAGATTCAGAGATGTCTTCTAATTTCTCAAGTCTCCGAATGTAATTTTCAAGCGTCTCACTTCTTGCACCAGGGCGTGCTGCAGATAATGCATCGGCTGCCGCAACAAGAACAGCGATAATAGATGTCGGTTCTTGGTCACCATGGTGAGATGCAATACTGTTGATGACAACAGGATGCTCTTTATATTTCGTCGCAAGCTCAACGCCAATTTCCACGTGGCTTCCTTCTACTTCATGATCAATGGCTTTTCCAATGTCATGCAGAAGACCTGCTCGTTTTGCAAGCTTTGCATCTTCTCCAAGCTCTGAAGCCATGAGACCTGCAAGATGTGCAACCTCAATTGAATGCTTCAGGACATTTTGTCCATAACTAGTACGGAATTTTAAGCGACCGAGAATTTTGATGAGATCCGGATGCAAACCGTGAACTCCGACTTCAAATGTCGTTTGCTCACCCATCTCGCGGATATAATCATCGACTTCACGGCGTGATTTTTCCACCATTTCTTCAATTCGTGCAGGATGAATACGTCCATCCTGGACTAGCTTGTCCAGAGCTATCCTAGCTGTTTCACGTCTTATCGGATCAAAGCCCGATAAGATGACAGCTTCAGGTGTATCATCAATGATCAGGTCAATACCTGTTAACGTTTCTAACGTACGGATATTTCGTCCCTCACGTCCGATAATACGACCTTTCATCTCATCATTTGGAAGATTGACTACAGATACTGTTGTTTCAGCTACATGATCAGCTGCACAACGCTGTAACGCAAGTGAAAGAATGTTTTTCGCTTTTTTATCAGCCTCTTCTTTCGCCCGGTTTTCAGATTCTTTCGTCATGACTGCAATGTCGTGGGAAAGCTCATTTTCAACTTGATCCAGAATGATTTGTTTCGCTTCATCTCGAGTTAGACTAGAAATACGCTCCAACTCAGCTTTCTGCAAACGAATCATATCATCCACTTTGCTTTCCATCTCTTCAATATGTTGTTGTCGTTCATTCAGAGAATGATCTCTCTTCTCCAACAGGGACTCCCGTTTATCTAAAGATTCGTCCTTGCGATCAAGGTTTTCCTCTTTTTGAAGTAAACGGTTTTCTTGTCTTTGAAGCTCATTACGTCTTTCACGAACTTCTTGCTCCGCCTCTACACGAAACGAATGAATTTCATCTTTCGCTTCTAAGAGTGCTTCTTTCTTCAATGCTTCCGCATCACGCTTTGCATCCTCAACAATTTGTTCGGCCATGTTTCTTGCGCCGGATATTTTTGCTTCTGCAATGGTTTTACGAACAAAGTAGCCAACAACTAAACAGATTAGGCTCAGCAAAATGGAGATGATCGTAAACATCGTAGGCGACATATTTTCACCTCCTCTTGCTATGAACTTGGTTTTACAAATAAAGTGTCGGCATGTACATTGTTTTGTGTCTCAACATACAGGGCCTTCACAGGGAATGAGATCCTCACTGCCCTTGTCAAGTTTAAATTAGTTATCAATCATGTTAAGAAAAACAAGTGATACATTCCCATTGTAATTGTGTCGGAAATACTTGTCAAGCTAGTCAGACTAAGGCGTAAGTCGTTATTTCAAGCAAAGACAGAACTTTTGACCCGCTAGCTGTTATGTAATTGTAAAAAAAAGACGCTTTTCAGCGTCTTTTTAGTCATTCAATTCCAATTCTTCTTGTCCTTCTTCGTCAGTTGATTTCACTCCGTTTGTATCCAAACCGTAGTGCTCCCTGATCTGCTCTTGAATCATAAGAAGAATGTCTTTATTCTCTTTTAGGAATTGCTTCGCATTTTCACGTCCTTGTCCAAGACGTTCCTCTTGATAAGAATACCAAGCCCCGCTCTTTTGTACGATATCTAGTTCGCTTCCAAGGTCGATGATTTCTCCCTCTTTCGAGATACCTTCACCGTACATAATGTCTACTTCGGCAATACGGAATGGCGGTGCCACTTTGTTTTTCACAACTTTAATTCTCGTTTTGTTCCCCATAATGTCGTTCCCTTGTTTCAACTGTTCAGCACGGCGTACTTCTAAACGAACAGATGAATAGAACTTAAGTGCACGTCCACCAGGCGTTGTTTCAGGATTACCAAACATAACCCCTACTTTTTCACGAATTTGGTTAATAAAGATCGCAATTGTTTTTGATTTGTTGATAGCACCAGATAGTTTACGAAGTGCTTGAGACATCAAACGTGCTTGAAGACCAACGTGTGAATCTCCCATGTCTCCTTCGATCTCTGCTTTTGGTACAAGAGCAGCTACTGAGTCAATGACAACAATATCAACTGCACCACTACGAACAAGTGCTTCTGCAATTTCAAGTGCTTGTTCTCCTGTATCCGGCTGAGAAAGTAACAACTCATCAATGTTGACACCTAATTTTTGAGCGTAAACTGGATCTAGCGCATGCTCCGCATCGATAAATGCAGCTTGTCCTCCCTGCTGCTGAACCTCAGCAATCGCATGAAGTGCTACTGTCGTTTTACCAGAACTCTCTGGACCATATACTTCAATAATACGGCCGCGAGGGTATCCACCTATTCCAAGCGCAGTATCAAGTGCTAACGAACCACTAGGTACTGTTGAAATACGTGTATCTGTTTGCTCTCCTAGTTTCATAATAGAGCCTTTACCAAACTGTTTTTCTATTTGTTTAAGAGCCATATCTAAGGCTGCTTGACGATCACTCATTCTATTGTTTCCTCCTTTATCAATTCCACTATCTATACTATACCTTGTTTTACGTCATTTGCCAAGAAAAAAACGAACACATATTCGATTTTTTCTTGGCAGATTATTTAAGAAAAGAGCTGTTTCTATTAGAAAAAACGCTCTTTTATAAAGGAGTAAACCTCATAAAAACCAAAATTAACTTTCTTTTAATAATTTGAGAAGGTGGTGCAAACCATATTTCACAGCACGCTTGCGAATGCCTGATCGGCTGCCAGTAAACATCCATTCAAACACGTCTGTCTGATCTTTTGTCGATAGCCCGATAAATACTTTTCCAACCGGCTGTCCTTCGTGTGGTTCAGGACCTGCCACACCTGTAAAGCTAATACCGATATCGCTTCCCGTCAGTTTTCTAACGCCTTCTGCGAGCTCTAACGCACACTCTTTGCTGACAGCACCATGAGAAGACAATGTTTCTTCACGGCAGCCCAGCACTTGCTGCTTGACTTGATTTGTGTAACAAACCACACTACCGTTTAAAATGGATGATGCCCCTTCGAGATCTGTCAGCCACTCTGAAAACATACCACCAGTCAGGCTTTCAGCTGCTGCTACTGTTTTCCCGTGTTCATGCAAGGCCTTTGAAGCTTCAAAGGCAAGAGATGTATCACCATATCCGTAGAAGTACTCGCCGACCCGTTCTAAAATTTGTGCTTCTGTTTCTTTTAACAGACGCTCTGTTTCTTTTTCATCCTCATGCTTGGCTGTCAGCCTTAGCGTCACTTCCCCGTCAGCTGCAAGCGGTGCAATCGTCGGATTGGTCTGTGCATCAATTAAATCTTCAAGATCTGTTTCCAGCTGAGATTCACCGATGCCAAAGAAACGCAAGACTACAGACACGATTTTTTCCTTTAGGCCGAGTTTTTCAGAAATAAGCGGCTTCGCTTCGTTTTCAAACATCGGATGCAATTCACTTGGCGGTCCAGGGAGCAGAATGTAAAACGTATCTCCCTCTTGTATAAACATACCAGGTGCCATTCCGAAACGGTTTACGAGCACATCAGATCCCTCTAGAACGAGCGCCTGTTTACGGTTGTTCGGTGACATATCACGTCCGGTTTTACGGAAGTATTCTTGAATAGACTCAAATGCTTCTTCATTTAGCACAAGCTCTTTACCGAGCGTACTCGCAATGGTTTCTTTTGTTAAATCATCTTTCGTTGGTCCAAGACCCCCTGAGAAGATAATAAAATTCGATCTTTCCTGCGCCACTTGAATGGCCCTTTTTAAACGCTCTGGATTGTCACCAACTGCTGTGTGGTAATAAACATTCACACCAATTTCAGCTAGTTGTTTGCTGATGAATTGTGCATTCGTATTCGTAATTTGCCCTAGCAAAAGTTCGGAACCGACTGCAATAATTTCTGCTTTTCTCTCTGACTTCAAAGCGTACACGTCCTTTTTAGTTAGAATTCTTTAAGGCTTCCCAGTTTTTCGCAAAGTAATCCCAGCCTGAGACAACAGTGAAGAACACCGCTACCCACATAGCAAGATCACCAAATGGGAATGATACAAGTTCAAACGGCAGGTTATGCAAAAGAAGTGCCGAAATCGCAATGATTTGCGCCCACGTCTTCACTTTTCCAAGCATATTGGCTGCGACCACTTCACCGCCTCCAGCTAAGACAAGCCTTAGGCCTGTTACAGCAAATTCACGGCTAATGATCACAATTGCCATCCATGCCGGCGTGAGGTTGTATTGAACAAGTATAATTAAAGCCGCTGAAACAAGCAATTTATCTGCAAGCGGATCTAAAAATTTACCAAAGTTTGTGACTAAATTGAGCTTACGTGCATAGTAACCATCAATCCAGTCGGTTGTCGAAGCGACAATAAACAAGATCGCTCCAACAAGGTGAGTGACTTCGATGCTGACGTCACCAAAGCGCGCAACACCCCAATCTAATGGAGCAAGCATAATCAACATAAACACAGGAATCAAGGCGATCCTAGAAAGAGTAATTTTATTCGGTAAGTTAAACATGAATTCCAATCCTCCAATAAGGCATTTTTTTATGTATATAATAGTAGGAACAAAAGAAAAGTCATCTACTTGCTTAAGATGACTTTTCCTTTCCTTTATTCACAATCACAATGTTTTGTGTCATGGTGTTTTTAGGGTCTAATTTGTACTTCAGCGTTTCGTCATTGACTTTAATATCGATTCCCGATGCATTTCCTAAGCGAATATCGACTTGGGAAAGATCAGTCAAGTCTGTTTTAAACGATTCGCCATCTTTCAATTCACCCATCTTCAGCACTTTTCCAGATTCGTCTCTCACACGAAGCCATGAAGCTTGTGAGGCAGAAATGGTTAGCTCCATCTCTTCTGCACCTGATACTTCATACGTTGTCGTAGAACCCTCTGTATTCGTCGCCTTCAAAGAAACATCTTCATCGTCTTTAGATGAATCCTTTGAGGAATCGTCTTTTTCAGATGATTTTTCTTGATCATCTGACGAAGCTTTTTCCTTTTTCTTTTGATCCTTTGCAAGCGATGAATCCTTAGACACTTCGTATTTTGATTCTGATTGCTGAGGAGCCGCCTGATTATTTTTCTGTCCGCTATCATGATTAACCGCTTGAACGATCACATAAATGATAGCGATCACCACAAGGATCCCTCCAATGATTAAAATCGTCGGAAGCAGCTCCAGTACCTTTGAGGCAGGCTTTGGCAGCTCTCGTTGCGGTTTAATATTTGATAATTTATCAGACACTTCATCGTTATACGTGCTTGGTACATCTTTACGAAACTCTTCGAACAATTGTTCAGGATTCAGTCCAACGGCTTCGGCATATTGTTTAATAAACGCTCTGACGTAAAATTTACCTGGAATGATATCATAGTTTCCTTGTTCTATTGCTAGCAAATAGCGCTTTTGGATTTTGGTAGCCGCCATCAAATCCTCCAGCGACATCCCTTTTTCCTCTCTGGCCTCAACGAGCCGTTTTCCCAATTCAGTCAAAACAAACACCTACCATTACCATATTAAAAATCGAAGCCAGAAAAACCAGAATGATCAAACACTTGTGGTTCTTCAGCGTGCTCGTATGTAATTTCTTCGTCTGCACTATTACGCAATTCAATGATGTAGTCGAAATCATCCATTGTATATTCTGAATTTTGAATAAAGATATCTGGATGCTCTACCACCTTTGTAGCAGGCAGTCTCATAATTTCTCTTAAAAGCTGCAAGTGCTTTTCAGAACCTCTTCTTGTCGACACAATCCCATCAATAATAAAGACGTTATCTGGGCTGTATTCATCTGCAATCAGCTGACTGCGAATGGTCTGTTTCAAAAGAGTCGACGATACAAACAGCCACCTCTTACTTGCACATACACTTGAAGCAACAATTGATTCTGTTTTTCCAACCCGCGGCATGCCGCGAATTCCAATCAATTTATGTCCTTCTTTTTTAAATAATTCAGCCATAAAATCGACAAGTAGACCAAGCTCGTCCCTTTCAAAACGGAACGTCTTTTTGTCATCCGCATCACGCTGAATGTATCTTCCGTGACGAACAGCTAAACGGTCACGAAGTTTTGGCTGTCTTAGTTTCGTTACTTTTATCGTTTCCATTGTATTTAAAATTGATTCAAGCCGCTTAATTTGATCTGTGTGGTCACATCGAAGAAGCATGCCGCGTCTTGATACATCAACACCATTAATTGTCACAATATTAATTGAAAGCATCCCCATTAAAGAAGAAATGTCTCCTAAAAGTCCGGGACGGTTCACCTGTATCTCATATTCAAAATACCATTCGAGCTTTGCCAAATGATATTACCCCCTTCATTGTGGCAAATTTTTACCTTCCTTTATCATAAAGCATTTTCACATTTTTAGAAAGCACAATGTTGTGAAACAGTTAAAATAAAAAGAGAGGCACAAACGACCCCTCTTTTTGTTTAGTGCGAGCTATTATTTTCAACTAGCTTGACCATCATGTTTGCAATGGCACGCTGTTCATCTTCTGATGCAACGCTCCAAAGGTCAGAAAGTACTCTTTCTTGCTCATTCTTTGCTTCAACTTCATTAGCCAGGTATCCGCCAATTTCATACGCAAGGTTATTGATGGTATCATCTGATAAACCTTTATCCTGTGCATGATTTAAACGGTCACCTAAAAAGTTTTTCCAATGGTCCCAGCTCTCAAGTACAGACATGTCGATTCCTCCATTCGAAAAGATGAATTACAGCCATAGCTTTTGTCATGGAGAGACGAATTATACACGTTTTTTAACAGTACCAGCCGCCATTCACAGATAAAATTTGACCTGTGATATAACTTGACTGCTTGGAGGCAAGAAACCAAATGGCATCGGCTATCTCTTCAGGTGCAGCAAGACGACCGAGTGGAATCTCCTCTTCCATCATCGCAAGGTCTTCTTGTGTGAAGCTTTTCATCATATCAGTCTGAACCGCACCTGGTGAGACTGCATTTGCTCTAATTCCACTTGGGGCAAGCTCTTTGGCAAGCCCCTTAATGAAGGCATTTTGAGCACCCTTGACCATACTGTACAGTACTTCACACGAGGCACCCGTTTCCCCCCATATTGAGCTAACCGCAATAATATGACCTGACTTTTTTTGGATCATGGCAGGCAAAATGGATTGGGTAAGCTCATATGGACTTGTCACATGAAGCTGCACCATGCTGGCTAGAACTTCTTTTTCAGTATCTGTCACTAAACCAACATGACTCTTTCCGCTATTTAAAACAAGAATATCTGGATCAAGCGGCAGGCGGCTGACAAGCTCTGCTGCTCCGCCTGTTTTCGCTAAATCAGCTTGAACGACGTACGTTTCTACTTGATATGTTTCTTTGAGATCGGCGGAAAGACGACTAGCCGCTTGTTCATTTTGATGATAATGGAGCATCAGATGGCAGCCTTCTTGGGCAAGCTTTTTGGCTGTCGCCTGCCCAATTCCGCCACTGGCACCAGTAATCAGTGTCCAACGACTCATACTTTGTTCCTACTTTCTTTATGGAATCCTTATTCTTTTCGTTTAAATGGGAACCAATTCGCTGATCCGAACAATTTGACCATCACAGGTACGAACAATGGTAGCACAACGAGCGCATACAATAAAAGCCCTGTGAGAACAAGTGTTGCAATCTGTAAGAGTGACAATACACCTGATGGCAGCATCGCTGCAAATGTTCCTGCCAAAATGACGGCAGCAGACATAATAACAGATCCCATATTTTTCATTGATTCAGTCATGGCAAACTGGATGTCTTTTGTTTTGTATTCATTGAAGCGTTCCATTAAGAAAATCGAATAATCGACTCCAAGCGCCATTAAGATGACAAAGCCAAAGAATGGAACAGCCCAGTTGATGCCCGGATATCCAAAGAAATGGGTGAAAATAAATTCTGTTACACCAATGGCGGTAAAGTACGTTAAAATCAGCGATCCAACTAAGTAAAGCGGCATCACGAGAGAACGGAAGAGAATCACTAGTATTAAGAAAATACCGATCATCATGTAAAGAACCGTCTTATTGAAGTCTTGGTCTGACAGCTGTTTTAAATCAGCGTTCATACTTGAAACACCAGATACGCCAAATGAAACATCTTTTAGGTTTGTTTCAGGAAGTGCACGTTTGACCGAAGCTTCTACTTGTTTAATTGTTTTCATGGCGTCGTTTCCATATGGATTGTCTTCTAAAATGACGTCAATCTTTGTCATTTTGCGGTCATCCGACATATAGGAATCGAACACTTGCTTGAAAGCTTTATTTTTTAGGACATCTTTTGGAATAAACCAACCGGCCATGTCTTGATCTGGCGCGTTTTTCAGTTCATCTAAGTAGTCTCCTGCACCCATTAAGCCGTTTGAGATTTTCTCAAGGCCGTCGACACTTTTGTTTAGACCATCTGTCAGCTTGGTCAGATTGTCACCAAAGCCGCCAATTTTTTCTTTCATTTGTTTTTGACCATTAATGATGTCGCCGGCTCCATTTGCAAGTTTAGGCATACTATCAGCTAACTGCCCTTGGCCTTTAGACGTTTGATCTAGCCCGTTTTCAATGGCTTCTAAGCCAGCAATCAGCTCATCAATTTGATTTGTAAACACTTTTTGCTGCTCTGAAGCTTTTGCGATAAAAGCATCTGCTGCTTCAAGCTGTTTTTTTGCTTCTTTTGCTTGTTTTGCATAGCTGTCAGCCTGTTTGGCTCCTTCTTGCAAGGTAGTAGAAAGTTCCTTATATGAAGCTTTGATGGCTTGATATGATTGGTTTTCTTTCACCTGCGGAATTTGCTCTTCAAGTGTACTGAACTGTTTATTCGCTTGACTGATCAAAGCTTTTACATCCGCTGCGGCAGAGGATGACGTATCGACTTGTGCCAATGCTGCTTTTAATTCTTTAGAAATGCTTTTATACAGTGCCACTTGCTGATTCACTTGTGCGACTTGATCTGTTAATTCCTTTTTCGCACCCTTTATTCTTTCTTTAATTTCAGAAACACCTTTTTTGTTTTGATCGATATAGGTTTGCAGTTCTCTCATCGTTTTTTCGACGTTTTGAATACCTGATTTTACGGATTCAGTTCCAGAAATCAATTTGTTAATGCCTTTTCCTGATGCTTTAATTTGTGGTGTTTGATCCTCGATGGATCTACTCATGGTTGTAAGAGCATCTTGGATCTTTTTCAACCCTTCGTTACTTTTATCAAGCCCGCTATTTAGCTCTTTGGCTTGAGATTTCACGTACAGGTCATTCAGCCCTTTACCAACAGGACGAGTGGCACTTCTCACTTTACTCACACCATCTGTTTGTTCAATCGCACGACTGAGTTTTTCAACAGCAATCAGACCTTCGTTATTGTCTAAAAGATCGGATGATTTCACGACAACGGTTGCTGGAAGGGCTTCACCTGGTCCAAATTTGTCAGAGATCGTATTAAATGCATTGACAGATTCGTATTTATTGCCGATTTCGTCTAGGTTGTTATATGAAAGTGTTCCTTTATACATAAGAATCGCTGGAAGGGTAATAATTGCAACGATTAGCAAGCTGAGAAGTGGTTTCTTAAATGAAAAACGACCAGCTGTTTCCCACATTTTCGATTGCGGGTGGGCAATATCGCCTTTGATCGGCCAAAATAACACTTTTCCTAAAACCGCCATAAAGAATGGAACGACAGTGAGCAGTGCCACTATTAACACGGCAACACCAACCGCCACGGCGACAGCTGATTTATACAGTTGGAATTCGGCTAAACCGATACACGTAAAACCAATGAGGACAGCAATTCCGCTGAATAAAACGGTTTTACCTGCCGTCTTATATGTTGTAATAATCGCCTCAACCTTATCTTTTCCGTGAGATAGTTCTTCTTTAAACCGGCTTAGCAACAGGATGCAGTAGTCGGTTCCAATCCCAAACATGATGGCGACCATAAAAATTTGGGTAAAGGTCGAGAGCGGAAAATCAACATACTTTACTAGGTAAGCCACAATGGATTGGCTGACCAAATAGGAAAGCGCTACGGCCACTAAAGGAACGAACGGTGCCACTGCGGATCTAAAGACAAGCACAAGAACAATTAAAATAAACCCTATTGTAATGAATTCCGTTTTTTTCAGACCTTCTTGTGAGCTTGTGATGACATCATCGTCGATTAGCGGCTGCCCTGTCATTTCAAATGTCAGGTTCAGGCTCTTAAGCTTTTCATTGACTCTTTCTTTAAAATCGGATGCTTTGATTTTGTTCGAGTCGTATGTAACTGGAACAAGAAGTGTTGTTTGATCTTTAGAGAGCATCTGTTTTTTAATATCTTTGTTTGCATCAAAATAAGAAGTGATGTCTTCAACATGGAGATCTTGATCCTTTTCTAAAATCTCCATCGCTTTCTTTAAAGAGGCTTCTCTTTCTTTAACGATATCCTTTCCTTGAAAGACAATGACGATCGATTTTTCCGTATCACCATTTTCAGACATGTTCTTTAATAATTGATCGGCGTAGGAAGAAGGATAACCATCTGGAACAGAAATCTGCCCTTTTTCTTTTGTTAATTGCGCCATATTAGGAGCGGTGATTAATAATACAGCCGCTAGTACGACCCAAAGGATCGTGATCAGCCATCTACCCTTTATGATTGCTCTCATTACTATGTTGTGCCTCCTCTTCGATGATAATCTGATAAATCTTTTCATATGTTTGAATAAATGATTCGATTTCTTTTTCATCAAACTTTTCTAAATATGACCGAACAAGATCCTGAAGCTGCTTTTCCATTCGGCTGACCACGTCTTTTCCTTCGGGCGTCACATAGAGATGAACATTTCTTCGATCAGCTTGATCATGCTCACGATAAATATAATCTTTATTAAAAAGACGATTGGTCATGGATGTCACAGCACTTTTGTTGACATTACATTCGATGGCAAGGTCTGTTGATGTACATCCTGGGTGTAAATTGATGTATCGAAGCGAGTAATATTGATCAAGTGTCAGTTCTTTATCGAGCTTTTCCGTGATCATACTCGATACTTTTTTCTCCATCATGAGATAGACGTCCGCATATCTCTGGATGAGTTGGGCAATTTTATTTTGTACCATATGCTGCTCCTTTAGTTTGATTGTTTAACTATTAAAGAGTTTAACTAATACCCAAAACAATTGTCAATCAATATCTTCGCATATAAAGCGCTTTCTTTAGCTGGACACAAAAAAGACAAACTCTTATACGTTGAGTTTGTCTTTTTTTCATTTATTTTGCTTTCGGCACGACTTTGAAAACTGACATTCTTTCTTCATCAATTTCTTCGTCTAAGATTTCCTGAATATCTGTTAATTGGATTTGCTCCAGTACTGGCACGACATCAAATAAGCTCATTTCTAAGAATGCGTATCGAGTGAATTGATTGGCGATGTACTCCGGGGAGTTCATCGCTTTTAAAAAGCTGCCAATTTTTTTCTTGCGAGCAAGTTCAATCTTTTCTTCTGTGATCAGGCTTTTTGCTTGAAGAAGCGTTTCTTTTAATTCATCTGCGAGTTGATCAGGGTCATTTGTGTCTCCGCCAACTGAAGTGAAGCCAAAACCGCCTTCTTCCGTATAATCGTAACTGAATGTCTCATCAATCAAGCCTTTTTCATACATACGCTCATATTGCAGAGAACTTTTACCAAACAATGTCTCTAAAATAAGATTCATGCCAAGCTCATGTTTGAGGAGCTGTTTTCCTTTTTTATGCGGGTTTTTCGTTTTCAAACCAAACATACATTTAGAACCTTGTACATTCATTTTCAGTTCGTATTCTTTTCGGTATACACGATCAGGTTCATTGATCTCTTTCCGCTGAATATCCGGCTGATCGGTAAATGGTTTTTTTGCCTGATTCGCTCTTACTTGGTCTAAAATTTGCGCCGGATCAACAGGACCCACTACAAAAAGAAGCATATTGCTTGGGTGATAGAACGTTTCGTAGCATTCATATAAATGGTCTTTCGTAATTGGCGCAATGCTTTCAACGGTTCCAGCAATATCAATTCTCACTGGGTGCTCTTGATAGAGGTTTTCGATCAGACCAAAGAATAAACGCCAATCTGGATTGTCATCATACATGTTGATTTCTTGACCAATGATGCCTTTTTCTTTTTCGACCGTTTTTTCAGTAAAATAAGGCTCTTGCACAAAATCAATGAGTGTTTCAAGATTCTGTTCGACATTGGCCGTGCTTGAAAATAAGTATGCCGTTCTCGTAAACGTCGTAAATGCGTTTGCGGCTGCTCCCTGTTTACTAAATGTATGAAACACATCACCATCTTCTTTTTCAAACAGCTTATGCTCTAAGAAATGGGCAATTCCATCAGGCACTCGGATCATGTCTTCTTTGCCAAGCGGCACAAATTCATTGTCAACAGAGCCATATTTTGTTGTGAAGGTTGCATATGTTTTGTTAAACCCTTGTTTTGGCAGCACATAGACGTCAAGTCCGCTGTCCATTTTTTCGTGATACACCGTCTCTTGCAGCTGATCGAATTGAATTGTTTTCACTGTCATGAAGCACCCTCCGTTCCTTTAAGAAAATAGGTCGTATCCCATTCGATTTTTTGACCCACTTTGATGATGTCCTCTTTTGTCACTCTGTCTAACGCATCTAAAAAGGAATCGAGGCTCTCCCCTGTTGGCACGACGGCATGCTGATATAAGTATTCCGCTGTTCCATAAGACGTATCAATGGTTTCGAGCAACTGGTTTTTGACGACAGCCTTTGTCTGTTCAATTGCTTCATCAGAAAAATCGCCTTTTTGCATGGCATCAAATTGTTCTTTGATGATGTCTACTGCCTGCTGATAGTTGCCGACTTCAATTCCTGACATGACCATCATCAAACCTTTAAAGCTCTCAAGTCTAGAGACAGCATAGTACGCAAGACTTGCTTTTTCCCGCACATTGATAAATAGCTTTGAATGCGAGAAGCCGCCGAATATGCCATTAAACAAATGCAGCGCCGGATAATCTTCATCCGCTATCGTTGTATGTGTGCGAAAGCCAATGTTCAGCTTTCCTTGTTTTACATCCTCTTCATCAATGACTTCTTTTGGCTCTATTTGTGATCTTGATGATTCGGTATTTTGTTTGACCGGCTCTCTTTCACTTGTTTTAAAGTATTGCGAGACCATTCGATTGATGTCTTGTTCATCAACGTCTCCCACAACATAGAGATCCAGCTGGTTGGACTGAAGTGCATGCTCGTATGCTTTAAAGAGCGCTTCTGACGTAATCGCTTCGACGTCTTCCATTTCACCATTGACGTGCAGTGCATATGGCTCACCTTTACACATTTCCTGCACAAGTCTTAAGTTTGAATAGCGCATTTTGTCATCATAAACGGCTTGAATGCGCTGTTTCAATGTTCGTTTTTCTTGCTCAACGTACAATTCATGAAATACCCCGTTTTCCACGTACGGGTGGAATAATAGTTCAGAAAGTAAGGCAATCCCTTTTTCTAGTAAAGGGGTTTGATCCTTTAAATATTTTTCATTCGCCATTTCTAGACGGAAGGTAATGATGTGATTTTCACCTTTTTTCGCCATGTCTGCGGAAACGGTCGCCCCATAGAGCTCGTCGAAATAAGCACGAAGCTCTCCCGTTTTCGGCATTTTTTCTGTTCCTCTTAATAGCACATGCGGGAAAAGAGAACGCATGGTGACGTCATCTTTGGATAAAGGCGCAAGCATTTTAAAAAGGATCGTCACGGTTTTAAATTTTTCTGTTTTGACAATATGAGTATGAAGACCAGGTGTATCAAATGTCTTCTCTTGTAAGTACGTCATGAGAAACCTCCTTTGTTCATCCTATTTATTATGTATTAGAACATAGCTGATATATACGTGAAACAGCCATTTAATAGTCATTATATCAATCAGAGGAAAGGATAGGAAATAAAAACGCCTCTGCTAAAAGCAGAGACGCAAGTTGTTATTTCATTCTAAACGGCCACCAATTCCATTTTCCAAAGATGCGAACCATGACCGGGATAAAGAGTGGTAGAACAACAAAAGCATATAATAAAAGTCCAATGAGTACGACCGTTGCAATTTCAACTAATGATAATACACCCGAGGGCAGCATCGCAGCAAAAGTACCCGCTAAAATAGCAACTGCTGAAATAATGACCGACCCCATATTTCTCATCGCTGATATCATGGATGCTTGAACATGCTCTCCCTTCCATTCATTAAAACGATCCATGAGGAAGATCGAATAATCAATGCCGAGGGTCACAAGGATCACAAAGCTGAAAAATGGAACAGCCCAGCTGACACCATCGTAGCCAAAGAATGTTTTGAAAATCCATTCTGTTAAGCCAATGGATGTAAAATACGTTAATATAAGTGACAGTGTTAAGTATATCGGCATGACGATTGACCTTAATAATATAACTAAAATAATAAAGATACCAATTAACATGAAAATAACCGTTCTGATAAAGTCACCGTCTGACGTTTCTTTTAAGTCAACATTTAAACTGGAGATACCAGATACACCGTAGTTGGCGTTTTTCAAACCACTTACAGGTAAGTATTGATCAAGGGTTTCCTCGATTTTTGCAACACCTTTCATTGCTTCATTGCTGTATGGATTTACGTTTAATATCACTTCAAAGGTTGTTAATTTACGATCTGGGGACATATACGTATTAAATATTTTCTTAAACTCATGGCGTTTCAGTACTTCTTCTGGTATAAACCAGCCCGTTACTTCTTCATCTGGTGCTTCCTGAAGCTGTTTTAAGTAGCTGTCCGCCTCGGTAAAGCCGCTTTTTACTTGCTCAAGTCCGGAAATACTTTCATCTAATCCATCTGTTAATAGTGATAGTTTAGATGATAGCTGGTTAAACCCTTTTTTCACGGCTTTTTGGCCATCTGTCAGCTGATCTGCGCCGTCTTCAATTTTAGGCATTTCTTTGATGAGCTGTTTTTGTCCTTTATTCGTTTCATCAAGACCATCATAAATTTGATCTAAACCTGTCATCAGCGCCTTTACTTGTTGTTTGATTTCTTTTTGCTTGTATGAGAACGTTTGAATGACTTGATCTGCTTTCTTGATCTTTTGTTTAAAGGCAGTTGCTTCCTCTTCATAGACGCTCATTTGCTCTCCAGCTTGATCGATCATTCCTTTTGTGTCTTTGAATA
Organism: Bacillus sp. G402; assembly: GCF_051172515.1. NCBI lineage: Bacteria > Bacillati > Bacillota > Bacilli > Caryophanales > Bacillaceae > Bacillus > Bacillus sp. G402. The sequence goes on from NZ_JBPIZC010000001.1 coordinate 851,642, forward strand.
CTTTTTTGATTTCTTTATATTCATTCATATCTTTGATTTCTGGAAGCCGGTTTTCAAGCCCTTCAAATGATACGTTTTCGTAGGATTGTTTCACTTTCTTAATCGTTGTCATCAGTTGCTCATTTGATGTTGCGTGACCTTCGAGTGTGCTTACGACTCGTTCAAGATCTTGAATCATGGTTTCACTTTTGCGATATTCTTGCTCTAATTCTTTTTTCGCTTGTTTGATTTCAGTGCGAATGGTTCCTACGCCCTCTTTACTGCGCCTCACACCATCCTCTAAAGAAATGAGTGATTTCCTCACTTCTCCGATCCCACCTTTGATGGCTTTTGTCCCATCAATCAATTGATCAATCCCTTTAGCGGATTCTTCAATTTTTGGTTTTTGTTTGAGAAGTGCTAAGTTTGTTTCGGTCAAGCCATCTGTAATTTTCCCGATGCCCTCATGACCTTTCCCAAGCTCTCCTCCCAGCTCTTTCGCTTGAGAGGTAACGTAGAGCTGACTTAACCCATCTCCAACTGGGCGAGTGACACTGCGAACCGCTTTTACTTCCTCAATGTCATTTAACTTACGGGTCAGTTTTTCAATCATGACAATCTTTTCTTGATTATCGAGCTCATTGTCACTTTCGACAAGCACATTCAGCGGCAGCGCTTCACCAAAGCCAAATTGCTCAGATATCGTATTAAATGCAGACACTGACTCATACTTTGTCCCAATCTCATTTAAACTATTATAAGAAAGAGTGCCGTCATACATCAGAATCGGAGGAACAGTGATGAGTGCAACTACACCTAAGCTGATGAGCGGTCTTTTAAATGAAAAGCGCCCAGCCCATTCCCAAATCTTACTTTGTGGATGACGAATGTTTTCTCTTTTAGACGGCCAAAAAAGGGATTTTCCGAAAACCGACATAAAAAAGGGAACGATTGTGACAAGTGCAATGAGCAGAATGCCAACGCCTACGGCAACGCTGACGGCTGATTGGTACAATTGGAATTTTGCGAAACCAATACTTGAGAAGCCGACTAACACAGCTAAGCCGCTGAAAAAGACCGTTTTCCCTGCACATTGATACGTGATGATAATCGATTCTTTGACATCACGCCCCTGACCAATCTCCTCTTTAAAACGGCTTAAAAGTAATATACAATAATCCGTTCCTATACCGAACATAATAGCTACCATAAAAATCTGAGTGAAATTAGACAGAGGAAATGGTGTATATTCTACGAGAAAAGCCACAATACACCGGCTGACAGCATAAGAAATGCCAATCGTAATAAGCGGGACAACAGGTGCCAGTATCGATCTGAATACAATTATTAAAATAAAGAAAATAAAAATCATCGTGATAAGTTCAGTTTTCTTCAGACCTTGTTGAGAGCTTTTAATGACATCTGAGTCCACAAATTTTTGACCTGTCATTTCATATGAAACGTTGTAGGGCTTTAAAACTTCCTCAATTCGTTCTTTAACCTTCACAGCTTTTGTTTCGTAGTGGTCGAATTTGAATGGAACAAGAAGTGTACTTTTATCCTTTGATAAAAGTTGTTTTTGAATGTCACGTTCTACATGAAAATACGAAGTAATTCCGTCAATGTGGAGTTCTGGGGCATGTGTCATGAGTGCAGCTAAAGCCTTTTTTAATTCCTGCTCTTTTGCAGGGAACAAATGTTGTTCGGAGAATACAATCACACCAGTATCTTTTTTCCCATTATGATCTGAAAGCTTATCCAATAAGTGAAGTGCCTCAGCTGTTGGTGTCCCCTCTGGAACCTTTAACTGCCCTTTTTCTCTTGTTAATTCCTCTAAATTGGGCGCAGTAATAAACAGAATCACAGCTGTTATCATCCACACCATTAATACAATCCATCTTGCTTTAATTATTTGCAACATAGCTGCTTCAAGCTCCTTCTAGTTCATCAATCAATTTGCTGTTTTTGAGCGTGTCTGAAGTGCTGACTTCGTCTCCTTCAACGTGCTAATGGCAGGATGACCTATTCAATTGTCCTTTCGTGTTGAAGAAACGCATATCCATCATCAGCCACGAGCTCAATTTCTGCCTTAAAACAAAGACAGAAAATGAATGTTTTTGAACACCTCCTATTTGGGATAATTTAAAAGATATTACTATACATTAGTTTAACTATCAAAATTTTACATGTCAATTTATAAAAAAGAAAAAAGATGGCAAAATACCGTCTTTTTTCTATGTTTAAACCGTTTTCAATTGTTCACTTTCATCCTTTTCATCTGGCTGGATAAAAAAGAGGACCAAAAATAATGAAATGAGACTACATATGGTCGATAGAATAAAAACGATGGCGTCTCCTTTATCCATCAGAAATGCGTAAATTGGAGGCCCTAAAGCAACACCGATAAACCGCATGCTGCTATAAAATGACGTAATGGTTCCGCACTGCTCTTTTTCAATCCCTTCTGTTATCAACGCATCCAGTGCTGGAAGCACAATGCCAATCCCTACGCCGCCAATACTTAAGCAGACAAACAACACGTAAAAACTGTGATTCCACCATAAAAATATATACGAAAGTGATAAAAGAGCCATACCAACGATGAGAAATATCCTCATTTTCCCCTTTTCTTTTCCGATTGTTTTCCCCGCAATGTACGAGCTGATTGATAAGAAAAGGAGCGGGATGCTTAGCAGCAAGCCTTTTTTGACACCCGTTATTTGATACGCTGCTTCTAGGTTATCTGATAAATAAAAGAGCACGCCAAAAAGAAGAAACATAATAAAACCGCCAATAGCAAAAATGGCATAAAGCCAGCGTCCTTCATGCTTAAAAATCGTCTTTGTTGATTTTAAAAACTCTTTAAATGTAGGCGGATCTTCCTCTTTCTTTGCGGATTCAACCATAAACAGTACCATCACAAAGCTGATGATTGAAAAGAATGGAATGAACCAAAACGGTACAAACCAAAACCAAGAAGCGAGAAGTGCCCCAATAATAGGACTTAGTACCTTTCCAGCTGTATTAGAAGTTTCAATGGCTCCAAGTCCCGCACTTACCTCTTCATCATCATGAAACAAATCGCCAATAAATGGCATAACGACAGGTGCCGCCCCAGCTGAACCAACACCTTGAAGGACCCTGCCAAATAAAATCCACATGTAGGGTTCTTTCATGATGGTTGAGGCAACAGCTGCCACAGCTCCTCCAAGTCCTGCGATTAAAAGGCACGGCAAAAGCACCTTTTTTCGCCCAATTCGGTCAGATAAATAACCGGCAATCGGAATACACAAAATCGCCACAACGGAGTATACCGTAATAATGAGTGACACTTGAAAGGAAGTGATTGAGAGTTTCTTTTCGATCTCTGGTAATACGGGGATTAGCATCGAGTTCCCAAGTGTCATGATTAGAGGCACTGATGATAATGCAATAATATTCTTTTTACTGACTGTTTTCTCGCCCAACATCATTCACCCAATTCTATATACTGTTACGTATTAGTGTGGCATGTTTCACGGGTTTTATGTATGGGCAAACAAAAAGCAACCGCCTATGGAAGCGACTGCTTTGTTAAAATCGTTTACGTATGACATGGAAGCTGAATTTATCCGCTCGAAAATAATTGAGCGAGTATAAGACCGGCTGATCATCTTGATCATAGTGCATTTGTTTCAGTAATAGTAACGCTGTTTCTGGGTCACATTCTAGTATCGGTGAAGCCTGATCGTGATAACCAATCGGTTCGATGTCTGCCACTGCATATTTAATTCCGGTGTGCGGTTCTCTGCCAAACAGCTCAAAAAGCGATTCTTCCTCATGAGTAAAAGAAGCGGGAAGATGTTTAACCGGAATTTTATCTAAACAATAGACGACTGGCTGTCCATCTGCTGTTCGAACGCGTTCCATTGAAAAAACCTTCTCGGATTCATCACACTGAAAACGAATGACATCATTCTCTGTCGGCTCCCCTTTTTGTGAGGACAAAAAGATCGTACCTGGCGTCATATTGACCTGTTCAATCATTTTTGTGACACTTGTCAGCTGTTCAATGCCAGTAGAAAAAAGCGGTCTTGAGTTGACGAAAGTCCCCACACCATGCCTTCTAATTAAATACTTCTCTTCTTCTAATATACGAAGGGCTTCACGAAGGGTCGCTCTGCTCACGCCTAAAAGCTTTGAGAGCTCAAACTCAGAAGGGAGCTTTTCTTTTTCGGCATATACACCTGTTTGAATATCTTCTTTAATACGGTCAATCACTTTCAAATATAAATGGCGATTGTCTGTTTTGGTCGACATGTTTTCCCTCCGTCTAATCAATGCAAATGATAAGATGAGAAATCTCTATTCCGAGATAAGATGAACATAACTATATCATGTTTTTGCAAATAAATAAATAGTCTGACTTCCAGTTAACATAATCAATATATCGTTAACTTCATGTTAGGAAAGCTCTCTTCGAATTATGAAGAGAGCTCGTCATGTTGTTCTTTTGAAAGGAGGACTTCTCTCGGTTTACTTCCTTCATATGGTCCGACAACCCCGCGCTCTTCCATTGCGTCAATAAGACGTGCAGCACGAGTATAACCGATGCGGAACCTCCTTTGTAGCATAGAAACAGAGGCCGTCTGCATACCAATGATCAGTTCAACTGCTTCATCATATAAGTCGTCGTCCACAGCCCCAAGCTGATCTTGCGTTTCTTCACTTGGGATCATTTCTTCTTGATATTGTGCTTTTTGCTGTGTGATGACATGATCAACGACATGTTCCACTTCTTCATCTGATAAAAAGGCACCTTGTACACGAACTGGTTTGTTCGCACCGACCGGTAAGAACAACATATCCCCTCTGCCCAACAATTTTTCTGCGCCTCCCATATCAAGAATGGTCCTTGAATCGGTTTGTGACGATACGCTAAATGCAATACGGGATGGAATATTGGCTTTAATGACACCAGTAATGACATCAACCGAAGGTCTCTGTGTGGCGATAATTAAATGAATTCCTGCAGCACGTGCCATTTGAGAAAGCCTTGTAATGGAATCTTCCACATCAGAGGAAGCAACCATCATTAAATCAGCAAGCTCGTCTACAATGACGACAATATAAGGGAGTTCTGGCTGCTTCGCCTCTTCTGATTGATTCATTCGTTTAATGTAATCATTGTACCCTTCAATATTTCTTGTGCCCGTATGAGAAAACAATTCATAACGGCGCTCCATTTCACTAACCACTTTTTTAAGTGCCTGTGAGGCTTTCTTAGGATCAGTCACAACTGGAGCCAACAGATGCGGGATGCCGTTATAAACATTTAATTCAACCATTTTCGGGTCAATCATCATCATCTTCACTTCATGAGGTTTTGCTCTCATGAGAATACTTGTGATAATGCCATTGATACATACGCTTTTTCCGCTTCCTGTCGAGCCAGCCACAAGTAAATGCGGCATTTTGTTCATTTCAGCCAGCACAGCTTCACCAGAAATATTTCGACCCAGTCCGATGAGTAGCTTGGCATTTGGGCGGTCATTTTGTTTCGATTCTAAAACCTCTTTTAAAGAAACCATTGCAATTTCTGCGTTGGGCACTTCAATTCCGATGGCGGATTTACCAGGAATCGGCGCTTCAATTCGAATGTCTTTTGCAGCTAATGCAAGGGCTAAATCATCACTCAAGTTGACGATCTTACTTACCTTCACGCCGACATCAGGGTATACTTCATATTTTGTGACGGCCGGCCCTAAATGAACTTGTGTCACTTTTGCTTTTACACCAAAACTTTGGAAGGTCTTTTCAAGTTTTCTTGCATTTTCATAAATATTCTTCTTATCTGTTTGCTGACCTGAATGCTGCGGCTCAGCTAAAATATCAAGAGATGGCAGCTCATAATCCTTATTTTCAAGCTCCGTAAACGTCATAGGCGGAGCTTCTTTCGGTTCGTCCCCTGTATCATGAGACGGAGTGCCTTGTACAGTTTCTTGAAGAGGATCTGGCTCATTGACCGGCTGATCTTTTTGAACTTGCGGTGTGAGCATGTCATCTCGATCAGCAAAACTAGAGATAATCGGCTGACGATTGTCAGAAGCTTGCTCTTCTTCCTCGATCAAGATATGATCATGATCTTCTTCGGTCTCTTCTTGCAACCGTGAACGTTTTTTCTTTTCACTTGTTTTCTGCGCAGGTGCATTCTTTTTCGCCTGCCTTATGCCTTTCATATCTTCAATAAATGCTTTCCACTGCTTCACCAAAAATTGTGATACAGGCAGCGTCACTTTTTTGACCATTTCTTGCAATGACCGGTTTGTGATCAGCACAATGCCGATCAGCATTAGCACAATGGCCATGATTTGCGACCCTGCTTGTGCAAACAAGAAATAGGAGGCCGCAAATAATACAGCACCGATCATACCGCCTCCTAAATCGGGCGAGCCTGTCTCACCTTTCATATCCATTAAGAATAACTCAAACGTATTTCTGATTACACTTTGAGAACCTATCACGCCTGCAGCTGAAAGATGCTGAAAAAGCTTCACATGGGACAAAAGCAAGATACTCGCAATGATGCAGTATAAACCTGCTTTTCTTCTTGTCAGTAAATCAGGAATTTGTTTTTTCCAAAAGATCGTCACACCAAAAAGAAATAATCCGATAAGGCAGAGAATAAACCATTCACCTGCAAAGAATCGGAATAGATGTACAAAGGTTTGTCCAACTACACCTAGCTGTAAAATGGCAATGATCGCTATGGCAATACAGACTAACCCATTTAGTTCATATTTCAGTTTTAGCTGTTTATTTTGTTTTTTTCTTGTTTTACGTTTTCTCTTTTTCGCCATACTCATCACCTTACTACAAAAGAAAATATAACCTACGAAAAGATCAGAAAGAAAGCAGCCTGATTTTGGCTGCATCTTGTTGTAAGTTTTCCCTTTATTATAGCATAGAATCATTCATATGAGTCGGTTTGATTGGTGCCTAAATGTAACTTCAATCGCTTACCTGGTGCAAGCTCCTGATTCAAAAAGTCCATTGGATTCGTACTCATTACTTGAACGATTTCCGCTTCATCTTCTTTCATTTCAACCATCACTGGCACACCCTGAATGTTTACCTGCTGAAGTTTGCGTTCTCCTTGTTCCTCAGCGTAAATGGCTTCATAAGGCATAGGTGTATATAAAATCATTGGATCAGCCCCTCGTTTTGTGCAGCCCGTTCGCCAATAAGCTCGTTCAGCTTTTTAATCGCTTGTCCAACGCCGCCGACTTCATGCATCAGTCCGTATTCAGCCGCCTCATGGCCAACGACATTTGTCCCGATGTCTCTTGTTAGATTGCCTTTAGAGAACATAAGCTCTTTAAATTTCTCTTCTGTAATGTTTGAGTGACTCGTGACAAAATTAATGACTCTTTCCTGCATTTTATCTAAGTATTCAAAGGTTTGCGGAACACCGATGACTAGACCGGTTAAGCGTACAGGGTGAATGGTCATCGTTGCTGTTTCGGCAATGTATGAATAATCACACGATACGGCGATTGGGACCCCAATAGAGTGGCCGCCGCCAAGCACAATGGATACAGTCGGTTTGGATAAAGAAGCGAGCATTTCCGCAATGGCTAGTCCTGCTTCTACATCGCCGCCCACTGTATTTAAAATGATTAGAAGTCCTTCAATTTTTGGGTTTTGTTCAACTGCTACGATTTGTGGAATGACATGTTCGTATTTGGTTGTTTTATTTTGTGGCGGCAGCTGCATGTGCCCTTCAATTTGTCCAATAATAGTCAGGCAATGTATGTTTGTATCTTGTGACAACTGCGGGACGGCTGTTTCACCAAGCTGTTGTATTTTGCTCATAATGCTATCTTTTTCTTCTGGTTTTCGCTCAGGCTGCTGTTCATTCTGTTCGTCCATTTGTCTCCATCCTTTCCTAAAAACTCTCCTCCTATTATGAACAAGATCGTCACATTCCATCCGCATTCATCATGTCACATCAAAAAAGCCCAAAGAACTTGTGCTCTTTGGACTTTTCTCATCACACTTCCATAATAATTGGAATGATCATTGGCTTACGTTTTGTTTTTTCATATAGGAATTGATTTAGTACATCGCGCATGGATTGTTTCAGTGTTGACCATTCAACAATTGAGTTTTCCGTTTGCTCTTTCACAATCCCTTTGACCATTTCTGTTGCTTTCACAATCAGCTCTTCGGATTCTCTTACATACACAAATCCTCTTGTGATGATCTCAGGTCCAGAAATTAATTGTTTCTTTTGTTTATCGAGCGTAATGACCACAATTAAGATGCCATCTTGAGACAATAGGCGTCTATCACGTAAGACAATATTCCCAATATCACCAACACCAAGACCGTCGATCAAAATGTTCCCTTGATGTACTTTTTCACCGATTTTGACGTTTTGACCTCTAAATTCCACAACATCCCCTTTATCAATTAAGAAAATGTCGCTTCGTTTCATGCCCACTTCTTCAGCAATACGAGAATGTGCTTTTTGCATGCGATATTCGCCGTTTACTGGAATTAAATACTTTGGCTTCAGTAAGTTCAGCATGAGCTTTAACTCTTCTTGACAGCCATGTCCAGATACATGCACACGTTTTTGAGCAAAAATCACTTGTGCTCCGCTTCTTGTAAGGAAATCCACTGTTTTTGAATAGGTGAGTTCTTGTCCCGGAAGAGGTGTAGACGCAATCACAACCGTGTCATCTTTTTCAATATGAAGCTGTTTGTGATTTTGTTTCGCCATTTTTGTTAAAGCAGCGAGAGGCTCACCGTGGCTTCCTGCTGTGAGAATGACCACACTGTTTTTCGCCATTTTTTTCACTTCTTGGACTGGAACAAATAATTCTTCGTCTGCTGTCACATAACCAAGTTTGATCGCAAGCTGAAGAGTTGTCATCATATTTTTCCCTGCTACTGCAAGCTTACGGCCATTTTGGTTTGTGGCATTAATGATTTGCTGTACACGATTAATATTTGATGAAGATACAGCCACAATCACACGGTTTTCAGCATTGTACATCGCATTTGAGATTTCGTCTTGGACGAGCGCCTCAGAAGGTGTATAGCCTGGTTTTTCAGCATTTGCACTGTCTGAAAGAAGTGCTAAAACGCCATTGTTTCCAATTTTCGCAATCTCTCCGATGTCACAGGCTTGGTTAAGCGCTGGGGTTTGATCAAATTTAAAATCACCTGTGCATACGATTGAACCAAGAGATGTTTTGAAGCTGATTCCGACTGAATCAGGAATACTGTGATTCGTTCTAAAGAACGATACCTTTGTTGTTTCAAATGTAATGACTGACTTTGCATGAACCTCTCGCAAATCAGCTTTTTGATTGAAGCCGTATTGCTTTAACTTTTCTCGAAGTAACGCAAGGGTCAGCTTCGTGCCGTAAACTGGTACAGACAATTTGCTTAAGCAATGGAATACGCCTCCGATTGCTTCATCATGTCCGTGGGTAAGAAAAATTGCTTTCACCCGATCAGCTCGTTCTGTTAAATAAGAGATATCAGGAATGACCACGTCAATGCCTAGCATTTCGTTTTCTGGATGCATGAGTCCTGCATCTACAACATATATGTCGGAATCAATCTCAATGACATATAAGTTTTTCCCGATTTCTCCAACGCCTCCCAGTGCAATAATTCTTACGTTCTCTGTATTTTTCTTTTTCAAAATTCTTATCCTCCTAGTCTCAAGCCCGTCCATCATCGCTTAATGCTATTATAACTGAATCTAATTTTAGAAAACAAGATGAAGTCACATTTTAAGAAAGTGTTTATGTATAAAAAACGGTCATACTCAGGGACATCTGAGAATGACCGCTTACGAATTTTTTTGTTTTGATCAGCTGTTTAATACGCTGCTTAAATTCAGTCTCTCTTCTTCTGATAAAGGTAAAAGCGGGAGTCGAACGGATCCGACATCTAATCCTTTCAGCTGAAGAGCTGTTTTGACAGGCGTTGGATTTGGCGCTGAGAACAGCTGGTTCATAATCGGCACCAGCTTTTGATGAATCAATGCCGCATTCGCTGTTTGTCCTGAAGCGTAGCTTTTTAGCATTTGCTGCATATCAAGGCCTACAATATGAGAAGCCACTGAGACGACTCCTTTTGCACCAACCGCAACCGCAGGAAGCGTTAGGCTATCGTCACCAGAATAAACGTCAAAATCTTCTGGTGTCTCTGCAATGATTTTTGTCATGGCATCTAGATCACCGCTTGCTTCTTTGATTGCGACAATGTTCGGTATTTGCGCAAGCTTAATCGTTGTTTCTGGTGCTAATGAAGCAACCGTTCTTCCTGGTACATTGTAAAGCATGACAGGAAGAGATGTAGACTCGGCAATTGCTTTAAAGTGTGCATACATGCCTTCCTGTGATGGCTTGTTGTAGTAAGGTACGACAAGCATCACTGCATCAACGCCCGCTTCTTCTGCTTTTTTCGTTAGTTTAATAGACGCATTTGTGTTATTACTGCCTGTTCCTGCAATGATTTTACAACGACCATTTGCTAATTTCACCGATTGCTGAAAAAGAGCGACTTTTTCTTCAGTCGATAAAGTTGGCGATTCGCCTGTTGTCCCTGCAACGACTAAAGAGTCACTGCCGTTTTTTAACAAGTAATCAATGAGAATTGATAGCTTTTGGAAATCAATGTTGCCCTTTTTATCAAAAGGTGTAATCATAGCTGTTGCGATATTTCCGAAATTCATTTTTTTCACCTCATCATGATTCAATCACATTTATCTTGAAAGTTCAAACACTTCATGAAGGGCATTGACAGCCGCTCTCATGTTTTCTTCGTTCACTAACACCCAAATCGTCGTATGACTGTCAGCGGACTGTAAGATCGGAATATTTTGCTCAGATAGTGCAGATACAATTTTAGATGTGACACCTGGTACACCCATAATGCCTGCTCCAACAGCTGATACCTTTGCACAGTTTGTCGTGACAATCGGCGTATAGCCCAGATCTTTTAGGATCGCCGTTGCTTTTTCAGTCATTGCACCTGTCACCGTATAGACGATTTCGCTCGGTGTAATGTTGAAGAAATCGACACTGATTTGGGCATTTGCCATTGCTTTAAAGACTTCTGTTTGTACGCTGTACTGTCCCTCTTTAGCTGGGACTTTGATTTGTGTGACATCATTGACATGTGCAATACCCGTAATCAGGCGGTCGTACACATCATGACTCATTTTATCTGAGTAGTGTGATGTCACGAGGGTGCCCTCATCATCAGAGTATGTTGAACGGACCCTCATTGGTACTTTTGCTTGCATGGCAATTTCAACAGCTCTAGGGTGAATGACTTTTGCCCCTTGGTATGCGAGGTTACAAATTTCTGTGTATGTCACGACTCTCAGTGGTTTTGCATTTTCTACGATACGGGGATCTGCTGTCATGACCCCTTCTACATCTGTAAAAATATCGATGAAATCTGCCTGCAATGCAGCGCCTAACGCAGCAGCTGACGTATCACTGCCGCCTCGTCCGATTGTTGTCACGTCTCCATTTTTTGCAGCGCCTTGGAATCCAGCAACGACAACCACGTCATGCTCTGAAAGTGCCGCCTCAAGACGTTCACACTTCATGTCAATAATTTTCGCATTTGTATGTTCTTTATCTGTCACAAAGCCTGCCTGTGATCCAGTCATCGCTACAGCCTTTAGCCCGTTTTCATTCAGCATACTTGAAAAAACAACAGCTGAAATATTTTCTCCGCAAGACACGAGTAAATCTTTTTCTCGGTTTGTCATATGCTGCGCATTGCCGTAAAGCAGACCAAGCAACGTATCTGTCGCATAAGGATCGCCTTTTCGTCCCATCGCAGACACGACAACGACCGATTTATAGCCTTTCTCTTTTGCAGATAGGATATGTGCAAGTGCCCTTTTTCTCCCTTGATCATCTTTGACAGATGTACCGCCAAATTTTTGGACAATTATTTTCACTGTTTTCACTCCAAGTTCATTCTGACGTAACAGAAGAGAGCAGGCGAAAGATGCCTAACTCTCTTCTATTCGTCCTCATCATCCATTGAATGTTAAACTAATTTTAATGCTCGTAAGCTTTCTGCAATTTGAACGGAGTTCCATGCAGCGCCTTTTAGCAGGTTATCAGATACAATCCACATATGGAAGCCATTTGGACGATCCAAATCCTTCCGAATGCGGCCGACAAATACGTCGTTTTTACCAACAGCATCTGCAGGCATTGGATAAATTTGCTGAGACGGATCATCTTGTAATGTGATGCCTGGTGCATCTTTTAGGATGGACTTGACGTCATCAACCGTTGCGTCATTTGATTCAAGTTCAACGTAAACCGATTCTGAATGACCCGTTTCAATTGGTAGTCTCACACATGTTGCCGCTACTTCCAGCTCTGGCAAGTGCATGATTTTTTTCGTTTCATTGATCATTTTCATTTCTTCAAATGTATAGCCATTGTCTTGGAATTTATCAATTTGCGGAATCGCATTAAAGGCAATTTGATAAGGCATGACTTCTGGTTTCACATCTTCTTTATTTAAAATGGCTTGCGACTGGCTGTACAGTTCATCAATGGCTTCATGTCCTGCACCTGATACTGCTTGGTAAGTAGACACAATGACTTTTTTCATGCCATACGCTTGACGAAGCGGTTCTAGCGCCGCTACCATTTGAATCGTTGAACAGTTAGGGTTTGCAATGATCCCTTGATGGTCATGCAAATCTTTTTCGTTTACCTCTGGTACGACAAGAGGGGTATTTTCGTCCATACGAAAAGCACTTGTATTATCGACAACAATTGCACCTCGTTTGACTGCTTCAGGAGCTAGCGCTTTGGAAACATTTCCTCCCGCACTGAATAGTGCAATATTGACCCCTTCAAAGCTTTCAGGTGTTGCTTCTTGAACGGTATACTCTTGACCTCTGAATGTCACTTTTGTTCCAGCAGAACGTTTTGAGGATAGTAGAGTAAGTGTATCCATTTCAAAATCTCTGTCAGCTAGTGTTTTTAACATTTGTTGACCGACAGCTCCAGTCGCTCCAACTACAGCTACATGCAATCCTCTTCCCATCAGTAAAACTCCTTCCGACCCATCCATGATTCTTTTCTTTCGGATGGCCATCCTATGACTTTTTACATTTTATTTTACCATAGAAAAGCAAGGCTTGAAGTACCTTTTTTGAATCTTTCATGATTTTCTAGTGAATCTATTATTCGTTTGATCCAATTAAAATGGGCTGAATTTGTCTATGCTCGAGCGCCTCTTCTACTGTTTTCGTCAGTAGATCCATATGCGCTACCATGGAAGTCGGTTTTTTGAATGGATCATCTTGGCCGAATGGAATAAAGAAAATGTTCTTTGTCGACATGAGTCTCATGAGATTTGTACCATTTAAACCTAATGCATCATTGGTGGAAATGCCTAAAACGACAGGGCGATGATTACGAATAGTCGCCTTAGCAGCCATTAAGACTGGACTGTCTGTCAGTGCATTTGCAAATTTCGCCATTGAATTGCCTGTTAAAGGCGCAATGACCATACAATCAAGTGGAAGTTTTGGTCCAAGCGGCTCTGCTTTGACGATTGAGTCAATCGCTTTAAATCCTGTCAGCTTCTCAATTCGCTCAATCCAGTCCGCTCCTTCTCCGAATCTCGTATTCGTATTTTGCACCGTATATGACACGACAGGACGCACTTCTGCCCCTTCTTTCACGAGTGATTCGATTTGCGGAAAAACGGCTTCGTACGTGCAGTGAGAACCTGTTAAACCAAAGCCGATTCTTTTCCCCTTTAGTGTAGTCATGATTCCATCCCCCTTTTTTCCTCCGCAAGTTCACTTAAGAGCCCAGATAGCACTTTTGCAATGATCTGCCCGGCTGTCTTTGGTGCCACAATCCCTGGAAGCCCTGGTGCAAGAAGCGCCTTCACTCCATGCTTTTGTGCAAAGTCAAAGTCTGTTCCACCTGGGCGGGAGGCGATATCCAAAATAAGTGTCTTTGGTGTCATGCTGACGATGACAGATGAATCTAATACTAAGCTTGGAATCGTATTGATGATGATGTCGACATCCGTTACTTCATCTTTTAAACGGTCCATTGAAAATGGATCAAGTCCCATCTCAAAGGCTCGCGCTAAATGGGCTGTATCCGCAGCACCAACTTTCACTTCCGCACCTAGCGCCCGAAATGTGCGGGCAATGGTGAGCCCTGTTCGACCAAGCCCGAGAACAGCGACATTTGACCCATGAATCGTATAGTCCGTTTGCTGAATAGCCATCATGATAATCCCTTCAACTGTTGGAATAGAGTTATATATGGCAATATCATCTCGCTCAAACAGCTTCACAAGCTTCCGGTTCACCTGCTTTGCCATATTGTCTAAGTACATATTAGAAATACCTGAGTACAAGGTACAATGTGCAGGGGTTCTTTTTAAATATTTAGCTTCTAGCACGACCTTCTCATTTGAAAAAACGGTGGCTACGACCCCTTCGTCTGTAGCACCTGATACCGGAAGGATCATACTATCCACTTGTTCAAATGGAAGCTCTGACATTTTCAGCTTTTCAGCACCAATAAATCCATGATCCAGCTGATCAAATCCGACCAAAAACACTTTGGCATGCTGCTGTGACAGCTTGCGAATGATTTCAAGCTGCCTAGCATCTCCCCCGATCACCGCAACCGTTAAACCGCTCAACATACTGACCGTTCACCTTCTTTATTTAAAAAAGTCTGTAATATTTTCCGAATCTCCCTTTCAGCATATGAGGAGAGGATTCAGCCTGTGAACAAATCGGGGAGAGAAAAGAAAAAGAGCACCCATTTATGATGGGTGCTCTTTTTCTCCGTGCGGCTGAAGTTCTTCAGGCACATCGAGAATGATCATATCTGATCCTATTTTTTGAATGTGATTCCACGGAACGCGGATGTCATTTCCTTGTTTTCGAAAGCCAAACCATTTGACGGAAGGTATGATGAGTGCTGTAATTTGACCGTCCTGTTCATTTATTTCAAGGTCGGTTTGTCCAAGCACGCCAAGCCGCTCCGCTCTTTTAATATCGACGATCTCTTTTCCTGACAGCTCACTCAGCCTCAAAATCGCATCACTCCCCTTCCATATCATATATGCAGCACTGAGGGGGAATAGACCGGGCCATTCTATAGGTCACGAATGAAGCCTATCTACATACCAAACTGGTATAAGTTGAGTAAAACGATTATGGTCTGACAGTATTCTCTCCACTCGATTCACCATATCTTTTACATGTCCCGGATCATGGGATAACGTCCAAACAATAGAAGAAAAGCAACTCATAGCTGTATACATGGAAAAAAGAAGCCAAAAATTACGTGTTACCTGCGTGGTGCTTAAATAGGCATCCAATTGCCCGGCTGAAAATGGAATGCTGCTTTCTCGACTAAATAAAGACAGTTTATAAAAGTCATGAATCGGATCACCCCATTCGGATTGATCAAAGTCGATCGCCCCAGCATATTGATGACGCTGTATAATGATATTCCCTAAATGAAAATCATCATGCTGGAACTGGTTTGGCCTCCCTTTTACCGCATCAGCATGTGACTGAATAAAATCTAATACGAACTGATCATGGGAAAAGGTCACTCCGCTTGATTGATAGGCATGTACATACCGTTCATGTTTCGCTAATACCTTCTTATCCCAGGGGGCTGCATAAAAAGGGGCATCGCATGTATGCATGATACTCAAGTCTCTGCCTGCCCGCCTTCCGATTTCATACTGCTCTTCTTCTGTGAGCAGATGAATAGATGCTCTAGCAATCTCTCCTTCGATAAATGGAAAAATACGAAAGGTACAGTTTTGTTCAGCACTCACTCCGACCTCCATCACTTCAGAACAAATAACGCCTCGATTTTTTAACTTCTGCTGAATGGACGCTTTCTTTTTCAAACTGGAATATTTCTGAATGTCTGATAGCTTGAGTACTAGCTTTTCACTAGGCGTTGTGACCAAAAAGGTGCGGTCTCCCGAAAATCCAGATGTCATCGGCCGGAAAGAGATGGCTTGTTTAAGAAGCGGAGATAGCTGTTTCAGTTTTTCGTGTTTCATGAACGCAGAGCCCCTTTCTTCTTGGTATACAATAAACGGCAGACCTCTTGAGAAGTCTGCCGTGTTGTTTACATTATGATGGCTGATCACCCGTTGGACTAATAAGCGAGAGAGCATAATCTTCTGTAAAGATTCTTTTCGATAAATTGTTCACGCCTTCTAATGAGACGCGATTGATTTCATCAATAATTTCATCAAGCGTACGATGTTTGCCAAGGAGTAATTCATTTTTACCATTTCGGCTCATCTTGCTGTTTGTGCTTTCAAGACTAAGCATGAGGTTGCCTTTCATTTGCTCCTTAGAGTTTTCAAGTTCTTTCTGCGTAATTCCCTCACGTTTTAAGACGTCTAATGTTTGTAAGATGGTTTCAGATAGCAGGTTCAGCTGCTTCGCTCCAGTTCCACCATAGATCGTCAGCATTCCGTTATCTGCAAATGAACTATGATAGCTGAATACAGAATACGCAAGTCCTTTATCTTCTCTTACGTCTTGGAACAACCGGCTGCTCATGCTACCGCCTAGAACATTATTTAAGACGATTAAGTCATAGATGCCCTGATCTCCAGCAGGAAGTCCGTTAAAGCCCATGCAAAGGTGCGCTTGTTCTGTTTCCTTTTTGCGTGTCAGTTTGTCATAGTGGAATTGCGGGGCTTCGACAGGCTGCTTTTTCCCCTTTCCTTCATACGAGCCAAATAATGTTTCGACCTCACGAATGAAGGTGTCATCGACGTTCCCTGCAACAGAGATGACGACGCGATCTGGCGTATAGAATTCATCCATATATTTTCGAAGGGAATCACCGTTAAAAGTAGAGAGTGTTTCCTCTGTCCCTAAAATCGGATAACCTAATGAATGATCACCGTAAATGGCTTTACTTAACAAATCATGAACGATGTCATCAGGAGTATCTTCATACATTTTAATTTCTTCATAGACCACATTTTTTTCTTTCTTCAGCTCTTCTTCGTCAAAAGCAGAGTTGAAAAACATGTCACCCAACACATCGAGGGCATACCCAGCATGTGAATCAAGTACTTTTGCATAATAGCAAGTATATTCTTTTGACGTAAAGGCATTCACTTGACCACCAATGCGGTCAAAGGATTCTGCGATATCACGTGCAGATCTCGTCTTTGTTCCTTTAAAGAACATATGCTCTAAAAAGTGTGAGATCCCATTTACTTCTGGTGTCTCATGTCTAGAACCTGTTCCAATCCAGACGCCAATTGCGACAGACCTTACAGTGGGATTGTTTTCAAGTACAATTCTTACTCCGTTTTGGCATGTATACGTTTTGACCAAGTTTTGCTCCTCCTATTCAACAAACAGATCGCATCACGGATGTCTTTTTTCACTTAGGAGGTCAGAAACCGTTCCTAATTCATATCCTCTTTCTTTGATTTGAGTAATAAGTGCGTCAAGACTTCTCGCTGTTGCGTCTGTTGGATGCATTAATATCATCGCCCCATTGTGAATTTTCCCAAGCACTCGTTTTTGTAATACAGCTGGTGATGGTTTTTGCCAGTCGATCGTGTCTACTGTCCACATAATGGTTTCCATTCCTTCTTGTTTCGCAAGCTTTACTGTTTCTTCTTTAAAGCTGCCGCTTGGAGGCGCAAACCATATCGGTTTTTTCCCAAGGGATTCTTCAATTTGGCGATTTGTTTTAATCATCTGCTCTAATGCTCGTTCTCTTGTCAGTGTGCGCATATCCGGGTGATTGTATGAATGATTTCCAATTTCATGACCATCTGCCACGATTTTTTTAGCAAGGTCTGGACTGTTTTTCACCCATTTGCCTTCTAAGAAAAAGGTTGCCTTCACTTGATGCTTTTCTAGTGTATTCAACATCTTTGTTAAATGCTCGTCGCCCCAAGCTACATTGATCAGGAATGCATTCATCTTTTTGTCTGGATGTCCCTTATAGATAGGTTCAGCACCAAGTTCATGCAAATGGACAGATGGTTTTGTTTCTTTAAAAACAAGCAGCTTTTCATCGAAAGAGCCCTGTTTTTTCATTTTTTCGTAAGAAGCATCGATATCGACTGTCTGTCCATTTAAACCAGGCATCTTTTTCCACACTTTATCAATCTTAGCATTTTGCGGCTTCTCTTCATAGTCAGAAGACTTCGATTCGATCTCTTGATATAGAATATCTTTTGAAACAGATGCTACCTCGGCGTGCTCTTTCATTGAATTCATATATGTAACAGCAGCCGGCTGCTTCATCGTTTGATATGACACGAGCAGTAAAAATACAAACACAAAGAATGGTATCGTTTTTTTCAATGGTTGTCCCTCCCCTTTACCACAAATTATGATGGGGAGAAACAAGCTAGAACTATTGTTACGCGCAAGAAAAGAAAGAAGCCTGGCACGGATACCTGGCTTCTAACACATTTTATTTGTTCTCATTAAGACTGCTTTTCTTCTTTTTCCTTTTCTTCACGTAAAACAGCTTTACGAGAAAGGTTTACACGGCCTTGTTTATCGATCTCAGTGACTTTGACGAGTAGTTCGTCACCAATCTTCACGACATCTTCTACTTTGCCAACACGTTCAAGTGCAAGCTCAGAAATATGAACAAGTCCATCTTTGCCGCTGAAGATTTCAAGGAAGGCACCGAATTTTTCAATTCGTTTCACTTTACCTAAGTAAAGTTGGCCAACTTCAACTTCTCTGACAAGATCTTCAATGATTTTCTTCGCTTTTTGGTTCATGTCTTCTTCAGTAGAAGAGATAAAGATTGTACCGTCTTGTTCAATATCAATTTTCACACCGGTATCTTCAATGATTTTATTGATTTGTTTACCGCTTGGTCCAATGACATCGCGAATTTTATCTGGATTGATTGTCATCGTTAAGATTTTTGGTGCATAACGTGACAATTCTCCTCTAGAAGCTGGAATCGTTGACAGCATGCTATCTAAAATTTCCATTCTTCCTTTTTTCGCTTGTTGAAGTGCTTCTTCTAAAATGTCTTTTGATAGACCATCGATTTTAATGTCCATTTGAAGCGCTGTTACACCTTTAGATGTACCTGCTACTTTAAAGTCCATATCTCCAAGTGCATCTTCCATTCCTTGAATGTCTGTCAGCACTGTGTAGTATTCACCAGATTTAACAAGTCCCATTGCAATCCCTGCAACTGGTGCTTTAATTGGAACACCTGCATCCATCATCGCAAGTGTGCTCGCACAAATACTTGCTTGTGAAGTAGAACCGTTTGATTCTAACACCTCAGACACAAGGCGAACCGTATAAGGGAAATCTTTTTCAGATGGAATGACTGGCTCTAATGCACGTTCGCCTAGCGCACCATGTCCAATCTCACGACGGCCTGGACCACGCATTGGGCCGGTCTCACCAACACTGAATTGTGGGAAGTTATAATGGTGCATGAATCGCTTAGACTCTTCAACACCAAGACCATCAAGAATCTGTACATCACCAAGTGCACCTAATGTACAAATACTGAGTGCCTGTGTTTGGCCTCTTGTAAACAATCCTGAACCGTGCGTTCTTGGAAGAAGTCCTACTTCTGAAGAAAGTGGACGGATTTGATCAACGCCGCGTCCATCTGGACGTACCTTCTCTTCAGTAATAAGGCGGCGAACTTCGTTTTTCACAAGCTTATTTAAGACATCCTTCGCTTGTTTAATCGTTGCTTCGTCACGCTCTTCTTCTTCAAATTTTTGAACGACAGCTTTTTTCACAGCACTGATGGCATCTTCACGAGCATGCTTCTCATGTACTTGAATCGCTTTCAGTAGATCCGCTTCAGCAAGTTGTTTTACTTCCTCTGCTAATGCTTGATCGACTTCATATAAGGGAATATCGATTTTTTCTTTACCGACAGCTTTTACAATTTCTTCTTGGAATTCGATTAAGCGTTTGATCTCTTGATGGCCGTACATGATGGCTTCAAGCATTGTTTCTTCTGGTACTTCATCAGCACCAGCTTCTACCATGTTGATTGCATCTTTTGTTCCAGCTACAACAAGGTTGATATCGCTTTGTTCAAGCTGCTCAACATTTGGGTTGATGATGAGCTTTCCATCTACTCGTCCTACTGTCACGCCAGCGATTGGTCCCTCAAATGGAATGTCAGACACACATAAAGCTAAAGATGAGCCAAACATTGCAGCCATTTCAGATGAACAATCTTGATCCACACTCATGACAATACTAATGACTTGTACTTCATTTCTAAATCCGTCTGCAAATAGTGGACGGATCGGTCTGTCAATTAAGCGGCTCGCAAGGATTGCTTTTTCACTTGGGCGGCCTTCTCTTTTAATGAAACCACCAGGAATTTTACCAACTGCATATAATCTTTCTTCGTAGTTTACAGTGAGCGGGAAAAAATCAAGTGGTTTTGGTTCTTTAGAAGCTGTTGCTGAGCTAAGCACAGCCGTATCTCCGTAGCGTACGAGAACCGCTCCGTTTGCTTGCTTTGCAAGCTGGCCAGTTTCAACTGTCAGTTGACGTCCAGCCCAGTCTATGGTGAAGACTTGTTTCTCTTGTCCCATTCTGAGATAAACTCCTCTCTTGTCGTAAAGTTTTTAGGTTATTTCTTATTATGAACAAAATGATTTTCACATATCAATGTGAAAGCTGTATGTAGAAGGGTTTTTGCCATTCTTTCAACATTTTAACCATAAAATATTAGTGATTATACGATAAAAAAGCGGGAATCCTCCCGCTTTTTACGATTATCGACGTAAGCCTAGTTTGTTAATTAACTCACGGTAACGAGTTACGTCTTTATTACGTAGATACGTAAGAAGATTACGACGTCTACCTACCATTTTCAAAAGACCGCGACGTGAGTGGTGATCTTTCTTATGAGTACGTAAATGCTCGTTCAAGTTGTTAATTGATTCTGTTAGGACAGCGATCTGAACTTCTGGAGATCCAGTATCAGATTCGTGTGTTTTGAACTCATTAATTAATTGAGTTTTACGCTCTTGAGTAATAGCCATCCTGTTTCACCTCCAAATCATGTTAGCCCCATCTACCTCGCAACCGTCGGTGAAGTCGGCCTGCCAAGTAAGTGGTTTTAAAGCTACAGGAATTATCATACTAAAAATATGCCGATTTTGCAAATGATAGAGCGGTTTTTCTGCGATTTTTTTGTTTAATGAAGATGATCTTGAAAAAACTGAATCGCTTCTTCTTTATCTTGACTAATTTGAGCCGTTAATTCTTGGATACCGTTAAATTTTTGTTCACTGCGAATCCGTTTGTACCACTGTAATTTAATCGGTTCACCATAAATTTCTTCGTTAAAATCAAAAAGGTTCACTTCAATCGCAGGCTGGTCAGGACGTTTTTCGTAAAATGTTGGTTTGTAGCCAACGTTACAAACACCGTCATACACCTTGCCTTTCACTTCCGCTCTCACTGCATATACGCCTGTTGGCGGGATGATGTATTCAGCAGACAAACCAACATTGGCGGTTGGAAAGCCAATCGTGCGTCCTCGTTTATCTCCATGAATCACAATGCCGCGCAGCTGATACGGTTTCCCTAAAAGCTCACTCACATATTCAACGTCTCCATTTTTCAATGCGGAACGTATAAGGGTCGAGCTGACTTTCCGGTCTTGGTTGGAAAGCTTAGGTACAATGGTCGCAGAAATCCGCCCTTTCCCGTATTCGTCAAACGTTTCCATTGTGCCTGCGCCAAACCGGCCGAATGTAAAATCGAAACCAGCGACTGCATGCTTCACATTCAGTTCGTCCAAATATTGATCGACAAACTCTTGAGGAGACAGTGCTGCAAAGCTTTCGCTGAATTGCACAATGTATAAGTAGTCAGCACCTAATTGTTCGATAAAATCAATCTTATCCTCAAGCGGTGTGATTAAGTCTTTTGGTTCACGTGCTTTTTGCAGAACATGTGATGGGTGCGGATGAAAAGTCATGACTGCTAGAGCTAAACCCTCTTTTTCCGCAATGTTTTTCGCTGCATCAATCACTTTTTGGTGTCCGAGGTGAACACCGTCAAAATACCCTAAAGCCATCACAGACGGGACTTGATCCTTTTGATTCAATGTATGTGGGTGTGAAATATGTATAGTCTTCACGAGATGGTCACCTTTTCTTTAAGATTGCTTGTCCTGTGATAAAATCTTCGCCGGCTTCATCAGGTTCTGTTTGGTCGGGTGCTTCATATAAATCGCCATACAACGGCCTGAAGGAGCAAAGACAGCGACACGATCTTCCTCTGCAAAATGAGCAAATTCATCAGGCATAGGTAGGACTGCACCGTTTTCCACTTTACTTGCTAATGTATCATTTATCTCCCATTTCGGCAAATGATTGAGCGCACGCTCGATCGGCACAAGATGTTCCTCAACCGTTCCTTTCTCGCTGATCTCCTGCAGCTCATCAAGAGTGATACATTCATCTAACGTAAAGTCACCAGATCCTATGCGAATGAGGTGAGACATGTGGGCTGGAAACCCAAGTTTTTTTCCGATATCGACGGCTAACGTTCTCACATATGTGCCTTTTGAACACAGTACGGTGAATCTAAAGGATACCTTTCCATTTTCAAATGTGACAGGTGTTGTCCGCTCGATGCGATGAATGGTAATTTCACGGCTTGGACGTTCAATTTCAATGCCTTGCCTTGCATATTCATAGAGCTTTTTTCCGCCAATTTTGACAGCAGAAAACATCGGAGGGATCTGTTCAATGGTTCCTTCAAATTGTTTCAACGCAGCATCAATGTCATCTTCTGACATCGGTACCGGCACCTTTTTTTCTTCTACTACTTCACCTGTTTGGTCTTCTGTCGTTGTAGAAAATCCAATGGTGATTTCCGCATCATACGTTTTCGATTTATCTGTTAAGTACTCCACAATTTTTGTAGCTCGTCCAATACAAATAGGCAGAACACCTGAAACCTCTGGATCGAGTGTCCCTGTATGTCCCACTTTTTTTGTGTGTAAAATCTTTCTCACTTTAAACACACAGTCGTGAGAGGTCATGCCTCTTTCTTTATGTAATAAAAGAACACCGTTTTGCACCTGCGTTCTCTCCTTTCATAAACGATGAAAAAGGACAGACGATCATCGCCTATCCTTATTTCAACGTCTTATTCGTGATCTTTTGTGTTTAGTTCAGCAATCAGGCTTTCAATTCGGTTACCGTAATCTACAGACTCATCGAATTCAAAGTGAAGTTCTGGTGTTTTGCGAAGTCTGATTCGATTGCCAATTTCAGAGCGGATATACCCTTTCGCCTTTGCAAGGCCTTTTAAGGTTTCCTCTCTTTTCTTCTCGTCGCCAAGAACAGAAATATAGACTTTAGCAATTTGCAAATCACCGGATACTTCAACATCCGTTACAGTCAAAAAGCCGATTCTTGGATCTTTTAGCTTTCTGCCAAGGATGTCGCCTAATTCTTTTTTCATTTGCTCACCCACACGGGTTGCTCTCATACTCATGATCTTATCACCTCTAATTAAAACCACTCAGTTTTCGTGATCGTTCGTTCAATTTCCGGAAAAGAATCAATAAAGCTTAACACACGCTGAAGTTCCTTTTCCACTTGAACCCGGGAGGAGGAAATGACGGCGATTCCGATCGAAGTACGCTGCCATGTATCCTGATAGTCCATTTCAGCAATGGTCACATTGAATTTATGGCGCGTTCTTGTCATGATACGCTGCAGAACCGCACGTTTTTCCTTCAGTGAGGATGCATCATAGATCATACACTCACACTCGGTATAACCGATCATTTTCTTTCGATTTCTTGCATAACGAATGATTCCATGACATCACCTTCACGGATATCATTGTATTTCTTAATGGTAATACCACATTCATAGCCTTGTGAAACTTCTTTCACATCGTCTTTGAATCGTTTTAATACGTCGACTTCACCTTCAAAGATGACGACGCCATCACGAATTAAGCGGATACCACTGTCTCTAGTAATGGTACCTTCAGTGACATAGCCACCAGCAATTGTACCGATTTTTGATACTTTGAACGTTTGACGAACTTCAACTTGACCGATGACTTTTTCTTCATATTCAGGGTCAAGCATCCCTTTCATCGCAGCTTCAATTTCATCGATAACTTTGTAGATGATGCGGTGTAAGCGGATATCTACGTTTTCTGTTTCAGCTGTGCTCTTCGCATTGCCATCAGGACGTACGTTAAATCCGATCACGATCGCATTAGAAGCACTTGCTAAAATGATATCAGATTCTGTAATCGCTCCAACACCCGTATGGATGATTTTCACTTTGACGCCTTCTACTTCAATTTTTTGAAGAGCTGCCGTCAGTGCTTCAGCAGAACCTTGTACGTCTGCTTTTACGATTAAGTTGATATCTTTCACATCACCTTGTTTGATTTGCTCAAATAGGTCATCGAGAGATAATTTCGCTTTGTCTGAACGCTGTTCATCAAGTTGTTTAGATGCACGCGCCTCACCGACTTGACGAGCTGTTTTTTCATCTTTGAATACGAGGAACTGATCCCCTGCATGCGGTACATCATTTAAACCAGTGATTTCAACAGGTGTAGATGGTCCTGCTGTTTTCACGCGGCGTCCGATGTCATTGACCATAGCACGTACACGGCCAAATGTATTACCGACAACGATTGGGTCACCTACTTGAAGTGTACCAGTTTGAACGAGAAGGGTTGCAACAGAACCTCTTCCTTTATCAAGCTCAGCCTCGATCACAGTTCCTTTTGCCGCACGATTTGGGTTGGCTTTTAGTTCTGCTACTTCGCTGACAAGAAGGATCATTTCGATCAATTCGTCAATGCCTTCACCTGTTTTTGCAGATAAAGGAACGAAAATGGTTTCGCCGCCCCAAGCCTCAGGTACAAGACCATGCTCAGTTAATTCCTGCATCACGCGGTCAGGGTTCGCTGTTGGTTTGTCAATTTTATTGACAGCCACAATGATTGGCACCTCTGCCGCTTTTGCGTGGTTGATCGCTTCAATCGTTTGCGGCATGACACCGTCATCTGCTGCAACGACCAAGATCGTCGTATCTGTTACTTCAGCACCGCGTGCTCGCATCGTAGTGAAAGCTGCGTGTCCTGGTGTATCAAGGAACGTGATTTTCTTACCGTTTTCTTCAATTTGGTATGCACCAATATGCTGCGTAATTCCACCCGCTTCGCCTTCAACAACTTTCGTTTTACGAATGCTGTCAAGAAGCGTTGTTTTCCCGTGGTCAACGTGTCCCATGATCGTTACGACTGGAGGGCGTACTTGCATATCTTCTTCTTTATCTTCAACTTCATACTTTTCAAGTTCAGTTTCTTCTAAAATGATGACTTCTTCTACTGGAACACCGTATTCAGAAGCAATTAATTCGACTGTATCTTTGTCGAGCTCTTGGTTGATCGTAGCCATAACACCAAGCATCATCAGTTTTTTGATGATTTCAGCAGTTTCTTTGCCAAGCTCGTCAGCAAGCTGACCGACTGTCATTGAATTTGTAAATTCAATTTTTTCAGGAAGCTCTTTTTTCGGCTTCACAGGTCTTGCTTGCTGATGCTGCGCCTTGTTGTTGCCGCCGCGTTTATTTTTGTTTTTGTTTTGGTTGTTGTTTTTTTTGTTTTTATTAAATTGATTATTCTGCACGTCATTCTTCTTTCTATCATTGTTTTTGTTAGATGATTGTTTTTTTTGTTCTGCGGGTTTCTCGTTAGCTGTCTCTTTTGCTTTGGCTTTTTTATAGATAGCGTCTAGCTTTTTCACAGTGTCGTCTTCAAGCGTCGCCATGTGGTTGTTCACTTCCACGTTCATATCCTTAAGCGCTGCTATAATATCTTTACTTGAAACATCTATGGCTTTTGCGTATTCATATACTCTCACTTTAGCCATTCGTTCACCCCCAAATAAATTAATCGAGCAAGCTTATGAGCTTCTTAGCGAAGCCTTGGTCAGTGACAGCGACAACTACGCGAGCTTCCTTCCCTATAGAACGTCCGAGAACGGAACGGTCTTCAACTTTTCTAACCGGAACATTGTAAAATTTGCATTTGTCAGATACCTTTTTCTCTGTGTTGGATGAGGCATCTGCTGCAAGAAGAACCAGCTTAGCACGCGCATGTCTAATTTCTTTGATCACCAGATCTTCTCCTGACACGACTTTACGAGCTCGATTTGCTAGACCAAGCAAAGGATACCATTCAGATTCAGTCATTCGGTTTTTTCACCTTTTCAGCTAGTTCTAGTAATTCTTCAAAAATGTGTTCGTCAATCTGTGTCTGAAATTGCTGCTGTAAACTACGTTTGTTCTTCGCCGCAAGAATGGTTTCTTTATCGAGAGAAAGGTAAGCGCCGCGCCCGTTCATTTTTCCGGTTGCGTCAACAGACACTTCCCCTTCTTTTGAACGAACAACGCGAATCAGTTCTTTCTTTGGTTTCATTTCTCCCGTCACGACGCATTTTCTAAGCGGGATTTTTTTTCGGCTTTTCACCTTTTATATCACCTCTTATTCGTCAGATTCCTCAGCTACTGGTTCAGCCTCTAAGAAAAGAGATTCAGAGTCTTCAGTTCTTGGGAAAATACCGAGTTCTCTTGCATCTGTTTCGCTTTTAATGTCAATCTTCCAGCTCGTTAATTTCGCTGCTAGACGCGCATTTTGACCTCTTTTACCAATGGCTAATGACAGCTGATAATCAGGGACAATGACAGTTGTCGCCTTATCTTCTTCATTTACAATGACATCAAGAACTTTTGATGGACTTAACGCATTGGCAACAAATTCAACAGGGTCATTCGACCAATGAACAATGTCAATTTTTTCGCCTTTCAGCTCATTGACAATTGCTTGTACACGCTGACCTTTAGGTCCAACACAAGAGCCAACTGGATCAACATCAGGATCATCTGTACGAACAGATATTTTAGAACGGTCCCCAGCTTCTCTAGCGACAGATTTAAGCTCTACAGTACCATCATAAATTTCTGGCACTTCGATTTCAAATAAACGCTTTAAAAGACCTGGGTGTGTTCTTGATACATAAATTTGTGGTCCTTTTGTTGTTTTTTCTACTTTCGTAATGAACACTTTAATGCGGTCATGTGGTTTGTAGACCTCATTTGGCATTTGTTCATTGACCGGAAGAAGGGCTTCGATTTTGCCAAGTGACACGTAAATGAATTTACTGTCAATTCGCTGAACGATTCCCGTCATGATATCTTCCTCACGATCGATAAACTCAGTGTAAATCACACCTCGCTCTGCTTCTCTCACTCGCTGCGTCACGACTTGTTTCGCTGTCTGAGCTGCAATGCGTCCGAAATCTTTTGGTGTGACTTCAATTTCAACCACGTCACCAACCATGTAATTCGGGTTCATATTTGCTGCATCATCTACAGAGATTTCAAGGCGAGAATCATACACTTCATCTACAACATCTTTTCTTGCGAATACGCGAATCGTTCCCGTTTCACGGTTTAAATCAACACGCACATTTTGTGCTTGGTTAAAATTACGCTTGTATGCAGAAATGAGTGCAGCTTCTATCGCTTCAATAATAATTTCTTTACTAATGCCCTTCTCTTTCTCAAGAACAGTCAGGGCATCTAACAACTCACTACTCATTTTTATGGTTCCCCCTTATATCAATGAAAAGGTTAATTGAACGAAACTGCTAATCTTGCGTTAGCAATTTTTTCGTATGGAATATTGATCTCTTTCTTTCTTGTCTTGATCTTCACTGTCACTGTTGCAATCTCACCATCAAAGCTTGTAAGCTCACCTTCAAATGCCTTTTCACCATCAATTGGTTCGTATGTTTTCATGAAAACATTTTTTCCAAGTGCTTTTTCAAAATCAGCTTTTTTCTTTAATGGGCGCTCCGCTCCAGGAGAGGACACTTCAAGAAAGTAGTTTTGGCTAATTGGATCTGCCTCATCAAGCTTTTCGCTCAAGGCTTCGCTCACTTTGGCACACTCCTCGATATCGACGCCTTTGTCAGAGTCAATAAATACGCGAAGGAACCAGTTTTGACCCTCTTTGACAAATTCAACATCAACGAGTTCAAGCTGTAAGCCATCTAAAATTGGCTGCACCATGTCGCTTACGATATCCACTACTTTTTTGCTCATTCTCTTCCTCCTTGTGCTTTCGATAAACGCTCTTATCAATCATTCTGCATAAAAACCCTGCTTTATTGTGAGCAGGGGGAGCAGAAAACGGATGAATAATGTCGAGACAAAAATTGCCTGTTCAATACAAAAGAGCGGGTTTCCCCACTCTTGTCTCGGTAATCGTTAGCATTTCCATAAAAACTATACCATATCCAATTTTTTTATGCAAATGAAGTTCCTTATAAACAGGCATTCTTCATCAGTTCTTTTCATTCATTCTTTTGGCGTGTTCACGAATGATTTCTGCCTCCCGGCTCTCCTTTAAAACTCGAAAACCGTCAT
This sequence comes from Bacillus sp. G402, assembly GCF_051172515.1. NCBI lineage: Bacteria > Bacillati > Bacillota > Bacilli > Caryophanales > Bacillaceae > Bacillus > Bacillus sp. G402. Next base: position 880,169 of record NZ_JBPIZC010000001.1, read on the forward strand.
AATCCGGGTAGAGGGAATCATCGTCTTGAATGCTTGTTAAAATCCAAAATTGGCTACCTGCGCCTCCGAGCTGTTCAATTGTCTTCAGCCAGCTATCATATACATCAGGACGGGCTGCTTGATTTTGATAGCCAAACTCTTCTAATACAACAGGTTTTCCGATTGCGTTTCCTCGGGTGATATGATCTTTGATCCATTTCACTCCCCATGCAGCAGACTTATTCCAGTGATCTGGGTATAAATGATAGGTTCCATAATCAATATGAGGGAGAGCAGTCAAACGATCCCAATCAACACCTTCTCCTCCACTGTAAAACCAATCATCATGACCTGTCATGCGAAAGAACCCTTCGTCTCCTACAGCAACAAGGTGATTCGAGTCGATTGATTTGATCCATGCACTCATTTCATCTGCCCAGTTTACTAGTATATCTCCCGAAGGGTCTGACTGAGCGCGCGGCTCATTGGCGAGCTCCCATGTCATAATAGCAGGATCATCTTTATATTGAACACCTGAGTACGTATTGGTTCTCTCTAATACATAGCGCACATAGTTTTTGTAAGCTGTTTTAATCCGAGGATCTGTATAAAAGTGATCATGTGATCCTGCCTGAAACCACTTCACATATTGATTCATCCCGCCAAAGTCATCCCAATTGTTCACGAGTGGGATGACCAGCTTGATTCCTTCCTGCCCTGCTTTATAAATCGCATAGTCTAGTTTTTGAAAACCGGATTCTTCATAAACACCTGGACGAGATTGTAAGACTGAGTTTTCTTGAGGGGTACCATCGTGAAATCCCCAAATACGAATAACCTTTAAATCCATTGCCTTCATATCGTCAAAAACAGCATCTACCATCTTTTTTGATTTGTAATGGAAATAATAATTATTTGTGCCAGCAAAGTAAAATGGGTGGTTGTTCAATACAAAATGTGTACCAGATGTTTGCACATAGGAGGAGGCCTTTACGGTCAGAGTGAACCAACCCGCCCATAAAGTGATCAGCAGCATAAAACAAGCCACCCGTTGAACCCATTTTTTCATTCCATTCTCCTCACAATCTCTTATTCTACTGGTACGATGATATCTAGTTGAAGCGGTGTTTGTTTAGTTGAATCAAGTTCAATCGTCTGCTGCTGCAACATTTTACTTACTTCACCAATTCGAACCTCATACGTCCCGTGAAACGCTGGACATGTCACTTGGCCATTCCCATCTGTTTTTTCCACTCTTTGTGTCGTCCATTCCTGTAGTAGCTTTTCATAACGCCTGCCTGCTTCATTTAACGACCAATCATGATTCACGATGGCTGCGTGCTCACCTCTCCAATGAGCACCCGCCCAAAATCCCCACATCAGCACACCTTTTACAGCTGGATGACTAAAGGCTACCCGATATAAAGCTTCTAAGTTATCCGCTCGTCTATTGGCATCCGGATGAACAGAGTCATACTCTGTCACCCATATCGGTAGACCAAGCTCAGCAAGCGCATCTAGTCTTTGTTTTACAACGACTGGATCCACTCGATCTGCAAAGTGACCTTGAACTCCAATAGCCTCAACTGGTGCCCCCAACTGACGAAGTTCATTGATATGTGCTTTATATGCATGATGTTCGCCGTATGAGATTACATTATAATCATTGACAAACAGCAAGGCTTGAGGGTCAATTTTTTTCGTTTCTTCATACATCCATTTCCAAATCTGTTTCCCAAACCGGTCTTTAAAAAATGAACCATGCATCATTTCGTTGTTTACATCCCAATGACGGAATTTCCCTTTGAAATGATTGCCTGCATGCTCAAGCCGCCTTTTCATGGCTTCATATACTTCATGATTCGTTAATGATTTCAGCCAGTTTGGATTGGCATCCTCTACCTCCCAAAATAAGGCGTGCCCCCTCACTGGAATTTGGTGTCTATTGGCAAAATTCAGCATGGCATCTGCTTTTTCGTAGGTTATTTTCCCTCGTTCAGGCTCATTTGCATACCATTTTGCCTCATTTTCAAACACAGCCCAATTAAAATGTTGAACAAAAAAATCAGCATACGTTTGATTGAATAGTACTTGGTCATTCATTGCTGAACCAAATGCAAATTCATGTCTGATTTGTTTTATTTCAACCTCTATTCCGGCTAAGGGTTTTTTTTCTTTATCGATGACGTTTATGACAAGCTCTCTTTGTCTATGTTGTAAGATTCGATCATTTGCTTCTTTTCTCCAGCTTTGATTTTCTTGTTCCTGTGATCCGTCATTCGATGAATGATTCATAAATTCTTTCTTTTTAACCATAATGACATCACCTTTGCTTTCACTTCATTTATCTTATGAGGAGACCGCCGACTAAAGAAGCCGGCAGCTGCACTAAGTTCTATTCGTTTATGAGACGATGGTATTCTGCATAAGCCGTAGCCATATCAACTTGCGACCAGAAACGGTGATAGGTGAAACTTGGCGCTCCGTTTTCCCATTTGCCTGTTGCTTCATTAAAAGATGCTTGATATTTACTCTCCAGTGCTGACCAAGCTGGGTCTTGCTTGATTTTCGGACGAAGATCTGCAAAGCTCGTATACACTCCGTTACCTCCTCGCTGCGGGTCAGAAGGAGTGGTGCTGGAACCAGGGATCTGATTTCCTTGACCAAATGTTCCGTTCCAGCCATTAGGGAAGTACACTTCTTTTTTAAAGAAACGGTGGTAGTCTTCTCTGTCTTCCTCTGTCACAATCCCTACACCATCATTGTAATTCCAAGCAACCTCAAGGAGCTGTGCCGCTGTCTCTTTTGCTCTTATGCCAAGCGCTGTGTAGTTTCCTGTCTCTTTCTGTGTTGCAGCAGCAAAGAATGTGAGTGCTTTGATGAGACTGCCCAGTACACCAGTATCTTGAGTAGGATCTTTTGTAACTGCCGTTAAATTTGGATTACCTGTTGCAGATTGGAACCCGCTCCAAGTGTCAGGCTGGCCGCTCCATTCTATATTCCCAGGAATCCAAAACTCTCCAGGTGCACTCGTCGTAGCAACAGCAACATTTGTCCCCCCTAGAATTCTTTGACCCTGACCATCTAAAAAATATCCATCTTGATCCGACACAGGACGAGTGCCAATAAAAATATAATCTAGTGAATAGTTGACCCATTTTGTGATGACAGATTTGGCCATTTGGAAATTTTCGGATGTTTTGTCGCCATCTTTTGCAAAGATATAATAAAGCTCTGCTACACGCTCAATCGGCCATGCTTGCATTCCAAACCAGTTATTGGACGGAGGATCATGGTAAACAGGCGCATCTTCATAAGCCATATCATAAAATGTGCTTCTTCCTGCTGGATAAGCGCTATAGTCTCCATTCCAGCTGTTGGTAGCACCTCCTGCAATCGCTCCCTCTTTTGATTGAAGCCAGACGTAAAATTCAAGCTGTCTCTTTAACGTCTTTTCCCAATCACTTGCACCAGTCGGTGACGATGGCTTTAAGCCTCCCTTATCTGAGGATAAAGCGTAGGCAGCGACTGGGTTTTGATACCCTTGATGACAATGGCTCGCTCCGATACGCCATGACCAATTCGCATATTCTCCAAGTCCCCCGCCCCAAGAGGTATACCATGCCATTAAGTGATGACATGCACTTTTTCCATTTCCAGGATACGGATTACCTTGCTTGCCGCTTCCAATTGTTTGAAAATATTTATCGTACATTCCGTAACGAAGGAAATCCCCCATCTTTTTCGCTTTATCAAGATAGGCTGACCCGTTATAGCCAAGTTCCTTTGCCCAATACATTGCCTGTATCGCACGTGCATCAGCGTCCGTCGCATTTGTGTAGCGCCACTGGGCGGCTGGCGCTTGATTTTCTTTTGTGAACAAGCTCATGAAACCTTCATTGGGCTTTCCGGCCGTTTTATCATCTTGTGATGGATGAGGGATGGCCTCCCATACGGATTCTTGCGGACCCCGCTGGAATGTGTTTACATATGCGGCTGTATGTGATGGGTTGAGCAAATTCCCATATTCATACCAGTTGTCTACATCAAGAAGCCAGTGCATTAAATACGTTTCATTCGTTCCGTAAGTTGACCTCAGTTCATGATCAATTGGATCTTGACCAGCAGGACGAGCACCCGTCAACTGGCTCGGATATTGATCTGGATATGGTTTTTCTGAAGCGTATGTGGCTGGGCTAGATGGATTGTAAGAGCTCATATGCGGCTGTTCGTCATGTCCATCTTCGTTTACTGGAATGATAAACTTCTCCATATTATCCCAAGCCGCTTCTAGTTTGCTCCAATCGCCTGTGTAGTGACCATACAATGCTTCAAGCCATAACCAATAGCTGTAAGCTTCTGAAGTGGTCATATGCCCGTAATCAGGTGCCTCACAAATGAGTGTCTCAACGGAATGATACGGAATGCCTTCTTTTGAAAAATATCCATTCGCATCGTTTTTCATTTGATGATAAAGTGTTAAAAACCGTTCTTTATTTGTCATGTCCTCACCCTTTATATTTATTTATTCGGAAGCGTACCAAATACTAAATCACCTTGATCAAAAACAGGAATTCTCGCTGTTTTCTGCATATTGGATGTTAATCCTTGAAAGGAATAATCATTTGAGGCATCCCATATATTCGCACCATTTGGCGCAGATAACCGGAACTGTATTTCCTTCTTATGAAGCGATTCGCCTCCTGGAAAAATAGCTATGCCAGTAAAATCGATTTCTGTAAAATAGATATGGGATGATGCGTCATACACCGTTAACGGAGATAAGGAAGCGCCTTCATTGTAGACAGCTGTCACTTGAATATCTTTATCAGTGAATCCCTTCGCAAATATCTCGCTTAGATTGACATAATATCTAAAAGAAAGTGATTGACTACTTCTTGCCGGCCAGCCTGATCGATTGTATAGAATGGCTTTGATCTGAGTAAATGTTGTATCGTTACTCATGACAGCTGCCTCTACAAAAAACTCATCTTCCACTTTTTCTTTAGGCGGAAAATTCGGCAGCTTTGACTGCCCCTGACCAAACAGCTGCACCATTTTGGCTACATTTCCAGTAAAGGCGGCATTATAGTCTGTTGCTACCTCGTTTGATACATAGTCAGAGATGTCATCGGTATACTGATCCTGCGCATTAGGCCCCCCAACAAGCGCTCCATAAAGCGTGTGCCGATGAGAAGAAGGAGTTGTCAGCTGATTAGACCATGAGCCATGTGCAGTTCGATGGTGTGGATGCATCGGCGGATTTTTGCCAAACCCAACGACATAGCTTCTATTTTGCGGATTATCCCCTAACATATAGTGTGTTTGCCTGATCGCAAACGTTTGGTATCGATTCTTTTTTTCTTGATCAGAGACCCAATCTGCGTACACAAACGCTAAAAATGCAGCATTTGCTGTATAACGAAGTGACCCCCATTGATCTAACCACGCTAGTCCGCCAGGCGTATAAGTGATTCTTTCTACTTTTCCATTTTGAACAAAACCCGTCGACCAGTAATCGAGGTTACGCTCTGTCGATTCGATAAACCTTTTCTCCTTTGTGATTCTCGCAAGTAAAATTTGCGAAGCAAAAAAGGTATTGTCCCACGACATCGTAAACGTATAGTCCCAATCCTTCGGCCATTCTTCTACTGCTTTTAGTGCTTTGTTTAAATAGGTCTGGTCATGTGTCGCCAAGTACAGCCATATTCCACCCCAAATGAGCTCATCAATATAGCCGCTCCAGGAGTTATAAAATGGCTGCGCATTGGTGACACAATCTGTATACTCACCGCGATATTGGTCAGCAAATGCATAAAGCTGCTTTGCATGGGTGAGAAGTTTTGCTGCATATGGCGCGTCTGTTTCTTTAAAAATAATTGAACCTGCTGCTAAAGCGGCTGCGGTTTGGGCGGCTACTTCTGTTCCTGGACAATGTTCATCAATTTTAAATGCCGGCCGGTTCATCGGCATCACTTCTGCTGGACCCCACCAGCCATGATCCGCATTCCCATCGCCTACTTGTGCCCAAAATTCATTTGGACCTGTATGGGCTTTCAAAAAATAATCGGTTGCCCACTTGATTTGATCTAACATATCATCAAGCAGCTCTGCCTCTTCGTAAGCTTCTCGGTACTCATAGACTGTCCATGCAAGCACGGCTGCAGAGTAAGCCATCGGAAGCCCGAACTTCACATGATCACCAGCATCGTACCAGCCGCCTGTTAAATCATGACCAACATCTTTCCCATCCTCTAGTCCAGAATCCCCTCGCCAATTAAGACGATTGCTTTCAGGAAGCTTTCCGGAACGCTGGGCTTCGTAAAACAAAATGGATTTTTGAAGCACCTCTACATAGTTGTAATCTGACATGTACCTACCTCTCACCCCTTCTTGTTTCTTAAACGTGAAACATTGAACAAAAAATGACCACCTCCTTGTCATTCCGTACGTGTTTTGTACAGTGTTGAAAAGAATCAAGCGTGTTTCAAAAATGTGCATAGTAAACAGCCATCAGCTTGACGCTCACCGAGGGTTTTCTCCTGATTCTTCATGTGACTGTACCCAAAATGATCATATGTCGTATGAGAACATTTCAGACGGCTAAATTCTCTTTTTTGCTCTATTTGGGTAGAAAGAATGACATACAATCTCTTCTCTCAAAACACGACGTTAAATCAAGATATATGAACCAACAAGAAAATAATTCCAGTTAAAATATTTTAGTTTACATAATAATTTTATTGTATATTTAAAAAGAACGCCCTTTAAGGGCGCTCTTCATTTTTCACATTAGAACAAAGAAAGCTGGTTTTGATCAGGAAGTGCTTCTAAGCAGCCTTGACGATCCAAATACTCAAGGATGGTCTTAGACACTTTTCCTCGTTTTTGTAAATCTTCTTTTGAAAGGAATTCGCCATCTTGGCGTGCGCGTACAATATTTAACGCAACGTTTGTTCCGAGTCCAGGGATGGAGTTGAATGGCGGGATTAGCCCGTCTCCATCAATGATAAACTCAGTGGCACTTGATCGGTATAGGTCTACTTTTTTAAAGTGATAGCCTCTTTCACACATTTCAAGTGCAAGCTCTAGTACAGTTAATAGGTTCTTCTCTTTCGGTGATGCATCAAGACCTTTTGAGTTAATATCGTCCATGACCGCTCGAATCGCATTCGATCCTTTTGTCATCGTTTCGATATCAAAATCATCAGCACGAACGGTAAAATAAGCCGCATAGTACAGAAGTGCATGGTGCACCTTGAAATAAGCAATCCGAACAGCCATTAATACATAAGCAGCCGCATGGGCTTTAGGGAACATGTATTTAATCTTTTTACAAGAATCAATGTACCAGTTCGGTACGTTATTATTCTTCATCTCCTCTTCCCATTCAGGAGGAAGTCCCTTCCCTTTACGAACAGATTCCATAATTTTAAAGGCAAGTGACGGCTCTAACCCTTGATAAATCAGATAGACCATAATATCATCACGACATCCAATCACTTCGCTTAGTTCACACGTTTTATTATGAATCAGCTCTTGGGCGTTGCCGAGCCATACATCTGTACCGTGAGATAGACCAGAGATTTGAACAAGCTCCGAGAAGGTGGTCGGTTTTGTATCTTCAAGCATCTGACGAACAAACCTTGTGCCAAACTCTGGAATCCCAAGTGTTCCCGTTTTACATCCAATTTGTTCTTCTGTGACACCGAGAGGTTCCGTTCCTTGGAAGATTTTCATGACCTCAGGATCATCTGTCGGAATCGTTTTTGGGTCAATTCCGCTCAAGTCCTGTAGCATCCGAATGACCGTTGGATCATCGTGTCCAAGAATATCTAGTTTCAGCAAGTTATCATGGATTGAATGGAAATCAAAATGCGTCGTTTTCCAATCAGAACCTGTCGCATCTGCTGGATATTGAATTGGTGAGAAATCGTAAATGTCCATATAATCCGGCACGACGATAATACCGCCTGGATGTTGACCCGTTGTCCGTTTGACCCCCGTACAGCCCTGTACGAGCCGGTCAATTTCAGCACCTCTCATATGAAGGTTATGATCTCCTGCGTAGCCTTTCACATAACCATATGCCGTTTTTTCTGCAACGGTACCGATTGTACCTGCGCGGTATACATACTCTTCACCAAACAGCTCTTTCGTATAGTTATGGGCAATCGGCTGATATTCTCCTGAGAAGTTCAAGTCGATATCGGGCACTTTATCTCCTTTAAAACCTAAGAACGTTTCAAACGGAATATCGTGTCCGTCTTTTTTATAAGGCGTCCCGCATTCAGGACAGTCTTTATCAGGAAGGTCAAATCCTGAGCCAACCGATCCATCATTAAAGAACTCAGAGTGCTTGCAACTTGGACATACATAGTGCGGCGCAAGCGGGTTCACTTCTGTAATCTCTGTTAATGTCGCAACGAGAGATGAACCAACTGATCCCCTTGAACCAACTAGATATCCATCATCAAGTGATTTCTTAACAAGCTTATGAGAAATTAAATAAATAACAGCGAAACCGTGACCAATAATACTCTTTAATTCTTTCTCGATCCGGTCTTCTACAATTTTCGGTAAATCGTCACCGTAGATGCTGCGAGCCATGTTATAGCTCATTTCCCGAATTTCTTCATCTGCACCTTCGATTTTTGGTGTATAAAGATCGTCTTTGATTGGTTTAATACTTTCAACCATCTCAGATACTTTTTGCGTATTCGTCACGACAATCTCTTTCGCCTTCTCGTCTCCAAGAAAAGAGAAGGCTTCTAGCATTTCATCAGTTGTTCTAAAGTGAACTTTTGGCAGTTCATGACGATTGAGTGGATTCGCCCCGCCTTGTGATGAAATTAAGATTTTGCGATAAATTTTGTCTTCTGGATGCAGGTAGTGCACATTTCCAGTCGCCACGACTGGTTTATTCAGTTTTTCACCAAGTTTTACAATGTTTGTGATGATCTCTTTTAATGCACGTTCATCCCGAACAAGCTCCAGCTGGAGTAAATGCTGATACACTTCTGGCGGATGAACTTCTAAATAGTCGTAAAATGCGGCAATGTCTTCTACCTCATCAGGTGACTTCTGCATCATCCCTTCAAACACTTCACCCTTATCACAAGCAGACCCAACAATTAATCCTTCTCGATATTTCTCAAGCTGTGAGCGCGGGATACGCGGCACGCGGTAGAAATAATGAATATGGGAAAGTGAAACAAGCTTAAATAAATTCTTTAGACCCGTCTCATTTTGTGCAATCACGGTTGCATGGTAAGGACGTGAGCGCTGATACGCATTGGACTGCCCCATGTTTTCATTTAATTGATCGTGGTAAGCAATCTCTTTTTCAGCCGCATCTTTAAGCATCTTCAGCATGAGGTAACCAGTTGCTTCTGCATCATAAATCGCCCGGTGATGCTGCGTGAGTTCAATATCGAACTTTTTACACAGCGTGTTCAGCCGGTGATTTTTAAATTCTGGATAAAGGAATCGGCCAAGTTCTAGTGTATCAATGACAGGGTTTGACGCTTTATCTGTTTTTAACAGTCGCTTATATGCTGCATTTAAAAAGCCCATATCAAAGCTCGCATTGTGAGCAACAAGGATATCTTGTCCAATCCACTCTTTGAAATCCCGAACAACATCGACCACATCTGGTGCATCTCTCACCATGTCATCCGTGATACCGGTTAGTTCAATGGTTGTCGCTGATAACGGATGATGAGGGTTTGCAAATGCCTCAAAGCGGTCAATGATTTCCCCGTCTTTGATTTTCACGGCTGCAAGCTCAATGATCGTATCATACACAGCAGAGAGTCCTGTTGTCTCAACATCAAATACGACAAACGTCGCATCTTCTAACAAGCGGTGCTCTGGATTATACGCAATCGGTACCCCGTCATCGACTAAATTGATTTCCACCCCGTACATCATTTTGATGCCATGCTTTTTACTTGCTGCATACGCATCTGGAAAGGATTGTACAACGGCGTGATCTGTCAGGGCAATGGCCTCATGCCCCCATTTTTTTGCTTGTTCAACAAGTTTACCGATGCCAGTGACAGCATCCATCTGGCTCATTGGCGAATGCAAATGAAGCTCAACACGCTTTTCTCCCTCAGGTGCAGTATCTTCTTTCAGCTGAGGTTTCATTTCATTGACGTCATTTGCGATCATGACAAGATCTCTCACAAACGTATCGTTTTGAATGCTTCCTCTTGCTTTGACCCACATCCCTTTTTTCAAGGATTTCATGAGCTGAGCATCTTCTTTTTCTCTCGCAAACATTTTGATCAAAATACTATTCGTATAATCGGTAATTTTAAAGATACAAAGGGTTCTGCCGCTTTTTAGTTCGCGCGTTTCTGCATCAAACACGTATCCTTGGACGGTGATTCGTCTTTCTTCGTCCATAATACTATCAAGCGTACGTATTTCTTCATTGTCTTTGATTTGATAGCCAATCATCAGAGGGCCAGAAGGGGCTTCCTCTTGATCCTCACTTTCCTTCTTCTCCATCTCAACAAGGGCTTGCATGGCTCTTTCTTGATCTTCAGCAAGTTTTTGTTCTCTGAACTTCTGAATCTCTTGATCTGATACAAAAATTTCTGTATCAAATTGAAGTTCTGGAAAACCGACTTGTTTAAATGCAGCCTGAAGCATTGGGCTATATTTCTTCTTGATGGCCAGAGCCTCAGTTTCGCTTTTTGTTTTGATGATGATCTTATGTCCAGACAGCGCTGGTTTTTGCTGTTGAAGCAAGCTGATGATTGGGGGAGAAATCCCTTGAAGCTCCTCCACACAATGGGACCAATACGATTGAACGAGCTCTTCAGATATGTGCGGATCATTGACTTCAATTGTACAAGTGACTTGTGCGATATGAGAAAATGCATTTGTCAGCCTGCTTAAAAACATTGCATATACTTGGTAAGGCAAAAGCGCCTTAAATTTAAAATGGAAATGCCACGTTTTTGCCGCCTTATGCACCGTCAATTTGACGATCTCGCCTTCTTCAAAGTAACGGCTGAGGTCATCATCTGTCATTTGAATCTGATTGAGTAATATATGAAATTGCCGCCGGGTAATCGGTAATTGTTCATCCAAGACAGGACCCTCCTTTTGCAAATCAGAAAGGTACCTCTTTTTTGCAGGAGGTACCTTCATTTTTTTGTTCGTTTTTTATGCTTGGCGTATAAATGAAATCAGTTCATCAACAGATACTTCGTGTGATTCACCTGATTTTCTGAATTTCACTTCGACAATACCTTCTTCTGAACGTTTCCCGCAGCTAATGCGAATTGGCAGTCCAATTAAGTCACTGTCGGCAAATTTGACGCCTGCACGCTCTTGGCGGTCATCGAAAAGGACTTCATAGCCCTCTTCCTGTAAACGCTCATACAGCGTTTCAGCCAGTTCCTTTTGTGCATCGTTTTTCATATTTAAGGCAAGTAGATGAAGATCATATGGCGCAACTGTTTCTGGCCAAATAATCCCCTTGTCATCATGATGTTGTTCAACAATCGCAGAAAGGGTTCTAGAAATTCCGATGCCATAGCAGCCCATGATCATTGGCTGCGCACGTCCATTTTCATCGAGGTATGTTGCATCCATTGCCTCTGAATAACGCGTGCCTAGCTTAAAGACTTGTCCTACTTCAATTCCTTTTGCGAACTGGATAATGCCTTCTCCATCTGGAGAAACGTCCCCTTCTTGAATCAAGCGAAGATCTGTATATTCCTTCACTGACAGATCACGAGCAGGATTAACATTGACATAGTGATAATCCGATTCATTTGCACCTGCAACTGCATTTGTCATTCCTTTTACAGCGTGGTCTGCATAAATCGTTACTTCCGCTTCAAGCTTCACTGGTCCAACAAATCCTGGTTCTGTTCCAATCACGTCTAGTACTTCCTCACGTGAAGCAAGCTCTACAAGCTGTGCTCCAACTAAGTTTTTCACTTTCACATCATTTACTTCATGATCGCCTCTTGTCAGGACAAGTACATACGCATCGTCCGCTTTAAACAAGACAGATTTGATACATGTAGAAGGAGCCACTTCTAAGAATGACGCAACATCTTGTATTGTCTTCACCTGCGGCGTGTGTACTTTCTTGAGTTCTTTGAAGTCCGCAGGGTTTGCTTCTTCTCCGTGATACACAGCCTCAGCCATTTCAATGTTCGCAGCGTAGGAAGATGTGTCAGAGTATGCGATTGTATCTTCTCCTACTTCTGAAAGTGCCATAAACTCATGTGTATCTTTTCCTCCCATTGCCCCAGAATCGGCAATGACGGGTCTAAAGTTAAGACCTACTTTTGAAAAGACATTCGAGTAAGCTGTAAACATCTTGTTGTATGTGTCATCAAGGCTCTCTGGTGAAGAGTGGAATGAATAGGCGTCCTTCATAATAAATTCACGTCCGCGCAATAACCCAAAGCGAGGTCTTTGTTCATCACGGAATTTAGATTGGATTTGATACAGTGTCAAAGGAAGCTTTTTATACGATTTGACTTCACTGCGTACGAGTGATGTGATCACTTCTTCGTGTGTTGGGCCAAGTGCAAACTCGCGGCCGTGGCGATCTTTCATACGCATGAGTTCTGGACCGTATGTATACCATCTTCCTGACTCTTGCCACATTTCTGCTTGCTGCAGCACTGGCATTAACAGCTCAGCTGCTCCCGCCTTTTCCATTTCCTTGCGAACAATGGCTTGAATGTGCTGAATCACTTTATGTGCTAGCGGCAAATAATGATAGATACCGCTCGTGTTTTGTCTAATAAATCCAGCTCTTACTAATAGCTGATGACTTTTTGCCTCAGCATCTGCCGGCACCTCTCGAAGAGTTGGAATGAAAGTCAGGGATTGTCTCATGTCGTTACACCTCATTTAAGAAATAGGACTTCTCACAAAAACTCTTGTTTCCCATAATGAGAAACAAGAGACAATGGTTTTTATAAAAATAATCGCTGGATGTCATTCCATGTCACTACTAGCATTAATAGCATGAGGAACGCAACACCAATGAAGACAACAAGTGCCTCTTTCTCACGATTAATTGGTTTGCCGCGAATGGCTTCAACGAATAGGAAAAGTAATCTTCCTCCGTCTAATGCAGGAATCGGTAATAAATTCACGATCCCTAAGTTGATACTAAGAAACGCAGCAAACTGCATTAATGTTAACACACCTTGTTTCGCTACTTCTCCTGTCATGTCATATATTCCAACAGGACCTGCAAGCATATCTAATGAAAATTGTCCTGTGACAATCTTTTGCAAGTTCGTTAAGATGAGACCTGCTGTAGATATCACTGTAGTGCCTGAGGATGAAATGACTTTGAGAAAGCCATTTTCCGTTGGCGGATAAGAGCCAAAACGGCCAATGGTTTTTCCTTCTGCCTTCACAGCTTCCGGTACAACTTGAATGGTGCTTTCTTTGCCATCTCGATCAATGACGACATTCATTTTTTTATCTGGGTTCTTTTGAACCGTTTGAACAACATCTGTCCAAGAATTCATTTTATCCCCGTTAATTGAAACGATATGATCTCCCTGCATAAGCCCAGCTTGCGCTGCCCGGCCGTCTTTTGTCAGCTTACCAAGTACAGGATCATCCACAGTTACACCTTGAATAAATCCTAGAGCCACTAGAATCAAATATGCCAGGATAAAGTTCATAATCGGTCCAGCTGCAATGGCTTTAATACGCTGCCATACTGTTTTTGAACCAAACTGACGGTTGTATGGCGCAATTTGAATTTCTTCACCATCTGCAATATAGAAGCTTGTTTGGCTTACATTGTAGCCAGTGAGAATGTCTTCATTTCCAGCCTCATATCCTGAAATTCTCATCGCATGATCTAAATCAATTTGTTCAACTTCAATGACAAGTGCATCAGGATATTTCTCTTTATCATTTAAAATGATTTTTTCTACTTCATTTTGCTCATTGAATAAGAGCCCCACTGTATGACCTGGTTTAATTTCAATGACTTCAGGGTCTTCTCCAGCCATTTTAACAAATCCGCCGATTGGCAGAAGTCTGATGGTATAGACGGTTTCTTTTCGTTTAAAGGAGAAAATCTTCGGTCCAAAACCAATTGCGAACTCGCGGCATAAAATGCCTGCGCGCTGCGCCATAATTAAATGGCCAAGCTCGTGGAAAAAAACGAGCGTTCCAAAAATAATAATAAACGCAATCACTGTATTCACGAACATACCACCTTATGCGAGGATTGATTGAACAAAGTCTCGTGTATCTTTGTCCACTTCATGGATATCTTGCAAACTAGGCGTTGAAATCACATGATGTCTGTTCAGTGCCTTTTCAATCAATTCTTCAATTTGCAGGAACGTTACTTTGCCTTTTAAAAATGCATCAACAGCTATTTCATTAGCTGCATTAAGCACAGTAGGCATTGTCCCTCCTATTTTACCTGATTCATAAGCAAAATGTAAGCAGCGATACCTGTCAAAATCCGCTTTTTGGAAATTTAATTGTCCAATCTCCCAAAGGTTTAATGATTTCGCTTCTTTTAATGGCGCTCTATCAGGGTAAGTGAGCGCGTATTGAATCGGAACCCTCATGTCAGGTGTACCTAACTGAGCCATGACACTTTTGTCATGGAATTCCACCATGGAATGGATGATGCTCTCTTTATGTAACAGCACATCAATTTGATCGTATGGGGTATCAAACAGCCAATGCGCCTCAATCACCTCAAGCCCCTTATTCATCATGGTCGCTGAATCAATCGTGATTTTTGCGCCCATGGACCAGTTTGGATGATTCAGCGCTTCTTCAACCGTGACACCTTCAAGCTCCGTGCGTTTTTTATCTCGGAAACTGCCGCCTGAAGCTGTGACGATTAAGCGTTCAATGTTTTTAGCTTGTTCACCTTGCAGGGATTGAAAAATAGCGGAGTGTTCACTATCGACAGGAAGTAAAGGCACGTCATACTTTTTGGCGTACTCTTTTACTATATGACCAGCTGTCACAAGTGTTTCCTTATTTGCAAGTGCGATCGTCTTTTTTTGTTCAATGGCTTTTAATGTCGGCACAAGTCCGACACTTCCTACCAGTGCATTGACCACAACATCCACTGCATCATAGGTCGCTGCTTCGATGTTCGCTTCATCACCCGCAGCCATTTTGACATCGTATTGAAATGAATGACCTTTTAACGTGCGATAGGTCGCTTCGTCTACACATCCAACAAATTCAGGCTGAAATTGTTCAATGATAGGGATGGCCTTGTCTATATTTCTGCCAAACGTCATCGCTTTCAACTTGAATTTGTCTGGATGCTGCCTGATCACATCTAATGTTTGTTCTCCAATTGATCCTGTTGCGCCTAATAGCGAAATATATTTCAAATTGCCACTCCTTCTCTCGTTCAATTAGTTTCTATGAGGTTAGCTAGCAAACGTGGCCAGCAATAAATATAAAAACGGCAGAACGAATAAAAAGCTGTCAAACCTGTCCAAAATTCCGCCATGACCTGGGAGTATTGTCCCTGAATCCTTCACATGGTAATGACGCTTTAAAGCAGATTCCACAAGGTCGCCAAGCTGTCCAAAAATACTGAGCAAAAGAGTAATAAACATAACAAGCAGATATGATGGCAAAAATCCTGTAACCGCCTGGAACACAAGTGACAGCACGACCGCTGTGACGATTCCGCCGATAAATCCTTCTACTGTTTTGTTTGGGCTGATCTCTGGCCAAAGCTTTCGTTTCCCCATAGATTTCCCAATAAAATAGGCACCTGAGTCAGTGGACCAAATAATCACCGCTGCGAAGAAGATCGCACTCATGCCATACAAGCCTCTAATTTGAATAAAATAATAGAAACTAACGCCAATATATAATGTGGCTAATATAACAAAAGCAACCTCATCGAATGTGAAAGAGTTTTTACTCAGAACTGTATAAGTTAAAAGGATTAAGACTGCAAATAAAGCAATCTGCATTTTTGATGCGTCTACGTTCGGGAAGAAGCTATTTTCTCCGCCCATTAAAAGCCAAAGCAATATTAAGCTGACAATGCCAGGAAAGCTGAAAATCGAAATCTTTTTCATTCTAAGAAGCTCAAAGAGAGCGACACTTCCCATTAAATAAATCAGCAGGGTAAATGGCATTTGTCCATAAATCACTGCAAGTAAAAACACTGCAGCTGCCAGAACACCCGTCAAAATTCTTTGTTTCATCTGCACCACCCTCTAAATTCCACCGAACCTCCGGCCGCGGCGCTGGTACTCTCCGATAGCGCCTATGAGATGCTCATCAGAAAAGTCAGGCCAAAGCACATCCGTAAAGACAAACTCGCTGTATGCAATTTGCCAAAGCATAAAGTTGCTTAATCTAATTTCTCCACTCGTACGAATAAGCAAATCCGGATCTTGAAGAGATTCTGTCATTAAATAAGCTGAAAACATCTCTTCTGTGATGTCTTCTGCTCGAAGCTTGCCTTCTTTGACTTTTTCA
The DNA here is from genome assembly GCF_051172515.1 of Bacillus sp. G402. NCBI lineage: Bacteria > Bacillati > Bacillota > Bacilli > Caryophanales > Bacillaceae > Bacillus > Bacillus sp. G402. Next base: position 896,642 of record NZ_JBPIZC010000001.1, read on the forward strand.
GAAATTTGTCTGCATGCAGAAATAATTTCTGTCCGTCCTCCATAATTGAGCGCAAAATTTAAAATGAGTCCGTCATTATTCGCCGTACTCTTCACTGCGTTCTCTACCGCTTTTTTCGTATGCTGCGGGAGGCCGTCTGGATCACCTGTTAAACGTACACGGACATTTTCCTCGATGAGTTCAGGCAGATAGATGTTTAGAAACTCTTCAGGAAGCTTCATTAAAAAGTCTACTTCTAGTTTTGGACGTTTCCAATTTTCTGTAGAGAAAGCATACAAAGTCAGCACTTTGACATTCAGCTCATTTGCAAGCTTGGTCATGCGCTTGACAACTTTCATTCCTTCATGATGTCCTGCTACCCGTGGAAGCGCACGTTTCTTCGCCCATCTTCCATTCCCATCCATGATAATGGCGATATGTTCAGGAATTTCTCCATTTAATATGTCTTCTTTTGTCAGGCTTTCTAAGTTGGAAGCTGCTGTTTGCTGATTCTTCCAATTTTTGAGTATATTGAGCATGAGATTCCTCCATCACCCAAAAAGGTTGCGTTCCCGCTAATAATATAGTCCTCAACAGTATTAACAAAAAAACCCCCTGTAAACATGAAGAGGGTCTTTTCACTATTATCTATTGTACATAGTTTTTTCTTAAACTTCCATGATTTCTTTTTCTTTATCTTTTGTCACTTCATCAATTTTAGCGACATATTCATCTGTCAATTTTTGAACATCCTCTGTAGATGATCTTAATTCATCTTCAGTGATCTCCCCATTTTTCTCTAGTTTTTTCAATTCATCGTTTGCATCACGACGAACGTTACGAACAGCTACTTTTGCTTCTTCTGAGTATTTTCTCACAACTTTTACAAGTTCTTTACGTCTTTCTTCTGTTAGTGCTGGGATCGCAATACGGATCACGTTTCCGTCACTTGTTGGTGTGATACCAAGATCAGACTTTTGGATCGCCTTTTCGATATCACCGATCGCTGTTTTATCGTAAGGTGTGATAATCAGCATACGTGCTTCTGGCACTGTAATTGACGCAATTTGGTTTAGTGGTGTTTGCGCACCATAATAATCCACTGTTACTTTGTCTAAAAGGGAAGCATTAGCTCTGCCCGCACGGACAGTTGCTAGTTCACGTCCGTATGCTTGAACGGCTTTTTCCATTTTTTCTTTTGTTTGGTTCAACACTTCTTTTGACACGTTATTTCCCCCTCACAATCGTTCCGATTGATTCGCCATTGACGGCACGTTTAATATTTCCTTCTTCCATAATAGAGAAGACGATTAATGGAATGTCATTGTCCATACATAATGAGGACGCAGTAGAATCCATTACAGCAAGCCCTTCTTTTAGTACATCAAGATATGAAAGCTTATCATATTTTACTGCATCCGCATCTGTACGAGGATCAGCACTGTAGACACCGTCTACATTGTTTTTCGCCATTAAAATGACATCTGCTTCAATTTCAGCTGCACGAAGTGCTGCTGTTGTATCAGTAGAGAAATAAGGGTTACCAGTACCTGCAGCAAAAATCACGACACGTTTCTTCTCAAGGTGACGGATCGCTTTTCTTCTTATGTATGGCTCTGCAACCTGTCTCATTTCGATAGAGGTTTGTACTCTAGACTGAATGCCAAGCGTTTCTAGGCTGTCTTGTAATGCCAATGAATTCATCACTGTTGCAAGCATTCCCATATAGTCTGCTGTTGCCCGGTCCATTCCTAAGTCACTGCCTGTCTTACCACGCCAAAGGTTTCCTCCGCCTACAACGACTGCAACTTCAACATCAAGCTCTGCAATTTCTTTTACTTGCTTTGCAATTGAATGAATGACAGTTGGGTTAATTCCATTTCCAGCATCACCAGCTAGTGCTTCTCCACTTAGCTTCAGTACAATGCGATTATATTTCGGTTTGCTCATGATAACCTCCAAGTGTAAACTATACCGTCTCTTATTATGCGTAAGAAACCGCCTTTTGTAAATCAATATCCTCTAAAAAATAGGGAACACAGTGCTTGTGCTCCCTAAAAAAGCCCCAGAGAGCTTTTCAAACATTATTTTTTCACTTGGCTCATAACTTCTTCAGCAAAGTTGTCTTGACGCTTTTCGATACCTTCGCCCACTTCATAGCGAACATAAGTTTGAACAGTTGCATTTTTCGCACCTACAACTTGTTTCACTTTTTCATCTGGGTTTTTAACGAATGCTTGGTCAAGTAAGCAAATTTCTTCGAAGAATTTGTTTAGACGGCCTTCTACCATTTTAGCAACGATATTTTCAGGCTTTCCTTCTTGAAGCGCTTGTTGTGTTAATACTTCACGCTCACGGTTTGCTTCTTCTTCAGACACTTGGTCACGAGAAATGTATTTAGGGTTTACAGCAGCAACGTGCATTGCGATGTCTCTCGCAAGCTCTTCATCAGTTGTTCCGTTAAGAACCGCTAATACACCGATGCGTCCGCCCATGTGTAAGTAAGAACCGAATGCAGCGTTATCTTCTTTTGTGATGACTGAGAAACGGCGCAGCGTAATTTTTTCTCCGATTTTCGCAATTGCAGAAGTAATATGTTCTTCAACTGTTGAACCATTTTCCATTTTAGAAGCATGTGCTTCTTCAATTGTTGCAGGTTTCGCAGCAAGTAAATGATCAGCAAGTTCGTTAAGAAGATTTTGGAATCCTTCGTTTTTCGCAACGAAATCAGTCTCAGAGTTCACTTCTAGGATAACACCAGTGTTGCCGTCAGTTTTAATAAGAGTTAATCCTTCTGCCGCAATACGGTCTGCTTTTTTCGCAGCTTTTGCGATCCCTTTTTCTCTTAGAAGATCGATTGCTTTGTCGATGTCACCATCAGTTTCTGTTAACGCTTTTTTACAGTCCATCATACCTGCACCAGTTTTTTGACGCAGTTCTTTTACTAATTGAGCAGTAATTGCCATTTTACATTTCCTCCTTCTATGTTAAAACACGGATTACTAGGTGAAAAAAAGGTGATAAAAGGCAGTTCCCTCTTATCACCTTTTGAATAGGTTACGCAGTTGTTGTTTCAGTTTCTGTCGTTTCTTCTACAACAGCTTCTTCTTCGCCTTGTTTAGACTCAAGAATCGCATCTGCCATTTTAGCAGTTAGAAGTTTTACAGCACGGATTGCATCATCGTTTGCAGGGATCACAACATCAATTTCGTCTGGATCACAGTTTGTGTCAACGATACCGATAATTGGGATATTCAATTTACGAGCTTCTGCAACTGCAATACGCTCTTTACGAGGGTCGATAATGAAAAGTGCATCTGGAAGACCCTTCATGTCTTTGATTCCGCCTAGGAATTTTTCAAGACGTTCTAATTCTTTTTTCAGTTGAACGACTTCTTTCTTAGGAAGAACTTCGAACGTACCGTTTTCTTGCATTTTTTCGATATCTTTTAAACGTTTGATACGTTTTTGGATTGTTTCAAAGTTTGTTAACGTTCCACCAAGCCAGCGTTGGTTTACATAGTACATACCAGAACGGATTGCTTCTTCTTTCACTGAATCTTGTGCTTGCTTTTTCGTACCAACGAAAAGGATTTTTCCTCCGTCAGCAGCAAGGTTTTTCGTGAAGTTGTAAGCTTCCTCTACTTTTTTCACCGTTTTTTGAAGATCGATGATGTAGATACCGTTACGCTCTGTAAAGATGTAACGCTTCATTTTTGGGTTCCAACGGCGTGTTTGGTGACCGAAGTGAACACCAGCTTCTAGCAATTGTTTCATAGAAATAACTGACATGTTGTTGCCTCCTAATATAATGGTTTTTTTTCCTCCGCTTAAGTCATGTTCACATAAAACTGCGCCACGGCAGCACCTTCATACGAATCATTAAGCGTGTGTATTTAACACCAAGAAATAATATAACACATGATGGACTGACAATCAAGAATCCTTTACAGCTTTCCGCTAAATTTTAATAAAAGCTCGATTTCTGTCTTGCCCGTTTTTAATTCTTTCGCTATTTCTTCTAATGATAGCCCTTGATCATATAAGGCCTTTACTTGATCCTCAAATGTTTCTTCTATTTCACTTTCAGAAGGCGCAGAAGCTTCTGTTTCGAGACTTGAAACGGGTTCGTTTACCTTCTCTTCCTGCACCTCAACTTCGCTAAGGAGAGCCGACAGGTGCTCTGGAACTGGATCTTCACTTTCTACCGATTGCAGGGATTCAATTGGTGGTTGTGGCTGCTTTGGTGTCTGAAGATCCGATTTCAGCTCTTCAGCAGAAAAATCAGGGGAAGTGGCTGCAGCTTTTGATAGTTTTTCATTCTCTTCTTTGACTTCCATCAAAAATGCAGCCAGGGTATTTTCCGTTTCTTCTAAAAGCTCTCGCTGCTTTTGTTCTGTTGCCTTCAGCGAATTCATTCTCGTGTATAAAATGATCACAAAATAAATAAGTGCAGCATGGAGCATAAAGCTAATCAGCCATAGCATATTTTTTCACTCACTAACTCTTTAAGATTGAATGGCTTTATCAAGCAGATGCTTAAGCTTGAACAATGCCTTTGAATGAATTTGCGAAATGCGGGAGGTCGATAAATTAAGCACTTGACCAATTTCCGTTAACGTCAATTCCTCTTTATAGAAAAGACTAATCACGAGTTTTTCTTTTTCCGAAAGCTCTGTCATTTTTTCGGCAAGCTGTTCAATTAATTCATCTTTCAGCATTTTTTCTTCAGGTGTCACAGTCTTTTCGTCGCGAATCATGACTTGAACGTTTTCTCCGTCTTCTTGATCATGCAGCTTCTCATCAATCGAGAGCAAATTCGCAAAGAACCCTTCATTCATCGTTGTGACCACATCTTGTTCACTCATGCCGAGTTCTTCAGCAACCTCTGTTGGTGTCACATTTCGCAAATATCGCTGTTCAAGCTTTTCAATTGCCGCTTCTACTTTTTTTGTTTTTTCTCTTGATGTACGAGGCAGCCAGTCCTCTTTACGAAGACCGTCGATGATGGCCCCGCGAATTCTGAAGGATGCATATGTATCAAACTTCAGATCTCTTCCGGGGTCAAATTTTTCAAGGGCATCATATAAACCGAGCATCCCTAGACTGATCAAGTCTTCTTTGTGCACTGACTTCGGGAGACCGATGGAAATTCTTCCAACATGATATGTGACGAGCGGCATATAGCGGCGCATAAGATCATCTCCAGCAGCTGGGTCCTTCCACTCTTTCCATCTAGCCCATAGCGCCTGATCTTCGTAATTTAAGGATTGCATCTTTCTCCCCCTATACTTCCTTAGTTATATCTTCATAATGCCTTGTTTCACAGTGCGGATCTCAAGTTCTGTTGTAAGCGGATCGAATTCAATCGTGCGTCCATTGCTTCCGCCCGTGTCCTCACTAATGATCGGGATATGATGAAGAGACAGATGTTCTTTCACAGCTGATACATTTCTAGGTCCAATTCTCATCAGATCATTGGTTGACTTAAATTTAAACATTTCTGCGCCGCCAGCAAGCTTCGCTTTTAGCGCATGTTTGCGCGCTCCTTCTTTTAAGAGCAGATCAATTGTATGCTTGACACCTGTATCTGCATACTTAGCCAAGTTCTCTACCGCTCCTTTTGAAAGAGAGGAGTCTGGAAGCATGACATGGACAAGTCCTGCCAGTTTTTTTTCTTGGTCAAAAAGGACAAGTCCTACGCAAGAACCAAGACCGGATGTCCGAATACGGTCCGGTGTTTTCACAAGCTGAACATCCGCTATACCAACCTTTACAACTGCCGGAATCTGCACGTTCATTATAGGTTACCTAATGCTTTGAACAGTTTTTCAAACGATTCAAAGTCTGGTAATAGAAACATATTTCCTTTCAGCTCTTGCTTATTTTGATCATCAAAAATCGATGTATCAATCACAATTGCCTGATCGCCGAGAGGACTAAACTGCATTAACCCTTCACTAATGACAGCCCCGAACATATCGAGCGTGACATCTGGAACACTTGGGTGAAGCTGCAGTTTTGTTAAATCGGCAAGTGCTGATAAATAAGAACCTGCTAAAATATTTCCTAGCTCATGAAGCGCTGATGTTCCTAGCATGTGTTCATGAATCGTATCAATATCAAATGCTGGGTCCTGAACAAGCTCCCTTACAAATTGTTCAGCTTGTTCAAACGGCATAATGAAAAAGATTGAACCGGTAAGATCACCCTCCATTCGCAAAAAGATACTGGCAACTGGAAGGTCTGCTCCACCAAAGAAATCCATTAAATCTTCAAACGAGAGAACTTTGACAAAAGGAACAGCCATATCAATTTTGCGATTCAATAGGCTGGCAAGAGCAGACGCTGCATGGCCTGCTCCGATATTCCCAACCTCACTTAATATATCTAGCTGTTCATCTTTAATTTCATTGAAAATGCTCATTTCACATCCCCCTTAATGAACAGGTGCATCTTGCACGCTCTTGTCGAGGACCGCACCAGCATGAATGATATTGAATAGACGCTGATCATGCTTAATAATTCCTGTCACCCATGACAGTCCTTCTTTTTCAGCTGAATCAGTAGAAGATTCTACCTCTTCCTGATGGACAGTAATGACATCATTTGCTTCATCAACAATCCAGCCGACTTCAATGTCACCAACTTGTACAATAATCATTCTTGTTTCGTCTGTAATCTCGTTGTCAGTTGATCCAAGTCTCACTCTAAGGTCAATGACAGGTGTCACGACACCGCGTAGATTAATGACACCGCATATATAAGGGGCAACGCCAGGAACTCTTGTCGGCTGCTGCCATTTTTCAATGGACTTTACTTCTGATACTGAAATGGCGTATTCTTTTTTGTTTACGATAAACACAATCATCTTTTCGCCAGTTTTGATATCTGTACTCATTTCAGACCGCTCCTCTATTGTTTTTTACTTAATCAGTGCATTACAGTCAACGATGAGTGCAACCTGACCGTCACCTAAGATTGTTGCGCCTGATATCGCAAATACGTTTGGTAGGTAATCTCCAAGTGATTTCAATACAACCTCTTGCTGACCGATAAACGAATCGACCACAAATGCTGTTAGCTTGTCTCCTTTACGGACAACAATAATGTGCAGTTCTTCTTCTAAATCATTCGCATTTGGTACGTTGAACTGTTTCTTCAAGTACACAACCGGTACGATAAATCCACGGAAATCAATGACTTCACGATCATGCGTTTGAAGGATGTCACTCTTCTTAATGACAGCCGTTTCTATAATAGAAGAAATCGGAATAGCAAATGTTTCTTCCTCTAGTTTCACAAGAAGTACGGAAATGATCGATAATGTGAGTGGAAGCTGAATTGAGAACAGTGAGCCTTGACCTTCTGTTGAGTTAATACTCACAGAACCACCTAATGATTCGAGCTTGTTTTTCACAACGTCAAGACCTACACCTCGGCCCGAGATATCAGAAATCGTATCAGCTGTAGAGAACCCTGCTGCAAAGATCAATGAATCAATTTGGTGATCTTCAAGCGTTTCCGCTTCTCTTTCTGTAATAACTCCGCGCTCTAATGCTTTTTCAAGGACCTTTTTACGGTTAATTCCGCCGCCATCATCTTCGACTTCAATGAAGACATGGTTTCCGCTATGATATGCTTTTAAAAGAACAGTTCCTTTTTCTGGTTTGCCTTTTTTCACACGTTCTTCTGGTGATTCAATCCCGTGATCGAGACTGTTTCTAAGTAAGTGTAAGAGCGGATCGCCAATTTCATCGATCACTGTTCGATCAAGCTCTGTCTCAGCACCTTCAATGATCAGTTCAATTTTCTTATTGAGCTCTTTCGTCAATTGACGAATCATACGTGGGAATCTGTTAAACACCGTTTCTACAGGCACCATTCTCATGTTTAAGATGATCGATTGCAGGTCGCCAGAAATACGGGACATTCTTTCCACTGTATCCGTGAGTTCGTTGTTTTCAAGTTCTTTGGCAATCTGTTCTAAACGTCCTCTATCAATGACAAGCTCTTCAAACAGGTTCATAAGTGAATCTAGACGATCGATGTTGACACGGATCGTTTTCGTTCCGCCGGCAGCTGCACCGTTATTGCCATTTGCTTTTGGCGCATCGTTTGCTGGCGCTTTAGTGGCAGGAACTGTGGCTTCTTCATTTTTCTGCTCAGGTTTCGCTGCTTTTGTTTCAGCCGGAGCCGCTTCTTCAAAGGCAGAGACTTCAGAAATCTCCACTTGTTCAACCTCTGAGATCGCTGTCACGATTTTTTTCACTTCTTCCATCGGCTGTTTCGATAAGTAAGAAATGCTGAATTCAGATTCAAAATCTTCTGATTCTAAAAGTTCTGCATTCGGAACCGTTTTGACAACTTCTCCTGCTTCGTTCAGTCTTTCAAAAATCATATAGACACGAACGGCTTTTAATAAGCATGCGTCGCTTAATGTCACGGTCAGCTCATAACATTTAAAGCCTTGTTCTCTTGCTTCATCAAGAACTGTACGCTCAAATTCGTTATAATTTAGGTCGCTTGCAGCTGATGATGCTTCAGCTGTCTCAACGGCAGATGCTGTTTCTGCATGGCTTCCTGTCACATCTAGTTTTTTACTAATCTCCGTGACATCACGTTTTCCATCCCCGCCCTCTGCAATCGATTGAACCATTGCTTCAAGGTGATCGAGTGCTTCAAACATCGTATCCATTGATTCAGGAGTGACAATCATTTGTTCGTTTCTGATGGCATCAAACATGTTTTCTAAATGATGTGTTAATTGAGCCATATCATCATAGCCCATCGTTGCACTCATGCCTTTCAGTGTATGAGCGGCTCTGAATATATCATTCACTAGCTGCAAGTCTGTTGGGTTCTTTTCTAATTCAAGAAGTTTTTCATTACAAGTTTGTAAGTGTTCTCTGCTTTCATCTAAAAAGATATCTAAGTATTGGTTTACATCCAACGTGTTCACGCCCTCTCTTTTTTCATGGAGCTTATAATTGCATGTGCGATGTCATCCACATGCCTTGTTTCATGTGCAAGGCCTGCTTTAATGACTGATTTAGGCATTCCGAAAACAACACATGATTCTTCTTTTTCTGCAATGACTTTTGTATGACCACTTGCGACCATTTTTTTGACACCTTCTGTGCCGTCACTACCCATTCCTGTCATAATGACAGCGATTTTCTCGTAACCTTTTATGTTGCTGATGGATTCAAATAAATAGTTAACAGAAGGTTTGTGACGGCTGTCAGTGTCTTCTGTGGACAGCCTGATCACTAAAGCTGCCCCTTGTTCATGAAGTGACATATTCAATCCACCAGGAGCTATGTAAGCCACTCCATTTTTAGCGATGTCTCCATCTTGAGCTTCTTTGATCGTAATTTGTGATAAATGATCTAATCTAGTAGCCAGCGATGCCGTAAATCCTGCCGGCATATGCTGCACAATCAAAATCGGCGCCTCTATGTCTTTTGGCAGCTTCGTGACGACTCGTTGAAGCGCCCTAGGCCCTCCCGTAGAAGTTCCGATTGAAATAATCTTTCGGAGTGATGAGCCGCTTCTTACTTCTTGCAGACGAGGAGCGGCCGCTGGAATTGGACTTGGCGGCTTCATGAACGGCTTAGGAGAAACTTGTTTCTCAGTACGTTTTCTAGACAGGCCTGCCGCAAGTACCCGCTCTACAATTTGACCTCTTACTTTGTGTAAATCGAGCGAAATACTTCCTGAAGGCTTTGTCACAAAGTCAAAAGCACCGAGTTCTAAGCAATGGATGGTTAATTCCTTCCCTTGCTTCGTCTGGCTTGACACCATAATCACAGCAAGGTCGTGTTCAGCCAGAATTTGTTTTAATGCTTCTGTTCCATTTAGAACAGGCATTTCCACATCAAGTGTGACAACATCTGGATTCAATTCCTTAATCCGTTTTAAGGCATCTTCTCCATTTCTCGCCGTTCCGACGACTTCAATTTCTTGCTCGGCACTTAGGAAATCACTGATGAGTTTTCTCATAAAAGCCGAGTCATCTACTACAAGCACTCTAATCATGAGTCCACTTTCCTCCTTTTAAAAAAAGAGGACAACTTATCTATAAACGTATGCTGCTCTCTCTGTGCCTCTCTTATCTGCTGATGATAAAGTGTTTCAGCCAGCATTTTAATGGTTTTACTTAGCCTTGAATGAGGCTGCTTCATATAAAATGGTATTTGTTCAGTGACTGCTTTAGGAACAGCAGGATCATCAGGTACCGCACCAGCAAACACAAGCTTTCGGTGTAGAAATGACGTCACCACTCCCGCTAATTTCCGGTACGTTTCAGATCCTTCCGAAGGGGTTTTACACCGGTTGACAATGATTTGAACAGACTGTTCAAACTGATGAATGGCTAAGTGCTTAATTGCGCTGTAGGCATCCATGATGGATGTTGGTTCTGGCGTTGTCACAACGACCACTTCTCCTGCCGATAAAACAAATGGGAGTTGATCTTTTGACAAGCCTGCACCCATATCAAAGAATATACAATCAAAGTCATTCAATATTTTCTCCATCTCTTCTAAAAAGAACGACCATTGATCTTTGTCTAAAGAAAACAGCTGTTCAAGCCCGCTTCCGCCAGAAATGTAATACAGATTGTCCGTTCCTTTTGTCATAGCCGCTTGGAAGGATTTTTTTCTAACAAGCACGTCTAATATAGAGCTGGTCGATGTTTTCCCTAGTAAAATATCAATATTCCCCATGCCAAAGTCGAGGTCGATGATGAGCACTTGCTTGCCCGTACTTGCGATAGACAGTGCCATATTCAGCGTCAAATTCGATTTACCTACTCCGCCTTTACCGCTCATGACAGCAATGGTTTTCGCTTGTCCATTCGCACGAAGAGAGTTCGGTACAATCAGTTGGTTCTGCTGAACAAGCTTTCTTAAACCTTCGGCTTGGTCAGGCTTCATCATTGTAAGACCATCCTTGTCAAATCAAGGGGGGAACTCTCAAGAATATCCTCAGGCACATTTTGGCCATTTGTTAAAAACCCGAGCCCGATTTGAGATTCTGCAATGATTTGAAAGATCGTTCCCATCGTGTCTGTTTCATCAACTTTTGTAAAAATAAATTGATCGATTGGAACGTGTTCAAAACGTTTGACCATGGCTTTCATATCTTGATATTTCGATGTCGCACTCATGACGAGAAAACTTTGAATGCTTTCATCAAATGGAATGATATCTGTCAGCTCTTTGATGTACGCCTCTTCTTTAAAGTTACGGCCTGCTGTATCGATGAAAATATGATCATAGTCTTTAAAGGTCTGCTGTGCTTTCACAAAGTCCTCTCTTGAATAACAAACTTCAAGAGGTGCATTCAGCAGTTCAGCATATGTTTTTAGTTGTTCAATCGCGGCAATCCGGTACGTATCTGTTGTGATAAAAGCAATTTTCTTTTGCTGCTGAATAGCCGTTTTCGCAGCAAGCTTTGCAATCGTTGTCGTTTTACCAGCACCAGTTGAACCAAACAGCACAATGTATTTCGAACGAATCATCGGCTCATCAGAAGTGTGAGCCGGCAGCATCCCTGTGAGTAGTTTTTCAAGCTCTTTTTCAATCTGCTCTTCTTTCACAGCACCTTTTGTTAAAAGACCCTTTAAGCACTCATCTCGAATCTCATCATCAAGACCTTGATCCTTTAGCTTTTGATCCATTTTCATGAGAGAATCCGGCAAAATCCCGGCATGGCGTTCGTTTCTTGCATATTCTATAGGCTGAGAATGAGAAGGCGCTGCTTTGACTGCTTGAGCAGCAGCCGGCAGCTCTTGTGTAAGGTGTTGAGTCTGCTCCTTTTTCGGTAACACCGGGATAGGCGCAGCTGCTGGTTGTAATCCTTTACCAGCTCTTTCTTCAAAATCTTGATCCAGCACTGCAATCACTTCGACCATTTGCTGTTTCTTTAAACCGAACAGCTTTCGTTTGACAACGGTTTTCGAATTTAATATGACGGCATCTTTCCCAAGCTGCTGCCTGATTTGAATCGTTGCCTCCTGCATAGAATTCGCTGTGATTTTTTTCATTTTCATTAGATATCCACCACTCCGATGCTCTGTACTTCCACATTTGCTTCTAGTTCGTTATAAGATAGTACCGGTAAATCTGGGAAATATCTTTCTAACAACTGTTTGACGTACATTCTTATAGGAGGTGAGCATAATAGAACCGGCGTTTCCTGACGAAGCGAAAGCTGTTCAATTTCTCTCGCCACTGATTGAATCACACTTTCAGAGGATTCTGGATCTAACGATAAGTAGTTCCCATGCTCTGTTTGCTGCACGCTGTCTGCAATCACCTTTTCGACTCGGCCTGAGCATGTCACGACTTTCAGTGATTCATTTTCTCTTGCATACTGTGCAGTAATCTGTCTTGCAAGTGCCTGTCTAACATACTCTGTTAGCAAGTCAGTATCAGTCGTTAATTTTCCGTAGTCTGCAAGTGTCTCAAAAATGGTCACAAGGTTTCGAATGGAGACCTTTTCTTTCAGAAGCTTTGCAAGTACTTTTTGGATATCCCCGACCGCTAGTGGATTCGGTGTTACCTCATCTACTAGAACTGGATAACTTTCTTTCAGATGATCGATTAATTGCTTCGTTTCTTGGCGTCCAAGCAGTTCATGGGTGTTTTGTCTAATCTTCTCTGTGATGTGGGTAGACACAACAGATGCTGGATCGACCACTGTATAGCCAAGCATTTCAGCCTGATCTTTTTCTGCTTCTGATATCCATTTTGCCGGCAGACCAAAGGATGGTTCGATTGTTTCAATTCCTTCAATCGGATCATCATCAGGCGTTGGAGACATCGCTAAGTAATGATCGAGCAGCAGCTCTCCTTTTGCCACTTCGTTCCCTTTTATTTTGAGCCTGTATTCATTCGGGTTCAGCGCAATGTTGTCTCGAATACGGACAACTGGAATGACAAGACCTAGTTCAAGAGCAAGCTGCCTTCTGATCATGACAATTCGGTCTAGCAGGTCTCCGCCTTGATTGGCATCTGCAAGCGGGATCAACCCGTAGCCAAATTCAAATTCAATGGCATCCATTTGCAGGAGATGAATGACGCTTTCTGGACTTTTCATCTCTTCTACCTCTGCCTGTTCTTCCAGTACTTCTTCAATCTCTTCTTGATCCTGTTTGTTTTTCGACATCATGTACGCACCGAGTGCAAGTAAACCTGCAATCGGCCCTGTCAAAAGTACGCCAATTGGCGTAAACAATCCAAGCAGGAAGATCGTGCCTGCTGTGACGTAAAGCATGGCAGGGAAGGCAAAGAGCTGACCCGTAATGTCTGAACCAAGGTTTCCGTTAGAAGCCGCTCTCGTGACTACAATCCCTGTCGCTGTTGAAATAAGAAGTGCAGGGATTTGCGACACAATTCCGTCCCCCACTGTTAAAAGAGTAAAGTGGGAAGCTGATTCTTGAATTGACATTCCTTGCTGAATCATCCCAATAATGATGCCAAAAATAATATTGATAATGACGATGATAATACCTGCGATGGCATCCCCTTTAACGAACTTACTTGCACCATCCATCGCACCATAAAAGTCTGCTTCTCTGGCTACTTTTTCACGGCGGTTTCTAGCTTCACTTTCTGTCAGCATTCCTGCATTCAAATCTGCGTCAATACTCATCTGTTTACCTGGCATCGCGTCGAGTGTAAATCTGGCCGCAACCTCTGATACACGCTCTGCCCCTTTGGTGATGACAACAAACTGAATGATGATCAGGATAAGGAAGACAACCAGACCAACGAGTATATTGCCCCCAACAACAAATGATCCAAACGTTTCTACAACCTTACCAGCATCTCCAGTTGATAAAATAGAACGGGTTGTAGAGATGTTAAGCCCTAAACGAAACAGTGTTAAGAGCAAAAGTAACGATGGAAAAATGGAAAATTGCAGTGGTTCTTGCATGTTCATTGTGGTGAGAAGCACGATAAGCGCAAGAGAAATATTAATAATAATTAAAATACTTAATAGGACGGGCGGAAACGGTATGACCAGCATCGCCACGATTAAAATAACACTGAATAAAACAGATAAATCTCTTGCTGACATGCCTGTTCTCTCCTTTTAAAACCAAAAATTCATAAAATCTTTTGTTTCGTTTTATATACGTAAGCCAAAATTTCTGCGATCGCCTTAAAATATTCTTCCGGCACCGCTTGGTTGATATCCACTTGATCGTAGAGGGCACGGGCGAGCGGCCGGTTCTCTACAGTCATGACATCGTGTTCTTTCGCAATTGTTCTAATTTTCAAAGCCAAAATATCTGTTCCCTTTGCCACAACAAACGGCGCGTCCATCTTTTCTTCGTCATATTTCAAGGCAATTGCGTAGTGGGTCGGGTTTGTAATGATGACGTCCGCTTTTGGGACTTCCTGCATCATCCGTCTCATGGCCATTTCCCTTTGCCGCTGTTTAATTTTTGATTTTATGAGCGGGTCACCCTCTGATTTTTTATACTCATCTTTGATGTCTTGTTTAGACATCCGTAAGTTTTTTTCATAATCAAATTTCTGATACATGTAGTCAAGCCCGGCTAAAATCAGAAGAGCACCTGCTGCATATAGCCCCATAATCAAGGTCATATTCGCCACGAAATGAAGGGTTTCCTCTGCAGTGAGTAGAGGGAGCCGCAAAATTTCGTCAAAGTGCATCCATAGAGCGATAAATGTCGCAAAACCAACAAAACCAATTTTTAAAATGGATTTTAATAGCTCAACGAGTGCTCGAATACTGTATATTCGTTTAAACCCTTTGATTGGATCAAGCTTTTCTAATTTGGGCTTGATCACTTCAGTTGAAAAGAGAAATCCAACTTGTAAATAGTTACTGATGATCCCTGCCAGCATCCCAACACCAAGAATTGGCATGAGGAGGAGACCTGTCTCTTGAAGCAATTCCAAGAATAACTGGTGAATATTAGATGTGCTAACCTTCATTAGCATCGTTGTTGAATAAAAACGTTCAATGAGCGCAATAATACGCTCTTTCATAA
Organism: Bacillus sp. G402; assembly: GCF_051172515.1. Lineage (NCBI taxonomy): Bacteria > Bacillati > Bacillota > Bacilli > Caryophanales > Bacillaceae > Bacillus > Bacillus sp. G402. The sequence goes on from NZ_JBPIZC010000001.1 coordinate 911,655, forward strand.
AAGGCCCAATAAAAAAGAATGATAAAAAGATTAGTAGAAATGAGATGGCTGTATTGACGTCGGTACTTTTGGCAACCTGCCCTTTTTTACGTGAATCACGTCTTTTTTTCGGTGTTGCTTTTTCTGTTTTTTCACCTGCGAAAAATTGCAAGTCGAGTCTAAGTCTTGTCGTCATGACGAACCACCGACCAATGCTAAGAAATTCCTCATGGTGAGCACAATCGTTTCAAATGTATTTTGGACGACCCCGAAGATGACACCCATACAAATGATGATCATAATAAAACTCACGCCCATTTTAATGGGAAGTCCAACGACAAATACGTTCATTTGCGGAACTGTACGTGCCACAATTCCTAATGCCAAATCGACTAAAAACAAACTAGCCACAACAGGTGCTGAGATTTGAAAGGCTATGATGAACATTTGGTTGAAGCTCTTTGCAATAAAGTAAGCAAAGGATTCACTACCGAAGTTCAGCGCATACTGATCAACTTGAATATATTGAAAACTGTAATAGATTCCATCAAGCAGCAAATGATGTGCATTTGTTGCCAGCATCAGCAGCAAGGTCACCGTATAAAAAAACTGCCCCATCAGTGGCGTTTGCGCCCCTGTTTGTGGATCAATAATATTGGCGATCGCAAAACCCATTTGAAAATCGATGAATGAGCCGGCAATTTGAACAGCGGACACCATGATATATGCAATCAGTCCAAGAAGAAGTCCGACCATTGCTTCTTTCACGGCAAGCATCATGTAAAGACCGTCGATATCGAGTGCTGGCGGTTCTTTAATGGTGCTAAAACTAATGACAGCCAAAAACAGTGAAAAACCAACTCTGTGAACTGCTGGTATCGTTCGATGCGCTAATAGCGGCACTGTCACAAAAAAAGCGGTGATCCGAATGAAAACGAGAAGAAAGGCAGGAAATAATTCTATGATTGACATCTCTGATTAACCTGCAAATCGATCTAAATTCGAGAACAGCTCTGTAGTAAATGACACAATTGTTGAAAGCATCCACGGACCAAACACAACAAGTCCAATGAGCACTGCAACAATTTTTGGAATGAACGCAAGCGTCTGTTCTTGGATTTGGGTTGTCGCCTGAAACACACTGACAATTAGTCCCACGATTAGTGCGAGCGCTAGAAGCGGCCCGCTGACAAGTAATACAACATACACTGATCTTTCAGCCATCGTAATGACAAATTCTGAACTCATGTTTTAAGCACCTACTCTAAAAGCTTTGCAGCAAAGATTTAACAATCAAATACCATCCATCAACTAATACAAATAACAATATTTTGAAAGGGAGCGATATCATAACTGGCGGAAGCATCATCATCCCCATCGACATCAGGACACTTGCGACCACCATGTCAATAATTAAAAATGGAATAAAAATCATAAAACCAATTTGAAATGCCGTCTTTAATTCTGAAATTGCAAATGCTGGTACCATCGCCGTTAAGGGAATATCTTTAATCGATTCAGGGGTATCCATTTTTGCGTAACTAAGAAATAAAGCCAAATCTTTCTGTCTCGTATGTTTACTCATAAACTCTTTAATTGGCACTTCGGCTTTTTCATAGGCCTGATTTAACGTAATATCATCATTTAACAGCGGCGTGAGTGCCTCTTTATTAATCTCTGAGAACGTGGGTGCCATAATAAAAAATGTGAGAAACAAAGCAAGTCCTACAAGCACTTGGTTTGGCGGCATTGAGTTGGTTGCAAGTGATGTTCTAACGAACGAAAGAACAATCACAATCCGTGTAAAACAGGTCATTAAAATCAGAATGCCTGGTGCAACTGAAAATACAGTTAACAATAAAAGAAGACGGACAGATGTGCTAATATTCCCTGCGCCACTGGAATTAAATAAATCGATAAACTCATTCATTTTGTTTCGGGCCTTTCTTTCTGACTTCTGATTGGGTCTTTTTCAATTCGGCTAGCTGCGCCTTTAAATTGGCTGAAAAAGAAGAAGTGGTCGGCTGATCGTGTTTCTTCACTTGCGATGTCAATTTTTGCATCATTTTCGGTAAGTCAGTCTTACTTTCCATCGCTTCTTCGTATTGTTTCACAATCGCTTCGCATTCTTGTTCATCATCGATTTCTTTTAGCAGATGGATTGAGTCTGCTACACCAACAACTAACACTCGTTTGCCCACTTTGATCAGCTGAACTGAACGATTTTGACCAACCGTCGTTCCGCCAATATTTTCAACATAGCGAAATGGCTTGAGTAAGCGGTTTTGCTTTCCAACAAATCTCACCAATCCGTAAATGAGCAGGATGACAAAAAGTAAGGCACCAATCATTTTGACAAAATCCATAATGGAGACAGAAGAAGAGGGAACTTCTTCTGCCGGATTCGTTTGATTGTCAGTGGTTTTCTTTTCTGTATCCTTTTTGCTTTCTTTCTCATCTTTGAGCCAGTCATTCACTGTGCCATTTTCAGGATCTTTTGTTTCAGCAAACAGTGAGGCGGGCTGCGCTGTCAAGAAAAGCATAAAACTGATCATTGCTATACATATCAAACGTTTTTTCAACAAGTCTTACACCCTTTTTTAGCCTAACGTTTTATTAATTGCTTCAAGTACACGGTCTGCCTGGAATGGCTTCACGATAAAGTCTTTTGCACCTGCTTGAATGGCATCAATAACCATTGATTGTTGTCCCATCGCTGAGCACATAATGATTTTTGCCGAAGCATCGATTTGTTTAATTTCTTTTAATGCTGTGATCCCGTCCATTTCTGGCATTGTGATATCCATTGTGACTAGATCAGGAGATGTTTCTTTATATTTTTCAACAGCTTGTGCGCCGTTTTCTGCTTCTCCTACTACATCAAATCCATTTTTTACAAGAATATCCTTAATCATCATTCTCATGAATGCTGCATCATCTACGATTAATACCTTAGTAGCCATTTACTTATTCTCTCCCTATATGTTTGTTTATTTTAAATTAGAAAGTCTTTCAGACTGACTTAAAATGTCAGTCACACGTACACCAAAGTTCTCATCAATGACAACAACTTCTCCTTTGGCGACGATTCGTTTGTTGACCAGAATGTCGACTGGCTCACCTGCAAGTTTGTCCAGTTCAATGATACTTCCAGCGGAAAGTTCAAGTACTTCTTTCACACTGCGCTGCGTTCTTCCAAGCTCCACTGTAATGGAAAGTGGAATATCCATCAGCATATCAAGATTACCGAGCTGACTTGTTGTATGCTGAGGCTCACTGAATGCCTCAAATTCAACTGGCGCCACATTGACAGGTTCTGCCGGCTTTGGCTTCGCCTGTCTTTTCGGCGGTGCCGATTGCTGCATAGGAGCAGATTGTGCTTGCGGAGCAGCCTGCTGTGGTTCAAGTGCACTCTGAGGTGCTTCTTGAACCGGCTCTTCTTCCGCTGGGTCTGTTAATTCTGCAATCAAATCTTTCGCAAACGTAATAGGGTAAAGCTGCATAATATTTGAATCTATGAGTTCACCTATCGTTAATCTAAAGGACACTTTAACAAGCATCTCTTCAGCTGGAATGCGGTCTGTGCCTTCTCCTTCTTTCACATCAAGCAGCTCAACGCGAGGCGGAGAAATATCAATCTTTTTATTAAAGACTGTTGACATGGACGTCGCGGCTGAACCCATCATTTGGTTCATCGCTTCTTGTACTGCACTTAAGTGAATTTCACTTAACGACGGGTCAGCATTTGTTCCATCTCCGCCCATCATTAAATCCGCAATGACTGCCGCATCGGTTTGTTGGATGACAAGCAGGTTACTAGCGCTGAAGCCTTCCGTATAATTCACTTCAATCGCGACATACGGATGAGGAAATTCCTCATTCAGCTTGCTTTTTTGAATCACTGTGACAGTTGGAGTTGTAATCTCCACTTTTTGACTTAATAGGGTTGAAAGTGCTGTTGCAGAGCTTCCAAATGATATATTTCCGATTTCCCCAATGGCATCTTGTTCCATTGCAGAAAGGAGTGTATCAGGCTCTATATCGTCATTGCTGCCTCCTTTAAGGAGCGCATCGATTTCATCTTGTGATAATTTACTTCCGTTATTCTCCATCTTCTTCACCTCTTATGTCGTGATCTAGAATTTGAATCGCCTGTTTCCGATTCACGCGGCCGGCCTGTCCCAAGAATTTCGGTTTATTTCCGACCATAACAGTAAGAGGCGCATTTACTGGTTTGTCCAAGGCAATACAATCACCAATTTCCAAATTCAAAAACTCTTCCACCGTCATTTCCGATTGTCCAAGCTCTGCGACTACCGGTATTTTCGCCGTCATAATCCGTTTTTCAATGGCCTTTGTTTCTTCTTGTTTCGGTTCATTTCGTTCCGATTGCATCCAGTAGTGTACAGACAGCTTCGGAATAATAGGCTCTAATACTACGTGAGGAATACAGAGGTTAATAACCCCGCTTACCTCACCAATTTGTGTATTAAGAGAAATGACGACAACTGTTTCGTTTGGTGACACCATTTGAACAAACTGGGGATTTACCTCGAAATCTGCCATTTCTGGCTCGATGTCGGTTATGGACTGCCACGCTTCTCTGTAGTTTTCCAAAGCTCCCTCAAACATGTTTGAGATAATCTTTGTTTCGATTTCTGTCAGTGATTCTGTCTTATTATGACTAATGCCAATCCCACCCATCAGCCTATCCATCATGGCATAGCCAATCGTTGGGTTCACTTCAAGCATGATTCTTCCTTCAAGCGGGCTGACGTAAAATAAGTTTAATAATGTCATATTAGGAATCGAACGAATAAATTCTTCATATGGCACTTGGTCAACCGAGCTGACAGAAATTTGAATATATGATCTTAGCTGCGCTGAAAAGTGTGTGGTAAGCAGTCTAGCGAAGTTATCATGAATTCTTGTTAAACTTCGAATCTGGTCTTTTGAAAAGCGCAGTGCACGTTTAAAGTCGTACACTTTCACTTTTTTCGTCGTTTCTTCTTTTTTCAGCTCTTCTGCATCCATTTCGCCTGTTGATATGGCGGATAATAATGCATCGATCTCATTCTGGGAAAGCACTTCTCCTGACATTTCTTCACCTCCATCGTGTCAATTAATCGCCTCTATTGCAGATTAAAGGAGGTTATATAAACTTCTTTCACCTTGCCATCTTGCAAATAGTTATTCACTTTGTTTTTGACCTGTGTTTTAAAATGTTCTCTGCCTTTTTTGCCATCAAGTTCATCTGCATTCGTGTCTGATAAAATGTCGATCACAGCATCTTTCACTTGGAAGCTTCTTTTTTCAAGCTCTTCTTTGGCTTTTTCTGAATCTGTTTCAATATTTAGTACAAGTTTGACCGCATTTCCTTCAGATTTTAAATTGGTCACAATCTCAGGAATTTCAACAGAAGCTTTTACGACTTCATCTGCTGTTGGCTCTTTTTCTGCTTTTGCTTCGTCTGACCCATTCACCAGAAAGACAATACCTGCTCCAATTCCGACGATAGCAATAATCATGATTAGCATTACTACGACTAATTTCTTCTTCATTCAAACTCCTCTATTCCTTGATTCAATGAAATGACTTGGATTTTTCTATAGAAAGAAATGATTTTCTCCTGAAGCTGCTCTTCATCTTCTTTCACAACGAATTTCTTTCCATTGGCGAGTGTAATGGTCGTGTCTGGAAAGCTTTCGATTTGCTCGATATGGAGAGCGTTGAGCATAAATCCTTTGCCATTTAATCTTGTCACTTCAATCATATTAAGCAGAGAAGCGATAAACCGCTCCTCCTACCTCCTATCGTTTCAGATTCACAAGTTCTTGCAGAATTTCATCAGATGTTGTGATCGTCTTTGCATTCGATTGGAATCCACGCTGTGCGATAATCATTTCTGTAAACTCATCTGTTAAATCAACGTTTGACATTTCAAGTTTACCTGTTTGGACGACGCCCGTTCCTTGTTCACCTGGTACGATTGGATTACTTGGAGCACCTGAGCTTAACGTTTGGCGGTAAAGGTTGTCACCAACTTTGTCTAGCCCTCCTGCGTTACGGAAAGATACGAGTGATATTTGACCAACGGTTCTTGATACATTGTTTTCAACAACCGAAATCGTTCCATCTGGACCAACACTTACACTTGAAACACCGTCTGGAATCGTTATCTTTTGTCCATTCATTCCAAGTAGATAATTTCCATCAGGGGTGACTAAGCTTCCCTCTGAATCAGTGTCGAAATTTCCTGTTCTTGTATAAAGAACTTCTCCTTGAACTTCAATACGGAAAAACCCATCTCCATTGATATAGAAGTCGTAAGGTTCATTTGTATTTTGAGAAGATCCCGCTGACATGATTTTATCGATTGAAGATAAAGATGACCCTAAACCAATTTGCTTTGAGTTGATTGAACCAGAGTTGTTCGTTGGCCCACCAGAACTTCCAATGGTTTGGCTGACCATATCTTTAAAAGTGATACGGCTTTTTTTGTATCCGTGTGTGTTGACGTTGGCTACGTTGTTGGCTACAACATCTAATTTTGATTGGAAGTTTTTCATTCCACTAATTCCTGAGTAAAGTGAGCGTAACATTTATTTTCCTCCTCGATTTGCTTACGATTTTTCTCCAACAGTTGTAACGTCCCAAGGGCTGATTTTCGTTCCATCTTCTAAATATAGGAAGTATTCATTGTTTATGTTTTTCACAGACTTCACAGTGCCAGATATGTCTTTATCATCTTGTTTGCCTGCTACTTCTTTACCAATCCAGCCTACATATGTCGTAAATGGATCTTGGTGTGCAACAAATGTAGACATGATCTGATTCATTTTGGTGATCGATTCGTTCATATTCATTTGCTGTTCTAAAGAAGAAAATGTTGCAAGCTGTGTGACAAACTCACGGTCATCAATCGGGTTTGTCGGATCTTGGTTTTGAAGCTGCGTAAGCAAGATTTTTAAGAACTGATCTCGGCCAAGTGTATCTGTTTTCTTTGCTGCGGTTGAAGAAGTGTCCGCTTGCGCGGCTGTTCTATTCGTCGCATCAACAGTTGCCATTAGATCTCCTCCTCTTCTTCTTCTGATCCAACAAGCGCATCCAGTACATCTTGGAATTCAGCTTCCTGTTCATCAGGCTGCTGGAAACTTTGTCCTTTTGATGGCTGCTGCTTGCCTTCCTCATTAAATTGTCCAAAAGACGGCTGCTCATTTGACTGAAGCGGTATATGGAAACGGTCAACTTGAACCGACATATTCGGTAACGCCTGCTTGAGCTGCGGCAGATGATGCTCGAGCAGCTCTTTTGCTGCTTGCGTTGAAGCTGTAATTTTACTCGCATACATCCCGTTTTGTTTCGTTAGCTGGATGGTAATAAACCCTAGATTTTCTGGATTTAATCGTACGGTAAACCGTCCGCTTGAATTGCCAAATGGTGTGAACTTCATTTGTTTCCACGTATTTAAAATCTGCTGATCAACCGTGCCTGGCTTTTCGTCAGTTGTTTGCGTCTGCTGCACAGGAGCAGCTGATTGCAGTTGGAAGAACTGTTTATGCCCTGGGAGCAGCGTATGGGTGATTGTTTTTTCAGAAGCAGGTGCCGTAGTGCCTTGACCTTTGGTGACTTCTTTTTTCATGAGCCATTCAAGTGAGGCAACACCTTTTGCTGGAGATGAGAAGGAAGATTCTTGCCTCGGAGCAACCATTTCTTTTAACTCTCCTAAGGAAATTTTCCACTCTTTATCTGACCCTTTCGCATTCGCCATCATATGATCGATTAACTGATTAAAGTGTTTCAGCTCGCTTTGCGACATATTATTCAGCTTAGGTGCCGATCCTTGTGAGAAGAACTGCTCTTTTACTTGTTGAATGAGCTTTGCATCTGCTCCGTTTTTCGTTAGAAACTTGATGAAATCTTCACCTTTTGCTTGAATATCCTGTACAAGTTTTGCATCAAAGCTCACCGGCTGCTGATTCAGTATTTGATATAAGAAAAAGTGGACTTGTATGAGCTGTTCACTATGTTTAGCAACTGGCTTCTCATCTTGATCGCCATAGATTACCGATTCCATCTTTTGAAATAGCTCTTCAAGTGACTTTAAGTCAGCCCCCTCAAGCTTTTGACCTTGCAGCGCCTGAAGTGCCGCAAGAAGATCTCCATCTATTCCTTCTTCAGGTAATTGCATCCATTTTTCAATGATTTGCATCGCATCATTCATGGAAAGATTGGTTTCTGCTGGCTGAGAAATAGCTGGACCACTTTGAATACCTGCGCCATTTAACAATTGTTTAAACAGGCCGCGAGCAGATACTGCCCCCTCTCCCTTTAGTCCCGAGAGACCTTGGGAAGATTGCTGTAAGGCTCCAATGTCCAATAGCTTCACTTATTGTCCACCTCCATTTTCACTTTCTTCTTTTTTGGCAAGCTCCTTCGTGAACGTTGCTGCCTTCTGAGGTGTCAGTTTTGCTAATATGTCCGTCAGCTTATTTTTACTCAGTTCTTCAAGGATCTTCAAAGCTTCTTTATCACTTAGCTCTGATAAAATTTTGGCAGATTTCCCTGCATCCATGCTTTCATAAATGCTGGCGACCTTTCCTTTTGATTGCTGATTAGAAGATGCTGACGAATCAGAGGAAGATCCTGATGCGTTATTACTTGATGATGTACTGTTTGATGAACTGTCACTTGCTGACGTGTTCTCTTTATCAGATGTTTTTTCAAGTGAATTGATTTTTTGATTCAATCGTTTAATCTCTTCATCACTTGTCTTCAAGTCTTTTTGAGCAATTTCAAGTTCATTCTCTTGTTCTTTAATCGTCTTTTTCAACGCTTTCAACTCTGTATCACGTTGATCGTTATTTGAAGATGACGTTTTTGATGTGTCATCTGATCCAACCAAGCTGCTAATCCCCGGAATGTTTTGGAGCGGTTTCTTTAGATCATAACCCGCCATATAAAGGATTGTGCCCGTCACGATCACAAGCACAACCAATGGGATAATGACAATAAACAAGATCCATTGAAATTTACCGCCGCCACTTGATTCCTTTGTTTTTTCCTTCTTAGGCATTCATCTCGACTCCTAATGTCCTTGAAACATGAATTGGCTGATAGAGATATCATCCATTTCTTTCATTTCAATTGCCTTATGTTCAAGGGAGAACTTTTCAAATTGCTTTTCTTTCATTTTTTCAAACTTTTTAAACTCAATATTTTTTTCTGTTAAATCAGATTGTTTTTCATTCATTTGATGGCGTTTCATGATCACAAGCTGCTGATAATGATGAATGGTGTTATCTAAGTTCGTCACAAATTGCTGGTAATGACGCATTTCTTGAACACTCATCCCACTTCTCAGCTTTTCTTCTTTGCTCTTTTCCATTAGCTCTTTTTTACTCATATTTTCATAGAGTTTTTCAGCGGCTTGCTCAAATGCCGAAACGGATTGTTGATACGCTGCGAGTGATTTGTCTTTTTCACTTTCTTTCAATTCTAAGAGCTTTTGAAATTTGTATTGATATCTCACTGTTTTTGTCAATCCTCTCTATTCATCAAACTGAGCAATATCCTCACACTGTCTTCAATCGATACAGCCTCTTCAACATCCTGCTTCAAAAATGAAATCAGTTGTGGGTAAGCTTGCATGGCCTCATCAATATCTTTAGAGGAACCTTTTTTATATGCTCCAATGTTAATGAGGTCTTCAGCGTTTTGATATGTGGATAAAAGCTGGCGGAACCGGTTAGCCGCTTCCTTATGATCATGACTTGCGATATTACTCATGACACGACTGATACTTTTCAGAATATTGACAGCTGGAAACTGTCCTTTGTTGGCCAATGCACGATCAAGTACTATGTGGCCATCTAAAATCCCCCGCACTGTATCAGCGATCGGCTCATTCATATCGTCACCATCAACAAGCACTGTGTAAAACGCTGTGATGGAACCAAGTTGATTTGTACCAGTTCGTTCTAGCAATTTTGGCAGTATAGCGAACACTGAAGGCGTATATCCTTTTGTTGTTGGCGGTTCGCCTGTTGCAAGTCCTATTTCTCGCTGTGCCATGGCGACCCTTGTGACAGAATCCATCATGAACATGACATTTTTGCCTCTGTCTCTGAAATATTCAGCAATGGCCGTTGCAGTATAGGCTGCTTTTAATCTTGTCAGTGCGGGCTGATCTGAAGTTGCGACAACAACAATCGAACGCTTCAGTCCTTCAGCTCCTAAATCTTTTTCGATAAACTCGCGAACTTCACGTCCACGCTCTCCAACAAGTGCAATGACATTGAGATCCGCTTCTGTCTGCTTGGCAATCATCCCCATCAAGGTACTTTTACCAACACCGCTTCCCGCGAATATGCCAATTCTTTGACCAGTGCCGACTGTGAGCAAGCTGTCAATCACTCTGACACCAACGCCCATTTTTTCACGAATAGGCGGTCTGTCCATCGGGTTTGGAGGAGATTGTTCTGTTGAGACAGGTGCAAGTCCTTTAGGAAGCATGCTGCCGTCCAGTGGATCACCGAAGGCATCAACAACCTGCCCGATTAAACCAGTTCCTACTTTGACCTTTAACGACTCACCTGTTGCTTCAACAAGACTGCCTGGTGAGATGTTAGAGGCTTCTACGTAGGGCATGAGCAAAATGTTTTCATCTTTAAAACCAACGACTTCTGCTTTGATCGGATGATTCTTGCTCCCTTTTTTGTGAATCAGACATACATCACCGATTGAGCTTTCTGGCCCCTTGGACTCGATCATCAGTCCAACAACTCGATTGACTTTACCAAAACGTTTATAAGGATCGGCAGTTTCAATCGTTTCTTTTAGCACATCTATGTTCATTTGTGATCACCTGAATCAATGACTTCTAATAACTTTTCTTTTAACTGATTCATTTGGGTATCAACACTCGCTTCCACTTTTCCAAAGCTTGTTTCGACGTAACAAGTACCTTTTGGTGCTTTTTCATCCGAGTAAATGGCAAGATGTGTATTCTTTTGAAGGATTCTATTTAATTCATCTTTATATTCCATCACATGCTCGTAATGTGCAGGGTCGACATAGATGGAAATATCGTCATATTCTTTCACTTCTGAAATGACCTGCTTCACTAGCGTTAAAAATTGTTCTTTTGTGTCCTCAACTGCATTCCATACTCGTTTAGCGAGCTCAAACGCAAGTTCGACAATTTCTTCAGCAGAGCTTTCGATTTTTGCTTCATAGTCCTGCTTTGCAAGGCTGACAATGTCATTCGCTTGATCAAGAATCGATTGATACTGTAAATTCGCATCTGCTTCGCCCTTTTGAAAACCATCTTGATATCCTGTTTGTTTTGCTTCTTCAATGAGCTGTACTCTTTCTGCTTCAAAATCAGCTCGCCGCTGATTGATTTCAGCCATTGTTTGTTCCATCTCACGATTTGCTTTTTCTAAAATACGGCTTGCTTCATCTTGTGCATCACTTAATACAAGCTGAGATGCCTCAGTCTCGTTGACAAGCTCTTCTTCGTGATGTTCTCTTTTGAATTCCACTTGCTGTAAGGGAATGGTTTGACGGCCTTGTTCAGGAATAACAGATGTTTCATGTTTGATAATCCTAGACAATGATATCGTCTCCTCCACCTCGAGCTATGACGATTTCTCCAGCCTCTTCAAGTCGTCTTACGATACTGACAATACGAGTCTGTGCTTCCTCGACATCTCTAAGCCGGACAGGTCCCATAAACTCCATTTCTTCTTTGAACGTTTCGACCATACGTTGCGACATGTTGCGGAAGACAATTTCTTTGACTTCTTCGCTTGCCACTTTGAGTGAAAGCAGTAAATCGTCATTTTCAACATCTCGAATCACGCGCTGAATGGCTCTGCTATCAAGAGTGACAATGTCTTCAAAGACAAACATACGTTTCTTAATTTCATCAGCAAGCTCAGGATCTTGAATTTCCAGTGTATCTAAAATGGTTTTCTCCGTTGCACGGTCTACACCATTCAGGACTTCGACTACCGCTTCGACTCCGCCCGTTTGGGTATAATCTTGCGTAAAGGTTGAAGAGAGCTTTTGTTCAAGAATACGTTCCACCTCATTGATGATCTCTGGAGATGTGCGGTCCATTAAAGCAATTCTTCTTGCAACCTCGGTTTGTACTTCTTCGCCTAACTCAGATAAAATCTGTCCAGCCTGTACTGGATCTAGGTAGGAAAGAATGAGCGCAATGGTTTGTGGATGCTCATGCTGGATAAAGTTTAAAATTTGCTCTGGGTCAGCCTTTCTAGCAAAATCAAATGGTTTCACTTGAAGTGAGGATGTTAAGCGATTTAAGATGCTGTCCGCTTTGTCCTCACCAAGCGCTTTTTCAAGCACTTGTCTTGCGTACATAAGGCCACCTTGTGATATGTAGTCCTGCGCGATGGCAATGCTGTGAAATTCTTCGATGATCTCATCTTTTTTAGCAGTATCTACACTTCTTACATTTGAAATTTCTAATGTTAATTTTTCTATTTCGTCTTCAGACAGATGTTTGTATACAGATGCTGACACGTCTAGCCCTAAGGAAATCATTAGGATTGCTGCTTTTTGTCTGCCTGTTAGTCGATTTGGATCTTTTCTCGACATGTGTATTCCTCCTAATCCTCGGACAGCCAGCTGCGTAGCAATTTAGCAAAGTCTTCTGGTTTATCTTTTGCCATTTTTTCAAGCTGATTTTTTCTCACCATTTCTTCTGTTTCTGGCTCAGTATCGATATCAGGAACATGGATTGGTGTACGTTCATCAAACTCAAACTCTTCTTCCTCTTCTTTTCTTCGCTTACGTACGAGAAGAATGATGAGAGCGATAATGGCGAGTAGTAGCACACCGCCAACAATATAAACCCAAATCGGAATATTGTTTGAAGGGTTTTCTGCTGCCGTTTGCTGTTTACCGTCTAATTTTGATACAGATAAAACGATTTTGTTATCTAAGTCTGCTTGAGTGAGCGCTTGACCGTTTGTGTATTCTTTATCAATCGATGTACTGATGATGGTTGAAAGAATTTTTTTGATATCATCCTGCCTTTCAGCAGTTAATGAGTTCGGATCGTTTGCAGTAGGCGGTTCAACCAGCGCCTGAATGCCAACGTCTCTGATTTTATAAGGACTTTCTTTGATATCTTTATGAATGCGGTTGACTTCATAATTGATACGATCTTCGCTCTTTTCGTAATCTCCGCTTCCATTCGTTCCATCGGCACCTTGATAATTTGTGACATCATCGTCACCTGTTCCAGCGGTGCCTCCAGCTGCTGCGCCATTACCTGAATAAGTTTCAGCAATCTTTTCAGCGCTGACAGCAATTCCTTGCATGTTTTCTTGATCAACTGGTTCGACAAGATCTTCTTTTCTTTTTTCTTCAGTAAAATCAATGTCTGTAGTGACCGATACGGCAACTTTCTCTTGACCCATCATCGTTCCAAGCAGCTGTTGAATTTTTCGTTGAAGATTCTTTTCAATCTCCTCTTTTTTCTGCTGCTGTGCATCCATTCCACTTGCATAGGAATCTGAGCTGCTGTTTAAGTCATAGTAGTTGGAATCTTGGTCCATAATGACAATGTTTTCTGTTTTTAAATTCGGCACACTTTTTGAAATAAGATGATAAAGGCCTTTTACTTGTTGCTGAGTAAGCGTGTAGCCTGGTTGAACTTGCAGCACAATTGATGCTGATGCATTACTTTGCTCTTCTCCAACAAAAACGGAATCTTTTGGCAGGTTAATCATAACCTTTGAATCTTTAATCCCATCAATCGTGTTGATCAGATTGGATAGTTCTGTCTGAGTTGCGTCTACTTTCAGAACATCAAATTCATTATCTGTTAAACCGAAGCCGGAATTGTTCGCAAAGAAGGAGTAATCAATATTCCCCGTTTTAGGAAGTCCTTCTGATGCAAGTGTTACTTTTAAAGTGTCCGCTTGCTTTTCTGGAACTAAAATCGTCGTTCCGTTATTTGCAAGTTCCGATTTAACGTTTTTGCCATCCAGTTCCTGTTTGATTTGTCCTGCTTCTGCCTCAGACAAATCTCTAAACAACGGAACCATTTTTTCAGAAGAAGCAAAGATGCTAACAACCGTAATAATGATTGCTAGGGCAGCTACGCCGCCAATCATGAGTATTTTTTGTAATTTTGATCGATTTCGCCAAAACTCAACTGTTTTTGTTCTTAATTGCATTAAAGTACGATTCATCTTAACCCCCGGTCATTCCATTCAGTCTATTTTTTGTCCACCAGCACCTCCTACATCTGCATTCTCATAATCTCTTGGTACGCTTCGACTGCTTTATTCCGAAACTCGGTTGCAGCTGTGAGTGTCACACTCGCTTTTTGTGAAGCAATCATGACTTCATCGAGATTGACATCTTTCCCTTGTGCGAGAGCATTCGTATACTGGTCTGATTTCAGCTGTGATTGATTTAATGCCTCAATGGAATTCTTCAGCACATCAGAGAAATTCGTTTGACTTTTAGGTGAAGCCGCCTGCACAGACGATGCATTCGTCAATTCACTTGCTTGCTGAGCGGTTTGAAGCTGGAAAGGAGATATTGCGTTAACCAATTCTTTTCACCTTACTTTCCTATTTCTAAAGCTTTCATCAGCATGCTTTTATTCGCATTCAGCGCAGTCACGTTTGCTTCATATGATCTTGAGCTGCTGATGAGATCAACCATTTCCTTTAATGGATCAACGTTTGGTGTTTGAACATATCCATTTTCATTGGCATCGGGATTTGTAGGATCATATTGAAGGTTGAATGGAGTTTCGTCTTCAGTAATTTTCGTTACTTTGACGCCGTTTCCTAATTTGCCGCTCGAATTCATGCTTGAGTTCAATATAGATGAAAATGATTCACCTGACGGCTGTAATGTGACGAGCTTGCGTCTATAAGGCTCCCACTCGCCATCAACCTGTTTAGCTCTTGTTGTATCCATATTCGCAAGGTTAGAGGATACAACGTCCATTCTGAGCCTCTGTGCTGTTAATGCTGAGGCCGAAGCGTTAACGCCTGAAAAAATTGACATCACTTACCTCCTGTCAAAACTGTTTTAAGAGAATTGAACTTTCCGCTCATTCTTTCAACCAACGCATTATACTGAATTTGGTTTTTAGCGAGTTCACTCATCTCTTGATCAATATCGACATTATTTCCGTTTTCTTGATAAGAAGTACGGTTACTCGAAACAACTGAATAATTAGACCCTGTTTTAGAAAAATCAATGTGACCTTGGTATGTTTTTTTAGCATCTAATTTGATTGACGCATCATTTAGCATGTCGTGGAATGCAACTTTTTTAGACTTGTAGTTCGGTGTGTCTATATTCGCGATATTATTGCTTATGACTTTTTGCTTAACATTCGCTCTGCCCAAGGCATTCTCAAGGTTGCTTATCGTTCCAGAAAATATATCCAAAACCATATACCTCCAATCATATGTATTTCATTCCATTTAATCATGTCGAGATTTGTAAAACCATATGTTCATTGTAAGAAATAATAGGATTAAAGTCTATGATGTAATTGTAAAAAAAACTCGTAATATATATCTATTTTACGAATAGGTATAAAGACCTAGATTCAAAGCACTACAGAATTGTAAGGGGTTTCTTGGAAAAAAGAGTGTCATTTTTCGGACAAATCCTCTTTTTTTATACAAAAAAACCCTTTTCAGCGTTTATTTCGGCCGAAAAGGGGTTTTTGATTAGTGAGATTTTAAATTTTCAAGTTCAATTAAAAATTTGTTGTTTAATACTTTAATGTAAGTTCCCTTCATTCCAAGAGAACGAGATTCAATAACGCCTGCACTTTCTAATTTACGAAGTGCGTTTACGATCACTGAACGAGTGATTCCTACACGGTCAGCAATCTTACTTGCCACAAGCAGCCCTTCGTTTCCATCAAGTTCTTCAAAGATATGTTCAATCGCTTCAAGTTCACTGTATGAAAGAGAGCTGATCGCCATTTGAACAACCGCTTTACTTCTTGCTTCTTCTTCAATTTCTTCCGCTTTCTCACGAAGAATCTCCATTCCAACAACTGTTGCGCCGTATTCAGCAAGAATTAAATCATCATCTTTGAATGTATCTTGCAAACGAGAAAGGATTAACGTCCCTAAGCGGTCTCCGCCTCCGATGATTGGTACAATCGTTGTCAAACCTGATTGGAATAAATCACGGTTCTCAATCGGGAAAGCTGTGTACTCACTATTGATGTCAAGGTTTGAAGATGTTTCAGGGACATTGAATAAGCTTTTTGTATATTCTTCAGGGAACTGACGATCTTCCAGCATTTTTTTCATACGTGCATTTTCAATCTGCTGGTTAATGGAGTAGCCAAGAAGCTTCCCTCTTCTGCTTAATACGAAAATGTTTGAATCAATGACATCTCTCAGTGTTTCTGCCATTTCTTTAAAATTAACCGGTTTCCCCGCTGCATCTTGCAGCATCGAGTTAATAATCCTTGTTTTTTGTAGTAACGCCATAATAATGATCCTCCTAGATTACTTTATTCATTTGTTAAAGTATAAATTGACTTAAATCTTTGTTATTTGCAATCTTTCCTAGCTTCTCTTCTACATACTGAGGGGTAATAGTCACTGTTTCCATTGTAATATCAGGCGCCTCAAATGAGAGCTCTTCTAGCAGCTTCTCAAGTATGGTGTGAAGCCTTCTTGCACCGATGTTATCCGTCTCCTGATTGACGTGATAAGCCACTTCGGCAATCTTATGAATAGCATCGTCAGAAAATTCAAGAGATATACCTTCTGTTTCAAGTAAAGCCTTATATTGCTTTAATAACGCGTTATCTGGTTCCGTTAAGATTTTCACAAAGTCTTCTATACTTAATTTATCTAATTCTACACGGATTGGGAAGCGCCCTTGAAGCTCTGGAATCAAATCCGAGGGTTTCGCCATATGAAAAGCGCCTGCTGCTACAAATAGAACATGATCTGTTTTCACAGCCCCATACTTCGTCATCACAGTGGAACCTTCTACAATCGGTAAAATATCACGTTGAACCCCTTCACGAGAAACATCTGCAGACGATGCACCACCGCTTTTGGCAATTTTATCGATTTCATCGATAAAGATGATTCCTTGCTGCTCTGCTTTTTGCACGGCTTCCTGACCGACTTCATCCATATCAATCAGTTTTGAAGCTTCCTCAGCAGTTAACGCTTTTCTCGCTTCTCTGACGGTCAGCTTTCTGCGTTTTTTCTTTTTAGGCATGAGATTGCTAAGCGCATCCTGCATGTTCATACCCATTTGCTCCATACCCGAGCCTTGAAGCATATCAAACATGGAAGGCTGCTGCTCTTCAACTTCAATCGTGACGTAATGGTCTTCAAGTTCACCCATCGCCAGCTGGTGCGCAATGCGTTTTCTCGTCGACTCAAGCTCTACTTCTTCACTTGAGTGATCTCGATCACTTTCATCAGCATCAGAACCACCAAACAGCATCTCAAAAGGATTTTTCACAGACTGACTTTTTTTCTTTCCAGGAACAAGTAGATGAACAAGCCGTTTGTTTGCTTGTTTTTCCGCTTCTTCTTGAACATCCTTCATTTTTTCTTCTTTGACTATTCTGATTGCTGTTTCCACTAAATCTCTGACCATTGATTCTACGTCACGTCCGACATATCCAACTTCAGTAAACTTCGTCGCTTCCACTTTAATGAAAGGTGCACCAGAAATCCTTGCAATTCTGCGGGCAATTTCTGTTTTCCCCACACCTGTCGGACCAATCATTAAGATGTTTTTAGGAACGACTTCATCCTTTAGCTTATCATGTAAAAGACTTCTTCTGTAACGGTTTCTTAAAGCCACCGCCACTGCTTTTTTCGCATCAAGCTGACCAATAATGTACTGATCAAGCTTTTCAACTATCTCTCTTGGGGTGAACGGCTTTTTCTCCATACGTCTCATGTCCTTTCTATTCAAGCTCTTCTAAAGTGATTTGATCGTTCGTGTAGACACAGATTTCTCCGGCCGTTTCAAGAGCCGCCTTTGCAATCTCTCGAGCTGAGAGATGGTCACCTGCATGTTTTTTGAGTGCTCTCCCGGCGCTAAGCGCGTAGTTACCGCCTGACCCGATAGCCAAAATGCCATCGTCTGGCTCGATGACCTCTCCTGTTCCAGATACGAGCAGGATGCTTTCTTTATTCATGACGATCAGCATGGCCTCAAGCTGTCTGAGCATCTTGTCACTTCGCCATTCTTTCGCCAGTTCTACAGCTGCTCGTTTTAGGTTACCACCGTATTCTTCAAGCTTCGTTTCAAACTTCTCAAAGAGTGTAAATGCATCTGCAACTGAACCAGCAAAACCTGCGAGTACTTTGCCTCCGAAAAGACGGCGCACTTTTTTTGCTGTGTGTTTCATGACGACAGCCTGCCCAAAAGTGACTTGACCGTCTCCAGCCATCGCACTTTTTCCTTTATGTTGAACGGCAAAGATTGTGGTTGCATGAAATGATGACATGAAAAAACCTCCTTTTAGGATCGTTTAAAAGCCCTTGGGTGATGAGACATGTACGTTTTTCTTAAAGAATCTTTTGATACATGCGTGTACACCTGTGTTGATGATAAATTTGAGTGACCGAGAAGTTCTTGAACACTTCTTAAATCCGCTCCCTCGTTTAAAAGATGCGTAGCAAAGGTGTGCCTTAACATGTGAGGATGGATATGTAATGTGCCAGATGCCTTTTTCATTAATTCAGTTAGAATGAATCGAACGCCTCTGTCTGTAAGAGGAGCTCCGCGCTGATTCAAAAACACATGTGAATCAGCACGATCCTTTCCCTTCACTTTCAGCTTCTGCCTTCCATCCTCTAAATATGTGGAGAGCGCTTCATGTGCATAAGAGCCGAAAGGTACATACCGCTGTTTGCTGCCTTTCCCATGAACAAGCACTGTATCCATCGATAAATCAAGATCAGATTCTTTTAATGAACATAACTCACTGACCCTCATACCTGTTGCATAAAGAAGTTCTAAAATGGCTTGATTTCTTTGACCAAGCGGTGTATTTACATCAGAAACTGTAAATAGCTCTTTTAGTTCCTCTTCATACAAAAATGAAGGAATTCGCTTATCCTGCTTTGGTAAGCTAACGAGTAAAAAAGGATTTTCTTTCACAAGCTGTTCTCTTAATAAAAATTTATAAAAGCTGCGAAGTGCAGAGACTTTCTTACTAATCGTTCTTCTTGTAAGGCCTTTTTCATAAGCTTCTGTTAAATAAATTCTCGTATCTTGATAGGATACCTCTTCAAAACCGTCTATTCCTTGAATGTTCATAAATCTGACAAACTCTTCAATCGCCTCAGTATAACCTGAGATCGTTAAAGCTGAATAGTTCTTTTCAATCTGCAAATATTCAATGAATAAGTGGACAAGACGCTGTTTATCTGTCATTTTTACACCTCTTTAAGGCTTTTAAATGGTATCACATATCTTGCTTCCCGTGCAATGTTTTACTACAGAGATTTCGAAATAGTTTGAATAGTTTCGATTGCGCGTTTAGCGTACTCTGCATAGCGCTCTTGTTTGTTTTTAATTCGAACGCCAAGATCTTTCAGCAAGCCAAAGTTTGCATTCATCGGCTGGAAGCTTTTCTTGTTTGTTGATGTGATGTAGTAAGCCATACTGCCAATCGCTGTTTCTTCTGGAAGTGTCACAAGCTCTTCTCCTTTAACAAAACGAGCTGCATTGATTCCAGCCACTAGTCCTGAAGCCGCAGACTCAACATATCCTTCAACACCAGTCATTTGTCCGGCAAAGAATAAGTCGTCTCTATTTTTAAATTGATACGTCGGTTTTAGAAGGCTTGGCGAGTTAATAAATGTATTACGGTGCATCACACCATAACGAACAATCTCTGCCTCTTCAAGACCTGGGATCAAACGGAATACTTCCTTTTGATCGCCCCATTTTAGATGTGTTTGGAAACCAACAATATTATATAAAGTACCTGCTGCATCATCCTGTCTTAATTGAACAACAGCATAAGGTCTTTTTCCTGTTTTCGGATCTTCAAGTCCAACTGGTTTCATCGGTCCAAAGAGCATGGTTTTTTTCCCTCTTTTGGCCATGACTTCAATGGGCATACAGCCTTCGAAGAAGATTTCTTTTTCAAACTCTTTTAACGGCACAGTTTCAGCCGAAATGAGCGCCTCATAAAAACGATCGAATTCTTCTTCTGTCATCGGACAGTTTAAATAAGCCGCTTCCCCTTTATCATAACGTGATTTCAAATACACTTTATCCATATCGATGCTGTCTTTCTCGAGGATCGGCGCTGCTGCATCGTAGAAATATAAATACTCTTCACCTGTTAAAGATTTTAATTCTTTTGAAAGTGCTTCTGATGTAAGAGGACCCGTTGCGATAATCGTCGGACCTTCTGGAATGCTTTGCACTTCTTCTTGAAAGACGGTCACATTCGGGTGATTTTTCACACGGTCTGTGACGTTCGCTGCAAATTCATGACGATCTACTGCAAGCGCTCCACCAGCAGGAACCGAGCTTTCATCTGCTGCTGCGATGATTGCTGAATCTAAATGACGCATTTCTTCCTTTAAAACACCTACTGCGTTCGTTAAAGCATTCGCACGCAATGAGTTACTGCATACGAGCTCCGCAAATTTATCAGTGTGGTGAGCTGGTGTTTGTTTGACAGGTCTCATTTCATACAGATGGACTTTAATTCCGCGCTTGGCAATTTGCCATGCCGCTTCACTTCCTGCTAAACCTGCTCCGATCACATTTACAAATTGACTCATTGTACAACTCTCCTATTTCGTAAGTTCTATTTGATGACATAAAAAAGCAGGTGAACAAGGCTGCTCACCGCTATTTTTGTTGTTCCTCTTTATAATCACAGTTCACACATTGAACTTGAATGCCTTTTTTCAGCTTTTTCTCTACAAGCATATTTTCGCATTTTGGACACTTTCTTTCAATTGGTTTGTCCCAAGAGACGAATTCACACTCTGGAAAACGATCGCAACCGTAAAAAATGCGGCGCTTCTTAGATTTCCGTTCAACGATATTTCCTTCGTGACAAGTCGGGCATTTGACACCAATATCTTTGACAATTGGTTTTGTGTTACGGCAGTCAGGGAAATTAGAGCATGCCATGAACTTACCGTATCTCCCCATTTTGTACACCATTGGATGACCACACTCTTCGCAATCAACTCCGGCGTATTCAGGCTCGATCTCAACTTCCTGCATCTCTGCTTCTGCTTTTTCTACCCGTTTTGCAAAATCTTGATAGAAACTGTCGATAATGCGTACCCATTCAATCGTACCTTCTTCAACGCTATCAAGTTCTTTTTCCATTTTCGCAGTAAATTCTACGTTAATGATTTCAGGGAAGAATTCAATAATTAAGTTGAGCACAATCTCTCCAAGCTCTGTTGGAATAAACCGTTTGTTATCAAGTGCCACGTAGCCACGCTTTTGAATGGTATCTAATGTTGGTGCATACGTAGATGGGCGGCCAATACCTAGCTCTTCAAGGGTTTTGACAAGTCTTGCCTCAGTGTAACGTGGAGGCGGCTGCGTGAAGTGCTGCTCTGGTTCAATATCTTTTGAAAGAACGGTATCTCCCTCTTTCAGATCAGGAAGCATTTTGTCCTTTTCTTCTAACTGGTCGTCCTTCCCTTCAACATATACTTTCATAAATCCAGGGAATTTCACCTTACTTCCATTTGCACGGAAAGTAAGTCCGTTATTTTCAAGATCCACACTCATTGTATCAAGAACAGCTGGTGCCATTTGGCTTGCCACAAAACGTTCCCAAATCAATTTATAAAGACGAAGCTGATCTCTACTTAGCACATGTTTGACATCTGCTGGTTTTCTTAGCGTAGAAGTCGGACGGATGGCTTCGTGAGCATCCTGTGCATTTTCGTTCTTTTTGGCAGTACGTTTTGTTGTATTCAAGAAATTCTTGCCGTACGTTTGATCAATGAAAGCAGATACTTCTTCAATTGCCGTATTGGAAATACGTGTTGAGTCCGTTCTCATATATGTAATGAGACCTACTGTACCTTCTTTACCAAGATCAATTCCTTCATATAATTGCTGTGCAATCATCATCGTTTTCTTCGCACGGAAGTTTAGTTTTCTCGCTGCCTCTTGTTGTAAGGTAGATGTTGTAAACGGAACAGCTGGGTTGCGTTTACGTTCTTTTTTCGTCACTTTTTCAACAGAAAACTTGCTTCCTTTTAATTTCGAAAGGATTTCTTTTACATCTTCTTTTGTTTTTAGCGGATGTTTTTTGCCATTTACGCCAAAGAAACTCGCTTCAAAACTTTCTTTCCCTTTTAGGAAGGTGCCATCAATTGTCCAGTATTCTTCTGGTTTGAATTCATTAATTTCATTCTCGCGGTCAATAATCAGGCGGAGTGCAACTGATTGAACACGACCGGCGCTTAAGCCCTTTTTGACTTTCTTCCATAAAATCGGGCTGATTTTATATCCAACGAGACGATCTAAAATCCGTCTTGCCTGCTGCGCATCAACCAAGTCCATATTGATCATACGTGGATGCTTAAAGGAATCTTTAATTGCATCTTTTGTAATCTCGTTAAAGACTACGCGGCAATCCGAAGAGAGGTCAAGGTCAAGGCTGTGAGCTAAATGCCAAGCAATCGCTTCTCCCTCTCTGTCGGGGTCAGCTGCGAGATATACTTTTTTTGCTTTCTTCGCTGCTGTTTTTAATTCTTTTAAGACTGGACCTTTTCCTCGAATCGTAATATATCTCGGTTCGAAGTCATGCTCAGTGTCAACACCAAGCTGACTTTTCGGTAAATCCCTTACGTGCCCCATTGAAGCCTTTACTTTATACTTTTTTCCTAAATAACGCTCAATCGTTTTCGCCTTTGCTGGCGACTCAACGATGACTAAATAATCAGCCATACTCAAAATCCCCCTTAAGAGGTGTTCTCTCTTTATCCATTTCACAAATTTATATTTATGTTAATTGCACCTATCTAACAGGCAATCGTTAAAAATTCTTTATGATGAACATCATTATAAACACGAAAAACAAAGTGTAAACTTAAATCCTCACTATTATTAAATATTCCGATGTCTTTTGTCAAACGATATTTTTATGGGAGTTCAGTATATTGAACACCGCTCAAGGAGAATTCCTCTAAAATATCCTTCGTTGAATGAACAAGCTTGGCACCTTGCTGAATCAGTCTAGCTGGACCTATAGAATTAGAATCAAAGATCGATCCTGCAACAGCAAACACTTCTTTTCCTTGCTCTAATGCCTGGTAGGCTGTAATAAGCGAACCGCTCTTTTCTTTGCACTGGACCACGATGGTTCCTCTTGTCAAGGCACTAATTAATCGGTTTCTCATTGGAAAATGCCATTTTTCTGGTTTGATATAAGGCGGATGCTCTGACAACAGTAAATGATGTTCTCCCATATATTGAGCCATTTGCACATGTTCTTTTGGATATACATGTTGAAAACCGCCAGCTACAACACCAATCGTTTTTCCTTTTTTTCTTATGCACTCTTTGTGTGCAAGTCCATCAATTCCTTTTGCTAAACCGCTCACAATCATCCAATCTTCCTCTACAAGTTCTCCAACAATTTTCTTCACGCACGCTTCTCCATAAGAGGTTGGCACTCGTGTACCTACTACACCTAAACTTTTTTCTTCATTTAAATAGGTAACGTTTCCTTTTAGGAATAATACTGGGGGAGGATCATAAATGTGTTTTAGTGAGCTGGGATATAAAGGTGATGTGATGGGAATCATGTGAATATTTTGCTTTAAATAGGCTTGAACGATGTGTTGAAAAATGGGGAATTCATTTTCTTCAGCTTGTTGTAAGCGGGTAAAGTCGATCTTTTGTAATGATCGATCCTGTTTGAAATGATGTGTTTCTTCATTTATATATAGCTCAGGATCGACTTTCCACCATTTTGTTAACAAAGAGGGTGAGATGAGGCCTTTTAAGCGGTGAAAAATCATTCTTTCGGACACGTTGTACATACCATTCCTCCAGTTTAAGATAGAAAGAAGAAGACTTGTCAAAGAACAAGTCTTCTTGTGTCATTAATGCGTTTTACAAGCTTCGAAGAGATTCTTCTCTTTTAACACTTTAATTAAGGTTTCTCCCATGACAGATGGTGTCTCTGCCACTTCAATTCCACATTCACGCATTGTTTTTACTTTTTCATCAGCAGTTCCTTTACCACCAGAAATAATGGCGCCAGCATGTCCCATGCGTTTTCCTGGAGGCGCTGTTTTACCGCCAATAAAGCCAACAACCGGCTTGGTCATATTTGCTTTTACCCATTCAGCTGCTTCTTCTTCAGCAGTACCACCGATTTCACCAATCATGATCACAGCATGCGTTTCAGGATCTTCATTGAAGGCTTTTAATACATCAATAAAGTTCGTGCCATTGACAGGGTCTCCGCCAATTCCTACAGCTGTTGATTGACCAACACCAGCCTCTGAAAGCTGATGTACCGCTTCATATGTAAGCGTTCCAGAACGAGATACAACACCAACATGACCTTTTTTATGAATGTAGCCAGGCATGATGCCAATTTTACATTCTTCAGGTGTAATCACGCCAGGACAGTTCGGTCCAACAAGTCTTGTCTTCTTACCTTCCATATAGCGTTTCACTTTAACCATATCCAGAACTGGAATGTGTTCTGTGATACAAATCACTAGATCCACTTCTGCATCAACAGCCTCTAAAATGGCGTCTGCTGCAAATGGTGCTGGTACATAGATAACAGAAGCATTTGCTCCAGTTGTCTGTACTGCTTCAGATACAGTATTAAATACAGGAACTCCCTCTACTTCAGTTCCACCTTTTCCAGGTGTGACACCGCCAACGATATTTGTTCCATACTCAATCATTTGTTTTGTATGGAATAATGCGGTTGAACCGGTAATCCCCTGAACAATTACTCTCGTATTTTTATTAATAAATACACTCATTTAGGTTCCCTGCCTTTCTGCTCTACTTGACTAAAGATACAATCTTTTCTGCCCCGTCAGCCATAGACTCAGCAGAAGTGATATTTAAGCCTGAATCACTCAGGATTTTCTTCCCTAATTCAACGTTTGTTCCTTCAAGACGTACAACGAGTGGTAATGTTAAGCCGACTTGTTTCGTCGCTTCAACAACACCTTCTGCGATGACATCACATTTCATGATGCCGCCAAAAATGTTCACGAAAATCCCCTTGACATTTTGATCAGATAAGATGATTTTAAATGCTTCCGTTACTTTTTCAGCAGTTGCACCGCCGCCAACATCAAGGAAGTTTGCAGGGTCCCCGCCGTAATGCTTGATGATATCCATTGTAGACATCGCAAGGCCTGCTCCATTCACCATACAGCCAATATTCCCATCTAGAGAAATGTAGCTTAGGTCATATTTAGATGCTTCAATCTCTTTTGGATCTTCTTCATCAAGGTCACGGTATTCTAATATATCTTTTTGTCTATATAAGGCATTGCTATCAAAGTTTAATTTTGCATCAAGTGCCATGACTTTTCCATCACCTGTTACAACAAGAGGATTTATCTCGGCAATTGAACAATCCTTTTCAATAAACGCATTGTAAAGGCTTGTCATAAACTTAACAGCTTGACCAACTAATTTTGTTGGAATATTAATTTTAAACGCAACTTCTCTCGCCTGATAGGCTTGGAGACCAATCGCTGGGTCGATGACCACTTTCACGATTTTTTCTGGCGTTTTTTCTGCTACTTCTTCAATTTCAGTACCGCCTTCTTCAGAAGCCATCAAAACAATTCTTGATGTTGCTCTATCCAAAACGAGTCCTACATAGTATTCTTTTTGAATATCGCAGCCCTCTTCAATAAGTAAGCGTTTTATTTCGCGCCCTTCAGGCCCTGTTTGATGTGTGACAAGTGTCTTGCCGAGCAATTCCTCTGCAAACCCTTTCACTTCATCTTTTGTTTTTGCAATTTTTACCCCACCTGCTTTACCACGGCCGCCTGCATGAATCTGTGCTTTTACGACATATACAGAGCTTCCTAGCTCTTCTGATGCTTTCACTGCTTCATCAGGTGTAAATGCTACTTTACCATTTGGAACTGAAACCCCATATTTTCTTAGGATTTCTTTTCCTTGGTACTCATGGATATTCATTTCCCATCCTCCCAACATATGTAGAAACAAAAATTATAAAATAGACTGCGCTTTCATTTTAAAGAATAAAAAAGAGAATGTCTAGGGTTCTATGTAAAATCGTAAAATCCTTCTAAACATTCAAACTTTTATTTTATTAAAAATATAAATTTTTCAGTCAAAACACTTATTTTACCTTATTTTTTCATTTTTTGATCCAATCGATAGATAAATGAAAATATTTCTGCTACAGTATCGTATAACGCTTCTGGGATTTCCTCATCGAGCGTTAAGTGGCGCATCAGTTCTACTAAATTACGGTCTTCTTGAATAGGGACCCCAGCTTTTTGAGCTTCTTCAATAATATGATCAGCCACATAGCCACTGCCTGTTGCAACGACTTTTGGCGCTTTTTGTTTTTCTTCATCATAGTGTAGAGCGACCGCTCTTCTAAGCGGTTTTGAATCTTTCATACTCGTAAGTCCAGCCCTTTCTCGCTGATTTTATGAAAGTGTTCATCTAGAAAGTCAGACGGATCAATTGGCTCTTCTCTCTTTTTCGCTGTAATCCCCGTCAAACTATACCCTAGGGCATTTAAATTCTCTCGAACAGCTGGAATCATTGGATTAATGGTCCCTTGCAGTTCGTGAGCCGTCTCGACTGTAATTGACATCACTTTTTGCTGAATCGTACAGTCTATTAACGTTTCTTCTAAGTTTTCCATGTTTAAATAAAACATTAAACGGCACTGAGAAATATCGATAGAGCCATCTTTTTTCTTATGCCCTTTTAGAATAAAGGTTAAATCTTGAACACTATGTTTTGAGAAAAGCGGGTAAGAAACCATCATTTGACTAACTGTTTGGTTTTCCTGATGCACTAGTAACTGCCCATTTAATCTATGGAATAATTGATCCACTTCTTTTTTTACGGGCTCGGGAACATCAGCTTGCCTTGCATCATTTAAAACCATCTTTAATTGGTGAAGCTCTTGGCTTTTGACATCTTGGCTGCCCTTTTCCAGTAATTTCAGCATCCCAATTTCATCTCGTACACCTATCGCTTTTTTCATCGTCATCAGTAAATCGAGTACATCGGTTTTATTGCTTAATGCTGGTTCAGTCTGCTGAATGACCTTTGCCAATGCGTTCGCCTCTGTTTTTGAAAGAAACGGAAATTCCCTTTGAAGCACGGCTGCCTTTGCGTCAGCCTGTGGCCCTGCCTGCTGGACTACTTGAACCAGTGATGTGAGTTGTTTTACATCAAGCTGCTGCTGTCCGTCTGTACCTTGCTTTGTGATGCTCGTCAGAATGCGTTCTATTTGCTGAAGCGGGAGCTGTTTTGGACTTAATAATTGCTGCACGCTGTTCTGATTCACTGTATCCACCTGTCGCCCTTGTATAGCGGCGGGCTGGCTCTGCTTTGTTTGCTGAGCCGGATTGACATGAGGCTGCACCTGCAAGCTTTCTCCTTGCTTCGTTTGGCCTTCTTTTGCTCCTAGAAGCACCGATAAGAGCTTTTCTGCATGAACGGTTGTCTTAGCATTTACGACCGTACGAACGGCCTGTGTAAGAGCCTGTGTGGCTTCTGAGTGCTTCGGAAGCTGTGTTAATCGATCTAGCAGTGCTGTCACATCCTGATGAAGTGCAGAGGGGGATTTCATCGCTAATATTGATTGGAGCACTCCTTGCTGAATCGGCAAATCTTTCTTTAAAGCAAAAAGAAGTGCTTGCAGACCTTTTTTGATATCCGCGCCTTGAAGTTGTTCAATCCATTTTACTGCCGTTTTTAACTCTGCTTCGTTGATGACCGGTTTTTCTTTTAAAAAGGCTGTAGCTGTTAACATTTGTTCAAGTCCATTTTTAAGCGACAGACCTTCTAGTAGTTTAGCTGCGGCATCCTTTAATGTTTTAGGATCTTGGTCAAATTGCTGAACAGTTCTTAATTTACTCAGGCTGCCTCCACCTTCTTGTTCTAATTGGAACCAATAGAATGAATCGGCTTTAAGCTGAGCCGCTAGCTGCGCTTTTATTTTAGTAGCGCCTATTTGAACAAGCGCTGTATCATCTCCAAGCATTTTTAGTACTTTACCAAGAATGAGCCGGTGAATATTTTCCTTTCCTTCCGTGTTAAGCGGAACAGATTCTGCCGTATTCAGCCGACTATTCAGTGCAGTATGTATATCTTCAACTCTTGTCATCACAGGCAGCCTCCTTGTGTCAATATATTTATGAAATAACAGATTTCACTGGTGCAAATGATAACCGGTGGATAGGTGTGGCGCCATGTGTTTGAATGGCAGCTAGATGCTCTTTCGTTCCATACCCTTTATGTTTTTCAAATTGATACTCAGGGTACTGGCGTCCATACTCTTCCATCATTAGGTCCCTTGTCACTTTGGCAATACATGCACCAGCTGCGATGGATGCGCTTTTAGCATCTCCTTTGATGATATTCTCCTGTTGAGTAGGAAGCGGGAGCGTCATCGCATCTATGAGTAGATAATCAGGTGTGTGAGTGAGCTGCTTTACAGCCCTCACCATCGCCAGTCTTGATGCTTCGTATATATTGATTTCGTCAATCGTTGCCGCATCAACAATGCCGATGCCGATGTCGAGCGCTTCCTTTTGAATGAGCTCATAATAGGTCATTCTTTTTTTCTCAGATAGCTGTTTTGAATCATTTAAACCGAGTAGGACGGTATCTTCTTTTAATATCACAGCTGCCGCAACCACTGGGCCAGCGAGTGGTCCTCTTCCTGCTTCATCTATGCCTGCAATATAAGTGTATCCTTGCGCTTTTGCTTTGGTTTCAAATTGCAGCATTTGCTTCCATGCTGCATGCAGTTCTTGCTGCTTTTCTCTGTCTTTGTTCCATTTGTCCATCAACTTTTGGACACTTTTTCTTGTATCGTCTTTCAATAGTTCACGAATGTATGACTCGTCGTCAGCATGTTGTTCTATTAATTCTTTTATTTGTTTGACCGTGTACATTGGCTTTTCCGCAGCCTCCTTCTTTATATCGGCAGTTTTTCGCAAAAAATAAAGACCCGCATGAGCTGCGTGTCTTTTAGCTTTCAGGCTTCTCAAAAGTGAGGGGACCAAATTTTTCCGTTCGAATATCCCGAATGATGATTTCGGTCGTTTTGTCGTAATTAATGAATCCTCCACTCATCAGACAGCCGCGTTTTGTGCCAATGGCATCAAACAGCTCAACTGTATCTTCAGGTATTTCTGCTAGATCATAGCGTTTTTTTAATCGCTCTGGATAGTGCTCTTCTAAAAAGCGTAGCGCATAAACGGCGACATCCTGCAAGTTGATGATTGAGTCTTTAATCGCTCCGGTGACGGCCAGCCTAAGACCTACTTGTTCATCTTCAAATTTCGGCCAGAGAATTCCGGGGGTATCGAGCAGTTCAAGTTCTTTTCCTACCTTCACCCATTGCTGTGACGTCGTAATACCAGGTCGATCTCCTGTTTTCGCAATATTTTTCTTTGCCAACCGATTGATCAGCGTTGATTTGCCGACATTGGGAATTCCGATAATCAAAGCTCGAATGGCACGCGGCTTAACACCTTTTGCTTTCATTCGATCGAACTTTTCTTTTAAGATTTCTTTTGATGTCGTAATGATTTGATTTAACCCTTGTCCATCGACAGAATTAATGGCAAGCGACCGTACACCTTGCGCTTCAAAGTGTGCCTGCCACTCTTTTGTCATACGAGGATCTGCTTTATCTGCTTTGTTCAAAAGCATAATTTTCGGTTTGTTTTGGAGGATTTCTTCAATCATTGGGTTTCTAGAGGACATCGGAATCCTTGCATCGGTTAATTCAAATACGATGTCGATGAGCTTTAATTTTTCTGTGACTTCCCGTCTTGCTTTTGCCATATGGCCTGGAAACCATTGAATTGTCATATGTGCACCTTCTCTCTTCTAACGGTTGTCTCTATACATTGTACAAAAAAAGAGCCTGTTACAGGTAACAAGCTCTTTCCTTTGATATCATTATCGTCTGATTTCTTTGATACGAGCCGCTTTACCGCGAAGTTCACGTAGGTAGTAAAGTTTCGCACGACGTACCTTACCGTGACGTACAACTTCGATCTTAGCGATTTTTGGTGTGTGTACAGGGAATGTACGCTCAACGCCTACACCGTAAGAGATCTTACGAACTGTGAAAGTTTCGCTGATTCCACCACCACGACGCTTAATTACAACACCTTCAAAGATCTGGATACGCTCACGAGTACCCTCGACAACTTTCACGTGTACACGTAAAGTGTCACCAGGACGGAACGCAGGAAGATCAGTGCGTAATTGTTCTTTTGTGATTTCTTCAATCAATTGTTGCATCGTTTTCAACTCCTTCCAACAGATGCTCATGTCCTCTTTCTTCATTGCAGCGGAACATCGTTTTCAAACTTGAATCG
Organism: Bacillus sp. G402; assembly: GCF_051172515.1. NCBI lineage: Bacteria > Bacillati > Bacillota > Bacilli > Caryophanales > Bacillaceae > Bacillus > Bacillus sp. G402. The sequence continues at coordinate 942,254 of NZ_JBPIZC010000001.1, forward strand.
GCAAGCCGTCCAAGTCACAAGTAGTATCATACCACACCTGTATACCTTGTGCAATACAATCTAGTCATTATGAAGCTGCCAAAGCCATCTTTTTTCTTCATCCGTTAATGTTTTGCAAGAATCGATCAAATCTGGCCGTCTTGTATAGGTTCGCTTCAACGATTCTTTACGCCGCCACTCTTCAATTTTGGCATGATTTCCAGAGAGAAGCACATCTGGTACTTTCAATCCTTTATAATCAGCTGGTCTTGTATAGTGCGGATGCTCAAGCAGACCTGTACTAAATGAATCTTCGATATGAGACGCTTCTTTTCCAAGCACATGAGGCAAAAGCCTGACCACACTGTCTGCAATCATCATCGCCGGCAGCTCTCCGCCTGTGAGAACGAAATCTCCGATTGAAATTTCATCTGTGACAAGATGCTCCCTGATGCGCTCATCGTAGCCTTCATAGTGGCCGCAAATGAACATAAGATGCTCTTCTTTTGCAAGCTCTTCTGCTTTCTTTTGTGTATATCTTTCTCCTTGAGGACAAACAAGAATAATGCGGGGCTTCTTGTTTGCTTTTTTCGTTAAATCTTCTACCGCATCAAATACAGGCTGTGCTTTCAGAACCATGCCAGCACCACCGCCATACGGATAGTCATCCACTGTTTTATGTTTATGATCGGAATACTCCCTAAAATTCACGACATCAAATGAGACCGCATCTTTTTCCTGAGCTTTTTTTAAGATCGATGAGTGAAGCACTCCTTCGAACATTTCAGGAAACAGTGTTAAAAAGTCAATTTTCATTCGTCAATGAGTCCTTCCATCACTTCAATGTGTACTTTCTTGGATGAAATATCAACTGTTTTGACGACAGATGGAATATAAGGGATGAGGGCATCTTTTTTGCCTTTTCTTCCAACCACCCATACATCATTTGCCCCTGGCGTTAAAATTTCTTTGATTTGACCAATCAGTTTGTCCTCTTCATCATATACTTCACAGCCGATGATTTCGTGGAAATAGAATTCCCCTTCATCTAATGAACCAAGATGTTCTTTTTCTACTTTTAAAATCGACTCTTTTAATTGCTCAGCTTCATTTAACGAGCCGACTTCTTCAAATGTCAGTAAATCAAATTGTTTGTGCTGTCTATGTGATGCGACAGTCACTTTTAGCGGTTCTTTTTGATTTTGTTTGAAAATATAAAGGACGCTGCCTTTTTTGTAGCGTTCTTCTGGGAAATCAGTCTTTGACACAACACGTACTTCTCCGCGCACTCCATGTGTATTGACGATCTTTCCGACATTCAACCATTCTAGCTCCATGTTCTCAATCACCCCTGACGTATTTCCACAATGGTGCCGTCTTTCACGACGATGACATTGTCTTGCATTTTGTCATCCCATTTATCACCTATTTTTACTTCAATCAGCGCATCCACTTCTGTTTCTTTCATTTCACTGCCAAGAGGCAAGATATGCAGCTGCTCGACTTGAAAATCAATTTGCCTCATTTTCTCTTGTCTTTTTTCAATGGCTTTTTGAAATTGAGGGATGGCTTCTTGCTGATGTGGTTCTTTTTCATGCTTTTTTAGTTGAAAATATAGTTGATTGCATTCACGTTCTAGTCTTTCTTTTTTCTCCAAAAAAGTCGTTAACAGTTTGTCCTTACTGCTTTCAGTTAATACTTGCATGACGGTGACATGTTGAATGATCTGCATCTTCCTTTTTGTCCCCCTATCCGAAGGCATTTGTCCTCTACAGTATAACGAAAAATAGATTTAAACGTGTAAAAAAAGGGGAGGTCCTAAGCCCTCTCCCTTTTTAGTCAGCAATCTCAAGTTGAACTTTCTTAGAAGACTCTGCACTTGCTGCAAACATGACTGTTCGTATCGCTTTAGCTGTACGTCCCTGCTTTCCGATCACTTTTCCGGTATCTTCAGCATTGACAGACAGTGTGTAAATGACCTGCTCATCTTTTTCTAATGAAGATACGTGAATATCTTCAGGGAAATCAACAAGTGGCTCGACGATGGACACAATCAATTCTTCCAAGGACAGCTCATTCATTATTTGCTGTTTTTCGCATTATGAAATTTTTCAAGAATTCCTTGGCTTGAGAAAAGGTTACGAACTGTATCAGATGGTTTCGCACCATTTTGAAGCCATTTAAGCGCTAATTCTTCGTTGATTTTCACCTCAGCTGGTGATACCACTGGGTTGTAAGTTCCAACTGTTTCGATGAAACGACCGTCACGTGGTGAACGAGAATCTGCTACAACAATACGATAGAAAGGAGATTTTTTTGCTCCCATACGTTTTAAACGAATTTTTACTGCCATTTTACTAGCACCTCCGAAAATATTTCAACAAGATAGTATATTAACAATGATAAAAGGGTTTGTAAAGTGTTTTTTCTTAACAACGGTTTTATCATGTATAACCAATTACATAAATGGTAATTTAAAGCCGCCTTTTTTCTTTCCTTTGGACATGTTGGTCATTTGCTTCATCATCTTTTTCATTTCGTCAAATTGTTTTAAAAGGCGATTGACTTCCTGTACAGATGTTCCGCTTCCTTTTGCAATCCGTTTTCTTCGGCTTGCATTGATGACCTCTGGCTGTTCTTTTTCTTCGGTCGTCATTGATTTAATGATCGCTTCGATGTGATTGAGCTGCTTTTCGTCTACTTGGACGTTTTTGAGCCCTTTCATTTTACCGGCTCCCGGCATCATTTGGATCAGTTCATCAAGTGGACCCATGTTGCGAACCTGCCCAAGCTGCTCGAGGAAATCATCGAGCGTGAAGCTCATTGTCCGCATTTTTTGTTCAAGCTCTTTCGCTTTATCTTGGTCAACGTTTGCTTGTGCCTTTTCAATAAGCGTGAGCACATCTCCCATGCCAAGAATTCTTGATGCCATCCGCTCTGGATGGAATGGTTCAATTGCATCAAGCTTTTCACCTAGTGCGGCGAATTTAATCGGCGTATTTGTGACTGCACGAATTGAAAGTGCTGCCCCGCCTCGCGTATCACCGTCTAGTTTTGTCAGAATGACACCTGTTAAACCAAGCTGTTCATTAAAGCTTTTTGCGACATTGACAGCATCTTGACCAGTCATCGAGTCAACAACGAGGAAAATCTCTTCTGGATTTGCGACTTCTTTTACTTTCTGAAGTTCATCCATTAAGTCTTCATCAATATGAAGACGTCCTGCTGTATCTAAAATGACATAATCATGATGTTCTTCTTTCGCTTTTTCAATTGCCTGTTTGGCAATTTCGACAGGACTAACTTGATCACCTAATGAGAATACGGGCATATCAAGCTGTTTCCCAAGCGTTTGAAGCTGCTGGATCGCTGCTGGTCTGTAAATATCAGCGGCCACCATCATCGGCTTGCGATTATGTTTTTTGCGAAGTAAGTTGGCAAGCTTTCCAGTTGTGGTCGTTTTACCTGCCCCTTGAAGACCAACCATCATAATGACAGTTGGAGATTTTTTCGCTACAGCGATTTTACTCTCTTCCCCGCCCATTAATTCAGTGAGTTCTTCTTTTACAACTTTAATGACCTGTTGTCCTGGGGTAAGACTTTGCATGACCTCTTGTCCAACTGCCCGCTCGCTTACTTTTTTCACAAAGTCTTTGACTACTTTAAAATTGACGTCAGCTTCAAGAAGGGCAAGGCGTACCTCGCGCATCATTTCTTTTACATCTTGCTCTGACACTTTTCCTTTGCCGCGGATTTTTGAAATCGTCTGCTGCAGTCGGTCGGCTAATCCTTCAAATGCCATACTGTGCCGCCTCCTAATCTAATTTCTCAAGCGATTCAATTAAAGCTTCTGCTTCTTCCTTTTGCGCGGAATCTGCTACAAGCTCTCTCATTTTTGTGAGAAGTTCTTTACGCTCTTTAAATTTCTTAAACAAGAGCAGCTTTTCTTCATATTGTTCAAGCATCGCTTCAGTCCGTTTAATATTATCATAAACAGCCTGTCTTGATACTTCATATTCATCCGCAATTTCACCGAGGGAAAAATCGTCTAGGTAGTAAAGCGACATGTAGCTCTTTTGTTTTGCGGTCAACAACGATTGATAGAAATCAAACAAGTAGTTCATTCTCGTTGTCTTTTCAAGCGTCATGGGCTCTCTCCCCTTTGTTAAGTTCATTCCCTTTACAACAACTAAGTTTACACGGTTCTGATCTATGTGTCAAGTTTTTATCTTGTCACTTCCTGCGGCGATATTTAAATAAAAATGCCGGCAATTTTGCCGGCATCCCCAGATTGTTGACAAAGGGCTAAAATGAACTTGATTTTAGCCCTTTGTCTTCTTTTCAGCGTGATAGAAAACCTTTGAAGTCTAGGAAGGACGAGTACTGGCGCGGAGCGAATGTCACATTCGTGAGCACCAGCACGCAGGACTGACAAAGAATGCGAGGGTTTGTCTACACGCTGAATGCCGGCAGTTTTGTCGGCATCTTGATTAGTCTTCTTGATCAATGATGTCTGAGAATAATCCGTACACATACGATTCAGCATCGAACTCTTGCAGATCGTCTACTTTTTCACCTAATCCGACAAGTTTTACAGGTATGTTGAGTTCATTGCGAATGGCAAGAACAATCCCGCCTTTTGCAGTACCGTCAAGCTTTGTTAAAGCGATACCTGTCACGTTTGTTACTTTAGAAAATTCCTTCGCTTGCGCCATCGCATTTTGACCTGTTGTCGCATCAAGGGCAAGCAGTACTTCATGCGGTGCATCGGGCACTTCGCGTTCAATGACTCTCTTGACCTTCTCTAGCTCTTTCATCAAGTTGACTTTGTTTTGCAGTCTGCCTGCTGTATCACAGATCAAGACATCTGCTTTTTTGGCTTTAGCTGATTGAACGGCATCATAGATGACCGCTGCCGGGTCAGAGCCTGCTGTTTGTTTAACGACAGGAACACCAGAGCGCTCGCCCCATACTTCAAGCTGCTCAATCGCCCCCGCACGGAACGTATCACCTGCTGCTAAAATGACGGATTTCCCTTCATTTTTTAGCTTGTTTGCCAGCTTACCAATGGTGGTGGTTTTACCGACACCGTTCACGCCTACGAATAAAATAATATTTAAACGGCCGTCTTCAATGTTCAGTTCAGAGATTTGTTCCTCACCACTATTGTAAATCTCCACGAGTTTTTCAGAGATGACTGCTTGTACTTCACTTGGGTCTTGAATGTTTCTTAATTTCACTTCTTTTTTCAGCTCATCAATCAGTTCCATCACAGTCGTGAAACCAACATCAGCACCGATTAACACTTCTTCTAGTTCTTCAAAAAAGTCTTCATCCACTTTACGATAGCGAGAAATGAGTTCATTTACTTTTCCCTGAAACGAATTTCTCGTTTTTTCAAGTCCATCTCTAAACTTTTCTGATACTGAATCGGTTTGCTGCGTAAATTTTTCTTTTAATTTCTTAAAAAAGCTCATTGGTTCAAAAACCTCCTTTAATTACTGGACAAGCTCTTTCGTTTCCTCTAGTTTGACAGATACTAGTTTTGAGACACCTGACTCCTGCATCGTGACACCGTACAGAACATCTGCTTCTTCCATGGTTCCTTTTCGGTGTGTAATCACAATGAACTGTGTTTCTTGGCTATATTTCTTTAAATACTGGGCAAAGCGGAACACATTCGCTTCATCAAGCGCTGCTTCTACCTCATCTAGCACACAGAATGGAACAGGTCTCACTTTTAAGATCGAGAATAATAAAGCGATGGCTGTTAATGCTCTTTCTCCGCCTGAAAGCAGGCTTAGATTTTGCAGCTTTTTCCCCGGCGGCTGCGCCACAATATCGACGCCTGAGTTTAGTAAATCGTTTGGATCTGTGAGCTTAAGGTCTGCTCTTCCTCCGCCAAATAATGCTTGGAAAACAGATTCAAAATGCCCGCGGATTTGAGAGAATGTCTCAGAGAAACGTTTCGTCATCTCCTGATCCATTTCTTCAATGACTTGGAATAACGTATTTTTCGCTTCTGTCAGATCATTGCGCTGTTCAGTTAAGAAGAGAAAACGTTCATTCACACGTTCATACTCGTCAATACTGCCTAAGTTCACTGTTCCAAGCTCTTCAATGGCTAGTTTGATCAATTTCACGCGTTTTCTTGCTTCATCCGGCGATAGCGTCAGATGATACATTTCTTTTGCTCCTTCAAACGAAAGGGCATACTCTTCGTTTAAATAGGCGATGAGGTTATCAAGTTCAACTTCCATGCGGCCAAGCTTGATTTCTTCATCTTTTAAGCTTGTCGTGAGCTGTTTATACAGGCGTTTTTGCTCTTTTAGTTCACGTTCTGCGAATTCTAATGTTTCAGAAAGAGCCAGGCGCTGTTTGCGTCGCTCTGAGATAAGCGCTGTCGTTTTGTTTTTATGTTCCAGTTTCTCTTTTGCCGCTTCTTCCAGTTGTTCGGCGCCGCTTGAGCTGGATGACATTTCACTTGTTAAGAGGGACAAATCTTCTTTTGTTTCCGTCAGCGTCTTTTCAGCCTCTTCTAATTCAGCCGTTAAGCTCGATAGTTTTTCTTGTTCATTCGCTAAAGACTGCTCTTTTTTGGCAAGCGAGATTTTCAGCTCTGTTAATTCGGAAGAAATGGTTTCTTTCGTTGAGCTTTGGGTCTGCTTCCGTTTTGTTAACGTGTTGATCTCTTCGTCAAGAGAGGTCAGTTTCTCACCTATAGATGTTTCAAGGGCTGCCTGCTCTTTGTCCTTGCTCGCAAGTTCGCTAGAGCGCTGCTGCAACTCTTCTTTTTCTTGATCATAGAGCTCTAGATGAGCGTTAATATTTTTTTCCGCTACTTGCAGTTCATATAATGTCCCTTTTAACTCTTGCTGCTTTTCTCGAAGAATTTCGCCGCGCTGACGCAGTTCATTTAATTGGACTTCGCTTGCGGCAATCGATTGCTTCGTTTCTTTTGTTTCTTTTTCAAGGATCGTTGTTTTTTCTTCCATTTCAACGAGCTGCTTTGTTAATGTTTCAATCTCTCGGGTTCTGGAGAGGAGGGAATTGTTCTTTTTCTTTACGCCGCCCCCAGTCATTGAACCGCCTGGGTTCACCACGTCCCCATCAAGGGTCACGATGCGATAACGATGTCCAAGCATTTTCGCCAGCTCATTGGCACCTTTTAAGTCTTGAACAATCAGGACCGTTCCAAGCAAATTCTGTATGACTTTTTCATACTTTTCGTCAAAGGAAACGAGCTGACTCGCTACGCCGATAAATGCGTCATGCTGCTCAGCTGTTTGAATATCTCTAAACTGAATGGTTCGTTCTTTGATGACGTTCATCGGCAGGAAGGTCGCACGCCCAAAGGAATGCTGCTTTAAGTATCCAATGGCCTGTCTGGCAGCCGCTTCATTTTCAGTAACGACATGCTGCGTGGCTGCGCCAAGTGCAATTTCAATCGCTGTTTCATGTTGCTGCTCTGTTTGAATCAGCTCTGCAATCGCCCCGTGAATACCGCCTAACCGGTCCTTTGCCTTTAAAACCTCTTTTACTCCTTGGAAAAAACCTGAGAAGTCTTCCTGCATCGATTCAAGCATTTCTTTTTTAGATTTTGCCTGCTGTACATATTGATAGGCTTGGTAAAGTGCCGTTTCTTTTTTCTCGTATTGACGCTTCATCTGCTCTAGCTTTTGTTCCGCTTCTCTAAAGCGTTTCACCTGAGCCAAAATGTCTTCTTCTCGTTCTGAAAGTTGCTGCTCGGCTTCTGTTTTCTTTTCCTTCACAGACACCCGTTCTTCGATATGTTTCTGATTATTTTGCGTTAACCGCTCTAGCTGCAAGGCTGCTTGGCGCTGCTGCTCTTCTAGTAATGTACGTTCGTTTCGGATAGAAGCTTGCTCGTTTAATAGGTCAAAATAATCGCTTTTCAGCTGTTCAATTTGCCCTTCCACATCTTCACTATGAAGAGACAGCTGATGCTGTTTTGTTTTCACTTCATCTTTTAGCTGCTGCACTTCTGTTTGCAGGCTGTCACGTGTGACTTTCTGCTGTTCAATCTTTTTCGTTAACAACGACTGTTTTTCGGTTAAACGCACGAGCGTGTCTTCTAGCTGCCCTTGGTTAGCGGCCGCATTTTTTTTCCGTTCTTTTAGAACTTCTTTTTTCCCTTCAAGCTTTTCTAGTTCTTCACTTGTGAAAAGGAGGACTTCTTGGAGGTCATGAATCGAATCGTCAAGCGCCTGAATACGGTCTCTCGATTCTTCGATTTTGGCTTCCTTCGCTTGAATGTCTGTGGACTGCTTCATTTCATCTTGTTTGAACCGCTCGACAGCTTCACCAAGTGTTGTCCATTTTTTGTGCAGTGCTTCAATATCATGGACGGTGAGAGCAATTTCTACATTTTCAAGTTCTTCTTTCTTTTGCAGATAGTCTTTTGCGATAGATGCCTGCATTCTTAGTGGTTCTACTTGATCTTCTAGTTCATGCAGAATATCTTCCACCCGGTTTAAGTTGTCCTGCGTTTCAAACAGTTTATTCTCGGCTTTTTTCTTTCTTGTTTTATATTTCAGGACACCAGCTGCTTCTTCAAAGATGCTACGTCTTTCTTCAGCTTTACTCGATAGAATCTCTTCTACCTTACCTTGGCTGATGATCGAAAAAGCTTCTTTTCCAAGACCTGAATCCATGAAAAGATCAATAATATCCTTTAAGCGGACAGATTGATTGTTAATGAGAAATTCACTTTCTCCAGAACGATAGACTCTTCTTGTCACACTGACTTCGTGAAAATCGATCGGCAAAAAGTGATCTTCGTTATCGAGCGTTAATGTCACTTCTGCTAAGTTGACTCGTTTTCTTGAGTCACTTCCTGCAAAAATGATGTCTTCCATTTTTCCTCCGCGGAGGCTTTTTGCTGATTGCTCTCCAAGTACCCAGCGGATCGCATCAGTAATATTACTTTTGCCGCTTCCGTTTGGTCCAACAACAGCTGTAACCCCTTTGACAAAGTCTACGGTCACCCGCTGTGCGAAAGATTTGAATCCTATCACGTCTAAACGTTTGAGGAACATGAGAGTGATCCTCCTTATGTATTTAAAGTACTATTATCTTACCATATGAACTGAAAAAAGATGATGGAAAACAGAGTGAAATCCCCCTGAATCACGAGGGGGATTTTATTGGTTCATATGATGTTTCTGTAATTTAGCAAGTGCTTCCTGTGCAGCATGCTGTTCCGCTTCTTTTTTTGAACGACCATTTCCAATTCCGAGCACTTCTCCTCTAAGGGATACATTGGCTTCAAATTCCCGGTTATGTGCTGGACCTTTTTCATGCAGGATTCGGTATTCAAGTACACCTTTTCCATCTCGCTGAACAAATTCTTGAAGCTGGCTTTTAAAGTCCATGACATGTGAGAATGCCCCGTCATTAATTTTCGGGTATACATAGGCTTCTAGGAATCGTTCAACAGGCTCAAGTCCTTGATCTAAATAAAGCGCTCCGATAAACGCCTCAAATACGTCTGCTAAGAGTGCTGGGCGTTTTCTGCCGCCTGTCATTTCTTCCCCTTTTCCTAAAAGAACAAGGTCTCCAAAGGACAGCTCATGTGCTAATGACACAAGTGATGGCTCACATACGATCGCCGCTCTCAGTTTTGTTAAATCTCCCTCGCTCATGGCTGGGTACTTTGCAAATAAGAACTGTGAGATCGTCAACTCTAAAACAGCGTCCCCTAAAAATTCAAGTCTTTCATTATCCTCATAAGGTTTTTTACGATGCTCATTCACATAAGAGGAATGTGTAAAGGCTTGATAGAGTAGTTTTTCATTTTTAAAGTGTACAGAAATGCGCTGCTGAAATTCTCTGAATTGCTCTAGTTTTTTGCTCTGTTTCTGTTTGTCTTTATAGTGTTTTGGCATAGCAACCTCCAGGTAGGCGTTATCGCCTTTAAGGATACTGATTATATGGAGTCTCTCTTTCTACATGCAAGGAAACCGTGCTCCTTAGCATCTGAAAAAGGCTGACAATTGATCAGCTGAATATGTTGAAACTAACATAAATTTTCAAAGTCCCGCCATGAAAATAGACGGGACTTTGTTACGCTTATTGCTGGCTATTTATGTAGTTCACAGCGTCACCGACTGTTGCAATTTTTTCAGCATCTTCGTCAGAAATTTCCATATCGAACTCATCTTCAAGTTCCATAACTAGCTCAACTACATCAAGGGAATCAGCGCCTAAATCTTCTTTAAATGAAGCCTCCATTTTCACGTCAGCCTCATCAACGCCAAGGCGGTCTACAATAATTTTTGATACACGCTCTAATACGTCTGCCATTGCCTTTCACCTCCCCTCAAAGTATTATAGTTGATTCGTTTTTAAAAAACTAGAGAAAACGTAACGAAATTTTGATATTTCTTAGGACATAACCATTCCGCCATCCACTTGGATGGTTTGGCCTGTAATATAACCTGCTCCTTCTGAAGCTAAAAAGACAACAACGTTGCTTATATCTTCAGGCGCACCAAAGCGTGCGAGCGGGATTTGCTTAAGCATTTCTGTTTGAACATTCTCATCAAGCTTGTCAGTCATATCAGTAGAAATAAAGCCTGGTGCTACGGCATTGACTGTAATATGACGGCTTGCCAGCTCTTTCGCTGTTGTTTTCGTTAAACCGATCACACCAGCTTTTGCTGCAACATAGTTTGCTTGTCCAGGGTTTCCACAAACGCCGACAACAGATGCTACATTGATGATTCTTCCGCTGCGCTGTTTCATCATTTGACGTGTCACAGCTTTTGTACAGTTGAAGACACCTTTTAAGTTTATGTTAATGACATCATCCCATTCATTTTCTTTCATTCTCATGAGCAGGTTGTCCTTTGTAATTCCAGCATTATTCACAAGAATGTCGATTGAACCAAATGTATCAACGGTTTGTTTCATTAATGCCTGTACATCTTCTGCATTTGACACATCCGCTTTGACAGCAAAAGCCTGCTGGCCAAGTGCTTTGATCTCATCGACGACTTCATTTGCTTTTGCTTCGTTGCCTGAATAGTTCACCACAACATTGGCACCTTTTTTCGCCAAATCGATCGCAATCGAACGGCCAATACCGCGTGATGCACCTGTGACAACGGCTGTTTTATTTGTAAGCATCAAGAATCCCCCTTGAGTGTTTGAATTGCTGCTTCAATTGTTTCTTGATCTGATACGGAAATGGTCGTCAGGCGGCGATTGACTTTTTTCACAAGACCTGAGAGCACTTTACCAGGACCAATTTCAATAAATGTTGTCACGCCTAAGTCAATCAGGCGTTCTACACTTTCTTCAAATCGAACAGGAGAATACAATTGTTCAATCAGCTTCGTTTCAATTTCATTACGTGATGTCACGATGTCTGCTGTTACGTTTGAAATCACTGGCGTCGCGGCATCAGAAATGTCTAATTTAGATAATACATCTGTGAATTTTTCAGCTGCTGGTTTCATTAATGCAGAATGGAAAGGTCCACTCACTTCAAGTGGAATTGCACGTTTTGCGCCCTTTTCTTTCGCTTTCTCTGATGCAAGTTCCACACCTTTTGCTGTACCAGAGATGACGATTTGGCCCGGACAGTTTAAGTTCGCAAGTTCTACAAGATGACCGCTTTCTGTCACTTCTCTTGTCACTTCTACAAGCGCCGCTTGGTCTAAGCCAAGAATCGCCGCCATTGCGCCTTCTCCTGCTGGAACGGCTTCATTCATTAATTCGCCACGCTTTCTCACTGCGAAAACGGCATCTTTAAACGAAAGAGCTCCCGCTGCAACAAGGGCTGTATATTCACCCAGACTGTGCCCTGCTGCATAATCTGCTTTGATTCCGCTCTCTTCAAATTTCTTTAAGATCGCGATGCTTGTCGTTAAAAGAGCTGGCTGTGCATTATATGTCAGCGTCAGTTCTTTTGCATCTCCTTCAAAAATCATTGAAGATAAATCAAAATCAAGGGTCTGATCTGCTTCTTCAAACACAGCTTTAGATGCTGCTTCTTGGTCAAATAAATCTTTTCCCATGCCAATTTTTTGAGAGCCTTGGCCTGGGAATAAAAAAGCAATTTTACTCATGCTGCTCTACCTCCATTACGACTCATTCGTGTCTTCTTTTTGAACTTCTTGATGAATGATAGCTGAAACGTCTTTTATAACGATATCGCGCGCCTGACGAATGGCATGAAAAATCGCATTTTCATCAGAGGAACCATGCGCTTTAATAACGGGTGCTTTTAAACCAAATAATGCGGCACCACCATATTCGGAGTAATCCATTTTAGATTTCATCTGCATTAATTTTGGCTTCATCATACCTGCTGCTATTTTAGCTGTGAAGCTGGATGTTAAGGTTTCTTTCAGCATCTTAAAAACAGAAAGGGCTGTGCCTTCGATCGTTTTAAGGGCGATATTCCCCGTGAAACCATCTGTGACAACGACATCAGCTACACCTTCTAATAAGTCACGCGATTCTACATTTCCTACGAAATTCAAATCTGATGCTTTTAATAATTCAAAGGTTTTTTTCGTTAAATCGTTGCCTTTTTTATCTTCTGTCCCGACATTTAAAAGTCCAACGCGTGGATTGCTCTTCGGGAAGACATGCTCTGCGTAAATAGATCCCATCATGGCATATTGCACAAGATGCTCTGGCTTTGCATCAACGTTTGCACCGACATCCAATAATAAGAACCCGCTACCATCAAGTGTTGGCAACGTCGGAGCAAGTGCTGGTCTGTCAATGCCATCAATTCTGCCTACGATAAACAGGCCTGCTGTCATGAGTGCCCCAGTATTTCCAGCTGAAATACAGGCATCTGCTCTTCCTTCTGAAACTTCCTGCGCCATTTTCACCATAGAAGAATCCTTTTTACGTCTCACTGCACGCACTGGTTCATCCGTTGGTTCAATGACTTCTTTTGCATCTAAGATCGTGATGCGTTCATGATTTGTTATGTATGATTTGATCTTGCTTTCATCGCCGACTAGTGTAATCTCGATATCTGAAAATGCTTCTAAGCTTTTTTGCACACCGTCAATAATGGCTTTAGGGGCATGATCTCCCCCCATTGCATCGACTGCAATTCTCATGTTATGTGCCACCTTTTACTTTTGTTTTGAGCGATACATGACGAAATCGCCTGAGAAGACAACTTCCTCACCTACATAGCTGTTTACTTCAACTACGGTTCTGCCTTTTTCTTTATCATGTGAGGCAACTTTGGCTTTTGAGACAACTCTTTCGCCTTGTTTGACCTGCCTTGTAAACTTAATATTTGCTTTTGCTGTCAAAGCCAGTTCATCGTCGATGACGGCTACTGCCAGCGAATTTGCCTGGGCAAAAAGATGATGTCCCCTGGCAATTTGGTTACGACTGAATACATGCTCTTTTCTCACTTCAAAAATGGAAATCGCTTGATCATCAAGCTCTACATCAATCATTTCTCCAATGACTTCATCCAGCGGAAGAGACTTCACTTCATCCTCTAATGTCTTTTCGGCCACGTGCTTAATTCGTTCGCGTAATTCAGGGATTGACAGCTCCAAACGGTCAAGTCTAACTGTTTGAATGCTTACACCGAATTTACTTGCCAATTCTTCATCAGTAATGAACGGAGTCGAGCTGATCGTTTGCTGGAGAAGCTTTTGTCGTTCTTTTTTATTTAGTTTCATATGCAGACACCATCCGTACATTTATGACTAGGTACTAATAGTAGTATATAATCTCATAGATGATAAATCAATCCTTGTTTCAAAAAGACAAGAAAATTCCTCCAGCACTTAATCAGCTCAATTTATCTCCGCCAAGCACACCGCTGTCTACAAGTGTTTGCCTAAGTTCTTTATATTCAGGGTCTGTCCAAAAGGCTTCAGACTGCACGAGCTCTGCCGCATCTTTTCTAGCGGTTTCAAGCGCTCTATAGTCATGAACCATGTCTGCCACTTTAAATTCAGGCATACCGCTTTGTTTCTTGCCAAAGAAGTCGCCAGGGCCTCTTAGTTCTAAGTCCTTTTCAGACAGTTCAAAGCCATCCGTTGTTTCAGACATGATCCGCATGCGCTCTTTACCGGTCTCTGATTTAGGGTCCGCCATTAAAATACAAAAAGATTGATGCTCTCCGCGTCCGACCCGGCCTCTTAACTGATGAAGCTGTGACAGTCCAAAGCGGTCCGCATCATAAATGACCATGATGGTCGCATTTGGCACGTTGACTCCAACTTCAACAACTGTCGTTGACACAAGGATTTGCACTTCATTGGAAGTGAAATCTCTCATCACTTGATCTTTTTCATCACTTGCGAGTTTCCCATGCATTAAGCCGATCGACCATTTTCCGCGATACGCCTCTGTCAGCATGCTGTGAACATCAATCGCATTTTGGACATCCAGTTTGTCTGATTCTTCTATAAGTGGACAAATAATATACGCTTGTCTGCCTTTTCTCAGCTCTTTATCAACAAAAGCAAGAATCCGTTCAAGCATGTCATGCTTCACCCAATACGTTTCAATCTGCTTTCGGCCGGCTGGCAGCTCATCAATGACAGAGACGTCCATTTCTCCAAATACTGTGATGGCAAGCGTTCTTGGAATCGGCGTTGCGGTCATAAACAAAACATCTGGGTCCTGCCCTTTGCTTCGCAGTTTTTTCCGCTGTTCCACGCCGAACCTGTGCTGTTCATCTGTAATAACAAGACCAAGCTGCTGAAATTCCACTTCGTCCTGGATAAGGGCATGCGTGCCGACTAAAATATCAATATCTCCCTCTTTCAGACGTTCAAGCAGTTCTCTGCGGCGCTTTCCTTTCACTGAACTCGTCAAAAGAGCAATATTTAGCCCCCATTTTTCAAATAGCTGATACAGTGAATCGGCATGCTGTTCTGCCAAAATTTCAGTTGGCACCATCAGCGCACCTTGAAAGCCGGATAAATGAGCGGCATAAAGGGCAATTGCCGCTACAGCTGTTTTCCCCGATCCAACATCACCTTGAAGAAGCCGGTTCATCCGGTACGGGGATGCCATATCTGACATAATTTCATCCAGCACTCTTGATTGTGCTTTTGTCAGCGGGAACGGCAGGCTATGAACAAACTCAAAGACCGCCTCTTTTGAAAACGGATGCTGGATGCCTGATGTTTTTTCTCGTTCTTTTTTTCTGATCGCCTGCATCTTCAGCTGAAAGATGAGAAATTCCTCGTACACGAAGCGTCGTCTTGCTTGCTTGAGCGAGTCTCTCGTTTCAGGGAGATGAATGGTTTTTAGTGCTTCTTGATAAGACATGAGTTTATAAGCAGCTACAAGTTGCTTTGGCAGTGGATCTTCTGCATGGTCTACATAGAGTGACAACGCTTGTTTCACAAATCGTCTCATCATCTTCACGGTTACATTTTCTTTGACCGAATAAACAGGTTCTATACTGCCATCTTGTTCGTGTGTTCCTTTTTTAAATTCCTGCACCATAATGGATTGCCGGTTTTTATCCCACTTCCCTGTGACGGATACCGTATCGCCTAAAACAAGACTTCGTTTTAAATAAGGGCGATTGAAGCATATGGCTGTAATCAAAAAACGACCGACAAGCAGCCTGAATGTCAGCCTGCTTCGTTTTTTTCCATAATAGGTGAGAACGGGCTCACTGTGCACTTTTCCTTCAACTGTGACACGTTCGTCATGTCTGACTTCTTCTAAGTTGCGAAGCTCATAGTCGTCATATCGATAAGGAAAGTAGCCGAGTAAATCGGCTACTGTGTAGATTCCAAGTTCATTTAGTGTTTTTTCTGTTTCTTCTCCAATCCCTTTGAGGGCAGAGATCTTATCTTGCAGTTTCTGTATCACGAGATGAGGTCACACCTCCGAAAATCTTCTTTTCAAGCTCCCTTGCTGTCGGTGTTGCAGCAAGTCCGCCTTGTGCAGTCTCACGAAGAGCTGTTGGCATCGTTTGACCAATTTTGTACATCGCATCAATGACTTCATCACAAGGGATGCGGCTTGTAATGCCGGCAAGTGCCATATCTGCTGCAATCATCGCATTAGAAGCGCCCATTGCGTTTCGTTTCACACATGGCACTTCCACAAGTCCTGCGACTGGATCGCAAACAAGACCCAGCATATTTTTTAAGGTGATGGCCATGGCTTCAGCGGATTGCTGCGGCGTACCGCCTGCCATTTCTACAATGGCTGCTGCTGCCATACCTGATGCAGATCCTACTTCTGCCTGACAGCCGCCTGCTGCACCAGAGATACTTGCGTTATTGGCGACAACAAAACCAAATGCACCAGATGTAAATAGGAATCTGACCATTTGTTCCTTTGTTGGCTTTAATGTTTCTTTCACCGCAAAGAGCGTTCCTGGCACAACACCTGCTGAGCCAGCTGTAGGCGTTGCACAGATCGTTCCCATTGCTGCATTCACTTCATTTGTTGCCACTGCCTTACTCACGGCATCTAAAATGGTATGACCAGACAATGTTTTGCCTGATGCGATATATGCTTGAAGTTTCACCGCATCCCCGCCTGTTAAACCAGATAATGATTTCACACCTTTCAGTCCGTTTTCAACGGCCTGTTCCATCACTTCTAGGTTGCG
The DNA here is from genome assembly GCF_051172515.1 of Bacillus sp. G402. Lineage (NCBI taxonomy): Bacteria > Bacillati > Bacillota > Bacilli > Caryophanales > Bacillaceae > Bacillus > Bacillus sp. G402. Next base: position 958,836 of record NZ_JBPIZC010000001.1, read on the forward strand.
GTACATCTGCGAGAAAATGTCTTCACGTGACTTCCCTGTCACTTCCATTTCTTGAGTAATCATAATTTCTGAAATGGAGGTATTCCGTTCTTCTGTTAGCTGCACGAGTTCTTTGACGTTTTTAAACATCATACATAACCTCCTTGTTGTTACTCTGCAATTTGTGTGACTTGAATAATGTTTGGCAGCGTCTCAAGCTCTGTTAAAACCGCTGGATCAATATTCTGATCCACTTCAATCGTCATGAGTGCTTCTTGCCCGACCTCTTTACGTGCCACTTCCATATGACCAATGTTGATGGCGAATTTCGCTAACACATTGGCAACTGCTGCAATCGTCCCGTAGCGGTCGTTATGAACCACAAGAATGGCCGGATGATTCCCTGAGAGTCTCAGTTCAAAGCCATTTAATTCTGTGATTTCAATTTTACCTCCGCCAATGGAAATCCCGATTAATTCAAGGCTTCCATTCGCATCTGAAATTTCTACTTTTGCTGTATTTGGATGCGCTGGTACCGCATCTTCTTCTTTAAACTCAATGTCGATTTCTTTGCTTTTTGCAATATCAATCGCTGTTTTAATTCGTTCATCAAATGTATCAAAATCAAGAACACCGCCGATAATGGCTACATCTGTCCCGTGTCCTTTATACGTATCTTTAAAAGAGCCATAAAACGACACAACAATTCGTTTCGGTTCCCTTCCGAACAAGCTGCGAGCCACTCTTCCAATACGAGCCGCACCCGCCGTGTGCGAACTTGATGGACCAATCATGACGGGTCCAATAATATCAAACACACTTCTAAATTTCATAGGTCTTCCCCTCTCATCACCAATCACAGATTGGTTTGTTACTCCCTTTAGACTAATGGATTCATTCGATTCCCGCAACTCATTTCACCGATGAACACATAGTAAAAAAATGCAAAAGAAGAAGAAGGGCTTCATGTGCCCTTCTTTCTTTATTCAACAGCCAAAATATATGAATAAAGCGGCTGTTTTCCATCGTGGACTTCAACTTCTACATCTTCAAATGTGTCTTCAATATATGCTTCTAAAGCTTCCATCTCATCAGATGATGCATCTTCCCCTTTGATGATTGTGACAATCTCATCATCTTCTGTCACCATTTGGGTCAAAAGCTCTTTTGCTGCATCTAATTGATTTTTAGCTGTTAAGGTGATTTTTCCATTGTATAGGCCCATATAATCGCCTTTGGCAATGTCGATCCCATCAATTTGGGTATCTCTTACCGCAAAGGTAATTTGGCCGCTTTTCACATGATCAATCGCTTCTAACATCGCTGCTTCATTGTCTTCATTTGAAGCTGCTTCATTTAGAGAAAGAAGTGCCGACATTCCTTGAGGAACGGTCTTTGTCGGAATAACAACGACCTCACGACTTGAGACAGTTGCCGCCTGTTTAGCTGCCATGACAATATTAGAATTATTAGGTAAGATAAAGACGGTTTCGGCATGAATGCTATCAATTGCTTTGACAATGTCTTCTGTGCTCGGATTCATTGTCTGTCCGCCTTCAATGACGACGGATGCTCCGATACTTTTAAACAAGTCAGCAATCCCTTCTCCCATTGCGACACTCACTACTCCAAAACGCTGTTTTTCAGCAGCTGTTGCTTTTGGTGCAGCAGGCGAGTGATCTTTTTCTTCATTGACGATCGAGCTATGCTGCTCTCTCATGTTTTCAATTTTCATATTAATCAAGCTGCCGTAGCGCTGTGCATATGATAAGACATCTCCTGGCTGCTCTGCATGAATATGAACTTTTGCAAGCGTATCATCAGATACCACAAGAAGTGAATCTCCGAATTCGCTTAATTCTTCTCTGAAGGCATTTTCGTCAAAGGACTGTTTGTCTTCTTCGAATTTCACCATAAATTCTGTACAATAGCCAAATTCAATATCTTCTGTGTTCATATGGCTTTGTGCACTTTTATGATGCTCTGCACTCACTAATTCTTTTAATGTTGGCAAAGAGGCCGTTTTAGGAGGGAGCTCTTCTCCTCTTAATGAAGCAAGAAAACCTTCATATACACAAAGAAGTCCTTTACCGCCGCTATCTACAACGCCGACTTCTTTTAAAACAGGAAGGAGATCTGGCGTGCGGTCAAGTGATGCTCTTGCTTCCTCAATCGTTAATTCAAGCACACGATCGATTTGGTCTTCTGTTGTTGAAACAGCAACCGCTTTCTTTGCTGCGTCTTTTGCAACCGTTAAGATGGTTCCTTCAATCGGTTTCATGACGGCTTTATATGCTGTATCAACACCGGCCTGCAAGGCAAGCGCAAATTCTTTTGCGTCAATTGTTTCTTTTTGTTCTATATTTTTGCTGAAACCTCTGAAGAGCTGAGACAGGATCACACCTGAGTTTCCTCTTGCCCCCATTAACAGCCCTTTCGACAGAGCCACCCCGACCTTACCAATGTGATCGGTATTTGTTTCTTCAACTGCTTTTGCCCCTGAAGTCATTGACAAATTCATATTTGTCCCCGTGTCTCCGTCTGGTACTGGAAAAACATTTAACGCATCAACAATTTGTGCGTTTTGAGAAAGATGGTGAGCACCTGCAAGAATCATTTTTGCAAATGAGCGGCCACCCAGATTTCTAATAGACAATATATTTCCTCCTTACTACGGGTTCGTAACTTTTACTCCTTGTACATAAATGTTGACTGAGTCAACTGAAAGTCCAATCGTGTGATGAATCGTATATTTGACTTTCGTTTGAACATTATGTGCGACTTCTGATATTTTTGTACCGTAGCTGACGATGATGTACATATCAATATGAATGCGATCTTCTTTTTGACGCACAAGAACACCCCGGCTGAAGTTCTCTTTGCGGAGAATATCCGTCAAGCCGTCCTTTATTTGATTTTTGGACGCCATGCCAACAATACCATAGCAATCGATCGCAGCGCCTCCTGCCACCATTGCAATGACTTCATTTGATATATCAATTTGTCCGTATTTCGTTCTAAGTTCAATGGACACATTGGTTCCCCCTTTTTGAGAAATTGCCCTGAGTTATCACTATTTTACTATAAGACCCTTCTTTTTAAAAGAAATCATTCAATCCGACCCAATCCTACTTATACTATAGCCTTGATTTTTTATCAAGATGTCAAGGTATTTTTCTTGAAAGAGGAGCAAACAATCCTTGCAAACCCCTTGAAGCTGTGGTAAATTATTAAAGTATCTTGAGGCATCTCTAAGTACGTATATGAAGAATATGATGATGTTTTCGCAGTTAGGAGGGAAACAAATGGCACGTAAATGCGTTATTACAGGCAGAAAAACAAAAGCTGGGAACAACCGTTCTCACGCAATGAACTCTACAAAACGTACATGGGGCGCGAACCTTCAAAAAGTTCGTATTCTAGTGGACGGTAAGCCTAAAAGAGTATATGTATCAGCTCGAGCTTTGAAATCTGGTAAAGTTGAGCGTGTATAAGCAAGAGTAAACGCCTGCTACAATTAACTGTAGCAGGCGTTTTTATGTGGAAATAAAGGAGATTACTCATTAATCTTTCTTAAATGAACCAAGCATCGCACGGACAATGCCGCCAAGAAATCTAGGCAGTTTGATTGTATAAAATTTCATTTTGTCCCCCTCCTAAAAGTACCGCTTGCAGCACAATTGAGCTTAATCAGCCATCCACATTGATAGGTTGGTCAATCTTTGCTTCTTACCATTATTAATATGCCTTCATGAAAAGAAAAAGTACCATTTGAGTGGATGAGTTCGTTACTAATACATAGTGTGGAACCAGGCTCAATATGACAATTTTTCAGAGGATATTTGAAACCTTTTAATGTCAGCTTTTCAACCGATGTACCGAAAGGCAAAAACGACACATATTTTTTATCCAGGTCTTGTTTGATTTCGTATGTACCAGGTCCAAACATTTGAATGATATTTTGTTTATCTACAAGGGTCATGCTCTGTTTGTGCTGAATGCCTTTGTAAAGGAGATGGATATTCCCAAGAAAATGATCTGCTCTTCCGCCTGTGATGCCGTAAATTTGAATATGTGCTGGATTCTGACGCAAAGACCAGTTCAGCGCAAGTTCTAAATCCGTTTCATCTTTCTCTGCCTGAAATAGATTGAGTGCAGGCAATTTCTTTTTCAGTTCATGAAGCTCTTCTTCTGTCACACTATCAAAATCACCAAATGCTCTGTCAGGTACAATGCCATGCTCTAGTAAGAAAAGGGTTCCCCGATCTACGCCGACCCAGAGAATGTCCTCCTCAGATGCTTCATGATCAAGCGGCGGGATGTACGCAAAAGGACCGCCAGCTACGATATGTATGTGCATGATTACGCTCCTCTCCATTGAAAAAGAACCAAAGATCACAATGACTTTGGTTCTTTTTGTTATGCTTCTCGAATGGCCTGAATGGCCGCCGCGCGGTCGTCTTTCCCATATACCGCTGAGCCGGCAACAAGTAGATTAGCGCCTGCCTCTTTGCAGCTCTTTGCTGTCTCTACATTGACACCGCCATCTATTTCAATGAGTAAATCAGTTAAGCCTTTTTGTTCACTAAGTGTCTTTACTTCTTTTACCTTTGAGAGAACAGATGGAATAAACGCCTGTCCGCCAAAACCAGGGTTCACCGTCATGAATAAGACGAGGTCAACATCCTCTAATACATGCGCAATTTGAGAAACGGGTGTGTGCGGGTTTAAAACAACCCCTGCTTTGACACCTTGTTCTTTTATATGCTGAATCGTGCGATGTAAGTGTGGACACGCTTCAACATGAACAGAGATAATATCAGCGCCCGCTTTTGCAAATGCAGGGATATACTGGTCTGGCTGCTCAATCATTAAGTGAACATCGAGCGGCAGCTTTGTATGCGGCCTGATCGCCTCCACTACATTTGGTCCAAATGTCATATTCGGTACAAAATGACCGTCCATCACATCAATATGAATATAATCCGCTCCACCTTGTTCCACATCACGGATATCTTTCGCAAGATTTGCGAAATCGGCTGATAAAATGGATGGGGCAATATAAACCATGATTTAGTACCTCGGCTTTCTGTCTTTAATTTCAGTTAAAAACTCTAAATAATGCTGATAGCGATACTCTCTGATGCGATCGTGTTCTACTGCCTCTTTTACCGCACATCCAGGCTCTTTTACGTGCAAACAGCCCCTGAATTTACATTCTGCACTCTTCTCTCTGATTTCTAAGAAATAGAGCCCTAAATCTTCCGCTTCGATACCTGTAAATTCAAGTGAGCTGAATCCTGGTGTATCAGCAATGAGCCCTTCAGCCGTTCGAATGAGTTCCACATGTCTTGTTGTATGTTTCCCCCTGCCAAGATGGGAGGAAATATCATTTGTTTTCAGTGCTAAATCAGGACTCATCGCATTTAAGAGGGAAGACTTCCCTACACCCGATTGACCTGCAAATACAGTAATCTTGTGATGGAAATACGGGGTCAGCTTTTCAATTCCATCCCCTTCGATCGTCGATGTTAAATGAACGTCGTATCCAATTTGGCGATAGTCTTCTGCATAGGCTTGAATCGTTTCTCGCTCTTGCTCTGTTTTCAGCAAGTCCATTTTTGTGATGCAGATAATCGGTTCAATCCGGCTCTCTTCAACAAGCACTAGGAATCTGTCTAAAAGCGATGTACTAAAGGTCGGCTCTGCTGCTGAGAAAACGAGCACCGCTTGATCAACGTTGCTAATAGGCGGCCGAATCAGCTCATTGGTCCGCTCTTTTACTTCCAGCAAATAGCCTTCCTTATCGTTATCTGCTTGATAGACGACATAATCTCCAACAAGAGGGGTTATTTTGTTTTTACGAAAAATCCCTCTCGCTCTACACTGAATTACTTTGCCACTTTCTAGAGACTCATCCAGCACATAATAAAATCCGCTTAATGCTTTAATAATTTTGCCCTCAGGCATAAAGTCCCTCCTTTATTCATCATCAGGGTATTCAATCGTTTTGGAGCTTACTACTTTATCATCCACTGTCACCTGATAGTATCCTTTTTGACCAGGTTCTATCTTAAATTTAATCGTTCGCTCAGTGGGCGCAGTGATTTTAAAGGTTTCATATAAATCAGAAATGCTATGTTCTGCGTCATCAATAGATATTTGAACATTCATTTCTTGTCCTTCTGTTTCTGGTTCATACGGGATCGCAATCTTTTCAGTCACCGTTTTAGCCGGTTTCTCTTTTGGGCCAAGAGAGAACGTAATTTTAACCGTATCACCAGGTTTAACAGCTGTCCCCGCTCCCGGTTCCTGCTTCATGACCTCACCTTTTGGCACATCGTCAGAATATGCTTCTTTTTCATCTAGCTTTAGTCCATTATCCTCTAGATAATTTGATGCGGCCTGTTTACTATACGTCGTTAAATCCCGTAAGGTAATATCGGCAGGGCCTATACTGACGGTCAATGTGACTTCTTCATCTGCTGCGACAAGTTCTGTATTCGCAGAAGGTTTCTGTTCCATGACAATGCCTGATTCTGTGTCATTATCATTCACTTCCTCCACAACAACCTGTTTAAACCCTTTTTTCTCTAATAGTTCTTTTGCTTTCTCGACCTTTTCACCTGTTACATCAGGTAATTCGGTTTTTTCTTTACCTGTACTTTGATAAAGCTGAATTTCTGTCCCTTCTTTTACCTTTGTTCCGATTTTCGGGTCTGTTTTGACAACCAGCCCTTTTTCAATCTTCTCGTCGGCAATATCAATGGGTTCAGAAGCGACGGTAAATCCGGCTTTCTTCAAGGTGTCTTCCGCTTTTTCAACCGTCATGCCAGAAACATCGGTCACCTCTACATCCTTTGGAAAGAGTAATCCTGGGAATACCGTGATCGCTAAAATGGTCGCAGCCGTCAAAACAAATAAGATCGACGCTACAATCCACGGCCATTTTTTCCGTTTTTTCTTCGGCTTTTGCTTCTCTTTTTTCTTTGGTTTTTGAACCGGGTGGACGGCTGTTTTTTCATTGTCTTGATCGACTTGATGATCTTTTATAATAGGAATGGCTTTTGTTGCTTCATGATCTTCTTCAATGACAAAGCGCTTTTCTTTTAGTCTTGCAGGGTCAAAAGCCGTTTTTAAGTCTTTTTGCATTTCAGATGCATCTTCGTATCGATAGAATGGATCTTTGGCCATCGCTTTTAAAATGATGTTCTCCACGCTTTGTGGTACAGAAGGATTCCACCTTCTCACAGATGGCGGCTCTGATTGCAAATGCTTCAGTGCGACACTGACAGCGGATTCTCCTTCAAATGGCATGCGTCCTGAAATCAGCTCATAAAGAACAATACCAAGTGAATAAATGTCTGACTTTTTCGTTGCAAGACCGCCGCGCGCTTGCTCTGGGGACAAATAATGCACGGAGCCAAGAACAGAATTCGTATGGGTAATGGTCGCTGAGCTAAGTGCCATGGCAATGCCAAAATCAGTGACTTTGATATTCCCCAAGTTGTCTATTAATATATTGTGAGGCTTAATGTCTCGATGGACGAGCTGTTTCGCATGGGCTTCTTCCATCGCCGCAACGACTTGCTCCATAATGCGAACGGCTTCTTTTGGATGAAGCGGTCCATTGGCGTGTATGTATTCTTTGAGCGTCATCCCTTCGACATATTCCATGACAATATAATAAATGTCATCTTCTTCTCCTACATCGTAGATACTGACAATATTCGGATGATCTAAGCTGGCTGCTGATTGCGCTTCTCTCCGGAACCGTCTAATAAAATCATCATCACTTGCAAAGTCAAACCGTAAAATTTTAATCGCCACTTCGCGATCTAAAATCATATCCTCCGCCAAATAAACGTTGGCCATTCCGCCTCCGCCTATTGCGCGAAGAATTTGATAACGGCCGCTGATCCTTTTTCCGATCAACACTTGCTGTCACCCTCCTCTGTTTGGGAGGAGATTTCTAACAGTACTGCTGTAATGTTATCTTCACCGCCGTTGTCATTCGCTGTTTGAACTAACTCTGTTACTTTTTCATCTGGTGCGGTTGTTTTCGATAAAATCTGAATCAAATGCTCTTCTTCTACTTTATTCGATAACCCGTCTGAGCAAAGCAAAATTTGATCTCCTGGATCCACTTCAAAAGTTCGTGCATCAATTTGAACGTGTTTATCCGTTCCTAACGCTTTGGTCAGCACATTTTTTCTTGGATGATATTCTGCATCCGCTTTTGAAATTTCTCCTGTTTTCACTAACTCATTCACTAGTGAGTGATCATCTGTTAATTGGGTTAGCGCGCCTTCTCTTAGCAAATAGCAGCGGCTGTCACCAATATGGGCTATTGTGACCGTTTGCAAATGAACGAGCGCACAAACGATGGTCGTCCCCATTCCTTGGCACTCCTCATTGTTTTTCGCATGTTCGTATACTTGGTCATTAATGTCGCTAATTTTTGAGATTAACCAATTTTCTTGATCGGCTGGTTTATTTGGAATTGAAGATGTTTCCTGCCAGTATTCTTTTAAAGAAGAAACTGCCATCTTGCTGGCTACATCACCAGCAAGATGACCTCCCATTCCATCTGCTACAACAGCTAGAAGTGTGTCTTCTTTTGCTTCAAAAATACCTGCATCATCTTCATTATGCTGACGGACTTTTCCTGTATCGGTTTGAAAGGCTGCCCTTATCAACATTCGTCACCTCGTCTCTTCCTGACGCTCCTTCGCTCTTAGCTGACCGCAAGCAGCATCAATATCATGGCCTTGCTCTCGTCTAATCGTTACGTTTACGCCTCGTTCTTTCAGCGTTTTTTCAAATAGGAAGATTTGTTCTCTTGGTGTTCTCACGTAATCTCTTTCTGGTACATAGTTCACCGGGATGAGGTTTACATGGCATTTGATTCCTTTTAATAAATCAGCAAGTTCTTCTGCATGATGGACTTGATCATTGACTCCGCCAAACAGACCGTATTCAAAGCTCACGCGTCTGCCTGTTTTTTGAATGTAATATTCAATAGCTTCCATTAATTTTGGCAGCTTGTATGCCTTATTGATTGGCATGAGGCGGCTTCGAATGTCAGTATTTGGTGCGTGCAGGGAGACAGCAAAGTTGATTTGCATTTGCTCATCCGCAAATTGATAAATCTTTGGAATGATCCCGCTCGTCGAAACGGTAATATGACGTGCACCAATATTTAAACCGTTGTCATGGTTAATGATTTTAAGGAATGCAAGCATTTCATCAAAGTTATCAAACGGTTCGCCAATACCCATGATGACAACTGAGCTGACGCGTTCATCTGTTTCATCAAGCGCCTGTTGTACTTTCAATACTTGGGCCACAATTTCTCCCGCCTCAAGGTTACGTTTCAAACCGCCAAGTGTAGATGCACAGAATGTACAACCAATCCGACAGCCAACCTGTGTTGTGACGCAGACAGAGTTGCCATATTCGTGGCGCATCAGCACGGTTTCAATGGTATAGCCATCGTGTAATTCAAATAAGAACTTGATCGTTCCATCTTGAGAAGTTTGTTTGATCACTGTTTTTAAAGTCGTGATGGCGAATTGATCTTTTAATTTTTCTCTTAATTCCTTTGAAAGGTTAGACATTTCATCAAAGGATGTGACGCGTTTTTCATAAAGCCACTCAAAAATTTGTGTTGCACGGAAAGGCTTTTCGCCTTGTTCCTTTAACCAGTCTTTGATTTCATTTAGCTCAAACGAGTAGATCGACGGCATGTCTGTTTTCAGTTCTTTTCTTACTTTTTGTTTTTGTTCTGTCATTTTTTATCCCTTCTTTCTCATGCTGCAAATAAAGAAACCATCTGTTCCGAAATAATGAGGAAGTATTTGTACACTTCCGTTTTGAACAAACGGAGCAACCTGCTCAGGCAGCCGTTCATTAAGAGATAGATCGGGTTCGAAGTCTTGGTGTTCTTGTAAAAACGCATGAATCACTTGTTGATTTTCTGTTGGATCCATTGTACATGTACTGTATACAAGGGTACCGCCTGGCTTTAGCAGCTGGGCTGTTTCATGCAAGATCGATTGCTGAATTGTCGCAAGTCTTGCTGAGTCTTCCGAGGACTTTGTATATTTCATATCTGGTTTTCGTCTGATGACGCCAAAACCTGAACATGGTGCATCAATGAGAATACGGTCAAACGAAGCATCATCATAATGGTCGGATGCTTTTCTTGCATCAAGCGCTTTTGCCTCAATATGCGTTAAGTTTAGACGCTTTGCTGCCTGTTTGATCAGTTTTACTTTGTGCTCATGTAAATCAAGAGACACAATCTTCCCCTCATCGTTCATTCGCTCTGCGATATGTGTTGATTTACCACCAGGAGCGGCACAGGCATCAAGCACCATTTCTCCCGGCTGAGGATCCAGCGCTCTTGCGACAAGCATGGAGCTTTCATCTTGAATCGTGACAAAGCCCTCTTGAAAGAAAGGAGTAGATACGATAGATCCTTTCATGAGTTTGAGTGCATCCTCAGATAAGTCGCCGAGCTCTGTCTCAATTCCTGCATCCATGAGTTCTTGCTGCAGTGCAGTGCGGTTTTTTTTCATTTGATTGACACGCAATGTCTGCTTTGGCGGGACTAAATGAATACGGCACATGCTTTCTGCTGCTTCAAAACCGTACGCCTCCACCCATTCTTGTACGAGCCATAATGGATGGCTTGTCTCTATTGAGAGCCTTTTTACCGGATCTTTGATCGCATCAAATGATGGCACGCCTTCTCTTTGCACAGAACGAAGAACGCCGTTGACTAGTGAAGAAATGCCTTTATGTCCGCGCTTTTTCGTTAGCTCCACTGCTTCATGGATGGCTGCACGATCTGGAATTTTTTCAAGGTAAACCATCTGATAAAGAGACATCCGCAAAAGCTGCATCACCCATGGAGCCACTTTTTGCGGTTTTTTCACAAAGGGTGTGAGCATATAATCAAGTGCCAGCTTGTTTTGCAGTGTACCGTATACAAGTTCTGTTAATAGCGGTTTGTCTTGATCGGAAAGTTCTTTCTCTTTCATCACTGACTGCAAAAGCAAGTTACTGTAGGCTTGATTTTGTTCGAGTTTGATTAAAGCGTCCAGCGCTACTTCTCTCACATTACTTTTCTTCATTGATTAACCCTAATTTCTGTCCAATTTCGATATTTGCGCCTCTTAAGAAGTCTTCACCGCTCATTTTTTTCTTTCCAGCGGGCTGTACACTCGTTAATAAAAGGCCTTGCTGATTTCCTGTTCCAACGACTGGCCCTTCTTTTTGAAGCTCAATCACTTTCCCAGGTTCTTCTGGTGCTTGAAGCGGAACTTTTTTCGCTTCCCATACTTTTAAGTTAGCACCGTTCCATTCAGTATAGGCAACTGGCCATGGATTTAAGCCGCGAACTTGGTTGTAAAGCTCTTCTCCTGGCTTGGTCCAGTCTAATCTTTCCTGCTCCCGCTTAATATTTGGTGCATACGTTGCTGCCTCTTCATTTTGCGGAATTGGCGAGATAGACCTGCTTAACACATTTGGAACTGTGTCTTTTAATAAGGCCGCACCAGCCACACTTAATTTATCATGCAGTGTTCCGACGTTGTCTAATTCATCAATTTCTACTTCTACTTTGCTAATCATGTCACCTGCATCAAGCTTTTCTACCATATACATGATCGTCACGCCTGTTTTCTTTTTGCCTTGCAGGATCGCATAATGGATCGGTGCACCGCCTCTTAGTTCTGGCAGCAGTGAGGCATGAACGTTGATACAGCCAAATTCAGGTTCATCAAGTAATCTTTTTGGCAAGATTTGTCCGAATGCTGCTGTTACGATTAAATCTGGCTTTAACGCCAGCACTTTATCAATTTCTTCATCAAGACGTACCTTTTCAGGCTGTAAAACTGGAATGCCGTGTTTTAAGGCTTCTACTTTTACAGGAGGCGGTGTCAGCACTCGTTTTCTGCCTTTCGGGCGATCTGGCTGTGTAACGACCCCGACAACTTCATATCCTTCTGTGATAAGTGTTTGCAGCACAGGTACTGAGAAATCAGGGGTTCCCATAAATACGATACGTGCCATTTTCTTCACCCTTCCATTTCCGCAAGTTCTTTTTCTGTATAGGTTTGAATGATTTTCGACGTGAATAATACACCGTCTAAGTGATCAATTTCATGCAATAAAGCTCTTGCTAAAAATCCTTCTGCTTCTATTGTAAATGGTTTGCCTTTCTTATCAAAGGCTTTCACCTTCACATAATTTGGTCTTTCAACCGTTCCGTACAAAGATGGAAAGCTCAGGCAGCCTTCAATGTCTGTCTGGCTCCCTTCCACTTCAAGAATCTCAGGATTTACCAAGTCAATCCTCCCAGAATCTTCGCCGATATCGACCACGGCGATTCTTTTTGAGATGCCGATTTGTGGTGCGGCTAGGCCGACTCCATCTAGTTCAAGCATTGTATCATACATATCATCCAGCAGTTTTTTCAGTTTTTTATCGAATGTATCAACAAGCTCTGTTTGTTGTTCAAGCACGTCTGCAGGATGTAAGACTATCGGTTTGATTGCCACGAAAAGACCTCCGTTTTACATCATCATATATGGATTCATATCGATTGATATCATCAACTGTTTTTGTTCCATTTCTTTTTGATAATGATCTTGTATTTTTCGTAATAAACTTGCCAGTTCATTTTCCCTTTTGTATTTTATCACGCATTGATATCGATATCTATCTTTGATCTTAGCGATCGGAGAAGCAGCAGGACCGAGAATCCTTGTATTCGGTGCACAATTCATTTTCAAGAACTGAACAATTTTGTCTGTGACATGCGCTGCCTTCGTCACTTCTTCATGTGATACAGTCACCATCGCCAAAAAATAAAATGGCGGATAGGACTGATGACGACGGTGCAACATCTCTTGCTCATAAAAGGCTTCATAATCATGCTGTTTGGTTAATTCAATACTATAATGCGAAGGTGTATATGATTGAATAATGACTGACCCCGCTTTTTCATGACGTCCCGCACGTCCGCTTACTTGCGTGAGAAGCTGAAACGTTTTTTCACTTGAACGAAAATCAGGGATGTGAAGAGACGTATCCGCACTAAGGACACCGACAAGTGTAACATCTGGGAAGTCTAAGCCCTTTGCAATCATTTGCGTCCCAAGCAGTATATCCGCTTCTTTGTTGCCAAAGGACGTGAGAAGCTTTTCGTGCGCGCCTTTCCGAGAGGTTGTATCTACATCCATTCGGATGACCCTTGCTTCTGGCAATACCTTCGTCAGCTCTTCTTCCACACGCTGCGTGCCTGTACCAAAATAGCGAATATGCTCACTATGGCATTCTGGGCATTCTGCAGGTACAGGAGCTTCGTGACCGCAGTAATGGCACTTCAGCCGTTTTTGAAAGCGGTGATAAGTGAGAGAAATCTCACAATGTGGACATTGTTCCACATATCCGCAATCACGGCACATCACAAAGGATGAATAGCCTCTTTTATTGAGAAATAAAACCGCCTGCTCTTTCCTTTCAAGTACTTCTTTTAACCTGAGCATTAATTCTTCTGAGAACATGGAGCGGTTGCCGTTTCTTAATTCTTCTCTCATATCAATTAACGAAACGTGCGGCAGCTGCTGCTGATTGACGCGCCGTTTGAGCGTCAGCAGTGTATACACACCCTTTTTCGCACGCGCATATGACTCAAGTGAAGGCGTTGCACTGCCCAATACAACCGGACATTGGTGCCGCCCTGCTCGTTCAATGGCCACATCTTTCGCATGATACCGAGGCATTTCTTCTTGTTTATATGACGATTCGTGTTCTTCATCTATAATGATCATTCCTAGATTTTCAAACGGGGCGAAAACAGCCGATCTTGCGCCAACGACAAGCTTGACTTCCTTGCGGTGGATTTTCCGCCATTCATCGTATTTTTCCCCAGTCGATAAGCCGCTATGAAGAACAGCCACATTGGACCCGAAGCGCTCTTTAAAACGCTGGACCATTTGAGGCGTTAATGAAATTTCAGGAACTAGGACGATCGCTTCTTTTCCCTTTTGGAGGACATGATCAATCGTCTGTAAATAAATTTCGGTTTTACCGCTTCCTGTGACTCCGTGCAGTAAAAACGTTTCATGTTTGTCATCGCTCACTGCTTGATGAATGGGTTTTGCCGCTTCTGCTTGCTCTGCTGTGAGATCAAGAGGAGTAGACGGTGTAAACTCCCTATCCCGATAAGGATCTCGATAAATCTCTTCATAGCTTTCTGTTAACAGACCTTCCTGAATCAAGGCTTTTATCGTTTGAGAACTAGCACCTGTTTGCTGCTGCAAATCTTTTGCTAAAAACGTCGTTTCATTCGTTTGAAGTAAAAAGGTAAGCAGCGCCTTCTGTTTCACCGCATTTTTCTTTAACTGTTCCTGCTTTTCTTCAAGTTTTTCTTTCGTAACTGCTATCTGAAGTGTCCGCACCTTTTTCTTTCCGGATTTTTGCGAGACGTGATATCTGACTTCTAGATGGCCTTTTTGGACATGCTTTTGAATAGGCTTCAGCTGTTCAGGCGGAATGTCAGCGTAAAGGATGCTCTCTTGCTGACCGAAAAGCTCTTTCAATGACTGCGGAAGTTCCTCAGCTGATAACACCTGAATTTCTTTTTCATATTTGGCTTTCATCGCTGCTGGGAGCATCGATTGAAGCGCCGTAATATGATAGGACAATGTTTTTTCCGTCAGCCAGTGGGAAAGCTCCAATAGCTCATCTGTCAGAACAGGAGATAAATCAAATAAATCGACAATGTCCTTGATGTTTCCTGACTGTACGTCTGTTTCTTCTTTGATTTTTGTCACAAACCCTTGAATCTTCCTTGGGCCAAAAGGAACCACTACCCTCATACCAGCCTTGACAAGGCCTTTAAAGCGGTCTGGCACACGATAGTCAAATGGCCTGTCAATGGCTTTCGTTGTGACATCGACGATCACTTCAGCAATCATGCTCGATCACGCTCTTTTGGCAGCAGCTGTTTTGCCTCCTGTAAGATTTCAAAGGCAAGGTCTTTTTTACTCATCATTGGCAGCTCTTTTTTTGTTCCGTCTGCTTTGATCAATGCTGCGACATTCGTATCTGTGCCAAAGCCTGCGCCCTCTGCTGCAACATTGTTCGCGACAATCATATCTAAATGCTTGGATTCGATTTTCTTTTTCGCATAATATTCTACATCCTGCGTCTCAGCTGCAAAGCCGACTAGCACCTGATGTTCTTTTCTTTTCCCAAGCTCTTTTAAAATATCTTTCGTCCGCTTAAATTCAACCGCTAGTTCACCGTCTTGTTTTTTCATTTTATGAGAATACGTCGTGACAGGCGTATAATCGGCAACGGCTGCTGATTTAATCACTATATCTGCTTTCTCGTACACCTCTAACGCTGCTTGATACATCTCCTCAGCCGATTCCACTTGCACCACATCCACATGCTCAGGCGCAGTTAACGAAACAGGTCCTGAAATGAGCGTGACATCAGCCCCCATTTGCTCGGCAGCTTCTGCAATGGCATAGCCCATTTTCCCAGAAGATCGATTTGAAAGGAAACGAACAGGGTCGATCACTTCTCGTGTAGGGCCAGCTGTGACCACGACTTTTTTACCTGAAAGCGGCAAGCTGGTTGGCTCATCAAAAAACGCACGGATGTGTTCAACAATTTTTTCAGGCTCCTCTAAGCGTCCTTTTCCAATGTAGCCACATGCTAAATAGCCTTCACTTGGCTCTATAAACCGGTAGCCGTCTTCATATAAAGTGCGGATGTTCCGTTTGACAGCTGGATGGTCATACATGTGCACATTCATAGCCGGTGCAACCCATACAGGAGCTGTTGAAGCAAGCAAGGTGGTTGTGAGCATATCATCAGCAAGTCCTGCGGCCATTTTACCAATGGTATGTGCTGTTGCAGGGGCAACAAGAATGAGATCGGCCCAGTCAGCTACATCAATATGCGCAATGACTTTTGGATTGTTTTCTTTAAATGTATCCACATACACCTCATGCCGAGATAGGGCTTGGAAGGTGAGCGGAGACACAAACTCACGGGCAGATTCTGTCATAATCACTCTTACGTTTGCGCCTGCCTGTACGAGTTTACTAGTGAGTGCAGCTGCTTTATATACGGCGATTCCTCCGCTGACGCCGAGTAAAATATTTTTTGACTGTAACATTTGTTTGTCCCCCTTAACGGCCTTTTTCACAAATTCGTCTACAATTCAAAAAAGTCAAAACCAATCATAGTTTTGACTTTTTTGAACGTATCGTATCTGCATAGCAGAAGCGATGTTATTCTTGCTCTTCTTTTTCAAATGTCAAAAGACCAGCATCGATTTCTTCAAGAGCTTTCCCTACAAATTTATAGGATTTTGTGTTTTCGATTTGTTGATCTTGATGGATTTGCATTTCACGTGCACGGCGTGCAGACACTGTGACAAGTGTATATTTTGAGTCAAGTTTGTTCATCAATGAGTCAATTGAAGGATCTAACATGGTTTATTCTACCCCCAGCATTTTTTTATATCTTGGTGCGACTCTGTCTCTTCGCAGGTGCTCTGCAAGGACGATCGCTTTAATTCTTTCACATGCAAGCTCGACATCGTCGTTTTCAACGACATAGTCATAAGCATCCATCATTTCAATTTCTTCTTTTGCAGCAGCCATTCGGTTACGGATGAGATCCTCAGATTCTGTCCCGCGTGTAATAATGCGGTTTTGAAGTTCTGAAAGACTTGGCGGTGCAAGGAAAATAAAGAGACCTTCTGGGAATGCTTCTCTTACTTGAAGTGCACCTTGCACTTCGATTTCAAGGAAAACATCTTTTCCTTCGCTCAATGTTTGTTCTACATAGTCAACAGGCGTGCCGTAGTAATTCCCAACATACTCTGCCCATTCTAACAGCTTTTTGTTTTCAATCATATGTTCAAATTCTTCCCTGGTTTTAAAGAAATAATCAACACCATTTCTCTCACCTTCACGCGGTTTGCGGGTTGTCACAGAAATAGAGTATTCAAATTTCGTATCTTCCTGGGAGAAAATGGCTTGTCTGACCGTTCCTTTTCCAACTCCCGAAGGTCCAGAGAGAACGATTAAAAGTCCTCTTTCTTTCATAATGGCGTATTACCCCTGCCCTTCATCTATGATTTCTTCTTTTACAGAAAGTCTTTGCGCGACAGTCTCAGGCTGAACGGCAGATAAGATGACATGGTCACTGTCCATAATGACAACAGCACGGGTTCTTCTTCCGTATGTCGCATCAATGAGCATGCCTCGATCTCTTGCGTCTTGTATCATTCGTTTAATCGGTGCTGATTCCGGACTGACGATTGAAATCATCCGATTCGCTGAAATGATGTTTCCAAATCCGATATTGATCAACTTTATGGTCATCTTCTTTCGTCCCCCTGTAATATAAACGTCTCTAGTCTCGCCGAAAGAGACGCACTGTAAACAGCATACACAATGACTATTCTATATTTTGCACTTGTTCTTTTATTTTTTCAATAGCGCTTTTCATTTCAACCACCAGCTTTGTTAAATGGTGATGGTTTGCTTTTGATCCAATCGTGTTCACTTCACGGTTGAGCTCCTGTACAAGAAAGTCAAGCTTTCGTCCGGCAGCGCCACCTTGCGTCAAAATTTGCTGGAACTGCTGAAAATGACTTTTCAGCCTGGTAATCTCTTCTGTAATGTCACAGCGATCAGCAAAAATGGCCGCCTCTGTGGTCAGTCTGCTCTCTTCAAGCGCCTCTCCGATCCATTCTTGCAATCTTTGATTCAATCGTTCTTTGTACTGACTCACAACCTCTGGTGCAAACACTTTGATTTCTTCTGTAAATGCCTCGAGTTCAGACAGCCTGAGTTCACAGTCTTTTTGAAGTGATGTTCCCTCCTGCTCTCTCATGAAGCAAAGCTCCTTGACAGCTTCTTCACAAGTGTCTATCAGCAAATGCTCCAGCTGCTCATTTCGGCTGACTGACTCTTCCACCTGAACAGCCTGTTCCAGCTTCAGTAAGTCATGTACATGCTGAATACCTGAAATATGATAGCGGTCCTCAAGGTCTTTTGCGGCTTTCATATATTCATCAAGCAGCGGCCAGTCAATCTGTAAAGACCGGCTTGCAAGTTTACCGCCTTCAATCGTAACAAACAGCTCAATTCGACCGCGCTGCACGTGACGAAGAATGATTTTTTTTAATGTATCTTCGAAATATAAAAGCGGCCTCGGCAAACGGGCATGAACCTCTTTAAAACGGTGATTGACCGATTTTAGCTCAACTGACACTGTCAGTTCACCATCCGTTTTACTCGCTTGGCCGAATCCCGTCATACTGCGTATCATGTGAAAACACCCAATTCTTTCATATTAATAAAATGAAAAAGGTAATAGCAGACACTATTACCTCAAAATTATACCATAACCAATTATTTTTTTCTTGTCAAAAGTGATCCTGCCAGTAAAAAAGTTGGCAATGCAGACATACCGATGATCAGAAGCCAATCAACTGGTGCGACCGCCACCGTTTTGAAAATCGGCTGAAGCGGCGGATAATAAATGACCACAAGCATCAGCAGCAGGGAAGACACAACGGCGCCGATTAAGTACATATTCCCGAATGGATTGCGTTCAAAAATAGACCGTTCACTGCGGCAGTCAAACACATGAATGAGCTGCGCCAAAACGAGTGTGCTGAATGCAACCGTCTGCGCATATTGAAGATTGTTCGGATCACGGTGATACACAAACATAAAGGCTAACAAAGTGGCAATCCCGATCAGAAACCCTCTTGATATGACCTTCCAACCAAGCCCTCTTGCAAAAATCCCCTCTTTCATGTTCCGCGGCTTTCTCTTCATGACATCGCCTTCTGGTTTATCCATTCCAAGTGCCATAGCCGGCAAGCCGTCTGTGACAAGGTTTACCCACAAAATTTGAATTGGAACGAGAGGCAATGGAAGCGCAAGAAGCATCGCAAACAGCATGACCAAAATCTCTCCCACATTCGATGCCAGCAAATAGCGGACAAATTTGCGAATGTTTTCATAAATATTCCGGCCCTCTTTAATAGCGGATTTAATGGTCGCAAAGTTGTCATCAAGCAAAATAAGAGAAGAAGCTTCTTTGGCAACGTCTGTTCCGGTAATCCCCATGGATATTCCGATATCCGCCTGTTTAATCGCTGGCGCATCATTCACCCCATCACCTGTCATCGCGACAATATGACCATTTTTTTGATAGGCCTTCACAATTCTCAGTTTATGCTCAGGTGATACACGGGCAAAGACGTACACATCTTCTGCTGTTTGCTCCAGCTCTTTGTCACTTAGCTGATCCAGAGCTTTTCCATCAAGCACCTTTCCTTGCTTCGGTAAGAGACTTAAATCTTTAGCGATCGCTTTAGCCGTTTCTACGTGATCGCCTGTAATCATCACTGTTTTAATGCCAGCATCCCGGCATTCTTTAATCGCTCGTCTCACTTCAGGACGAGGTGGATCAATCATGCCCTCTAGACCGATAAATGTGAGGCCAGTTTCTGCCTGCTGAACAGAGGTGATTTTTTCTGTCAGGCTTACTTTTTTATATGCAATTGCAATGGTTCTAAGCGCTTGTCTTGCTAAACCTTGAATGGCAGCTTCTGTTTCTTGCCGGTGGGCCTTTGAAAATGAGGCGGTGCGTCCGCCGTGCATCATATGACTTGAACGGTTCATCAGCACATCTGGCGCCCCTTTGGCAATGACATACCGCTCCTTCTGATTCGTTTCCACGACGACTGACATCATTTTTCTTTCAGAGTCAAAAGGGAATTCCTCCACCACACGAAATCCCGCTTCGATGAATTGCTCTGTAAAACCCGCTTTACGCGCAGCGGTTAGAAGTGCTCCTTCTGTCGGATCACCATCAAGTCTCATCTCTCCGTCTTTTTCAACGATGGTCGATGTATTACAAAGCGCTCCGTATAATAGCACCTTTTGCAGGCTTGGATGTTTGTCTACATGGACAAGTTCTCCGTTTAAGGTAAAATCACCTGACGGCTCGTACCCAGTGCCAGAAATATTCCACGTTTTCCCCTCTGCCCATACATGTGTCACTGTCATTTTATTTTGTGTCATTGTGCCTGTTTTATCTGAGCAAATAATCGAGGCGCAGCCGAGTGTTTCCACAGCCGGCAGCTTTCTGACAATGGATTTTTGTTTAATCATCCGCTGCACACCTAGGGAAAGTGCGACAGTGACGATCGCCGGCAGTCCTTCTGGAATCGCAGCAACAGCGAGAGATACACCCGCTAAGAACATATGATACAAATCATGACCTTGCACCACACCAAGAACAACTACAAGCACAGTTAAAAATAATGCAGCAACAATTAAAATTTTCCCCAGCTGCTCAAGGCGTCTTTGCAGCGGTGTTTCCATATTACCTGCAGAATCCAGCATACCGGCAATTTGTCCCATCGCCGTATTCATCCCTGTACCAATGACAACCCCTACACCGCTTCCTCTTGTGACAAGCGTCCCCATAAAGGCCATGTTCGTCAAATCTCCAAGCGAGACATGATCTCGTGAGAGCGGACTCGCATGTTTGACCGCTGGGATGGACTCTCCAGTGAGGGCAGATTCTTCGATTTCCAAACTCTTTGTTTCTAGTAATCTGATATCCGCCCCAATTCTGTCCCCACTTGAAAACTTCACAATATCTCCCGGCACGAGGTGCTTCGACGGGATCTTGACCCATTCATTGTTTCTCCTTGCATAGACATGCGGCGTTGATAATTCCTTTAGTGCTTGGAGGGACTTTTCCGCACGGCGTTCCTGATAAAAGCCAAGCACACCATTTATCAGCACAATCGCCACAATCGCCACAGCATCAATGTATTCACCTAAAAAGGCAGAAATAATCGTTGCCGCAAGCAGGATTAACACCATAAAGTCTTTAAATTGCGCTAAAAAAATAACGAATGCCGACGCCTTTTTCCCTTCCTGCAATTCATTTGGCCCATGCTTTTCAAGCCGCTTTTGCACATCTTTTTCTGACAGTCCGTCACCTATCGATGTATTCATTGTTTTTAATAAATCGGTTTGGTTCAGTTCATGCCAATTCATTTGACCTCGTCCACTCCTCTTTTGTTCTCTCTCTTATGCAGTGTTCTATAAGCCAGTTTATTCAGACTCGTCCTAAATCATGCTATAATAATAAGACTGCCTAAAGAACGAGAAAACGTAAGGTTCTTTCAGTAGATTTGTGTGAAAGAAGAGGGTGTATCCAACATGTCATTTGACGGCATTTTTACATACGGTATGACTAATGAATTGCAAGAAACATTAACTGGCGGAAGAATTTCGAAAATACATCAGCCATACAAGCATGAGCTGATTTTTCATATCCGGTCAAAGGGGAAGAATCATAAGCTGCTTTTATCCGCTCACCCGAGCTATGCAAGAGTACAGCTCACTGAGCACCATGATGATAATCCGAGCGAACCGCCAATGTTTTGTATGCTTCTCAGAAAACATCTTGAGGGTGGGTTCATTGAACGTTTTGAACAAATTGGGTTAGATCGGGTGATCGTGCTGCACGTGCGAAGCCGAAATGAAATTGGCGATGAACAAACCCGTAAGCTGTATATTGAAATTATGGGCAGGCACAGCAACTTAATTCTCGTGGAGGACGAAACGGAGCAGATCATTGACGGACTGAAACATCTTTCTCCATCTGTGAACAGCTATCGAACGGTGCTGCCCGGACATCAATATCTTCTGCCGCCGGCACAGCAAAAGCTGAATCCTTTTGACGTGACAAAGGAAGATATTTTAAAGCATTTACGTTTTCAAGAAGGGAAAATCGCCAATCAAATTGTCGATACATTCTCCGGGGTTTCTCCGCTGTTTGCTAAGGAAGCTGTCCACAGGGCCGGTCTTGCCAATCAGGAAACGATTCCAAGTACATTGCTCGAGATGTTCCAGCTCATTCAGGCGCATTCTTTTACCCCTCAGCTCACGAGAAAAGATGGGAAAGAGTATTTTTATTTATTAGAACTTCAGCACGTCGATGGTGACATGAAGACGTTTGATTCTCTTAGTGAGCTACTTGACCGCTTTTATTTCGGAAAAGCTGAAAGAGACAGAGTCAAACAGCAGGCGGCTGATCTTGAACGTTTTGTTGCGAATGAAAAAAAGAAAAATGAAAACAAGCTGAAAAAACTAACAAGAACACTTGAAGAATCTCAAAATGCGCACAAGTACCAGCTTTATGGTGAATTGCTTACTGCCAATATATATGCGATTAAAAAAGGGGATAAAGAAGCGACAGTTATCAATTATTATGATGAAGATGGCGGAGAGATCACGATCCCGCTCAAAACAAACAAAACCCCTTCTGAAAATGCGCAAGCGTATTTTACAAAATACCAAAAGGCAAAAAATGCAGTAGAGGCCGTAAATGAACAAATCAAGCGAACGCATGAAGAAATTGTTTATTTTGACGAGCTGATCCAGCAGCTGTCCTCTGCCTCACCAAAAGATTTAGAGGAAATAAGAGAAGAACTGGTGGAAGGAAAATATTTGCGTCCCAAACAAAAACGCAATGCCAAAAAGAAAAAACCATCGGCCATTCAGCTTGAAGCATATGAATCCTCTCAAGGTGTTCCGATTCTCATTGGAAAAAACAACAAGCAAAACGAATATTTGACCACAAAGGCGGCAGCTCGTGATGACATTTGGCTACACACAAAGGATATTCCTGGATCACATGTCGTCATTCGTCACAAAGCGCCTGATGAACAAACCTTACTTGAAGCGGCACAAATTGCTGCCTACTTCTCGAAGGCAAAAGAATCAAGCTCCGTCCCTGTCGATTATACGAAAATCCGGCATGTGAAAAAACCAAACGGAGCAAAACCGGGCTTTGTCACGTATGATCAGCAGCAAACATTATTTGTGACGCCTGATGAGGATGTTGTCCTAAAGCTGAGAAAATAAAAAAGAGCCGATTAAATCTTTGGATGAGATTTTATCGGCTTTTTCTTTGTCGTTTTTTTCTTTCTATATAGAGCTCATCGAGTGCATCTACATCCTCTTGTTCAAGCAAGGTCTCAATGGCCTCAGCCAGCTGTTTAGTGCGGGCTGGGCTTGCACCACTCGTAGATACAGAGATTGTCACTTTTCCTGCCCTCACAACTTTTGGCACAATCACATTGCCAAGCTCTGACTGGCTCACACAGTTGACGAGCTGATGAGGAAGCGCTGATTGCGTCATCCACTCGTTTACTGAAGGATCGTCTGTAGCAGCGACAATTAAAAATGCATCCTTTACATCTTCCGCCTCAACTTTCTTTTTCTTCCAAGTCAGCTCATATGTCTCAATGAGATCCGCCATTTCATCACAAATGTCAGGGCTCACAATGGTTATGCTGCATGGCTCCATGCATAGCGCACTCGTCCTTCTAGCCGCAATCCTTCCACCGCCGGCAATCAGCACATGTTTATTGGTTAGATCAAGATGAACTGGAAGCATGGCTTTCTCCTTGAAAACGAAACGCATTCTCTTTGTTTAAGATGGTTTCCTGCACACGTTCAATATAAGCTGCTTTTACATGGGGATGAAACCCAATATACCGGCAGACACGGACATCTTGCAGCCGCTCTCTCGCCTGATTCGCTTCACTCTCAATCTCTTTCATTAAAATGCCGGTAAATAAAAGATAAGGCACGAGATAGACAGGCGTATCGTCATCTACTGTTAACTGTGCTAAGACGTCACGATAATTCGGTTCACACGCTGTAATAAAACACGGAAAAACCTCTGCACAAGGCAACATGCTACGGACATCATCTGCAATGCCAAACACATCCCGCTTTACATCTGGATCAGAGCTTCCGCGGCCAATTAAGAGAATTTTTGCGTGCTCTCCCTTGTATCCTGCTTCTTCAATCCTTGCGATAACCGCTTTCGTGACTTCTTGGTTCACGCCTATAGGTCTTCCATATGTCACCTTCACTTGTGGGAAACGTTTTTGTACTTTCACAATCTCATCTGGAATATCTGATTTGGCATGCATGGCAGTTAAAAGGAGGAGCGGGACGATCGCAATGTGGGTTGCTCCTTTTTGTACACAAGTCTCAAACCCTTCTTCGATTGAAGGGTCCGTCAACTCTAAAAAACAAATTTCTTGGATATCTGCTTCCACTAACGGCATACAGCTTTTCATAAAAGAAATGGCTTTATCCTGTGCTTCTTTTACCCTGCTTCCATGCCCAACATAAAGGACAGCTTGTTTCATTTGACTCCTCCTTGCGACCTTAGTTTTATTCAGACGAAAAGACACGATGTCTACACGTGTCTTTTCATCTTTGTTTTCATTTCTCAATCAGTGCTGGTTCAAACCAGTTCAACTTTTGATGAAAGTGAACGACATCTCCTACCACGATTAAACTTGGGTGCTCGATCCCTTCTTTTTCAACCGTTTCAGATAGTGTCGCCACCGTGCAGCAAGTCGTCTTTTGCCTTGTGGTCGTTCCCCAGTGAATAAACGCAGCTGGGGTTTCAGGCTTCCGCCCATTCTTCAAAAGCAGCCGCTGGACTCTTTCCACGTTTTTGACGCCCATGTAAATGACAAGGGTATCAATCCCCGTCGCCAGCGCTTCCCACTTTTCTTCAAAATGTTCATCCTTTTGATAATGCCCTGTTACAAACGCAACATTTGAGCTGAATTCTCGGTGCGTGACTGGAATGCCTGCATAAGCAGCGGCTGCAATGCCAGAAGTAATCCCTGGGACAACTTCATATGGAATACCATGCTCAGCTAAGCATTCGATTTCTTCACCGCCACGGCCAAATATAAAGGGATCACCGCCTTTTAGACGAACGACTATGTTCCCTTCCTTCGCATAAGCAACAAGCGCTTCATTAATCGCTTCCTGTCTCATCGTATGATGATTCGGCAGTTTGCCGCAATAGATCAACTCCGCCTCCGGTTTGGCATGGGCAAGAATCTCTTGATTGACAAGACGATCATATAAAATGACATCTGCCTGCTGTATTGCCTTATGGGCCTTTAGCGTAATTAAGTCTGGGTCACCCGGTCCGGCACCAACAATGTATACTTTCCCCATCTTGCTTTCTCCCCCTGCCATCAGGCGATTATTTCGTTTTATCCTTTACATAATCAACAAGGCGCTGTTTTGACTCCTCGCGTGATAATTCACCTGTATCTAGGACGAGCTCAGGCGCAGCTGGCTCTTCGTATGGTGAATCGATTCCCGTGAAAAATGGAATTTCGCCGTTTCTTGCTTTTTTATATAACCCCTTTGGATCACGCTCTTCACACACGTTCAGATCACATTTCACAAACACTTCGTGAAATTCTCCGTCTTCGACTAACTGTCTTACGATTTGGCGGTCTTCTTGAAATGGTGAAATAAAAGCAGTAATAACAATCGTTCCTTGCTCAACAAATAATTTCGCCACTTCACCGATGCGCCGAATGTTCTCTTTTCTGTCGTCATCTGAAAAGCCTAAGTCTTTATTGAGTCCATGGCGTACGTTATCGCCGTCAAGGACTGTCACTTGATACCCCTGTTCAAACAGCTCTCGAGCCGCTGCGTTGGCGATCGTTGATTTACCTGAACCGCTTAGACCTGTCAGCCAAATGATTCCGCTTGTATGGTTGTTTTTCTGTTGATATTCTTTTTTAGTAATAGATGAATCATGCCACACGATATGTTCGTTGCTCATGTCATATCCTCCTTTAAGATACCGTCGTTTTTAATCCTTCGATTAATGTTTCAATGACTTCTTTTCGGCTGAACGTGCTCGGTGGTAATTCACCATTTCTCAGCATCGTTCTAACCTTTGTACCTGAGAGAATGACATGTTCGCTTTTATCATGTGGGCATGTTTTTGGTGTTGCCATGGCTTCACATGTATTGCAGTAAAAGCTGTGCTCAAATTTTAATGGTGTGATCCCAATTTCTTCGCTTGTAAATTGTTCAAATAGCTCCTGCGCTTCGTATGTGCCGTAATAATCACCAACACCCGCATGATCTCTGCCGACAATAAAATGTGTACAGCCATAATTTTTACGCACAAGCGCATGAAAAATCGCTTCCTTTGGTCCAGCATAACGCATGGCAGCAGGAAAAACACCTAAAAAGACGCGGTCTTTCGGGTAATAACCGTTCAGTAACACTTGATAGCTTTTCATTCTTACATCTGCTGGAATATCATCAGATTTTGTTTCACCAACAAGTGGATTTAGAAATAGACCATCCACTGTTTCCAGTGCTGTCTTTTGAATGTATTCATGCGCACGATGGACTGGGTTTCTCGTTTGGAAACCGACAATGGTTTTCCAGCCGTTTTCTTTAAAATGTTTTCTTGTTTCTTCTGGCTCATACGTAAATTGCGGGAAAGGTTTTTCGCTGCGTTTCGTCAGTGTAATTTTACCACCAATATACGTATCACCGCGTTCAAATAATTTTTTCACGCCTGGGTGATTGCGGTCATCTGTTTTATACACATTCACTGCTTCTTTTTCCTTATCAGGTGTGTATTGATCTTCCACCTCAATGACCCCGTATACTGTTCCATTATACGATAGACGAACAATGTCACCTTGATTGATCTCCGCTGCTTTTTCCTTTGTGACAGGCAAAGTAATCGGAAGAGACCAAACGACACCACTTGCTAGTCGCATACTGCTGACAACTGCTTCATAATCAGCTTTCGTTAAAAACCCTTCAATTGGACTATACCCGCCAATTGCGATGAGTTCAAGGTCTGCAAAAGAGATGGCATCCAGCTCAATTTCTTTCGCAGCTGTGCTTAGATCAAATTCTTCATTTACTCGATTAATTAATACGCCACCATGTGGTGTTAAACTCATTTGTTCATCTTCCTCTCAATGTTCATATTTATTAGATGTTAATAGTCGGATTTATATTTAAATCCCGCCGCCTTGTTCATGAATCGAGCTGCTCTCATTTTTAACTGCCTTCATAAGACTCAGTGCACCTAGTGAAGCAAGCAGTACACTCATCATGATAAAGATAGAGTAATAGTCTCCTTTTAAGAAAAGGCTTACCAGCAAATAAGATAGACTAAGTGATAAGAAAGGTGACACAACCCATACCTTCAGCATTTTTTTCACAACATGTTTATGGAATATGTTCGGTCCACCCTTTGCCATACCTAGCCCAATAATGGACGAGGAGGTAATTTGAGTAAGGGGAACAGGGAGTCCGAATATAGAGCTGACGATGACAAGTCCTGCACCGGTGCTCGATAATAGAATGCCTTCACCCGTTTGATAGCGTGTAATTTTCTTTCCGTTTGTTTCTAGTACCCTTCTTCCTAGAAGCAGCGCCCCAATGGCCACAAAGATTCCGCCGTAAAGGGTTCCTTGCCCGACTGTTAAAACACCTGACGCGACAAGCGGGCCGACCGCATTGGCGACATTGTTCATGCCGGCTGAAAATGCTTCTAAAAACCCACTGATAATCAAAACAACAGATAAGATCAATGTACCTTTTTTGGATAATGTCCGTTTAGGGAACAATCTGATGATTTTGACAACAGCAAAGGTAAAAACAAAGGCAACAATCGGAATAATCACCCAAAAAGAGACAATGACTAAGATCGATTTCACATACAGCACTTTATATGCGGCTGCCACACCGACCACAGCTCCTACTGTGACCTCACTTGTGGATAAAGGAATGGCTAAGAGATTCGCTATGAAAAGTGATAATGCGGCCGAGCCAATGATGATACACACAATTTCAAGTGTGATGACAGATTCCGGCATAATCCCGGAGCTGATCGTTTTGACGACCTCACCGCCGCCAATCACTGAACCTGCTAATATTCCAACTGCACAAACGCTGAGCGCGTATATTGGCTTTTTGATCGCACCTGAACCATATGCGATGCCCATCGAAGCAGCTGCTCCGCTTGCGCCAATATTTAAAGCAAAGAATAAGCTAAATAAAATTGCGGCGATTTCCATACATTATGCTCCCTTACTCATGTAATCCGCACTCAGTCTTTGCTGTCCCTGACCATCTTCCAGAACGCAAATCATCAGCAGTAAATGCCGGCTGTGTACAAGGTGCACACCCGATGCTTGGATATCCTTGGTCATGCAGCGGATTATAAGTAAGATCCTCTCTAGACGCATATCTCCATATGTCCTTCCACGTCCAGTGGATGAGCGGACATACTTTGACTGATTGGAATTTTTCATCCTTATTTAAGAAGTTCGTACCTGCTCGTTTAGGCGACTGCTCTCTCCTTAAACCAGACAGCCATGCCGGATAGCCAGATAGTGCCTCTTGCAATGGAATGACCTTTCTCATATGGCAGCAGCTTTGAGGATTCGTTTCCCATAATTTATCACCATGCTGCTCATTCTGCTCTTCCACCGTCAGCTCAGGTGTTTTCAGCACGATGTCTAAACCAGGATATCTTTCCTTCACTGCATCAATGGTGTCGTATGTTTCCTTGAAATGCAGACCTGTATCTAAAAAGACAATTCTTGCATCTTTTTTTACTTTCGCAATAAGATCGATCAGGACAATGCCCTCAATGCCAAAACTGCATGCATAAACGAGCTGATCACCATAGTGGCCGTACGCCCATTTCAGCACAGATAAGGCCCCTTTATACAAATCGTCCTCTTGAAATGTAATGGACGGCTCTTGCCAATTTTCATAAGTTAACATTGTTTCTCCCCTTCCGGAGTACTGCTTCTATTGCTATTCTCCGCACTACTTTAATCTGATTTTTTCATTTTTTTCCACTTGAATCACTTGACCGTCCTGAACGATCAACGTAATTGAACCGAATTTCATATCCCCAATCAGCTCTTGCATATGCTTCACTAAGTCCTCATCCTGGTTTTGTTTCAGTTCCATCTCCTCTTCCTCCTCACCGTTAAAATAAAAAAACTTTCTTTCAGTCCGAAAGAAAGATGAGGAAGCTCACGATTTCCTTATCTTTCAAAATAGAATCATTTTGCAGGAAGTAGCACCTTGCAAATCGCAGGTTGCCGGGCTTCATCGGGCCAGTCCCTCCACCTCTCTGGATAAGAGTTTTAATTTGTATTAAATATTAACACAATTCAAACAAAAGTCAACCCGACTTTATTGATAGGATTAGTTTTTATTTAAATTTGAGTCTATTTTACTATTTTTAACCAAATAAAAAACTGTGCAGCGCAGCACAGCTTTTTTTAAAACAAAACAAGCTTTTTAGACCGTTTCTTCCATCCAAGATTCAGACGAAGGATCCTGTCTCCAGCGTTTTAGTTTATTCATAGCAGAAGACTCGATTGCTTTTAGCTCAAGTGCCACTTCTGTCAGTGTGTCATAGTCTGTCAGCGTGACATAGGGAATGTTTTTCTCTTGAAAAGCCGCAGTTGCTTTTGGCAGTCCATAAGTGAAGATCGCAACAACTCCGAGTACGTCACAGCCTTCTTCTTCTAGAGCCGCTACAACTTCAAGAACGCTGCCTCCAGTTGAGATGAGGTCTTCTACGACAACCACCTTTTGTCCAGGTGATACGGCTCCTTCAATTTGATTTCCTTTTCCGTGTGCTTTTGGTTTACTTCTTACATAACACATCGGTACGTTCAGACGATCAGCTGCTAATGCCGCATGAGGAATGCCAGCTGTAGCTGTACCTGCGACAACTTCCGCTCCTTCAAAATGAGTGAGAATCAAGTCTTTTAAACCTTCCGCAATGTCCCCTCTGACCTCAGGATAAGACAAGGTGAGGCGATTGTCACAGTAAATCGGTGATTTGATACCGCTCGCCCATGTAAATGGTTCGTCTGGTTTTAAAGAGACAGCTTTGATTTGTAATAAATGCTTCGCGATTTTCGTTTTCATCCGGCAGTCACTCCCACTCTTTCAAAATTTGTTGATAAGCTTCCACTGGGTTTGTGGCTTTTGTGATCGATCTTCCCACAACAATCTGTGAAACACCCTGCTCTTTGGCAAAGGCAGGTGTCGCCACACGCTTTTGGTCATCCGTTTGATCATTTGGTAAGCGAATTCCTGGCGTCACAGTGAGAAAGGAAGGAGAGATTTGTTCATGAAGCTGTTTTGATTCATGAACAGAGCACACCACACCATCAAGTCCACTTTCATATGCCAATTGTCCATAATGAAGCACAGCCTCTTGCAATGGGCGGTCAATTAGTAATTCTTTTTTCATCATATCTTCTGACGTGCTTGTCAGCTGGGTCACTGCAATAATGCTTGGGCGATTTTGCCCGGCAAGGGTTCCGCTTTCAAGCCCCTCTACGGCCGCCTGCATCATTCTTTTCCCGCCGGCTGCATGCACATTCACCAAATCAACACCAAGTGCAGCAAGTCTGTTCATCGCTTTTTGCACAGTTGTTGGAATGTCATGAAGCTTCAGATCAAGGAAAATACGGCAATTTTTTTCTTTCAGTGCGTCAATAATGGCAGGACCTTCTTGGTAAAACAGCTCCATGCCGACCTTTACGAATAATGGAGTGCCTTCAAAACGATCTATAAAGGCGTGCGCCTCCTGTCCTGATGGAAAATCAAGCGCGATGATGGGCAAGTGCTTCATGTTTCCAGCTCCTTCCGATGCATTCCTCTACAGATGAATACCCATAAGCCGCTAACACATTCGGCAGTTCATCAATGATTTCCGGGCAAATAAATGGGTTCACAAAATTGGCTGTCCCAACAGCTACCGCACTTGCGCCAGCTAGTAAAAATTCAAGTACATCTTCAGCGCTTTGCACCCCGCCCATCCCAATAATCGGAATAGAAACGGCCTGACTGACCTCATGCACCATTCGGATGGCAACAGGTTTTACAGCAGGACCTGATAATCCGCCTGTTTTATTGGCAAGAATGGGTTTGCCTGTTTTTAAATCTAAACGCATCCCAATTAAGGTATTGATCATGGTGAGTCCATCCGCTCCAGCCGATTCAATCGCTTTAGCAATCTCAACGATATTGGCTACATTAGGTGACAGTTTCACATAAACAGGAACGGAGGAAACTTCCTTAACAGCTTTTGTCAATGTAGCCGCCATTTCTGGATCGGTCCCAAAGGCAATTCCGCCTGTTTTCACATTCGGACACGAGATATTCAGTTCAAGGGCGTGAACATTGCTTGCTTGACTAATTTGCTTTGCTACTTCAACATAATCATCAACTTGTGATCCAGCAACATTGGCAATAATAGGGGTATCGAACTGCTCAAGCCAAGGTAATTCATGTTCAAGCACGCCTTTTAGACCTGGATTTTGGAGACCAATCGCATTCAGCATACCGGCTCCTGTCTCAGCTACCCTCGGTGTCGGGTTGCCAAATCTCGGTTCAAGGGTCGTGGCTTTAATCATGATGCCGCCCAGCAAGGAAAGGTCATATAATGATGCGAATTCTTTTCCAAATCCAAAACAGCCTGATGCAGGAATGATTGGATTTTTTAAAGATAAGCCGGGTAATTCGATGTTTAGCATGATAGCGCCACCTCCTCCGCTTTAAAAACAGGTCCATCCAGACAAACTTTAACGTACGGTTTCTCGTGCTGATCGGTATGACAGACACAAGCAAAGCATGCACCGATTCCACAGCCCATTCGTTCTTCCATTGAAATATAGACAGGCTTATCGGGATAAGAGTCTTTTAGTGCTTTTAACATAGGTGTCGGTCCACAGGAAAGCAAGACATCAAAGTCCAGCTCATTCTCTTCAATGACATTTGTCACGAAACCTTTCGAGCCATATGTTCCATCAACGGTTGCGATAAATGTATCTCCGAGCGCTTGAAACATCTCCTCATAAAATACATCCTTTTTCGATTGAAAACCGAGAACATGTTTTACGATGACGCCTTTTTTCGTTAACCGCTTAGACAGTTCATATAACGGAGGCACACCGATTCCTCCACCGACTAATAATGCGGTCTGTCCGGCCTGAACGACTGAAGGGTCATAGCCGTTTCCAAGCGGTCCTAACACATCGACTGACTCTCCCGCCCGCTTTTGGGAAAGGAGCTTTGTGCCCTCTCCCTCTGCGCGGTAAATGATGGTTGCTTCTTGCTTTTCGGCATGAATGTTGGCAATACTGATCGGTCTTCTCAGCAGCGGTGTCATGGATTCACTGACCTTTATATGAAGAAACTGTCCAGCTGTTTGAAAGGATTCAACAAGATCACCTTTTAATGTCATTTCGTAAATATGATCAGCGATCTCTCGGTTTGAGACGACCGTCAAGTATGCTTTTTTCATATCGTTACTGTCACCTCAGCATTCGTTTTCACTTCTGGCATTTCATCTGCTCTAAATGTCATGCTCTCTAGCACTCTTAAAATCGCTTCCGCTGTATCTAGTGACGTTAAGCAAGCGACACCATTTTCAACAGATTCACGTCTAATTCTAAAGCCGTCTCTTGCCGGCTGTTTTCCTTTTGTTAAGGTGTTGATGACAAATTGGGCTTCACCATTTCGAATGACATCCAGCAGATTCTTTCCTTCTTCTCCTATTTTGCCGACAACACTTGATGGAATAGAGGCTTGTTTTAAGTAATTCGCTGTTCCTTCTGTTGCTAAAATATGATAGCCGATGGAATGGAATCTTCTTGCAATCTCAAGTCCTTCTTCTTTATCTTTATCAGCCACTGTCAGGAGAACCGTTCCGTCTTTTGGAATTTGAATGCCTGATGCAATCAACCCTTTATAGAGGGCTTTTTCGATTGTGACATCTTTCCCCATGACTTCACCTGTTGATTTCATTTCAGGCCCTAGTGTAATATCTACTCTTCTTAGTTTTGCAAAAGAGAAGACTGGAACTTTCACATATACGCCTTCTTGCTCAACATGAAGCCCTTCTTGGTAGCCATAGTTTTTCAGTTTTTCTCCTAAAATAACCTTTGTAGCTAAGTTCGCCATTGGAATGCCTGTAATTTTACTTAAGAATGGGACAGTCCGGCTTGAGCGCGGATTCACTTCAAGTACGTACACTTCTCCTTTTGATAGAACAAATTGAATGTTCAAAAGCCCAATGATGTTAAGGCCTTTTGCGAGTTTAATCGTGTATTCTGCAATCTTCGCTTTGATGTCCTCTGACAAAGTTTGCGGCGGGTAGACCGCAATGGAGTCTCCAGAGTGAACTCCGGCTCTTTCAATGTGTTCCATAATGCCTGGTATGACAACCGTTTCTCCGTCAGACACAGCATCTACTTCAATTTCTTTTCCTGTCAAATACTTGTCAATGAGCACTGGGTGCTGCGGATTGACTTTCACCGCATTCTCCATGTAGTGAAGGAGCTCAGCTTCTTGATACACAATTTCCATTGCACGGCCGCCTAATACATAGGAAGGACGGACAAGCACGGGGTAACCGATTTGATTCGCAATTGCTACTGCCTCTGGCACAGACGTTGCTGTCTTACCTTTTGGCTGCGGCACGCCGAGAGTTTCTAATGTTTGTTCAAACTTGTCACGGTTTTCCGCGCGATCAAGGTCTTCAAGCGATGTTCCAAGTATCTTAACCCCTCTATTTGATAATTCATCTGCTAAGTTAATCGCTGTTTGTCCGCCAAACTGAACGACGACACCTTCTGGTTGTTCAAGGTCGATGATGTGCATCACATCTTCTACAGTGAGTGGTTCAAAGTAGAGCTTATCTGAAATACTAAAGTCTGTTGAGACGGTTTCAGGGTTGTTGTTAATAATAATGGCTTCATAGCCTGCTTGTTTGATTGCCCACACTGAATGAACGGTCGCATAATCGAATTCAACCCCTTGTCCGATTCTGATTGGACCTGAGCCTAGCACGATGACACTTTTCTTATCTGTTCGTTCGGATTCATTTTCATCTTCATATGTGCTGTAGAAGTACGGTGTTTCTGATTCAAATTCTGCCGCACATGTGTCCACCATCTTATACACAGGAACGATGCCTGCTTCTGTTCTTAGGTTGTAGACATCTGCCTCATTCATATTCCATTCGCGGCTAATATAAATATCTGAGAAACCTTTTTCTTTCGCTTCTTTTAAAACGTCTACATTGCCTTTGTTTTCTTTTAGTGTCTTTTCAAAAGCGATGATGCCTTCCAGTTTATGAAGGAAGAAGTAATCAATTTTCGAGAATTCATGAATCTGTTCGACGGTATAGCCTCTTCTTAGTGCCTCAGCGATATAAAACAGACGCTCATCTCCTGCTTTGATAATCCGCTTTTCAAGCACTTCGTTTGTAATGTCCGCTTCGTCTTTTAATTCAATGTGATGCACATCCGCTTCAAGTGAACGAACAGCCTTTAAAAGAGACTCTTCTAATGTGCGGCCAATTGCCATGACTTCACCCGTTGCTTTCATTTGTGTTCCAAGTCGTCTGTTGGCAGATTCAAACTTATCAAACGGCCAGCGCGGGATTTTTGAAACAATATAGTCGAGTGCTGGCTCGAACGCTGCATATGTTTTACCTGTGACTGGGTTCATCATTTCATCAAGTGTTAGGCCAACTGCGATTTTCGCTGCAAGTTTTGCAATTGGATATCCAGTTGCTTTAGACGCAAGAGCAGAAGAACGGCTCACGCGCGGGTTTACTTCGATAATATAGTATTGGAAGCTGTCTGGATCAATCGCCAGCTGTACGTTACATCCGCCTTCAATGCCAAGTGCACGAATCAGCTTGAGTGACACATTACGAAGCAGCTGATATTCACGATCACTTAGCGTTTGACTTGGTGCCACAACGATACTGTCACCTGTGTGGATGCCGACAGGATCAAAGTTTTCCATGTTACAAACCACAATGGCATGATCTCCGCTGTCACGCATAACCTCATATTCAATTTCTTTAAAACCTGCGATACTTTTTTCAAGCAAACATTGTGTCACCGGACTTAACTTCAGTCCATTCTCGACGATTTCTTTTAATTCTTGCTCATTTGTACAAATTCCGCCGCCTGTTCCGCCTAGTGTATAGGCTGGTCTAACAATGACCGGGAAACCGATTTGATCTGTGAATGCCATCGCTTCTTCAAGGTTATGGATGATTTCACTTTCTGGTACAGGTTCATTTAATTCATTCATTAGATTACGGAATAAATCTCTGTCCTCTGCTTTTTGAATAGCTGACAGCTTTGTGCCTAGTACTTCAACACCGCATTCAGCGAGTACACCAAGATCTGATAATTCAACAGCAAGGTTCAATCCAGTTTGTCCGCCAAGTGTTGGCAGAATCGCATCAGGACGTTCTTTTCGAATGATTCGTGTTAAAAATTCTGGTGTCAGTGGTTCGATGTATACCTTGTCGGCCATTTCCGTATCTGTCATGATCGTCGCAGGGTTAGAGTTCACAAGAACGACTTCATAGCCCTCTTCTTTTAGCGCTAAACAAGCCTGTGTGCCTGCATAGTCAAACTCCGCTGCCTGACCGATGATGATTGGACCTGAACCGATCACTAAAATCTTTTTGATATCTACGCGTTTTGGCATACTTCTTCCCCTTCTTTCTCAGTTGTATGAATCATGTCCATGAACTCGTCGAATAAGTAGTTCGCATCTTCTGGACCCGGTGATGCTTCTGGGTGATACTGGACAGTGAATGCTGGTGCTTCTTTATGTTTTAATCCTTCAATGGTATTGTCATTTAGCGCAATATGTGTGACTTCAAGCACGTCTTCATTAATGGCGCTAACCGTGTAGCCATGGTTTTGAGACGTCAAGGTTACCTTGCCAGTTGCTAGTTCTTTGACTGGATGATTGGATCCTCTATGCCCAAATTTCATTTTTTCTGTACTTGCGCCGCACGCAAGCGCGAATAACTGGTGTCCCAAGCAGATACCAAAGAGTGGTACCTTTCCAATCAGCTGCTGAATCATTTCAACCGCTTCTGGCACATCGACTGGATCCCCAGGTCCGTTTGAAAGCATGATGCCGTCTGGTTTTAACTGTAATACTTCATCTGCCGTGATATTGTATGGCACCACAATGACATCACAATCTCGCTTATTGAGTTCGCGCAAAATGCCATGCTTCATGCCGAAATCGACAAGCACAATTCTTTTTCCTCTTCCTGGGCTTGGATACGCATTTTTCACAGATACTTGGCTTACTTGATCTGTTGGTAGCTGCATCGTTTGAAGGCGGCTTACAACGTCTTCTACTTGTTCATCCGGTCCTGCAAAAGCTCCTCTTAATGTACCTGCACTTCGAATCATGCGCGTGAGCTTGCGTGTATCAATGCCGCTAAGACCCGGGATATTTTTCATTTTTAAATACTCATCAAGTGAGTATGAAGAGCGCCAGTTTGAAGGCTTTTCACAAAGCTCTTTCACGATCAGCCCTTTCACAAACGGTGTGATCGATTCAAAATCATCACGGTTAATGCCATAGTTGCCGATCAGCGGGTAAGTGAGTGTGACAATTTGTCCGCAGTACGACGGGTCAGACAAAATCTCTTGATAGCCTGTCATCCCTGTGTTAAAGACGACTTCTCCGACTGACGGTTCTAAGCTGCCAAAGCCTGTTCCTTCGAATACTGTTCCGTTTTCTAGCACTAAGCGTCTCTTCATTTTACTAGTCTCCCCTCTTCATAAACGACTTCCCCAGATGCAAGTGTCATGACCGGCCATCCTGATACAGTCAATTTGTCAAACGGTGTATTTTGTCCTTTAGATAAGAAGCTTTTTTTGTCAATTGCCATTTCTTTGTTTAAATCAATCAGTGTGATATCAGCGATTTGACCTTCTTCCAGCTTTCCGTATGGAAGAGCAAAGGCTTCTGCTGGTTTGATGGTCATATAATCAACAAGTTCTTTTAATGTCCATTCCCCTGTTTTCACAAAACGTGTGTACAGAAGCGGGAACGCTGTTTCAAGTCCAACAATCCCAAAAGGTGCCCTCTGCATCGTTTCGTTCTTTTCTTCTTCTGTATGCGGTGCATGGTCTGTGGCGATAAAATCAATCGTGCCATCTAAAAGCCCCTCGATCAGTGCCTCGCGATCTTCTGCTCCTCTGAGCGGCGGATTCATTTTATAGTTTGTGTCAAGACCTGGAATGTCTGCATCACATAAGAGCAGGTGATGTGGCGAGACCTCAGCTGTCACACGAATGCCTGCTTTTTTTGCATCGCGTACCACTCGGACGGATTCCTTTGTGCTGATATGGCATACATGATAATGACAATTCGCTGCTTCTGCTAAGAGGACATCTCTTGCAATATGCACCGATTCACAAATTGACGGTATCCCGTTTAACCCATTTGCTTTTGAAAAGTCTCCTTCATGAACGCATCCTCCATAAATGAGTGAGTTATCTTCACAGTGCGCCACTATGGCTTGATCAAGGCTTGCTGCCTTTTTCATTGCTTCGTACATCATGCCTGCGGTTTGAATACCAACACCGTCATCCGTAAAGGCAAATGCGCCCGCTTCTTTTAACGCTGCAAAGTCTGTCATCTCTTCGCCAATTTGTCTCGTCGTGATGGAAGCGTATGGCAGTACTCTTACAGAGGAGGTCTCGTTGATTCGATTCATCAGCCATTCCATTTGTTCTTTTGTATCTGGAACTGGCCGTGTATTTGGCATCGCTGCAATGGTCGTATACCCGCCTCTTGCTGCTGCCTTAGAACCTGTTTCAATGGTTTCTTTTTTCTCGCCGCCTGGCTCTCTTAAATGCACATGCAGATCAATCAAACCTGGTGATACAAATAGCCCTGCTGCATCAATGACTTCTTCTCCGTCTTCTCTTTCTAAATGACCCATTGCTTGAATCACTTTTCCTTCTACCCTAATATCCTGCTGCACTCTTTCCCCTGTGCTTGTTAAGATAAAACCGTTTTTAATGAGATATGACATAGACAGAATCTCTCCCTTTTTGATGTAGTCTGCTATTTTGAAAAGCCCTTTTTAACACAGCCATTCGGATATACACACCATTTTCCATTTGTTTGAAAATCCTTGACTGTTTTGACTCTACTAATGAATCATCTATTTCAACACCTCTATTTACTGGTGCTGGATGCATAATAATCGCTCTTTCTTTCATTTTGCTTGCCCTGTCTACTGTTAATCCATAAGTCGATAAGTAACCCTCGTTGCCCATCTTTTCTGAGTGTCTTTCATGCTGAATTCTCAGCAGCATCACCACGTCAGACCGCTTCATGGCTTCGTCCACCTCGACATACGTTCCATGAGGATTTTGTTCATCTTGGAAGGAAGCTGGTCCTGAAAAGAGCACTGTCGCTCCTAGTCTTGCGAGGACTTCAGCATTGGACCTTGCCACCCTGCTATGTTTGATATCACCATGAATCGAGATGGTTAAGCCTTCAAAACCGCCAAACTCTTCGAAGATCGTCATCAAATCCAGCAATGATTGGGTAGGGTGCTGACCGCAGCCATCTCCCGCATTAATGATTGGAATCCCGACCTTCCCAATCAGCTCTTTGTAATATTCGTCTGTACTGTCTCTGATGACACATGCCTTCACTCCGATGGATTCAAGTGTTTTCACTGTATCGTAAAGGGTCTCTCCCTTTTGAACAGAGGTACTTGCTGCGTCTAGGTTCAGCACATTCATTCCAAGTTTTTTCTCTGCCACCTCAAAGCTAAAACGCGTTCTTGTACTTGGTTCAAAGAAGAGGTTCGCTACAAATTCACCTGCTAAACCATGTTCCTGTTTCCCTTTTTTCAATGCACATGCTTCTTCAATCAGCTGTAAAATTTCTTCCTTTGACAAGCTGCTCATTGTCGATAAATCATTCATTTTTTCTGCCCCCTCTAGTTTTTCATCACTTTCAGGTTCAAAAAAACCCTAAGCCTCGGCAGCTTAGGGTTCTCCAAAAGAAGCAGGGGTGCTTTCGCACGTTCTGCTCCGTTTAGAACCCTTGTCAGCCTCACTGGACTTCTTTTAAAAGGTTTTCGGTATTCGATTCATTTGACTCATCATCTTCTGCCTTTTGATGCGGCAGAATCAGGTTTAGCAGGACGCCAGTAATAGCAGCGAGTGCCATTCCTGACAGCGTCAGATTGATTTGTTTCACCTCAATGAATGCCCCGCCAATACCAATGACTAAGATGACTGATGCGATAATGAGATTGCGCTTTTCTTCAAAATTCACTTTATGATCAATCAGGATTCGCAGTCCGCTTGAGGCTATGATTCCAAAGAGCAGGAACGAAACGCCCCCCATAACCGCGGATGGTACTGTACTGATTAATGCTGAAATTTTCCCAACAAAGCCGAAGCAGATCGCAAACACCGCTGCTCCGCCGATGACGAAGATACTGAACACTCTTGTGATGGCAAGGACGCCAATGTTCTCTCCATAAGTCGTTGTTGGAGGTCCGCCGATGAGTGAAGCGAAGATTGTCGCCGCACTGTCTCCTAAAATGGAGCGATGAAGACCTGGCTTTTTAATAAAATCTTGTCCAACAACTTTGCTTAACACGACTTGATGGCCGATGTGCTCAGACATGGTCACAAAGGCAACCGGCACCATCACTGTGAGAATGCTTAAAGTCACAGCAGGTGTATAGTCGACAAATGGCACAACAAAGTCTGGTACAGCAAACCATTTTGCGTCAATGACTGGCTGGAAGTTCACAATGCCTTGTGTTAAGGCAAAGAGGTAGCCGCTAATAATGCCGATTAAGACTGGAATCAAGCTAAGGAATCCTCTTAGGAAGATCATACTAATAATGGTGACAGCGAGCGTGAAGCCTGCAACCATTAAGTGCTTCAGGCTGTAAACAAGCTCCTTTGCATTCGGATCGACGTACATCGCCATGTTAACAGCTGTTCCAGCGAGTCCGAGTCCGATGACCATAATGACGGGTCCTACAACGACAGGCGGCAGAAGCTTCATTAGCCAGCCTGTGCCGAGCCATTTAATAAATAATGCGATGAGTGCATATGCCACACCCGCCATAAAGGCACCTACCATTGCTGCTCCAGGGCCGCCGGTGGCTTTTACATTCAAGATAGGGGCGATAAAGGCAAAGGACGATCCAAGATACGCCGGAATCTGCCCTCTTGTGATGATTAAGTACACAATGGTTCCAACCCCGCTTGAGATGAGCGCGACGGCTGGGCTCATATCAATGATCTTTGGTACAAGAATGGTTGCACCAAACATGGCAAACAAGTGCTGCAGGCTGAGTGACAGCCATGTGAACGGTTTTGGGATATCTCGAATGCCT
The DNA here is from genome assembly GCF_051172515.1 of Bacillus sp. G402. Classification (NCBI taxonomy): domain Bacteria; kingdom Bacillati; phylum Bacillota; class Bacilli; order Caryophanales; family Bacillaceae; genus Bacillus; species Bacillus sp. G402. The sequence continues at coordinate 999,036 of NZ_JBPIZC010000001.1, forward strand.
AAATTGGCTTTTTGCTGACTCATGATTTTCCTCCTAGATGTGTCCTTTTTCATTAAAAAAGCCTCTTTGCGAGTATGCGCAAAGAGGCCTAGAAAAACCGTACACGTCACTTTAGCCGTGTGCTCGGTGTCTCTTGTTAATGCCCTCTTTGCAAACTCTCTGGAATGCATTTAAAAAGGTTATTTTTCATATATAGCGACAAGGTCGTTTTGATCTACTTCATTGAGCTGAACCATGACTGTCTCTGCTTTTGATGTCGGGATGTTTTTTCCGATATAATCTGCCCGAATCGGCAGCTCCCGGTGTCCCCGGTCGACTAGAACAGCCAGCTGAATGGAAGAAGGTCTCCCTACATCCACAAGCGCATCCATAGCCGCTCTCACCGTTCTGCCTGTGAACAGCACATCATCCACGACAATCAGTGTTTTGTCATTAATGTCAGCTGGAATGTCTGCACCCTTGACAAGCGGGTCTTGATTCTCTGTCTTTTTTGTCAGGTCATCACGGTATAGCGTAATATCCAGTTCACCCACCGTCACTGGGTTTCCTTCAATTTGCTCGATGCGCTCTGCAAGGCGCTTTGCAAGATGAATACCTCTTGTCTTGATCCCGGCCAGGATGACATCCTTCATCCCTTTGTTGCGCTCAATCATTTCATGTGCAATACGGGTAAGCGCTCGTCTTATCGCTTGTTCATCAAGAATGACTGCTTTTTGTTCCATCTTTTACACCTCTTTTTGACAAATAAAAAGCCCCTTCTGCAAAGGGCAGAGAGGGGCGCTCATTTGTGCATACTCGTGCACAAATTGATCCGTTATCCTTCTCAGCCTCTCTGGACTGTTTTAAAGAATCTCAATTTCTTCGTTTATTATTTCAAAAAAAGAACGGCCTGTCAATCGTTATTTCTTAATGAATCGATAAAGCCCCGCATATCAGCTGGAATTGGAGCTGTAAACTCCATATATTTTCCTGTTCTAGGGTGATCAAATCCTAACACGCCTGCATGTAGCAGTTGTCCATTGAAATCAACCGTTTTTCTCGGGCCATATTTTGGATCTCCGGCAAGCGGATAGCCAATGTATTTCATATGAACACGAATTTGGTGGGTTCTTCCCGTTTCAAGGCGGCATTCTACAACGGTAAAGTCTTTAAAGCGCTCCATCACATCAAAATGAGTGACTGCCTGCTTTGCATTTTCTTTTGTGACCGTCATGCTTTGGCGATCTTTTTTGTCTCGACCTATTGGTGCATCAATCGTTCCAGTATCATGCTGAATGATGCCATGAACAACGGCTGTGTATTTTCTAGTGACCGTTTTCGCCACCAGCTGATTGACGAGTGATTCATGCGCCATATCATTTTTTGCGACCATTAAAAGCCCTGACGTATCTTTATCAATCCGGTGGACAATTCCTGGTCTCATCACACCATTAATGCCTGACAAATCATTGCAATGAGCCATGAGGCCATTGACAAGAGTACCTGTCACATGTCCTGGTGCTGGATGAACGACCATTCCTCTTGGTTTATTGACCACTAGTACATCTTCATCCTCATAATAAATATCAAGATCCATTGATTCCGCTTCTACATCTAGTGCTTCTGGATCTGGAATCTCTACTTTGATTTGATCTCCAGCTTGTACTTTATAATTGGCCTTCACTTGTTTTCCATTTACTTCGATGAGCCCATCTTTCACCCACTGCTGGACTTGGGTTCTTGACCATTCTGGTTCAGTTGTGCTTAAAAATTTATCAAGCCGTTCACTTGTTTGTTCTTCTGAAACGGCAATGTTTACTTGATTCATGTAGTTGACTCCTTATTTTTCTTTCCATCTAACAGCATTTGAATAAAGAGCAGAATGACCCCCACACATAGAGAGGAATCTGCGATATTAAAGATTGGATAATGATAATCCCCAAATACGAAATGAGCAAAATCAACCACTTCTTGACGGAAAATACGGTCAATAAAGTTCCCAATCGCTCCGCCAAGCATTAAGGCAAGTGCTACGCCAAGTAGCTTGTCCTTTTGTCCATGTTTTTGCAAATAATAAACAATTCCTGCAATAACAACGAGTGTGATCACATAGAAAAACCACATTTGTCCTTGGAGAATCCCCCATGCGGCTCCTGAATTTCGGTGGGATGTGATGTAAAAGAAGCCATCAATCACAGGAATAGAATCACCGAGCATCATATGTTTGACAATGAGCCATTTTGTTAATTGATCTAAACAAATTATCACGAATGCGATTATGTAATAGAACACACACGTTCCTCCATCTTCATACTTTGGTCTTTAAGCATTTTATCAAGAAAACAGGAAGGAGTAAAGAAACTTTAGTTGACAGACAAAAACCTCCCTACATGTGGAAGGCTTCAAAATGAGAATCGTTCGATTCATAAGGATAAGGGGTGAATGCTTTTTTCTCGTATTGCTTATGATATAAAAAGTCGTCAGTCGTACGAGCAGTCGGAAGAATACTCATTTGTTCAATGGGCATTGTATGCCCAGTCGCCTCACATATGCCATAAGTTCCTTGTTCAATTTTTGCAATCGCGAGCGAAACATCTTGCAGTTCTTCTTTGATGTGATAAAGAAGCGTGGTCGTTTTTGCTTGATCGAACGTGACATGTTCAGCGGGTGAACGCAATGATGCATATTCAAACAGTTTCGATTGCAGTTCTTCTCTCATTTGAAGGAGTTCCATGTAAATCGTCTCTAGATCGCCATTCATGTCGCTGTTTCAACTCCTGCCCTGTCGTGATAATCATATTGTTGCCCCGCCTGTTCACTTTAAAGCCATAAGATTTTTCCTTTCGTTCTAAACGCTGTCATTTTCTCTATATCAAAAACGCCCCGCTATATGCGGGGCGCTAGTTGGTGATATCACGCTGTTAATTCTGGTAATATTTCTCCACAATTTCAGCATTTTTGAGCGACAATGTTGGGTATTTTGGATTTGCGCCAACATCTTTTGAAATAATGCGGGAACGTTCGCACAGTTCGCCTTCTGCTTTTTGAACAACAATTCGTCCTGATGTGTATTCAGGCGCTGATGCGTCTGCATGCTTCTCATCTTCTACTGTTAATTCAGAAATGATAAAGAGCTGCTTCACATCTTCTTTAATGGATGCAAGAAGGTTTTTCACTTCCTCTGTTGCATAAAGGGTCACACTTGCTTCAAGTGAACGTCCGATGACTTTCTCATTACGCGCAATTTCCAGCGCTTTTAGCACATCGTCACGTACTTCCATAAAGCGGTCAAACTTCACTTCTGTCGCTTCTGCTTGAGGAACAGCTACACCTTCTGGCATATCTGTTAACTGAACACTTGGTTCTTCAACAAAGCTTAAGTGGCTCCATAGTTCGTCTGCTGTATGCGGAAGAATTGGTGCTGTCAGCTTCACTAACGCCATTAATGTTTCGTAGAAGACCGTTTGCATGCTGCGGCGGTCTGGATGATCCGCATGCTCAATGTATACCACATCTTTTGCAAAATCGAGATAGAAAGAGCTAAGCTCAATCGTACAGAAGTTGTGGATGGCATGATAGACAACCGCAAATTCGTAATCATCATAAGCTTTTTTCACTTTATCAATCAATTTGTTTAATTTGATTAAGATATATTGATCCACTTCGCGAAGCTCTTCGACTGGTACTGCATTGACTGCTGGATCAAAGTCAAACAGGTTACCATGCAAGAAGCGGAACGTGTTACGGATTTTACGATAAACTTCTGCGACTTGTTTTAAAATGTCGTCAGACACTGGATGATCGGCTTGATAGTTGACAGAAGATACCCAAAGTCTAAGAATCTCCGCACCAAGCTGCTTCGCCACTTTCGTCGGATCAATCGTATTGCCTAATGATTTACTCATCTTGCGTCCTTCTTTATCAAGCGTAAAGCCATGGCTGAGAACACCTTTATATGGCGCTTTTCCAGTGACAGCAACTGCTGTAGATAAAGATGAGTTAAACCAGCCGCGATATTGATCAGAACCTTCAAGGTAAAGGTCTGCCGGACGAACAAGGTCATCTCGTTCTTCTAATACCGCTTGGTGAGAAGAACCAGAATCAAACCATACATCCATGATATCTTGCTCTTTTGTAAATTCACCATTCGGGCTGCCTGGATGTGTAAAGCCTTCAGGCAATAATTCTTTTGCTTCTTTTTCAAACCAAATATTCGAGCCATGTTCTCTAAATAATTGAGAGACGTGCTGAATCGTTTCATCTGTGATGATTGGCTCACCATTTTCAGCATAGAAGACTGGGATTGGAACGCCCCATACACGCTGTCTTGAAATGCACCAGTCACCTCTGTCACGCACCATATTGAACAGGCGCGTTTCGCCCCAAGCTGGAACCCATTTCGTTTCTTTAATATTATCTAATAGCGCTTCTCTGAAATCTTTAATGGAAGCAAACCACTGAGCAGTTGCACGATAAATTGTTGGTTTTTTCGTTCTCCAGTCATGCGGATAGGAGTGCGTGATAAAGTCGAGTTTTTTCAATGCGCCTTTTGCTTCAAGCTGTTCTGTGATGGCTTTATTGGCATCCTCGTAGAATAGTCCTTCAAAACCAGGTGCTTCTTCTGTCATCACACCTTTTTCATCTACTGGACATAACACATCAAGACCGTACTTCATACTTACGATAAAGTCATCTTCCCCGTGACCTGGCGCTGTGTGAACACAGCCTGTTCCTGCATCTGTTGTGACGTGATCGCCAAGCATCACAAGAGAATCTCTATCGTAAATTGGATGTGCTGCAACGACCTTATCTAATTCTTTACCTTTTAACGTTTTCACAACTTCGTACTCTTCAAAGCCAAGTGTTTTTGCCACTTGTTCAACTAGTTCAGATGCGATGACATATCGCTCAGCACCCACTTGAAGCACACTGTACTCTAGGTTTGGATGTACACAAATGCCAAGGTTTGCAGGAAGTGTCCAAGGTGTTGTTGTCCAGATGATGAACTGCTCGCCATTTTCAAGTACGCCTTTGCCATCTTTCACTTTAAATGATACGTAAATCGATGGTGAACGTTTGTCCTTGTATTCAATTTCTGCTTCAGCAAGTGCTGATTCACTTGATGGAGACCAGTTAACAGGCTTAAGACCTTTGTAAATATAGCCTCTTTTCGCCATTTCACCAAAGACAAGAATTTGCTGCGCTTCGTATTCAGGCTTTAATGTCACATATGGATTGTCCCAGTCTGCTCTTACGCCCAAACGCTTAAACTGATTGCGCTGACCTTCGATTTGTTTCCAAGCATACTCCTCACATAGTTTACGGAATTCTGCTGTCGACATTTCTTTGCGTTTGACTTTTTTATTTTTCGTAAGGGCTGTTTCAATCGGTAAGCCATGTGTATCCCAGCCCGGTACGTACGGTGCATGGAATCCATTCATTGATTTAAAACGGACAATAAAATCTTTGAGGATTTTATTGAGTGCGTGCCCCATATGAATGTCACCATTCGCATATGGAGGTCCATCATGCAAAATAAAGGTCGGGCGTCCTTTTGTCCGCTCTAAAACCATTTGATAGATGTCTTTTTCTGCCCACTCCTCTTGGATTTCAGGCTCTTTGTTCGGCAAGTTTCCTCTCATCGGGAATTCTGTTTTTGGCATTAATAAGGTGTCTTTGTAGTTCATACCTATTCCTCCACATGCAAATTCGTATTAAAAAACAATAAAAAAAGCCCTCTCATCCCATAAGGGACGAGAAGGCTTGTCTCGCGGTACCACCCTTTTAGACAAGCGCTATGAAATTGCCGCTTATCCACTCTAAAATCGTAACGTGATCAGACGCCTTTTCTTACTCATTCATTTCAGAAAAGGAACTAAAGGGGTGATCTCATTGCAGCGTTTCGTAATGTCAGGCTTCCACCGTCCCTGATTCGCTTTATTACGCATGTAACCGCTGCGAGTGTCCCTTTCAAACGTTTATCTCTTGTTAATTTATGATGGTATTATATGCAACATGAGCACGTCATGTCAAGGTGATGCGCTTATTCTTTTTCGTCAAAGACAGCGTCAACTTCATATTCCAGCAAATGATCCCAATCATCATTTTTCAGAAGATCAAGCTGAGCTTCGATGAGCATTTGGAAACGAGTTCTAAAGACTTTCGACTGTTTCTTGAGCTCTTCGATTTCCATTGCAATCTTTCTTGATTTTGATAACGCTTCGTTGATAATACGGTCTGCATTTTTCTCAGCTTCACGAATGATCAATTTCGCTTCTTTATCAGAATGACGCTTCACGTCTTCTGCTGCTTCTTGCGCCACAAGAATGGATTTGTTTAATGTTTCTTCAATTGTTGCAAAATGGCCTAGTCTTTCATCAAGCTCGTTGACTTTGTCTTCAAGCTCGTTCTTTTTGCGAAGTACGATCTCGTAATCTTTACGTACTTGGCTTAAAAACTCATTTACTTCATCTTCGTCATAGCCGCGAAAACTTTTTGTGAACGTTTTATTATGAATATCATTAGGTGTTAATGGCAATCTTGCCACCTCCAGATTCAAATTCGTTATGTCAGAAGCTCAAATGTTACTTTGAATTTATCTTTTTTTGTCTTCCCATCAATTGTTTTTAAGCTAAAGCGGCCAAATCCCCTGACAGAGAGCTGATCACCTTCACCAATTGTAAAGGAAGGGTCTTCAGTGACTTTCCAGTTTACTTTGACAAGACCATTTTTGACCAAAAGCTGTGCTTTTTGCCGAGATTGACGGCTGACAGCAGCACATACAGCGTCAAGCCGCAGTGAAGAAATCGTATCTTCTTTGATATCGGTTTTGCTGATGACTGGCTGAAGATCTGCCTTGCTGATTTCCTCTAATGAAACAGATGCTCTGCCGACATGCGTCAGCTGAGCCCGAACAAAATCGGCAACATCGCTTGTACAAATAAATTGCACGTTGTCCTCTGAAAACAACAAATCACCGAATTTTTGACGCTTCAGGCCTGTCCCAATGAGCGAACCGAGAAGGTTGGGGTGTTCTATAGAAATAAACTTTTTCGCATAGTTCACCTGAAAATAAGTCAGCTCGAAATCCTGTATAGACGGTGCTAAATAATCAGGATAGATCAAAGCCCTTTTTCGCTCTGCTTCCTCATACCCGCCAAAAAACATGAGACCCAGTTCATCAGAATGCTGAATCACGGACTGGGTAATGAACTGCTCACGCGGATCAAGAAAGTCTGTTAATTTCATTCGATATTGATCGAGTGCGATGTTTTTCCAGCCTAATACTTGGTCGACAAATGGCTGTTCGTCTTTTCTAAAATGTTGATAAATATCGCTCATTTTGTTCCCCTTTTATGTAAAAGAGCCTGGCAGATGCCAAGCCCGGCAGCCTGTTTACATGAATCGTACAATCATATTATAAAGACCAGTTAGTCCATACGATGATGCGAAACGAATCACAAGCAATGCCACAATCGGCGAGATGTCAATCATGCCAATTGGCGGAATAATTTTACGGAATGGTTCTAAATACGGTTCGCAAATGTTTGTCAAGAAGCGGCCAATCGATGTTTCTCTTGCAGATGGCACCCATGACATAAAGATGTAAATAATGATCGCGAATGAGTAAATCGTTAAGACCGTACCCAAAATATTAAAAATGAAATTTAGAATAACTATGATTTACCACCTCTGAGGTTCTTCCTCTGTCAATAGCTCTGATATTGTGCCAGATACATCCACATTATCAGGAGTGCAGAGGAATATATTCGAGCCAATACGCTGAATGTCTCCACCGATTGCATAAACCGTTCCGCTTAAGAAGTCGATGATTCGCTTTGCTTGATCGTGCTGAATGCGCTGCAAATTGACGACGACTGCACGCCGATTTTTAATATGGTCTGCAATCTCCTGAGCCTCTGCATAAACACGCGGCTCACTTAACACCACTTTAGAGGATTTTTGCACGCTTTGCAAGCTGACGACATTTTGTTTTCCTGCCTGAGGACGCTCTTGAAATGCCGCTTTATCTTTTGTGTTTTTTTCTTCTTGTGTTGGTTCTCTTTCTTCATCAATATATTCGTACTCATACTCTTCATCATCGAGTGTGAAGAAGCTTTTAAACTTATTTTTTATGCTCATGTCACGCACCTCCTGTTTCATTTCCAACAAGTGAAGAGCCAATCCGAACAAATGTCGCACCTTCTTCAATTGCGATTTCAAAATCGTTTGACATGCCCATCGATAAATGCTGACAAGGTGCATTTACTTGGTTCAGTTGTTTTACCTCTTGTTGAAGGCTTTTTAATGTTTTAAAACAGTTTCGTATCACAGTATGATCATCTGTAAATGGAGCCATCGTCATGAGTCCAGCAATTTCAATATGTTTGAAATCAGCCAGCTGTTTGACAAATGGAATCACGTCTTCGCTTTGTAAGCCGTGTTTTGACTCCTCAAGTGATGTGTTCACCTGTACAAAACAGCGAACCGTGTGATCCGCTCTTTTTTCAATTTCATTCGCAAGGGACATTCTGTCGAGCGAATGTAAGTAATCAATGGTCTGAATGACAGATTTCACTTTTCGCGTCTGTAAACTGCCGATGAAGTGCCAGTTAATGTTTTCATCGGTTATGGCTGCCTGTTTTTCAAGTAACCCTTGGTCACGATTTTCACCAAAGTGCAAAATTCCGGCATCCTTGGCTTCTAATGCTCGTTCAATCGAGACATATTTTGTGACAGCGACAACCGATACATCGTCTTGATGTCTACCTGCTCTTTTACATGCTTCGTTGATTTGTTCATTTATTTGTCTGAGATTCTCTCGTACATTCAATTGCACTTATGCCTCCTTAAACCCGACAAAAGACATCATACGTCCTGTTTTCCCTTGATCACGCCGGTGTGAGAAGAAATGCTGCTCATTGCAACTTGTGCACATCGAACTGACATGTATGTTTTCTTCTTTTAATCCTGCATGAAGTAATACGTTTTTGTTTAATGTTTTTAAGTCAATTTTGTATTGTCCTTGTGACATCTCGGAATACACATCCTCTGTTGTAAAAGGAAGCTGTTTCACTTGATCTATGACAACATCATCTACTATGTAGCAGCAGCTGCCAATGGATGGTCCAATGACGACTTGTATATGATCGGCATCAGCGCCTTCTTGGCGAACCCATGCATCAACCATGTTGGCGCCAATTTGCTTAACGGTTCCTTTCCAGCCAGCATGAGCCGTTCCAATCAGCCCAGATTGCGGCGCTAGAAAATAAAGCGGAACACAGTCAGCGAAACAAAGAGCGAGCATGATGTTTGGTTCAGAGGTGTATAAACCATCTGTTCTAGAGAGCGCTTCATCATACTGAAGACTTCCTCTTCCCTTTTGTTCCTTCGTGACTTTCATGATGCGATCCTCGTGTGTTTGGTCAGCAAACACCCAATTAGAGAGCGGCACAGCAGTAGCATCTGCAATGACTTGACGATTCATTTGGACACTAGAAGCATCATCTCCTACATGGAGTCCAGTGTTCATTGATTGATATGGAGAAAGACTAAAGCCGCCATTTTTTGTCGTAAAACCGGCCAATATCTCTTTTCCAGAACATGTCATGTTCGTCCAATCATGAATCATCATTGCATAAGGTGATTTCTGCTGAAAGGGGTCATATTTGTCTATCAAAGCTGCCTCCCACCTTTCATTCATCTCTCTTTATATCGCTCCTATTTTACCACAAGACGTGCAAAGACAGTTAGTGGGATTCATTAAATATTACACTCAAATGTGCCCTTTCTACAGGTTTTTTTTCAAATTGATATGAAAACGTAATCTTTTTACCCGAAAAAGACATTGATTGCTGAGAATGGAGAGCTTGTTTCAAGGAAAATTTGATCTATTGATTGAGGAGTTTACACGAATTAAGAAGACAATCGGACAAGTATCACATCTTCGCCAATTTTTACTATATTTCGCCACGGGACAATCATTTCCTCTTCTTTTCCGAAAAATCCCATCATTTTACCTGTACCGCCAATGATAATCGCTTGTATTTTACCGCTTGTGACATTGATATCAATGTCTCCAATAGTACCTAATTTTTTTCCGCTCGACACATCGACGACATCTTTGATTTGGAATTCAGAAATACTGATCATCTGTCCTTCCCCGCCTTTCGTTTTCTACTATAATATGTATGATGGAAAAGCAGGGAAGCAGACCAATAGTTTCTCTTATCTACAATTTACTTAAGTGAGGGCGGCCGTTTTGCCACATGACTTCAACTGGACATTCAAAAAAGGAAGAAAGCAAGTCACTTGTCATCATCTGCTTTGTCTCCCCTTTATGAAAAACAGTACCTTCTTTTAATAATAAGGTATGCTGAAAAATCGGGAGAATCTCTTCTGCGTGGTGGGTCGTATAGAGCAATGTGGGCGCATCTGGTTTTGATGCAATCAATGAGATCGTCTCCAGCACTTGTTCTCTTGCTAAGAAATCAAGACCCGTCACAGGTTCATCTAATATTAGGAGCTTCGGATCATTCATTAAAGCTCTTGCGATCAGCACTTTTTGTTTCTCTCCTTGCGACAGGGTTTCATACGTGCGATTGGCATATTGAAATGAGCCAAATGTTTTTAATAAATCAATCGCCTTCTCTCTTATCTCATCTGTCGGCGTTTCATAAAGTCCGATGGAAGCAAATGCCCCGCTCAAAACAATTTCAAATGCATTGTCATCTCTGTGCAGCTTCTTTTCAAGACCAGCAGAGATGAGACCAATTTTCTTCCTTAGTTTTTCACCAAGCGCTTCCTTGCCAAACACATGGCCTAACACCGTCATCTCACCTGACGTTGGAAAATAATATGAGCAAAGCATATTTAATAAAGCCGTTTTCCCAGCACCATTTAAACCATAAAGCACCCAGTGTTCCTGGTCTTTCACCTGCCAGTCAATAGAACGAAGCAGCCATTTTCCATTTCGTTTTAAAGAAACATCCTTCAAGTCAAGCGACACGATCTTTTCCCCCTGAATAAAAATTCTGAATATACAAATAATAACGTCTACAGCATATCGCAAATGTTTCAATCAGTAAACCTAACGCAAAAAAGCTGCTCCCTAAAAGGAACAGCTTTTTTGCATGGTTACGAAATTTCAATTCGCACGCCTTCTTTAATATCAGGAAACGTATGCGGGGATGCAAAGACAGCTCCCGGTAATACATCATCAAACGGCTCTTGGAAGTAGATCGAAATATGGCCGAGTTCCTTAAAGTTGTCATTTGCTTTATTGCCTAAAGCAGTAATGGTATACGTTTGGTCGCCCACTTGAATCGTTCCGCCTAATTTCAGCGGCTCTTCTTCTAAGTGTTCAAACTCATGAATGACAGACATATCTCTTAATTCCTGCGGCGCTGCTGGTCCAAATAAAACAATCAGCTTATCTTCTTTAAACTGCGGGACTAAGATCCCAATTTCTTTTACGACAGATTGTGTTACCATGTATCTCGATTCCTCCTTTAATACGTTTAATACATACCGAAGCTGGCAACGTATGCGATCACAACAGATAGAACGCCTGTAATGAGACGGCTATACAAAACAGCTGGTACCCCATATTGTACCGTTTCCGGCTTTGCTTCACCAAGTGATAGCCCAACCGGGATAAAGTCACACCCTACTTGACCGTTGATCGCAAACAGTGCTGGAAGAGCAAATTGAGGCGGAATGTTTCCTAGTGCAATTTGACTACCAATCAGTACACCGATGACTTGTGCGATGACTGCCCCAGGTCCTAAGACAGGCGATAGGAACGGTAAGGTACAGACAACAACGAGCAGTAAGAGCCCCCATAAAGATCCTGCCAAAGGTGAAAGGAAATGGGCAATCAGATCACCGATTTTTGTATAATTGATAATTCCAATTAACATACTGACAAAGGCCATGAATGGAATAATGTTTTTAAGGAGCATATCAACAGAATCACGACCAGCTTGATAGAATGTGCCGGTTACTTTTCCGATTCCTCTTGAGAATCTCATGAGGAAATTCCCTTTTTCTTGACGTTCGATATTTTCCTCTTTCAATTTTGAATAGGTTTCTTTGAAATTCTCTTTGTCAATTGGGCCGCTGCTTTCTTGACCTTCTACATTCCCTTCACTATCAGATGCTTCCGCAAAGGAAATATCTTTTTCTGTGACACCTGATACGAAGATATCCTCTGTAATGTGTTTTGCAAGCGGTCCAGAAGGAGAGGATGCCAGCACATCGACAGTTGGAATGCGTTTCATTGGATAAAGTCCGATTCGCGCTGTTCCTCCGCAGTCAATGACAACACACATCATTTCATCTTCTGGTATAGAATTTTTAAAGCCATCACATGCTTCTGTCCCTGTCATTTCTGCAATTTTACGTGCAACTGGGTGAATGCCTCCTCCTGTAATGGAAACGACCTTTCTTCTTTTACCGGTTGGTTCAAGCTCTAATCCTTTTCCCCATCCGCCAGCACCTTTTGCAACAAATACTTTGTGGTTTGTCATGTCTAACCCTCCCCTATTGTGAATTCGCTTTCATTTTTCCTGCTAAGTACTTTGTGATCCATTCCGTAATGATTCCGCGAAGTAAAATGACAACGATCCCGACTAAGAAGTAACGAACAGCCAGCTCTGACATAGAGTATCCAGCTTCTTTAATCCCGTTCGCAATTCCTAAGTAGACAAACAGTTCTCCTGCGTTGGCATACGGGAACAGCGATGTCACCGGATGAACAAATGAAACAGCTGAATCATAGAATGCTGGTTTTTGTTTTTCAGGTAAGAAGCGGCCAAACGTATAAGCCATTGGGTTTGTCAAAATAAGAACGGATAAGATCGGCATTAACGTATAGCGCAAAATGGTATATTTCGCTGCAAACTGAATCGCTCTATTCACTCGCTCTTCTCCAATAAACTTCATGACAGCATAAGTGAAAGTAAGTAACACAACAAGCGTTGGAACGATACCTGTAACAAGACCCATGAATTGCTTTCCGCCGGCTTCAAACATCCCGATAAAGTGCTCTCCAAACCATTGAATCCATTCCATGTTTCATCTCCCCTTTCTTAGTTCACATTTGTTATATTTTTTTTAGAAATCGAGACAAGCGCCTGCTCCGCTGCCATGGAGAGTGCTTGCATGACAGCTGGTCCCCTTTTGCGCTTTTTCAATGTTTGTTTCATCATGTGATGCTCATCAAGCACAGCCCCCACATGTTTTCCTTCATAGGAAGGCAGTTCCTTAAATTTAGACAAAATCGAGACGCCACCCAGCACATGACACTTTTGAATGATGTATGATTCATCGACAATGATGAGCGCAATGGCTCCAGGACCAAATTTGCGCCGCTCCATTCCTGAAAACAAGTGATAGCCTTGTTTCCCTTTATAGTCGTCAATCAGTGAATCCATGCTTTTGCGGTAGTACTTGATTTGAATAAACGATAAACCATACTGCACAATCAGAATAATGCAAAGTACGATTGCTAATTTTTCCATAGCCTCACGTCCTTATGATTGAAATAAGTGATCTTGTAATGAACGCAGCTTCCAGACCGTTGTGTTTGAATCAAGTTCTACATCATCATGAGATAGGAATTGCCCCAATTTGATATCTTTTTTCGCTACCACTTTTCCGCTGATTAAGCCAATTGGGATGTGGCCGTTCGCTTTCATGTCTTGATGTGTTTCAAGTACACCTCTTACGGAGTATCCGCCAATACCATCAAGTGTTTCTCCTGCTTTAATATCTCTTTTCGCCACAGCGACAGTTTCTGATACTGGTACACCAATTGGATGGATTGAAGAATCGTGTTGTAAGACTGCTTTTGCGATCGTCACTGGTGTTTCAAGGCTTGCTAAGTGGAAAGGACGATACAGTGTGTAGTGAGGACCTTTTCCAACTTTTAAGTAACGAAGCTCTTCATCTACTGGCTCAAGATCACTCTTGACGATGACAAAGACACCTGGCGCCAGTCCGTTTACATATTCAACGACTCCGAAGTTATCCAGTACGCCGCCTTGCTGTTTTTGATTTAATTTATCTGCTACATTTTCTAAATTCGCTTCTACTCCGTGCATGCCGACTTTATCAGGCAAAAGTCCTGTTGCATTACTTAATAGGTTCATTTCTGCCATCGTTTTTGTTCCGTCTTGGAATGCTGCCAGCATGTGGGCACTCATATGTTTACTATCTGCTTCAGCTTTACACGTATCTGGGTTTGCTTCTGGGAAGAATGGGTTGTTCTTACCTTTCCCAGCAACCAATACTTCAAGACCCATTGTTTTTGCAAATTCATATAGTTCTAGCGTTGCTGCTGGTTCATCTCCAGCTGATCCAGAGTAAACAAGTCCTGCATTCGTGAATAATTTATGCATGACCAAACCGATCGTTATATCGACTTCTACATTTAAAAGAACGAGATGTTTTTTTGAATTAAGCGCTTCCAAAGAAATATTTGCTCCGACCTCTGGAACACCTGTTGCATCCACAACGACTTCCACAGAATCTGATTGAATCACTTCTCTGTAATCATTTGTGACGACCATTTGATGTGGTTTCGCATGTTGCTTGTAAAAATTCGCTGCTTTCTCAGCTGCACTACGATGAATATCACAAACACCTGCGACAATCATGCCTGGAATTTTAGAAATTTGTGAAATGAGTCCAAACCCCATTTGGCCTGCCCCGATTATCCCAACTTTGATTGGATCTCCGCTGCGTTCTCGTGCTAACAATTGTTGATAAATTGACATCTAAATCATCCTTTCAGGTTTTCTTGCTTCACAATAGATTGCTAGAAAAATAATCTGAAACTTTTAACAAATGTTATAAAAATTAACAAAAATCTGTTTCTTGTAACATTTGTTATTTTATTTATCATTTGTTATGAACTTAGTTTATATGATGTGTCAACTTTGTGTCAAGATAAAATCGATAAAATTTTCAATCTTTTTGAGTCTAAAGACTCAAAAAAACTACCTAATCGGCTTAGGTAGTTACTTTAATAGGGCATCTCCGGTTTGTTCATCTGTAATTAACACATGAATTAATCCACCTTCTAACGCTGCCCTGATCGCTTCAATTTTTTCTTCTCCTCCAGCGACACCAATCACAAGCGGGATCTCTTTCAGTTTTTGAGGACTGATCCCCATCACCCGGTCGTTCCACGGATGCGGATACACTTCACCTTTATGATCAATAAAGTTATAACAAATGTCACCCGCGACATCTTTCGCTTGCAGGATATCTTCCTCACCACTTGTCATATAGGATTTCACCATCGTTGAATGTTGCGGAACACCGCCTATTCCTACGACCGCGATATTTGATGATTCTCCTAATTTAATGACTTTTTTGATCGACGGCTGTCTAATGAGTACATCTTTCGCTTCTTTCGTATCAAGCATGACAGGCACATGTAAAAACTCACATTTTGATTTGAGTGCTTCTGAGCATCTTCCAATAATATAGTTGGCATGAATATCAACATCTTCATTTCCGACGCCTCCGACTAGCGGAACAAATGTCACAGACGGAAAATGCTGAACAGACGTAAGCGCTTTCGCCATTTCATGCAAGGTGGTCCCTGATGAAAAACCGATGACTTGTCCATCCTTCATGACTTTTAATAAAAAGCCCGCAGCCGCAGCTCCTATTCGACTTTTTGTTGTTTCTTGACTGAGAGATTCCACACACACGACTTCTCGCAGCCCGTATTTTCGCTCTATTTTTCTTTCTAACGAACCATATTGTTGATTCACTTCATCATGAATAATGATTTCCACGATTCCTGCTTCACGTGCTTTTGCCAAATATTTCGATATGAGCGAACGGCTAACCCCAACAGCTTCTGCAATTTTAGATTGAGTGGCGCCTTCTTCATAGTACATATGCGCAACCTTAATGAGCAGCCTTCTTTCATCATGGAATGTCATAATAACCCTTCTTTCCGCTTCTCTATTCCCTCACAAATGATATTTCAAATAACATTTGTTAAAAACAGATTAAATGAAAAAAATAACAGAGTCAATACTAGAAATGGGTTCTCTAAAAAGAATGAAAAAAGCCGCACATTAGTGGCGGCTTTAAAAAATATTTTTATTCATTTGTTTGATTGCTGCTTTTTCAAGCCTTGATACTTGTGCTTGAGAAATGCCGATTTCTTCTGCCACTTCCATTTGTGTTTTGCCTTGGAAAAAGCGTTTACGAAGAATCATTTTTTCTCGATCATTCAATCTGCGCATTCCCTCTTTTAAGGCCAATTCTTCTACCCATTGTGTATCTTTGTTCCGTTCATCACTAATTTGATCCATCACATAAATCGGATCTCCTCCGTCATTATAAATCGGTTCAAACAAAGAAACAGGATCTTGAATGGCATCTAGGGCAAAAACAATTTCCTCATGAGGGACTTCTAACACTTTGGCAATGTCTTCTGCCGTTGGTTCCTTGCTTGTCTCACTAATCAGTCTCTCACGGACTTGAAGCGCCTTATAGGCAATATCTCTTAGTGAACGAGACACCCGGATAGGGTTGTTATCGCGCAAGTATCGACGGATTTCTCCTATGATCATAGGAACCGCATAAGTTGAAAATCTGACATTGTGGCTTAAATCAAAATTATCAATTGATTTCATTAATCCGATACAGCCTACTTGGAAGAGATCATCAACATACTCGCCTCTGTTGTTAAAACGCTGGATCACACTTAAAACCAACCGCAAATTGCCATTAACTAGCTTTTCTCTTGCTGTATCGTCACCTTCATCTTGCAGCTGTCTGAATAATTTTCTCATCTCGTCGTTTTTCAGAACAGGCAGTTTGGAGGTGTCGACTCCGCAGATTTCCACTTTATTTCTGGACACTTTTTTCCCTCCCTACAGGAGCTGTTGTACAAAGTTCAGTATCTCCGTGGGATGGAAAAATATGCACGGTCTACGACGAGAAAGATGTGAAAAAATGGTGATCCCTTTGACAGTGCAGGGATAAAGCTTTCAAAAAATTTTTTTTAGACCATCTTATTAAATTCTTTTTGCAATCGTTTAATAATTCTTTTTTCGAGCCTTGAAATATAGGACTGAGAAATACCAAGCATGTCGGCAACATCTTTTTGTGTTTTTTCTTCACCGCCAACTAAACCGAACCTCAGTTCCATGATCTGTTTTTCACGATCGTTTAATTGTTCTAACGCTTTTTTCAGTAATTTTTTATCGACATTTGCTTCAATATCGCGGGTGATAATATCATCATCTGTCCCAAGTACATCTGATAAAAGCAGTTCATTACCGTCCCAGTCGATGTTAAGCGGTTCATCAAAGGATACTTCTGAACGGATTTTATTATTTCGGCGCAAATACATCAAAATCTCATTTTCAATACATCTAGACGCATATGTGGCCAGTTTGATCTTTTTTTCTGGATTAAACGTATTTACTGCTTTTATGAGGCCTATCGTTCCGATACTAATCAAATCCTCAATGTTAATGCCTGTGTTTTCAAATTTTCTTGCGATATAAACGACCAATCGCAAGTTTCGTTCAATCAAAATGGCTCTTGCTGTTTGATCCCCTTTTGGTAATTTAACGAGCAATTCTTGTTCTTCATCCTTTGATAACGGCGGAGGCAGTGCCTCACTTCCACCAATATAATAAATCTCATCACTCTTTAGCCCTAGCTTCATGAGGAGTTTATACCAGTAGTAAGTGAGTTTAAATTTTAATTTTTTCATCTTCTTCTCCCTTCTAAATGTCCAGTTGACTTCGTAAGATAAAAGACATCACAAAAAAACTACGACACCCCTTGTATCATTTTTCCGTCTAACATCTCTGGATGAATGATGGATTGAAATTCCTGATCTGCTGATAATCCACTTAGACTCATCCCAACAAAACACTTCGCTGGCTGGATCATATGCGTTTTTGTATAAAGGACGACCGTATCTGGTTTAAAGCATAGTAGAAACCCGTGATCATGACCGACTGCGCGATATGGAACGAGTCTTAAACGATCAAGCAGCGGAAAATGGTCATCAAGCTTTTGCATCACTTCAACAGGATGAAACTGTTTCATTTTTTCTATAAATGGCTCTCCGAAAATAGATGTGAGCTGATCGAGCTGGACGATCATGACAGGTGTTTTCGTCAATGGATCATACAGCTGATTTCCAGAATCGACCAGACCATTTAAGCGGATCGTTTCTCCTTGAATGTGTATCTCCACAAGTACTTGTTCGTCATATTGTCTTTTTTTCGCACCAACCTCTCCTAATCGTTTCTTTGAAAACAGCCAAATGGCCGGAAAGCCAGTGAGAACAAAAAGCCAGCTAATGGGATCACCAAATCCATCATTTTGTGAAATAAGCAGTCCATCTTGAATGACTGTATTTGTCTGCAAAAACGAATGAACCCCGATCATGCCCCCTCCCATCAAAAATGTGACAAAGTAAAAAGCAAACAGGTTTTGAAAAAAGGAACGAAATCTTTGAAAGCCAAAGGTTCCAAGCACGATCAAGACAGAAAAAAGCAGTTTGCCTAAAGGGTGCGACACAATCATTGCAAATGGCGTAAAGAGCAAGAGAACAATGCTCGATCCAATGAGAGCTCCTAACATATATCGCCTTTTTTTCACTTGTCGTTTGAGAATAAATGCCGTGAGTAAGAGCAGCAATAGATCAAAACAAAAGTTTAACAGCCAAATGACATCTAAATAAATGACCACCTTCTGCTCCTTTCATCTGAAACAAAGAATCAAAAGCAGTACTTGCACTTGTTTGTACCAGTATAAAACAGTCATAGGATGGAAGTCTGTCAATTCTTGTAGGGGATGATAGAGAACTTTTGGTGGATTGTTATCGTTTTTGTCGACGTATGAAACAGAAAGAACATCAGGATGATTTGTTGGACAAGTGTCTCCTCTATCAATTGCACAAAAAAAAGACACGCTCCGATGAGTCGTGTCTTTTTCGCTGTCATTCTTTCTCATTGATGGTGAGTGTTCCTTCTGCCTTCTGTCTTGTGACATTTCCATAATCATCTTTGACAATGACTTCAATCACTGCACCTTTTGCTTTTGCAATAGATGTCGCCGTCCAGTAGCCTTCATACGTTCCCGGTGCTACTTCACGAATCGGCAGTTCGGTTGTGTTTTGAAGTTTTGATCTAGCATTTGTCAGCGGCATATGAAGAACAAAGGTGGCATCTAGCTTTTCCCTGCTTTTAAATGAAATCTTAACCGATTCACCTGATGATAGATTCATATTCTCTTTTGGCGTTAATTCAGAAATGACAGGTGCATCATATTGTACATCGATGTCGACCTTTTTAGTCGTTTTGTTTCCAGCTGCATCTTTTGCTGTCACTTTGATTGTATTTTTCCCATTTTCAAGTAGCACCCTTGCAGAATATGCCCCATCCTTTACGGTCGCTTTTTTTCCATTGACTGTGACTTGGTCTAGATAATCATCCGCTACTTTCCCTTCCACCGTGAGTGATTCTCTATTAGACTTGTCACCTTTTTTCGGTGTATCAATGGTCAACGTCGGTGCTGTTTGATCGATGATCACCTTGACTGGCTTGGAATGTTTTGTTGAGCCTTTATCCGTTACAGTCGCCACCGTGAAGACATGCTCTCCACTTGGAACAGATACATTTTCTTTGAAAGTACCCGACTCATCTGATTTGACGTTGGCCACCTCTTCATCATTTTGATAAATGGCCACATCGAGACCCGGAGAGGCCGTGCCTTCAATCGTCAATTCACCTTGATTTGTAATGGTTCCTTCCTTTGGAGAAGTGATTTCTGGTACATCTGCTTCATAGTTTACGAGCGCACGAATCATATAATTCCCCTCTTCTTTCGGAGAAGGAGAAAAAGCACCGCTCGTCAGCTGCCAGCTTCTTTCAGCATTAGGGCCATCTTCATCTGTGGCAAGTCCCGGAGATTCGGTATTCTTTTTCGTTTGAATATAAACAAGATAGAAATCGCCATCCACTGTAATGGCTTGATCTTCTAAATCTACTTTTGTCCATTCACCATTACGCAGTGCATTTGCTTTTAAAGGTCCTGCGATTTTCTCACCTGGTGCGCCACCCTTCCCAGAAGCATCATATACTTCAACAGCAAATTCATCGCCTCCAGGAGCTGGCCATTCTGATGTCCAAAACCGGAAAAGGCCACCTGTGACTTGTGCTTGTTTCTTTCCTTTTTCTAATGAAAACTTCACAGCCCAACCATTGCCAGGATCGTAGAAAGCCCGTGCATTTTCAGCCGTTCCATCATCGTAGCCAATCTCTCCCGGAAAACCGATAAAGGGCTCAAGTTTCACTGACTTTTCAAGTGGCTTTTCCGTCACATCCGCTGAAAACGTATAGCCTTTAAACCCCTTTGCAAAAATTTTGACTGTATAGACACCGCTTAATGCCTCTAGAGAAAATTCACCGGATTCATCTGTTTTCACCGGCTCAATTTTTGCGTCTTCCACAAGATAAACAGTTGCATTCTTCACCTTTTCACCAGTTGTTTCATTGACGACCGTGCCGGAGATCGTTCGTTTCTCTAGCGGCTGTAAGGAGAAATTCGCTTCTGCTGTTTCTTTTGATGCCACTTTGACTTTTTGGGACCGTGATTCAAAGCCGTAAGCTTCCGCTTTCACTGTCCATTCTCCTGCTCCTTGAGACAGCTGATATTTCCCTGTCGCTTCATCGGTGGAAGTTGATTTTCCGCTTTCTAGAACACTGATTTGCGCTCTCATTGGAAGAGCTTGAATAGACGGAGCATCATGACTGTTTTGCTTTTGAATGTGTACATGTTTATTTTTTACTTTAGCAGGCTTTG
This sequence comes from Bacillus sp. G402, assembly GCF_051172515.1. Classification (NCBI taxonomy): domain Bacteria; kingdom Bacillati; phylum Bacillota; class Bacilli; order Caryophanales; family Bacillaceae; genus Bacillus; species Bacillus sp. G402. Next base: position 1,019,874 of record NZ_JBPIZC010000001.1, read on the forward strand.
CCTTTTTTGGATCAACTGATTTCTTATTCTGGCTTGTGGATTTTTCTTTTTTGATCACACCTAGCTGGTTCTTGGCTTGTTGAGACAAAGCCTCATCTGTGATTTTCACATCATCTAAATAAAAGCCATCTTTTGTGACACTGCCATCTGTTCTTATCTGAAACAGGACTCTCACTTTTTGACCTTTATAAGCAGATAAATCAACTTCGCCTGCTGTCCACGCATTTGTTTTCCCCGTATAAGCAGACGCTTGAACGGCGTCTTCACCCTCTGGCTGTACATAGACATGCACATAATCATAATTGGCTTCGAGATCATGCCAGTATTGATATTGCAGGTAGGAAGAACCTGAATCTGGTACAGCAATGAGCGGCATAGACAAATTGGCGTCCGTTTTATTTTCATAAGGACTGTCTAAATTGGTGGCATAGACATGTTCCCCGCTAAATGCTTGTTTTGGACCTGTGGACGGTTTTCCCCACTGCCACGGATCTTTTGTTCCACCACTGAACCATCCACTTGGCCATGCTTCAAAATCTTGTGAGTAGCCAGTGGTGATGGATGTTTTAATTGGAAGTGTATAAGAATCTGATGCCGCTTCATTTCCTCCAAAATCTTTCACAATCCATCGGTATGTCACGTTTTCCCCCTCAAGTTCAGGGAGCTGCACCGTATAGGTTCCTTTTAAATGATTTCCATCCGTGCGGTTGGCTTTCAGCGTCTCCCACTCACCTTGATCTACTCGGTAAGTCAAAGAAACATTTGTCACTGCTATCCCATCTTCTGCAGTGATGGTTAATGGGGTTGGCGTTGCAGCAAAAATTTCATTCGGACCTTTATGTGAAAAAACAGGTGGTTCTGTATCTTCTCCCTCTTTTGTCACCTGACCTTCAATCGTACCGATTCCATTGGTTAAAGCCGTAATCGCCTCTCTTGCATCAACCAACCCTGCCCCATAGCCATTGTTAGGGGATTCAGGAAATTGCTGATCTGTCAGTGGTTTCGCTGTCTCAATGAGAATTTGCTGTATTTCATCAACAGAAAGGTCTGATTGCACTTGGCGAAGAAGAAGAACAACTGCTGAGACATGCGGACCTGCCATCGATGTACCATTCCACCCATCCTCATATCCTTTTCCCGGGATCGAAGAACGAATGTTTACTCCCGGAGCCGCAATATCTGGTTTCATTACGCCATATGGAGAAGGACCCTGAAGGGAGAAAGACCCTAACTTGTTGTCCTGGTCTGTTGCGCCTGTAGCAAAGGCTTCTTGATAGTTAGCAGGATTTGCAATCGAACCCGCACCGCCTGGATTGAATAAATCGGTATTACCGGCTGAAAATTCTGGAAAGATGTCTGCTGCTCTCCAAGCATTCACTACATCTTTATACCAATCATCAAGACCTGGTCCACCGCCCCACGAATTATTCACAACATCGGGTGCCTTTTCTGGGTGAGGATTTCCGTTTTGATCTTTCGGGGCTAAAATCCACTCACCGGCATCTAACAGATCAGCATCTGTACCGCCATCTTCTGAAAAAGCTTTCACTGCAATCCATTCTGCTCCCGGTGCGACCCCAATTTGATTTTTTCCGTCTGGCTCAGAACCAACCATTGTGCCTGTCACATGGGTCCCATGCTCCAAGTCATCATAAGGGACTTCAGAGCCTGTTGTGGCATCATACCAATTCAGTTCATGAGATGGTTCGTTCGGACGAGCAGGGTCAAACCCGCGGTATTTTTCTTTTAGCGCAGGATGATCCCATTCGACACCTGTATCAATACTTGCCACAACGGTTCCAGTCCCGTCATAGCCTAAATCCCACGCTTCTGGTGCATGCACCTGAGCAATATTCCATTCAACTCCATCTACTGCTTTGATTTGTTTGTTTGGCTTAGCATGCTTCAAATCAACAGGACGATGAAGTTGACGTGTTTCATTCGGCAACACTTGAGCTACTTCAGGAAAAGAAGCAACCTTTTCCATCACTTCTTTTGTTGCCGTCACAGCTAGACCATTCACAATATAGTAGGAATGAATATCATTCACTTGCTTATTCTTTTTTTCCTTTTGTAAATACGCTAGGAGCGCTTGCTGCGTTTCATCAGATGTTGCTCTCAGCTCAGATACAACGGCTGATCTTTTTGTGTACTGCGTTTTAGCCGCGGTTAATTTTTGTTTTTTTGCTTTTGATACAGCTTCTTTTGCTACTTTTTGTACATTCGTTTGTTCCTTCATTTTGACTAAGAAGGTCACCTTATCTTCCTTTTGAAACTGCTTCTTTAATCTCGAAGAAATCTTGGCTTTTGTTGTCTTAGAGGAAACAGCTTCCTCCTGATATGAGGTAGAAGTCGATTTTGCTTGAACCATCCCAAAGCTTGTCATCGTTAAAATACCAATCACCAAAAGACTCATGAAACGATAGACGGCGGTTTTACGAAACTTCACTTTCAATAAAATCCCTCCTCCTCAAATGGTCAAACAGTGTGTATCCTGCCCCTCCCCCTTCTTTTTGATCATGACAAGATTCATGGTGTTCTCATTAATGTAGTCAAATAAAGTTCAACATTTTGTCGTTTTTTGTAAAGGGAATTAAAAATGATTCTTTTGACTTAAAAGACTCGAGCCAAAACACATACAATAGTTCCAAATAACACGCGAAAACAAGACTTTTATATCAATCAGACGCAGGATCTTCTCACCATGACGACATAAAAAAACCCCTTCCAAAGGAAGGGGATGAATCGTGTTTGCTTATCGTTTGTTGCGGTTACGTAAGAACGTTGGGATATCCAATGTATCATCACTTGACTGTGTATTTTGTCTTGGTTGTGATGATGTTTGCTGATGTTCCTCACGTTTTACTTCACGCTTTTGTGGAATGGATTGATTTTGCTTTAATCCTTGTCCTAATGGATTTCTTTGAGGTTTTGTCACTTCCGGCTCTTGCTCAATAAAACCGGTTGCGATGACTGTGACCACAATTTCATCCTTCAAGTTATCATTAATGACAGATCCAAAGATCATGTTGACATCTTCATCAGAGGCTGATGCAACAATATCCGCTGCTTCTTGTACCTCATAAAGACTAAGGTTCGTACCACCAGTAATATTCATGATAACACCTTGTGCTCCATCAATCGCTGTTTCAAGAAGTGGTGAAGAAATGGCTTTTTTCGCTGCTTCAGCAGCACGGTTTTCGCCTGTTGCGACACCAATTCCCATAAGAGCTGAACCTTTGTTAGACATGATCGTTTTCACGTCAGCAAAGTCAAGGTTAATTAAACCTGGTGTTGCAATGAGATCTGAGATCCCTTGAACACCTTGTCTTAACACGTTATCTGCTGCACGGAATGCTTCAAGCATTGGCGTGTTTTTATCGACAATTTCAAGCAGGCGATCGTTTGGAATCACGATTAACGTATCAACTGCTTCTTTCATAGAAGCAATTCCTTCAACTGCTTGAAGCTGACGCTTTCTTCCTTCAAATGTGAAAGGACGAGTCACAACTCCAACTGTCAAGGCTCCAGAATCTTTTGCGATTTTCGCAATGACAGGTGCAGCACCCGTACCAGTTCCACCGCCCATACCAGCTGTGACAAAGACCATGTCAGCGCCTTTTAGGACTTCTTCAATTTGTTCTTTACTTTCTTCAGCAGCTTTTTTACCAACTTCAGGATTCGCACCTGCTCCAAGCCCTCTTGTCAGCTTAGCACCGATTTGCATTTTTGTTTCTGCTTTTGATAAGTTTAACGCCTGTGCATCTGTATTCACTGCAATAAAATCGACACCCTGTACGTCATTTTCAATCATTCGGTTGACAGCATTATTTCCGCCGCCACCTACACCGATTACTTTAATTGATGCTAGGCCGTCTATATTTGTTTCAAACTCCAACATGCTGAATCCTCCTAATCCGTCGAAAATCTAGTTCTATTCCCAGAACATATTAAATAGTTTTTTCATTTTGCCCGGTTTTTTATTTGTCTCTTGTTGCGCTTTTTGTTTCACTTTCGGTCTTGGCTGAGCTTCTTTTACTTGTGGTGTAGAAGAAACCGGCTCCATGGACGCGCCTACTTCATGAAATGCTTCATCTGGCATTTGGAATCCAACCTGTCTGCCCTGAATCTTTGCATTGCGATAAGCAAAATGGATCAAGCCCACTCCTGTCATATATTGAGGTTCCCTGACCCCAATATAATTAGGACTTGCGATTCTTACATTGTTTTGTAGGACCGTTTGTGCCAGAGAAAGGATACCTGGTATAGCTGCCTGTCCACCTGTTAGAACGAATCCGCCAGGCAAATCATGGACACCCATATTGCGTAATTCCTCTGCCACAAAAAGCAGAATCTCTTCCAATCGCGCTTCGATGATATTGGCTGCTTCAAGTTGTGTATACGTCTGCTTTTGGTCCGTACCGATGACGGAAACTTCAAATGTCTCCTCAGACGATGCCTCATCATAGAATGCATGCCCAAATTGCTTTTTGATTCGTTCAGCTTCTTCAGTGGAAGTTCTAAGTCCTATAGACAAATCTTTTGTAATGTTCTCTCCGCCCAATGGGATACTGTGAGTAGAATAGAGATGCCCGTTTTCAAATACGGATATCGTGGTAGAGCCGCCGCCAATATCGACAAGAGCTACCCCTAGATTTTTTTCATCTTTCGATAACGCTGCTGAACCCGATGCGAGTGGCTGCAAGCAAATATCCATAATTTCAATACCAGCCCGCTCTACACATCGGAGCCAGTTATGTAGAATCGTTTTAGAACCTGTGATTAACGATCCATCCACTTCTAGCCGTACACCTAGCATTTTTTTCGGATCTGTGATCTCATCTCTTCCGTCGACGATAAATTGTCTCGGAATGACGTCTACTACGAGATGTTCTTGCGGAATAGATACTACCTGTGCAGCATCCAAGACACGTCTCACATCTTCAGCATGTATTTCTTTATTTTCACTAGACACTGCGACCACGCCGCTCGTATTTTGAATATGAATGTGGTTTCCGTTAATTCCGACTATCGCCTTTTGTAAAGGAAAACCTACCATTCTCTCAGCCTGTTCAAATGCTTGTCTAATAGAATGAACTGTTTCATCTATATCAACAATCGATCCTTTTTTTAACCCCTCTGAAGGGACATTTCCAACACCTATAATGTTAAGCGAATCATCCGCCATTTCTCCGACGATGACTTTTATATTGGATGTACCGATGTCAAGGCTGACGTAAATTTCATTGTTGTTCATTCTATGGCACCTCCTCACATATCAATACTTTCTATTCTATTATTTGCTGAACAACAATACAATGAATGTGTTTTTACAAGTGTGTAACAAAACTTAAAAAATCAACATTTTTTATTAGGATTACTGAAAATATTCGTTACATCATATGTATATCCTTTTTTATGACTCACTTTTTTTCTTTTTTTCTCTAGAAATTGTCCATTTTGTTAGTAGAATTCTTCGAATAACGGCGATATTTTGAAACAATCTAACACCGAATGCAAACATTCCGACTAAATACAAGTCTACACCAAGATGGACGCCCAGAAAAGCTAAACTTATTGCGAGTATAATATTAAAGAAGAAACCTGATACAAACACTAGTTCATCGTATGCCCCTTGCAGATGTGCTCTGATTCCACCAATCAATGTATCAAGCGCAGCAAGTACAGCGAGGGAAAGATAGTTAGAATACTCATTCGGTATCGTAAAATTCGTTAAGAAACCGATCGCAACTCCTATGATTAGACCAAGTACAGGAAGCCACATTAAGATTTTCCCTCCTTTACATCGTCAAGAGGCTTCAATTCATTTAACTGAATTGTACCGTCAAATGCTTTTAAATGAATGTTTTTCTTCGGCGGTCTAATACTCAAACTGAAATTTTCCTGAGCAAACAAATCACCAATATCTGATACATTTAAACGGCTGTATAATTTATCGGCCTGCTCGCTGACCATCTTAATAGTGACTGTATCACCATCTATGCTGTAACCATCCATTTTCGTCGTACCATTAATATCTCGAATAACACTGGTGTTAATCACCCGGTGTTCATTAATGGAAATATGTTTTGCCCCAAACATATTGGCTTCGTTGATTAATTTTTTCAGAAGATCAGGTGGTATATTTTTGACTTCTTCTCCGGTAAGTTCCTTAGAAAAAAGCTGAGTAATTTCTATTTCAACTCCTTCACCCGTTACCTCTGTAAAACCAGCCTTTTCTTTCAAATCCTTCAACGTTTTTGTTAATTGTGCTTCTTTGGATTGATCTTCTTGGTTGCCATACTTTTTTAGCATTTCATCATATTTATCAATTTCTTTCAATAAATCCAGTTCCTTACTTTTAGATGCAGATAAATCCTCTCTTAATTCCCAAACGTCTCGAGTATCGCGAACTTTAGGCTTTTGTAGAGAGTTAAACTGGATGGAGACCATGATGCCAAATATGACCATCAGGACTGTCAAACTAAGTAATGGCTTCTTTTTCCTCAACACCACTCACCTTTTCACATTTAATCTTTGTTTCTTAGAAGAGGATTCATACGAATATCCTTCTTTTCAATCGTCATGGAAATATGATCACTTGTCAGCTGATCAACCACCCCGCCTGCAATGTTTAATGCAGGAATTAAAACAGCTGGATCTCCAATAGCAGAAATGACAAATGGTGCTGGATGTTGAACACCATCAACCGTGACGACTGGACCGTTACAATGTATGTATGATTGGTGTGTGATTCTTTGTCCGTTTATAGCTACAGCAGATGCCCCTGATATAAATAGTTCGTTTATCACATGGAAAATGTGGCTCTCATGCACAATGTAATTATTGACATTTTGTCCACTCGGGATATAAGATGCATCTTCAAGAGATACTTTTACCCCTTTCCCTTTTACACCTATTTCTCCTGTAAACATTCTGTATTTCTCAACATCTTCCAAAACATTAAAATACTGCTCTTTTTCATTTTTCAAACCAAACTCTGTTTCTTGGACTTTTGATTGAAGACGATAAAGTTCTTTTTCAAGTTTTTGATTCGCCTTTTCTTGCTTTGTTAGCTGACTTTTCAAAGAATATTCTTTTTTCCATTGTTCTGTTCGATTGACATCTGCTCGATGCTGCTTCGTATATTGGTATGAAAAAGAAATCAGAAATCCAAGAACAAGCATTACAATTGAGAATATGACGGTTTTGCCTCTCAACGTTCATCTTCCTTTTTCTTAGATTTAAAAGCTTCAAAATAGGTGGCTACTTCCATATGAATCGTACCTTTCTCAGAGGACGAAAGCTCTTTGACAATGGCAGGGTACGTTGTCATTTTATCTGCGAATGTTTTAATTGATGCAATAACGGTGTTTCCATCATTCATATAAAATTTAACGAGCCATTGATTGGAGCTAGTCGGTACGTAATATACTTCTGAGATTAGTTCCTGAATAGAAGCCGGCAGTTGATTCAGAGCTCTCACTGTTTGCTTCAATTTCTCTTTATTGTCCCAATCGACAAAAATAGGTCCTGCGTGACTTGGCGTTACTTCATCTGGCAAAGCCGTCCCGTTTTCAAGAAGCTCATAATAAAAATGTCCCTTTTGCAGATACGCAATATTTGCATACTCTTTGACAGCAATACTGACCTTATTAGGGAAATGTTTTTTAATACTGACACTTTTAATCAATTTATTTTGCTTTATATGGTCTGCTGTCATATCTTTATTTAAATTCCAAAACTCTGTCTCGCCTTCTTTAATTTGCGAAAGTTTAACGAGCTGTTTTGTTGGTACATGTTCATTACCGGTAATGGTTAAAGAAGAAATTTTACTGATTGGTGTTTGCAAATAGACAATAATTAAAACCATGATAAAAAACAGCAAAATAAAAGAGATTAATCTCCGATTCGCTTTCTGCTTCCTTTGTTCTTTAATTTTAGGGATTCGCTCTTCTATATTGACGATCTTTTCATTTTCATGATCAGGCCGCATATATACTCTTCACCTCATTCAAAGCTGCTTGTCCGCACCTTTGGATCATTCTTTATCTCATATTGATTAGAAAACAAACGGCATGAAAAAATGCCGTTTGTTTTCCTGTGATACCATCATTCATAAGTAGTAGCCTTTAATTTGCTTCACCAATAATTTCTACTTCTGTATGCATCTCTACATTGTAGTCATCTTTGATTTTCTTTTGAATGTACTGAATTAAGTCGAGCACATCTTGAGCCTTCGCCCCACCAGCGTTGACAATAAAGTTTCCGTGCATATCAGAAATTCTAGCCCCGCCAATCTGATATCCTTTTAAATTCGCCTTTTCTACAAGCTGTCCTGCATATTCAGGTAATGGATTTCGAAAAATACTGCCGGCGCATGGTTTATTATACGGTTGTGTTTCCTTACGATAATCTTTATTTTGCTGCATTTTCTTTGTGATTTTCTCACGTTCGTCCTGTTTAAGCTTGAACACTGCTTCGAGAACAATTCCAGGGCGTTCCTTTTGAAGCACAGAAGTTCGATAGCTAAAGTTCATTTGCTCATTAGTTAACCACTCGATCGTTCCATCTTCAAATAAGACTCTCGCTTTCACAAGAATCTTGCTGATGTCAGATCCATGTGCCCCTGCGTTCATATAAACAGCGCCACCAATAGAACCTGGAATACCAGCTGCGAATTCCAATCCTGACAACCCCTGCTTACTAAGAGACGTAGCAAGTCTTACAACTGAATAGCCTCCGCCAACTGTAATCTCTTCATCATTGACAGTTAAGTGATCAAGCCCAGCACCCAGCTTTAAAACGACGCCGCGAATTCCTTTATCAAGAACAAGTAAATTGGACCCTCTCCCAATGACCGTCCATTGAGTATCATGTTTTTTCACCTGATCCATAATTGTTTTGACAGCATCGACATCTTTAGGGATGACTAATAGATCGGCCGGTCCGCCTATTTTCATTGTCGTATGATTTGCAAGCGGTTCGTTTTCAAGTACTTTACCAACTTGCGCTTCTAATAATTCATTCTTCAAGTTCTCCATATTACCCTCCGCCTTACCTCATATCATTCATCATGAAGTCGTAATTTCTTTTAACACATTATATAAACGTGTGGCCGCATCTGGTACTCCGAGTTCTTTTGTTAAACGGCTCATTTGATGTAGTTTCTCGTCATTACCAGCAATTTCATCAATTGCATGAAGCAAGCGATCTCCTGAAAGCTCTGATTCTCTTAAAACGATCGCAGCATCATGTTTTTCAAGTGATCTTGCGTTAATTTCCTGATGATTTGCGGTCACGTATGGACTTGGAATGAAGATGGTCGGAATTCCAAGTGCCGTCACTTCAGCAATCGTTGTGGCTCCCGCTCTTGCAACAATGACATCAATTGATTTTAAATACTCCGGCATTTGATGCAAGAAAGGCTTTGTGATCATATTCGGTGCTTCACCTTTTTCTTTTAATTCGTTCAGCACTTTTTCATAATGAACCTCACCTGTAATATATAAAAGCTGATAGTTCTTTGCCTTTAATTCATCTTGCATGTCAATCACTGCTTTATTGATTGGAGCTGCACCTCTGCTCCCGCCAAAAATGAGAACCGTTTTTTTCTTCTCATCCAGCCCGAACTCTTTAAGAGATTTTCCCTCTTTAATAGAGACGACTTCAGAGGCTCTTGGGTTTCCCGTAAAAACAACCTTTTCTGAAGGAAAGTGTTCCTTTGCTTCTTCAAAACAGATGGCTACTTTATTCACATATCGTGCCAGAAACTTATTTGTGATGCCTGGCAGGCTATTTTGTTCGTGAATGATCGTCGGGATTTTTAGCTTAGACGCAGCATAAACAACAGGACCACACACATAACCACCTGTTCCAATAACAGCATCCGGCTTAAATTCTTTTAAATAAGATTTACTTTTTTGAACGCCCTTTAGAAACCTCATCACTGTTTTTACATTATCAAAGGAAAGCTTTCTTTTAAAACCTGAAATTTCAATTGATTTAAAAGGGATATTTTCTCTTTCTACAATTTTCTTTTCAAGCCCATTCTCAGTGCCAATATATAAAAATTCCACATCAGGATGCAGTCTTTTCACTTCTTTAATAAAAGCTAGAGCAGGATAAATATGCCCGCCTGTTCCGCCTCCACTAATAACTATACGCATTATACCATTTCCCCTCAATTTTTTTCTGCTCTGAACAAAGTATAAACCCTGTTTTAAACAACAGGGCTCCGTCAAAACCTGTAAAGAAGAGTCAATCATCATGTTTTCGAAACAGAAACTGCCATTTTCACTCTTCAAATCATTTTTTCATACTTTTGCAAAATACAAGTCTATATGGTTTCATGAACTATCAGCACATTAATATCTAGCATACCTGCTTACATTCAAAAGTACGCCAATTGCCATCAGCATTAATGTAAGTGATGAACCGCCATAACTTAAGAATGGGAGTGTGATGCCCGTCACAGGGATGAGGCCAGTGACAACTGCGATATTAATCATTACTTGAATGGCAACCATTGAGATGATGCCCACTGCCAAGAAACTCCCATATAAATCTGGTGCCCCGAGGGCTATTCTAATGCCTCTCCACAATAGAACACTAAAGAGCAGCAAAATGAGTGATCCACCTATAAATCCAAGTTCTTCAGACAATATAGCAAAGATAAAGTCTGTTTGAGGCTCAGGCAAATAGAAGAATTTTTGTCTACTCTGACCTAGCCCCATTCCAAACAGGCCACCTGGACCGACAGCGTATAACGATTGAATAATTTGAAACCCGCTGCCAAGTGGATCCTCCCAAGGATTTAAATAAGATGTAATTCGTTTTATTCGATAGGGTGCTGATAAGACAAGTGCGGCAAATCCGCTAAGCCCTAAAAGACCGAGAAAGATAAAGTGAGCGATTCTCGCACCTGAAACAAATATCATAATAATACAGGTTCCAACCATAACCGTTCCTGTACCTAGGTCCGGCTGCAGCATAATGATGGCAAATGCAGAAAACACAATGCCTAGTGCTGGGGCAAAACCTTTACGAAAGGATGTGATATTCTTTTGCTTTTCAGATAAGAATTTTGCAAGAAACGCAATCATCGCAAGCTTCATAAATTCAGAGGGCTGAATACTAAACGCACCGACACCAATCCAGCTTCTTGAACCATTTCTCTCCATACCGATACCAGGAATCAAGACAAGCACGAGGAGGAGAAAACACACTGCAATCAGTATCTTTGACCAAGTCCGCCACGTCCAATAATCGACCCGCATAATGAAAAACATTGCGATAACTCCGATTCCGGCAAACAAAAGCTGTCTTTTTGCAAAATAAAACGAATCATCAAATTTATACGATGCCCACACAGCACTTGCGCTGTACACCATAATTAAACCAATCGTCAATAAAAGTAACGTAATGACAACAAGCAAAAAATCCGGAGAAGTTTTCTTATTCGTCAAGAGACCGACACCCCAAGCATAATTTCATTTGGGCTGTCAGTCTTATGAGAGACAAGCCCTTATTTAAGCATATGCACGGCGTTTACAAACATGTCTCCACGTTCTTCAAATGTTTTATGCTGATCCCAGCTTGCACAAGCTGGAGACAATAAAATCACGTCTTCTTCTTCAGATATGCTAAACGCCGCAGGTACTGCTTGTTCAACATTATCGACATGTTTTACGTGATGTATTCCCAGCTCTTCACCAAGCTTCACAAACTTAGGCGCAGTCTCACCAAATGTAATCATTCCTTTAACATTCTTCATAAAAGGTTTTAATTCATCAAATTCATTGCCACGATCCAGTCCACCTGCTAGTAAAATGGTCGGCTGCTTGAAGGCAGACAAAGCTTTACTTGTTGCCAGTATATTGGTCGCTTTACTGTCATTATAAAATTTTCTATTTTGAATCGTCTCCACAAATTGCAAACGATGCTTCACTCCACTAAATGTAGTAAGAACTTGCGCAATCGCTTCGTTTGAGCAGCCTGCATTTTTTACAACACAAATAGCTGCTAGAATATTTTCTTGGTTATGCTCACCAGGAAGAACAACATCCTTGAGGTCAATGACATGTTCATTCATATAGTAAATGGCACCATCTTTAATAAACGCTCCATGTGCTACCGGCTCTTTAACTGAGAAAAACACTTTTTGCGCTTTCGAATCTTCTGCTAGTTTGACAACAGAAGGATCATCTAGGTTAACCACAGCTATGTCATCTTCTTGTTGATGTGCATACACTTTCTGTTTTGCTTTTTCGTATTCTTCACGCGTGTGATGATAGTCTAAATGTGCGTCAAAAATATTTAATATTAAGCTGATTTTAGGTCTGAATTCAACGGTTCCCATTAACTGAAATGAAGAGAGCTCAGTTACGATCCATTCATCGCCCGCTGCACGCGCGGCAACTTCACTTGCGACCGTTCCGATATTACCTGCTACCAATGTTTTTTGGCTGTCTTTTTTCAACATTTCATAAATCAAAGTGGTCGTGGTCGTTTTTCCATTTGATCCGGTAATCCCAATAAAAGGAGATGAGGTCAAATGATACGCCAATTCTATTTCAGTCCAAACTGGAATTTTTCGGCGAAGCGCCTCTTGAACCATCACATTCTCATAAGGAATTCCAGGGTTCTTAATTAAAATCGTAATTTCTTTATCGTCGAACATACGAAGAGGATGACTGCCACAAATGACATCAATCCCCTTTTCAGAAAGTAACTGAGCAGGCTCGTTTTCTTCAAAAGCTTTTTGGTCATTGACCGTCACGTTTATTCCGTGTTCGTGAAGAATTGAGGCTGCCGCATATCCGCTTTTTGCAAGGCCTAGTACTAGTACATGTTCGTCTTTTAACATTTGCATCCTATTCAATTATAACCACACCTCGATGTAAATTCCTAAAACAGCAAGCAATAAACCAGCTGTCCAGAAGGTGACAACTACTCTCCACTCAGACCAGCCAACTAACTCATAGTGGTGGTGAAGCGGGCTCATCTTAAAGATTCTTTTTCCAGTTGTTTTAAAGGAGATGACTTGAAGGATAACGGATAACGTTTCAACAACAAATACTCCTCCAATAATGACGAGTAAAATCTCAAGTTTCGTTAAAATGGCAATGGCCACGATGGCACCGCCTAAAGCAAGCGATCCCGTATCACCCATAAATACTTTTGCAGGATGCGCATTAAAGACAAGGAACCCAAGGACAGCCCCTGCTACTGCTACCGAAAAGATCGCCACATCATACTGAGATTGATTCCAAGCCAATATAGCAAAAGCTCCGAATGCAATAGCAGCTGTTCCAGATAATAAACCATCAAGTCCATCTGTAAGGTTTACCGCATTAGAACCACCGACAAGCATGAAAACGACGAGGATAAAGTATGCCCATCCTAAGTCAAAGCTGACATCTGTTCCTGGAATGCGAATAGTCGTTGCAAACTCATAATAATGGAAGACTGCATAGAAAATCACAGCAATCACAATTTGCCCGATCAGTTTTTGTTTTGATGTTAAGCCAAGATTTCGCTTCATCGCTACTTTAATATAATCATCTAAAAATCCTAATAATCCGTAGCCAAGGGTGACAAATAACAATAAAAACATTTCTGGACTAATCTCAGAGAATTTGTTAATCATCACGATCGTTGTAATTGTAATAGAAAAGATAATCATAATTCCACCCATTGTTGGGGTACCAGATTTCTTTTGGTGAGACTGAGGTCCTTCTTCTCTAATACTTTGACCAAATTTAAGTCTTCTTAAAAACGGAATAAAAATCGGGGATAAAAGAACACTGATTAAAAATCCCATTATGATTGTAAACAATATCACCTGTTCAAGCATTGTTCTTTACTCCTTCCGAATTTCCAAAGCCGTTTTCCATTAGAAAATAGCATTCATTATTATGATATTCATTCGTGTCTTTCGTATGTTGTTTTTGTACAAAATGCTTCATTTCATTACACTCTTTTCATCATTTTTAAGATTTGTTTAGATCTAAAATAGCGTCGGCTGCCACCTTGGCATCATCAAAGTCATAGACTTGATCACCAATGATTTGGTACGTTTCATGGCCTTTTCCAGCTATTAAGACTGTATCGCCCTTTTTTGCATTAGCAATGGCAAAAAAGATGGCCTGTTTCCGGTTCACAAAGCTATGATAATAGGCGTTTGGCACGCCATTTTCCATGTCTTTCAAAATGGCTGATGGATCTTCACTTCTTGGATTATCTGATGTGAAAACAGGCTCATCTGCATATTTCACAGCGATTTGGGCCATCTGAGGGCGCTTGGTTTTATCACGGTCGCCCCCGCAGCCAACTACACAGAAAATTCTACCTTCTGTTAATTCTCTGCACGTAGTCAGTACATTTTCTAAACTGTCAGGTGTGTGCGCATAATCAACGATGACTGGGAAGTCTTGATCACAATTCACAAGTTCGAATCTTCCTTTGACTCCCTCAAGTTCTTCAATGGCACTAACGATCGTTTCAAACGTTAAGCCTGATACAATTCCTACTGATACAGCTGCTAGAATGTTATACACATTGAATTTCCCAATAAGGGCAACCGTCACATTTTTTGTGCCGATTGGGGTGATCAAATCAAATTGTGTTCCCTTTGGTTTGATTTGAATGTTCTTTGCCATTACATCTGATTCTTGCTCTAAGCCATACGTCATAATTTCAGCAGCTGTGACTTTTTCAAAATAACTAGACGCTTCATCATCTGCATTTAAAATGGCATGCTTCGGCTTATCGTGCTGAAAGGCACTTCCGAGCTGGGAAAAGAGCAAGCTTTTTGCATGTTTATATTCTTCCATTGTGTTGTGGTAGTCCAAATGATCTTGGGTAAGATTTGTAAAGACGGCAATATCATAATCACATCCATGAACACGCCCAAGATGCAAAGCATGTGATGATACTTCCATAATGGCCGTATCTACGTCTTGATCAAGCATCTGCTTAAAGGTCTTCTGAAGGGTGACACTCTCAGGTGTTGTGTTTTTCACTTCGAGAATTTCATCGTTTACCTTCATATACATCGTACCGATTAAACCTGTTTTTTTATCGGCTTTTCTCATGATTTGCTCAATCATGTGTGTTGTGGACGTTTTCCCGTTCGTTCCTGTAATACCAATTAGATTGAGTTTATGAGTTGGCTGTTCGTAAAAAGCATCTGCCATTCTTGCAAGTGCTCTTTGAGAGTGTTTTACAATAATGACTGGTACATCTGTTATGTGAAGTGGGTGTTCTGCTACAATCGCTGCAGCCCCGCTTTTCACCGCTTTTTCAGCGTAATCATGTCCATCTACTGTATAGCCTTTTATACAGACAAAAAGACTCCCTTTTTTTACTTCTCTTGAATCCATTTCAATGGAAGTAATCTCCGGATTTTCGTTTATCAGTTCATTGTTTTCACTTTTAAAGTATGTAAGGAGTTCTTGTAATTTCATTTCATATCAAACCTCTCAAATTCGTTCACGTGCATGTCTTGTGAAAAAAACACACAGTCTATATTTTATCGTAAAAAAAAGGATACATCCAGCGTATTCCTTAAGTTTCTCTTGGAAAAAACACACTTTATGCTCTTTTTTTAAAGCGACCCTTCTCTTTCAACAAAAAGAGGCAGCCGAATGAGTGCGGCTACCCTCTGTTCATTCTTTATTATTCATCATTTAAGTATAATCGGATCGTGGAACCTTCTTTGACCTTTGTGCCGGCAGCAGGCGATTGCTTCACCACTTTACTGCCAGTTCCTGAAGCATCAATCTTTAAATTAATCAAGAGTGATTCAAGGTCAGAAACAGATCCTCCTACAAGATTCGGTACCTCAATGGTTTTTGTGTCCAGCCATTGGTACTTCTTTTCAATTTGTCCTTTTCTTTTTTTCACGCCCATTTCAGGCAGACTGTCTCGCATAATATGGCCCACAATAGGTGCTGCTACTGTCCCACCAAATTGAATCGTGCCTTTTGGGTTATCTACTGCTACATACACAACAATGCTTGGATCATCCGCAGGCGCAAAACCGATAAATGACACAATATGGTTATTTTCCATGTACTTTCCGTCTTTTACTTTCTGTGCTGTTCCTGTTTTTCCGCCCACCCGATATCCTTCAACGAATGCATTCCGGCCAGTTCCTTGAGCGACTACGCTTTCAAGGGCATACCTGATTTCTTTAGACGTCTCCGCTGAAATGACTTTCTTCTTGGCAATTGGTGATTGCTTTTTTACCACCTCTTTTGTAATTGGATCGATCCATTCTTTTGCAATATAAGGGGTGTAAAGCGTTCCTCCATTTACTGCGGCTGCCACTGCAGCTACTTGTTGAATCGGCGTAACAGATACACCTTGACCAAAGGCTGTTGTTGCCTGTTCTACAGGACCAACACGATCAAGCGGGAACAAAATTCCTCTACCTTCTCCTTGAAGGTCGATTCCTGTCTTTTGACCAAAGCCAAAATTCTTAATATAAGAAAATAATTTATCTTTTCCAAGACGGTCGCCTAGCTCGACGAATCCCGGGTTACAAGAGTTTTGTACCACTTCTAGAAACGACTGTGATCCATGTCCTCCCTTTTTCCAGCATCTGAGCCTTGCGCCATCCACTGTCACAGATCCGCTGTCAAAAAATTGATCACGTTTTAAATTTACTTTATTTTCTTCCAGGGCAGCTGCCAGTGTAATGATTTTAAACGTCGATCCTGGCTCATATGTGCTCCACACCGGTAAGTTTCGGTTAAATACTTTTGGATCAACTGATTGATAGTCAGCCGGATCAAAGTCAGGTCTGCTCGACATTCCCAGCACCTCACCATTTTTCGGATTCATGGCAATGGCAATCATGCCATCTGGGTTATATTTTGCCTGGGCATTGTCTAGTTCTCGTTCGATGATGGTTTGCACTTTTGAATCAACTGTTAATTTCATATCAAGCCCATCTTTAGGCGGTGTATAATCATCTGCTTCATCTGGCATTTTTTGCCCTTTTGCATCAGAATAAAATTTCACAGAGCCTTTTTCACCTTTTAGGTCATCATCATAGTACGCTTCTAGCCCAAGTAAGCCTTGATTATCAATTCCAGCAAAACCTAATACATGAGATAAGAAACTTCCAAACGGGTAATGTCTAATGCTGTCCTCTGCTACATAGACTCCATCTAAATCAAGCTCTCTGACTTCTTTTGCTTTTTCATGAGATACTTTTCTCCCCTCTGGGGAAATCCGCTCTATAGACGTTTTCTTGGTGACATGCTTGTACGCTTTCTCCTCAGACATATTCAGCACTGCTGCTAATTTTTTGCTTGTTTCTGCAGGGTCTTTCACCTGCCGCGGCACGACTAAAATAGAGGGAGCACTTTTGTTCGTCGCCAGCTCCACCCCATTTCGATCCAAAATATCTCCTCGTTCTGGTTCAAATGGAAGGTTACGGCTCCATGAATCTTTCGCTAAACTGGTCAGCTTCTCGCCCATAATAAACTGCACATATCCTAATCTAGTATCTATGATGAAAAAAATGATCACCCCAAACAGCAGCACGAAAAGCAATCGTTTTCTCACTGTTACACTTGACACTCGCACGCCCGGTTCACTCCTTACATATGGCTTGTTTTCATCATATGCAGGCTCGTCTTTTTATAGAACGATCTCGTCCATCGCTCAAGCAAAAGAAAAAAACCTAGCAAATGATTTGCTAGGTTTTCAAGTTAATTTGGACTTTTGAAGGTCACTGTGACGACTTTATCTGAAATCTCCGCTCCACTTTTCACGCTTTGTTTGACAGCATATCCTTGTCCATTTGTTTCAATATGCACACCTGAAATAGACGCATATTGAAGAACTTCCCTTCTGGACCAGCCTGTCATATCAGGCATTTTAATGGTTTTCCCTGCTGTTTTCAAAAAGACTTTCTGGCTTTCAGAGAATTCAGAGCCCGCATTTGGCCATTGGCGTTTAATGGATAGACCGTCACCAATGACAACAGGTGATAACTTTTTGTTTTTTGCTTCTGTTTCTGCCTGTTTCACTTCTAAATCTAGGAATGACGGCATTGTTTCTTGTTTTATTTTCTGTTTGCCAGATTTTTTATCATCTGTTTTTGTTGGTGCGATATTTAAATAGAGCAAACTATTTTTCATCACAGGGTTAAAGATTTCTGAAACAGGGGCAGAGCCTGTTTGTGTTTCAGATAGCTGAGGCTGTTGGACAGCCACATAAACGAGCAGCTTCGGATCATCTTTTGGTGCCATTCCCATAAATGAAAAGACGTAATCGTTTCTCCCTTGAAGGTAGCCGCCAGCACCGCCAATTTGTCCTGTACCTGTTTTCCCAGCGACATCAAAACCTTTGATTTGATATGGCTGTCCTGTGCCAATTTTTGAGGAAACGACCTCACCTAAAATGTCACGGACTTGCTTCGCTGTATCAGAAGAAATTGGTTTTCCAGCTACTGTTGGTTCGTGCTGTAAAATTGTTTTGTTTGTGTTCGGGTCTGTAATATGATCGATTACATATGGCTTCATCATCGTTCCACCGTTTGCAATGGCTGTCGCCGCTTCAATTTGCTGAATTGGGGTAATCGCGGACGCCTGACCATAAGCAGTCGATGCTTTGTCATATTCGTATCTGAAATTGATTTTACTAGACGCTTCGTTCGGCAAGTCTATGCCTGTTTTGTCATAGAAATGGAATTTTTGCAAGTATTGTTCGTAGCGTGTGAAACCTAACTTTTCTTTTGCCAGTTTCGCAAAAGCTACGTTTGAAGAACGAAGAACACCTTCATGAAAATCAATTTTCCCCCAGCCATTTCCGTTGTTATGGTCTCTTACAAGACCGCCGCCTACTTTATAAGTACCAGACTGATACTTGTCACTGCCTTGGTACACTCCTTCTTGGATAGCAGCAGCGAGTGTAAAAATTTTCATCGTTGAACCTGGTTCAAATGCGTAAGAAATGACATCGTTGTTATAATTCGTAATGTCGAGTTCATTTAAATTAAAGCTTGGCCGCTGTCCCATTGCAAGAACTCTTCCAGTTTTCGGATCAACGACTGTCGCAATGATTTTCTTCGGCTTATATTTTTTAGCGACCTGCGTCATACTTTCTTCAAGAAATGCCTGAATTTTTTGGTCGATGGTCAGCGTGACGTTTTTCCCGTCTTTCGGGGCAACGATGTCTTCTTTACTATTCGGAAGTGCCCATCCGCTTCTGTCGCTGTTATAAGTTACATAGCCATCTTTTTCTTTTAAATATTTATTCAGAGCCTTTTCTAGACCCATTGCGCCTGACATGTCCTTCGTTGCTTCATCTAATCTAGCGTAACCGATTAAGTTCGAAGCAAACATGCCGTTTGGATAATACCTCTTTGTGTCTTTTTCAAAGGCGATCCCAGGAAGTTTTAGCTTTTCAATTTTTTCCTTTGTTGAAAAACTAATATCCTTTCCGGCTTTACCAAACTCAACTTGGAACGCATCCTTTGTATTCAGACGCTTTAAAATTTCACTCTCACTCATATCAATGACTTTTGACAGCTCTTTTGCTGTCTTTTCTTTGTCAACGACATGCATCGGATGCTTTGGATCGACCGTCATTTTCTTGCTCATGATTGCAATTAGCTTATACACAGATGTATCTTCCGCAATCACATTGCCATTTCTGTCTAAAATGGACCCTCTTTTGGCTTCAAGTGTTTTTTTCGATTGATATTGTTCATTGGCTTTTGCAGCTAACACTTGTCCATCGACGGTTCCCGTAATCTGAATATAAATAAAACGTGCAAGGATGATAAAGAAAAACAGGGCGAAGCAAATACTCGCAATTGCCGCGCCTCTGTTCATCATTTTATTCTTTTTAGGCATCGCCATGTTAATCGACCTTCTTAACATCTTTCGATATGCTTAAGCCCGCTTTTTTAGCGGCTTCAATGATTCTCTCTGGTTCACTTAGTAAGTCTTTTTCCTTTTGCAGTTCAGTGATCTTTTTCGATTCTAAAGACACTTGCTGTTCTAGTTTCTGCACTTCGATATTTGCGTGATAAACAGCAAAGGCTTTCGAAATGATGAGGATCGAGCTGCACATGAGAGCCATGACAAACATGACAAGTAAGATTTTTTCACCAAGTGTAATAGAACCTCTTCTTCTAATAACAACCGATTGACCTTGCTGCTCGGTTTGATGTTGCTTTACTTCTCTTTGGTAAGCCAAATTACTCATAAGAAACCTCCTTTTTATCATCATCTATGGTGTCGTTTACTTTTTTTCTGCAATTCGGAGCTTCGCTGAACGGGCACGGTTGTTATATTCCAGCTCTTGTTCTGATGCAACGATTGGTTTTCTCGTGATCAGCTTCAGTTTTGGTTCAAGTCCTTCTGGAATCACTGGTAGTCCGTGCGGAAGTTCTGGAAGAGAAGACATTTCTTTAAATGTACTTTTACAAATCCGATCTTCAAGTGAATGGAATGTAATGACAGAAATTCTCCCCTTCGGATTGAGTAACTCTATTGCTTGTTCTAGTGCTTCTTCAAATACTTTCAATTCGTCATTTACGGCAATTCGGATCGCTTGAAACACTCTTTTCGCTGGATGTCCGCCTTTTCGTCTTGCAGGTGCGGGAATTCCTTCTTTAATAATGTCGACAAGCTCACCTGTTGTTTCAATTGGCGCTTTTTTTCTAGCTTCTTCAATTTTGCGTGCGATTTGCTTGCTGAATTTTTCTTCCCCATATTTGTAGAAAATCCGAACTAGATCTTCAAATGGCCATTCATTCACCACTTGTTTTGCCGACAAAGCAGCGGTTTGATCCATTCGCATGTCAAGAGGTGCATCATGGTGATAACTAAAGCCTCTCTCTGGTGTGTCAAGCTGAGGTGATGAAACCCCAAGATCAAAAATCACACCGTCTACGCTTGTAATTCCTTGTTCATTCAGACGTTCTTTTAAATATCGGAAGTTGCTTTTTATGAAAAGAATGTTCGCTTTAACATGTGCGAGCTTCTCTCGTGCATGATCCAGTGCAGCATCGTCTTGGTCAAACCCAATCAATGTACCTTTTTCTGATAATTGAGATAGTAAATATGAGCTATGACCTGCGCCGCCTAGCGTGCAGTCCACATATGTACCGTCTTCTTTGACGTTTAAACCGTCAACTGTTTCTTTTAATAATACTGTCTCATGTTGAAACATGATGATATGGTCCCACCTTTTTCAAATAGAAATGAATGTGTAGAAAGCTTGCTGCACAAGGGATTATTATATATCAAATCCAATCATGTTTTCAGCAATTTCAGCAAAAGAATCTTCTTGCTCTTCTGTATATTGTTCCCAGATCGACTTACTCCACAACTCAATTCGATTTGAAACGCCGATGACCACACATTCTTTTTCGAGTTTTGCATATTGGAGTAGGTTGGATGCGATGTTAATGCGCCCCTGCTTGTCCAGATCACATTCAACTGCGCCGGAGAAGAAGAACCGGGTAAACGCACGTGCATCTTTTTTCGTTAGCGGCAGTGCTTTGAGTTTCTCTTCAATTAGTTTCCACTCACTCATAGGGTAGCCAAATAAACATTGATCAAGCCCTCTCGTCAGCACAAACTGTTCTCCGAGACCGTCTCTAAATTTAGCAGGGATGATCATGCGCCCTTTTGTATCAATCGTATGTTGGTATTCACCCATGAACATGATATCAGAGCCCCACTTTCTCACCCATACTCTCCACTATCCACCACTTCTCTCCACAAAACTTATTTTACACTGTTTCTACATAAAAAAAAACCCTGAACTAGTCAGGGTTCATTAAAACTTTATTTCAAAGTTTGACAATTTGTTGCTTGTTTTGAAATGAAAATGGCAGATTTTTGAACGTTTTGAAGAATTCTGGACCATATTTGTTTAAAAAGTACATGATATTCCAAATTCTTTCTTGTGGTGCTTCGAGTGGTTTTAAACTATTTTCAATCCGTTCAAAATCTCGAAGGATGTATCCTTCCTTCTCTTCCACACGCTTTGCAACCTTTTGATAAACAAATTGAAGCTGGTCTTCTATAAATTTGGCATTTTTATCTAATAGCTGTTCAAAGCTTGGTTCGATCTCTAGCGCTTCTTGTCTCATTGCCTCGTGAACATTCGCTAATTCACGTTTGGCATGTTGAACCGATTGAACAAAGCTGTCTGGAAGACTTTGCTGAAAGTGCGCATCCTTCTTTTCTTTCACGCCTTTTGTCAGCACTTCTTCAACCGACAATTCTCTTATCGGCAGCTTCTTATCAATGTGCCT
Source organism: Bacillus sp. G402 (assembly GCF_051172515.1). NCBI lineage: Bacteria > Bacillati > Bacillota > Bacilli > Caryophanales > Bacillaceae > Bacillus > Bacillus sp. G402. The sequence goes on from NZ_JBPIZC010000001.1 coordinate 1,042,168, forward strand.
TTCAAGAATGGTGACGTGCAGTCTTGGAAGAACGGGTGCCATTTTGACATCGAAGTACTCGAAGATGCCTTTCAGCTCACCCCAATAGTTCACTTCACCGTGTCCAGCCATAAAAGCAAGCGTTGGAAGAAGGGTTTCCTGCATCAATGGACGGGTCACCACATTATTGCTAAACCGCTCTGGGTGCTCCTCGACTTCCTGCAAAAGCTCATCTTTTGTCCAAGTAAGCCCCACTTCGGATATAGAAAATTGGCCATTCTCTTTTTCAATGAGGAAACGCTCATCATCATATTCGTAAAACAAGTTGGCTTGATGGTCACCAGCTTCAATAATCGGCTGATACCCCGCTTGTTCCATGGCAGCCTGCGTGTTATTTAAGTGAGCCACGATCGCATCACTCGACTCCACAATTTGCTTGAATAACGTACGTTCAAGTGGCTTCACGCCGAAGTCTCCTGAATTCAATAACAGCAGTCCATCTTCTTCAAATAGATCGCAAACAATCCACTCAAAGAAATCAGTAAACGTTTCTGATTTGCGTAAACATCGAAGAAGCTGATCAAACAAGTCATTTGTGTAAGCAGATTCCTCATAGGTTGAAAATACATCACGAAGCCATCTCTCTGTTTTCTCTTGGTGGAGAGGTGTTCTTTTCGCAGCTGTTTTTTTCACATGATGTAATGGAAGCTTTTGTTTGACTGGGCCTTTTTCGCCAGACGTGTACACAAAGTTAATTTCGTCTACGTCGTGATCTTCACCCGCTACCCAAAAGACCGGAATAACAGGAACGCCAAGCTCTGATTCTTTTTCTTTGGCAAACTGAATAATGGAAATGATTTTATGTATGGTATAAAGCGGACCTGCCAGTAAGCCTGCCTGCTGTCCTCCAACCACCATGACGCTCCGTTCATCACGTATCTTCTCAATATTCTCACGCATCGCAGCCGAATCAAATTTTGCATGATATGCGCTCATATAATCCGCTAAAGCCTCGCGCGGGAAGCTCCTTTCCATGAGATCGTCGTATCTCTTTTTCCATGTGTGCTCAGAATGTATATCATAATCAAAAAAAGCAGTCATCTCTTTTTTTTCTTCTATATAATCACGTATGAATAAATTCTGACTTCGGATGGAAAGTTCAGTCAATTGCATGTTTAGAACTTCCTTTCTTCAATAAATAGTTAGTTTCCCGAAAAAAGTATAGCATGTAAATGAGCTCACTCAAAAGATTTTGTTTGCTTTTTTTCCAATACTTCCAAGCTTCTATTCAAGAAAGTGAGGAATGGCGGCGTCATCCCTTGACCTTGAGCTTTTTTTAAAAGGTAGCCAATGATTGCTTTTCTTTCAGTTTGGCGGCCTTTGACGATATCTTGTAGCATTGACGATTGATTGGCAGCCGTTTGATGGCAAATTGATTTCACATGAGCCCATAGACGATCTTTCTCAAGCAACCCTAGAATGGAAACCGCTTCTTCAAATGCACATGTCATCATATGTTCATATGATGGGTTCGATACCAATTCCCCATTATTCACATGTAATAGAGCCGTCAACGGATTAATACACACATTGACGAGCAGCTTTTCCTCCAGTACTTTCTTCCATTCATCTGTATAAACCATTTGAAAATCGCACGTTGATAGTTCACTACCCATAGGTTCTTTTTCCTCATGCAGAAATGCTCCCCACTTGATGACACCAATTCCTGTATGGTTTACTGCGCGATCAGACACCTTCATTGCGCCATGCTCTACTACACCAATATATAACTGATGTGCCGCTTTCCAGTTCTTTAAATCGAATAAGTGGGCCATTCCGTTCTGCAAAAATAAGATCCGATGACGAGGCAGTCCCGATAATTCCCCTAGAACATCTTGCAGATGATGATACTTCACTGTCACAATCAGCAAATCAAATAATCCTTTGACCCCCGTATCGGCCCCAACAGCTGATTGAATGGTTTCCCCTCTTACCATTCGTTCAATGCCTAATGCTCGAATTTCTTCTGCCTGCTGTTTCCTTCTTGTAAAGACGGTGATGTCATGATGTTCTGATAAATAACTGGCACAAAGCAGACCAATCGCACCACCGCCAATGATTCCAATTTTCAATTGCCGCACTTCCCTTTTTCTGTTTACTTCATGTTATCAACTATTTTACCAGTTTCGTGCTACGATGCAAAAAGCAGATAACGCGCTATGATTGAATTTTTTTAATTAAAAAACTATAATAATAAGTGTAAAAACTTTTTTAGGCGGATGGGATGAAAACGCCTTCAATGACATCACTGTCGACATTATGTGTGTAAGGGGGAAGATCACATGACACAAGTAAAACGTCTTCTGATTAACTACAAAACATTAGAGGAATTTAAACAATTTAAGGAATATGGCATACAAGAACTTTCCATGCTTGAAGACCTAGAAAGTAATATGATTGAAAATGACAGCAACTCTCCATTTTATGGGATTTACTTTGGAGATAAGCTTGTGGCACGTATGAGCCTCTATCAAGTAGATGGCTCGACGACGACGTATTTTGACCATAATCATGATTATCTAGAGCTGTGGAAGCTAGAAGTGTTGCCAGGATATCAGCGTAAAGGTTACGGCGAAGCACTTGTTGATTTCGCAAAATCTTTTGGCCTTCCAATTCGAACGAATCCACGCGTCAAATCTGCCGGTTTTTGGGATAAAATGGGCTTTGAAGCGGTGAAATATGATATGGAACGCGATAAAGGAGAAAACCCACTCATTTGGGAGCCGGCACATATTCAAAAGAACACAGGTGAGTCCGCTTAATCATTTTAATCATTAAGAAAACGCCCCTCTTTCCATCTGTGAGGGGCGTTTTCTTATTTTGCGTAATCTTTTAAGCTGATATTCTGTTTGACTCTTTCAACAATACCAATAAGTGCCCGGTAATCTTCTTCTGTCATTTTTAATTGACGTTTCAGCTGTTCATTTTCTTCGGTGAGTGATTTTAATTGATGCTGTGCATCTTTAAGCTCCTCCCGTAAATAAGCTGGACCAGATGGTTCTTTCTCAAGCTGCTCTAGAAACCGAATTACTTCTCGAAGCGTCAGTTCAGTCTGATCAGAAGATGCCTTCTCTTCTATGGTGAACGCATGCTGCGGTAAACCCGAAGAATGGATACCAATTTTTTTACGCAGTTCTTTTCGCTGTTTTTTGGCAAGCTCAATGCCTGCCTGGTACTGCTTTCTGACGTAAGAATTCCACCTGAATCCACATGCTGCTGCTGTTCTTGACAATGCTTTTCCAACCTCTTCAAATGCTGAAAGCTGGGTACCCCCATCTCGGATATGCCTTAAAACAACTTCTGCTAAAAGTAAATCTTCATCTTGTGTCCATGCGTCCTGCCGTGTAATCGTCAACTCATCATCCCCCCTGAATCTGAATACCACATCATATGCGCTTACTAGAGTAGATAGACTATTTGCAGGAGAGAAACCTAAAAAATAGATCAATAAAAAAACGCAAGGGAAGATTCCCTCACGTTTTTTTATCAAGCATTAGTTGCTTTTTACGTCTTTGCCTTTGTATGTTCCGCAAGATTTGCAGACACGATGAGAAATTTTCATTTCACCGCATTCTGGGCAAGCTACCATACCAGGTACTTGTAGTTTGAAATGCGTACGACGCAATCTTTTTTTCATTTTAGAAGTTCTTCTAAAAGGTACAGCCATTATTCCCACCTCCTTAAAGAGTTAAGATTCATTATTTTCTTCTAAGAGCTTCTTCAAGCCTTCCAGACGAGGATCAATTCGGTTTTGATGTGCATCTTCCGAAATGACCGCCCAGTCATTCCCTTCCTGTGGTGCAGCACCTTTTACGCCAGCTTGGTCGCAAAAGATTTGCATGGGCACTTCAAGAAGAATTTCTTCCTTGACTATAGGCGTTAAGTCGATGATATCGTCTTCTACAACAGATACGTCTTCATCTTCTATGTCGTCTGTCTTATGAAGTACAAATAGTTCTTTTGTTGAAATCGCAAATGGATAATTTACATCAACAAGCGTTCTTGAACAAGGCAATGTCATTTCACCTGTGATGGTTAAATCAAATGCGACTTGCTTTGATTCGATCACTCCAGTCCCTTTCACCTCTACTGGTGAAATGCGACGTATATCTGAATGAAGGCTAGTAAGTTCATTTAAGTCAACCGTCTCATGAAAATCGAAGCTGTTTTTAGCTTTTTGATGTAACTGATAAACTGTCCATTTCAATTGTATCACCTCTAAGAGCAACAAACATGATTATAGCTTTCATCATGCTATTTGTCAATATTTTTTCTTTACAGTCCTTCATGATGTCAAAGAGCTGTTTGACATCAGTTCTCGGAATGCCTACACTGAAAAAAATGGTCTTCATTTTTCCCTTATGCTACTGTAGCACAGACCATTTAACCATAGCAAGAAAGGCGGAACATCTATTGAAAGCAGTGGGAGTCGTTGTCGAGTACAATCCATTTCATTATGGGCATGCCTATCATGTGAATCAGGCGAAAAAACAAACCTCCTCAGATGTTGCCATTGCCGTCATGAGCGGTTCTTTCCTCCAGCGCGGGGAGCCTGCCATCGTCTCAAAATGGGCACGTACAAAAATGGCACTGCAAAACGGCGTAGACATTCTGTGTGAGCTTCCATACATATATGCCGTACAAAAGGCAGAAACCTTCGCCAATGGCGCTGTGTCCATCCTCGATGCATTAAAATGCCATTCTCTTTTTTTCGGCAGTGAGGATGGAGAGATCAACGCATTTGAGCGCACAGCACACGCTTGGCATGAAAAAAAGGCAGAGATTGATCTTTTAACAAAAGAAAAGGTGAAAGAAGGTCTTAGTTATCCCGCAGCAGCAGCAGGTGCGTTTCAAGAGGCCATTCATTCTGAACACTTACTGGATTTGTCCAAACCAAATAACATTTTAGGCTTTCATTATGTTAAAGCCATCTTAGAGAGAGCTCCTCACATGCAGCCTTTTACGTCTCAAAGAATTGCATCTGATTATCATGATGAAGAACTGCCTGACAACCAAAAAATCGCAAGCGCCACAAGTATCCGAAAAGCTTTAAAAGAACAGAGCTCATTTCAAGCAGTCACGCCCTACCTCCCGGACGCTACTTTAAAGCAATTACACGACTATCATTCTTCATATGGTCTTTTACATACGCAAGAAGCCTATTTTCGCTTTCTGAAACATGTTTTTCATACAATGGATACGAGTGAACTAGAGGGCATCTATGAAATTGAAGAAGGCATTGAACATCGCATGCAAAAAGCCATGACACATGCGTCTTCCTACGAGGAGTATCTATCACTTGTCAAAACAAAACGATATACGTGGACAAGGTTACAGCGGATGAATACGCATCTATTAATGAACGTGAAGAAAAAGACGATGCACGAGCTGCTTGAAGAGAAAAAAGCGCCCTATATTCGTTTACTTGGAATGACAAGGAAAGGACAACAGTACTTGTCTCTTGTAAAAAAAGAGTTGGATGTACCACTTGTGAGTAAACTGTCTTCCTTTTCACATCCCGCCCTTGATCTTGATATTCGCGCTTCAAGGGTGTTCAGCCTTCCCATCTGTGAACCCATGCAAACAGAGTTAACAAAAGCAGAGTTTAAAACATCACCGATTCGATATGATGAAGAGAGCGGACTCTTTTCATCTCGATAGAAAAAAGCAGCCTGCAAGTCAGGCTGCTCTTTTTATGATGCTTTCTCTTTTAAATTGTTTAAATAGTTTAGTGCGTCCTGCATGGTATCCACAGGAACGATTTTCATATCACTTTTAATATCTTTTGCTGTTTTGACTGCATTTTTGTAGTCAGAGTTTGGGTCACCTTTATCATTCGGTGCAAAGAAGATGTCTTTTCCTGCTTTGTCTGCTGCAACAACCTTTTGATCAATTCCGCCAATCGGTCCGACTGTACCATCTGCATCAATCGTTCCAGTCCCTGCGATCGCATAGCCATGTGTTTCATCTTCTTTTGTCAGCTGATTGTAAATTTCAAGTGACATCATTAAACCAGCCGATGGACCGCCGATGTTTTCGATGTCCACTTTCACAGAAGGAGACACTTTCACATAACGGTCTGTAAATAATGATACGCCAATTCCCACTCGTTTTGGCTCTTCTTTAAATGGTTTTAACGTCACGTTCTGCGTGATTTCTTTGCCATTACGTTCAAGTACAAAACGGACAGCAGTGCCTGCTTTTTTACTGCTAATATACGAAACCATTTTATCTGCTGACTCATATGTACGGCCGTCGACGCTTTTGATCTTATCGCCAACTTCAATCTTCCCATATGCAGGCATTCCTTTCATCACATAGCTCGCATATACCCCATTAAACGTATAATCTACTTTTTTCCCCGCTTTTGTATAAGCGGCAATCATCGCATTTTCTTGAGAACTTTTCATGAGCTGCAGCTGCCGTTTCATATAATCCTCATCAGACTCTCCGTCCGCTTTAATATTTTCTTCTGGAACGATTTCGTCATACTTGTTCATTTTTGCAAGCAAATACGTATATGGATTGGCTGGACCTACTTTAATGGTCATAAGAGAAAAGCTGCCCTTCTCGCCATATCCTCCGTCTACTTGAATGTGTGGCGCAATTTCTGTTGCATCACCTGGCTTTGTGACGTAATAGGGCAGTTTCACAAAAGTTAAGCCAAATAAGACTAGAACAACAGCAAAAAAGCTGAGCCAGCGAATATTTAATTTTTTCATTCGATTAACACTCCCATTTATCAATGACATCTTTCAGTTTTTCTCTTAGTTGGTCGGCGGCGAGTTCACCTGCTTCAATCATTTCTTGAACCTGTGTAAACGTACTAGAGCTAAAGGTCTCGAGCTTCGGCCGAATCATGAGATCTGCATGAATGGTTTGGTGACGAACCAATTCATTTTGAAGGATGTCCAAACTTTGCATAATGACATCCGATAATCTCGTTGCCTTTTCTGTTTTTTTCACCCTTGATACATCAGAGGCGATAATGAGGTCTGCCCCCATTTCTTTCAGAACAGAGACAGGAATGCGGTCCACTACCGCTCCATCCACCAATTGCCTGCCGCCTATTTCATGCGGAACAAACACACCCGGAATGCTAATGCTTGCCCTGACTGCTTGTGAGACAGACCCTTCTTTGAACACAACCTTCTCCCCTGTCTGAAGGTCACAGGCAACAATCGCAAGAGGCACGCGCATTTCTTCAATATTCTTCCCATATGTAAACGTGTGAATCAGCTGCAAAATTCGATTTCCTTTTAACAGACCGATTTTTGGCAGTGTATAGTCAGCATAATACTTTCTTCTGAAGACAAGTGCAAGTTTTTTCATTTTTTCTACGTCTTGTCCTGCTGCATAAAAGCTCCCCACAAGAGCACCAATACTGCTTCCTGCGATCATATCCACCTGAATTCCTTGTTTCTCAAGACTAGATAAAACCCCGATATGCGCCATCCCTCTGGCACCCCCGGAGCCCAGCGCAAGCCCGATAATCGGTCGTTTCATGAATCCACCCTCCTCTTTCTATGCATATATACGAATCTATAGGTCTAAACATGCCCCTTCTCATCGTATAGTAATAGAAGACAGGCTCGGCTAGCATCTCTTTTTCTTTAATCACGAGCTCGCCAATAGATTATAACGGCAAGGGGCGACATCTACATGAAAAAATGGAACACTCTGTTCATCGCTGCTTTTTTTATCTTTTTAACAGCCACTGTGATTACACATCCACAAGCCTCTTTGCAAGCATCGAAAAATGGACTTGCAATGTGGTGGGAAGTGGTTTTTCCATCGCTGCTACCTTTTTTTATTTTGTCCGAGCTATTAATCAGTTTCGGGATTGTCAGATTTGTCGGCGTATTATTAGAGCCATTTATGCGGCCTATCTTTCGGGTGCCTGGTGTCGGCGGATTTGTACTAGCGATGGGAATGGCCTCTGGTTTTCCTTCTGGCGCTAAATTGACGACAAGACTTCGGCAGGAAGGACAGCTGACAAGAATTGAAGCAGAACGCCTTGTGTCATTTACCAATTCTTCAAACCCTTTGTTCATTTTTGGAGCAGTGGCTGTAGGATTTTTTCATCACCCAGCTTTAGGCATTGTGTTAGCCTGTGCACATTATTTAGGAAATCTCGCGGTTGGGGTGACGATGCGTGGATATAAAGCGCGTCATGATGCGCACCTCAGAAGCCGAAAAGGATTTTTATTGCCTCCAATTCGAGAAGCATTCAGCGCTCTTCATACGGCAAGACTCGCAGAAAAAAGACCACTTGGCCAAATATTAAGTGACGCTGTCATGTCATCTGTTCAAACGCTCTTTATGATTGGCGGCTTTATCATTTTATTTTCTGTCTTTAGTCAAATGCTCGCTGTTGTGCATGTAACAGATCTTCTCTCTATCGGGATCGGTTATATACTGATAACGATGCATCTTCCGCCAGAATTAGATCTAGCCATGATTGCGGGTCTATTTGAAATCACATTAGGAAGTCAGCTCACAGGATCACAAGAGGTTTCCCTGCTCGCTAAAACAATTGTGGTCAGCTTTATTTTAGGATTTAGCGGATTCTCCGTTCAAGCTCAGGTAGCCGGCATTTTGGCAGCAACCGATATACGCTTTAAACCGTTTTTCTTCGCCCGTTTGCTTCACGGTATTTACGCAGCCGTCTTTGCCTTTCTGTTATTCAAACCCCTTTATGTCTCTAAAGCAGACATGGCGCTTCCAGCAGGGGCATTTGAAGCAAGCGAGCAAGTCGTGATGTTTAGCAGCGTTTTATGGAATCAGCTTGTATCTGCTGGTCCTCTCATCACCTTGTTCAGTCTGATCGTGTATATTGCGCTCTATTATCAGAAATTAAAAAATGGATGAGTGCACAATGCACTCATCCATTAAATTTTTCTTTCAGCGCAGCTTCGACCTCTTGCGGTACAAGCTCTTTGACTGATCCATGATACTTCGCTACTTCTTTAACAATGCTTGAACTTAAGAAGGAGTATTGATTATTCGTCATCATAAAGAACGTTTCAATGTCATCATTCAACACTTTGTTCATTGATGTCCCTTGCATCTCGTATTCAAAGTCCGTCACCGCTCTAAGTCCGCGCAAAATGACTTTCGCCTCTTTTTGTTTCGCATAATCAACGAGCAGTCCATGAAAGGATTCCACTTTGATATTTGGTAGCTCCTTTGTTGCTTGACGAATGAGTTCACATCGCTCTTCAACAGTAAAAAGCGGCTTTTTTGACGAGTTATTAAGGACGCACACATATACTTCATCAAAAATCTTTGCCCCTCTTTTGATAATATCCAAATGGCCCAATGTGACTGGATCGAAGCTACCCGGACAAACGGCTATATTCCCCATGCTTTAATTTCCCCGCTTTCTATAGATCGTAATGCCAGTCATTCCGTACATTTCCTGCCTTGAGATATGTAGCTGTCCTGCTTCCTCTGGCAGTGTCACATCTTTATCGTGCTCACACACAATGACGCCATCATCTGCTAATAAGGAATGCTCATCAATCGTATCAAGAAGTGCTTTCAACTTTTGATCTTTATACGGCGGATCAAGGAAGATGGCTTGAAAAGATTCTTCTCGCTTCACTACAGCAGCGAGTGCACGGTTTGCATCATTTCGAAACACTTCACTTTGATCCATCAGCGACAATTGATTCAAGTTGCCTTTAATCGTCTGAATCGCCTTCATATCTCGATCCACAAATATACAATGATCGAACCCTCTAGAAAGCGCTTCAATACCTAAACCACCACTTCCAGCAAATAAATCAAGGGCCCATCCCCCATCAAAATACGGTCCAATCATATTAAAAATGGATTCTTTTACTTTATCTGTTGTTGGTCTTGTTGATTGGCCGGGTACGGCTTTCAGCGTGCGGCCTTTTTTTGTTCCAGAAATCACTCTCATTTTTCCACCACTTTTTCTGCTTGCATCTATTGAATATTGTTTGATGACAAAAAATTCAACATTATCTTACCATATCCACTCCACATGGGACAATGCACTGAATTCCATTCATTTTCTATGTATAGATCACAAAAGAGAGGGTCATACTACTGTTAACAGCATCTGATGTGGTGCTGTTGCCAACCGCGGAGAAGACTTACGTTTCCCCATAAGTTCTTCCTCCGGTTTCTCCTCTCCCTTTGCCTTCTCCTTAATGAATCATTAAGAATAGAAGGACCCCGCGGGTGATGCCGCGGGGGTTTTTTTGTGTCTTTAAAAGCCCACCTTATAGTCATACTCTTTTGCTTTGTCCAATTTCGATTCGTACTCTAATTTAATAAAAGGTTTATAGGAAGGCTCAACACGTTTCACAAATGGCAATGAACTGAGCTTTGCCATGTGGCGCTCAAGATCATTCATATCACAATAAATCACTGCATATTTCATTTTCCTTGAAATATAGTGAACATTCCCAAATTTCCTTAGCGCTTTTGACTGCTTTAACGAATGCAGCCAAACGACCATCCCTTGACGTTTGGTATCCATCTTTTCACCTGCCGCTTTTCAATTCTTTCCGTTCATTATGTAAAAGACGAGACGTTCAAGTCTCGTCAAGATACTTTACAGCCACAGCTGCCTCCTGATCCACAGCCACCGCCGCATGATGATAGACCATCAAAATATGGGTTCCCTGTTGGAACTTTAATATATGCTGATACAGCTTGACCGATTTCAATACTAATCTCATCTAAGATGGATTGAATCGCTGTTTCTGCTTTTTTGAAATCAACCACTGTATCGTGAAGATCTAGCTTTCTTTTGACCTCACGCATTTCTTTTGAGATCGTTCTATAGTCCGGATGGTATTTGCCGAACCGCTGCACATCTTCATATTGCTCTTTTACTTTTGTAAAATGGGCAATAATTTGTTGGGCTTCTTCGTCTTGCTGGAGACGCTTAAAGCAGTTGCGGTAATGTTCAGCCTCCTCCGACTGAAGAATCATGGCAGCCAATTGATTTGCTTCCTCTTGGAGCTCCACAGATTCGATTGTCGCATACATAAATGTTGCACCTCCAATTCATAGTTTACCACGAAACCTATGGATCAGAAAATGCTTTTACGTGACAAATACATCCCATGTCTCTCTTTTCTGCTTATATTCAGGGTGACGAGAATTTAGCACAACGGTCATTTTATGCTTTCCTTTTGAAAGGTGCTTGACCACAAACGCCGCAGTATACTCATTGCCTGCCCGTTTCCCGTCTACATACACAGTAAAATACCCCGCCTTCTTATCCTTTTTCAAGGGTGAAGGTTCAAGGTGAAAATCTTGAAGTGTACTTTCTATATACACAACAGATCCCTGCACTTTGTATTTTAAAAAGCCTTGCTGCTTCATTTCACTTTGCGTCTGCTGCATGACTGGTATTGCTGGTTCTTGCCTAGTTACTTGCTCTTGATCATGTTGACTTTGACATCCGGTGAGAAGAAAAAGCAATGCGCATATTGACAGCATCCATTTCATGTTCTGATTCTCCTTTCGTCTACTTTCATAGGATGCTCATGAAATAGACATCTTAATCAACTCAAAAAAAGCCTCACCCGGCTCCATTTTGATTGCGCATTGCTTGGAACATCTGGATCATCATTTCAGCCATTTGGACACTATTGCTCAACTGGCTTACACGATGAGGAATGGTTTTTTCGTAAAAGTTCATTTTATCTAATTCAAACGAAGTGACATTTTCAGGATGCCGCGTTAACTGTCTATACCAGAGTGGGCGCTGCCTGATGAATTTGATTCGATCCTCTTCGGCCATGACAAACTCTTGTACTTCTCTCCGCACCAAAAGCATCCCCTTTCAATTAATCTTTCCTGAAGGAGAATGGGTGCTGGCTGCCTCCAGATGAACCCTTCTTTGAGCCATTTGATGAAAATTGACCGAGTAAGCTTTGTAAAGAGGAAATAGACTGGCTCATTTTATTAATTTGTTCATTCATTTGATCAGTGTCCATTTTTTTCACTGCAGAAACCATTTTAGACATAAAATCTGCTTTTCCCGGTTCACTTTGCTTAGTGGCTTTTTCTTCTTTTGCTTCTTCCGTTTGTGTTTGACGGTAAGGAGACCACATGTCATCTTCCTCACCAAACATGACCCAATTCTCGTATAAACTTTGCCAGCTTTTTTCTTGCGTCTGCACTTCTTGAATTAATTTCGGATGGCGTCTGACGAACTGTTTAAATTCATCAATGGATGTTTGCTTTTGCTTATTTGTCATATCCTCACCCCCCATACAAATGCCTACTATACTATATACATCTGGGTCTATTTTGGTGAGCCCTTTTCATAAAAAAACAGCCGCTATCTGTGCGCAGCTGTTTAGAGGATTAAGACGTTTTCTTAATGAAGTTTTGTGTATAGTACTTTTCTTTCACACCAACGCCAAGGTGCGTGTAATCTTGATTTAACAATGCCTTCCGGTGACCTTCGCTATTCAGCCAGCCTTCTACAGCTGCAGGGCCATCAACATAATTATATGCAATGTTTTCCCCCGCAAGCTGAAATGCGACCTCGCCTCTTTCTAACCGGTCTTTCAGCGTGCCGTATTTTTTAGATTCATGGGAGAAATAATGATGATCTTTCATGTCCTCACTATGCATGAATGCCACTTCAGAGGTTTCATCGTCCCACTTTAAGGTCGGCAGTTTGTACTTATGGCGGATAATATTGGTCATATCAAAAATTTGTTTTTGACTCGACGCTTCAATATCCTTCCATTTTTCACCTGATATCGCCTCAGGTTCAATTAATTGGCCTCGATAGACGACTTCATACGGCTTTTGTTTGACAAATGTATCTGCGTTAAAGGCTCTAATGCTCGAAAGAGTGCTTTCAAACTTATCCATGTAGAGCTGTACATACACATCATCTCCCACTTTCACCGTCGGCCTGGTATTCATATCATCTTCTGAGAATTCAAAGCGATATGAATTTCCCTCGTCCTCTACATGAATGTAAGGAGCGATTTGTGTTTTTTTAAACACTTCACTTGTGGCTTGACCGATTTTAAACGGCTCAACATTCAGCCCATCCCCTGTCGCAAACAAGGTCACCACTTTACTGTCCTTTACCCCTACTTGAATATAGTGTTTCTTCGATTGATTGTATATCCACCAGTCATAATCATATGCGGAAGGATCAATGCGATCTGGTTCCCCTAGCTGTTTAAGCACTTCGTTTGAAGACTTCCCCATAAAGGACATGAGCCCTTTTTTCGGAATGTTGATCGGCTTATCGCTAGATGTTTCTTCATTAGACACCTTCGGCTCATTGCTGTTTTCTTTTTCTGGTGAAGATCCATATTGAATAAACAGAACGTACGTTCCAGATATAATCAGGAGGATGAAGAGTGTTTTCAGCACAGTTTTCAAATAAACACCTCCGTTAAATTGGCAAGGTACAAAAAGTACCTTCTACTGTCATTTAAACAAAACTTGCTCCATTTATCAACGACAATACAGCCTATTTAACACGAATTTAAAATATGCCACTCCTAATGAAGAAATCCTTGGCCATGATCCTGGTCTTGTTGAGAGATCTCCGTCAGAGCATCACCTGCACGATCGTTTGATAAATCTTCAACTGATAAATCCCCAAGGGCTACGATTCCTGTGAGTGCCCCATTTTTGACAACCGGGATACGGCGGAGCTGATGTTCTGACATCAACCGGACAATTTCTTCTAGGGTTGCATCTTCTTCAGCTGTCAAAACTTCCTTCGTCATGATGGCACCAACCTCTTGTGAGTTCGGCTTTTTCTCAGCAATACCTCTAAGTACAAGGTCGCGGTCTGTGACAATACCAACAAGCTGATCTCCGTCGACTACTGGAATGGCACCAATGTCAGCATCTTTCATTTTGACTGCCGCTTCATACGCATTGTCGTCCTTTTGCAACGTCACTACTTTTTTCGTCATGATATCTTTGATTTTTTTCGTTTTCACGTTGATTCCTCCATCCGTTATTTTCTTTATTACTGTAACCAGCTTATAAAAGAACATACCTTTCACAGTTGAAAGTTTAACGCTTTCATACTATGATTGTCAGTAAAGGGAATTTTTATAAGGAGGGGTTTTGGGTGAAGTTTGAAGGTACGGGGATTGAGAAGGTATCAGCTGACTTAAATAAATTGGATTTCATTATGGAAAGTGAAGGATTTGTACGAGCCGATCAATGGGATTATGAGCGTGTGACGTACGACAGGAAGTATAACATGGTAGAGGGGACGTTTTACTTACGGATCTCTGGCTACGCCACTGAGGGAGATGTTGGCTCCAAAAAAGCCCACATCCAGCTGCTGACACCTTTACTTGGAAAACACTATTATCCACATGGTGTTGAATATGGAGAAGGCGAAGATTTCCCTAAATCTCTTATTCAATCAAGCAAAAAAACGCTGAACCAATTAAAAGAAAAACTAGAAGCGATAACTGCTGAAGCATAAAAAGCACAGCCCCTGCGGCTGTGCTTTTCATTTATTCATATTTCGGAATGAGCGCATCTGGTACAGCATCTTTCGCTCTTTCTTTTCTCGCCCAGTCAAAGAAGACAACAGCAAGAATCGATCCGTATACAATCTCTTGAATGATTTTCATCAAAATAGCACCTAGCTGCTGATCTTCTAGCAGCGGCAATGTATGAAACATGTCAGGTCCCGTAAGCGCAAGACCAGCAAGCATATCACTCGGTACGCATAGGTGCAGTGCTTGTATCCATGCGCCGGCATCTGAATAAGTGGCATAGATAGGCGCTTCACTAAACATAATGAGTGCGCAGGCAGGTGTCATTAAAATCCCATCTGCCATAATATATCCAAGCTTTAAAATGCCCGTAATCTGCGGCTGACTTTGCACTTTATGGACAAGCGGCCACCACATGAAAAAGGCAGCGATAAAAATGACAACCGTCATCAATGCGTGATAAAACGGATCTGTTTTGACAAAATCGAACACAAGCGGAATATGATACAGCGAAAACAACCCGTTAAATCCGAGCAAGGCAATCAACGGCTTAGAAAACAAGCGGAAAATCGGCTGAATACCCCGTGTTTGAATGATCCGCTCCCAAATCGCCGCAGGTAAACCTGTAATAAGAAGCGGCGGGATGACCAAATAGAGCACTGCCATTTGCGCCATATGCGCACTGAACATAATATGCCCCATTAAATCAATCGGGCTCCCCTTCACTGCATAAAGCAACACAAGCCCCGTGAGAAACAGCGTTTTCTCTTTCACCGTCGCACGGTGCTTTCCCTTCGTCACGAGAAGCAGATAAAAAGTGGCTGCTACTACAATACATGTCAAATAGTAAGGACTCCATAATGCACGAAATCCAAATATCTCTAAGTTTTCCATTGCTGCGCCTCCTTCAAGGGCAAAGCGAGCTTACCACCAAATAATGGTCAAAAAGGCTAAAACGGTAATAAACGCGACAAACACACCTGAGTAAAGAAACAACGCGGGTGTTTCATGCCCTTTTTGGTTCATGTGCATAAAATAATAAAGCTGAAAAGCCACCTGAATCACTGCAAGCAGTAAAATAAAAGGGACAGCGAACCAATTTCCGACGTCTTCAGAGGCGATTGTTAAAAAGGCAACAAACGTTAAACCAATCATCAAGCCGAAAGAAATGAGCTGATGCTTCATTTCTTCGGCATTTTTCTTTTTCCGATAGACAAGATCGACTTTGGACTGATTTGTGTTTTTATTTCCCATTCTTATCCCACCATTCCCATTAAATATACAACGGTAAAGATGAAGACCCACACAACATCAATGAAATGCCAATAAAGGCTCGCCACATAATATTTTGGTGCATTGTATAAATCTAGACCGCGTCTCATATTCCGAATCATCAGAGCGGTGATCCAGCAAAGTCCAAATGCGACGTGAGCCCCGTGTGTTCCAACAAGCGTATAGAAGGAAGAGCCAAGTGCAGAGCTCGTAATGGTAAATTCATACGCATGCACATAATGATAAAACTCATAAATTTCTACCCCTAAAAATCCAGCACCTAAAAGAACGGTTACACCTAGCCAAAGCTGCATTTTTTTAAAGGCAAAGTTTTTCATATGATACATAGCATACACACTCGTTAAACTGCTCGTTAACAGAAGCATTGTGGCAATAAAGACAAGTGTGAGGTCAAACATTTCAGTTGTTGTTGCGCCGCCTGCATTTGAATTTTTCAGCGCCAAATAAGTGGCAAACAAAGATGCAAACAGGACCGTTTCTCCCCCAAGAAACAACCAGAACCCGACGAACTTATTCTTTCCTTCTAACGTGGCTTTCTCAGGAGAAGCCGGAAAGGTTTCCGCTGTCATTTTTTGTGGTTCCATTATGCTTTCACCCCTTTGTCATCGTCATCCGTCAAATCTTCTTTGTGAATATGGTATCCATGATCATCTTTAAGAGAGCGAACGAGCATGGTCGCAAACGTGATGCCAAGACCAATGAAGATCACCGGTAGACCCCAGCTGTGCTCTTGACGATACATAAAACCAAACGCTGACACAAATAGACCGAATGAGATAATGATAGGCAAGATGGAATTATTCGGCATGTGAATATCATCGAGCGGTTCAGATGCTGTCATTCCTTTTTTACCATCCATTTTCTCAATCCATAATGGATCAAGTCCCCGTACAAGAGGCAGCTGCTTAAAGTTATATTCTGGCGGAGGTGAAGATACTGCCCATTCAAGCGTTCTTCCATCTCCCCAAGGATCGCCCGATACACGCTCCCCTTTTGCTGTCGTCCAGATGATATTAATCAGCATGATGACAACTGCTACAAACATGAACAGTGCCCCAATCGTACTCACCAAGTTCCCAAGGTCTAGACCCTGACCTGGCAAGAATGTAAAGACTCGGCGCGGCATGCCCCAAAGACCGAGAAAATGCTGGATAAAGAACGTTAAATGGAAACCGACGAAAAACAGCACAAAGCCAATTTTCCCAAGCTTCTCATTCAGTATTTTCCCAAACATCTTCGGCCACCAATAATGCACACCTGCTAAAATACCGAAGACCACACCACCGATAATGACATAGTGGAAATGCGCCACAACGAAGTACGTGTCATGGAACTGATAATCCGCTGCTGCTGCTGCAAGCATGACGCCGGTTACACCGCCAAGTAAGAATGACGGAATGAACGCAACTGAATATAGCATCGGCGTTGTAAACTTCACATTACCGCCCCATATGGTGAGCAACCAGTTAAATACTTTAATTCCAGTTGGCACCGCAATCGCCATTGTGGCAACGGCAAAGATCGCATTGGCAATTGGACCAAGTCCTGTTGTGAACATGTGATGCGCCCACACCATGAATCCAAGGAAACCAATTAATACAGTCGCAAACACCATGGACGAATAACCAAACAATCTTTTTCTTGCAAACACTGGAATGATCTCAGAGAAAATCCCAAATGCCGGCAAAATCAAGATATAAACTTCTGGGTGTCCAAAAATCCAGAACAAATGCTCCCAGATGATTGTATTTCCTCCGAGCTCTGGATTAAAAAAGCTCGTATCAAACATTCGATCAAGCATCAGCATCGCAAGCCCTGCTGTCAGCGGCGGGAATGCGAATAAAATTAGTGCAGATGCCACAAACGTCGTCCAGGTAAAGAGCGGCATTCTCATATACGTCATACCTGGCGCTCTCATATTAATAATCGTTGCAAGAAAGTTGATTCCGGCAATTAGCGTACCAATACCCGCTATCTGCAACCCTAAAATATAGAAATCCATGCCGTGCCCTTCTGAATTCAGCGTGAGCGACGCATAGGCAGTCCAGCCTGCATCAGGTGCTCCGCCCATAAACCATCCAAGGTTTAAGAAAATACCTCCGAAAAAGAACAGCCAAAAACCAAGTGAATTCACAAATGGAAACGCTACGTCACGTGCACCAATTTGAATGGGTACAACCGCATTCATTAATGCAAATAAAAGCGGCATTGCTGCAAGGAAAATCATCGTTGTTCCATGCATCGTCATGACTTCATTGTAAAACCCTGCACTCACAAAATCATTTTCAGGGATGGCTAGCTGAATACGGATAATCATCGCTTCCAGGCCACCAATTAAAAAGAAAAATCCCCCTGCCACTAAATATAGTATGGCAATTTTTTTGTGGTCAACCGTCGTTAAGTAATCCCATAAGACAGCGCCAAACCCCCGCTTTTTAGCTATTGTACTCACCATGAAATCCCCCTCTTATCTCCCATTTGCCCCTTTTCATATCAATGTCTATCTTCACGTTCTAAAAACAGACTATATCTGACAGATGACTTATTCTTGGATGTAGAGACTTATTCGGGAGCTCTTAACAAAAACTTCACATAGATCGTATACCCTTTTGAATGTGCGCAACTTCAAGCTGCTCAAGGCATTTACTGTATTTTAAGACCTTTTAAATACTCGTAGAGTGCATCTGCTTCTGAGTCATTTAGTTTAGGGTACGTCCCTGTCATCTTATTACCTGGTTTAAAGCTCTCTGGATCTTTCAGCCATGCTTTGACATTTTCTTTATTCATGTCTTTAATTCCAGCTACTTTTGTCCGCTCTCCGAAGGTTGCAAGGTTTGGTGCAGTCCTTGCCGCCTCTGGCCGTTCATCTCCAGGCTCTACCGCATGACAGCTTAAACAGTTTTTCTCTTTAAAGAGTTTTTCACCCTCAAGGGCTAGATCTGACGTAGATGCAGGCTTCTTATAATCTGTCATCTTTTTCGTCCAGCCTAAAAACTCATCTTGAGAAAGCGTTTTAACTTTAAAGTCCATTAAAGCATGTGATGGACCGCAAAGCTCTGCACATTTCCCATAGAAATATTCTCCAGCATCTTTCGTTCGTTTTGAGTCAAATGTTAAATAAAACTTGTTCTCGTTGTCTGTATTTGTATCAATTTTACCCCCAGCTGATGGAATCCAGAATGAGTGTTTCACATCAGATGCTTTCAGCTTAAAATAAACCTTTTGATCAGTTGGAACAATCAATTCCTGACTTGTCACAATCCCATAATCAGGGTATTCAAATTCCCACCAATATAAGCTGGCTCTTACATTCACTACAAGTGTCTTTTCAGGATCTCGTTTTTTCTTATCCATGGCGCTTGTATCCCCTAGCTCAAGCGTGTATGCCACAACAGGTACAACGAGAATAATGAGTAGAAGTATCGGAATCGCTGTCCACGTAATTTCGAGGTTACGGTTCCCTTCTACCTGTTTAGGAATCGTATCTTCTCCCACTTTAGAACGTTTGAATTTAATGATGACGTAAAAGAAAATGATCGATACAACAATAACGACAAGAACCATAATAAGTGTACTCAGTACCGTTAGGAAAAACTGTTTATCTGCTACTTCCCCAACTGGCTTGAGTGTTGATAAGTATGGTTCACCGCAGCCCGCCAAAACGAGCGTCAGTAAGAGAAACAGTGAATAAACACGCCATTTTCTTATCATAATTTGTCCCAACCCCTTTTGCTTGATCTCCTTTGCCTTTCGCTTTTACCTCTTATTTATAAAATCACCTTTCACCCATCCATAACCCCCGCCTCTTATAAAAGCACTTACATTTCCTCTTTTCATAAAAAAATGATTTTTTTACTCAAAATACCATCTATGTATAAACAGAAAGCCGCCTAAATAGAACTGAATATCAGGCGGCTTTCATAGTTGTAAGAAAATGTTGTGTTATAAGATATAGCCATTGTTTTGATGTGATCAAAGTGTATTTCACTCTAGAATAGTGTAATAATAATCATCGCAACGAAAAAGATCGTTAAGTAGTTTAATGAATAAACGAACATGAGTGTTGACCACTTCATGATATCTTTCATTTTAAAGCCCATAAGACCAATGACGAGCCATCCAATGTTCAGCAATGTGCCAAGTGCGACAATCGGCCATCCTAATCCACCTAAGAAAAATGGAAGCGGGAGAAGACATGCTGTCCAAATGATGATTTGACGTTTTGTGACTTCAAAGCCGTAAACAACTGGCAGCATTGGAATACCTGCTTTGCGGTAATC
Source organism: Bacillus sp. G402 (assembly GCF_051172515.1). Classification (NCBI taxonomy): domain Bacteria; kingdom Bacillati; phylum Bacillota; class Bacilli; order Caryophanales; family Bacillaceae; genus Bacillus; species Bacillus sp. G402. The sequence continues at coordinate 1,062,269 of NZ_JBPIZC010000001.1, forward strand.
TTCCGTTTTCTTAATCGCAAGTGATAAGAAATGTGGAATTTGCCAGATGAACATAATCATAAACAGGACCCATGCCGTTGTGTCGATGGTGCCTGTAACAGCTGTCCAGCCAATTAATGGCGGAACCGCACCAGATACACTCCCAATGACTGTATTAATGGTGTAATGGCGTTTAGACCACATCGTGTATAGAACTGCATAAGTAAAGACACCGATAAATCCAATCACTGCTGATGTAACAGTTGTCATCAGAAGCATAATCAGTCCAAGTACAACAAGCAGAATACCAAATGCATACGCTTGACCTGGCTGAACTTTACCTGTCACCGTCGGTCTTGTTTTTGTTCTTTCCATTAGTATATCAATATCACGGTCAAACGCATTATTAATGGCGCATGAACCGGCAATAATAAGAGAAGAACCAATCATTGTTAACAGCACAATATCAAGATTCCCAAGGAAACTCATACCTGTAAAATAAAAAGCAAGCCACATTCCAGTAAAAGTTGTAATGAAATTGGAATTGACGATGCCCATTTTAATAAGAGCAAGAAAATCTTTTAAAGCGGTTGTTTCTTCTATTTGTCCATGAATAGCTGCTTCCGCGGCTGTTTTGGAATTTGCCAATGTGTATAACCTCCCTTGCCCAAACCTTCAAACGAACGAATAAAACGTAAAATCGTTACAACTCTATCATACAAGATAAAGAGCTGTAAAAAAACATCCTATTAAATAATAAACGACAAACTTGAAGTTATTTGTGAACTTTTCGTGAATTTATTAGGATGTGCGTTTCAGAAGGCGGTGCAAAATGAAATATTCTCTCCTCTATTTCTATCAGACTGTCAAAGAAAGATCAAGCACTCTAAATCTGTAAACTTTGTGAACTAACATATCATTTTTTTGTGAACTTTGGTCATTATGAATTGCAACAGAACACGCATTTGGCTTAAACTTGAGAGCATGTGAGGTTTTCATTTAGATCAGAAGTTATTTAGAGAAGGTGAAATCATTTGATGAAATTTGCTTTAAGGTTATTGAGCGTTGTCACAACATTTGTGATGCTGATCGTTCTGATTGGCGGTGCGCTTGTGACGAAAACTGGCTCCGGTCTTGGCTGCGGCAGACAATGGCCCCTTTGCCACGGTCGTTTCTTTCCAGAAATGAACCCTGCTTCCATTATCGAATGGAGCCACCGCATGTCAACAGGAGTTTCCACCATTCTTGTACTGGCACTGGCGGTCTTATGCTGGAAAAAAATCAGTCCAGTATTCCGTGAAACCAAATTTTTGGTCATCATGTCCATTATATTCTTACTGCTTCAAGCGCTGTTAGGGGCACTCGCCGTTGTGTTTGGTTCTAACGCACTTGTCATGGCACTGCACTTCGGTATTTCACTGATTTCTTTTGCTTCCGTTTTACTGCTGGCACTGCTTGTGTTTGAAGCCACCAGATCTGAAACAAAACTTGTGAAGCCGCTTCATATCGGCAAAAGAATGCAGTTCCATATTTATGGGTTGATCACATATACGTATATTGTGGTGTATACGGGCGCCTATGTGAGACATACAAAATCAAGTCTTGCATGCTCTGTCTTCCCATTTTGTTCAAAAGACGGCGCACTTCCAGCGTATTTTAATCAATGGGTTCAAATGTCTCACCGAGCAGCAGCCCTTCTTTTATTCGTTTGGATATTTGTTGCGATGTTCCATGCCCTTAAACATTATAAAGAACAAAAGCAGCTGTATTATGGATGGATCATTTCAGCCATTCTGATTACACTTCAAGCGATCTCTGGTGTCATGTCTGTTTATTCTCAGCTCGCACTCGGTTATGCGCTTGCTCATTCATTCTTTATTTCTTGTTTGTTTGGGGTACTATGCTACTTCTGCTTACTCATTGCCCGGTTTAAATATGAAAATAGAGAGCCTTTCAGATAAACATACAATCCCCCTTTCATCCGAAAAGGGGGATTTCTTTTATGTTTGTTTCGCTTCTTCGAATAGCGAAATGGCCTTTTTTCGTCTTTCTTGATGATCGACTGTAGGCAGAGGATATATATCCCCCAGCACACATCCCGATTTCATTTGCTCATCTATCGGCATTTTACTCGGTTCATGAATCCATTTTTCATTCACATGCTTTAGTTCTGGTACATACCTTCTAATATATTCTCCGCTTGGGTCAAATCGTTTCGACTGGGTCGTTGGGTTAAAAATACGGAAGTAAGGAACAGCATCCGTTCCGACAGAGGCTGCCCACTGAAATCCTCCAATATTCGAAGCCTCATCATAGTCGACAAGTTTTCTCGCAAAATACGCTTCGCCCATTCTCCAATCGATGAAGTAATCTTTTGTCAGGAATGAAGCCGTCACCATTCTCAAACGGTTATGCATCCAGCCTTCTTCATTTAACTGTCTCATCCCAGCATCAACGAGCGGGAAGCCTGTTTGTCCTTTACACCAAGCTTCAAAAAGTCTCTCATCATCATTCCATTTTATGTGTTGAAAGGAGGAGTTGATTTCTTTTTCTTTCATCTCTGGATAATGCGCAAAGATCATATGATAAAAATCACGCCACGCTAGCTCTTTCATAAATGTTTCCTTGCCCTCATCTTCAAAAAGTTCTTCCTCATTGACCGCATGAAAGATCGTGCGAATAGAAATGGACCCAGTTTTTAAAAACCGAGACAGCTTGCTCGTCCCAAAAACAGACGGAATATCTCGTTTCTCATGATAATGCGTCAATCTTTCTTGAATAAAGCCGCCTAGCGTGCTCATCGCTTTGTCTGATCCAATCTGATCGAATTTCCTTGTACATTTCTTGATGATGTCCCTTAGTTTCGCATCTCCCTTTTCAGAAAGTGACTCATCACAAATCGTATGCTTGCTGCTCAGAAATGATTTGTCAACTTTTATCACAGACTGCTTCTCCTGCTTCCGCCACGCTTGGTAGTATGGAGTAAACACTTGATAATGAGAACCATCCACTTTTAAAATATCTCTCGCCCCATGCAGATGCGTATCTTGCCACTTTGACACATGAATGCCCTTTTCTTCTAAGAAACGGGTCACTTGCTCATCTCGTGTTTGACCATTTCCTACTTCGTCCTCATTAAAAAAGACCGCATTGATGTCATAAGCATTCATGAGCTTTTGAAAAGCGGACAAAATATCATCATGAATGAGATGAACATACATGTGAGATTCTCTTGCTTCCTTGACGAAATTGGCCAAGTTTTGAAAGAAATGTTCGTTGTTCAAATCCAGTTCCATTTCTGTAAAAAATGGATCTAGATGATAAAAAGCAAATAATCGGTACTGATGTTTTTTTGCATATGTGATCGCTTTTGATAAGGCGATATGATCATCCAATCGCATATCTCGGCGAAACCAAATCACGACAATTTCCACTCTTTCTTCACCTCATTCTATAGTGTAATCACTCTAGCGGGCGGCTGCACATTTTAATGCGCTCAACAAAAAGACACATCGCAGTAGATGTGTCTTGGATTGTTGACAAAGGGCTAAAATGCTCTTTATTTTAGCCCTTTGTCTTCTTTTCAGCGTGATAGAAAGCCCTTGAAGTCTAGGAAGAACGAGTACTGGAGCGGAGCGAATGTGACATTCGTGAGCACCAGCACGCAGGACTGACAAAGAATGCAAGGGTTTGTCTATACGCTGAGACACATCGCAGTGGATGTGTCTCACTCATTATTCAGGCTTTAAGACAATCAACAGATCTCCAGTTTGAATCCCTTCTCCATTCGTGACATGAATTTCATCCACGACTGCTGAGAACGGTGCTTGTACCGTCGTTTCCATTTTCATCGCTTCATTGATCATCAAATGCTCACCTTGAGAAATTTTCTGTCCTTTTTCAACAAGCACTTTGATCACAGTGCCTGGCATCGATGCGGCAATGTGATTTGGATTTGAACGATCTGCCTTCATTTTTTCTTGAACGGAGGATTTGATGCTTTCATCCTTAATGACCACTTCACGCGGCTGTCCATTCAGTTCAAAGTAAAGCACTCTTGTAGCGTCCGGATTCGGTTCTCCAATGGACACGAGTTTGACAATGAGGGTTTTCCCTTTTTCAATTTCCACCTCAATTTCTTCACCAAGTCTCATGCCGTAGAAGAAGGTTGGTGTGTCAAGAACAGAGATATCTCCATAGCTTTCTGCTGTTTGAACAAATTCAGAAAAGACTTTCGGGTATAAAGCATATGCAATGGCATCTTGTTCTGTCAACGTCAGATCATGTGATTCTTTGAACTGCTTTTTGATTTCTTCAAAGTCCACTGGTTTCAGTTTCTCACCCGGTCTGACAGTAAGCGGCTCCTCCCCTTTTAAAATCAGCTTTTGCAATTTTTCTGGGAATCCGCCATGAGGCTGTCCTAAATAGCCTTTAAACAATTCAACAACCGAATCTGGGAAATCCAGTGTTGCTCCTTTTTCATAAACATCCTCTTCTGTCAGATCGTTTTGCACCATATAAAGTGCCATATCTCCGACCACTTTAGAAGACGGTGTCACTTTCACAATGTCACCAAACATGTCATTTACACGTCTGTACATTTCTTTTACTTCATTCCAGCGGTCGCCAAGGCCGACCCCTTTCGCCTGCTGTTGCAGGTTACTATACTGGCCACCAGGCATTTCATGCTCATAAATTTCTGTATGCGGTGAATTCATTCCGCTTTCAAACTCATGGTAATATTTTCTGACGGAATTCCAATATTGAGAAAGACGTTCAACCGCTTGAACATTCATTTCGGGCTTTCTTTCATGTCCGTCTAAAGCATAATATAATGAGCTCGCACTTGGTTGTGATGTGAGCCCCGCCATAGAGCTGACAGCAACATCAACAATATCAACACCTGCATCAATCGCTCTTGCATAGGTGAAGAGTCCATTTCCACTCGTATCGTGTGTATGAAGATGGATTGGAATCGTGAGCTCGTCTTTTAGAGCAGATACAAGTTCATAAGCCGCCTGCGGTTTTAATAATCCCGCCATATCTTTAATGCCTAAAATATGAGCGCCTGCGGATTCAAGCTCCTTCGCAAGAGAGACATAGTATTTCAAATCATATTTCGGACGTGATGGATCAAGAATATCACCTGTATAACAAATCGCTGCCTCTGCCACTTTGCCTGATTCACGAACAGAATCAATGGCAAGCGTCATGCCTTTGACCCAGTTTAGGCTGTCAAAAATACGGAAGACGTCAATGCCTGCCTCTGCCGATTCCTTTACAAATGCTTTAATCACATTATCCGCATAGTTTGTATATCCGACAGCGTTTGATGATCTTAATAGCATTTGGAACAAAGTGTTTGGCACTTCTTGACGAAGCTCTTTCAATCTTTCCCAAGGATCTTCTTTCAAGAAACGATATGCCACATCAAATGTAGCGCCGCCCCACATTTCCATACTGAATAACTCTGGCCATAAACCTGCTGTTGGCTGCGCAACTTTCTTTAAGTCGTGTGTTCTAAAGCGTGTTGCAAGCAGGGATTGATGTGCGTCTCTAAAAGTTGTATCCGTTAAAAGTACACTGCTTTGCTCTTTCACCCAATTGGCGAGCCCCTCAGGTCCATGCTTGTCTAACAATTGTTTTGTTCCAGAAGGAATCGTTTCATGGACAGCAAGTTTCGGCACATTTGGTTGATCAAAATGAGGCTTCTTATTTTCCGAAATACCAGGGAACCCATTAATGGTAACGTTACCAATATAAGTAAGCATTTTCGTTCCGCGGTCTTTTTGCTTAGGGAAGTTAAATAGCTCTGGTGTTGAATCAATAAACGATGTATCATATTCCCCTCTTAGAAACTTCTCGTGCTTTGCAACGTTTTCAAGAAACGGGATATTTGTTTTAATGCCACGAATCCTGAATTCTTGTAAATTTCGGACCATTTTAGCCGCAGCTTGATCGAATGTAAGTGCCCAAGTAGACAGCTTGACCAACAGTGAATCGTAATAAGGTGTAATCACCGCACCTTGGAAGCTGTTTCCTGTATCAAGACGTACTCCAAAACCACCGCCTGAACGGTAAGCCATGATTTTTCCTGTATCTGGCATGAAGTCATTCAAAGGATCTTCTGTTGTGACCCTTGATTGAATGGCGAATCCATGTGTAAAGATATCTTCTTGTTTTGGTATCCCGACTTCTTTGCTGTGGAGGTCATGTCCTTTTGCGACAAGAATTTGGGTTTGGACGATATCGACACCTGTGATCATTTCTGTGATCGTGTGTTCCACTTGGACCCTAGGATTGACTTCAATAAAATAAAACTCACCATTTGCCACTAGGAATTCTACAGTCCCTGCATTGATATACGATACATTCTGGGCCAGCTGAACAGCCGCTTCACAGATGTCTTCACGCAATTGATCTGAAAGGGACACACTTGGTGCAACCTCAATGACTTTTTGATGACGCCTTTGAACAGAGCAGTCACGCTCATATAAATGAATGATATTGCCGTGATTGTCTCCAATCACCTGCACTTCAATATGTTTCGGATTTTCAATCAGCTTTTCAACGTATACTTCGTCATTTCCAAAAGCCGCTTTCGCCTCTGACTTTGCACGGTCATAGGCTTCGTTCAGCTCCTCTTTTGATCTGACAATCCGCATACCTCGGCCGCCGCCTCCAAGTGAAGCTTTAATAATAAACGGGTAACCGTATTCTTCACCGAATTTTTCGACTTCTTCGACCGAATCAACTGGCCCGTCACTTCCTGGAATGACTGGAATTCCAGCTTTTTTCGCTTCATCTCTCGCTTTTACTTTATCTCCAAACATATCTAAATGTTGAGAAGTTGGGCCGATGAATTGGATGCCTTCCTCTTCGCATCGTCTTGCAAAATGAATGTTTTCAGATAAAAATCCGTATCCTGGATGAATCGCATCCACGTCATTTCGTTTTGCAATTTCGATGATCCCCTCGATATCAAGGTAGGCATCAATCGGCTTTTTACCTTCTCCAACTAGATATGCTTCATCGGCTTTATAGCGATGATAAGAGCCCGAGTCTTCTTTGGAGTAAATGGCCACTGTACGTAAGTTGAGCTCCGTACAGGCCCTAAAGACTCTGATAGCGATTTCCCCTCTGTTTGCAACTAGAACCTTTTGAATTGTTCTCTGTGACATTCTCACTCCTCCATATCCCTTAAAATTTTATATGTACTCTATAATAAAGGAAGAAATGAAAACTGTACACTTTTGTTTTCTAAAGATTCAAAGTTTTCTGCAATCCATTTTTTTGAATCGATGGTTTGCTGATTGATTTTTTCTTTTTATAACGCTCTTTATATTCAGTGAACATGCTGATATTCAGCAATATTCCCATACATCCACTCAGTAAAATGATAGAGGATCCCCCGTAGCTGATAAACGGAAGTGTGACCCCAGTGATCGGAATGAGACCTGAAACACCGCCCAAATTAATACACGTTTGGATGGCAATCATTGAAGAAATTCCTATTGCAAGCAAACTTCCAAACGGATCTTCACACTTTCTCGCAATGTAAAAACCTTTCACGACAATAAAGCCAAGGAGAGCAAGGACAAAAAATACACCGAAAAAACCAAGCTCTTCCGAGATAATTGCCATGATAAAATCTGTATGCGGTTCTGGAAGGTATCCATACTTTTGTACACTCTCTCCAAGACCAAGCCCAAAAAAGCCGCCTGATCCAATCGCATAATATGAATTAATCAATTGATGCCCAGAAGCGCCTGCGTCTTTAAATGGATCTTGGAAACTCTCAAAACGTCCAAGACGATTCTGCGTGAAAATTTTATCCCAAAAAAGAATAATAAACGGTGTCACAACAACCATCACCGCACTAAATAAAGCGAGCAGCTTGGCCAGCGTTTTACCGCTAAACCCTGAGCATAAAATCATCGCAAGGGCAATCATACCAATGATAAAAGCTGTCCCATAGTCTGGCTGCAAAATAATAAATCCGCATAGGATGGAGACAACCACAATTGGAGGTGTAACCCCTCTTAAAATATGGTCAATATAATGCTGCTTCTTTGCATAGACAGCAGCAAGATAAATGATGACAACGATCTTCACGAATTCCGCTGGCTGAAGACTAAAAGGCCCAAATTTGATCCAGCTTCTAGCATTCCCTGCAATGTGACCGCCAAAGTACACATAAATGAGAGAAAACACAGATAGCAAAAGCATGACAATTTGGAATCTTTTATTTAAGAGCAGCTGATACGGAATGAGGGCTGTAAACATCAAGATGACCGCCCCGACAATCATAAATAAAAGCTGTTTCTTGAAAAAATTATCTGGCGCAGCATCATATCTGATCACAGATGTAATCATACTTGAGCTATACACCATCACCAAGCCGAATGCGCTAATTAATATAATGGCGAACAATAATGAGTAGTCATACGATTTTAGCATTCTCTTTAACATATAATCCTCTTCCTAACGTCTATTTCTACTGCTTGATATTCTCTTCTCTTAGCTGTTCTTATTCTACTACATTTTCTCCGTTTGATCCCGTTTTACCTCTTTATATTGTTCGTCTTTCATGAGACAATCAAGTCCGTTTGGCATCAATCAAAATAAAAAGGCGGACAAAAAAACTCAAACTTATGTTGTGGAAGTTTGAGTTTTCAATCATTATTTTTTTGTGAACGCATCATGAAGTGCGGATAGTTCTCTCTCAAGTTTATCGAGTAGTTTTTTGCCTTCATGTTGATCAACTAATCCAAGCCGGACAGCGAAATCAATTTCTCTCGATAATCCGAACATTTGAGTATCTAAAACCTCTTCATAAAGAGGACATTGCGGCATCGTTAAGTTGTCCATTTGCACTTGGATCAATTTTAAAATTTTATCTGCATCCAATTTTAATAAAGCCAGTGCTTTTTGCCGATGATCGACTAAAATTTCTGACGCCAAAAGTATCCCTCCGTTCCCCAGGCGAGTACCTAATTCTTCTATTTATCATAAAGCGAAACGCCCAAAATTGCAAGCGGATTTGTACAGTTCGCTCTGTAAAAATAAAAAGAAGCCATTCGTTATTAAAAGATACTCATCTCATATTTTTCACTCATGAGCTCAAGCAGCTTAATACCCGCAATACTATTCCCTTTTTCATCCAAAGCAGGTCCGAATATACCTATCCCAAAGTCGTATGGCGCCGCCCCCATAATTCCGCCTGAAACACCACTTTTAGCAGGGATTCCGATATTGATCGCAAATTCCCCGCTCGCATTGTACATACCGCATGTAACCATAAACGTTTTACAAATTCTAGCGACATCTTTCGAAAGGATTTGCTTTCCTGTCTCTGGATGCCTGCCATCTAATGAAAAAACACATGCGATCTTCGCCAAATCCAGGCTATTCATCATGACGGCGCACTGCTTCGTATAGACATCCATCACCTCTTCTACATTCCCTTTAATAATATGATATTGCTTCATATAATAGCACATTGCGCGGTTAATCATTGATGTTTCAAATTCGGATGCAGCGGTTTCTTTGCAATATGTAATGGTGGTGTCATTGGCAAGCTCTCTAATAAAACCAAGCAGCCGGTTCAGCTGATCTTGCGGCGTTGCCCCTCTTATTAAACTTGTAACGGCAAGCGCTCCTGCATTAATCATTGGGTTAAGCGGCTTATTTGGGCTTGCTGTCTCTAGTTTAATCATCGAATTAAACGGGTCGCCAGTCGGTTCTTGTCCAACATATTGAAACACTTTTTTCGGTCCTTCTTCTGAGAGCACGAGCGCCAGTGCTAATACTTTTGAAATACTTTGCAGGGTGAATCGTTTATCAACATTTCCTGCTGAGTGGCACGTATTACTCACATGATAAACAGCGACAGATAAATCCGATTGATCCGCTTTACCGAGTGCCGGAATATAGGATGCTACCTTTCCATTTTTGGCCACCTTTTTTGCCTCTTCTACAAATCGCTGAAGCTCTTCATTGTCACGACATGCCATGCCCAAAATCCTCCCTATTTTTCGTCTAATCGTAGTTTGTACAAGGAGGTGCATGTTTATGAAAGTGACAAAGCGGGCGAAAACTTCTATAATTTATGTTGGAAAGGGGTTGTCTTGAACATGAGCATTATTCAAATCAAGGGGAACGTACAATACAAGATCACCATTGATCCGAGTGTATGGATTTTTGATGACCGTAAATTTTTAATGGATTCATTTTTTGAGAAAAGTGCAGCAAACGAAGAGCAGCAGCTAGATCAGGAGCTTGATCAAGAGCGGGTCATAAGAGAAGGTCAAACACTTCCACCCACATTAAAAACAGAGAAAAAGTACGAAAAAGAAAGACTTGTCACAGGCAGCTTCGGGATGAAACTTGGCGACATGATAAAAAATGCAGAACCGCTCGAACAAGCGGAGACGTGTGAATTTGTCACAGAAACAGAAACAATTGCTGTTCCGCTCTCTAAGGCGATGGATAGCATTGCCCATTTCAGCCAAAATGGAAAACCTATAACAGAAGAAGGACCAATCCACGTTTATTTCGAGGATCAGTCCAACATCACTCAGCCGATTAAAGGCGTCAAAGAGTTAATCATTACATAAGATAGCGGGTCTGGACTATAATAAATCAGCTGCAAGCTGTGCAAGTCCAGACCTTTCTCCTTTGACAAGCTTGACATGTCCAGATATTTGCTGCCCTTTGAAACGCTCAATGACATATGTGAGCCCATTATTTAAGCTGTCTAAATAAGGGTGATCAATCTGCTCTGGGTCTCCCATCAGCACAATTTTACTTCCCTCACCAACCCGCGTTAATAATGTTTTTACTTCGTGTTTTGTTAAGTTTTGCGCCTCATCGATAATGATAAATTGATCAGGGATACTTCTCCCGCGAATATACGTTAAAGCTTCCACTTGAATTGAACCGATGCCCGCTAGTATCGCATCGAGTTCACCAGGTTTTTTTGTGTTAAATAAAAATTCTAGGTTGTCATAGATCGGCTGCATCCACGGTCTGAGCTTCTCTTCTTTTTCGCCTGGCAAATACCCTAAGTCCTTACCGACAGGAACAATGGAGCGGGCCACGATGAGCTTTTTAAACATGCCGAGGTCCTCTGTCTGCATTAATCCAGCAGCAAGTGCAAGCAGTGTCTTTCCTGTTCCCGCTTTTCCGATAAGTGTCACAAGCGGAATATCGCGGCGTAAAAGTAACTCAAGCGCCATCGTTTGCTGGACATTTTTTGGGCGAATTCCCCAAATATGTTCTTGGTCATAAATAAGCCGTTTTACATGCTCTGCTTTTTGATCAAGCATCCCCAAAGCAGAACCACCCTCATTTCCCTTCATAATAACAAATTGATGAGGGTTTAATGGCGTTTGGGTGACGTCTTTTATTGGTAACTGATTTTGCTTATAAAATGTATTCAGCTGCTCAGTCGGAATATAGAGCTCGTGATAGCCGTTATCAATGTCTTCATTTTGCAGCACACGATCGCTTAAGAAATCCTCTGCTTGCAGACCAATGGCATCCGCCTTTACTCGCACTAGGACATCTTTGCTGACCAAAATGACAGGCCGGCCATCCGGTTTTGTTTCTTCCTCTAAGCTCAAATTCTTCGCAACAGCCAAAATCCGGTTATCGTTTGTTTTTTCGATGAAAATTTCTTGAAGTTCATGGAAAGAGCGATGATTCAGCTCAATACGCAGCGTTCCTTTTGACTCCAGCGTAATTTTTTCATGCAGTTTCCCTTTCGATCTCAACCCGTCGATTAAACGTGAGACACGTCGTGCGTTTTGCCCAACCTCGTCCATATATCTTTTTTTCGAGTCTACTTCTTCTAACACTACGGCCGGAATCACAACCTCGTTGTCTTCAAATGAAAAGATTGAATTCGGATCCTGTAATAACACATTTGTGTCTAATACATAAATTTTACTCAGGTCCTTCGCCTCCTGATCGGGGTTTCATTCATCCTTGTCTTTCCAAAAACGATTGTTAAAATATATGTTTTCATGAATAAAGTTAGAAGGTTAATTCAACAATAAAATAAATCATGCAGTTTGTGAAGGAGGGAATACACATGCGACTATTTTTGACGTTATTCATGGTTCAAACCATTCTTTTATTAGGCGCTTGCCAACATCAAGAGAAGCCTTTGGCACAAGAACATCAAGACGGAAACAAGCATTTAGTAAGAGTATCAGACTCATCCAAGAAAAACACTGACAAAGCCCGCCCATCAACAGATGTGGCAAAACACCTAGTGAATGTGACTGAGCATGTAGCAGATGTAAATGACGCAACAGCGATCGTCATCGGCAAGTACGCTGTCGTTGGCATTGATGTAAAAGATGATTTAGATAGAAGCAAAGTTGAAACCATTAAATATTCAGTCGCCAAAGCTCTGAAAAATGACCCAGAAGGTGCGAATGCTGTTGTCGTCGCTGATCCAGATACAGTGAGCCGTTTAAAGGAAATGGGTAAAGAAATACAAGCAGGCAGGCCAGTAAGCGGAATTATGGATGAACTAGCAGCCATTGTGGGACGTGTTATGCCAGAAATGCCTCGAAATGAAATCGACCGTAACGAAACAGATCCAACGAATGATCCGAATCATCAGCTCAAACAACAAGATCAAAAGCAATTAGAAAAAAACCAAAACGATCAATCAAACCATCATATGAATCAGAAGAAATAATGAGAACGGCTTATATCTCTTGTGATATAGCCTCAGATTATTGACAAAGGGCTAAAATGAACTTTATTTTAGCTCTTTGCCTTCTTTTCAGCGTGATAGAAAACCTTTGCAGCCCTAGGAAGGACGAGCATCGGCGCGGAGCGAATATGACATTCGTGAGCACCGAAGCGCAGGACTGACACCGAATGTGAGGGTTTGTCTACACGCTGCGGCTTATATCTCTTGTGATATAAGCCTTTTTTATACTGATTTTAAGTGGCTCAAAAAACATGCTATAATGAAGGCATGACCAAAGTGAGGTGAAAATGATGAGAGTGAAGTGCTCATTATGTGAAAAGCTTGAAACCATTAATGATGATACACTTGTTGCTAAACGGTTAAGAAATCGACCGATTCATACATATATGTGCGATGACTGCCAAGAAAGAATTAAAGTAAAGACAGAGGCACGCATCAAAACTGGCAGATTCTCTCTTTATCAAGATCCTGCGACGAAAGAGAAAAAGAAGAAAAAAGGAAAAAAAGAACAGAAGACATAAAAAAGACCTGACACAAGTTCAGGTCTTTTTTACGTACTCACTGTTCCTTCTTTTTTCGCACGATGCAGTCGTATTTTATAAATAATCAAAATGACAGCTGCCACAACCAGGCCTTCTGCGACTGGCAAGAAGATACCTAGAAATGTGAGAAACGTGCAACCAAAAATCAAAAACAAATAAATGACAAGTGCTTTTAAAATCGGTAAACGTCTAGCAAAGCCGAGTTTAAAAACAACAATCGCTAAAACAAGGATGGTGCCATATAGGAGCCACATCCCTGTTTGCGGATTTTCATCGACACGAAACAGCATCGCGAAAAAGGATAGATTCTCACTTACTTCCTGATCATTCAAAAAGATTCCCTCCCCTTATCTTTCAGGGTTCTATCTTTTTAATTCTTCATGGAATTAAGATAATCCTGCTAGCTTTTTCTTCTTCGCAGCTTTCTCACGTTCGTTTTTATCTAAAATTTTCTTTCTTAAACGGATCGATTCCGGTGTAACCTCACAGTATTCGTCTTCATTTAAGTACTCAAGAGATTCCTCAAGTGACATAATACGTGGTTTTTTCATACTAACCGTTTGATCTTTTGTCGCTGAACGTACGTTTGTTTGTTGTTTCATACGGCTCACGTTGACAACAAGATCGTTTTCACGGTTATGCTCACCAACAATCATTCCTTGGTATACTTCAACACCCGGCTCAACGAAAATCACACCGCGCTCTTCAACGCCTTGGATTCCGTAAGCAGTTGCTTTACCTGTTTCCATTGAAACAAGTACACCTTGACGGCGTCCGCCAACTTGACCAGACTGCATCGGCTGGTAGCTGTCAAACGTATGGTTCAAAATACCAAAACCACGAGTTAATGAAAGAAATTCAGTTGTATATCCGATTAAACCACGTGATGGAACTGTAAAGATCAGGCGAACTTGACCATTACCATTATTGATCATGTCAATCATTTCACCTTTTCTTGCACCCATTGATTCCATAACAGAGCCAGTATGCTCTTCAGGTACATCAATTTGAACACGCTCTACAGGCTCACATCGAACACCATCTACTTCTTTTACAATAACTTCTGGCTTCGATACTTGCAGTTCAAATCCTTCACGTCTCATATTCTCAATCAGAATTGATAAGTGAAGCTCACCGCGTCCTGATACGACCCAAGCATCAGGTGAATCCGTTGGATCTACACGAAGACTTACGTCTGTTTGAAGCTGCTGTTCTAAACGCTCTTCAATTTTACGTGATGTCACGTACTTTCCTTCACGGCCTGCAAATGGGCTGTTATTCACAACAAATGTCATTTGAAGTGTCGGCTCATCAATACGAAGGATCGGCAAAGCCTCTTGGTGTTCTACCGGGCAGACTGTTTCTCCTACGTTGATGTCTTCCATACCAGATACTGCGACAAGATCTCCAGCTTTCGCTTCATTGATTTCCACTCGTTTTAACCCTTGGAAACCAAAAATCTTCGTCACGCGGAATTGTTTTACACTGCCATCCACTTTCATTAGAGCAACTTGCTGTCCTACTTGCATCGTTCCTCTAAATACACGGCCAATTCCAATTCTTCCAACATAATCATTGTAATCAAGTAGCGCCACTTGGAATTGAAGCGGCTCTTCATGGTTGTCGACTGGGCATGGGATATGGTTGACAATCGCTTCAAACAACGATTCCATGTTTTCATCTTGCTTACTAGCATCGTTACTTGCTGTACCATTGATTGCTGATGCATATACAACTGGGAATTCAAGCTGTTCTTCTGTTGCATCCAATTCAATGAACAAGTCAATGACTTCATCAACTACTTCAGCTGGACGAGCAAAGTCACGGTCAATTTTATTGACAACAACAATTGGTGTTAAGTTTTGCTCAAGTGCTTTTTTTAGCACGAATCGTGTTTGAGGCATACAACCTTCATATGCATCCACAACGAGAAGTACACCATCTACCATTTTCATGATACGCTCAACTTCACCACCGAAATCGGCGTGTCCTGGTGTATCTAAAATATTAATGCGTGTATCTTTATAATGGATCGCAGTATTTTTAGCTAAGATCGTAATACCGCGCTCTCGCTCTAAATCATTTGAATCCATGGCTCTCTCAGCGATATTTTCATTCGCACGGAAAGTACCAGCTTGATGGAGCAATTGGTCAACAAGCGTCGTTTTACCATGGTCAACGTGGGCAATAATTGCGATGTTGCGAAGGTCTTTTCGAAGTTTCACATTTTCATCTCCTAAAATAATTAGA
Organism: Bacillus sp. G402; assembly: GCF_051172515.1. Classification (NCBI taxonomy): domain Bacteria; kingdom Bacillati; phylum Bacillota; class Bacilli; order Caryophanales; family Bacillaceae; genus Bacillus; species Bacillus sp. G402. Next base: position 1,077,773 of record NZ_JBPIZC010000001.1, read on the forward strand.
TAACTTTCATATTATATCACAATCCCCTTTAAATGCCGATCGTTTTTCTGTAAACTTATATTAACTCTAAAAAAAGGGATGGAGACAAATGAAACAAATCAAATGGCTTCTATTATTATGTGCATTACTTGCCGTCGTCAGTATGGCGTTTATTGGAGTGTCTGTTGCAGAAAAAAGCATACTGGGAACATGCTTAAGTATTGTGTTCGCCATGATTTTCATGGGTACAGGATTTACATTAAAACGAAAATTAAACGTGCAATCATAAAATTTATGAAAAGCCTTTTACATTTTACATGTAGAAGGCTTTTATTTTGGGTAAAAACAAGACCAACCACCTATGTAACACTAATGATTCAACTAAAAATTTCATATAGTGTTGGCAAATCTAAGCAATCTGAACTCCTCCATTTTTCGACAAGAACTTTTATAGTTCTCCAAAATCAAACACAAAGTTACATTTTTCCTATTCTTCCACAAAGTTTCTCATGGTATGCTGTTCTTGCAACAAAATTTAACAGAAAAGGGAGAGAAAAGAAGCATGAAGAAGTTTTTGAGCAAATCGCTCAGCTCTGTTGTATTTTTCGCTTTAGCTATCATTTTTACTTTCACAACAGTAGCTCCTGGGCAAGCAAGTGCTGCAACTTTCAAAGGGATTCCTTTTGAGCAGCAACAAATTATTAAAGATTTATTGGAGAAAAACGAGCGTGTTATCAGCATTCTCATCAATTCATTTGTTGAGGAAGACAACAACTACACATTTGATGTGAAAAAAGCTGTTGAGCTCGGTCTGACTGAAGAAGAAGCGGCGACTGCTGAGAAATTCTTAGATCGCGCAGCTGTTCTTACAATCGTTTTCAGTGAAAGCATCACTAAAAACGAAAAAGGAAAATTAGTTTTTGATGCAGAAAAAGCTGTTGAACTTGGTCTTACTAAAGAAGAAGCAACTAAATTCGAAAAGCTTTTCAAATCAGTGATCAGAATTGCTGATCTTGCTGGTGATGCACTTGTTCTAGACAAAAAAGGAAACGTTGTAATTGATTCTAAAATCGCTAAAGGTCTTGGATTCAGCTCTACTGAATTACTTGTTTTCAACCAATTGCTTAAGAAAATTCCTCAAGAGCAATTAAAAACGTTCTATGATGCAGTTCAAATTGCTAAAGAAAAATTGAACTAAGCTCAAAAAACCCCCATCCGGTTCATCCAGATGGGGGTTCTTTCTTATATCCAATAGATCAAGAGCATGATGAGATAGACGATACTAAAAACGATACTTGCCCTTAATAACAGTTTTCCATAGTAGCGCTTTTCAAACTTTCTTTTTTCTTCTTTTTCATCTATGAACGGTATGAAATCTGTTGACTTTGCAATAGAGACTGGTTCTTTCATTTCTTCATATAGATGAAGGCATTTTTTGCATGAACGTAAGTGCTCATTCACTAATTGATTTGTTTCTTCACTCGTGTCCCCTTCTATATAAAGTGGTAATAGTTCTTCAATCAAATAACAGCTCATTTGTTGAACTCCTCACAATGTAGCTTTCGTTTCAGCTCTAATCTTGCTCGATGAAGGGTTGTCTTTACTTTAGGTAAAGTCCAATTCAAAATTTCCGCTACTTCTTCATACGATAATTCCTGAATATCTCTTAAAATGAGGACTTCTCGGGAAGAATCCTTCAATTGATTGATCTGGCTCCACAGCCTTTGAATATCAGCTTGAGTTTCTAAATGGTCTTCAGGTGTCATGAATATCTGTTGCTCTAAAAAATCAGCATTTTCTACATCCGTAAAAGTTCGTTTTATTTTTCGGCGATAGTCGTTGACAAATGTATGATAAGCAATGGTGTAAAGCCATGTTTTAATGCTTGAATGTCCTTTAAAAGAGGATAACCCATGCAGTGCCTTGATAAATACATCCTGCGCAAGGTCCTTGGCTGTTTCGACATTTCCCGTTCTGCGATATAAATATTTGGTGATTTCCTGAAAATATTCTTCATATATTTTTTCAATTTGATTGGTCGGTCTAGACATCAAAAATAAAACCACACAGTCATCCAAATTGATAATACGATAAAAAAGAAGTATAACGAAGAAATAAACCACTTCATGCGTTTTAATTCGAGATAATCGCTCTGATCCTCAGTGTGGGCAGGAGTAAACTCGTTTCCCTTAAAAGAATGCTGAAACTGCTTTTCATGCGCCATCATCCAGTTAGAAGCCTCTTCTCCAAGCTCCCCTTCCTGATACAATTCATATAAGTCTTGAAAGATGGCTTGTTTTTCTTTATCTGTCAAAACGTTGCACCTCTTTTGTTCGTCCATTTACTTCATATATTTTCCGCTCATTCGATCCGAAAGTTTGAATGATCACAAACCACGAAATGCTCTTTTCCCCCTCTTTGTCGATCATTCTCACCGGCTTGATTTGTTTTTTATAGATGGCATAAGGTTCATACTTTTTGAGGATTTGCTGATAGACTTCATCACGTTCTTGATTCGATACCGTATGCGGTAAAGAAGAGTCTGATTGCCAATTCAACGCAATTCCATCAGCATCTCTCGTCACATGAAGTAAATGGGATGACCCGTGAAAAGTATATTGTTTGTGTTCACGAGATCCTGTTTCTGTCTTCACGTCTTTTGACTGTTCCCCTATCATTTCCAACAAATCTTCGTCACTGATATTTCCTTTTTTCTGTTGAAGAATCGCTTTTGATAGCTGTATTTTTAGCAATTCTTTCGTTGAACCATTAAACACAAATGTAGAATGATCGGCTGTCTTTACCTCCACTTCATGCTGCCACTGAAAATAAAAGCCATCAACGTCTGTAATCTGATAATCTGTTGGCTGTAAATTTAGTTTTTTATAGATACGATTTATTTTCGTTTTCATTTCTTTGTTTGTTAAATTGATCCCGTCTATATCCTTTAATTGAAAGATGGCGTTCCCATATTGCGCTTGTCGAAGCGTCTCTTTTTTCCATGTGGCAAACGCTAGGCTCTCATCTTTATTCTGAGACATTTTTGGCAAAAGAAGAACGCTTTTCTCCCCGTCTTCTTTTTCGACGACGATATGAATGCGGTCTAGATCAACGGATCGGCCGCTTCTTTCAAAAAATTCAATGGTTTTTTCCCTATATTCTTTATCGGTCAAATGCTGACCCTTTGCGCGACCATGATAAAAATAGCTGTTTAATTCACCTGTAAACGCAGAAACATTCACTTCATACTGATCGGCTGCAAACACGTAGTTATCAGAGATCGGCTGCTTAATAGTCGTTGAATATAATGAAGTGTCCGCTGGTACAAACTTTAAAGCGAATGCTTTCGCACTTGCTTCAGATAAAGGTCGATATTCTTCTGAGAAAGTATCTGTCAGTTCCGTTTTAGTAAATTGAAACATGATATGTGGGAGATTTAGGATCGGGTTCAGCATTAGCGTAAAAAAGACGACAATCCCCCCAGCACCCCACTGTCTCAACTTTACCTTGTTTTGTATTAACGCACATAACAAATGTAATGTCATAAAGCTTCCTGCGGCCGCCACTAAAATCACTATGGACTTAAACGAAGATTGCAGCTCATACTTCGAAATAGAAGGATAAAAAATATACAGCAGCGCAGTGAAAATCAAGCCATAGAAAAACAGCAATTCTTTCCACTTCTGGTGCCAAAACAAACGAAAGAATAGGTGAAGTACCAAAGCGGCAAAGCCAATCATAAGCAAAATGATGATCAAATCTCTCCATATCAGCTCCGTATCACCGCTGAGAAAGAACTTTTTGCTTTCAACTAACACAATAAATATCGTTTGACATAAGGGCAGAAGTAACACAGATAAATCAAACGCAAAAAACATGCCCCTATTTTTTAAATAAGGAAGAGAAATCACATAGAAAAGTGATGCAAGCAAGACATATCCATAGATGAGAAATTGCATGAAATCTGTCAGCACTTCAAATGTTTCGATCGTATACTGTCTAGCTAGCACTTGGTGGATCATCTCAAGTGTCATACTCCCTAGCAGAACTACTCTTAATACGATTCCAGCATAAAATACATAACTACTCTTCTTTTCTTTCCATATGGGAAGTGTAATGAAAAGGACAAATAGTCCAAGCACACACCATTGAATCATGTGGATACTGTACTCATTTAAAATAAAAAACCTTTCAAAATGGAGGGATAAATCACTAAACAAATCAAACATTGCTACACAATCCTTTACATCAAATTAAGGCCTCATTCGTTTAGACATCTGCCTTACCAAAAAGTTTCAGGAAAAACAAAAAATCACTTCATTCTCATGAAGTGATGTTGTTTATTTTTTATTTCCGCTTCCTTTTATGTAATCATGCAAGATTTTCTCACAGACGGATCGATTTCCGGCAACAATGCTATTTTTCTCTAGAAACGTTAAGCGTTCTCCGTGAATATTCGAGTAAACAGCGCCTACCTCATCAAGCAACACACATCCAGCAGCATAATCCCATGGCGCTAGCCTTAACGTGACATATGCGTCGCTTCTTCCGCTTGCAATATAAGCCAGTTCAAGTGCAGCTGATCCAATCGTTCTTGTTCCTCTCACATCGCGTACGAGACGGGCAAACGGCTTAGCGTCAAAATGGGGGCTTTCAATCGCCCATGTTGGGTTAATGCCGACAATGGCTTTTTCAATGGCGACATCTTTTAAAGGCGGGAGTAAGGTATCGTTCATATACGCCCCTTCTCCTTTGACTGCATGATAGAGCTCGTCATGGATGACGTCATAAATAAGACCGATTTTCCCCACACCATGTTCAAATATCCCAATTGAAATGGCAAAATTTCGTTTTTGATGGACAAAGTTCATGGTGCCATCAATTGGATCAATGATCCATACTATCCCGTCAAGAGAGGTCACTTCTTCCCCTTGGCCCTCTTCTCCTAAAATATGATGATCTGAAAATGTCGACTGTATCTTTTCAATGAAGAAACGTTCTGTTTCTTTATCGATGTTTGTGACAAGATCATTTGGATTTGATTTTGTTTCAATTGATAGACCTTCCTGCATGGATTCTTTAATGCGGCTACCCGCTTCTTTTACCCAAAGCTTTGCAAGTCGGTCAATTTCCACCCAGTTTGTCATCGGACTGTAAACCTCTTTTCTATGTAGTACCTATTTGTATTAGCATACTGATATTATGTACGTAAAAGCAAGAAAAAAGCAGCTTCATACAAAAACGAACCGATGAATTGGTTCGTTTTTACCTCACCTTGTTTTACCCTTGAAGCTGCTCCCATTCTTTTCTTAGGCGCTCAAGCTTTCGTTTGCTGCGTTCTACTTGGATATCATCTTTTTGCTCGATGGCTTCATGAAGCGTAGAAAGCTCATAATCAACCTCTAATCTCCACACAGCGATGCGATTCTTCTTCTCTTGTCTATACCCATGCTTCACGATTTGCTTCATTGGTCAACGCCCCTTCCAGAGAATGATTCATTCCTTGTCAGTTTTCATTGATAAAAAATACAATCGATAAGAGAAATGGTTCTTGCTTATATCGTATGAAGCGATCGCATAACCGCAACGACATTCTGAAAATTGTGTTTTTACCTATTTGTTATGTACCACAAAATCGATGTTTTTAAACGCCGAACCAAGATCCCTGCTATCTTTCTCTTTAAAGTGCATCTTTTTTTGAGCTTGACCCAAGCTATGATAAAATATGATCAGCGAAAAGATACAGGAGGCATAACATGAGTGAAATGCGTTTTAGAGATGAAGATTTTGAAACATTCACAGTAGACGGTTTAGATGAACGTATGGCCGTATTAAAAGAGAGAGTCCGTCCAAAGCTTGAAGCACTTGGTGAACATTTTGCACCGCTTCTTTCTTCTATTACAGGAGACGAAATGTTTGTCCACGTGGCAAAACATGCAAGAAGATCAGTCAACCCGCCAAATGACACTTGGGTGGCTTTCGCTAACAGTAAGCGTGGGTATAAAAAGCTCCCTCATTTTCAAATTGGGCTTTGGAAAACTCATGTATTTGTATGGTTTGCGCTCATTTATGAATCTCCAGTAAAAGGTGAATATGGGCAATTATTCGAAAAAGAGCTGGACACGATCCAAAAGAAAATACCGCAAGACTTTGTTTGGTCTAAGGATCATATGAAACCGGACGTCCTCCGCCACAGCGAACTTGATGCTGAACAGCTGAGAACACTATTTGAACGTGTTCAAACAGTCAAAAAGGCCGAACTCCTTTGCGGCATCCAGCTTCCTAGAGAAGAAGTTGTTCAAATGAATAATGAAGAATTCTTATCAAAAATTGAAGATGCCTTCCGCACAGTAACTTATCTATACCGCTTTACACAAAAAGAATCTGTATAAAAAACGAGCCTATCTATATAGGCTCGTTTTTTACATCCGTATCATAGCTGTTTCTTCAGCCTCTCTTGCACTTTTTACTGTGCGATAAGGGGAATACCCACTTCCCTTTTCAAACGCCGCACAATGCGTCTTTTCTTCTGCTTTTGATGGTACAACTTCTTTAAATCGTTTATAAGCCTCTAGTAACGCTTGTTTCGCAATTCCTGTTTCATAGGCTTTTTCAACGGCTTGAAAAAATGAAATGACCGCCATCTTTTCTTCAGTTGTCCAGTCGACGTCCATTGGATATTGATATTCCATTTACTTGTCCCTCACTTTAATCCACATTTCTTATTTGAACTTTTATTATAGCATCTGTTTGATCAGAATCCGATTGATTTTATGCTTTACATTCCGATCAGTTCATAATATAATTCTTTTGTTTTATGCAATGAAATCTGCTGTTATTGGGATAATAATAGCAGGTATTTCGATGAAGGTGGGAAAGCAATTGTCACAACATGATACACCCTTATACACTGGACTAAAAAAACACGCTTCAACTAATCCAGTCCAATTTCACATTCCAGGCCATAAAAAAGGAGCCGGAATGGACCCTGAATTTAGAGCATTCATTGGAGACAATGCATTAAGCATTGACCTTATTAATATAGAACCTCTTGATGATTTACATTCGCCTCGAGGAATGATCAAAGAAGCACAGGAGCTTGCAGCAGAAGCATTTGGTGCCGACCATACGTTTTTCTCTATACAGGGAACAAGCGGCGCGATCATGACAATGGTGATGACCGTCTGTGGCCCTGGAGACAAAATTATTGTTCCACGTAATGTCCATAAGTCGATTATGTCTGCTATTGTATTTTCTGGTGCAGTACCTGTTTTTATTCACCCGGAAATTGACAAAGAGCTTGGCATCTCTCATGGCATCACGCCAGAGTCAGCTAAAAAAGCGCTGACTAAACACCCAGATGCGAAAGGGCTGCTTGTGATTAACCCAACGTATTTTGGCATTTCAGCTGATTTAAAAACCATTGTAGAGATTGCTCATTCGTATGACGTACCTGTTCTTGTAGATGAGGCACATGGTGTGCATATTCATTTTCACGATGAGCTTCCATTGTCTGCGATGCAGGCGGGAGCTGATATGGCAGCAACAAGTGTGCATAAACTTGGCGGCTCTCTCACCCAAAGCTCGATTTTAAATATAAAAGAAGGGCTTGTTTCAAAGGATCGAGTACAATCTATTTTAAGCATGCTGACAACTACGTCTACTTCTTATTTGCTTTTAGCCTCCCTGGATGTCGCTAGAAAGCGATTAGCGACTGAAGGAAAGGCACTTGCAGATGAAGCCATTCGATTAGCTGAATCAGCAAGAACTCGTTTAAACGAAATTGAAGGTATTACTTGTATTGGTCAAGAAATTCTCGGTTCACCTTCTACTTACGATTATGACCCAACAAAATTAATCATCTCCATTAAAGACCTTGGACTGAATGGCCATGATGTGGAGAAATGGCTGAGAGAAAGCTACCGAATTGAAGTAGAGCTCTCTGACCTATACAACATTTTATGTATCGTGACGCCTGGCGATTGTGATGAGACGATTGATACGCTTGTAACGGCTATGAAGGAAATTGCGGCAACCTCTGCACGTCAAGGCGGCAAACAAGCCGTGACAGAAGTGTTACTGCCTGAGATCCCTTCGCTTGCGATGACACCGCGTGACGCTTTTTACGCAACAACGGAAGTCATTCCATTTAAAGAAGCGGCTGGCCGTATCATTGCAGAATTTGTCATGGTTTATCCGCCTGGTATTCCTATTTTTATACCAGGTGAAATCATCACAGAAGAAAATATCTCCTATATCTTTAAAAATATCGAAATCGGTCTTCCTGTTCAAGGACCAGAAGATTCCACACTAGATATGATTCGTGTCATTAAAGAACAAAAAGCCATTTTATAAAAAAGAAACATGCAGCCCCAATTGGAGCTGCATGCTTTTTTATTTATTCAGAGGCTTCATCACAGCAATGACAGTGACCACATGTTCCATAAAGTGTTGTCACTTTTTCATTTTCAAATTGATCAATGGTTTCATTGCAATCTTGACAAATAATTGTACCCACGTACATTCCCCTTTTCTTTACTCAAAGTTTGAAAGCGTTTAATCTATTTCATACCTCTATAATATGATGTCACATTTAAGTTGTCAACGGTTAATTGTATGACACATTTAATTATTTTTTATAAATATATGCTTTTTTCTCATCATATTGAGGAAACGTTTCAAATGTATTTTGCTTCATATCAATTCTGTAACAATTGAGTAACAATCGAAAATTGTCAAAAAGGACGTGATACACTAGAGTGACTAACAGGGAACTAACTCCTAAAAATGTTGGTACAACCCCAAAGGATTTTGAGGTGAATAGATTGAATTTTATGAGGACCCTTCTCATTATATTCCCTATGCTCTTTGTACTTAGTTCATGCTCATTTGCGTATATCATACCGAATCAGACAGACCAGGTCAGTCATATTCAAAAGCCGAGAATTCTCTTTTTTACTGATGCAGAAAATCTTGATAAAGAAAGTCCTTATTATGACGCAGTGCTCGATTTAAAAAATGAATATCCGAAGGAAATGTCCAAGATGATTGTCAAAGAAGATCGTAAAGGCTGGAAAAATGAAGTAGACGAACTGCCGGCTATTTTACTTGTCAATAATGAAAAAGTCATTGTGAAGGTGGAAGGTAATGTCCGAAGTAAAGAGGATATCTTATCACCCATATGCCAAGCATTAGATCGAGTGAATACAAATTAACGGTTCGACTTTGCACTTATATATCCATATGAAAAAAGCCCTCATCTCATGAGGGTTTTTCTTTTTCAGCGACGTTTCACATACATAAAAAACCCCTCTCCGTGTGGAGAGGGCTTCAGCGGGTAGACAAACCCTCGCATTCTTTGTCAGTCCTGCGTGCTGGTGCTCACGAATGTCAAATTCGCTCCGCGCCAGTACTCGTCCTTCCTAGACTGCAAAGATTTTCTATCACGCTGAAAAGAAGACAAAGGGCTAAAATCAAGTTCATTTTAGCCCTTTGTCAACAATCTGAAACCCTCTCCGTGTGGAGAGGGTTTCAACGTTTATTATTTTACGATATGGATTGGGCTTCCGATTGCTACTTCAGCCGTTTCCATTGTGATTTCACCTAAAGTTGGGTGAGCGTGAATTGTCATTGCGATATCTTCAGCTGTCACTCCAGCTTCAATTGCAAGGCTAAGCTCTGAAATCATATCAGAAGCGCCAACACCTGCGATTTGTGCACCGATCACTAGACCATCCTCTTTACGAGTGATCATTTTCATGAAGCCATCAGTTGCATCAAGAGAAAGTGCACGTCCGTTTGCTGCGAATGGGAATTTCGCTGCAACAATGTCGATTCCTTCTTCTTTTGCTTCTGCTTCAGTGTATCCAACAGTTGCAAGTTCTGGCTCAGAGAATACAACAGCAGGAATACCAAGGTAATCAATTTCAGCTGGCTCTCCAGCGATTGCTTCGGCAGCAATTTTACCTTCGTAAGAAGCTTTGTGTGCAAGTGGTGGTCCATCAACGATGTCACCAATTGCATAGATGTTTGAAACGCTTGTACGGCATTGTTTGTCAGTTTTGACAACTCCGCGGTCTGTCAATTCAACACCAACTTGCTCAAGACCAAGCTCATCTGTGTTTGGACGACGACCAACAGTCACAAGTACGTAGTCAGCATCGACAGTTTTTTCTTCACCTTTTACTTCGAAAGTAACAGTGACACCGTCAGATTTTTCTTCAACGCCTTTTGCAAGAGCGTTTGTGTGAATTTCAACGTTTCCTTTTTTCTTCAGGTTACGTTTCACTAATGAGCTCATTTGCTTTTCAAAACCTGGAAGGATTTCGTCTCCACCTTCAAGGATGACAACTTCTGTTCCAAAGTTCGCATAAGCAGTACCAAGCTCAGTACCGATGTATCCACCACCGATGACAACTAACTTTTTAGGTACTTCTTTAAGCGCTAAAGCACCAGTTGAGTTAATCACGCGGTCTGTGTATTTAAATGTAGGCAATTCGATTGGACGAGATCCAGTTGCAAGAATTGCATTTTTAAATGTATAAGTCTGCGCTGAATTTTCATCCATGACACGTACAGAGTTGCTGTCTACGAAATAAGCTTCACCTTTGACGATGTCTACTTTATTTCCTTTTAGAAGACCTTGAACTCCACCTGTTAATTTGTTGACAACAGAAGCTTTCCACTCTTGAACTTTTGTGAAATCAACTGTTACGTTTTCAGCTTTGATACCCATGTCTTCAGAATGCTTTGCATTCTCGAAACGATGTCCAGCATTGATCAATGCTTTTGAAGGGATACAGCCGACGTTTAGACATACGCCGCCAAGTGTTCCTTTTTCAACGATTGTTACTTTTTGTCCTAGCTGTGCAGCACGAATAGCAGCTACATATCCACCAGGACCTGCACCGATGACAAGAGTATCTGTTTCGATTGGGAAATCTCCTACTACCATGAATTTACGCCTCCATTAAAATTAATTGTGGATCATTCAATAAACGCTTGATGTGGTTAAGGGCATTTTGCGCAGTAGCTCCATCAATCATACGGTGGTCAAAGCTTAGGGAAAGAGCTAAGACTGGAGCTGCAACGATTTCGCCATCACGAACAACCGCTTTTTCAGCGATACGGCCAATACCAAGGATCGCTACTTCTGGGTGGTTGATGACTGGAGTAAACCATTGTCCACCAGCAGAACCGATGTTTGTGATTGTGCAAGATGCACCCTTCATTTCAGCTGGAGCCAATTTACCATCACGTGCTTTTGTTGCAAGCTCGTTGATTTCATTAGATACTTCGAAAATCGCTTTGCGATCTGCATTTTTCACAACTGGAACGAGCAAGCCTTTTTCAGTATCAGCTGCAATTCCGATGTTGTAGTAATGCTTTTGAACAACTTCATCTGTTTTATCATCGATAGAAGTGTTAAGTACTGGGTACTTTTTCAAAGCAGAAGTTAGAGCTTTTACAACGTAAGGCAAGTAAGTTAACTTGATTCCTTGATCAGCTGCAACTTGTTTGAATTGTTTACGATGTGCAACAAGGTTTGTTACATCAACTTCATCCATTAATGTTACGTGAGGAGCTGTGTGCTTAGAGTTCACCATTGCTTTCGCGATCGCTTTGCGGATTCCGCTCATTTTCTCGCGAGTTTCTGGGAATTCTCCTTCTAGAACTGGAGCTGCTGCCGCTTTTGGAGCTGCTTCTTCTTTCGCACTTTCAGCTGCTTGAGGTGCTGCTTCTTGAGTTGCTGCAGAACCGCCATTAAGGAAGCTGTCGATATCTTCTTTTAGCACGCGGCCATTTTTACCAGTACCTGCAACTTTGTAAATTTCAACGCCTTTTTCACGCGCATATTTACGTACAGATGGCATAGCAATAACGCGTTTGTTAGGATCAGCATCTACTTGCTCTTGTGCGCCAGCACCAGTTGCTGCTGCCGCTTCTTCTTGAGCAACTTCTTTCTTTTCAGGCTCGTTACCAGCTTCAGCAGTACCTTGTACTTGAGCTTCAGTTTTCGCTTCGCCTTCTTCTTCGCTGCCTTTAAATTGAAGATTTTCGTAACCAGGTGCATCAAACGTAATGATTGTTTGTCCTACAGTTGCAACTGTTCCCTCTTCAACTTTTAATTCTAATACTTTTCCTTTAACAGGTGAAGGAATTTCTACAACTGCTTTATCATTTTGTACCTCTGCTAAAACGTCATCTTCATTGATTTCGTCGTTTGGTTTTACAAACCACTTAACGATCTCACCTTCGTGGATACCTTCTCCGATGTCCGGAAGTTTAAATTCAAATGCCACTGTTTTTCGCCTCCTAGATTATGTTAAACCATTGTTCTGTCAACATTACACGGTCATGTAATTGATAAAGGGGAAGAGAAATAAATTCTTTTCCCCTCTGTCATTTAATTAAAATTCAAGAACTTTCTTAGCTGTTTCAAGCACGTCTTTATGGTTTGGAAGCCATACGCTCTCAGCTTGAGAGAAAGCAAATACAGTATCAGGTGCAGCTACACGAAGTACTGGTGCTTCTAGGCTAAGGATTGCTCTATCATTGATTTCAGCTACTACGTTTGCTGCAATACCAGCTTGTTTTTGTGCTTCTTGAACAACGATCGCGCGGCCTGTTTTTTCAACAGAAGCGATGATTGTTTCAATATCAAGCGGGCTCACTGTACGAAGGTCAACGACCTCAGCAGAAACGCCTTCTTTTTCAAGTTCTTCAGCAGCTTTAAGTGATTCGTGAACCATTGCACCGTAAGTGATGATTGAAAGGTCAGAACCTTCACGTTTCACGTCAGCTTTACCGATTTCAATTGTGTACTCTTCTTCAGGAACTTCCTGACGGAAAGAACGATAAAGTTTCATATGCTCAAGGAATACAACCGGATCGTTGTCACGGATTGCAGAAATTAATAGTCCTTTTGCATCGTAAGGTGTTGAAGGAATAACAACCTTGATACCAGGCTGTTGTGCAATAAGACCTTCTAAGCTATCAGCGTGAAGCTCAGGTGTGTGAACTCCTCCGCCAAATGGAGAACGGATTGTCACTGGAGAATGCCAGCGTCCACCAGAACGGTAACGCATACGAGCCATTTGTCCAGAAACAGAATCTAATACTTCGTAAACGAATCCGAAGAATTGAATTTCCATTACTGGGCGGAATTCTTGTAGTCCAAGGCCAATTGCAAGACCGCCAATACCAGATTCAGCAAGTGGAGTATCGAATACACGATCCTCACCAAACTCTTTTTGCAATCCTTCAGTCGCACGGAATACGCCGCCGTTTTTACCAACGTCTTCTCCGAAAACAAGAACGTTTTCGTCATTTTTCAGTTCTGTGCGTAACGCATCAGTGATCGCTTGAATCAATGTCATTTGCGCCATGGCTTACTTCGACTCCTTCTGTTTGTAGATTTCAAGCTGTTCAACCAAGTTAAATGGTTTCACATCGTACATGTTTTCAATCAAATCAGTGACTTTCTGCTTAGGCTGTTCATCAGCTTCTTTGATTGCTTGTTTGATTTGTTCTTTTGCATCTTCGATGACTTTATTCTCTTCTTCTTCAGACCAAAGGCCTTTGTTTTCCAAGAATTTGCGGTAGCGTACCAATGGATCTTTTTGCTCCCACTCATTTTCATCTTCTTTTGTACGATATCTTGTTGGATCGTCACCAGCCATTGTATGTGGGCCGTAACGGAATGTAAGAGTTTCAATTAATGTTGGACCTTCACCATTTACAGCACGCTCACGAGCTTCTGCAGTCGCTGCGTATACAGCTAATGCATCCATACCGTCAACTTGTACGCCTACGATACCAGCTGCAGCTGCTTTTTGTGCAATCGTTTGTGCAGCAGATTGCTTTTCAACAGGTGTAGAGATCGCATATCTGTTGTTTTGGACAACAAAAATCGCTGGCGCTTTGTAAGCCCCTGCAAAGTTAATACCTTCGTAGAAATCACCTTGTGAAGCTCCACCATCACCAGTGTAAGTGATTGCAACAGCATTTTTACCGCGCTTTTTCAAACCAAGAGCTACACCAGCAGCTTGAATGATTTGTGCACCGATAATGATTTGCGGAGAAAGTGCATTCACATCTTCAGGCATTTGGTTTCCAACAAAGTGTCCACGAGAGAACAAGAATGCTTTTGTTAGTGGAAGACCATGCCAGATTAATTGTGGTACATCACGATATCCTGGAAGAATGAAATCTTCTTTCTCAAGTGCAAAGTGAGTTGCAAGCTGAGAAGCTTCTTGTCCAGCTGTTGGCGCATAGAAGCCAAGACGTCCTTGACGGTTCAATGAAATTGAACGTTGATCTAATACACGTGTAAACACCATACGGCGCATTAATTCTTTTAATTGGTCATCTGAAAGATCTGGCATTGCCGCTTCGTTTACGACTTCGCCTTTTTCGTTTAAAATTTGGAACGTTTCAAACTGCTTTTTGATGGCATCGAATTGCTTTTTGCTATCAACAATTGCTTTTTTTGTTTTTGCAGCCATTCTAAAGTCACCTCTTCCTTTCTTTTAACAGTCAATTTGTCGTGAATCCATTTATACATACAGATATAGGATAACCCAAAATGCTCATATGACTCCTGTATATAATAGCCACAAAGATCATTGTCGAAACATTGGATGATCGCTTGCTTTTGAGTTTTTCTAACTGTATTAACGATAGTTCACAAAAAACTAATACAACTTCTGTTAACAAGGAATAGTTTACAACAAGAAAAATAGTCCGTCAATTGATTTAACGGCTTTATTTAAATAAATGTATTCGCTTTACTTTTTATGGTGACCTGTATCAATCTGTTTAATCAACAGCACAAACTGTACTAGTATAGAGTGGGTCACTGTACTACAATAGCAGATGTTTGTTTTTGTCGAAAAATAAAAAAAGAGCTATTTTTAGCTCTTTTGATCGTGATGGACAAAGGGCTAAAATGAACTTCATTTTAACCCCTTCTCTTCTTTTCAGTTTGACTTCTTGAAAAAACGAGTAACGACACGCGGGCACTTTGTGAGTAGCAGCGATAAACAGAGCTAGCAAATATGCAAGTACTGTTTTTAGCTATTTTGTGATTCTTTCTGAGCTGTTTTGTATAAAGCTTGTTTATATTCGTTCAATTGATCTGTATATTGATTGAACTTCTTGCTTTCTTTTCTCACTTTACTATAGGAACGATTGACTGTTTTCAGTTTGGATTTCAGTTCAGCGTATCCTAAGTCTTGTCTTTTTAAAGATTCATACAAGTGCTTGTCTTGTTTCAGCGCCTTTTGATATTCACGGTAAAGCTGATCATACGATGCATATCTTTTTTCAATTGATTTGACTGTTTGTTCTGCTTTGTCTTTTACTTCCGCATCTTTTATCTGTCCAGCGAATTCCTTTACAGATTGAAATTCTTTTTTCGATTGATCCATGCTGTCTTTTTCTGTTTTTAAATGTTCTTCACGCTTTTCTGCCGATGTTAATGCTTGATCAGACAAGTTTGAGACTGTTTTTGTGTGGTCTTTTGTTGTTTGAATCATTTTTTTATACAACTGCTGTTCTTTTTTCTCATAGCTTTGCAGTGCACCTTGTTCTTTTTCAAAGGATGCTTCTTTTTCGCTCATTTTCGTCATGGCATCTTGCATCTCATAAAGCGGATTTTGACCTCCGCAGCCCGCAAGCAAGAGGGTACATATCCCCGCTAAAGCTGCACCTGCTTTTATTCTTCTTTTCATCTGTTTCAATTACAAGGTCCCCCTTTACATCTCCACATACCACTATAATTTTTCAGGGCGGTTGTGACAAGGAAAGAGGTTGGTTTTTTGAGGGGAAAGAAGATTTTTTTCATGCTCTAGGCTCATGACTATACAAATAGTGCATTCATACATAGTTTATATTACACGCTTCGCCTTCACTTATGAGAGGCCGAGTGTATTTCCAAAGGAGGTCAAAAGTATGTCTAATTATAGTCATGGAAGTATGTATGGTGGATACGGCGGTTACGGTTATGGATACGGCGGCGGTTGTTGCTATCCAAGTTATGGTGGTGGATACGGTTGCGGTTACGGTGGTGGACGTACATTCGCTTTAATCGTCGTCCTATTCATTCTATTGATCATTGTTGGCGCAGCATTCTTAGGTGGCGGTGGCTGCTGCTAATGGCTGAATAAGCCTCTGACCGGTCTCATACGACCGGTCTTCTTTATTTCATTGCATATGTCGTGTATCATTTTATATACTTTACATACAAAGGAAATAGGAGTGAAGTTTTGTGATTACCATGGATGATATCGTACGAGACGGGCATCCCGTCTTAAGACAAACAGCTGAAGCGGTCGAACTCCCGCCAACAGAAGAAGAAAAACAGCAATTAGCTGACATGATTGAATTTGTCAAAAACAGTCAGGATGCAGACATTGCTGAAAAATATGAACTTAGACCCGGTGTTGGCCTAGCAGCTCCTCAAATCAATATCAGTAAACGAATGATCGCTGTTCACTGTGAAGACGAGGGCGGAGAACTTTACAGCTATGCATTATTCAATCCACGCATTGTTAGCCATTCAGTCAAAAGAGCTTATTTAGCTACTGGAGAAGGCTGTTTATCTGTTGATGAAGCCATCCCTGGATTCGTCCCGCGCTATGAAAAAATCAGGGTGAAAGGTACAACGCTTGAAGGTGAAGACATTGATATTCGCCTCAAAGGGTTTCCGGCCATCGTTTTTCAGCATGAAATTGACCACTTAAATGGCATTATGTTTTATGATCATATTCAAAAAGATCATCCATTCGCCGAGCCAGACAACGCGGTTGCGATCGGCAGATCATAATAAAAAAACAAGACCCGTCCATCAGCGGGTCTTGTTTTTTTATTCATCAATAAGGCCTAATTCAGTCACAGCGTGGAATATGCCATCCTCATCTACAGGTTTGGTGACAAAGTCAGCTAATGTTTTTAATTCATTGACTGCATTCCCCATCGCAACGCCTGTTCCAACAAACGAAATCATTTCTCGATCGTTCAGCCCGTCACCGAAGGCAATTGTGTCCTTTTGATCGTACGGGAGTCTTTCAATGACTCGTTTAATTCCTTCAGCCTTTGATCCACCTTTTGGCAGGACATCCGTAGACAGCTCATGCCACCTGACGAGATCAATTTCTTCACGGAACGCTTCATATAGATGTTCCTCTTCTGCTTTACAAAATAGCAGCATTTGATAAATGACGTTTTCTTTAAAGAATGACAAATCGTGCTCGGGATGCTCTGTTTTTAAAGTGCCAATCCCTTCATGGATAAATGGATGGTTTGGCACAGACGCCTTCATCGTCTTCTCTCCCATGAAAACAAGCGGATGATCATGTTGATCCGCTGTTTCATAAATTTTATCCATCAGCTCTTGCTTAAGCGGATTGCCATAAATGACTTCTCCTTCGTACATGACATACTGACCGTTATAAGCAATAAATGAGTCAAGCCCTATTTCTTCTAAAATAGGCTGGATAAGAAAAGGCGAACGGCCAGATGCAATGAAGAGATGATGCCCTTTTTCTTTTAATAAACGAACAGCTCGCTTCGTTGATTCAGGTATTTTTTTATCATGGTCATATAAAGTACCGTCGATATCAAAGAAGATGACTTTTTTATTCATATCTCGTCTCCTGTCTCTTGTTATGTATACCCTCTCCCCTTCATCATACAGAAAGATCTTCACTGACGAAACCACTTCCTCTTAAAACGCCCATTTCCCACATATAACCATGTAACATTAAGTGGAAACATCATATAATACAAGTATATAGAGAGAACGGAACAAATGGCTGAATGAGACTCATACCGAAAGGAGGCGATCCGCGATGCTTCGTCGTCTGCGCAAGAAAATTCGAAAACAATGGAAGGACATGCTTCGTAAAAAATCGATTGCTTAAAAGGATCTTCCGCACATTTGCTGAAGGTCCTTTTTTCTCTGAGACTTTTCTTATGCGCGTTTTTTTAATATAATAGAATAAGCGAGTGTAACATACGGTATTTAAGGAGAGATTTGGATGATATATAAGGTATTTTTTCAGGCAAGTACGACTGAGGTACCTGTGAGAGAACACACAGATTCACTATACGTTGAAGCGGTTTCTGAAAGAGACGTACGCGATAAGTTGAAAAAACATAACTACAATATTGAATTCATTCAGCCTGTAGACGGTGCTTTTTTAGACTATGAACGAGAAAGTGAAAATTTTAAAGTATTGGAGCTATGAGAGGAATGAAATTTGTAAAAAACGATCAGGCGGCAGTTTTTGCGCTCGGCGGATTAGGCGAGATCGGTAAAAACACGTATGGCGTTCAATTTCAAGATGAAATCATTTTGATTGATGCTGGTATTAAGTTCCCTGAAGATGAACTTCTTGGAATTGATTACGTCATCCCTGACTATACGTATTTAGTTAAAAACGAAGATAAAATCAAAGGTCTTTTTATTACTCATGGACATGAAGACCACATCGGCGGTATCCCTTACCTTCTCAAGCAAGTGAATATTCCAGTTTACGGAGGCAAACTCGCAATCGGCCTACTTCGTAACAAATTGGAAGAGCATGGTCTATTAAGACAGACCAAACTTCACATCTTTGAAGAAGAAGATACGATCAAATTTAGAAAAACAGCTGTGTCTTTCTTTAGAACGACGCACAGTATCCCAGATTCTTATGGAATTGTCGTGAAGACACCTCCTGGTAACATCGTACATACAGGCGATTTCAAGTTTGACTTTACTCCTGTTGGCGAGCCTGCCAATTTAACGAAAATGGCTGAGATCGGGAAAGAAGGCGTTCTTTGTCTTCTATCTGACAGTACAAATAGTGAAATTCCAGAATTTACGATGTCCGAAAGACGTGTAGGTGAAAGCATTGATGACATCTTCAGAAAAGTAGATGGACGTATTATCTTTGCTACATTTGCATCTAACATTCACAGACTTCAGCAAGTGATCGAGTCAGCTGTTGCCAACGGCCGAAAAGTCGCTGTGTTTGGGCGTAGCATGGAGTCTGCCATTGATATTGGACAAGAGCTCGGATATATCAAATGTCCAAAAAACACGTTCATTGAACACAATGAAATCAACCGCCTTCCAGCAAACAAAGTAACCATTCTTTGTACTGGTAGTCAGGGTGAACCGATGGCCGCTCTTTCTCGTATTGCCAACGGTACGCACCGCCAGATTTCAATTAACCCTGGAGATACTGTTGTCTTCTCGTCTTCACCGATCCCAGGTAACAATATTAGCGTAAGCCGTACTATTAACCAGCTGTATCGTGCTGGTGCTGAAGTCATT
Organism: Bacillus sp. G402; assembly: GCF_051172515.1. Classification (NCBI taxonomy): domain Bacteria; kingdom Bacillati; phylum Bacillota; class Bacilli; order Caryophanales; family Bacillaceae; genus Bacillus; species Bacillus sp. G402. The sequence continues at coordinate 1,097,076 of NZ_JBPIZC010000001.1, forward strand.
CATGGCTCACTCAATAATATTCATACCTCTGGACACGGCGGGCAGGAAGAACAAAAGCTGATGCTCCGTTTAATCAAACCAAAATTCTTCATGCCGATTCACGGTGAGTACCGCATGCAAAAAACGCATATTAAACTTGCGAATGATTGCGGAATCCCTGAGGAAAACTGCTTTATCATGGATAACGGTGAAGTTCTTGCACTGAAAGGTGACGAAGCAAGTGTCGCTGGCAAAATTCCATCAGGCAACGTGTATATCGACGGTAGCGGTATTGGTGATATCGGCAACATCGTGTTAAGAGACCGCCGCATTCTTTCAGAAGAAGGTCTTGTCATTGTTGTTGTCAGCATGGATATGAAAGAATTCAAAATTTCTGCAGGTCCTGATTTAATCTCAAGAGGTTTTGTCTACATGAGAGAATCTGGAGACCTCATTAATGACGCGCAAGATCTCATTTCAAAGCATCTTGAAAAAGTAATGGAACGTAAGACGACTCAATGGTCAGAAATTAAGAACGAGATTACTGACACTCTTGCTCCTTTCCTTTATGAAAAAACAAGACGCCGCCCAATGATCTTACCGATTATTATGGAAGTGTAAGGACGTACAGGGAGACACAGCCAATTGGCTGTGTCTCTTTTTTATGCGCAATAAAAAAACCCGCATATCTGTACGATACGTGCGGGTTCAGTCATTGTTTTACGATTGAATCGGGAGATGCTGAAAACTTCTCACATCAAACAATCCTTGTGTTGTCATTTTCACATCAGGAATGACTGGCAGTGCCAAGAAGGATAATGTCAAAAACGGATTAAAGTCTAAGACAAAGCCTGTTTCCTTTAAAGCATCATGAAGTGCATGAAGGCTTTCATTGACCGTATGTGCAGGTTGATCTGATAATAAACCGGAAATCGGTAATGGAAGCGTATGAAGAACTTCTCCGTCTTTTACAACGGTCAAACCGCCCCCTGCTTCTTTTAACGTCTCAATGGCTTTGATCATATCAGCATCATTTGTTCCAACGGCAATTAAGTTATGCGAGTCATGGGCAACTGTTGTTGCAATTGCCCCCTCTTTTAAACCGAATCCGCTGACAACCCCTATCCCAATTTCAGATAGACCTTTGTGGCGTTCGACAAGTACTATTTTTAATACATCTCGATCAATATCACTCGTAAATTGTCCATCGCTTCCAGAAGGAGATATTTGTTCTAATTTCGTTTCAAGCTGATTCGGTATAATGCGGATGACATTCATCTTTTGATGATCTGTTATAAGCAGCGTTAGATCTTTCTCTTGAACGTCCACTGCATGTACCGATTGCATGAGCGAAGAATTTGGCGTGATCTTGTCGACACTTGGCAAATATTCTCCATGTTCAGAGACCAATTCTCCTGCGATAAAGACGCTTGTAATTTTTACCTCATGTAAGTCAGAAATGAGCATAAAGTCCGCGTCAAATCCTGGTGCAATCGCTCCCTTTGTTTTGAGACCGAAGCACTCCGCTGCGTTTAAACTTCCCATTTGATATGCTAAAAAGGGGTCCAATCCTTCTTGTATCGACATCCGTACTTGTTCATCAATACTTCCTTGAGCCATTAAATCATCTAAATGTTTATCATCCGTACAAAAGAAAAAGCGTCTCGCATTCTTCTCATTGACAGCAGGTAATACGTTTTTCACGTTTTTAGCAACAGAGCCTTCTCTGAGCATGACATACATGCCTCTTTTGACACGTTCAAGGGCCTCTTGAGCTGTTGTCACCTCATGATCCGTTTGGACATTAGCTGTTCGGTACACATTAATTAATCGGTCCGTTAATCCTGCTAGATGGCCATCAATGAGTTTATGTTCATGTTGAGCATCAAGCAGTTTTTGAAGCATATCTTCTTCCGCTTGTTCCACCGCGACATAATCCATCACTTCGGCAAGACCAAGCACTTCTTTCTCCTGATAAAGAGGTTTTAAATCTTTTGCTTTTAGTGTAGCACCTGATCGTTCAAAGCTGACTGCCGGTACACAGGATGGCAGCATGAAATATATATTTAAAGCAGCTTTTCTCGCTTCTTCGAGCATAAAACGGATACCTGCAACACCGGATACATTGGCAATTTCATGCGGGTCTGTTACAACAGTTGTCACACCGTGAGGAACGACAGCTTTGGAAAATTCAGCAGGAGTCACCATCGAGGATTCGATATGAACGTGGCCGTCAATGAAACCGGGAACAAGCATTTGACCTGTTGCATCCAGCTCCTGTTCTCCCTCATACTCCCCAATTCCTACTATTTTTCCATTTTCAACAGCGACATCAGCGTCTATCCATTCCTGGTTAAACACGTCCATAACCTTCGCATGTTTAATCACTAGAGCTGCTTTTTTTCTCTTTGCAGCTACCTCAATTTGATGTCTGAAAAGCTCCTTATCCAACGACACTGCCTCCTCCGAGTAAACAATATAATGTTTCTTATCGTAAACGAATCTGTTTGTCCAGTCAATGACATTTAGAGAAAATCAACCATATCAAAAGATTGATTTTTATTTCTGAATAGTGATAATTGGCTGAAAAATAACCATGTTCTATTTTGCTGTTCTTTTAGAAAGTAAACGGCTCTTTTCCACTTTGTTCTCTCCCACAATGTCCGCCCCATATGTACACTTCTAAAGCAAAAAACACCCCTTCTCGGAGTGTTTAATAGTCGTTCTGCATTTCCCGTTTTTCAAAGCGCCCGATATCTGCCACTGCCCCAATGACAATGAGGATATCTTCTTTTTGAATCATTTCATCTGCGAGCGGTGAAACGATCACTTCTTTCCCGCGCTTAATTGCCACGATATTGATCCCGTACCTTGCACGAATGTCGAGATCTAACAAAGAGTGCCCGGCGAGTCTGCTGTTGGCGACGATTTCAATAAGGCTGTACTCATCTGACAGCTCTAAATAATCAAGCACGTTGTTAGAAATAATTTTATGTGCAATCCGTCTGCCCATGTCTCGTTCAGGATGGACAATACGGTCCGCACCAATTTTATTCAAAACCTTTTCATGGTAGTCATTTTGAGCTTTCACTGTGACCATTTTGACACCCAGCTCTTTCAGCATAATCGTTGTTAAAATACTCGCCTGAATGTTTTCACCTATCGCCACGATCACATGATCAAAATTGCGGATGCCTAGGTTTTTTAGGACAGATTCGTCCGTCGAATCACCAATCACGGCATGTGATGCAATTTTAGCATATTCGTTCACACGATCTTCATTCATATCCATGGCCATGACTTCAAGTCCTTCTTCGCTTAGCGCCTTGCAGATACTTCCGCCGAAGCGTCCAAGACCAATGACTGCATATTCCTTTTTCATGTTCAGACTCCTTTTATATCACTTACCATGCATTTTACTACGGTTTCATTAATGAATCCATATGCGACCGTATTTTTTTGCGGAACGCTTCACTTAAGTAAAGGTCTGCTCCTTTTTCGATTTCACTGCGATAATGACCAGGAGGCGCAATTTCTTCGCTCTTTTTTAAAACGAGAAACGTTAAGCAGTCCTCATACACTTGATCACCTACTGTGACATCGACAAATGCTGGACGATAAGTCCCTTCATTTACACCTTCTCGTTTGTACAAATAACGAATGGCATCAAAAGGTACTTCATATAGAACACCCTCTGTTTCTCCGCCGTCTTCTACCATATCTGCTCTTGATCCATCAGGACGCACCAATGTAAACCTTGTGGTAAAACGATCAAGTGTGCCGCCGCCGATGATTTGTTTGAAATAATGATCCACTTTCGCAAGCTTAAACCTTGCATCATCCATGCAGGACCCATAGGCAAAATAATAGAAGGAAGACGGTTTGCGCTCCCATAGTTGATATGACTTCCAGCAGCCGCTTTCAATCTCCTTCAGGCTCGATGCCTTCTGCTTACCTATTGTATAAGCAACGGCTGATCTTGGCCCCTGGTCTGTCATAACCTCTATTTCCTGCTGGTCATACCCTTCCTCTAGCTCATCTATCTTATGCAGCGTTTCATCACTGACCTCATACAATTCTCCATATACTGTGTTTTGTTCCGAGACAACACACACAGGGTAACCCTCATCTGTATCGTACAGTCTCCCTTTTATCCAAGCAGATGCTGCTAATGGACTGCTTTCTTTCATCAATGTCTCGTGATACTTTTCGTGCTTTAAAAGTGTCCCATACACAAATAACGTTTTTGTCTCCTTCGTCATCACACATCACATCCTCTCACCTTGCTACTATCTGCTTTTTTGATACACAGGTAAGTAAATATCAAAAGCCGTCCCTTTGCTGAGCTCGCTCTTTACATCCATTCTTCCATGGTGATCTTTTAAGATCGTCGCACAGATCGTTAAACCAAGTCCTGTACCTTCTTTTTTAGTCGAAAAGAAAGGATCATATATTTTCAGAATGTCCTCTTCGGACATTCCTTTTCCTTCATCTTGAATCGTGATTTTCCATTCATTCATCACTTTTTCTGTTGATATGTATATACTGCCGCCTTCAGGCATTGCCTCGATCGCATTTTTGATTAAGTTAATGAACAGCTGCTTCATTTGATTGGCGTCTGCTAATATCGTACCAGCATCCTGCTTTTTAAATGGCTGTTTGAGATCAATATTTGAAAGAACGGCATTGGTCTTTAATAACGTAATCACCTGCTCTAGCAAATCATGGAGCTGTACTTCTTGAAATTGAACCGATTGAGGTTTTGCTAAGACAAGCAGCTCACTTAAAACAAAATCAATGCGTTTAATTTCAGAAAAGATGATATCAAAATAATCGGTTCTTTCAGGATATTGCGTTTTCATCAGCTGCAAAAATCCATTGACTGAGGTGAGCGGATTTCTGACTTCATGGGCAATGCCAGCGGCTATTTGTCCTGCAACAGCCAGCTTTTGTGCCTGCATTTGCAATTGCTGATTTGATCTTTCAAGTTCAAGCTTTGCCTGCTTTTGTTTCGTGATATCCGCAACCGTTCCAATACCTCCAGTAAACTGGTGCTGTTCATCGAAATAAAGCTTATAATGCACATCTCCCCATACCTTTTTTCCTTCTTTATGGAGAAGCTGCAGCTCCACCCGCCCCTCATCCTTATGCTCTTTGATCACAGACAACAAATGCTGAACGACATGCTCTTCTTGATCAAAGTACTGATTGTACATCGTACCTAGACACTCCTCTATGTCGTAACCCGTCATTTGTTTCCATGCTTGATTTAAAAAAATGATTTCACCTTTTTCATTGGTTTCAAAGACGATTTCTTGCAAGTTATCTGTTATTCGATTCAGCCGCTCTGTCAGTTCGTGTGCTTCTTTTTCTCGTTTATTCAAATCTGATACAAGCAAATTCAACCGGTCCACATAGCCTGAGATGGTCCAAATACCGGCCAAAACAACGACTGTAAAGGCTAGATCGAGCGGCCAATTAATGTGATAGCCGCTAAGATAATAAAAGAAATCCCAGCTCAAAATTAATATAAATGCAAGAACGGATAACAGGATCCGTACTTGATATGTTTTGTTCAAATAATTCCACCTGCCGCCCTGAGATTCTTTGTCAATTGTACCATTTTCCACTTATTTTTTGAGGGAGATGCGGCATTTTTAAGGAACTTTTTTAGAAAAAATAGCCTGCTCTCAGCACAATGGGAGAGAACAGGCTATTTTTATTTACTGCTGAAGGGCTTCTTGAAGCTCTTTTAGCAGTAGTTCTGCGCCTTCAGCGCTTAATGTAATTTGACCATTTCCATACTCGTGGTTCTCAGAAGTAATCTCACCAGTCATCAGGCAGACGCCCTCTGGCTGATATTTTTTCAAGACGATTTTATCTCCATCTATAAAAAATTCCATACTGTCTTTAATAGCGATATCAAGTGCTCTTCTCAATTCGATTGGCATCACAATACGCCCTAGTTCATCTACTTTTCTTACAACTCCGATAGATTTCAATTTCGTTCCCTCTTTCTTTCATTAGCTCAAGATCAATCTGTTTTTCACCAATTGATATATCGTAGACGTAAGAGATTCTTAAAAGGTTTCTCCTGCATAAAAATTTTTTTCAAAATCGAAAAACCAAAGGGAAAATTTATTGTGATTGTCAAAATGAGACTTGAATTTTACAGATTCATTTCAAGGTGATCACAAACCCCCACAAATGACCTCAACCCTCTGAACTTTTAAATGTAAAATTGTTTAAAACAGCAAAAATAGAGATTGGGTGAAAACATGTTTCAAAATGCCGAAATTGGAATTGATTTAGGAACAGCTAACATATTGGTTTACAGTAAAAATAAAGGAATTATTCTCAATGAACCATCCGTTGTAGCAGTAGATACGGAAACAAAAACTGTCCTTGCAGTGGGGGCAGAAGCAAAAGAGATGATTGGGAAAACACCTGGAAAAATTGTAGCGATCCGTCCGATGAAAGATGGTGTCATCGCTGATTATGATATGACAACCGATTTACTCAAACAAATTATGAAAAAAGCAGGAAAAAATATTGGGTTTACCTTTAGAAAGCCGACTGTGGTTGTTTGTACACCATCAGGTTCAACAGCTGTCGAACGCCGCGCAATCAGCGATGCTGTCAAAAATTGCGGGGCAAAGCATGTGCATTTAATTGAAGAACCTGTCGCAGCTGCAATCGGTGCTGATCTCCCGGTGGACGAGCCTGTTGCCAACGTCGTTGTAGATATTGGCGGAGGAACGACAGAGGTAGCGATCATTTCATTTGGCGGAGTTGTCTCTTGCCACTCGATCCGAATTGGCGGAGATCAACTGGATGAAGATATCATTACTTTTGTGAGAAAGAAATACAATTTACTGATCGGTGAACGGACAGCTGAGCAGGTAAAAATGGAAATTGGTTATGGACTCATTGAACACGAACCTGAGTCATTAGAAGTTCGTGGACGCGACCTTGTCACAGGTCTTCCAAAAACAATTACACTTGAATCAACAGAAATTCAAGGTGCTATGCGAGAATCACTTCTTCATATTTTAGAGGCGATTCGGGCTACATTAGAAGACAGCCCTCCAGAACTGAGTGGTGATATCGTAGATCGTGGCGTCATTCTAACTGGCGGTGGTGCACTATTAAACGGCATTCAAGAATGGCTCTCTCAAGAAATTGTCGTCCCAGTTCATATCGCAGCAAATCCTCTTGAATCTGTCGCAATTGGAACGGGTCGTTCATTAGAAGTCATCGACAAATTGCAAAAAACATTAAAATAATCTTCATGTTCTACTTCTTTTTTCATCATTTCGATCATATCGTGATGAATGGATAAACGTGAAGGAGGAAGAACATGTTGCTTGATTTAGGTAAACGGGTCGTTGTCACAGTCATTTTAACCGGTATTATTTTAGGAGGAATGAGCCTGTCGTTTTCACATATGCCCCCTTCTAATGCACAGCCTGTGAAACAACTGAACCGCTAAAAAAGCCGCACGAAAGCGGCTTTTTTATTTTGCTTCGGGACGGCTCCCCATTTTCCTTTTCGGTCTTAAATCTGATATGATGAACATGACTAAAGGAGGGTTTTTTATGAGTTCATTTGAAAAACAACTAGATCAATATGCAAAAACCATCGTTGAAGTAGGTGTAAATGTTCAAAGCGGTCAAGAAGTGGTCGTATCTGCGTTCACTGAATCTGTAGACCTTGTCCGCCTTGTGGCAAAACACGCATATGAGCGCGGAGCAAAAAACGTACATATCCGCTGGAGTGATGGTGTTCTGACCCGTTTAAAATATGAATATGCCCCACAAGATGTGTTTGAGCAATTTCCAGAATGGGAAGCACAGATGATGGAAACCATCGCAAAACGTGGCGGTGCTTTTATTACGATCTTGTCAGAAAGCCCTGATCTTCTAAGTGGCATTGACTCGAAAAAAATTGCTTCACAGCAAAAAGCTGCAGGTTCAGCACTTCATACATATCGTCAATACGTTCAATCTGACAAAGTTGCATGGACAGTCGTCGGTGCTGCATCAAAAGATTGGGCGAAAAAGATTTTCCCTGAGCATGCAGATGAAGAAGCTGTTGCATTATTATGGGACCAAATCTTTAAAGTCGCCCGCGCTGATCAGCCAGATCCTGTTGAAGCGTGGAAAAAGCATGATGAATCACTAAATGAAAAAGTAAAAGTATTAAATGAACGTCACTACCACAAGCTGCACTATGAAGCACCAGGTACAGATTTAACGATTGAACTTCCAGAACAGCATATTTGGGTAGGTGCTGGTAGCGTGAGTGAACGCGGCGTATCATTCATGGCCAATATGCCAACAGAAGAGGTCTTTACCGTACCTAAAAAAGATGGTGTAAACGGAACTGTCTCTAGCACTAAGCCACTTAGTTATGCAGGAAACATTATCGATGAATTTACATTAACCTTTGAAAATGGGCGTATTGTAGATGTGAAAGCAAAAGAGGGCGAAGACATTTTAACCTCTCTCGTTGAAACAGATGAAGGCTCACATTATCTAGGTGAGGTTGCCCTTGTACCAGATGATTCACCAATTTCTAACTCAAATATCCTCTATTACAATACACTTTACGATGAAAATGCATCCAATCACCTTGCCATCGGCAGCGGTTATGCATTTAATATCGAAGGCGGTAAAGAGATGAAACGTGAGGAACTAGACGCAGCTGGTGTGAACAGCAGTATTACACACGTCGATTTCATGATTGGTTCAAAGGAAATGAATATTGATGGGATCACAAAAGATGGTAAACGTGAACCGATTTTCCGAAATGGAAATTGGGCTTTTTAAAGAAAAAAGACATCCTCATGCGGATGTCTTTTCTTTATGTTTATGCATACAGCTCTTGTAGTCTTTTTTGAATCTCTTGATCTGATAAGAACTCATCATAAGTTGTTTGTTTATCAACGATGCCATTTGGCGTCACTTCGATAATCCGATTTGCAACTGTTTCAACAAACTGATGGTCATGAGATGAGAAGAGCATAGCCCCTTTAAAGCTCATTAGACCGTTATTCAGCGCTGTGATGGACTCTAGGTCTAAATGGTTCGTCGGCTCGTCTAACAGCAAAATATTCGCTCCAGACAGCATCATTTTTGATAACATACAACGAACCTTTTCTCCACCTGATAAGACGCTTGCTTTTTTCTTCACTTCTTCCCCAGAGAAAAGCATACGGCCTAAGAAACCACGCAGGAAGCTTTCACTTTGATCATTCGGAGAATATTGACGAAGCCAATCCACTAGATCGACATCATTTCCTTCAAAGTATTCGCTATTGTCTTTAGGGAAAAAGGCTTGAGATGTTGTCACGCCCCATTTAAACGTGCCGCTGTCTGGCTCCATTTCACCAGCAAGGATTTTAAATAAAGTAGAGACAGCAAGCTCATTACGGCTTAAGAACGCAATTTTATCCTCACGATTCATAATAAAGCTGACGTTATCCAGTACTTTTACACCGTCAATCGTTTTTGATAGACCTTCTACTTGAAGGACATCATTTCCGATTTCACGCTCTGGCGCAAAATGAACATAAGGATATTTACGAGAAGATGGTTTAATGTCATCTAGCGAAATCTTATCAAGCAATTTCTTTCTTGATGTCGCTTGCTTCGATTTAGATGCGTTCGCACTGAACCGAGCAACGAATTCTTGAAGCTGCTTAATTTGTTCTTCTTTTTTCTTGTTGGCATCCTGGCTGAGTTTTAATGCCAGCTGGCTTGATTCATACCAGAAATCATAGTTTCCGACATACACTTGAATTTTTCCAAAGTCAAGGTCTGCAATATGCGTACATACTTTGTTTAAGAAATGACGATCATGCGATACGACGATGACGGTATTTTCAAAGTTAATGAGGAACTCTTCTAACCACTGAATGGCTTGTAAGTCCAAGTGGTTCGTTGGCTCATCGAGAAGGAGAACGTCAGGTTTACCGAATAGAGCTTGTGCTAACAATACTTTAACCTTTTCAGATCCGCCAAGCTCAGACATTTTCTTCGATTGTAGGCTCTCTGGAATGCCAAGACCTTTTAATAGGATCGCAGCTTCACTTTCCGCTTCCCATCCGTTTAACTCAGCAAACTCACCTTCAAGCTCTGCTGCACGAATCCCGTCTTCATCTGAGAAATCAGGTTTCATATAAATCGCATCTTTTTCCTGCATCACATCATATAGACGTTTGTGACCCATGATGACGACTTTTAACACTTCAAACTCTTCGTATTCAAAGTGGTTCTGTTTTAAAATCGCTAAACGTTCACCAGGACTCATATGAACATCGCCCGTTTGAGCTTCAATTTCTCCAGAAAGAATCTTTAAGAACGTTGATTTACCAGCTCCATTGGCACCAATTAGTCCGTAGCAGTTGCCAGGAGTGAACTTAATATTTACTTCTTCAAATAATTTACGATCAGCAAATCGCAAACTAACATTATTCACTGCAATCATTTATTAATCCTCCATCACTCATTCATCAATATGAAGTATAACATGAATAACGATTGATAGAAACGTCTCTCGCTAAGAACAAAGGCTTTTTGTCCAATATGGTATAATAAGTGGGAATGTTTTTGTTGAAGGAGTTCGGGCGATTTGAGATTACTCACACTCATGGAATACTGTTTATTGATTTTCTTTATGGGCATTTATTTATCGGCGACAGGCTTTAATGCAAGAGACTTTGGCCTTTATATTGGGCTTGTCCTCATTTACACACTGGTCCACATCTTTTCAAAACGCTTTTTACAAAAGCGCGGAAAAGACAATGTGAAAATTGGATTATTCCGTTCTGTTTTGGCGATTACCGGGTCCGTTTTCGCTTCTGTTTTGGCCATTGTCATCATTGTCACGATGCTCACACCAAATTAAAAACGACCCTACATGAAGGGTCGTCCATTCAAGCACCTTTCTTACGCAATGAGAAAGGTGTATTTATTGTGTTTGTCGAATATCGCCAAATGGGAAGAAAACAAATTCTGATGTGCCGACAATCCGATCCTTTTCAATGAGTCCGAGTCCATTTCGACTGTCCATAGAATTCAGTCTGTTGTCACCCATAACAAAGTAATCGTTTTTCGGTACTTTCACTGGACCAAAATCTCCTGTTAAATGTACCTCATACTCTTTGGCATGTGCCTTGTTCTCTTTTAAATAAGGCTCATCTACTTTTTTACCATTAATGTAAAGCGTATCATCCTTCATTTCAATCGTGTCGCCTGGAAGGCCGATCAATCGTTTGACATAATGTATTTTCTGACCGTCTTTTCCATTAATAATCACGATGTCACCACGTTTGACTCCACCGAGATAGTTGATGGTTTTGTTGACAAACAGCTTTTCTCCATCATGAAGGGTTGGTTCCATTGACTCTCCTTCCACCACATACGGCTCAAAAATAAACGTACGGATGATGAGGACGAGGGCAAGTGCAATTAAAATAGCTTTGATCCATTCAAACAGAGAACTTTTCTTCTCTTTTTTGGCTTGTTTCTCATCAGATTGAATGTCATTTTCGTTTTGTTTGTTTTCTTCGTTCAAAATACTGCTTCCTCCTAAGACTTTCTGCTAAAAGACTTGAAACGCGAATTGAATAACTTTACTTTATCACATGTCATTTAAAAATTCACAAGACAACCATTCAATTAGATATTTTTTCCTAATTTGCTGATGATTAAACAAAAAGAAGCACCGCTCTTCACGATGCTTCTTTTCAAATTAAGCTTCTTGTCGGACTGGTTTTTTTAGAATTCCGAGAAGTAGCGCTGTAACAATGGCACCGATTAAGATGCTGATGATGTAAAGAACTGGATGGTTTGTTACCCAGAAAACGAATAGTCCGCCGTGCGGTGCAGGAAGCGTCACTCTAAAGAATTCTGTTAATCCACCTGCAACTGCTGCACCAATCACAGCCGAAGGAATGACGCGCAGAGGATCTGCCGCTGCAAACGGGATCGCCCCTTCCGTAATGAACGCAGCTCCCATGAAGTAACATGTAATACCTGCTTCACGGTCACGTTTAGAGAATTTGTTTCTAAAGATCGTTGTCGCTAGGGCAATTCCTAGCGGCGGCACCATTCCACCTGCCATAATCGCAGCATGCGGTGCATAGTTGCCAGCAGCAATCATCGCAAGACCAAATGTGTAGGCCGCTTTGTTAATCGGACCACCCATATCTATGGCCATCATACCAGCTAAAATAATCCCCATTAAAACAAGGTTTCCAGTACCAAGTGATTCAAGCCAGTGTGTTAATCCGTCCATCACCATTTTAACAGGCGTGTTGACGATGTAATGCATGATAATCCCTGTAAAGAAAATACCGAACAATGGATAGAGCAGAACTGGTTTAATACCATCGAGCGACTGTGGTACAAAGGTGAATACTTTTTTGAGCAGCACCACAATGTAACCAGCAAGGAAACCAGCAATCAATCCGCCTAAGAATCCAGCTCCTGCTGCTGAGGCCATGAATCCGCCAACCATACCTGGTGCGAAACCTGGACGGTCTGCAATACTCATTGCGATAAATCCAGCTAGTACAGCAACGATTAAAGCAAGAGCATTATCTCCGCCAATCCCTTTTAATACAGCTGCAAATGAATTGAAAGAAGGATCTTTAGGGTCAGCTGAGTTAATTCCCCAGAAGAATGAAATCGCAACGAGGATACCGCCCCCAACAACAAACGGAAGCATGTTGCTTACACCGCTCATTAAGTGCTTATAGAATCCACTTCTTCCCTTACCTGACGATTCATTTTCATCTTTTGAAGAACTGCCGCCTGAACCTTTATAAATCGGCGCATCTTGATTGATGGCTTTTTCGATCAATTCTTGCGGACGGCGAATTCCAGCTGTCACAGGTACTTCAATGACATGTTTGCCTTTAAAGCGTTCCATTTCAACTTGTTTATCAGCTGCCACAATAATAGCTGGCGCTTCTTCAATTTCTTTTGCTGTCAGGGCATGTTTAATTCCACTAGAGCCGTTTGTCTCAACTTTAATGTCAACGCCCATTTCTTTTGCTTTTTCTTTCAAAGCATCTGCGGCCATAAATGTATGCGCGATGCCTGTTGGACAAGCTGTCACCGCTAAAATTTTAGCAGGTTTTCCCGGTGCAGCCGGTTCCTCTTTGACTTCCTCTTCTTCTTCATCGTCTTTATCATGTGTATTGATAATTTCAATGATTTCATCTTCAGTAGCCGCTTCAAGAAGCTGCTTTCGGATCTCTTCACGCATGAGAAGTGTGGATAAACGAGAAAGTGCTTCTAAATGCGTGTTGTTTGCGCCTTCAGTTGCTGCAATCATAAAGACAAGATGACTTGGCTGTCCGTCTAATGATTCATAATCTACACCAGCTGTTGAACGACCAAATGCAATGGCAGGTTCTTTCACACTTGCTGTTTTCGCATGAGGAATCGCAATTCCTTCTCCGATTCCCGTAGAGCTTTGTTTTTCACGATTAACAACAGCTGCTTTGTAGCCTTCTTTATCATTTAATTTACCAGCTGTATCTAATACAGTGACCAGTTCTTCAATAACGGCTTCTTTTTGCTGGCTTTCTAATTGAAGCTTAATCGTATGTTTCGTGAGTAGTTCTGTAATTTTCATGATGACTCCTCCTTTAAATGCGTGTGACTTTTACTTGTGGCAATAATGTATCGACAAGCTCTTTTGTTCCAAGTTCCTCAGAAAATGCTGTAGCACTTCCTGATGTGACGCCAAGCTTAAATGATTCTTCTATGGAAAGGCCTTTAGAAACGCCAGCTAAGAATCCTGCAACGACTGAATCCCCTGCACCAACTGAGTTGATCAGCTTGCCTTTTGGAACATTAGATTGAAAGATCCCTTCCTTACTGAATAAGAGAGCCCCGTCTCCAGCCATAGATACAATGACATGTTCAGCACCTTGTTCCAACAGCTTTTTCCCATAAGGAATGGCTTCTTCTGCAGATGAAATACTGGTTTCAAACATTTCACCTAACTCATGATGGTTTGGTTTCATTAAGAATGGTTTCAGATCTGCTGCTTTTTTTAAGGCTTCTCCAGAAATATCAAGTACTACTCTTACCCCTTGCTTCGCACATACCTCAGCAATGCGCTCATATGTGTTATGAGGCAGTGAAGAAGGAATGCTACCTGCTAATACAACGACATCGCCTTCTGTTAATGAAGTGAATTGGGATAAAAACGAATCGAACTGCGCTTCAGTAATACTTGGACCGAGCCCGTTGATTTCTGTTTCTTCGCCTGTTTTTAGTTTCACATTGATACGTGTATCTTCTGACACCTCATGAAAGGCTGTTTGTAATTGTTCGTTTTGTAAAAAGTCTTGAATATATTTGCCTGTAAAACCGCCAATGAATCCAAGTGCTTTTGATTCAACACCGTGCCGTTTTAAAAGCCTTGAGACATTGATTCCTTTACCACCTGGATATTTTTTGTCATAGGTTGAACGATTTAAACCGCCGACCGCAAAATCCTCCACGTGTACGATGTAATCAACTGATGGGTTTAAAGTAACTGTATAAATCATGTTTTCACTACCTTTATAACCGTTTTTTCATGGTAATTATCGAATGAATCCTCTTTTGCGTCGTTTGTGATAATGGTCGCTTCCTGTAAACTAGCAAAGGTTGAAAACGATATTTCGCCAAACTTTGAGGCATCTGTTAAGATGTAGGTTTTTTTCGCCTGCTTCATGGCTCTTTTTTTAATGAGCGCTTCTTCTGGATCAGGTGTTGTAAATCCTGCCTCGGGATGAATGCCGTTCGTCCCAACAAAGCTTTTGTCAAAACGGTAATTTTCCATAGCTGTCAAAGCTGCGGCTCCCACCATGGCTCCTGTTCGATGTTTCACTGATCCGCCTATCAGGTAAAAAGAAATGCCTTTTCTCATGAGTGCTTCAATGTGCATGACACCATTTGTCACCACCACGATATCTTGATCTGGATCGATAAAGTCAATCATTTGCTGTGTTGTCGTACCAGCATCTAAGTAAATACAATCGCCTTGTTTTAAAAGTGACGCAGCTGCCTCTGCAATCAATGACTTTTCATGAAGGTTTTTGGCAGATTTCTCAAACACATCTGGTTCAAGACGAATACTAGATATTTTAGCTGCTCCTCCGTGAACTCTTTTAAGAAAGCCTTTTTCTTCGAGGGCTGACAAATCTCTTCTAATTGTAGATTCAGACGCATCCGTCATAATCGTTAAGTCCTGTATTTTGATGACATCGTTTTCTTCTAAATAGTCGATAATGAGTTGATGTCTTTCTGGTGTTAGCATTGAAAACACCCCCTTTTGAAAACGTATTCATTTTGCGCGCACCTTTATTGTAATCGCTTTTTTCAACATTATCAATACAAAACAATCAAATACATTCAATAACTATCAAAATCTTTCACAATGGTCATCTTACCTTTATATGTACCATTTGTAAACTGAAAAATATGTGACATTGAGAAGAAAGTCATGATATTAGCATTTCTATCATTTTTCATTTCATTCAATTGAACGAAAAAAAGCCTTTATGCGTTTTGCATAAAAGCTTCAGGTGCGGAGCAGCGGGCAATATATCTCGTTCTACCTTCTTGTCAGCACCTCGTACGTTAACTTTAGGATTATTCATATCTAAGTGATTCAATCGGATCGAGCCTCGCTGCTTTATTGGCAGGAATCAGTCCAAAAATAATACCAATGAGCATACTAAATAGGACGCCTCCACATACGATTTGCCACGATACAAGAGAAGGCCACCCTGCAAACAGTGACACAAGTGAAGCACCTCCTAAGCCAAGAGCGATTCCAAGTAACCCACCGATCAGTGTAAGGACGACAGACTCAATTAAAAACTGAACGAGTATTTGAGCCCTAGTTGCCCCAAGTGCCTTTCGAATTCCAATTTCTCTTGTTCTTTCTGTGACAGATACGAGCATAATATTCATGACACCAATGCCGCCGACAAGTAATGAGATACCAGCAATTGAGCCAATGATTGTTGTCATGACAGACGTAATCTGACCAATGCCTGCTGCAATCTCTTCCAGATTGATCATTTCGTAAGCATCTTCTGTATGGTGATTTTCATTTAAGCGTGCAGCCGCACTCTTTCCCACTTCTTTCATTTGATCAGCATGTGCAACTTGAATAGACAACTTATCATATTCTTTCACACCAAATGCAGTTGTCAGCATTGCAAAAGGGACATATATTTCATTCATATCAAATGAAAACAGACCTTCCTGTTTTGCTAAAACTCCGATCACCTCAACCGGCTGTCCATTCATCCAAATCAACTCGCCTACTGCCTTCTCTCCATTAAACAATTCTTTTTGTATCCCTTCTGAAATAACAGCTGCCCTTCTTCCGCTCCTAAAATCGATTTCATGTAAGTCCTGTCCTTCTGCTATATGTAATGAATGTACATTCGTGTACCCTTCATTAATCCCATTGACCGTTGCATCTATTGTTGTATCTTGGAATCTTAATTGCATGCCTTGTGCCGTGGAGGAGGCAACCTGTTTAACCCCATTCAATGCTTGAACACTTTGAATGTCTTCTTCTGTAAATGTGGCTTCAAATAACGCATTCGGATTCGCATTTAACTCCTCATCAGAGGGTGTATAGGTCATATCAATGGTATTGTTTGGTCCTGAAATTGATTCTTTCAGCATTTGCTCGCCGCCTTGACCGATGGCAACGACTGCAATCACCGATCCAACCCCAATAATAATGCCAAGCATCGTTAAAATAGACCGCAATTTATGAGCTAGGACAGAATTCAGCGCTATTTTGATATTTTCAAAGAGTTTCATTCATTGCGTCTCCTTGTATCAATCTATCTTGAACGAGGCGTCCATCTCTTACAACGACTATCCGGTTTGTATACGCAGCTATTTCTTCTTCATGAGTAACGAGCACAACCGTTGTTCCTTCCTCATTGAGCTTTGTAAACTGTTCCATAATCGAGCCGCTCGTTTTTGAATCAAGAGCGCCTGTTGGTTCATCTGCCAAGATGAGCTTCGGCTCATTGACAATCGCACGTGCGATGGCTACTCTTTGCTTTTGACCCCCTGACAACTCGTTTGGCATATGCTTCATTCGATCTGCCAAACCAACCTTTTCAAGTGCCATTTCCGCACGTTCTTTTCTTTCCTTTTGACTGATACCAGCGTAAATCATCGGAAGTTCAACATTTCGCCTCGCATTTAATCTAGGCAGTAAATAAAATTGTTGAAAAACAAAACCAATGGATCGATTTCGAATCACTGCGAGTTCTTGATCCTTTGCTGCCGACAGCTCCATACCTTGAAAATGGTACTGTCCGGAGGTCGGGTGGTCCAAACAGCCAATGATATTCATTAACGTTGATTTTCCAGAACCGGACGGGCCCATAATGGACATATACTCGCCTTTACCAATGACGAGGTTCACATCACTTAATACATCAAATGTCTCCTCAGCAACTTCGTAGCTTTTTGTCACGTTTGAAAGCTGAATCATTCAGCATTCACTTCCATTCCGTCATACATATCATCTGATGGCTCTGCAATGATTTGATCTTCTTTTGTTAAACCTTTCGTCACTTCAAGATCTTGACCTGACGTTTCACCTAATGTCACTTTTACTTTCTTCAGTGCATTCTTTTCAACAACATAAACGTATGAACCATCTTTCTCTTTTTTCACGGCTGTTTCAGGAATTGTGAGCACTTGACGCTTGTCCGTTTCAATTTCCATGATCATTTTAAAGCCTGGTTTTGCATCCGGCTTTTTCCCTTTCATTTCAATTTCGACTGGATATTGTACGGTTTGATCACTAGCAGCTGTTTCTGCTGTTGACTGGGCAGGCACAGCGCCCACTTTTTTCACCACTCCTTGCCAGCTCTTTCCGCGAATGACATCAGACGTTACCTTTACTTTTTGTTTCTTTTTGACTTTCATAGCATCATACTCAGTGATTAAGCCTCGTACGATCATTTTTTTCTCATTGCCAATATGGATCACCGGCTGCCTCTCTTCTAGCTTCCCTGCGCCAGCATCTTGCTCGATGGAGATGACTGTTCCTTCAATTTTGCTATGTATCGTTAAATCTTCTATTTGTGCCTTTACTTTTTCTTGGTTAAGCTCCGCTTGTTTTTGCTCTAATTCAGCGGCTTTGAGTTCGAGTTCAAGCTGATCTCGCTCGTTTTTCGAATCAGAGCCCGCCTTTTTCCCCTGATTTTCATCTAATGTATTGAGTCTATTTTGTAATTGTTCAAGCTTTAGTTTACTTGATTCAGCCGCAAGTGCTTGCTGCTGTTCTTCAAGCTCCAGTTCCTTATTTTCATATGTAAGGAGCGGTGTTCCAACTTTCACCTTTTCTCCTTCTTTCACAGCGATATGATTCAGGCTTCCCTTCTCTTCTTCTGTATAAATGAATTGCTCCTCCGAGAATGAAAGTGTTCCAGGCGTCATCACCGTAGAAGTTATTTCTTTTGATGCAAGTTGGACTGTTTTAAATGATGCCGTAGAGGCAGGCTTTGATTGGTTTTTTGCAATATTAAATCCAATGAATAGACCAATCACAATAATGATAATGGATCCGATAATGATTTTCTTTCTCATAAAAACATTCTACCCCCAGCTTACTGCATGTTGATGGTGATTGTGGTTCCTACATATTGAAAAATTAAAGATAATACATAAAAGACACTCACAATAATCCAAGATATTCTTGGCGAAATGCGGCCGACTTTGATCAATAAAAAGCCTGTTAAAACAAGATTCCAGATCACAAAAAGATCGATATTGGCTAACACGGCATGCCATGGACCAGACATTCGAATGAATGCGTTTAATGAGGTAACCGTGATATCTTTTGGCACATGAAAAAAAATGATCGCCAAATGAGAAATAATCGTACCAATGATCGTAATAGGTGTGATATACAGTACACCTGAAAACAGCTGATGAAATGTTGCATCACCTTTTGCTAAAAAGACGATGAACTTGTATACGGCAGTATTAATGACAATCCCAATGACCAGACCAATAAGCGTGATCACATAAACGAAAGGGATTGGTAAAATTAAATCTGCCCACAATCCTTCATTCACTAGCTGAGACAAATAAGTGACAACAACTGTTAATACAAGCACACATGATAAAGGCCACCAAACGAATGGCTGCTCCCACACTCTTTTTAAATGCTCTGATGGTCTTGTGCTTACTCCAATCATTGTGGGTTTTGGCGTTGTTTCTTTCATCAAATGTCATCCTCTCCATGTGCTGTAAGTATCGAAACGTTTTTTCATACTCTTGTTGTTTCTATTTTATCAAAAGATTGCCAATAAGTGATAGATCATTTGATTTTCTTATTTTCATAGTGATAGGATTGAATCTATTATTCTATTTTCATGAACGACATCCTTCAAATGATACCTTGATCCGACCATATTCATATGAAAAAATCACGATTTTACTGACTGAAAAACAGTTTATGAAGTAAACAACATGTCTTTCGGAATAAATATCCTTTTCCTTTGGATTCAGATGGTCTCAGTTAGACACAACAATTTTTTGTTAAAATATTCCTAGTAATTTCAATGAATCCCGGCTTTATAGGACTATGTTTAGCGCCTTTTATAGAACAGATGAGCCTTTAGTATCAATACTTTCATATTAAAAAAATAAAAATAAAAGGATTTTACTTGATCAAATGTTATTTTTTCATATAATGTAAAATAGAGGTAGGTTAAATGATAGTGGAAATGGAGTCAAGTGAATGTTAAGAGAAAAATTGAAAATGCAATTGATTTTACTTTATGAAAAGGAACAAGAAGCATGGCAATACTTTAGAAAGGAAAGAGAACTGATTTATCATGAGCTCAAATTACTTGATATGAAAGAGAGCAGACCTTCTAATGACAAAATATACTACGCAGCAAGGTGTGTAGATATTATTAAAGAAAAAAAGGGAAGCATCGTGAGCACAAAAGAACTAAAAGAACAGCTTCAAGCTCAAACAGATTTCAATGTGAGACGAATCAGCGAATTGTATGATCTCATTCAACAGCTCGATCCTCACATTTCTAAAGCACGTCGGGGATGTTTTATTTACGAAGATCATACCCAAGTACCTCTCCAAACTTTTCACACATAAAAAAATTGGTTACAGCCGCTGGCCATAACCAAATCCTCTAATATCTATTATCCACCACTTACAGGAGGAATGAGTGCAACAGTGTCCCCGCTACGCACTTCAGCATTTCCCCTCGTATATATTTCGTTGACTGCAACCATCACGTTTTGTGCAGTATCAACACCATATACCTCCTGTAATTCTATTTTAATCTCATCAACCGTTGTTTGATCTTTTTGAATGATGATTTGTTGTTTACCGGCCTTCTCAGCAAGGCCGGCGAACAATAATACGCTAATCATGCCGCTTCCCTTCTTTCTCGTTAAGTTGGAGAGTACTAGGTTTTCCTTCCGGGTATGAAACGGTTTCAAGCTGATCACCTATCCAAGCCTCTCCATCTTCCCAGTATTCCTTTTTCCATATAGGAACTATTTCCTTTATTCGTTCAATCGCATATTCATTGGCTTCGTATGCAGCTTTCCGATGAGGTGATGAAACAGCTATTGCCACTGCAATGTCACATATCTCAAGAGTGCCAATACGATGCACAATGGCAGCTTCTGTATCAGGCCAGCGTTTTTTAATTTCTTGTCCAATTTGACTCAACATATTTTCCGCCATTGGTATGTATGCTTCATATGTTAAACGCAACGTTTTTTTGCCATTTGTCCATTCTCTTACCGTGCCTATGAATGTCGTAATGGCTCCCGCTTTGCGTCTTGTGACATGCTGAATCAATTCATTCACATCAATCGGCTCTTTTGTGATCTTAAAAAGTTCATTCATACGAGGCTTCCCCCTTCAATAAATTAAAAGCAAATGTGATCCCGCGCTTGTCAAATGCTGAAAACACAGGAAACGGGTATTTCTCAGTGAATTGTATTTCTTTATTGAAATAAATGGCTGCTTGTATATGAGAAAGTGTTGAAAGATCAATGAGTTCCTGTTCGTCTTTGACACACAGGATTTTGCGATAAGGCGCCTGTTTGTATCCTTCGATCAAGACGGCATCTAAAGGAAGATGCTGACACATGTTGATTAGTTGTGTGAATGTCATGTGCCGTATGAAAAAGTGACATTCACCTTCTCCCTCCACACCTGCGGCAAATGCACCCACTTGAACATATCGATCCGTATCTTTTTGTTTGAACAGACGGTCTGGCTTTCCGCCATGTCCGTGATGTTTGAAGCAGCCTAGCTGCATTTCTTCTTCATCCGCCAGCTGACATAATTTTTCGATCAGCGTCGTTTTACCACTATTTTGATAGCCCACGACTTGTAGAATGTTTAATTTGTCATCCAACATGGAGCACCGCCTTCGTGGTGAAATAGCAGAACGCTGACCTGGTCACCTGCACTAAACCCTCTTGTTCCTCCAGGCAAAACAATGAAACAATCAGCATGAGCAATAGATGTCACCGCACTAGATTTATCAAGACCGGTTGGCGTCACACTCAGCTGGCTGCCAGCGAAATCAAGTGATGCTCTAACAAATCGTGTGAATGGATTGGCTTTTGGAAAATCATGTGTCAGCTTCGCCTCAGCAAAAACGGGAAATGGATTTTCTTTCAAACACCATTTATAAATGATCGGTTTGACAAATAGTTCAAAGCCAACAAAACAGGCAGCCGGATTTCCTGACAGCCCATAAAGCAATTGACCATTTGACAACGCAGCAACGGTCGTCACACTTCCAGGTCTCATGGCGACTTTATTAAACAACACCTCTGCACCTAGTTTTTCATAAATAGCAGGTAAAAAGTCAAAATCACCTACCGATACACCACCTGTTGTGATGAGCATATCAACTTTGCTTAAGGCTGATTTTACGGCTTCATAGCTTTGATCAAAATCATCGGATACACCGCCTAAATCAAGCGGTTCTCCTCCAGCTTCAAGAACCTGAGCGTATACCATGCTTAGGTTACTATTTCTAATTTTACCGTCCACCATGGCATCACTTACTTGTAGGAGCTCGGTACCTGTTGAGATGATACCGATCACCGGTTTTTTGACGACTGGCACAACCGCATACCCGAACGTTGCCAATATCGCCGTCACGCCTGGGGTAACTTTTGAGCCTTTTTTGATCATGACGTTCCCTTTGAGGGTCTCTTCTCCTTGCCGAGAAATATTGTCCCCCTTTTTCAGCGGTCTTTTAAGTGACATCATTGATTTACCGTCTTTTTCAAACGTTTTCGTCAATTCGAGCATGATCACAACATTTGCTCCTTTTGGAATCTTCGCTCCTGTCATGATGCGAATCGCTTGAAAAGGACCGATCGTTTTTGCAGAAACAATACCTGCCCCTATATGATCAATGACCTCAAATTCAATCGGATGCTCGCTCGATGCTTCCTTTGTATCTTCTGCTCGAAGTGCAAAACCATCATACGGAGAACGATCAAAGGCAGGAACATCATGGTCTGCTAAAATATCCTCTGCAATCCATCTTCCAAGGCTGTTCTTTAAAGGAACCCATTCGACTTGTCCATGTTTTTGAAATTGGTGGACTTTCTTTACTGCCTCTTCTACTGGAATTGGCTGTCGTCTTTCCATCACTTCTCACTCCTATATGCCTAGCAGTCTTGCTAGTAATGAATTGGCTACTCTTTCATCATTTGTCCCATGGATTAATACACGTCCTCCTTTAAAACAAACGATACGGTGTCTTTCATAGCGTATATGAATTAAAAAATCGTTCACTTCCACCTCACAAATAGAGGACAGACGCTCTTTTACATGCTGAAATGAAAGGTTTTCTAAATCCTTCGATATGATCTGAATGGTGTCACGCCCGCAAAGAATCGCTGTTTTTTTTCGCTGTTCATCTAAATATGGATACGTTCTATTTATGCCGCAAGATGGACAGCTCTCCTGCTTCGTACGAGACACATCCATTTTAAACGAAGACGACTGCCACAAATCAAACGTGACAAACTTTCGCTCCATTTGCTCTTCATGCCCTGTTAAATATTTTAATGCCTCTGTTTGCTGATAAGCCGACACCATTTGGACAGCAGGAGAAATAATACCAGCTGTATCACATGTCAAACCCCCAACAGGCACTGAGGTAAATACACATGATAAGCAAGGTGTTTTGCCCGGCAAAATGGTCATATACATTCCCTGACTGCTCACACAGGCACCGTAAATCCAAGGCGTATTTGTTTCTAAGGATAAGTCATTCATCACCATTCTTGTCTCAAAATTATCAGTCGCATCAATGACGATATTTGCTTTTCGGAATAAAGGTCTTAACAGCTCTACTCCTGCATCTTCAATAATGGCGTGTATGGTCACTTCATGGTTGATCTCTTGGAGACGTTTTTTCGCCGCTGCCGCTTTTGGCACATGCATCTTTGCATCGTGTTCAGTGTACAGCTGCTGCCGCTGTAAATTTGAGAATTCGACATAATCACGATCTACAATCGTCAAAGTACCAATTCCAGATCGGACAAGCCCTTCAGCAGATGCTGTTCCAAGTGCACCAGCTCCAACAATAAGGACATGACTTTCGGCAAGCGCAGACTGCCCTTTTTCGCCTACCGGAGGGAACAAGATTTGCCTTGAATATCGCTCGTTCAATATTGTTCTCTCCTCCTCGTTTTTATGTATCATATCATACCGTTTTCAGGTAAATCGCTTCTTTTATTGATATTGTGAAATTCATTTGGTGCCACGTTCAGTTCGTCGGCTGGAACAACCTGGACGTGAAGTTTTTGTAATAAATCTTTGATAGCTAATTGATTCTCTTTTAAGCACGCAGAAATAAACGGAAGACTGCGGCGGTGATAAAGCGCAAATAACGGCTGTAATCTTTCCTGCACCATCGGGACCACAGCATCTACATGCTCATGGCAATAAGAAGATAAAGCGACGGCTGTCTCTTTTCGTATGAATGGCATATCACATGCCGTCACTAAATACCACTCTGCTTCTTGCTTTTGCATAGCGGTATATATGCCTGCAAGCGGGCCATACCCACGCACCTGTTCATCATCTAACCAAACAGCTTGTTCCCCTCTTGCTTTGAAAAAAGGCAGAAGCTTCGGGTGACTGATGATGATGGTTTCCCCTTTCAAAAGTTGCTCTTTCACATGTTCATATAGTGGTTTCCCCTGATAGACATGACTTGCCTTTGGCTCTCCAAAACGCCTAGAAGCACCTCCAGCTAGTATCACATTCACTATTCTCATCATCTCATCCCCTTTGATATGGTTGTTCTAATCGCACTCATTTCGCATACTTTATTGATAACATGAATAAGGAGGGTCTACCTATGAACCGGCGCCATGCTTCTCCCCTATTCCATGATCTGTCTCAAGAAAACCTATTTTTAAAAGCTGAAACGGCCAAGTATCAACAGATGATTTCAGATTTACAGTCCACGTATACCTATGCTAAAAACAAGAAGCTATCTCAAGAATATCATGAGATGAAAAAGGATTTCACTCAATTAAAACAACAATTGGATGAAATGACCATTGACCAAGACGAAGCATCATCTAAAATACAGGATCTCTCTTATAGCAAATCGGAATTATTACATAAAATCGTCCTTCTTCATGAAATGCTGCAAAAGGAAACCTATCATAGACGAAAAGAAACAGAGGAAAAGCACCGATTGCATTTGAAGGTTGTAAAATATAAGGAAATGTCTCAGCAACTACAGGAGCGATTACTAGACCAAGATAAACAGCTTGCAAAAGAGGAGAAAAAAGGAAATACTTTATCCGCTGTGATTGAAAAACTGCAGCAAACTCTAGGCGATAAAAACGCAGAGCTTCATTTATTACAAGAAGGCGTCCGGCATCTACAGGAGCGTTTTTATGAAACACAAGAAAAATTACTGCAAATCGAAAAAGCAAAAGAAGCCATTTTTTATGAAACGCTCACGAGCTACCAAAAACAGTTGGCCGAAAGCGAGGAATGGATCGCTTCTCATTTTGCTGATATCGACCAGTCAGCCCAAACAAATGCCGAGCCGTTCTCACAAGACCCTATTTTGCAAACAACCGAAGAAATAGGACCGATTTTGAAGAAACTAAACGAACAAGTAGAAACGCTCCAGGCAAAAGTTGATGCGGTGCAGCGGAGTGGAGAGGTTATGACAGTGAAGATCGATGGATTTAAAAAACAGCGCGACAACATGCCCAAAGAACGAAAGATTGTCTATACAGTTGATCAAAAAAAGTAATCCATTCATCACGTACGCAAGAAAAAACTGCTGGCATTTACGCCCAGCAGTTTCTTTTTTATTTATTCGTCTTCTGTTTGAATGTCGCCTTCTAAAATATACTGTCCGCGATAAGGTTTCTTCACTTCTGGGTACATTTTAATTAAGCTTTGCATAAACGTTGTCATATTTGGAATTTCAAGACCGCTCTCTTTTTCAATCTCTTTTTGAAGTTCAGAGCTTTTAATCGCCGCATTATGACGCTTTAATGTTTTGATTGCAGCTTCACGAAGCTTAGCTGCCTTTGATCCAGGTCTAGCTGTGCCTCTTCTGCGTCTTGTAGATCCTTCAGGAATACCTACAGGTGCACCATTTAGCTGACCTGTTCCTAAAGATGATGTAACGTTTGACTGCGTTTGCGCAGGCTGATTGTAGCTTCTCATTTCTTGTGCAGCCAGCTCAGCTAATACAGGCAGTGAATCTGTTTTTCTCTCTGTACGTACTTCTTTTTTTGTATCTGTGACGAGACCTGTACCTTGACGGTCTAATTCTCTTAGTTTTGCGTAAATCGCATCTCGTTCAATTTGATATTCACGGATGACCTTTACTTCTGCTTCATTTAATTGTTCCAATCGTAAACGTAACGCTTCCCTCTCATTAAACAATGGATTTCCCCCTCATCATATAAAAAATATTCTATAGTAAATATTAGATTAGAAAACTAATTTTATCAACTATTTTTTTATCATTTTACAGTTTGCTATCAGATAGGTATTTCCAACTAAAATTTTGCCAAAGAAGAAAAATCGGCACCCATTTCATTGCCACTATAGGCTTTTGACCACCTTTAAAATATTGTAAAAATTTTGAATAAATGCTTATACTACTTGATTTATATAGTTATTTACCAAACTGAAATTTCTTTTGTGCAAAAACGTTCTGAATAGTAAAAAGTTAAAATCTTTACATTTTCATTTCAAAATAAAAATGTAAATAGGTCATAATACCTTTTTATTTTAGGAAATTTTTTTAATGAAATCCCTCATTTTCTCTTTTCTTAGGCATTCCACCTACAATCATATTCATCCAGTGCAATATGTCTCCTATTTTTCCCCATGAAAAAACCCCCATTCATGGGGGGAAAGCCTATTCTGCAGCCTTTTCAGACTCAGAAAGAACTCGATTGACACGTTTTTCAAGCATTTTCATACCGCTTCCGCCAGCTTGGAAGTGGCGTAAAGCACCTGTTTTATCGAATACATAGTAAGCTGGTACATATTCGTTCTCAAATGCTTCTGTTAATTTATGGTCGCTGTCTACAAAGATTGGCTGAGTGATTTCATGCTCATTTGCAACCTCTTTGATTTTTTCTAGATCAAGGTCATCCTCTGAACGTGGCATGTGAACTGCGATCACGTTTAGTTGATCTTTGTATTCATCACGGAATTGGTTCACTTGCGGCATCGCCTCTTTACAAAGGTGACAGCTAACTGACCAGAAGTGGATCAATGTTGGCTTATCACCAATTAATTCTTCTCTTGTTACTTCTCCATTTAACCATTCTTTTGCACCAGTTAGTTCTGGCATTGGTTGACGTAATTTCATTTTGAAGCGCCTCCATCCATTGTATGTCTCGAAACAAAAAAGTCTAACATCAGTTAGACACCAGCGTGTAGACAAACCCTCGCATTCTTTTTCGGTCCTGCGTGCTGGTGCTCACGGAATGTCACATTCGCTTCGCGCCAGTACTCGTTCTTCCTAGACTTCAAAGGTTTTTTATCACGCTGAAAAGAAGACAAAGGGCTAAAATCAAGTTCATTTTAGCCCTTTGTCAACAATCTGAAGGTCTAACACCCGTTAGACTGTTTCTTCAACTATCAATTAAAGTGTTTTTTGACCAGGTTTCCAGTTCGCTGGGCAAAGTCCACCAGTTTGTAATGCTTGAAGAACACGTAGTGTCTCATCTACATCACGACCGATATTGTTGTGGAATACTGTTTGATATTGAAGTTCGCCTTCTGGATTAATGATGAATAGACCACGAAGTGCAATTCCTTCTTCTTCAATTAAAACACCGTATTCTCTAGATACTGTGTGGTTTGTGTCAGCAGCTAGTGGATATTTTAATTCACCAAGACCATTGTCTTTACGATCTGTGTTGATCCAAGCAAGATGCGTATGGATTGTATCAGTAGATACACCAATGATTTCTGCATCTAAATCTTCAAACTCATCATAACGATCGCTCATTGCTGTAATTTCAGTTGGACAAACAAAAGTGAAATCCATTGGATAGAAGAAAAGAACTGTCCATTTGTCATTCTTGATGTTTTCCTCTAAACTCACTTTACCAAATTCCTTATTAGCAAGTACTGCTTCCATTTCAAAACGTGGAGCTTGTTTTCCTACAAAACGCTCTGCCATATGTAAATCCCTCCAAAAATAATATCTTTATACAGACTTCTTAGCTGTATATAAAATGAGAATCAACAGGTTGAATTCTCATTTAGTTAATAACTTCACAAATATAATTATAATACTTAAGCGATTTTTAGTCAATATTAATTAATAATAAATTTAATTAACGATTTGTCACAATCTCTCGCTCCAACTATTAAAAGTTTAACATGACTTGCTTAAGGGAACAAATGATTAGCTTCTCATTTCGCACATACATAGAAAGGTTTTGAAGATCATGAAAGCACTTGAACAAGTAGATTGGGTTTCCATCATCATGAATATCAGTATGATTTTGCTAAAACTCATTGCTATTTTTGTGATTTATTTTATCATCAGAGCGATTGGAAATAAGATGATTAAGCGTGCCTATTCAGCATTCTCTGAGAAGCACGATGTCTCTTTATCACGAGCTCAAACGCTGCAAAGTCTTACCTTAAATATTTTCGCCTACTTACTGATTTTTATTCTAGTTGTGATGATCCTCGACTTATTTCATTATAACCCAACCGCCTTGCTGGCTGGCGCAGGTGTTGTAGGACTTGCCATTGGATTTGGCGCTCAGGGATTGGTGAGTGATATTGTGACAGGCTTCTTCATACTGCTGGAAAAACAATTTGATGTCGGCGAGTATATAACGGTTGCTGGTTTCGATGGGATCGTTGAACAAATTGGACTGAGAACAACACAGCTTCGAAGCTTTGATGGCACTCTTCATTTCATTCCGAACCGAAGTATACTGAATGTAAGCAATCATTCACGAGGGACGATGCAGGCACTCGTTGATATCGAATTATCCCCAGATGAAAATGTGGATCAGATGATCACCACTTTGCAAGCAGCCTGTGATGAAGTTCGTGAGAGCATGCCGCAAATCATTGAAGGTCCTCAAGTCGTTGGAGTGGAATCATTTGGCTCTTCATCCCTCGTCCTTCGTATCATTGCAAAAACTGAAACGATGGAGCAGTGGCGTGTAGAACGAATTCTACGCAAAAAAATGAAAGAAGCACTCGATCTAGCCAAAGAGCAAAAAGAACCAGGATCATAATATCCTGGTTCTTTTTTGTTAGTTTTATTAAACACGCTGTTCTACTTCTTGACAAATTTCATCAGCCGTCATACCTGACGCTGTAATGACAGATGCCTTTGTCGTTGTGTCTGAAATGCCAAGAACATTTGAATCTAGTCCTGTGACCACATAGCAGTCACACTGATCCATTTGCTGTTCATTTTGAATACGTACGACATCATACCCTTTTTGCTTCAAAAGCTCTTCTACATCGGATAAAGATGGTTCTACACCAATTCTTGTCATAATCAAGAACACCTCCTGTTCATAAGGTGTACAGGAGACCATTTGATTATTCATTCACCTGCTTGCTTTTTAAAATAAGCTGTCATGACGTTTACAGCTGTTTCAATCGCATTTTCGTCAGGCGTGAGTTTTGCATGGTGCAGACCATATTCTGAATCTACCCCTAGCCAAAACATGAACCCAGGATATTTTTTCAGCATGTAGCCGAAATCTTCTCCTGTCATCGCTTCTCTGCATTCAATGACGTTCGCAAGACCTTCTTCGGCTACATATGACATAAATTCCTCTGTCAAATCCTTTGAATTGTCCACTTCGTAATAAGATGAAGGGTATCGAACTGTCGCCTTGCATTCATAGCCAATTTCAATTCCCTTTGCAAGTGCTTCAATTCGTTTTCTCACCTTTTCCATAGACTCTGGCGAGAGCGTGCGAATGGTTCCATCAAGCTTTGCATGCTGCGCAATGATATTTTGAGCAGTGCCACCTGTAATCGTGCCAACTGTAATGACGGCACTATCAAGAGGGTCCACATTTCGTGAAATCACCGATTGCAGCTGCCCTACTAGTGCACTTGCAGCCACCACCATATCATTTGCTAAATGAGGGTATGCGGCATGCCCGCCTTTTCCTTCAAGATCGATCACAAGCTCACTCGTATTAGCAAATAATAGGCCCGGCTTTGTTGCAATCGTGCCGACTGGATATTCAGGTGCAATATGTAGCGCTGTAATAAAGTCTGGCGTCCACTTTTTTAGAACATCACTTGTAAGCATTGGTTCAGCTCCGCCTGGCCCTTCTTCTGCCGGTTGGAAAATAAATAGCAGATCTTCTTTGATTGGCTGATGCACGAAATGATCAATGATACCAAGAGCAATGGTCATATGAAGATCATGTCCACATGCATGCATGTGGCCCTCATGTACCGATTGAAATGGGTAGCCCGTTTCTTCAGGGATAGATAAGCCGTCCATATCTGCACGATACGCAAAGACGCGCGTAGGATTTGTCCCTTTTACTTTCACAAAAAGTCCAGTCCGCCATGTTTCCATCTCGATTCGATCTGTTGGGTACGATTCGAGATGCTTGATGAGGTAAGCTTGTGTTTTAAATTCCTTAAAACCAAGCTCAGGAATTTGGTGCAAATCTCTTCGAATGGATATTAATTGCTCACGATTTAACAAGTGAACTCGCTTCCTTTCCTCTATACGAATAAGACGTGGATATATCATCCACGTCTATGTCTTCAGCTGCGAATTGTGTCAATTAAAGCTGACGCAGTTCTTGTTTAATTTCAGTTTTACCTTTTGTTTTTTCATCAATGTCTTTGATTTTCTTTGCAGGTGTACCTGCTACAACCGTGTAAGGCTCAACATCGTTCACAACGATCGCTCCAGCTGCTACAACTGCACCTTTCCCAATTGTCACACCTTCTAAAACAACAGCGTTTGCACCGATGACAACATCATCTTCTACTACAACTGGCTTAGCAGAAGGCGGCTCAATAACACCTGCAAGAACAGATCCCGCACCGATATGACAGTTCTTACCTACTGTCGCACGGCCGCCAAGAACAACGTTCATATCAATCATCGTACCTTCACCGATGACTGAACCGATATTAATAGAAGCACCCATCATGATGACTGCATTATCGCCAATTTCCACTTGATCACGAATGATTGCACCTGGCTCAATACGTGCTTTGATGTTTTTCAAATCCAACATAGGAATCGCAGAGTTACGACGGTCATTTTCCACGACAACATCTTCAATTTTGTCTTTGTTTGATGCTAGAGCTTCTTGAATTTCGCTCCACTCACCGAAGACAACACCAGTGTTACCTGTGATAAATGTTTTTGCATGTTCACCAAATTCAATACCTTCTAAGTCCCCTTTAATATAGACTTTCACAGGTGTTGATTTTGTACTATTTTGAATAAATGAAATAATTTCATTAGCGTCCATTTGTTTCATGTATGTATGTCCTCCTCTTAATTTATACTTCATTACTGTACCAAAGGAGAGTTTTAATGACAAGTGAAAGAATCGTCTGCGCCTTGGCAAATAAAACAAGCGGGCCTCTTTATCCCGCTTCTTGCTGGTGAAGATGAACAAATTGTCTACCAAAAGAAATCAATTCCTCTTCCTCGTTTCCTTCTGGATTCAGCTCAATTTTGATGGATGGCAGGACGATATCACCGCCCAGCTCCTTCACTTTTTCTTCAATTAAATCCACAGCTCCACAAAAATGTTCATAAGATGTATCTCCAGAACCGAATACAGCAAATGCTTTACCCGTCAAATCAAGCTCTTCCATTTCCTCATATAGATCAATAAAATCATCTGGAAGATCACCATCTCCCCAAGTATATGCACCTAACAGAATGTGCGAGTAATCATGAAGAAGTTCAGCATCAATATCCATCGCTTCATGCCGGTCCACGCTAGCCCCAGCTTCCTTTAACCCTTTTTCGATTAAATCAGCCATTGCTTCTGTATTTCCTGACATTGTGGCATACACCAATAAAACTTTTTTCGTCACTTTTTCTTCCTCCTTATTAATGAATCAGTGCAGGTTCCTCATAAGGCCTGACAAACTTACTTTCATATAAACCCGCACAGAAAAAATTCTCCTTTTGATTGGCGACACGAAAACCATGCCCTTTGATCGTATCAAACCACTTGAGCTCTTTTTGCTCTATATCAAGCTGATACACCTTAGAAAATCCATGCTCGTCCTGTGAGGTGGTCACGTACACAATGCCGTTATCCTCTGACACATCCAAAAATGATTCTTCTCGCGCAAAAGCTTGTGATTGAATATCATGCAGCATATTTGTATGTAAGTCTAAAATTTGAACAGATCCTCTTTTCCCTTTTTTAGAGCCCATCGCACAGACAAGGAGGTGTTCCCCGCAAAGCAACATAGAAGCAGTCATTCGGTGCTCTTCTCTGTTTAGGAGAAAAATCTGTTCACTTTGCAAGTCATACACCCATATTCCTCCATGCACCTCATGAATCTGTGTTCCAATATAAAGATAATCACCGGCTACACATAATGAGCGAATCACAGGGGGCTGATTTACATGAGCAAATGGCTTCATAATTTCCCAGGAAATTCCGAAATCGGTTGACACATAAATACTATGCTTTCCATGTGCGCATACAAACCCATCTTTGCGTCCTGTAATAGACCAAACAACTGCATTTGTCGGAAAAGATGATAGCGCCCATGTGTGGCCCTCATCTCCTGATCGTATGACAGTTCCATTTTCACCAACACCGAACAAATACGGACCAATATAACTGATAGCGTGGATTTTATGCTTAAGCTTAAAAAGCTGCTGCCATCCGCCCTCCACACTGTAATGAAAAATACCTTCTCGTTTGACAGCAACAAAGTAGCCGCCACTTTTAGACGCAGCAACAGCTGTCGCACCTTTATGAAACATGATTTTCAACTCTTTTCTCAGACAATGATGCCCACGTTAAAAAGCTCGTTGCAAACTCCTCACAGCACGCCACATCTTCATCTGTATCTGGCGCAAGTTCCATTTTCAATGTTTCAGGAAATACGGATGCACCTGTCGATTTCAGCATGTCATGAAAGGTATGAACAGCCTCGCAAAACTTCGGATAACTGTAATCGCCTGATCCAAATACCGCCGCTTTGATGTGAGAAAGTTCAAGGGATGAGACCTCTTCATAAAAATCTTCAGCTTCATAAGGTAAATCACCGTCACCCCATGTGTAAGAGCCGATCATGACATAATCGTATGAAGAAAGATCTTCTGCACTTGTGTCGTCAAATTCCATCATCTCTGTCTCTATCCCTTTTCCTTCAAGCGTTTGTTTTAAGATCGCTGCCATATCTTCCGTATTGCCAGACATACTCGCAAATGCAATTAGTGCTTTCATCTATTGGTCACCTCATCTAAATGATAATCATTTTCAATTATTATATGTACACTTTAAATGATAATGATTTTCATTGTCAAATGTTTTATGAAAAGGTGCTGTTCAAAATACACATGACGTACATCAAAAAACCGCTCATTCCAATTGGAAGGCGGCTTTAATTGATCATCACTCTATCTCTTTGTGATGTACTCTTTTTTTATTTCTGAATAAAATATGGACCGCAATCGGTTTCGTGCGTCATCACAAATGTCCAATTTTCTTCCCAATCCATGACATACAGATCGCTATAGTCCATGTGTCCGTC
Source organism: Bacillus sp. G402 (assembly GCF_051172515.1). NCBI lineage: Bacteria > Bacillati > Bacillota > Bacilli > Caryophanales > Bacillaceae > Bacillus > Bacillus sp. G402. The sequence goes on from NZ_JBPIZC010000001.1 coordinate 1,130,394, forward strand.
TGTATACGGCAATTCCTTCACTGACAGGTCAGCGGCGTTTTCAAACAGATACGCTTCTTGAGTAAATTGATAAAAAATCGTACATGTACGCTTTGATTGCTGATGAAAGGCGTTGATCGCTGCCTCTTTTTCAAGGCATTCAACTTTTCCCCAGCTACATAAGTGCCATAGGAAGCCATCCATCCCAATCTCTTTTTGTTCTTCTAAAGAAAGATGACTTGCAAAACGTCCACGCCATCTCTCGCGTAAATAAGTTCCCCACTTCGGTATATCCGTCTTCTTTTTTCGTTGATTTCTCATCATTTCTTCCAGCTTTCTGTTTTTTCAGTATGAAACAGGTAAATCTATTAGAAACCTAATCAAACCACTTATCCTAAAAAAGCACCTCCTCTTCCAGAAGTACTTACACTGCCTCACTTTCAAGCATTTCTTTTACCACACCAACAAATGCTTGAACCTGTTTTAACTGAAAAGAGGCTTCATATCCTAACAGCCACGTGTCACGTCCGATTTGCTCTCCATTTGCGTCTACGAGCGGGGTTTTGTGTACGCTTTTCTCATGATCATATAGGGTGACCGAAGGCAAAATGGCGTAGCCGATACCGTGATAGGCCATTTGTTTACATGTCTCAATCTGGTCCACAAGAATCGTCTGTTTTGGCGACAATTTAAACTTTTGATGCCACCAGTGCTGAATTTCTTGATAATAGGTGCTATCACTTTTAAATTGAATAAACGGGCGTTCTGTCTCAATTAACTCATCCACGTCCTTGATGACAGAATCGACTAAATATAAATGATCGGTCATTAAGTATTCCTTTGTGCCCTTCCAATCAGGATTCCCGCGAATGATACCAATGTGGACATGGTCTTCATACAGACTTTTAAGCATCTCACTGCTCCAGCCGGTCACAAGAGATACTTTGGCATTTGGGTATTTCTCGACATACCGCTTCAGCACCTTTGGCAGCCAGTGCTGACCAATAATGGACGCAACTGCAAGCTTGAGTGTACCGTGAATGTCTCCTTCAAGCTCGTCAATTCTCTCTCGCACTCGATCCTGCTCAGTCGTGACCTCTTTGGCGAATTGAATAATCTGTTCGCCAGCTGAAGTGACTGTCAAGCCTTTTTGTGAACGAAAAAAGATTTTGGTTCCCCACTCTTTTTCAATCGTTTGCAGCCTTTGAGATAAGGCAGGCTGAGAGACAAAGAGCCGCTCTGAAGCCTTTCTCATATTCAATTCCTCACTAAGTACAACAAGCATATGTAACTCTTGAAGCTGCATGGGCGCCCTCCTTCTCTCGATAAGTTTTTCTTATTTTATATAGTCATTATATAAATAATAGCTTATGAAGGCAAAAAAAATAAGCTGGGCTGCAGCTCATTTTTTTGCGGAATGAATGACTTCATTTAAGCGCTTTAATACAACACGCCGAGTGAAAATCCCTTCGAATACTTGCTCTTCATTTTCCACACAAACAAATCCATTATTCGTCACAGCGTGAACGCCTTTTAAAACAGGATCCGTCGTTTTCAGTCTTGGAATATCTGATAGCATGACCTCTTCTACCTTCAATTGGTCGAGCTTTTCAAATTCAATTCGTTCTAAGCCAAAGATTTTATCCATGATCATATTTGTTCCAATTAACCCATGAAGGTGATAAGAAGCATCCAGAACAGGTATGGCTGTATATCCTGTTTTTGTCAGGACCAATAGGGCGTGCTCAAGATTATTTCCAATTTGAACGTGTGCCACTTTATCTGCATCAATCATATGCTCAGCTACTGTTGACTCAAGTAATTGAGCCGGTTCTATCTCTATCATGTTTCTTCGACCCCTTTTCTCTCAATCATCAATCATACATTCCCCTTTAACATTAAGCATAAACTAAAACGAATTTTGTCGAAAGATTTTTTTCTGCATAAAAAAGATACTCAGCGTAGAGTATCTAATAGAATGTTCAATCGATATTAATTCTCAAACCTTACTCTGTCATACAATGTGATCAATTTCTTATACGTATTGTCGTCGACATTTTTTGTTCCACATTCTATATCATTGATCTCACTGCTTAGTAATTCGACAGCATATTCCTGATTCAGTAATACGTTTAATAATAGCTTTTTCTCTTCTTCATTAAAACGATTTTCGATGACGCTCATTCAACATCAGGCCCCCTGTTTCATATATGCTTTTATATTGATTAGCAGGCGTTTGAATGTCTGCTTCCTCTCTATACAGCTAGAATAAGGAACTAGAATCGAATCGTCAACCGCACGTTTCGACAACGTTTGGAGAAAAATGACGGAATTTATTTTGTGTATCGATTGGCGTAGCAAAATGCTGCGTATGAGTCGGGTTTTATTTTTGCTTCAATTCCCATGGCTGTGATCATTCCGGTCATTTCCTGGATCAGCTCTTTTGTACTTCCTTTTTTGCCAATATCTAGATGGACTTCAAAACGAAGGTCTGCCCCTTCCTCAGCAAACGGAAGAAGCAAATCCATCAGTTCTGTTAAAGGTCCCTCAAGGATGTCTGCACATACCTTTTGGCTAAACGCTGTCTCTAATGAAATTTTTTCTCTAAGACTTTGTACAGGCCGATTCAACACTTGCTGCGTGAGACAGCCCCAAGCTCCTTTGCCGATCCGGTGAAGATGAATTGCAGTCATAAATGTTGTGACATTCTGATTGACCTGAGAGTCCGTACCAATTGATAGTACATAAACAGATCTCGGGTCTTTTTGAATAAAGTCTTTCATTCTCATGACAACATCAGAAAACGCTAAATGCTCTTCAGAAAGATTAAAGAAAAAAGAATCACTCACAGAAAGGAACTCCTTTTCAATGGTCTCTTATCCGAATATTGCACTGAATGATCATCTTCCATTTGCTTATCACCTATGAAGTGTATGCTTCCGCAATCAACGAAGGAATTCTTAGAAAAAACATTTCATACGATTCAGCTTAGGATTGTAGAAGCTCAAAAATCTCAATCGAAATCATATCAATGTTGTCAAATGGGAAAGTGTTTGGCTTATCCCCTTGTTGAAAAACAGTCAATTCAAACGTTTGATTCTTTTCGAAATACTTAACACTACAGATTTTCTCACCGTTCACTTCGAAATAACGCTGTGCCGGCTCGTTTGCAGCTTCTGCTGTCTCTTGAAGACTTTGCAGCCTTGTAATGATACCCATTAATTGTGACATTCTAAAAAAAGACTCCTTTCAAAAAAACAACTCAAGATGAACCCGTATTGATTATACACAAGTCCTACAAAGCATCATACCATAAAGTGTTCTCAGATGATATTTTTCCTCTTGAATTCAAAAAAAGAAAAAGAATCTGTTTTTTTATTTTGAGTCTTTTTTCTTATCTCATGCATCTTGTTTTTTATAAACCGGCCGATCTCATCAGGCGTTTCGCAATTTCGTCAAAATCTTCTTTTGAAATACCTGGAGCAAACTCTTCCGGCAAATCTCTATAATCTGGCACGGGTGCACCTTTTGGTGTGCCCTCAATAACTGTCAGCGGCTTTCCATCAATTGGATGGTTTCCTTTCCAAATTTGATTGATATCCTTATAATCCGTGTCACTAAATGTATACAGTTTTGTATGAATATTCTGATCTTCAAACTTTCTTGCAGAGTCAAAGTATTTATTGTCGAGATTTGGAATTGGCAGCATCTTCCCAACATCTACCCCTGTCGCTACCTCAAGGGCTTTTGCATACGCCACAACATGAACGCCGCCTCTGACAAGTAAATAACCGATCATTTCTCTTGCCGTAGGGTGATCCGTCATTTCATATACGCGCATTTTATGCGTACGAGCTCCGCACTCTAGGAAGAAGTTATGAAGAAGATCCAGAATCAGATTACCACTTGAGAACACATTCTCACCTGTCCACGGCTTTGCCATGGAGTCAAACGGATAGCCTGTTTGTGCCGTTTGGATAAAATGCTGCGTATTTCGTTTATCAACAGCCGCTTTCATCGGGGTCGTATCTGGATCGCCCCCATGGGTGGTTCCCGTAATCATGAGATTGACTGCAGTTGTCACAAGCTCTACATGACCGAATTCTTCAGCTGTAATACTTGATACAAGATCATAAAATGGTTTGAGCTTTCGTTTCCCTCTAAAGTTAAACGATTGAAACATGTAGTTATTTAATGTGGACATTTCACCAAATTTTCCGCCGAGTAATTCTTGCACAGCCGCTGCACCATTTGCATCTGGGTGATCTGGCATTGGTAAATCAATCAGCAGCCGCTTGTCACGTTTGATCATGACTTTTCCCTCCTACTGTCTAACTATCATCATTTAAGGTGTATGGATGAATTGGGATGTCCTATGCATGAAGGGAATGATTGGCGCACAAAAAAAACTTGGCGGGGGTAGCGCCAAGTTTTTTGGATCTTGATCTGATAGAGGGGTTGGGGAACAGAGAGTAGCTTCTCTCTATAACTAAATGATAATGATTATCAGTTTCATTGTCAACCATTTTTTCTATCTTTTTTCTAATAAAAAAAAACAGCCATGACGGCTGCTTTTAAATTAATCCTTCCTGATCATATAGATAAGCATACGGAAGATCTACAAACAAATACACGTCTCCCTCTAACGGATAAGAAAACGTACGTATTCGTTCTCCAGTTTCTAAATCACTGTAAATATCGCTGAAAAATCCTTTTCCGCTAATTCTCATTTGAAGAATATTCGCTAGAAAATAAGGGCGCCAGCTCCAGTTTTTCTCTATATACTCTGGCTGAAACAGCCATTCTTTCTCTTTCTTAAACACATTCCCAGTGATTTGAAACCCTTCTTCATTACACATATAAATGCGAAAGCTGCAATCAGTTAGTTCAAGTGCCAGTTTTTGTATAAGTTCATCATTTGTGCTGCATGATTTTTTTAACGTACTGACGGCTTGATGAATTCGCTTATAAAAGGTTTCAGAATGTTCATAGACAGCTTGGAGTTTCTTTTTCTCATGGGCAATGAATTGCTGAAATTCTTCTTTAAGCTGTTCTTTTCGTTTGTTCCGGTCAATTAATTCTGCCGCAGGCTCGTGAAGGTAGAAGCCTTGAAAATATCTTCCGCCATTTCTCCATGCATATTGCAGCTGAAAATTCGCTTCAATGTCTTCATAGATTAAAGCCGCTCCTATTTTTCTTGCAAGAAGTGAAATGCTGTATAACACATATTCATAGGAAGGAGATGGAGACGAAGCTCTTAAAGCCTGTAGATCTATTTTTAATAGATCAGGTGAAAGCAGAGCAATCCGGTCAAGATTGCTGCTTTCTTTTCCTATATTAGATACGGCGATTTTGATCCCATATGTACGATAATACGTTAACGTATGGTAAAGCTGTTCAATGTCGCCGCTAAACGTATGTTCAGTAATTTCAATGACAAACCGGCTAAGCTGAATACCCCTTGCTTCATATTCTTTTAAAAGTTCTAAAAAACTTTCGCCATGATCAAGCATGAGGACGTTCGCATCATGATTAATAAAGATGAGCAAATCTTCATCTGCGGTTGTGAAGAGATCAAGCGCTTGACTTAATACTTTGTGATCTACTTCCAATTTATATTCGTCAGGAATAGATGAATCCGTAAAGAAGGAGCCTAGACTAACTGTTCCCGACTCAAGCTTCATTCTTCCAAGAATCTCATAGCCTATCACTTTTTGTTCCTCCGCACTGAAGATCGCTTGATAGTGCGGGAAAACATCTTCAATATTCGTTAAAATATCCAATGGATCGACCATTTTCATCACCTGCTTCTCTCTTTGTGTGATTATACCATATCAAAAGCAGGTCTTACACGGTCATTCAAAATGGTGATTGGTTGAGCCATTGTCCCCCATCCATCGTGATACAATCTCCATTAATATAAGATGCATGCTCAGATAATAAGAAACTCGCAAGTTCTGCAATTTCTTCTGGTGTGCCAAGTCTACCGAGCGGAACACTATCTAATGTTCTTTGGGCAGCCTCTTCAGATTCCCACAGTTTATCAGCACCACCTGTTCTTTCAATGGGCCCCGGCGCAATGGCATTTACGCGAATGCGATATTGCTTTCCCCATTCGACTGCAAGCGTTCGGGTAAGTGATAGCACGCCTGCTTTTGCGGCTGCTGAATGCGCTACACCAACACCAGCCCCCCATGCATATGTGGCGACCATGTTGATCATACTTCCGCTTTTCTTTTGACGAATCCAATAGTTGCCCACTGCATGGCTGCAAAAAAAGGTGCCATTTAGCACAATATCAATGACCGCTTTCCAGCCGTTAGGAGACAGTTTTTCTGCTGGAACTAAAAAGTTGCCTGCTGCGTTATTGATGAGTGCATCCACATCACCAAATGTATCTACTGCAAACTTCACCATTTGATCAGCATCTTCTGGATGTCGCACGTCCATTTGAAAATAAGCGATCGAACCACCTTGCTGTTTGATTTCATTTGCCGTTGTTTCAAGGGTCTCTTCTGTTCTTCCAGTAATCACAACATTCCAGCCCCCGAGTGCCAAATGAGTCGCCATCGCCTTCCCCATTCCGCTTGATCCCCCTGTGACAATCACTGTTTGCTTCGTCATTTGTTCTCCCCCTTTGTGTGTTTTGAATGACTATTCATTCATTATCCATCTATCATATCATGATTTCCCCTCCATACACCATATGGGAGATTCATCAAAAATCATGCTATACTTAATTTTATTTTTAAAGGAGTCTTATATGAAGCAACTTTCCCGTAGGCAATTTTTAAAAGGAGCAGCTGGTGCGAGTATTCTCGGACTTTTGGCGACCACATCCGGTTATGGCTATGCTCGGTACATTGAGCCGCGCATGATCGACACCGTATCACTCACCATTCATGATGCTCAGCTACCGGCCTCTTTTGACCAGTTTAAAATTGCGCAATTTAGTGATGTTCATTTAAGTGATACATTTTCGGCAAAAGATTTAGAGACTGTTGTCCAAAAGATCAACGCTGCATCTCCCGATCTCATTGTGTTTACAGGTGATCTTGTTGATTTTGAATCATCGATTGAAGAACATGAAAAAGCCAAAGCCTCTTTGTCTAAGCTTGATGCTCCGTTTGGAAAGTTTGCCATATGCGGAAATCATGACTACGGACCATTTGGCATTGATCTATATGAGGAAACGATGAAAGCTTGCGGTTTTACATTATGTAAAAATGAAGTGTTTCACTTAGAAAAAGAAGGCGGACGCATACAGATCGCTACACTGGATGATCTCATGATGAGTATGCCTGATTACCATTTCATCAAACGAGAAGTCTCTTCTGATCTCTTTACGTTATTGCTTGTGCATGAGCCTGATGCGGCACTAGAGCTTGAAACAACACCTATTAACTTACAGCTTTCTGGGCATACGCATGGTGGTCAAATACAGCTTCCTTTCTATGGACCGATTCTCACGGCACCTTTTGGGCGTACATATGTCGAAGGCTTATACGGTAGCTATCAGCACCGTATCTATGTCAACCGCGGGCTTGGGACAACTAGACTGCCGCTTCGGTTTTTAGCCAAACCTGAAATCACTTTTTTCACCTTAACATCTCACGTGTAAAGAGAAGCCAAATCACCTTTTCCTGCATATGTATAAACAAAGATCATCCTCATGACAAATGTTAGGAGAAACCTTACTGGGCCTGATCCCGTCCATATAGTATATGTGAGGCGGGGATCATGGCTTCTTTTATTTGAGTAAAAGGAGTGTGCTTTCGTGCTGCGATACACGGTAAAAAGTGGAGAAACACTTGCTTCAATAGCACTTGATTTTCGAACAACGACAGATGCTTTAAAGGCTGCAAATCCGTCACTTCAAGCCCGCGAACCAGAACAAAATGAAGTCATCATCATCCCTGGGTTACCGGATCCTAACACGATCCCTTACCGCATATCTGTGTCAATTTCAGCGAAACGTCTCGTGCTGTTTTCTGGATCACAGCTCTTGCGCTCATACCCGATTGCAACCGGCAGAATATTAAACATGACACCGACAGGTTCTTATTATATTGTCAACAGACAGCCAAACCCAGGAGGTCCCTTTGGCGCCTATTGGCTGAGCCTTTCAAAAGTTCATTATGGCATCCATGGAACGAATAACCCGTCTTCAATTGGTAAAGCTGTGTCTAGAGGGTGCATTCGCATGTATAATCAGAATGTCATCGAACTTGCTTCAATTGTTCCAAATGGAACACCTGTGACCATTAGCCAGTAGGAGAAATCAATTGTACGAATGGTTAAAATTTTATATGATAGAAAGTGGGATCTTCAGGTTAAGGAGCGTATTTATGGATATTTTTAAAAACAGAAATTTTGTTCGTCTCTTTTTTGCAGCACTTGCCTCGCAAATGGGGACAACAGTAGGCAATATGGCGTTTGCCTTTTATTTGCTCGATCATTTTAGTCATCAGCCCGCTTACGCCACTTTAGCAGAGTTAATGTATTCACTGCCTACAATCTTTGTCTTTTTTATGGTCGGTGTGGTCGCAGACCGTTTTGATCGTAAAAAAGTCGCAGAGAATTGTGATTGGATACGAGCTGGGCTGACAATCGTTTTATTTATCGTCATTTATTTTAATTCACTGCCGCTTATTTTCTTGATCTTGTTTATACGAAGTGCCATTACGAAGTTCTTCTATCCAGCTGAAGCCTCTCTCGTTCAGGCCATTTTAAATAAAGATCAATATGCAAAAGCGGCTGGTTTAAATCAAATGCTGTTTAGTTTATTTATGGTATTTGGTGTTGGAATTGGTGCCATTATGTATAAAACGATTGGACTTCACGGTGCCATTACCATTGATTTGGTCAGTTTTATTATTTCCGGTATTCTCATTCGATCATGCAATATTCCAATTGAAGCACGACAGCCAAATGGACAAGCAGGCTGGAAGGGCATGACCGTTAAAACGTCTCTAAAAGATTTTAAAGAAGGCATTCTCTATATTTTAAAAAATAAATTATTGGCTTCTTTAATTTTCGGCTTTTTTGTTTTCGGTCTTGTGAATGGCGCATTTGCCGTTCTTCCGATGTTTACAATGAAATACGGTCTTTCACCGGACCATTTTGAACTGCATACATCCTTTTTTACGATCGCGATCGGTGCCGGACTTCTAGTTGGAAGCTTACTTGGCTCTATTCTTGCGAAAAAGGTAAAAATGCAATATCTCATGTCGATTCCAATTCTAGTTGCAGGTATTTTAATTTTTGTCCTTGGTTCTACCCATACATTATGGTTATTTTATGTCACATCATTTGTCATTGGTACATGTATTGGTCCAGTCAACATTGTCATTGGAGGCTGGCTCCCAAGAATTGTTCACCCTCGTCTGATGGGACGCGTATCAGGGTGGGTTGATCCGCTCACCATGTTTGCACAATCAATGACGCTAGGTTTAATTGCCGTGTTATTTCCAAAGCTCATCACCAATGTTTCTTACATTTATTACGGAATGGGTATTGTTATTTTACTCGTCTTCCTTTTTTACTTCATTACACTGCCAAAGTTCAGCAGAGAAGCTGCCGACTTAGATGTGCAGCGTGAATTAAAAGGGCAAGGAGTACAATAGATGAAGCAAAAAGGGCTAAAATATACATTATTTTAGCCCTTTTTCTTCTTTTCAGCGTGATAGAAAACCTTTGCAGTCTAGGAAGGGCGAGTAATGGAGCGGAGCGAATTTCACATTCGTGAGCACCAGCACGCAGGACTGACAAAGATTGCGAGGGTTTGTCTACACGCTGAAAGGACTTTCTTCTATAGAAAGTCCTTTTTTCATGGGTGTAACATAAACGACGATTATTTTTTCTGCTCATGGAAATGATTCGAAGCAAAATGAACGATTCTATCGACTGTATAAATGCTAATAAATAAGATGAGAAAAAGAAGAAAAGGATGAATCGACCGATCATCTATCACGTACACAATGCCTCCAACGACAAAAGCGACCAATAAAGGAGTTAAAATATCTTTCAATCTAAACCGTCCTTTCTGTCCTCATTGACTTTGATCTTCTTATCTTACAACCAATTTTCCTTTTTATGAAATAAAAGGAATGTTTATAAATGCAACATTTTTAATAAAAATTCTTTACAATATTGGAAGTTTTATAGTAATATAGTCAGGTTGGAGGTGAGGGGTATGCTAAAAAGCTATTATTTTATTCATACAAAAAATGATCAAGGACAATACGTTGTACATACAGAAGACTGCGCATTTTTAGGTGATGCAGCAAGTCGTACATTGATTGGTCTACACATGAACAGTGAAAGCGCCATGGATGAAGCCAAAAAAATGACGAGTGAAACTGATTTTAACGGCTGTTTTTACTGTGCTTATTCTAGCCATACGAAATAGTCCATGATCTTAAGCCATATGTTCGACCATGATTGTCTTGCATATGGTAGATTTTATCCGGCAATCCCGTTCTCATATAAGTCATTAACTACCCATTTATTTTAAAATAGGTAGTTATCTATGTTTAATAGTTCACTTTATATACATTTCACATATTTAATTTACCTTATCATCTATCAATGAACCCAATTTCTTCTTTTCCCCTCTTATTTTAGGCTGGTATAATGCCATGAATAATATCATGTATACAATACACGCTGTCCCTATCCACTGGAAAAGACCAAATGGCTCTTTTAACCAGAAAACAGTGGTTATCACTGCTGCAAGGGGTTCGACACTTCCAATTAAGCTTGAGTCTTTCGGAGATAAATACTTCAAACTTTCGATGTAAAACCAAAAAGCGACCATCGTTCCAAATACAATGACAAATAATAAATAAATATACGCTTCAAAAGGTAATTGAGACAGATTCACCTTCCATGGAGGATGGATCAAGCTAAGGGCAGCTCCCCCTATAAGCATCGCCCAGCCAACAACAACAAGTGAATCGAATTGTTTTAACAGCTTGATTGGATATAACGTATAAAAGGACAATGCCACGGCTGATAGTATTCCCCAAAATACCGCGACAGCTGGAACAGTTAATGTGGAAACGGAACCATTCGTCAATAAGAGAAACATGCCAACCAAAGCCAATACGACCGTCAACATATCTCTTTTTGTAAAAGTGGATTGCCGGCGAAATACTAGATACACGATAATCATGACAGGTGCTGTATACTGTAGCAATGTAGCCACCGCAGCATTCCCATGATGAATGGACACCATATAAGTATATTGAACAGCTAACATGCCCATTAGTCCAAATATCAGCACTTGAATGGCCGTACTCTTCATTTTCAACACGCCAATCAATTGCGTGCGTTCTTTCGTCATGTAATGAACAAATAAAAGTAACCCGCCTGAAATGAGTAGCCTGACAGTGACCAGCCAATTGACGTCAATTCCATATTGCTGAAACAATTTTTGTGAAACGGTTCCTCCTACTCCCCAACAGATAGCTCCTATCAGTACAAGAAAAATTCCCTTTCTCCTCTTCATTTTTATTCTCCTCAATTCTAAAAAAATCATGATAATATAGTTGATAGTAGTTCAATTTTTTACATATTGATATATCAATTGAACATAAAAATAAAAGAATATTGAGGAGAACCATGCACAATCATCATTTTCTTATTGACAACAATCTGAAAGAATTAACGGAGCATTCAACCACCACATGGCCTATTGCTCTATATCATACAAAGATTCGTGATCATATGAGCGGATATATCCCTCTTCATTGGCACGACGAATTTCAATTCGTCTTTATTTTGGAGGGAGAGGCTGAGTTTCACATTAACGAGAAGATATTGAACATTCAGCAAGGAGATGGTGTATTCATCAACAGTGGCTGCTTACACATGGCAAAGGATGCAAATGGGACGACATGTACTTATATTTGTTTAAACGTTTCACCTCACTTCATCACAGCCAATGAGTTATTCACCACGTTCGTTCATCCATATATGCATGCGAGTCAAACACCTTTTATTTTATTCAACCGAAAAGACGGATGGCCAAACCAAATCTATCAATGTATACAAATCATTCAACGATTAATCGAACAAACTCCGGCATATTTTGAACTCGAACTTAATATACAGCTCATCACGATTTGGAAATGCCTTTTACAAAATCGTTTTCAACTGACATATGATGCACGTAAGCACGATAGAAATGAACATATGAAACATATGCTGAATTGGATTCATGAACATTATCATGAAAAGGTTCTTCTTCAAGATATCGCTCGTGAAGGACAATTAAGCCGCTCTGAATGCTGTAGATATTTCAATTATATTTTAAAGAAATCTCCTATACATTATGTGAATGAATATCGAATTCAACAAAGCCTCATTTTGCTTCAAAAGACGGACTTAAACATAACAGAAATCGCCTACCAAGTTGGCTTCAGCAGCACTAGCTATTTTATTAGTATTTTTAAAAGAATAAAAAATACAACACCTTTATCATATAGAAAATCAAAGGCATCGCTTACATCCAACTGAAACGCCTAGTTGGAAAGGATACCGGATAAATGATGATGCTCTTGCTAAGAATGATTCATTCATTGTTCTTCTTCACGTTTCAGAATCATCATGAATGGCTATTGTAAATAAGAGTGATGAAAATCTAATGCTTTTTACAATAAGTCTATTTGCAATTTACTAATAAAAACGTATAATTTATACTAAGCACAAGAAGACGAAAGACAAAGGAGAGAAAAAATGGACGATTATGCTCATACTAAAGACATAGAACCTACAGCAGAAAACATCGCAAAAGCCATTTATACTGTTAACCGCCATGCTAAAACCGCACCAAATCCCAAGTTTCTTTATCTTTTGAAAAAACGTGCGCTGCAAAAACTATTGCAAGAAGGTAAAGGAAGAAAAGTGGGCCTACATTTCTCTAACAATCCCAGATATAGTCAACAACAGTCCGACGTGCTGATTGAAATTGGAGATTATTATTTTCATCTGCCACCAACTAAAGAAGACTTCGAATTTTTGCCACACTTAGGAAATTTAAATCAATCATATCGCAATCCGAAAGCGAATATGTCATTAAATCGAGCGAAACAAATACTTCAAACGTATGTCGGTTTAAAAGAAAAACCTGCCGCCACAAAACAAAAATCACATTATACAAAACCCGTCTTCAAACGGCTCGGGGAAAGTTATTTTTAAACAGAAAAACCACTCAAAGCGAGTGGTTTTTCATATTATGAACAAAGGGCTAAAATGTTGTTTATTTTAGCTCTTTGTCTTCTTTTCTTTAGATAATAAAATGATCTACTTTTTCAATCAACTGATGAATTTCTGGTTTACTAATTTGATCATCTGCACCGATGGTTTCCCCTTTATGACGCAGATCGTCCGTAATTAATGAAGAGAAAATGAGAATTGGAATGGACTGTGTTAAAGGATTGTCCTTCAGCAGCTTTGTTAATCGATGTCCATCCATTTTTGGCATTTCTATATCTGTAATAATCATATCAATTTCTTCTGTCACACTGATGCCTTTACTGACAAGATCCATGACATGGTCATATGCTTGTTTTCCATCTTCAAAGGTCACAATGTTTTTATAGCCTGCCTCGGTTAATTCATTTGTTAATAAGCGCATGAGAAGCGGAGAATCTTCAACAACATACAGCTTCTTCCCTGTTCTTCGCTCGTCTTTCTCACCGTCAAACATATGATATGTGTCTACACCAGATGCGGATTCAATATCATAGATGATTTTTTCGTAATCTGGAAGGAAAATCATTTTCTCGTCAAGCTTGATGATCCCTGTTAAATGACGATCCATTCCTTGATTGAGTGCAGTTGGTTTTTCAATCTCTTCCCAGCTGACGCGGTGAATTTGTGATACCGTTCCTGTATGGAACACAAATTTCCGTTGGTTGAATTCAGTCACAATGTATTTCTCTTGTTCTGACTGATCTGACTCGACATTAAAAAAGGAAAATAGATTGATGACTGGTAAAATCTCGCCTCGTAAACTAATCATTCCTTCTACATCTTGGTGAGAGTGCGGTACAACTGTCACCTCAACTGGCTGAATAATTTCTCTTACTTTCATGACGTTAATGCCGAATTGATTTGAACCAATTTCAAACTTCACAATTTCCAATTCATTAGTACCAGAGTCAAGTAAAATTTCTTGTTTGTTTAAAGCCACGGAAATCCCTCTATTCTTCAATATAAGATTGTACTTTTTATATCGGCAGCATGGGTAAAAAGTTGACGTTTCTTTACGCTTTCTCTCGCACGAATTGATGAATCACAAGTCCTATGGCTGCAAGGATGAGCAAAGACCCTAATGCAAGACGGCTTGCGAGATTCCCATGTGCTGCAAATAGCAGTGTGACGGAGCCATAAATGATGGGACCGACGATTGAAGACACCTTTCCCGAAAACGCAAAGAGCCCAAAAAATTGTCCTCGTTTTTCTTTAGGCGTCAGCTCAATAATGAGGATTCGTGATGATCCCCAGCTCGCGCCAAGTGAAATGCCGAATAAACTGCCTGCTACCCAGAAGACCCATTCCGTTGTCGCTGTCACAGCTAGAATGAGCGCCACAATTAAAATGACATACACGACTGTAATCGAGCGCTTTGCCCCGATGGCCTTTGTGACATATCCGAATAGAAACGAGCCAATGATACTTGAAATCGTGGACACAAGATACAGCAAAATAAATTGACCTGCGGTAAAACCAATGATAATTTTTGCATAAACAGCCATCATCGCAATCGCTGTCTGCAACGCATCATTCATAAAAAAGAAAGCGATCATAAAAATAAAGGCCGGTTTGTACTGCTTCATCTCTTTAAATGTACGAATAATCTCTTTATACCCGCTGAAAAAAGACGACTTTTTCTCTTGCTGCGGGAGAGGTTGAGGATCTTTTATAATAAAGAGAAAGGGCAGAAAAAAGAGAAAGAATAAAAGGGCTGTCGGAATGAATGCTTCATGAAACTGGTCATTTCCTACAAGTAAATAAACAGAAAGGCCGACAAGTGTACCTAAATAGCCGACAGCAATACCGAATCCAGAAATGAGGGGGATTTCATCCTTTGTCCCAAGATCGGGCAAAATGGTGTCATAAAAAACAAGACTAGAGTGATAGAAAAATTTGGCGATGACGAACAAGGTAACCACCACCAATAAGGAGACAGGAAGACCAAACCATTCGCTTGAGAAATCAATCCCAGCAAAGATCCCCATCATAAAGGTACAGGCAATACAAATCAGGGTAAACACCGTGATATACCGCTTCTTTTTCCCTGTACGATCAATCAGCACACCATATAAAGGCGTAAAAATGACGAGGAAAAAGCTTGCAAGTGCGTTCGCATAAGAAATAAATGTACTGGCGATTTGATCCATCCTCGCACTGTCGCCTATCGTCTCCTGCAAGTAAAATGGGAAGAAAATGGTGATCATATTCGATGAAAATATCGTATTTGCAAAATCATACAATGCCCAGGCCAAAACAGGTGCTGTGAAAAAGAGCCCGAAGCTTGCCCCTTTTTTCTGAACGGTCATTTTCCCTCTTTTCAATAGATTGACTCCCTTCTCTGCTTTATTTTCACTATCATTCTACTTTATGTGACGTTTCCCTCTTCCATACAAGCAATCTATACAAAAAGCACCCCGTACTATTTAGCAGAGGTGCTTCTTTTCATTATTTCTTTACGACAATGGTACTTGCAATCAAGTCGTGAAGTGCTTGTTTTTTTTCTGTGAAAAACGCAATGATGTAGCCAATGAATAAGATTGGAGACAAAAAGCCTTTTGCAAAAAAGCGGCCTGTCGCGCGCCCGAATGTTATTTTTCCACCCGTTACTTTTGTCACTTTGATGCCAAGAGCCATCTTGCCAAGAGTTCCTTGCAACTTTGATGATTCCATGATCGCATAATAAAGCCAAGTCACCGCGATACCGATTAAGGTCGTTACGCCATAGAAAAAGAGAAGGCCCACAATGACTGCCCATTCTTCATCCGTGATCACCGTTGAAGAATAGTAATAGCTATCATCATACATTAAAAATGCCGCCTCAGGGCTTGAGACAAAAAAGAGTGTTGCGAGAATAAATACAATGATTGAAAATGGTACACTAATAATGACACCGTCTAAAAGATGAGCAAGAAAACGATAACCTACTCCAGCTAGTTCAGGATGTTTTTCTTCTTGAATAGGTGCTTCTGACATGTTTGTTTCCATCCTATTTCTCCTTTATTATGTATGTTTTCTATAAATTTCTTATAATCATTCGTTATTATATCTTATGAATATCGCAAGATCAATGGAGCTTTACATTTTTACATGAATTTTAGATCATTTTTCAATGATGATTTATGTGAATAAATACTGAAAATTCACGAAAATTATGGCACATCTAGTTCTTTCAACGCCTGATTTTTTAACATTTTGTGATATTTTCCTCTCATTTCGATTCTTCTGTTGACAATCACGTTTCACATGGTACAATAGTCAAGGATTTTTTAAAGAAAGGTGTTCATGATGGGAACTGTCGTACTATTAAAGAACAACGAAATGACTGTGATTGAAGATATTTGCGAAGCTGATTTTTTAGATATGAAACATGGTTTATCAAATGAAGATGCTGCTTATATCTCTTGGTATGAAGATTACGATACTGCTTATGGATATTGATTTCATTTCATAGATGAAGCGTAAAAAAAGGCGATACAACCTTCAAAGAGGTGGTATCGCCTTTTTACGTTTGTGTGCTTCTTTCACTTTCAGGTTCTACATGAATAAAGATTTGTGCATGCGGAAACGCCTGCTGAATGTTCTCTTCAATTCGATCACATAATTGGTGAACATCTTCAATGGTTGTTTTTCCATGAACAATCAAATGAAAATCAATATATTCTTCAGCACCGGATCGTCTTGTTCGAAAGTCATGATATTCAATGAATTCTTGACTAAATGTTTGAATGATGCCCTCTATCGCTTGTTCTTCTTCCGGGGTTAACCGGGCGTCGACAAGCGGCGGGAAGGCTTCCTTCATGAGTTTAAACGCTTCACGCATAATATAGAGCGCTAGCACCATTCCAATAATCGGATCGAGGAAATACCAGTCCGTTAATGCAACAAGCAATAAACTAATGGCAACCCCTAGTGACGTAAACACATCTGTTAAAAGATGCAGTGCATTCGATTTCATGGCAACAGAATGTACTCGCTCTGCCTCTTTGTTCACAACTCTCGACACAACAAAATTGATAAGTGCCCCGATCAGCATGACCACAATACCAAGTACCGGCAGTTTAACAGGCTCTGGATGCATTAATTTATGAACACATTCATAAATGATCCAAATCCCAGCAACAAAAATCAACAAAGTTTCAATCGTTCCAGAAATATTCTCAACTTTCCCATGTCCATAAGGATGTTTTGAATCTGCCGGCTTTCTTGAAATACGAACAGAGATAAATGCAATAAAAGAGGCCATTAAATCGAGAAAAGAGTGAATGGCTTCTGATAAAACCGCAACAGATCCAGTTAACACCCCTACAATGATTTTAAGGACCACAACAAACGTATTACTCATGACGGATAAAAAGGCTATTTTCGATGTTTTTGCTGATTGATCCATCTATTATCGTCCTCCTTCAGGAGATCGTATGCCTGTGAAAGCAATTCCCATGACTTGATTCTCTCGTTCTTTCAGTTTATACCGTTTTGCCTTATTCTAATCATCTTAAGCAGAGCTGTATTTTCCGAGCAGGTTACGCTATAATAAATGTTGCTCTTTCTTCATCTATCACTCATGCTGTGATGGATAGGAGAATAGACTACATATAACGATATCCGAAGCCTTTCCGCAGGTGACATTTATGCAGTGAATGGTAAAATAGGATAAAAACATAAATTTTTAAGGTGATGAGAAATGGAGCATTTGCTGAATCCAAGAGTAAAGGATATTGAAATTTCAGGCATTCGAACATTTTCAAATCTCGTATCTTCATATGAGGATGTCGTTTCATTGACCATAGGTCAGCCCGATTTTTATACGCCGCATCATGTCAAAACAGCTGCCAAAACAGCCATTGACGAGAATTTCACCTCGTATACTCATAACGCTGGGTTTCTAGAGCTAAGACAAGCGATCCAGCAATACATCAAAAAGAAAGTCCATCTTGATTATGATGCAGAGACAGAAATCATTGTGACAACAGGTGCGAGTCAAGCAATTGATGCTGCGTTTCGAACCATTTTGACTGAAGGCGATGAGGTCATCCTGCCAGGCCCTGTGTACCCTGGCTATGAACCGATCATTCGGATGTGCGGTGCGGTGCCCGTGCATATCGACACAACAAATGCCGGTTTTAAATTAAATGCCAAGCTGATTGAAGATGCATTAACGGAAAAGACAAAGTGTGTTGTCCTTCCATACCCTTCAAATCCAACTGGGGTCACGCTATTAGAAGAAGAATTGAAAGAAATTGCACAGCTTCTTGAAGGAAAGGATATTTTTATTCTATCTGATGAAATTTATAGTGAGCTGACATTTGATCGTCCACATCATTCCATTGCTTCTTTCTTAAAGGAACAGACGATTGTCATCAATGGACTGTCAAAATCTCATAGCATGACCGGATGGAGAATCGGCTTTTTATTTGCTTCCGCTCCTCTTGCTAAACATGTATTAAAAGTACATCAATATAACGTGTCTTGTGCCTCGGCTATCTCACAAAAGGCGGCACTTGAAGCAGTGACAAACGGTGTGGATGATGCACTAATCATGAGAGAGCAATATAAGAAAAGACTCGACTATGTATATGATCGACTCATTTCTATGGGGCTTCCGGTCATTAAGCCTTCCGGCGCTTTTTATATTTTCCCTTCCATTGAATCGTTTGGGATGAGTTCATTTGATTTTTGCATGGAGTTGTTAGAAAGTACAAGACTTGCGGTCGTACCTGGTTCTGCTTTCTCTTCACTTGGAGAAGGATATGTGCGCCTTTCCTATGCATATTCACTTGAAACGTTAAAAGAAGGACTTGACCGTCTCGAACAATTTGTACTTGAAAAGCGTTCCATACAATCAATAGACGGATGAAACAACGGCTCTCTTGCCGTTGTTTTTATGTTGCGGGAAACATGATGTGAAACACAGTCCCTTTCTCTGGATGGCTATCTACCCGGATGGTTCCGTTGTGATTTTCTAAAATATTAAATGTCACCATGAGCCCAAGCCCTGTTCCCTTTTCTTTTGTCGTTAAAAAAGGTTCGCCGATCCGCTTCATGACCGATTCAGGAATACCAATTCCTTCATCTCTAATCGTGACAAGTATCCCTTCTTTTTCGGCTTTGGCGGTAATGTCTACCTTCCCTCCGTCCGGCATGGATTCGACGGCATTTTTGATTAAATTGATAAACACCTGCTTCAGCTGGTTTTGATCCCCATTCATCAGGAGATCCTCCTCAATATCACTTGTGTTCATCAAAATTCCATTTAAGTTGGCCTGTGTTTCTAGCAGAGCGGTGACTTCGCTAATGATTTTTTTCAAATCAAGCGTCTGCATGGATGCCGTTTGCTGCGGCTTTGCAAGCATTAGTAGCTCACTTAAGATGATTTCAATCCGGCTCAGCTCAGAGAAGACAATTTCAAAATATTGATCACGGTCTTTTGTTTTTGGTTTAATGAGCTGTAAAAAGCCCTTAATCGCCGTCAGTGGATTCCTTATTTCATGTGCAATGCCTGCTGCCAATTGACCTGCGATTGATAATTTTTCAGAGCGCAGCATGAGTTCTTCTGTTTGTTTTCGTTCAGATATATCTCTTAAAATAATTTGAACGGCTGTTTCACCAAAAAATGTGGTAGGGATACAAACCATTTCTGTATAAATCAACCGGTGTTTAAACGTATGGCAGCTCATCGTCACAATCTCAGAATCTGATGCTCTTTCGATAATACGTGATATGCTCTTTTTGACTTTTTGCTGATCACATGAATGGATTTGATGAAAGATATCTTTTCCGATTAATTTATCGTAATGTTCGGCTTCAAATAATTTAATACCTGATTCATTCATAAATACCCATTTATGATCGTGGATGACGGCGATGGTATCAATGGAATTTTGGATAAGCAGCTGATACCGCTCTCTACTTTTTTGAAGAACGGTTTGAAATTTTTTACGGGAAGAGATGTCCACTAATAGTAAAAGTTCTGCCCGTTGATTTTGATAAATTGCCGGAGATGACTTCACTTCAATATGAATCATGCTCCCGTCTTTCCTTTTCCATATTTGTTCAATCATTCCGACTGGAAGGCCTTGCTGCAGTCTTTTGATTCGGCTTCTCACAATGTCATGGTACTCCTCGGCAATAAAATCAAACGCAGACTTGCCGATCATTTCATCTTTTGTACATACACCCATTAATTGCAGCATCGCATCGTTGGCGTACACAATTTTCCCAAGCGCCGTAATACATAACGGATTTGGCAGCATGGCAATCAGATTTTCAGCTTCACTGACATCTTGGAAAGCCGGTAGACTGCCTAACGACTGTTCTGACACTTCTGTTGGTTGAAATGCTGCTTTTTGAGGCTCTGTATTCATTACCCTCATTTTCAGGATCATTTCTCTACTTAATTCGTTGTCTAACCCATCACAAGCAACAAAATCAATGCTTGCTTCTACCCATACAGCTGTAAGATCACTTCTAAGCAGTCTAAAGTGGCAAATCTCTAGCATGTGCTGATTATAGAAATAACTTTCGACGAGAAATTGATCTTCGGTATGAACAAAGTCTTTCAAAAAACACCCTAGTAAATCCTTTTGTTCATAGAGCAAAAGCTGCTTACAATTGGAAGAAATGTAGAGAAAGCGGCCATTAGAAGAAAGAACGGCATGTAAATCAATATTCGAGTACAGCTGATTCGAATCTTTCATTTTTTGTTCCATCGTCGTCCGACCCTCCTTTAATTTTTTTAGGGTTGTCCTTAGTTTGATGTATAAAAAGGATTCGCTAGAAAAACCGTATTTTCCTCCCAATCTCTTGTGAAACGTCCATATTTTCAGCAAAAAGGGAGCACTTTCTCTTGCTGTGCTCCCTGCTGTTTATTGCTTTTCATATTTCTTTTGTAATTCAACGTACTTATCAACAATTTTACTTGGAATGGTTTTAATGACAGGATCTTTATCTGATACATACGGTGTGACGACACTAAATGCCACTTTCGGATTGGAAGAAGGATAATATCCTCCAAAGGTTAAGTTGTACGTGGCATTCCCCCACCAGCTCCGGTTGGCACCATAGTAGAAGGTTTGGGCTGTACCCGTTTTCCCTGCGACATCATGCTGACCGAACCGGCCAGCGGCAGTCCCGCCTGTTGATGTGACCATTTTTAGTCCCATTTTGACGCGGTCGATATCTGCTTTCGAGTTGTTAATGGTGTTCAGCACCTTTGGCTCATATTTCTTCACAACAGGACCTACTTCTTCCTTATTCGTTGGAAAGTGAACACTTTTCACCACTCTTGGCTGAATACGGTTACCTCCATTTGCGATGGTCGACATGTATTGTGCGACTTGAAGTGGTGTATACGTGTCATACTGACCAATCGCTTCATCAAGCAAGAGTCCGCCGACTGTCTGAGGATGCGTCTGCATTCCGCTTGATTCCTGCGGCAAGTCGATGCCTGTTTTCACGCCAAGACCGAATTGCGCATAGTAGTTTCTCATTTTTTGTAAGTGTTCAGGTCTTGCCCGTAACGGGCCGTCCTTTTGATAGGTGATCCCTGCCATTCTCATCGCCACTTGGAACATGTAAACGTTGGAACTTTTTTGGAGTGCCTGAAGGTCGTTAACCCATCCAAGAACTTTGTAAGACTGTTTAGGCTTTCCTCCACTTCCCGCAAAATACAGCGGTGTATCCATATAGGATTGGTTGTGTGACATGCCATCTTGATAACCAGAGAGGACAGTAGCTCCTTTGACAACAGAGCCCATTTCATACTGTGTCGTAAATGTTCCGATCGCATAATCTGTGACGTCCCTGCCGTCCATTTTCTTCCCTGACATCGCAAGAACATCACCTGTGTTAGGGTCCATCATCACAACAAAGGCACGGTCCATCATATAGTTTCTTGCACTAGCGGATCTTAGCTCTGATTCAACGATTTTGTCGACTTCCTTTTGCAGCTCCATATCAAATGTGAGTGCAAGGTCAAGTCCTCTTCGTCCTTCTGTCCGCTTGATTTCATCAAGCAGTTTTCCGCCGACCTGTGTATATTGAACAGTTGCTTTTTCTGGATTGAGAAAATCCTCATATTGATATTCTAAATAACTTTTTCCTACTCGGTCATTTCGCGAGTAACCTCTTGCCATATAGTAATCTTCACGCTCTTTTATAATGCCTTGCTCTGGGGTGGTGACACCGCCAAGGACATTATAAAGGGTTTTTTCATACGGATATTTCCTTGTCCAGTCATTGATGACATTTACACCAGGCAATTCATCAAGATGCTCTGATACAAGTGAGATCTCTTCGTATGTCAAACTTACGGATGATGTCTGTTTTGATTCTTTTGTTTCATCAAGCAGCGCAACTTTTTCGTCCCCTTTTTTCTCTTCGTTCGGGTCCATCGCTTTCACGATTTGAGGTTCAAAGGCATATCCGCCTGTAAACCTGCGATAGATCGCTGCAACTGCTTTTTCCTCTGCATCTTTTTCGATCGCCTTGACTTCTTTCTTAGGCACACGCTCTACTTGAAGTGGATAGACATCTTTTGATTTAAGATTCTTTTGCTCTGCTTTTGAAATGAGCTTATCCGCTTCTTCCGGGTGGCTTGCCAGCCAAAAATCTCGAATGTCACGCTCTCTCAAAAAATCTGTATCCATTTTTATATAAGTCGCAAGTTTTCTTGCTACTTTAATCTTATCCTCCGCTTTCACACCGCTTTCTGATGTATAAACGATGGCAGGTACACTTTCGTTATCAACAACGACTCTTCCTCTCGCGTCATACATTTTTCCTCTTGGAGACGGGTATGATGCTGTTTTGACCTCAGTTCGGTTGGCTTGCTTTTTATAATCCTCACCATTGACGATTTGCAGCACACCGAGCTTGATGACAAGTCCAGCAAATAAACTAAATACAGCGAAGAAAAAGAGATTAATTCTCCAGGCGTTCCGGCGCTTCATTTTTTTCTGCTCGGCAGCACCTTGATGCTGTTTCTCTCCCACTTATGTAGCTCCTCTCATCCTTTCAATCTTTTACAATTACCACTCATTATTGTAACACTTTTGTAATAGTTGTTACAGCGAAACAAGTGAAAAAAAGCTGTCAATCCCTATTCTGCAAAAAAATATACTAACACTTTAAAATATTGGTATGTTTATGTCGTTTTCTTTAAATAGAAAGATTCTCCATTCATTGATATGAGAAGATTCTTTCTATGACTTTAACAAAAATGACAAATGGGCGTTGTCAATGGAGGATGCTGGTACGTTTATAACAAAAAGTCCATGTTATGATTTTCTGTGAGAAAACAAAACAAAGATTTTAGGAGGAGTTACAAAATGAAAAAGAAATCATTCATTTTTTCAGCGCTGACAGCTGCTGCATTGATCACGTTCACTGGAGGGCATTCAGCTGATGCGAAAGAGCTTAACCTGAAACAAGTCATAAACGTACAGCATCAAGCCATTGATCTTCATACATTAGCTGCAAAATTACATATCTCTTCAGATGTAAACAAGCTAAGCACTTCAAATCAAAAAGAGATCGAAGCTCTATTAAACAAGCTGATCAAAAGTGGTCAACCTGTTACTGGTACAAAAGTGGTGAAAGAAGTAAACAAAGCAAAAAATGAGCAAAAACAAGAATCAGTGAAAAAACCAGCTACTTCTAAACCAAGCACACCAGCAAAAGAAAACACAACGAGCAACAGCTCAAAATCTGATCAAAAAGACACAACTGCAACAAAAGCAGACAGCAGCTTAAATGCATTTGAACAAGAAGTGGTTGAGCTGACAAATAAAGAGCGTGCAAAACAAGGCTTAAAAGCTCTTTCTGTTGATTCTAAATTAAGCAAATCTGCTCGCGCTAAATCACAAGATATGAAAGATAAAAACTATTTCTCTCATACAAGCCCAACTTACGGATCTCCATTTGATCAAATGAAGCAATTTGGTATCACGTACAAAACAGCAGGTGAAAACATTGCGCAAGGTCAAAGATCACCTCAAGAAGTAGTAACAGCTTGGATGAACAGTGAAGGTCACAGAGCGAACATTTTAAACAAAAACTATACACATATCGGTGTAGGTTATGTAAAATCTGGTAACTACTGGACGCAGCAATTCATCGGAAAATAAGATCAAAAAAACCTGTCTCTTTTCGGGACAGGTTTTTAGTTTGTCTTCTTTTTTCAGCCATGTGAGGGCTTGTTTACACGCTACAAACTGTTCCACCTAGGCGGGGCAGTTTTTTTATTTCACCCATAATTTATAGATGCTTTGTGTTCCGCTGTTTTCTTCGCCCTGTTCGCTGAGCTTTTCATATAATGACTTCGCTAGTGAAAGGCCTGGCATCTCTTCTCCCATCAGCTCTGCTTCTTCAAGTGCAATGCCCATATCCTTAATAAAATGCTTCACATAAAATCCTGGCTCGAAATCACCTTTCAGCATTCTTGGTGCAAGGTTTGACAAAGACCAGCTGCCGGCTGCTCCTGTTGTGATGCTTTTAAGTACCTGCTCTGGATCAAGTCCTGATTTGTCCGCATAAGCCATTGCCTCTGCCACACCTACCATCCCTGCTGCGATAGCAATTTGGTTACACATTTTTGTATGCTGACCACTTCCTGAAGGTCCTTGATATTGAATATTTTCTCCCATTTGCTGAAATAGCGGCAGGCACGCTTCATAGGCTGCTTTTTCTCCACCAATCATAATGGCCAGCGTGCCATTTTTGGCTCCAACGTCTCCGCCAGAGACCGGCGCATCTAATGCAAATAGTCCTTTTTCCTTCGCTTTCGCTTCAATTTCTTTTGCCAGTTGAGGTTTCGATGTGGTCATATCAATGAGGTATGTACCAGGCGCAGCATGTGCCACGAGTCCATCTTCTCCTAAATAGACTTCTTCTACATCTGATGGATACCCGACCATTGTGATGACGGCATCTGCCTCCTTTGCGATCTCCTTTACGGTCGATTTCCAAAGAGCTCCTTTTTGAATCAATGTGTCTGCCTTTGCTTTTGTTCTTGTATAAACGAGAACTTCGTAGCCAGCATTCATTAAATGCCCTGCCATACTACGTCCCATTACACCGATTCCAATAAAACCAACTGTTTTGATTTGCGCCATCAAGAATTCCTCCTTATAGAGACTTTGTCAATCCACCATCAATGATGAGGGTTTGACCTGTCATATATGTATTGGCTTCAGATAAAAGAAAAGCCGCATATGCTGCAAATTCCTCTGGCTGCCCGTAACGGCCCAGCGGAATCATACGTTCAGCTTGTGCTTTGATCTCTTCAACCGATTGTTGCTCCTCTTGTGCACGGTGTTTGTCTAACTGTTTCACGCGCTCTGTTTCAATTTTCCCAGGGGCTAAGGTATTGATCAAAATGCCATCTTTGGCAAGCTCCTGAGCAGCTGTTTTTGTCCAGCCGGTAATGGCCGGTCTAAATGTATTCGACAGCATCAAGCCTGGGATCGGTTCTTTGACCGACATAGATGCAATATTTAACACGCGTGCACCTTGTTTTTTTAAATACGGCAAGGCTTCTTTTAATAACCGAATATAGCTGAGTAAATGAAGCTGAAATGATTCCATCCAATCTTCATCTGTTAAGCTTTCAAGTGTTCCTGTTTGAGGACCGCCTGTATTGTTCACGAGTATATCAAGACGTTTTTCATCACCTGCTGCTGCGACGACAAGCGCTTTAATTTGCTCGGCGTCAGATACATCACATACTTGATACGTCAGCTTCCCTTTTACAAGCGGGGATAATTCTTTGACCGCTTCTTGCAGCGTGTGCTCATGTCTTCCCGAGAGCATCACATCTGCTCCCTCTTTTGCAAGATGAAAGGCAATGGCTTTACCGATACCTTGACTGCTTGCTGCGACCAATGCTTTTTTTCCAGATAGATTAACATGCATGTTGGCACCCTCCTCTGTTCATATTTTATCATACAAAAAGAACCTTGCTCACATGGCAAGGTTCTTTTCTGCAAGATTATAGTTTAAACCGATTGACTGCCTGACGCAGTGCCTGACTTGATTCGTTCAACATTTCTGTTGATGTTTTCGTTCTTTCTAAAGCTTGTACTTGTTCGTCTGTCGAAGCATGTACTTCCTCAGCTGAAGCGGCGGATTCTTGTGAAATGGCCGCAATACTTTGAATGGAATCATTCATTTTCTGCTGTTCTTCAGTCATTTCATTGATTTGTGTATGAATGCTGTCAATGGAGCCGACAAGTGCCTGCATTTCCATTGTGATACTGCTGAGTGCCTCTCCTGTTGAATTGATGGCATCACCTTGTTCTTCATTCATTTTGCTTGCTGCTGTCATCGCTTCAGCTGCCTTTTTCGATTCATCTTGAATGAGTTTTACGGTTTCACTAATATGTTTCGTTGATTCCGCAGATTGTTCAGCCAGCTTTCTGACTTCTTCTGCAACAACAGCAAATCCTCTTCCGCTTTCTCCTGCTCTCGCTGCTTCAATACTTGCATTCAGTGCGAGTAAATTCGTTTGATCTGAGATTTCAGAAATCGCTGTTACGACGTTTTCAATATTTTTTGTTTTATGCTCAAGGTCAAGCAGCATTTGCTCTACCTTCTTCGATTCTTCATTCGCTTGTGTTGATTTTTGGACGAGCAGACCAAGAGCATCAAGTCCTCTATAGCTTGCATCTTCCGATGATTTTGAATTGGTTTGCATTTGCGTGGCAAGCTCACCCATATGACGAACTTTTTCATACAAATGCTCTGATTTTTCATTAATGGTTTCCGCTTCTGATGCTTGTTTCGTCGCTCCTACAGCGACCTCTTGAATAGCCGTTGCAATCTGTTCACTAGACAGCAAGGTCTCGTTTGAAATTTGGGTCACTTCATCCGTTGATTTCACAACCTGATCTGAAGACTCTTTCACTTTTTCAATTAAGTCCCTGATACCTTCAGTCATTTGATTAAAGCTTTTCGTCAGGAAACCTATCTCATCCTGTGACTTCGACTCAAGCGAGCTGGTTAAATCGCCTTCAGACACTTTACGAACATGCTCGATGAGGCGTTTAATTGGTGTTGTAATGCTTCTAGCCAATAAGTAGCTTAGAATCATGGCAAGTATAATGGCAATGACAGAAATAATGATACTTGTCTGATTCATTTGTTCAGTGATCCAAAGAAGTTTCTTTTTCTCGAAGCTCACACCGATCGTCCAGTTTGCCTCTTTAATTTTTGAGATGACGGTCAGCTGTTTGTCATCATCAATACCCGAGTTGTCGATCGCTTTTTTCACAGAAGCGACTTTTGAGATATTTTTTCCTTGCTCTGTTGGATGTGCCAAAATGGTCCCTGTGCCGTCAACTAAGAAAGCCGTTCCCATATAAGGAATCTTTTGTTCTTTTATATAAGACTGAATGGAAGCCAGTTTCAAGTCAAGTCCAGCGACACCGACTACTTTCCCGTTTCGTACGATCGCCTTCGTGGCTGAAACGACCATTTCATTTGTTGCTTTATCAATGTACGGATCTGTCCATAGGACTTCGTCAGGCTTTTCAGCTGCTTGAATATACCAGTCTCGTTTAGACGGATCATACCCTTCACCAAAATCGGACTCCGGGAAAGCGAACATTTTACCATCACTTGTTCCTATATAGGCAAGCGAGATGAGTTCATCCTGCTCCTGCAATCCTTTTAATTCATCGTTTTCAAATGCCAATGTCTGCTTTGTTTGTTTCTGTGCAAAATCTTCAGTAAGTGTACTTGTTGCCAATTTGTTAATCGTATCACCGTAATTCTCAAGCTTTAGTGCTATGATGTCTCTCATGCTTTCTGCCGTTGCTGCTGTCGTTGTTTTCGCATCTCGTTCAATCAATGGTCTTAATACTAAATTGGAACCCACTTGAACTGCGACAACGGTTAAAATTAAAATAACTGAGATGAAAACAGCTATTCTCACTTGAAGTTTCTTAAACATCTCATCACCCCTACATCCTACTTTCGCATCTTAATGTGTATATCGGCAAAATTGGTACCGCATTCAATAGTTGTAAGAAAATTTAAATAGAAAAAACAAGCCATAATGACTTGTTTTAAGTAAAATATTCAATTTTTGCAGACGGAAAGTACTGTTCGATATATGATTCTAATGTCTGTCTAAGTTCTTGTTCTTCATCTTTTTGATAGATATATTTTCCAATTCCATATCTACCCCACTTATATCTTCTCTTTTCTTCATCTAGTTCTAGTTTTGTTTTTGGATAGTTTTTTTGGATGACACGCTTCGCCGGTTTTGTAAAACGGTGCTGAATCATTTCAAAGGTGATATCTTGTCTCACTTCTTCAGGGAGAGCTGCATCGAGTTTTTCAAATAGGACTTTATAGCCCTCTTGCCACCCTTCATGAATGTAAATAGGGGCAATAATAAAGCCCAGTGGATAGCCTGCTTTTGCTACCTTTACAGCCGCTTCAATCCGCTGATCGAGTGGTGATGTTCCAGGTTCGAAATATTTAATGACATAATCGGCATTGATACTAAAGCGGAATCTTGTTCGCCCATTGTGTTTTGCATCTAACAAATGGTCTACATGATGAAATTTCGTAACAAAGCGCAGTTTGCCAAGATCGGTTTGACCAAAGTATTCAATCGCTCGTTTGAGTG
Source organism: Bacillus sp. G402 (assembly GCF_051172515.1). Classification (NCBI taxonomy): domain Bacteria; kingdom Bacillati; phylum Bacillota; class Bacilli; order Caryophanales; family Bacillaceae; genus Bacillus; species Bacillus sp. G402. Next base: position 1,159,267 of record NZ_JBPIZC010000001.1, read on the forward strand.
TGTGAGTCAAATGGTCAATTCCTACGATATCGGATGTACATGAAGCTTCAAATCGCGTGATATCAGGGGCACGCTCGTTCATGTACTGTTCAGCCTGATCTAAGATCTCTTCTACATTGACATATGTGCGAATGTACGGCTTACTCCCCATCGTCGTTTGCAGGTAGCAATAATGGCAATGCCCCATGCATCCTGTCGCAAACGGAATGGCATACTCTGCAGATGGTTTAGATGTATCAAATTTCAAGGTTTTTCTCACGCCGATAACGAGCGTTGACTTTGCATTACGGTACTTTTGTAAATCATTTTTCCCCGGAATATTTCTCACTTGGTTGTGTGAGGTTGTTTCTCTAATTTCAATTCCCATACCTTCAAACTTTTCTTTCAGCTCTTGTCCTAATGGGTACTCTAGCGCCCGAGGTTCAATATACACAAGCTGGGGAACGAACGGTTTGATCATATTTAGCACATCCTTACCTTATAGGTTCATACCGTTACTTTAACCTCTCAGGATGGCTTCTATCCTTTCTAAAATCTCCCTTATTCAAATAGATCTTGATAAAGGGCTTCTGCTTCTTCGTATGTTGGAAATACGGCATCATCAGGGGCTAATGGGTGATATGTTTCAAGTAGAAATAGCGCAAGCTCTTGTTCATTGTAAGGGTGTGAAACGATTTCCGCTTCTTTAATTTGTGCAACATTGGCTGCATGTGGATTTCGATAAATGACATATACTTGATCACCTGGCTTATAGTCAGAGAAAGACAAACTGGTCACCTCCATTTTTTATGTTAGGATGCCCTTCTCTGCAAGCGATATGACTGATTATGATAAAATTCGACAAAAAAACCAGACAGTTTGACCTGTCTGGTTTACATCACCTAGTTATGTTGAAACGTTTTTTTCACGAAATCAACCACTTCTTCAGTTGTACTCAGTGATAAGATATGCTCTTTAAATGATGCAGCTTCTTCCTTAGAAAGCTTGCTTAACTGCGTTCTTGCTGGAAGAATCGATGTTGCGCTCATTGAAAATTCATCTAATCCTAATCCAAGTAGGAGCGGGATTGCGATTTCATCTCCTGCCATCTCACCGCACATGCCAACCCATTTACCTTCTTTATGCGCTGCTTCAATCACAAGCGTTATGAGGCGTAAAATAGCTGGATTGTATGGCTGGTAAAGATAAGACACTCGTTCGTTCATTCGATCAGCAGCCATTGTGTATTGAATCAAATCATTTGTTCCAATACTGAAGAAATCTACTTCTTTTGCAAATTGATCTGCGATAACAGCTGTTGATGGAATTTCTACCATCATTCCGATTTCAATGGAATCAGATACTTCTGTACCAGCAGCAACCAATGCTTCTTTTTCTTCAAGTAAAATAGCTTTTGCTTCTCTAAATTCTGATAACGTCGCGATCATAGGGAACATGATTTTCAAGTTTCCATATGTACTTGCACGAAGTAACGCGCGTAGCTGTGTTCTGAAAATCTCCTGCTCTTCAAGGCAAAGGCGGATCGCTCTATAGCCAAGGAACGGGTTCATTTCTTTTGGAAGCTGCAAGTAAGGAAGTTCTTTATCGCCACCAATATCTAGTGTGCGGACAACCACTGCTTTGCCTTCCATCTTCTCTAAAACGGTTTTATACGCATCGAACTGCTCTTCTTCTGTTGGGAGCTGATCTCTGCCCATGTATAAAAATTCTGTACGGTACAATCCAACTGCTTCGCCGCCATTTTCAAGTACACCTTTCACATCTTCAGGTGTTCCAATATTCGCAGCTAACTCTACGTGAACGCCGTCTTTTGTGACCGTTGGCTGGTCAACAAGTTTCGCCCATTCCGCTTTTTGAGCTAAGTAGTCTTCATGCTTTTTTTGATACGCTTTCACTTCATCTTCAGAAGGCTGAATGATGACGTCTCCACTAATACCATCAACAATGATCAGATCATTGTTTTTCACCGTTTTTGTTGCTTCTTTTGTTCCAACAACTGCTGGGATTTCCATTGATCTAGCCATAATCGCTGAGTGAGAAGTACGACCACCGATATCTGTCGCAAAACCTTTGACGAATTGTCTGTTCAGCTGAGCTGTATCAGAAGGTGTTAAATCTTCAGCAATGATAATGACTTCTTCAGAAATCATACTTGGGTTTGGAATGTCAACGCCTAGCAAATGACCAGTGACACGTTTTGTAACGTCGCGAATATCCGCTGCACGTTCTTTCATGTATTCATTGTCCATTGCTTCAAACATTGTAACAAACATTGTTGCTGTTTCTTTTAAAGCAAATTCAGCATTTACTTTATCCGATGTGATTTTATCCTTCACTGGGTTGAGCAGCTCTGGATCACTTAACACAAGAAGGTGTGCAGAAAAAATATCCGCTTTATCTTGGCCAAGTTCTTTTAGCGCATGTTCTTTAATTGCTTCAAGTTCTTGCTTTGAAACATGAATTGCTTCTTCAAAGCGTTTCACTTCTGTCTCTGGATCATTGATGTCTTTTTGGTGAACTGTTAAATCTGGTTCTTCTAGACGATATGCTTTTGCAATCGCAACGCCTGCTGAAGCACCGATTCCTTTCAGTTGTTGCATTACTCGCCTAGGCCTTCACTTTTCATTGTGTCTTTTAGCGCAGCAAGTGCATCATTTTCATCAGAACCAGAAGCAGAGATTGTGATTGTAGCACCTTTCGCAATTCCTAGAGACATTACACCCATAATAGATTTCAGGTTCACTGTTTTACCATTATATTCTAAGTTGATATCAGCATCATATTTACTAGCAGTTTGTACAAGAACTGTTGCAGGACGTGCGTGAATTCCAGAATCTGCAGTTACTTTGAATGTTTGTTGAGCCATTTTTATCAATCTCCTTTTTATACATTTCATACATCCACAATATTATATCATACTGCCGAGCTTGTCATCTAACAAGAACGGCAGTTATGAAAATTATTTTGAAATTTTCATGATGTTTTCTTGGCCAGCTTTGATTTCACCGGATTCTTGAAGGTCAATAAATTGTCCTTCACTTAAGTTTGTAAATACAATTGGTGTCATTAAAGATGGTACTTCTGACTTAATTTTATCAATATCAACCTCTAAAAGTTTTTGACCGATTTCTACTTGATCTCCCTCTTGTACAAATGCTTCAAATCCTTCTCCTTTGAGGCTGACTGTATCAATCCCGAAGTGAATCAAGATTTCAAGTCCACCATCAGACTGGAGGCCGATGGCGTGTTTTGTTGGGAACACATTTAAGATTTTTCCTCTTACTGGTGAAACCACTGTTCCCTCTTTTGGCAAGATAGCAAACCCGTCACCCATCATTTTCCCTGAGAATACTTGATCTGGCACATCTGTAATTGGATGCAGCTCCCCTGTAATTGGTGAAGCAAACATTTCTTCCCCTTGTTCGTTTTGAAGCGGTTTTGCAATAACTTCTTCAACCTGCTGACTGACTTCTTCTTTTGCAGAAGGGTCTTTCGCTGGTCGAGGTGTGCGCCCTGCAATAATGTCCTGCATTTGTGTTTTTAAATTATCAGAGCGTGGTCCAAAGATGGCCTGGATGTTATTCCCGACTTCAAGGACACCTGAAGCGCCAAGCTTTTTCAAGCGGTCTTTATCCACTTTTTTCTGATCATTTACAGTGACACGTAAACGCGTAATACAAGCATCTAGGTGTTTAATGTTTTCTTGGTCACCCATTGCTTCAAGAATTTCATAAGGTAAGTCATCGCCTTTTCCAGATTGAGCGCTGCTTGCACCGTCAGCTGCTTCATCTTCTCGTCCTGGCGTTTTCAGATTAAACTTGCGAATCGCAAATCTGAATCCGAAGTAGTAAATGACAGCCAGTACGAGACCGACTGGAATAACAAGCCACCAAGCGGTTCTATTCGGCAGGATACCAAATAGGAAGAAGTCGATTAACCCTCCTGAGAAGGTCATCCCGATTTTCACGTTTAGAATATCCATTATCATAAAGGATAATCCAGCAAATACACAGTGAATCGCAAATAATATCGGTGCAACAAACAAGAATGAGAATTCAAGCGGTTCAGTGATCCCTGTTAGGAAAGAAGTAAGGGCCGCTGACCCCATAATTCCTGCTACAAGTTTTTTATTCTTAGGTTTTGCTTCATGGTAAATCGCAAGTGCTGCTGCTGGAAGTCCAAACATCATGAACGGATATTTCCCTGTCATGAATGTCCCGGCTGTCAGCTGAACACCATCTTTGATTTGCGCCATGAAAATACGCTGGTCACCACGGATAATATCTCCTGATAAGCTCTTATAGCTAAAAAATTCATACCAGAATGGTGCGTAGAATATGTGGTGTAGACCAAACGGAATTAATGAGCGTTCAATGACACCAAATACAAAGGCAGCTAGCGGCTCATTCGCTGCAAGCAATCCTGTTGAAAATGAGTTCAATGCACCTTGGATTGGCGGCCAAATGACGAGCATCAAAAGCCCTAAAATAAGTGCTGAAATCGACGTAACGATTGGAACAAAACGCTTACCAGCAAAGAAGCCAAGATATTGCGGGAGCTCAATTTTGTAAAATTTATTAAACATATAAGCCGCTAATACCCCGACAATAATCCCGCCAAACACGCCGGTAGACAAGGTCGGTATGCCGAGCATATTCACATATGCTGGATGACTTTCCTTAAAGAACTTAGCCAATTTGATTGAATCGGATGGAATGGAACCGTTGGCCATTAATACGGCACTCATCGTTACGTTCATGACAAGGTAACCGATGATCGCGGCAATCCCTGCCACACCGTCTCCATTGGCAAGACCGATGGCAACCCCTACAGCAAATAGGAGCGGAAGATTCGAGAAGACAATATTCCCCGCATTCTCCATAACACTAGCAACAAGCTGAATTGTATCATTGCTTAAAAATTGAGCGACATCAATCAGCTGCGGATTTTGCATCGCATTTCCGAGTGCTAGTAAAATACCAGCAGCAGGAAGGATCGCAACTGGAAGCATAAGTGCTCGTCCAATTTTTTGCAACACACCAAAAAGTGATTTAAACACTGGTTGAACCTCCTTTTGTTTTCGCTTACAACATACATTTCAATCACATATTGACGTACATTTCATAATTAACCGTTTACATTTCACTTTCAGAACACAAAAAAGGCATGGTGATATAAGGTTGCGCAAATAACAGGATCTTATCCTGTATTTACCTTAAGTCACTCATGCCTGATCGAATCAGTTACACGTTTCAAGGAAACTATGAAATTTTATTCGTCAATCTGTACAGGTGAAGTGTCAAATAGACAGCTTCGGCATCTTGTACAGGCTTTTTCAATGCATGTTGCAAAATTTTGATCATTTTCCAAGCAGTATTGTAGCATAAAGGATATTCATTTTTCAATAGATGAAGCAACTTTTCTGGCTCCTCTAATGATTCTTCCCGTTTAATACGCTCAATCGAAAACGTAATATGGCGCAGTAAGCGTAAATAATGAATACTTTCTCTATCTACTTTCATATGAAATGCATCTTCTATGACTTGGACCATTTGTGTCATGAGCTGTGAATGACGGTTGACCTCGGATAAAGGCCGGTTCGTTAAAGCAGAATGAATGTGGAGCGCAATAAAGCCAATCTCTCCTTCGGGCAGCTTTGTTTCAACATCTGGCCGCGCATTTATCAGTTCCACGACTTCCTTTGCGACCTCGTATTCTTTCGGGTATAAGGATTTCGTTTCAAGCATAAAAGGATTGGTGATATCATAGCCTTGCTTAACTCGTTTAAAACTAAAGGCAATATGATCTGTCAGTGCAATATGAATATGCTCATTTAAACGATGCCCCATTTTTTCTCGTATATGATAAATGACGTCATTGGCAAGCTCAATCATGTCCTCATTTATGTGGTGCAGCAATTGTTTGTATTCTGTTTGCTCTTTTGTGTTCTTTAACACAAACATTTTCTCAAATGCCGCTTGATCGAGAACGTCACCCGATTTTTTCCCAAAGCCGATCCCTTTATCAATCAGGACCACTTCGCCTAAAGAAGGGTGTTTTGCGATGATGACATTATTATTTAACGCTTTATCAACGGTGAAGGATTCCATGAACATCCCCACCTCCTTCTTATTCAATCCTTCTTATCGTACAAAACAGATGAAACGTGCGTCAACGATTGTTTTTCAAAATAGTCGTTGTGCGCTCAACGAGTCGATATGACAGCACTCTTTTTTCTGGTGCCTCACCTTGTAATGCTTGCTTGAACAAGTCAAATGCTTCCTGCCCCATTTGTTTGAGGGGAATGTCTATACTAGAAATCCCCAATGCTTCACTCAATTGATCGTTTTGAAAGCCAAGTATGGCAGGTGATTCTCCAACGTTTATTTGGTGACGCTGTGCTTCTAGTAAAAAACCTGCTGATACATCATCGTTCGTAATCAGTAAGGCTGTCGGACGATTTTTCATCTCTTTCCATTCTGTAAATAATTGCTTGCCATCAAAAATGGTCAGTTTTCCTTCAATGACCCATTCATCATCAATGTCCTGCCCAAGCGACCGCATCATTTCTTGATAAGTCTGAATGCGAACTTGGCTATTCTCCCCTTCTGTTCTAGCAAGAACGATTGCGATTCGCTCATGACCGCATGCCGCTAAGTGTTCAAGCGCTTCCTTAAAAGCCTGATCATGCGCAATCGATACCGATGAACATGGATCATGCGGAGTAGGATGACAAAAGATAATAGGACCAGATTCCTGCCACTTTAAAATGTCTCGATCACTTAACGCATTTGAGCAAAAGATTAAACCATCCACACGCTGCTCTTTTAAGCTCATTAATGCTTCTTTTTCCTTTAATGGGTCATATCCTGTTTGAAACAAGGCAAAATGCATTCCGCACTCCTGTGCTTTCTCTGCAATCCCTGTGACAATTCCGCTGAAATAGGAGTGATCAATTGTCGGAAGTACAATTCCAAGCATATTGGAATAGCCCTTTGCTAAATGCACTGCCTGAATATTCCGTGTATATTTGAGCTCTTTCATCGCACTAAGTACGCGCTCTCGCTTTTCTTCTTTGACATAAGGATGATCATTCATCACTCGTGATACAGTGGTAACAGATACACCCGCCCTTTTCGCAATATCCCTTATGTTAGGCATTTTTTCTCCTACTTTCTCTTGATATGGTAAGCGTTTCATACTTTAAGATGTATGTGAGCTGAACAAATCACTGGGTGGAAAGGGGAATTCAAGATGGGTATTATCATATGGATCATATTATGTTTGACTATTTTGTTTTCTGCTCGATTCGCACTACATCCTTTAGGAAAAGAACATAAAATCAAGCCGTTTCAATCAATTGATGATTTTTTTGTTGATAAGGATCGCAAAGAGTGACAAAAAAATCACGATGACGCTCCCAATACTTGGACGTTCATCGTGATTTTTTTCATTACTTGATGATCGTCAACTCTTTTGGATAATTGGTTAAGGTGACTGGGCCATCTTTTGTAATGAGAACATCGTCTTCAATTCTAACCCCGCCGACTCCTGGTACATAAATACCCGGCTCGATTGTATAGACCATCCCTTCTTTTAGAAGGTCATCATTTGCTTGACTCATAGAAGGGAACTCGTGAACAGAAACCCCGAGTCCATGCCCTAGACGGTGAGGGAAGTATTCGCCATACCCTGCTTCTGCGATCAGCCCTCTTGCTTTTAAGTCAAGGTCACCAATTCTCACACCCGGCTGGCTCATATCAAGTGCTGCCAATTCGGCTTTCAAGACAGTGTTGTAAATATCCTTTTGTTGTTCAGTCGCTTCTTGATAGATGAAGGTTCTTGTAATATCTGAACAATAGCCATCCACAATCACGCCGAGGTCAAATAAAACAAAATCACCTTTTTTCAAGGCTGCCTGCCCCGGATTTCCATGAGGTTCTCCTGATTTTTCTCCGAATAGTACCATGGTTGAAAAGGACATGCCCTGAATGCCTTTTTTCTTCAGTTCATATTCGATGACAGCAAGAACTTCGGTTTCCGTCACCCCTTCTTTTAGGGCATGTACCCCAATTTTGACGCCTTCGTCTGCCAATTGAGCAGCTTTTTTCAATGTTTCAATTTCAGCTTCGTCTTTAATTAGTCTTAGCTGATTGAGCACATCTTCTGCCCGGACGAATGTTTCTGCCCCAGTGACAGCTTGAAGCTGCTCTGCTCTTTGCAAAGGAATGGATTCTTTTTCAATCGCTAGGCGAGTCGCTTTTACTCCTCGTTTTCCTAGTGCCTTTTGTATGAAATCAAAGGGGTTTTCATGGTCTTCATATCCAATGAGATCTCCAGCCCATCCCGCATTTTTTGCTTGCTCAACTTCCATCTTAGGCAAAATGAAAAATGGATCTGCTTCCTGAAAAACAAACAGCCCCATCACTCTTTCATGCGGCTCTGTGAAGTATCCAGATAGATAGAATACATTCTCCTTTGTATGTATAAATGCACCTTGAATGTCTTTTTTCTTAAGCCAAGAAGACAAGTTTTTCATTCGATTCATCGTGATCCTCCTCACACGTTTGACTACTGATCTATTGTATCAGTTTTCACTGTATTTCGCACAAAAGCGCACTGACCTAAAGCCAGTGCGCTTTTGTGATTTGCTTAAGAAGCACGAAGCAAACGAAGTCCGTTTAAAATAACCAAAATCGTACTGCCTTCATGCCCAATGACACCAAAAGGTAAATCAAGAACTTGTAAGAAATTCGCACAGATTAACAAACAAATAACTGTTAATGAAAAGATGATGTTTTGTTTAATGATTCGGTTCATCTTTCTTGAAAGACGGATCATCTTTGTTAGATTGTTTAAGTTATTTTTCATTAAAATGAGATCTGCTGTTTCTAAAGCAACATCTGTCCCTCCGCCCATTGCGACGCCAACATCCGCTGTGGCGAGTGCAGGTGCATCATTGATTCCATCTCCGACCATAATGATCGAATCACCTTGTTTTTTCAATTGATTGACTTCATGTACCTTTTCATCTGGAAGACATTCAGCGACAACGGTTTGGATGCCTGCTTCCTCTGCAATCGCTTCAGCTGTTTTTTGCTGATCCCCTGTGAGCATGACGGTTTGGATGCCTAAATCATTCAGCTCCTGAATCATTTTTTTGGCTTCAGGTCTGATTTGATCTTTCAAACCGAGACAGCCGACGACTTCTTGATTTTTTTGAACATAGACAACTGTATATCCTTTGGATGAAAGAACATCACCATTCTCTTCAATGTCACGATCCATTGAAGCTTTTCCGGCAAAATCTTTCTTCCCAATCCGCCATGTGTCCTCATTTAATTGTGCTTCCACACCAAAACCTGATGTTTCTTCAATGGTTACGTGGGCTGCCCGCTCTGTATGATGCTCTTTTGCCATATCAGAAATGGCTTTAGCTAATGGATGGTTTGACTGACTTTCAATTTGATAGAGCACTTGATAAAAGGTCGATTCATCTTGCCCTTTTGCCAAAACTACTTTTTCAACAGCTGGTTTTCCACTTGTAATCGTACCCGTTTTATCAAATGCAATCATCGTACTTGTGCCCAGTTTTTCTAAAAAGACACTTCCTTTTACAAGCATACCGTTTCTTGCACCGTTTGAGATGAGTGAAAGAGCTGCTGGCATAATTGAGGCAACAAGTGCACAAGGCGAAGCAACCACCATAAACACCATCGCACGGTAAAACGTTTCACTCATGCTCCAGCCAAGTACAAAATGAGGCAGGAACATTAAAATCGCCACAGTGATGAGTACACCTTTTACATATGCACCTTCAAATTTTTCAATAAATGCTTGGCTTGGCGATACACTTTCTTGTGCAGATTCCACAAGCTTAATGATTTTATGAAAAAGTGTTTCTTCATTATGTTTTGTTACTTCTACTGTTAATGAACCATTTAAATTCACTGTTCCTGCAAACACATCTTCCCCTTGCCCTTTTTCCTGAGGCACCGATTCACCCGTTAAGGCAGATTCGTCTACACTTGTTCTTCCGCTCATGATCACACCATCTGCTGCAATTCGTTCGCCCGCTTTGATTAAAATACGGTCGCCTGGCGTAAGTGAAGAAGCAGCGATTTGGATGGTGCTGCCATCTTCTTCAATTAAAGTGGCTTCATCTGGAGCGATACTCATTAAAGCCGTTAAGTCTTTTTTACTTTTATTTGACGTATACGTTTCTAGCGCACCGCTCAAAGAAAAAATAAAAATTAAAATGGCGCCCTCTGCCCAGTAGCCAATGATCGCTGAGCCTATCGCAGCAAATATCATTAGAAGTTCTACATTTAATGTCTTGGATGAAATGGTTTCTTCAATTCCTTCCTTTGCCTTTGCAAAACCACCAATAACAAAAGCAAGAATAAAAAGAGGAATACTCCACATCGTTTCATCCTTTAGAAACCATCCAATCAAGATGAGAATCCCCGAAATTCCTGCTGCGATTAATTCTCCGTGCTGTGCCCATTTATGAAAGAGCGAGTTGGATCCCTTTTGATCTGTCGTTTGATAAAGTGCTGTATTCTCATTCATGATTACTTTCTCCTCTCTAATTGATAATGATTTTCACATTATCAATCGTTGCCCGTTCCGTTTATCATCTATATTTTCTGCTATTTCAAGCTTTTTATAGGTCTGTAACTCATTATAACAGGTTCTGATCAATTTTCAATTAATAATTATTATAATTTCTTTTTGATAATAATTATCATTATTAGCACCCGACATTTCTTCCTCTTTCTGAGCACATTTTATTCATCTGAAAGGTAATTGAACACAAAAAAGAACCAACGGATCGACCATTGGTTCTTACAGAAAGCTTGTGTTCTACGAATTTGTCCACTCTTTGATTTGTTTTTTCGTCAGCGGACCTACATGGTTTTTGACTACTTCACCCTTTTCATTGATGAAAAAAGTCGTCGGGATCGTCATGATTTGGTATTTCTTCATCATTTCGCCGTGCTCATCGAGAACGATCGGAAATGTGAACTTTCTGTCTTTCACAAATTGGGCAACTGCCTGCTTGCTTTGCTCAGCACCAAGTAAATTCACAGTCAGTATGTCTACATCACTTTGATTTTCTTTCACAATCTGTTCAAAGGCTGGAAGCTCCATTTTGCAGGACGGGCACCACGTTGTCCAAAAATGCAGAATGGTCCGCTTCCCTTTCACCGGGATCACCTGAGTTTCACCTGTTAATGTAGGAGCTTCTATCCTCGGCGCCATGACAGGCTCTTTTGCTTCAGCCTCTATGTTCATCAGAAATAAAAGAAGGGTCATCATGAGAAGACTGGCGGGTAGATATTTACGATTCATCAGCATCTTCCTTCCTGATTTTCCTATAGCTTGCCCGCTAGCTGCACATGACATTCAAGCTTTTTTCAATGTAAGAAACATGGAGACGCCGAGTTCCTTGCAAATCGTCGCATAATGCAAAGCCGTTAATAGCAGCATCCCCGTGTTCATTCCTAAGATAACGCCCATCATATTTAAGGATTCGATGGATCCTAGAAAATACACCATAGAGAACGACACCACGTGCACCCATATATTATGTAGGAACACATCTTTAATGAGACCCATACCAATTAAGCACGCTTGAAACGGCATCACGAACAAGTGGCATAAGAAGTAAGGCCATAGCAGCTGCAAGTAGACGGCTGCTTGAGGTGAGTCAAAAAAGAGCTGCGTGAGCGGATAAGCGAAATAATACATGATCATCACCGCTGGCACCCCGTATCCAAACGTAATGAGAATCGCTTGTCTGACACGTTTTTTCACGAGATCATACTGCCCCAAGGCATAGGCTTCTGATACATTCGGAATCATCACAATCATAATGGAATGAGCGATAAACGCCGGAAAAAAACCGATCGACATCGCTACGCCAGCAAGCATTCCGTAATGATCAACAGCAAGCGTACCAGAAATGCCCGCTGCAACGAGGGCTCCTTTGATTAAAAACGGTTCAATCGCATTGGCAATGGCATGAAAGATACGCATACCTGTTGTCGGAATGGAGACTGCTAACAAACGTTTTCTGACGTCAATCCCTCTTAACTCAACCGATCTGACATTCACAGCATTTTTTGCCATGACGTATTGGGAATATAAATAGATAAAGACGACGAGATCACTTGCAACAATCACGCCAATCGCGATAAGCACAGCTGTTTCAATATCAAACGAATACCAATGAAAAAACAAAAACAAACAGATAAGCTGGATCGTTTTTTTCAGCATATTGGCTAGAGCAATTCTGCCCATTTGCTGCTTGCCCATAAAATAGCCGCGTGCAATGGAAGTAAATGCGATGATTGGAATGAGTGACAGAACCAAGCCCTTCATCAGCGGATGATACGATTGAAATACAGGAATGAAAGGCAGTACAATGGCTGCTATTGCCGTTGTGGTGCATGTCACCACAAGCGTCATTTTAAATGCATGGCGAAGCATACTTTTATGAAGCCGCTCATGCGATTCTGCAATGAATTTAGAAATGGAGACTGGCAGCTCTAAGCTGGCGATCACAAGCACAAGCATGATGATGGGAAGGATGCTCATATATAAACCCATTCCATGTTCTCCAAGCTCTCTCGCTAAAATCATATTGACTAAAAACTCGATACACTCAGCAATGAAAGCTGCGACAGATAGCAGAATGACCCCTTTTACAAATCGATTCATGTAGCCTCCCCTTGTCTAAAAGCAAATTCTTTTCACATTCTATGAGACAAGTCCTGAAAATATTTTAATAATTGAAGACAAAAAAACAGCGACTGATTGATCGCTGCTTTTCTTTACACTGCAAACACATGACGGCCAATGCGTTCTACAATTTTACGAGAACGAATCCAGTTATCTGTCGCCGTTTTTGGATTATAAAAATAAATCGCCTTTGTTGTTCTGTCATCTTCTTTGACAACCTGCTTCACAGCTTTTACGGAATCCTGGTCTGCCTTATCATTGATACTTCCATTTGATACGGGCTGGAAGGCATTTCGCTGATAAATCACGCCTCTGACACTGTCAGGAAAAGAGCGGTGTTCTACGCGGTTTAAGACGACGCTTGCTACCGCTTTTTTCCCGGCGTAAGATTCACCTTTTGCTTCGGCATGTACCAACCGAGAAAGCAAGTCCATTTCTTCATTAGAATAGTGTGATTGATTTCTTGAGCTTGCTGGCTTTGCCGTTTCCTTTTTCTTCAGCTTCGGTTTTGATGCCTTCTCCTCTGTTGACGTGCTTAGCATTTTCACTTTCGGCTGATGTTTCTCCTCTGAAAACGCTGGGATCACAGTATGCTTTTCATCTTGATCTATATATGAAAGCTGATGCTTTACAGGTGCTTGTTCAAGTTTCTGACTTAATGTGCCTTCTTGCTCTTGTATATTGTCCATCTTGATCGCTGAGATGAGCATAAGGATGGCAAAAAGAGCTGTATGAATTTTGATCATTCGCCTCATTCCTCCTTTAATCAATGTAGGCTGTAAGATACTTGTCCACTCTAACAAGAGCTTCTTCTATTTTCACGCACAAAGATTTTCATGCCTGTCCAAATTCCGTCATTAAATGGCATGTCCTAGTTGAAATACGCATGAACTGGTAATGTAAGCGTTTAATATAGTCTCTTTTTAGCCTATAATCATCCTTATGCTCCTGATTATGGGTTATTACATTTTCTTTTCATATGTATCAAGCTGGTTTGAAGTGTGACAAAAGAACCAAAATAAAAAGCTTTTTCTCATGAATGAGAAAAAGCTTTAGCTTCTTGCTTCTTTAAGATATTCAAAAATAACATCTCCACCATGCTTGGCGATTCCGCGAAAATGTTTAAAATCATCTTGATTGACCAATACAGAACGAAATGTTAAAAAATCATCCTTTTGAATGGTCACTTGTTTTTCAGTACCATTCCGTAATGATTCTAGTATTGTGTTGATGTGTTCTTCAGTCAAAAAAACCGCTCCTTTTCAGCCTTGATCAAATATTAAATATACCATTCGTTTTCAAAGCGTACAACGAAAACGAAAGAAAAACGTCTTTATCCTTTACATTGGTATGAAAATATTGCAAAATACTTTTTAATAGGGAATGAAATCTGTTTTTAAAGGAGAGGGATCGGTTGAAGATTGCAAAAATTGGGAATGTGATCGAATTTAGAAATGGTTTAACAGGTGTAGTTGAAAAAGTGAATGAAAACTCTGTTATTGTGGATGTCACCATTATGGACAACTATAGAGATTTAGAACTGGATTCACTAACAGTCGTTAATCATAAAAACTATAAAATCATCAAAGACTCCGTACATTAATTTGCAATCCTCAATTCAGACTACCGTTACATAAGGATATACACAGCAAAGCTGACTCGTGTGACAGCTCTGTTCTCTTTTGACCATCACATATGAAAAAGGCTGACAACCATATTAAGTGGCGTCAGTCTTTTTGCGCGTGAAAGGTTTGCATTTCCGCTTTTGTTTTGTACATATCAACTTCTTCAGGTGTTATCACGCCTTTATCAATTAAAAGGGCGATCACTCCAAGTAATGTGGAGGCACTCCATTTATATCGTTCTTTGTTTTGATGTTCAAGCATATGAAGCTCTTCCCTTAATTCCATTAGCAGCTTCTCTGTTTTGTCTTCTTTGTTTGCCAACACAAACGCCTCCATTTTCATTCGCTCGTTTCAATTTTATCTTAAAGTAAATATATGAAGAATAAAAGCATGATACACCTTTACAAACATACGTTCTGTCGTGTATACTATACATACGAGCTGGTAGCCCCCAGCCGTCCTAGCAAGTTCTATTCCTATTGGTATGAGAAGAGTGACATGACTCTTCTCTTTTTTTATGTGCCATCATAATCTATTCCATAAAAAAAGACATGTCATCCACATGTCTTTTCTTATTTATTAGCGATTATCAATCGTTTCTGGATACATATCGTGATTCATCATACGATACGATGCCATCTCTTCATACTTTGTCCCAGGTTTTCCGTAGTTCGTATACGGATCAATTGAAATACCGCCTCTTGGTGTAAATTTGCCCCATACTTCAATATATCTTGGGTCCATTAATTCAATGAGGTCATTCATGATAATATTCATACAATCCTCATGGAAGTCACCGTGGTTACGGAAGCTGAACAAATATAATTTTAATGATTTACTTTCGACCATGATTTCATTTGGGATGTAGCTGATATACACGGTCGCAAAATCCGGCTGCCCTGTTTGCGGGCAAAGTGATGTGAATTCTGGACAGTTGAATTTCACAAAATAATCTCTATTCGTATGTTTATTCGGGAACGTTTCAAGCACTTGTGGTGCATAGTCAAACAAGTAATTGGTCCCCTGGTTTCCTAGTAAAGTGACACCTTCTAATTCTTCTGGTTTTCTTGTCGTCATTTTGTTTCTTCCTTTCTATACGCCTCGTTTATTTCCCCACAATAGCGTGTGCAGTTGTGGTAAGACTCTCACACGATTCAAATCAGGGTCTTGCGCTACTTGATCTACAAGCATTTCGTATTTCTTTAATAAGTGCGTCAATAGGTACGCATCATCAGCTGTCGTCGTATCATCATTTCCCACCTGCAAATAAAAGGGGAGTTCTGGGTATTTCGCATGAACATCCTTTGCATAGGCTAGATCAAGATCATCAAAGATCACGACCTTCAGACTTGCATGTTGCAATCTGTTTCCCTTTTTCAATTCATCTATGATACGCGTAAGTTTCGTAAAATCTGTTTTCATATTTGAACTTGGTGGTTTTGGAGAAATGGTTAAATCATCTATCTTCAAAAACCAATCTTGATACATCGTTCCCTGCGTTTCAAGCGCCGTATCAATTCCTTCTTCATGCAATAAATCAATAAGTGATTCCATTTGTTTTAAAAGCGCAGGATTCCCACCTGAAATGGTGACATGAGAAAAAGCCTTTCCACCTATTCTCTTCAGCTCTTTTACAATGTCCTCTGCCTGAAGCCACTGAATATCATGCTTAGCTGATCCATCCCATGTAAAAGATGAATCACACCAGCTGCAAGAGTAGTCACAGCCAGCCGTTCTGACAAACATGGTTTTTTGGCCAATGACCATTCCTTCTCCTTGAATGGTTGGACCAAAGATTTCTAAGACAGGAATCGCTTTAGTCATTGAGCTCAACTCGTTTCGGACGGTAAATGCAGTAACTTGTTGGTGTCTCTCTGACAAAAACTTGAACACATACTGGTTTGTTCGCTAAATTCAATAAATATGCTGCGACTTTGTCATACACAGTCTTTGCGACAACCTCTGTAGTAGGCATCGCATATGGATCGGTTGAGGAGAATTCCTCATGATCATTGAGCAGCGTGTGATCATATTTACCATGAATAAGTTTTTTCAATGTACTAAAATTGACAAGGAAACCCGATTCATCTAGGTCATCTCCAGCAATGGTTATATTAATCGTATACGTATGACCATGTACACGGCTACAAGCGCCAGCATCTTCTCTCGGGATAAAATGGGCTGCCGATACATGCATATCTTTATTTAATTCAAACGAAAATGGATGATTCGTCTGTGGATAGATTTGAGAAAGCATTTAGTTCGCCTCCTTCATGTCCATATAAGTGTCATAGCCATTTTTCCGAAGCTTACATGCAGGACATTCCCCGCAGCCATCAGAAATGATGCCATTATAGCAAGTGAGTGTTTCATTTTTTACAAAATCTAGCGCATTCAGTTCATCAGCCAGCTTCCACGTTTCAGCTTTATTCAGCCACATGAGCGGCGTATGGATGACAAATGGTTTTTCCATTGCCAAATTCACCGTGACGTTACAAGATTTCACAAACTCATCTCGGCAATCTGGGTAGCCGCTAAAGTCTGTCTCGCACACACCCGTGATAATATGACGTGCTCCAATTTGATACGCAAGAATGGATGCAAAGGATAAGAAAACTAAGTTTCTCCCCGGAACAAATGTGGAAGGCAGTTCTCCTTCTTTTTCTTCAATATCAATGTCATCTCTTGTTAAGGCATTGGGTGCAAGCTGATTTAAAAGAGACATATCTAATAGATGATTTTTCACCCCTAGCTTGTCAGCAATTCTTTTGGCGACATCAATTTCTTCTTGATGACGCTGATTATAATGAAAGGTTACCGTTTCAACCTCTTTAAATTGTTGAAGTGCCCATAGTAAACATGTCGTACTGTCCTGTCCCCCGCTAAAGACAACGACCGCTTTTTCATTTTTCATTTTCCTTTTCCTCCTTTTGCAGACCCGTACCACCGCACAAAGCTGCATCTGAAAGGTTCATGAAAACCCCTATTTTTCTCAAAAGAAAAGACACCTTTACATGTGTATGAGGTGTCCCAGCCATAAAAAATAAAAAATGCCACATCCAAGGATACGGCAAGTCCTTAGTTTTTTATAGAGGGTTTTGCTAGAACCTCTCCCGTTTTCACGGATTTTTGTTCAATTTTCACAGAGGATAGTGTACCACATAATTGGTGTACAAGCTATCCCTTCTTTACTTATCACGTGATGCAGGCACTTTTTTCAGACAAAGAAAGAGGATAAAAAAGATACTGACATAGCCAAAAACAGGGTAAACCGTTGAAATGAGTGTGCCGTATCCAATTTTACTGATCACATAACAGCAAAGCAGAATAAAGGATATCGTATACATACTGTTCAATCGGATATACGCCCTCACTTGCCTTTCGAGACCGTATAAATTCCCTATAACAGATGTAAAGACTTCACCGAAGATCACGAATAAATAGACGAGATGAATGGAGTTTGCGACTTGATACACCACTTGGGCCATCGGAATATCATACGCTTCCAGCATTTCTAACGAAGAAAGGGATAAAAAGCAGGCGAGCAGAATGAGTGTCAGCATCAGACCCCCAAGCACCGCTCCTTTTTTTATCACGGCTTCGGATGTCATTTCGTTTGCGACCGGCACTAATACGGCTTGAGACAGCGCTAAATTAAATGCACCATATGAAACCGCAGACAACATCCATTCGCCCTCTCCCATTTGCAGCCCCAGAACGTGGCTTTCACCGCTACTAAACACAAATGAGTCTAGAAACACAATCAGCGAAAAGAAAATCAGCATTGGAACGACAAGTACATTGACACCAAATAACCCTTTTGACCCTTTAAAAAGGACAATGACACTTAAAATAATCGTTAAAAAAATACCATATTCTTTTGAGATGCCAAGTTGTTCTTCAAAAATAGCGCCTGCTCCAGAAATCATCACTGACGTCACACCTAGTAAGATAAAAAACATGACGATGTTAATATATCGACTCGCAGCAGCTCCAAATAAAAACCGATTCATATCTTGATAAGATTCCGCTTCAATTCGTTTGGAAATCAGCATCATTTTTGCGCCAAGGCCGGTAAAAATAACACCGCTAATCAAAATCCCGATCAATCCAATCCAGCCAAAACGAACAAAAAATTCTACGATTTCTTTTCCTGTCGCAAACCCAGCTCCAACCACTGTTCCTACATATACAAAGGCAAGCTGAAAAGCGGATTCATTTGAACGTTTCATATGACCCCTCCGCACCCATCACTTTCGATTGTCTCTTTTTTATCCTATGAGACAAGTTCCTTGAAAAGAAGGACAAACCATGATTAAATGCAAAAAAGGATTTTTCATTCAGCTATGAGCAAAACAGTTGAAAGTCAAAATAGGTCAGAGTATACTATAGTCAAAGATGGTCAAACAACAGACCATTTTATTTAACATTCATTGGTCAAATAAAGTCAAACTTTATTTTAAGGAGGTCATGGCTCATGCGTTGTCAACATTGTCAAGTAAATGAAGCAACGATTCGCCTGAATATGCAAGTAAATTCGTCCCGTAGCCAAATGGTTTTATGTGAAGACTGCTATACCTCTTTGATGGAGCAGTCAAAAATGAAAATGGGTCCTAACCTTTTCGGAGGCAGCTCATTCTTCTCTGAGCAAGCAGGACATGCGACGAGCCAAGAGCAGCCTAAACAAAAAGGCTTGCTAGACGAGCTTGGCCGGAACTTAACGGATGGCGCACATGCTGGTTTAATTGATCCTGTCATTGGCCGTGATGAAGAAGTCACAAGAGTCATTGAGATTTTAAATAGAAGAAATAAAAACAATCCTGTCCTCATTGGTGAACCTGGTGTTGGTAAAACGGCCATAGCCGAAGGACTAGCACTAAAAATTGCAAATGGAGATGTACCAAATAAATTAAAGAACAAACAAGTTTATTTATTAGATGTCTCTTCACTTGTGGCAAACACAGGTATACGTGGTCAATTTGAGGAACGGATGAAGCAATTAATCAAAGAATTGCAAAGCCGTAAAAATATCATCTTATTCGTTGATGAAATTCATCTTCTTGTAGGCGCAGGTTCTGCCGAAGGGTCAATGGATGCCGGAAACATTTTGAAACCAGCTCTAGCTCGAGGGGAACTGCAGCTAGTAGGTGCGACAACATTAAAAGAATATCGTCAGATTGAAAAAGATGCTGCCCTTGAACGCAGATTCCAACCCGTCATCGTTGATGAGCCAACACAGGATGAAGCATTCGAGATATTAAAAGGCATTCAAGATAAATATGAAGCGTATCATGGCGTCACCTATTCTGACGAAGCCATTAAAGCGTGTGTTCAATTATCTTCGCGGTATATTCAAGACCGCCACTTGCCAGATAAAGCCATTGATTTAATGGATGAAGCAGGTTCAAAAGCGAATCTCTCCATTGATGTAGCAAGTGAAGATGAATTAACAAACCGTCTTGCGCAAATTGCCGCTGAAAAACAAGCTGCTTTAAATGAAGAACGATATGAAAAAGCAGCGAAGCTTCGAGACGAAGAAGAAGCGATTGAAGCGAGATTGCAAAACAAAACAAATGACAAAGAACATGTCGTCACAGCTGAGGACATTCAGTCGATTGTAGAACAAAAAACAGGTATCCCTGTCGGCAAACTGCAAGCAGACGAACAAACAAAAATGAAAGAAATTGATGTCCGCTTAAAAGCCCGCGTCATTGGTCAGGAACATGCGGTTGAAAAAGTGGCGAAAGCCGTAAAAAGAAGCAGAGCCGGCTTAAAATCAAAACACAGACCAACTGGCTCCTTCCTTTTCGTTGGGCCAACAGGCGTCGGGAAAACCGAATTGTCTAAAACATTAGCGGAAGAATTATTTGGCTCAAAAGAAGCGATCATTCGTTTAGATATGAGTGAATACATGGAGAAACACTCCGTGTCCAAAATCATCGGTTCTCCTCCTGGTTACGTTGGACATGATGAAGCCGGACAGCTCACGGAAAAGGTTCGCAGAAAACCATACAGCATCATTTTGCTCGATGAAATCGAAAAAGCGCACCCTGATGTCCAGCATATGTTCCTTCAAATCATGGAAGATGGCCGTCTAACAGACAGCCAAGGCAGAACCGTCAGCTTTAAAGACACAGTCATCATTATGACAAGTAACGCTGGCAGCACAGATAAAAAAGCAGTCAAAGTCGGATTCCAGTCTGAACAAGAAGAAGCCATCGAAGAACAATCATTGATTGATTCACTGAACGCTTATTTCAAACCGGAATTCTTGAACCGTTTTGACAGCATCATTCAGTTTGATTCATTAGATAAAGACGATTTAGTCAAAATTGTGGATCTTCTGCTCAAAGATTTGTCAGAGCAGTTAAAAGAACAAAATCTAACTGTTCACATCACAAACGAAGCGAAAGAAAAAATCGCTGAACTTGGTTATCATCCAGCATTTGGGGCTCGTCCGTTACGAAGAACGATTCAAGAGCATGTTGAGGATCAAATGACGGACATCTTGCTTGAAGAAGAACAACTTACTGGATTTACAGTCGATGTTGAACATGACGAAATTGTTGTGAAAAAGAGCTAAGTACATCCTAAGGAGGATCTTCAGCTCCATCATGTGGCAGTGTCTAAATTCCATCTGAGCGCCGATGCTCCCCCGCCTCTTTTCCTTTACGATAAAAGAAAAAGAGGTGGATCACATGGATCACATGATCAATTGGAACTACGATTTGATCAAAATCATACATGAAGAAAAATTAAAAGAATTGCTCTTAGATGAAACAGCTCAAAAAAGATGAAGTTTCCAGATTGTTGACACAGGGCTAAAATGAACTTGATTTTAGCCCTGTGTCTTCTTTTCAGCGTGATAGAAAACCTTTGCAGTCTAGGTAGGACGAGTACTGGCGCGGATCGAATGTAACATTCGTGAGCACCAGCACGCAGGACTGACAAAGAATGCAGGGTTTGTCTACACGCTGAAAACTCCCTTTTATATGAGGGAGTTTCTTTTTTTAAGGCTCACAGAAAGCGCTTTCGTCAAAATTTCTTCACATAAACTGTCTTAATTTTATATTCTGACTAAAACCCTTCTAGAAGACACCGATATTAACTATAGAAAAAGATAGTTAAAGGATTTGGTGAGATAATGGACAAAACATCGTTAATTGGTATTATTTTAGCATTTATTGCACTGAGTGTCGGTATGGTTTTGAAAGGTGTGAGTCTAACAGCTCTTATCAACCCGGCGGCTATATTGATCATTGTGGTTGGGACAATTTCAGCTGTTGTCATTGCCTTCCCATCTAGTGAAATTAAGAAAACACCAAAATTATTCGGCAAAATTTTCAAAGATAGCAAGCTTCCAACGATACAAGAGATGATTCCTCTATTTTCAAACTGGGCACAAATTGCTCGTCGTGAAGGTCTTTTGGCATTAGAGGCAAATCTTGAGGAAGTCGATGACGATTTTCTAAAGAACGGCTTAAGCATGGCAGTTGACGGTCAAAGTGCTGAATTTATTCGCGACGTCTTAACAGAAGAAGTCGATGCCATGTCGGAGAGACATCAGTCAGGCGCATTAATCTTTACACAAGCTGGTACATACGCTCCGACTCTAGGGGTACTTGGTGCCGTTGTCGGACTTATTGCCGCACTTGCAAACATGGGAGACATTGAAGCACTTGGACATGCGATTAGTGCTGCCTTCGTCGCCACACTTCTAGGGATTTTTACAGGGTATGTGTTGTGGCATCCATTTGCCAACAAGCTGAAGCGTAAATCAAAGGAAGAAGTAAAGCTTCGTCTCATTATGATTGAAGGGATTCTTTCTGTCCTTGAAGGCCAGTCTCCAAAGGTCATTGAGCAAAAACTTCTGATGTACTTACCAGCAAAAGAACGTGCAAATCTTGTCATTGAAGAAGGAGAAAAACAGAATGGCTAGGAAACGTAAAAACCATGATCATGAAGACCATGTAGATGAGTCTTGGCTGATCCCTTACGCCGATCTTCTTACGCTTCTTCTCGCCCTCTTCATTGTGCTGTTTGCATCTAGCTCCATTGATGCGGCAAAATATGAACAGATGGCTAAATCGTTTAATGTTGTCTTTACTGGCGGCACTGGCGTAATGGACCAATCAAGCATGCAGAGCACCGAGGAAACAGAAAACAGTAATCAAACCAAAAAATCCGCAGAAGATGAAGAAGAAGAAGCAAAAGCGAAAGCTCGTGACCAAGCGGTATTAACAAAGGTTAAAAAGCAAGTAGATTCATTCATTGCGGATAAAAAACTTGGTTCGAAGCTTGAAACAAAGCTGACGGATGAAGGTCTGCTTATTACAATTGAAGACAGCATCTTCTTTGATTCTGGGCGAGCGGTGATCCGCTCGCAGGATGTTCCGTTAGCCAAAGAAATATCAAAACTGCTCGTCATTAACCCTGCTCGTGATATCGTCATTAGCGGACATACAGATAACGTTCCGATTCGGAATTCTGAATTTGAATCCAACTGGTATTTAAGCGCCATTCGTGCGGTCAACTTTTTAAATATTCTCCTTGAAAACAGCAACCTAGACCAAGAGAACTTTAGCACAAAAGGTTACGGTGAATTTAAACCGATTGCCTCTAACGATACCGCAGAAGGCAGAAGTAAAAACAGACGCGTCGAAGTTCTTATTTTGCCAATTGAGAAAAAAGCAAAATAAATAGGAAGCCAGCAGCTTCCTTTCAGATCATGACAAAGGGCTAAAATGATGTTTATTTTAGTCCTTTGTCTTTCTTATGAGCGCGATTGAAAGCGCTTGTCGTTTATCGGTGCGCAGGACTGACACCATATGCGAGGATTAGTCTACATACTAAAAAGGAAGCCAGCGGCTTCCTTTTTTATGTGTTTATTCTTTATGATCATATAAATGCTTGGCACGCAGCCCTACATGTTTGAGCATATCGATGCAGGCATCCTTTTCCTCTTCACTAAGCACACTGATCATCTCGTGAATCTCTTTTGCATGATCTGGGAAGATGTCATCAAGCAAAGCTCTTCCCTGCTCCGTAATATGTGCAAATGTCACCCTGCGGTCTTCTGCACAAGCTTTCCGGCTAAGGAGTTCTTTTTTCTCCAATTTATCAACCACATACGTGATACTTCCGCTTGCGAGTAAGATCTTATCACCTATTTGCTGAAGCGGCTGATCACCTTTATGATACAGCAATTCTAATACAGCAAATTCAGTTGGATTCAGACCGTGCTTCACAATATGTTTGTTCATGTGGTGATTAATGGAACGATAGGCACGTGATAGTACAATAAATAATTTCAAAGATTTCTCAACATTATGATTTTCCATTTTTTATCATCCTTTATGAAATGCAACCCACTAATGTGACATTAATAAACAATAAGTAAAATGTCAACATGTTGAACCATTTTTAGCATGAAAAAGAGACCAGAACGAATCACCTAATTTTTTAAAAATCTCACAAGTCATCGTAATAAAGATAGGTTCAATGCTATAATAAGTCTATTAGGTAATACGTTGGAGCGATGAATCATGAGTATACTGAAAGGGTTTTGGAAGAAGATCAAGCTTTACCTTATTTTGGTCGTGATTCCAACCCTCATCATTAGTTATTTTATCTACGAAAAAGAAACTGAGAAAATTGATGTAAAAAACAAACAAACCGCTACACTTATGTTAAATATTCACAAAAACCAAATGAATTATTTAATCAGTGAAACAGAAGCAAGATTAACTTCCCTTGCCATGGGATTTGACCAGCCGCTTGAAACGAAAAGAGTACAAAACATCCTAGAGAAAATCTATAAACAAGAACCTCGTTTTTCAGGCCTGTATCTCCTAGACCAAAAAGGAAATGTCACAGCCAGCACCACACCATTAAAGGAAAAAATCAACCTGTCATTTAGAGATTACTTTAAACGTATTCAAGTCACAAAACAGACCGTCATCACAGATAACTATGTAAGCCGCATTACTAAGCAGCGGATTCTCTCCATTTGTGTCCCTGTTTTGAATGAAAACGACGAAGTCACGGATGTGCTAGTCGCTGCGATTCAAATTGATTATTTAAGAAATATTATGAATGTATTAAACCCAGAGCTTCATTTTAAGATGCTGAATCAAAATGGAGACGTTGTGTTTACAAGTGGGCCACAGCCAGCATCTGAAAGTGATAGCACCGTGTCTACATATTTAGATGAAAACAGCTGGAAGCTGGAGGTTTTTCCGCAGCGTGCGACAACAAGTGAAGTACTGTCTGTGATGCTGTTTCCTTTATCCAGTGCATTTATTCTCTTAAATATCTTATTCACACTCGTCCAATATATCATTTTAAGACGACAAACCCAGCAGGAACGCCACCAAAATGAAGCACAAAAACTTGAACTCATTGGAACACTCGCAGCAAGTACAGCGCATGAAATTCGCAATCCATTAACAGGCATTAGCGGGTTTATTCAACTTTTGCAAAAGAAGTATCGTTCAGAAGAGGATCAGCTTTATTTTTCTGTCATTGAGGAAGAAATTAAACGGATTAACCAAATCGTCAGTGAGTTTCTTGTGCTAGGAAAACCAACGGCTGAAAAGTGGCAAAATAATTCTGTGAAAGAAATTGTGAGCGAGATCATGCCAATTGTATTTTCTGAGGCGAACCTTTATAATGTCGAGGTTGATTTGCAAATCAATACCATTCAAGATGTTGGCGTGTATTGCACGAAGGATCACATTAAACAAGTGGTATTGAATGTAGCAAAAAACTCGTTAGAAGCGATGCCAAATGGCGGTCATTTGAAGATTGTCATTGAGGCTGAAAAAGAACAGGTCATCATAAAAGTGAAAGATACAGGTGAAGGTATACCAGAAGAGATGCTGAAACATATCTTCCTCCCTTTTATTACGTCGAAGGAAAAAGGAACAGGTCTTGGGCTTGTTGTGTGTAAACGAATCATTTCGATGTATGGGGGGACAATCGATATCGAGAGCGAAGTGAATAAAGGAACAACCGTGATCATCATGCTCCCTTCTGCACACTAATAGCTGAAGCATTCATCCGGTTTTGTTAATGGCAAGACCGGTTTTTTGATGTCAATAAGAAGGACGATTAACAGAAAGGAGACTCATTTGTGATACAAGATCATGAAAGGAAGCAACAGATTGTTGTTCATGAAAAAGAAGATACTGATACTCATTCATCAGGTTGTCCAGTTCTTGACTATATTTAATTGTCGTCTCACCTGTATAGCCTTCTACTTGAGCAGCTTCTACCATTTGTCTTCTCTTTTCATCAATTGACATTAATAGCTGTTCTTTCCGTACATAAATATTCATGATCTCAGCTCCCGCTATGAATTCGTCTGTCTACGCTCTAAATGATCCGACACCAAAATTATACTTTATTTGTAAATTAAATTAAATATGCTTATTTTATTTAATTTTTTACAGCCTAAAGACCTTTTACCCAATGAATTCTGGGGGTAAACTTCAAAATTGGACAGGACTGACACATTGATTAAACAGAATTTTATCCTATGCAGAAGACCAAAATCAACTGTTTTC
Organism: Bacillus sp. G402; assembly: GCF_051172515.1. Classification (NCBI taxonomy): domain Bacteria; kingdom Bacillati; phylum Bacillota; class Bacilli; order Caryophanales; family Bacillaceae; genus Bacillus; species Bacillus sp. G402. Next base: position 1,185,206 of record NZ_JBPIZC010000001.1, read on the forward strand.
TCTCTCATTTTATGTCTATTTTCCTAAAAAAAAGCTGATCTTCCGCCTCATGCGAAATGATCAGCTCCCACTATTAAACCGTTTCTTCTTCGTAAATTGGCACCCAGCCCTCAGTTGTGACAAATATGCGAACGGCGACGACTTGACGATCTTCTTGAAGTGTAAAGTAGTGACGAATATTCGGGGGCACAGAAATTAAATCACCTGGATTCAGTCTCACATCAAAAAAGACGCCGTCTTTGCCTTGAATGGCAAAGATTCCATGACCGCTCACGATAAATCTGACTTCATCATCTGTATGATGATGCTCACGTTTAAAGTTTTGAAGCAGTTCATCAAGGTTAGGGGTCGCATCTGATAATGAAATCACATCCTGCGCTTTGTATCCTCTTCGCTCGGAAATACTCTTTATTTCCTCTTGAAACACAGTTAAAATTTCTTCCTTTTCATCATCTGTTAAATCGTACTTTTCTGATAACTGTTTTGGTAGTTTTTCAATATCCCAATGTTCATAAATGACCCCTTGCTGTTCTAAATACGCCCGGACCTCTTGTTCGTTCTCAAGTAACGTGTTCTCTTCATTATGAATGTAAATGGTCGCCATGTGTGTTTCCTCCTTTTTATTTAACAAGCTGCTTTTGATAAAGCGCTACTTTCAAATGATAGGTAAATAAAAATTCATAAGCCTCTAAGACTCGTTTGGCTTCAAATGCGGTTTTCCCCCAAACGGTGATGCCATGATTACGAATGAGTACAGCACCAGCATCGTCCGTCAGGTGCACTGCAAATTGCTCTGCAAGGTGCGGAATATGAGCTGGGTTTTCAATAATAGGAACAGCAACTTCTGCATCCTCTTCCCAATAACCAAGCGCTTTAATGATTTCGTTGCCTTTAAAACGAACTTCTCCTTTATCGCCATACAGCTCAGAAATGACATTGTTATCGATCGTGTGGACGTGAAGACAACATCCTGCTTTCGTCCGCTCATAAACGTATGTGTGAAGCAGTGTTTCAGCTGATGGCCTGAGCGGCTGATTCGGATGAACCGGCTGACCTGCTGCATCAACAAGAACAAAATCTTCATCGGTTTCTTTTCGTTTATCTTTGCCGCTTGCCGTCACCAAAAACGTGATAGGATCATCCGACACTTTTATCGATAAATTGCCGCTCGTTCCGTAAAACCAGTCTCTTTGTGCCAATTCACGTTTGACGTCTGCTAGTTCCTTCCAGCGTTTACTCTTCTCGTCTGCCATTCCTTCACTTCCTTTATTTGATCAAATTGCGCTTTTAGATCAACAAATGTTTCATACTCTTTATGTACGAGCTCTAGCTCTTTACATTCGTTCAGTAAATAATCACGCGCAAACGTGAGATCCGCATGTTTCGCTGCCTCAATATCAGTCACTGAATCACCAATCATAATAATAAAGTCATCTTCCTGCGTCAGCTCTCGAATAATGGAAGGCTTGCAGCAGCCACAGCCATTTTGGCATTCTGAATCACAGGCATGCGGCCATTCAATTTGAATATGGTCTTCTTTAAATGATGCATGGTTACAATAAATATTCTCTTGTTCGACAATCCCTTCAAGGATGGGATAGACAAAAAAGTCCATACCGCCGCTGAGTACATAGAAAGGAATGTCTGCTTTTTTGACATCATCGACAAACTGTTCAAATCCTTCACGAATCTCTGTATCCTCTAAAATAAATGACCGAATGGCTTCTTTCTGATCACTCGTCAGTAACTGAAACATCTGTCCGACGCCTTCTTGGATCGTGATTTCTTTTGCTAGAACACCATCCTTCCATTTCGTCCATTCTTTTGGAGCAAACTGCTTCATGATGCGAATGATATTATCATTTTTCGTAATCGTGCCATCAAAATCACAACATACAATTGGTTTTTTCATTTATTCTGCTACCCTTCCCCAAAGATCAAGTGCTGCTTGTAAGTCTTGACAAGTTGACGCTTTTTCTTCGATAGACTCTTTTTTGACTACCGCATCAATGATCGAACGAAAGGCTTTCCCTCCTCCGATTGCTCCCCGCGGATGTCCGTGAATTCCCCCGCCTGCATTAATGACATGATCAAGTCCAAAATCTTTGATTAAGATCGGCACCATTCCCGGGTGAATGCCTGCTGAAGGAACAGGAAATGTTTGTTGAACTGTATCCTCTTTCACACATGCTTCGAAAATGCCCATGGCATCTTTTTTCGGAAGGGCGACTGATCCATAAGGAGAGGGAAAAAGACTTAAATCGGCGCCAGCATATCGATTTAATTTGCCTAAAAGAAGAGAATGCGAGAATCCATAGTCTGGAGAGGATGTCATTGCACCGCTCACTGCCGGATGTGCCATGATCGGCAATGGGATCTCTGGATCTTCAGCCAAGCTTTGCATGACATCAAGTCCATAGGCAAAAACGTTGAATAATAGCACATCAGCCCCGAGTTCGGTTGCCTTTCTTGCTCGATCTTTCAAATCAAAAGTTTTACCAGTTAAATTAACAGCATAAAGCGTGCGATGTCCTGTCTCTTCATATGTTTCTTTTAATATCTTTTTTCCTTCCTTGATTCGATCTTCAAAAGGGGCTAATGGGCTTTCAAATAAAATCTCATCATCTTTGATGAAGTCTACTCCACCTAAAGCCTGTAAGCGGAGCTGTTCTTTTAAATCCTCCATATCACGGCCGATCACGCCTTTAAATATACTCATCAATAGCGGCCGATCAAACACGCCTACTTTCTTTCGTATCCCCTCTATGCCAAATACCGGTCCTGGCAGACAGCGTTTAAACCTTTCCGAAAATTCGATATCGACGAGCTTTACTTTCCCATCCAGTGAAAGCTTTCCAAAAATCGTCGTCAACACCGCTGGTATATCAGCTGAAAAGTTCGCCTCAGGATAAGCAATGGTCACCTCTGATTGATACAGACCACCATTTGCGGGAGACTGATCTTTTACGCTCACCACACGGCCTTTATGTTTTTTCAGCTGCTCCTTTTTGAGCTGAGGCAAGTCCGTCCATGACCCGACCGTTAACCCAAGTGCGATCTGCTCTGCTTTTCGGTCTATTTGTTCATCCTCTCGATGTGTTAGTACGTATGTTGCCAGTAGTTCACTCACTAGGAATCCCCTTTCGATTGCGTCCTGTATGTGGTCAATAAAAAAACCTCTTTAAGTGCTTGATCAGCGCGTTAAAGAGGTTTCGTCTCATTCATCCGAATCTTATCTCTCAGCGCTTGCTGCAAGAATTAGCACCGTGCTTCATGGAAGTCGGTTGCCGGGCTTCATTGGGCTAGTCCCTCTGCCTACTCTTGATAAGAATATTCAATTTTCTTAAATATTGCCTGAATTATCGCACCATTTTTTTACGTTGTCAATGGCTTTTTTTCAAATAACTGCAAGGCAGCGATACGATCAGCGGCTTCCTTTAGCCGCTCCTCGCTTGTTAAAAGACCGACTCTGACGTAGCCTTCACCGTGAGCACCAAAGCCATTCCCCGGTGCAACAACAACATGTGCTTTTTCTAATAATACATCAGAAAAAGTTTCAGATGTATACCCTTCAGGCACCTTTAACCAAGCAAAAAACGAGCCCTTTGGCGCACTGACGTCCCAGCCAATCTCTTTGCATGCAGCAATCCAAGTGTTTCGTCTTTTTTCGTACCGATCATTTTGTACTTGGACGCACGTTTGATCGCTTAAAAGTGCTTCTGCTGCTGCATCTTGAGTTGCTTTAAACAGTGACACAAACAGGTGATCCTGATAAAGCTCAATGGCTTCGATAACAGAGGCATTCCCTGCTGCAAAACCGACTCTCCATCCAGCCATATTATACGTTTTGGACAATGTATATATTTCAATACCTGTCTCTTTTGCTCCGTCTATTTGCAGGAAACTGAGGGGATTTTCGCCGTCAAATCCTATGCCACCATATGCAAAATCATGGACTACACACATATTATTTTCACTCGCAAACGCAACAGTATCTTCAAAAAATGTCCGGGTTGCAGTCGCACCAGTCGGATTATTTGGGTAATTTAAGTACATCAATTTTGCTTGATTCTTATCCTCTTCTGACAGTTGGTGGTAGTCAGGCAAAAAATCATTTTGTTCAAGAAGAGGCATTGTGACCATATGAGCTCCAGCAAGCACAGCGCCTGACCAGTAATCAGGATATCCTGGGTCTGGAACAAGCAGCGTATCACCTGGATTCAGTAAACATTGCGGCAATTCGACTAGTCCCGCTTTTCCTCCAAATAAGATGGCAATCTCTGTCTTTGGGTCAAGCGTGACGCCATATTCTCTTTCATAAAAAGCAGCTGCGGCCTTTTTTAGTTTCGCTGTCCCGCGGAATGAGGAGTATTGATGATTTTCAGGTTTTGCTACCGCTTCCTGCATCGCTTTCACAATATGTGGAGGAGTGGGCTGATCAGGATTTCCTTGACCTAAATTAATCACATCTGCCCCTTCCTGCATTTTTTTCTGCACTTTTTGAACAAGCGACGCAAAAAATTGTTTCGGTAAATGTTTCAATACATCTGATTGCTGGAATTCCATTTTTTCACCTTCTATTCAAGTTACGTGACAATACAATCACTGTAATGGATTGTTTTATGAATTGTAAAGCAATTTTGAAAAAAGATTGACATGTGAACTGCAGCTCTGATAATATCTAGAATTAAGAAATGCAAGCAGACATGAAACAATTACATATTGATTTCTCTTATCGAGAGTTGGGCGAGGGATTTGGCCTTTTGACCCCAACAGCAACCGACCGTTAATACCACTGTGAAGTGGGGCGCAGCAAGAACAGCGCCAAGACAATTTATTGTCTTATAGGGCACGGTGCTAATTCCATCAGACGTATGTGCTGAGAGATAAGAGAGGCTTCGAGCATACACGCCATCAAGCCTCTTTCTCTCAGGAGAAAGAGGCTTTTTTATATGATTTGGAGGGGAAGCAATTGGTTACACTTACGGCATCATATGAAGAATTAACAGAGAGTTCGGCAGTTGCACTTGCCATTAGACTTGGCTTGATTCGAGAGAGCAGTCATTTGACATGTACTGAAATTGGCGACGGAAATTTAAATTACGTCTTTCATATTTATGATCACAAACAAGCAAAAGGACTGATTATCAAGCAGGCCCTTCCTTACGCAAAAGTCGTTGGAGAAAGCTGGCCGCTGACATTAGACCGCGCAAGAATTGAAAGTGCAGCACTCATCAAGCAATCAGAGTATGCACCACATCTCGTACCAGCCGTCTATTATTCGGATACAGCTCTTGCAGTGACGGCAATGGAGGATCTATCACACCTTGAAATCGTCAGAAAAGGGCTAATTGCCGGAAAACAATACCCGTATTTATCAGATCATGTCGGAGAATTTTTAGGCAAAACACTATTTTACACGTCTGACTTTGCCACAAATCCTAAAATCAAAAAACAATTCGTGAAACAGTTTACGAATCCTGATCTTTGTGACATTACAGAAAAACTCGTCTTCACAGATCCTTTCTTTGACAGCGAAACGAATGACTTCGAAGAGGAATTAAGAGAAGAGGCACAAGCACTATGGGCTGATCTTGAACTGCAAGCAAAAGCAGCAGAATTGAAACGGATCTTCTTAACCTCTGCTGAAACACTGGTACATGGAGATCTTCATACAGGCAGTATTTTTGCAAACGAAGCGGAAACGAAAATCATTGATCCAGAGTTCGCTTTTTACGGTCCTTTCGGATTCGATATCGGTCACTTTATTGCCAATTTGTTCATCAATGCTTTATCTCATGAGAATGAGCAGGATCAGCAGCACCTTTTTGATCATGTCGTCAATGTGTGGGCAACATTCAAAGAAGTGTTCACAAAAGCATGGAAAGAAGACAGTATTGAAGCGTTTAGTGTATCGGACAGCTTTTTAGAAACAACCTTTGACCGTATTTTAAAAGAGGCCACCGGCTTTGCTGGCTGTGAGCTTGTTCGCCGAACCATCGGTCTTGCGCATGCGGCTGATCTCGATGCGATTCCATCACATTCTAGAAGGCTTCAGCAGAAAAAAGCAGCACTTACACTAGGAAAAACATTCATCAAACAATATCAAGCAGTGGAAACAGCGTCTGACCTCGTCGCATTATTCCAGCAAACTGTAAAGGAGTGACGAGTTTTGTCTAAAGAATTTGAAGTTCCCCGTTCCGTCGAATGGGAAGAAAACCGTATCAACATTTTGAATCAGCAAAAATTACCCGCTGAAACCGTGTTTGAGCATTTATATACAAAAGAAGATGTGTATGATGCCATTGTGACGCTAAAAGTGCGCGGAGCACCTGCTATTGGCATTACAGCGGCTTTTGGGCTTGCACTCAGTGCACAAGAGATTGATACAGAAGACATTGATATCTTTAAGCGAGAAGTCGCTCGCCTGAAAGAATATTTAAACAGTGCTCGTCCAACCGCTGTGAATCTTGCCTGGGCATTAGACCGGCTTTATCAGCGCATTGAGCGTGCTGCTTCGGTGAATGCAGCCAAAACTGATCTTGTCCATGAAGCCATTCAAATTCAAATCGAAGATGAAGAAACATGCCGGCAAATCGGTCAAAATGCTCTTCAGCTCTTTAAATCTGGTGATCGAATTATGACCATTTGCAACGCAGGCTCCATTGCCACAAGCCGGTACGGAACAGCGCTTGCACCCTTTTATTTAGCGAAAAAGAAAAACCTCGATCTTCACATTTACGCATGTGAAACACGTCCTGTCCTTCAAGGCGCTCGTCTGACGACATGGGAATTGATGCAGGGCGGCGTAGATGTGACGCTTATCACGGATAATATGGCAGCCCATACGATGAAAGAAAAACAAATTTCTGCCGTTATTGTTGGTGCAGATCGAATCGCTAGAAACGGTGATACAGCAAATAAAATTGGAACGTTAAGTCTGGCTATTTTAGCTAAACACTTTCAAATTCCATTTTTTGTGGCAGCGCCTCTTTCGACCTTTGATGTGTCAACTCAGGATGGGTCAGATATTCCGATTGAAGAACGCGACCCGCAGGAAGTAAAGGAATTAAACGGCATCCAAATTGCGCCTCCTGACGTGCAGGTATTTAACCCTGCCTTTGATGTCACTCCTCATCACCTCATTTCCGGAATCATTACAGAAAAAGGCATTATCACTTCCAACTATACAGAAGAGATTGATGCACTATTCACCGAAAGCGTGTCACTTTAATCAAACAAAAGCGCGGGGTTCTTATCATTTAAGAGCACCGCGCTTTTTTGTTTCGTTCGTTTTTGCTAATATTTCTTTTTTCTGTTCTTCTGTCAACACGTTCATTTTGACAAATAGTGATGTGACGGCGTACATTTTATCTTTTTTGCCCCATAACATGTTAGCAGCCTCCTTTTTCCCTAGACCAACTTTTTTAGCTTAATAAAAGGATATGTCGCTCGCTAAACATTTGGAACAGGTCAATTCATTTATTTTTGAACAAATGGGATGCCTTCTAATTCTAAAAGGATCGCTTTCATCCCTGTCTTCGTCCCTGCATAACCAGTCAGAGTCCTGTCTTTTCCAATGACCCGGTGACACGGGATAAAAATAGGCAATGCATTGCGTCTATTAGCTTGTCCAATGGCTCTGACAGCCTTTGGATTGCCGATCGCTTCTGCAATATCAGCATAGCTTTTTGATTCACCATACGGAATAGTAGAAAGTGCCTCCCACACTTGCTCCTGAAACGGAGAGCCTGCTTGCTTGAGCGGGAGATCGAACACTTTCCGATCGCCCTTAAAATACTCATCCAGCTGTTTTTTCGCTTCTTTTAATACAGGCGTGTCTTCTTGTTTAAAATGGTCTCTCTGTTCTTTGACCAAAAACGATTCATCATCAAACTTCACTTCAATGATGGCACCATCTTTCTCTAGTATGTATAATGCCCCGATTGGTGCGGTATAGACTGTATAATACACATTAAAGCTCCCCTTCTTGTTTCTGTTGCCGGAGTGGAAGCGTGAGATGGAACACTGTTCCGACCCCTTCTTCACTCTCTACTTCAATGGTTCCTTGATGCTCTTCAATAATTTTATAACTAACCATTAACCCAAGTCCAGTGCCTCTTTCTTTTGTTGTATAAAATGGTTCTCCGAGACGCTTTAGTTTATCCTCTGTCATTCCGCAGCCTTCATCACGAAGAGAAATCACAATGTGCTCCTCGCCCTTCCTTTGAATGCTCACATATACATTTCCTTTCTGAGGCATTACTTCAATCGCATTTTTTAAAATGTTAATAAAGACTTGCTTCAATTGATTTTGTTCACAGTAGATGAGCGGAATATCATCGAGCACATCTAAATGCATTTGTACATTGCCAAGATTGGCCTGTGCGTGAAGAAGGTCCATCGTGTCTTTGACAATTTGCACGACATTTTTTTCTTCATAGATGATGGCCTGCGGTTTCGCTAAAATCAAAAATTCTGTAATGATGGATTCGATTCTTTTTAGCTCTGATGTAATGACATTAAAATAGAGCGAATACTCCCCTTCAATGTTTCCTTTGAGCAACTGAATGAAGCCTTTTAAAGCCGTCATTGGATTTCTAATTTCATGAGCAATTCCAGCGGCAAGCTCTCCGACAACATGAAGCGTATCCGATTTTCTTACCCGCTCCTCTAATTCCTTGCGTTCAGTCACATCTCTAAAGATGGCCAAATTCATGTTATGAATAATATTTCGTTTAAAAGAAAACTCCAAAATACGTTGATCTGGATGGTTCAGCACAAATGGAACTTCATTGTCCATCTCATCTAATGACATCGCCTGAGCTGGCTGCGCCAAATTTTCAATTTGATATGGCGCAAGGATATGAAAAAGATTCATTTCCGTTAAGTGATCATCTTTGAGGCCAAGCAGTTCACTTGCGGAAGGATTCACATCAATAATCCGGTATTGATTATCGAAAAGAACAATGCCATCCATAGAGCCATTAAATACTTTACGGAATTTGAGCTCACTTTCTCGAAGCTCCTCTTCCATTCGCTTTCTGTCACTGACATTCCGTAAAATGGTTAAGTGCTGTCCTTCTAATACCGCATGCTTAGAGGTGAACTCAAGCTCTTTGAATTGGCCATTCGCCATTCTAAAGAGGAGTTCTTCTCTGATTTCAAGATTCCTGATATACCGTCTTCTTGTCGGCCGGTATCTGCGATCAGATTTGACTAGAAAATCCATGAGTTTCTTGCCAATCAGCTGCTGCATCGGTAATTCGAAAATTCGGCAGGCGGATTCATTTGCCCTGACAATCTCTCCATCATCCGCCCAAATGATGATGGCATCCATCGCATTTTCGAATATTTCTCTAAAACGTTCTTCACTTTTTAGCAGCTTTTCTTCCATTAATCTTTTTTCTGTAATATCACGCATGATGGACATGTAAAAACCACTCATCACATTGGATGTGATGGTCAGTTCGAATAATTTGTTCTGCCCAGATTGAAGGGTAACAGGAAGTTCTCCCTTTGCTTTCCCTGTTTCTTTCAATGAAGTTAAGAGCTGCTGGAGCGCTGGAAGGTTTTCTTCTTCAACAAATTCATTTAAGTAGCGGTCTGTTAAATCTGTTTTTTGAAGTTCAAAGCTCTGGCAAAAAGAGTGATTGGCGTCAATCATACAACCATCCTGATCAAAAATGACCATACCGTCAATCGCTCGATCAAATAAATCTTTAAACAGCTGCTCATTCATCGAACGTTCTCGCTCTAATATTTTCTTTGAAGAAATATCACGCATGACGACAATATATTGTTGATTCACCACGTCGTGCTCCGCCACAAATTCAATATATTTTGTCTCTCCATTTTCAAGTTGAATGGAGATCTCTCTTTTTAACGTTCCTTTTCGAAAAAAAATCTCAAGCGAGCAGTCAATTTTGTTTTTCGGGATGCCGTATAGGAAATCTAGAACGGATTTATTGAGGAGGTCTTCTTTCGGTGTTTGCACAAGCCTGCATGTCGCTTCATTGGCTTGGATAATGTTGAGGTGCTGATCAAATATAAAAATCGCATCTAACGTCTTATTTAACAGCATTTTGTGCTGTATCAATTCATTTCGCAAATATTCGTTCTCTTTTTCTAATTTTCTGATATTTTTCGCACCATCGAGCGTTTCAGTCATTCTCTTACACTCCTTTTCCAGCCTCATTCCTCTACAATATTTCTACAAGATTTTCATTGTTCCTTCATTCGACTCATAAAAAAAGAGAACTTTTTACACGAGGCTTGCTTCATTTGTTTCATTTGGATGACACGATTGTATAACGATTCTCTTTTCTTACGCTTCTTTTACAACCGTTCTACAATTTCACATCAAATAGCGAAATGAGCCAATTTGTATTTTAAAATGGGGCAAATGAGGGAACAGTGCACTTAGAACGTTTATGTTCGAAAAGAAGCAGGAAAGGTGATGTTATGACGTCAACGAGAGACAGTTATTTTGATAATGCAAAATTTCTTCTGATTTTTCTAGTTGTTTTTGGTCATTTGTTACGGTCATTCATACATGATAATGACTGGATACTCTACTTATATAAATTTATTTATACATTCCATATGCCCGCTTTTATATTGGTGTCTGGCTTCTTTGCCAAAGGTTTTAGAAAACCAGGTTTTATGAAAAAAGTCGCAGTTAAGCTGATCATCCCATATTTGATTTTTCAGGTCATCTATTCTGTGTATTATTATTTCTTACAGGATCAAAGCATCTCTAACTTAAATCCGATTGATCCGCAATGGTCTTTATGGTTTTTAATCAGTTTATTCTTTTGGAACTTACTACTCATTCCTTTTTCAAAACTGCCATTCCACTGGGCAATGATCGTCAGTTTATCGATGGCGTTACTTGTCGGTTACGTGGACAGCATTAGCGATACACTCAGCCTATCTCGTACGTTTGTCTTTTTGCCGATGTTTTTAGCTGGCTTTTATTTAAAAAAGCAGCACTTTGAATTTATCCGAACAAGCAAAGGGAAACTGACTGCACTTCTTGTACTGATGGCCGTGTTCATGTTTTGCTATTTTTATGAATTCGATTATTCCTTTTTATTTGGGTCACAATCGTACGCTTCTCTTGGAGATGAAGGACTCATTGCAGCGATGAAACGAATGGCATGGTATTTACTTGCATTTGCTGCTACCTTTAGTTTCTTTGCATTAGTCCCTACACGCCGGTTCTTCTTTACCAAATGGGGCACAAGAACATTATATGTCTATTTACTTCATGGCTTTGTGATTAAGCTTTTAAGAACGACTTGGTTTGATGATTGGGCTCTAAATACGGCAAGTGTATTGATTCTATTGCTGCTTACGGTCCTCTTAACCTTTACCCTATCTAGTACATTTGTTAAAACTGTTGCACAACCAGTCATCGAGCTCAAAATGACCAGCCTGATGCGAACCATTACTGGCAGACAAAACAGTTATATTAAATAGAAAAAACGATCTCTCAGGATCGTTTTTTTCTATTTATTTTTTGTTTTTCTGTTCAGTATGACATTCATCGTTTTTTTTAGGCTTCATTAAGGTATCAATCCATTTACTGCTGTTTATATCTCCCAGCTCGCTGCCAAATTCCTCTTGCAAGATATCGGGGTTCATCGGTTTTTTATGGTCTTTCATATCTTTACTTTTCACATGTTTTTTAGTCACGAGATGCTCCCCCTTGTTTACCTTGATGAGAATTTCGGTTCGCCTGGCGGTCTTCTGATTGCTCGTCAAATTGTGTTTGTCCTTGATCGTGTGCCATGCTTTCTGTAGGCGTCATATTATTCGTGAGTGCTTCATTTTTTGCTGTTTTTCTTTTCATTTGTCATCATTCCTTTTTAACATGTTTAGTTCTTCGCTCAATTGATCAAACAGCTCTTTCATTTGTTTGACTGTCACTGGTTTTTCCTCAGGCTTTAACTCATATCCAATTTGCCCATTCGCTTCTAGCGTTGCTTTTTTGAGACTGCTGATGTCTGTGATGCCCTGCTGCTTTAAGCGCATTTTGAATTGGTCCCTTGTCAGCCGCGTTTTTTTTAGCTTGTGATCAAGCATTTCTCCATCCTCTAAAATCACCACAGACTTCCCTGAAACCAATTTTTCAAAAAAATCAAATTGGATCGACAGCTTTTCCATAATCACAAGCGCCACAATAAAAATGGCGGCCGCATAAATGGTTTCAAGTAAATTATGCTCAATAAAGGGTTGGATAATAATCGATCCAATTGAAATCATGATGACTGTCTGTTGAACCGTTAATTGACTAATGGATTTAGGCCCTGCTATTCTCAGCAGCAAAGTACCAACGAGCAGCATTACAATTGCTTTCCATAACACATCCAGCACGTCTCTTTCACCTCTTACCTATAGATTGCGAACATCCTTTGTGATTTAGCCAGTTATATAATGGAAATAAAAAAACCAGCATTCAGTAGGAATGCTGGTCTGATTGTCGACAAAGAGTTAAAATGATCGTTATTTTAACTCTTTGTCTTCTTTTCAGCGTGATAGAAAACCTTTGCAGTCTAGGAAAGTCGAGCACCGGAGCAGAGCGAATTTGACATTCGTGAGCACCGGAGCACAGATTTGACAACGAATGCGAGGGTTTGTCTACACGCTGAAACCAGCATTCAGTAGGAATGCTGGTTAGCCGATGATCACACGCTCTTTCGGATAATGATAATTCGCTTCACTTTCCCGGCGGCCAATTAAATACAAGAAGCTTGGAATTCCAATCCGTCCTATAAACATGACGACCATAATAATACACTTACCAAATACGGACAAGTCAGACGTAATTCCGAGCGACAGTCCTGTTGTTCCGAATGCAGAACAAACTTCAAATAAAGTTTCAAGAAGTGTATGATGGTCTGATAAAGTTAACAGAAACGTAGCACCAAACACTAAAATAAAGGCCATCATCGTCACCATGAGGGATTTATTAATGTCCGCTTGATGAAGCTCTCTTTTAAAGATTTTAATGGACTTATTTCCTCTCGCAAAATGAAACAAAGCAAGTAAATTAAGGGCAAACGTGGTTGTCCGAATTCCGCCCCCTACCGAGCTTGGAGATGCCCCGATAAACATCAGCAAACATAAAAATAACAGTGTCGGCTCTGTCAATTGCGTAATATCTAATGTCGAAAGCCCGCCACTTCTGGTAGCTGTTGATTGAAACAAAGAATAAAACAAGATTTCATGCCAGCTCTTCCCTAGAAAAGTAAACCGAGCTTCAAGTGCATAAATCCCAATTGCCCCAACGACAACAAGGAGACCAAACGTGATCGTTGTAATTTTCGTAAACAATGAAAACGATGCATGTTTTCGGTCTTGATTGAATAAATAATCCTTTACTTCGACAAGTACCGGAAAGCCAATAGCGCCAAAAATGATGAGCAGCATCGTGATAAATTGGACGAAATAGTCATCTTTATAAGGAATTAACGAATTTCCAGTAATATCAAATCCTCCATTGGTTGTGGCACTGATACTAGAGAAAAATCCGTGTAAAAAAGCGCCTTGCACATCGTAATACTTTAGAAAATACATACTTAAAATCAGACCGCCTACAAACTCAATCAGTAAGATTAAATATAAGACCTGCTTCATGAGTTTTACAATTCCTGATAAGTTGCTCTGGTTTTGGTCTGCCATAATTAATTTTCTTTCTTTAATGCCGATCCTTTTTCGCATAACCAGCCAGACGAATGTACCAAGTGTCATAATGCCGATACCACCGATTTGCAAAACAAATGCAAGGATCCACATCCCGGTCACACTAAATGTTTGTGACGTATCGACAACAGTCAGACCCGTGACACTGACAGCACTCACAGCTGTAAATAGCGCATCAATAAATGTCCATTTGACTCCTTCTTGGTGAGCCACTGGCAGACTGAGTAGAATGAACGACACGGTCACAGCAAGAAAATAATAAAGGGCAATCAGCTGAAAAGCCGACAGCCGGTCGATTAGTTTTTTCATTGGATTCATGGTTATTCCTTCTTTTATCTTTCTTTTCGAATACTATATCATTTTAATGAAAAGAGAGAAGATTTTAAAGGTATTTTGTGCTTTATTTACTTTTTCATCAAAAAGAAAAAGACATCCTTACGCAGAATGTCTTTTGATCTTTCTTATTTTGCTTCGAGTCTTCTAATTCTTTCGTTTAAATCAGGGTGTGTTGAGAAAAGAGAAGCTTTTCTTTTACCACTGATTTTCAGTGTAGCAACAGCTGTTTGATCATCATCTTTAATTCTTGATGTATACGCCTCTAGTGAACGGAGCGCATGAATCATTTTATCTTTTCCTGCAAGGTCCGCACCGCCGCGGTCTGCATGGAATTCGCGATGTCTAGAGTAAGCAAATACGACAAGGCTTCCTAAGATAGAGAAAATAATTTGGAAGACGATCACAGCGATAAAGTGAACAATCGGCACAAGCTCTTCACGTGGAACGAAACGGCTTGCGATCCATGCCGCAATTCTTGAAAGGAAGACAACAAACGTGTTGACGATTCCTTGAAGTAACGTCATTGTAACCATGTCACCGTTCGCTACGTGAGCGACTTCGTGAGCGATAACCCCTTCAACTGCTGCATCATCCATTTCATGAAGCAATCCAGTTGATACGGCAACAAGCGATCTTCTTTTAGAAGGACCTGTCGCAAATGCATTTACTTCAGATGATTGGTAAATACCGACCTCAGGCATTTTAGAAAGGCCTGCTGCTCTTGATAGTCTGTGAACGCGGTCAACAAGCTGCTGCTCATCATATGTTAAAGAATCCTTTTCTGGATTTAACACACGCACACCCATCATCATTTTTGCCATCCAGCGAGACATCGCTAGTGACATAAACGAGCCTACAAAACCAACAACTGCACTGAATACAAGAAGATAAAGGATATTAAGTCTTCCGTCTGCTCCTATATAAGAACCAACACCAGTTGCTGCACTAATAACCGATAGGACAATACCAATCGTAGTGATAACAAGAATGTTCGTTAATATAAACAGAAATATTCTTTTACCCATACATAACCTCCGCTGTCATATTAAGTTCATTTGAACTTATTAATAAAATTATAAAAATAAACGTCTCAAATTGCAAGGAAAAAGGAATCGTTTTCTATGTTTATCATACTGGCTCAAACCTCGTCATTTCAATGATTACGCTACTTGCATCCGCAAACAAGTGAACAAATTGTGACGCACCGGTCCTATTTTAGTTTATTTTGCATTTTCATTAAAAAGAGATTATGATGTTGAATTAGATCAATAATCACGTTTTTGACGTACAAATGAGGTGGAACATGGTGACTTTTAAATTAACGAGAATTGACATGACGAGACTTCTGTATTCTCTAAAAGGCGAGGGAGATCTGACTCCGCTTCAGCTTTTGAATTTATCTGTAAAAAGCGATAAGGAACATGAATATGATGAATTAAAAATTCCTTCGTTTTTTGAAAAACTCGAACGGCGGAAGCAAAAATCAGAGCACGGGCTTTCAACGAACGAAATCGTTGAGCTTGGCAACTTGTGTGAGCTGACTTCTCTTAAATCGACAGCCATTCAAAACTGGATCAAGCGCGATATTAAAGATATGATCGGCCATCCAGAGCTTGGCAAGAAGTACTCCATTGATCAGGTCGTTATTTTATTAATTGTCCGGGATTTAAAATCAGTATTTGATTTTGATTCTATTCGTATGATCTTATCTGCCTTATTTAATACGATCACAGATCGAACGGATGATATTATCAGCCCCATCCGTTTTTATGAAGCATATGCGAACGTCCTTGATTTTATTTATCACCATACACATTTTCCATTAAAGGAAACGAATTTACGAGAAATGACAGAAGAGCAGACGGACAAGCTCCACGAAGAGTTTACAGAATTGACGAAGCCGCAATGGCAATTGATTAAAGGCATTATCAGTTCCACAGTTTTCTCCGTTTTCACTTCTCACTTGCAAAGCACAGCGCAAGAAATGATGTTTAATACGCTTCAGCTGAAAAAGGCTTAAAACTGAGCCCGAGGTGACCTTCATCACCTCGGCTTTTTTGTGCAGCAATTGCCAGCATAATTGCAGGCTGTTTTTTTCAAAATAAGAAGGCGCAACAAACATGAGGTGAAAGGAGGAATATGTGATGGCAAATCGAAATCAACTTCTTGTTCCTGGAGTAGAACAAGCTTTAGATCAATTTAAATACGAGATCGCTCAAGAATTTGGCGTGAATCTCGGTTCAGATACAGTCGCACGTTCAAACGGTTCTGTTGGCGGCGAGATGACAAAAAGACTCGTACAGCAGGCGCAATCTCAAATGGGCCATTCAACTAAATAAAGACATGGTGAAATACGCCGGATCTATTCTGGCGTTTTTTTACTGTTCATATGTAGGCTCATCCCGGTTTTCACGGTATGAGGGCGGTGTGTTTTTTCCTTTTTGTTTGACGCCATCTCTGTTACGTTCACCGTACTGACGATTCTGACCACTGTCGTTTTTTTTTACATGCTTTTCAGTATCACCACGTGATGTGCCGTTTGGATGTTTTTTTTCATCTGGATCAGTTGAGTGATTTTTTTTTTGCTCTTTGTCTTTTTCAAAAGAGCGATCCTTTTCTTCTTTTCCCTTTTTCTCTTTGTTGTCAAGATTAGGGCTTGTTTGGTGAGGCTTTTGAACAGCTCCTTGCTCTTCCCTCTCAACTTCCTTCTGCTCTTTGTCTTCGCCTTCAGGAGCCTCTTTATCCGGCTGCATCTCATCGCTACCGTCTGTCTTGATGTCTTCTTTTTTGTCTTCGTCTTTTTGATCTTCATCAGCATTTTTCGGCTCTTCTTCTTTGACAGCCTCATCATCTGCTGGATCTTCATCTTCTTTTTTAACGTCCTCTTGTTCGTTGTCTTGCATTTCTTGATTTCTAATATAAGTTCCTGTTGAAATGCCTGCTTTTTGTGCCTTTTCTCTTGTTTCCAGGTCACCTTCCACAGTTTCTAGCTTATAATTGCGCTTTTGATATTCCCCCGAGATGGTGCTGATTTTACTTTTTACGTTTGTTTTGTATGTATGATCCTGCTTGTTTTCATAAACAGTTGAAATATAAATGCTTTTAGAGTGGTTCACGTATCCTTTTTTATCACAATCATCGATGATTTCCTGCACGACTTTGGTCATGTCGTTTTTTTCTAAATCTTTCATACTGGCCAGTACTTGCTTCGCATCTTTATTCAGCGGAGTGACACCGATCACTTGATAATTGTGATCGAGTTTCAGCTCAAAGCTTGGGTTAATGTCAATCGTCATATATGCATATGCTTTTTGACTTGAGAAAGATGGCATCATAGTGAAAATCACGACAATAATTGCTGCAATTGATAGAATTCCTGCATTTAACGGACGTAAACGAAGCAGGTCAAAAAAACCGGCTCTTTTTCTTTCGAGACGTGATTCATTCGGAAACGTCACTTCTTGACCGATTTCATAGTCTTGCTGTTCATACTTTGTCCGCAGAAATTGTCCATCAGGGGTCAGCAGTGTGACATATTTTTTGTTTTTCTCTACTATAATGCCTCTTCTCATGAATTAAGCACCCCTTTAAGGTAATCTTTCAAATACACATAATCACCTGTCATAATGATCGCCATCGCAATAATATATTTTCTATTTCTCTCAATCGTTTTGCGGCTGACTTCCACTAGCTTTTCCAGCTGTTTGACTGGCAATTGTTTTTTCTGAAATAAAATGGTTCTCAGTTCATCATGCTTCACGAGTGTATGGGCCACTTTAATGGCATTTTGTCTCGCATCCGCATGCTTTGGTGAATGCTCAAGCAGTTCTTGAAACGTAAGACCATATACTTTCAATCGTTCTTTAAAATGTTCAATCTCTTCTCTTCTATGTTCTTGTTCAATTAAACGCCTATATTCATTTGCAGAAAGCTCTGCTTCAATCATGCTTTGCGAGTACTCGCCATTCTCACTTTCTTGAAGGTCCATTTGAACCGTTGGCGCGTTTCTTGCTTCTTTTCGAATATAGTCGATTACTTTTCTTTTAATAATTAACTCCGCAAATGCAAGGAGTGAGTTGCCTTTTTCGGCAGAGTATTTTTCTATCGCTTCATTAAAGGCAATTAAGCCTACGCTAAATTCATCATCTTTTTCATCTATATATCGTTTACAAACGGATGAAACCGTCTTAGCGACAAATGGTTTGTATTGCTCTATTAATGCATTTTGCAGCTCGGTATCACCCTGTTGGATGTTGATTGCCGACTGCTCTAATGTTTGCTTTTTCTTTCCCTTTTTAAACAAAAGGCTAAGCAATGGTTTCACCTCAGTTCTCCCTATATTACTCATTTATGATAGCTAATTTATGAGGGAAGCGCAAAGGAAGAAATGAGGAATTCATTTCCTGTTACTCAATTGTGACATGTATTTCTTTATCTACTTTACAACGTTTCGTTTAAAAGCAAAGAAATAAGGGGGTATCCCCCCCTTTTTTGTAATATACGTGTTATGAAAATGAAATGATATTTCTTTCAAAAAACCTACTCTTCCAGCCGCATCTCTTGTTTTTCCTCGTTTTGCTGGCTGCCTTTTCTTGATGGACTTGATAAAAACCAGCCAAATGCTGCAATCGCGAGAAGGACCGTCCAGAAAATGATTTTCCATAATGTTGAATGAATGAAATGAGAGGACACGACCCCAATAGCTGGATGAGAAAGTGTATAGAGCGTCAGCTTCACGCCAACCCATCCAACAATGACAAATGCTGCTGTTTCTAGGCTTGGTCTCGTTTTAAGCAGTTTCACAAATACAGTCGCCGCAAACCTCATGATCACTAGACCAATGATACCGCCTAATAGAATGACAATAAATTGACCGCCATCAAGCCCACCAATTTGTGGAAGGTTTGTTACTGGCAGAGTCACAGCTAATGCAACGGCTGCTAAAATAGAATCTACTGCAAATGCAATGTCAGCAAACTCAACTTTTACGACGGTTGCCCAAAAGCCGCTTTGTTTCATGTTTGTGTCTGCTTCCTTTTTCTTAAATACGTGCGATTTTAAAATATGGTGAATCGAAATATATAGAAGATATATTGCGCCAATGGCTTGAACTTGCCACACATCTACTAAAAACGAAATAAGAAAAAGAGAACCAAATCGCATGACAAATGCTCCCGCAAGTCCGTAAAATAATGCCTTTTTTCTTTGTTTTTCAGGAAGGTGTTTGACCATCACAGCCATAACCAGCGCATTATCAGCTGCTAAAATCCCTTCTAATCCAATCAATACGAGAAGAACCCACCCGTACTCTAAAATAATTGCTGCATCCATCATCATTCCTCCTTATTTTTTATCTATTGTCCCACAACAGACAAAGGCTTATGAATGCAAAAAAGACCTTTGCCTGTAATGGCAAAGGTCTTGCTAGACATGTGATATGTAAATCATGCCAACAAAGCCGATGGAATGAGGTTCCATGTAATGACGACTTTGTTTCCGGTAAAAACCGGACGCTACTCCCCTTTGGTGGGATTAAGAATATTTAGATTACTTATATCATAATCAACAGACCCCGTATTGTCAACAGGTGACTTTTCATCTTCACCCACTGATTAAGCCGTTGGTGTTTCTGTTTTTCTTTTTCTTCGTTTCAGCCACACGTAGAGAACAAACAATAAGAGCATACCAATTCCAATCGGCAATACATATGGTTCTAAAATGGTTCCAACCTCTTGCCAGTTCTCCCCAAGGACAAATCCTAGATACACATATACAAATGTAATTGGCGTAATCGCCAAAAACGTATACAGGCAAAAAACCCACACATTCATCTTCGCAATCCCGCACGGAATGGAAATAAGGGTTCTGACCCCTGGAATAAACCGGCCACTAAACGCAACAAATCCGCCATGTTTTTCAAAAAAGGCATCCGATTTATCAAGTGACTCAGGTTTCACAAAGAAATATTTCCCATATTTATTTAAAAAGGGTCTCCCTCCATAACGTCCTAACCAGTACAAGGTCAAGGGGCCTGCCACACCACCAATAGAACCGGCAGCCACAACACCGATGAAGGCCATGTCCCCTTTTGAAACCCAGTAACCTGCAAGAGGCAACACCACTTCAGCAGGAACAAATTCAATGCATAATGCAAGAAAGATGCCGAAGTACGACAAATTCTTAAAGGCATCAGCTAATGAAATAATAAAATCTTCGATGTTTATCAATCCCTTTCACACATAATCAGTTTGACAGGCTATGCTTGCAAATCGTACCGTGCCACCTATTAAACGAATAAAAAACCAAAAATGATTCACTTTTCTTCGTTTTTTTACATTAAATTTGATTTTACTATAAAAAATGTTCAAAAAAAATGCTGAATGCCCTTTTTAAGTAAAGGAAAAGTGAACACAGGCGCCACTTGATCCGATATATTAAGTATATGTCTGTTTTTAGATACAGGAGGTTTTCTTACATGACACATTTAACAGGAAGCTACAACGGATGGCTTGTCTTTCTGTCAGTCGCTGTCGCCGCTGTCGCCTCCTACTCAGCTCTTCAATTAGCCAGCCGGGTGATCCAGTCGAGCGGCGCAAAGAAAAGAGTATGGTTGATCATTGGTGCGATGATCATGGGGATGGGAATATGGTCAATGCATTTTATTGGCATGATGGCGTTTCACCTACGCTCTGGTATCACATATGAAACACCCTTACTCATTTTATCGATTTTGGCCTCTTTTATCGGTTCTTTCATTGCATTTTCAATATGTATTCAGCAACAACTTTCTACAAGACGACTTTTGATTAGTTCGATCACGATGGGCTCAGCTATTTGCAGCATGCACTACCTCGGATTGGAATCAATGGCGAATGTCACCATCAGCTATGACCCTGTTCTCTTTTTTCTTTCGTTTTTTATTGGTGCGCTCGCTTCATTCTTTTCATTACACCTTTTTTTCCGGCTCCATCGCTCTGAGAAAAGGCGGGGAGATCAGCTGTTAAAAATAGCGGGTGCACTGATGATGGGCGGTGCTGTTGCGGGCATGCATTACACAGGCATGGCGTCTTCGACGATGTTTTTTCATTCAGATGGTCAGGTCGCTGCGGGTGGTTCTCTTGAAATGTCACCATTTAGCCTGTCCATTTTCATCGGCCTGATGACGCTTATCGTCCAATCACTTATGATTTTCGGCGCCTATATTGATCACCGGATTATGTCACAATCCGATCAGCTAAAAGAAAATGAACAGCGGTTCCAATCACTGATCAAACATAATATAGATGGGATTATCGTGTTATCTGTTGATCGAAAAGTGATATCTGCGAATGATCCAGGCAAACACATTTTGAAAATGTGCAATTCCTGGATTGGTGATGATGTGAGTCAATATGTCATGCCGACTGAGATGTGGGAAGACTTTATTGATCAATCTAAAAAAGCAATTACGCGTGAAGCAGAACTGAAAGCAGCAGATCGTTTTTATTATTATCATGTTACATACATACCCGTACACGTCAACCATACACTTGACAGCATTTATCTCGTTTTAAAGGATTTAACCCAGCAGAAGATTGCTGAAAAAGAAATTCATGTGATGGCACATTATGATGCATTAACTGAACTTCCGAACCGTCGTCACGGAATTAATCATTTAAATGATGTTTTATCCGCTCAAGAAGAGACAAAAACGTCAACGGCAGTTCTTTTTCTTGATTTAAATCGGTTTAAAATTATTAATGATGCCCTTGGTCATAACATAGGCGATCTGCTGTTGAAAGCCGCCGCAAACAGACTAACCAAATGTTTGCCTGACAATGGTTTTATTGCAAGAATTGGCGGTGATGAATTTTTAATGATCTTCCCTCACCTGGAGCATGGTACACATAAAATTGAACAGCTTTCGAAAAACATCATTCGCCAATTTGAACGACCTTTTTTCATTCAAAACCATCAGCTCATTACATCCATTAGTATTGGAATCGCCATCTCTCCGCAAAACGGAAAGAATGGCATGGAATTGATGAGAAAAGCAGATATGGCCATGTATTTATCAAAGAAACATAAACAAAGCCGCTATGAATTCTTTACTGAATCTATGGAGAGATTGAGTGAGGACAGACTCAATCGCGAACTGGAGCTACGAGATGCCATTCAAAGAAAGCAGTTTGTGCTTCATTATCAGCCGCAAATCAGCGCCAAAACAAGACAAATGACAGGTGTTGAAGCCCTTTTAAGAATGAAAGCACCAGACGGTTCTCTAAAATCACCCGAGGCTTTCATTGAACTTGCTGAAGAATCCGGCCTGATTATCGATATTGGAAGGTGGGTCATTGACACGGCATGTCAGCAGGCAAAATTGTGGTATGACAAGCAATTGAAAATCCCTGTAGCGGTCAATTTATCTGCTAAGCAGTTTAACTCTGAAGACTTAATTGATTTGATCAAACTAACGCTAAAAAAATACGACCTTCAACCATCACTTCTTGAGCTTGAAGTGACAGAAAGCATGACAATGGATAACATCAAGCAGTCAAAACAAGTACTGACATCTCTAAAACAACTTGGCGTCCGTATTAGTATTGATGATTTTGGTACAGGCCATAGCTCTTTAAGCTATTTGAAGGATTTGCCGATTCACCGTCTGAAAATTGATAAATCATTTATCGAGGATATTTTGAGTGATTCAAAGTCTGAGCAAATCACAGGGGCTATTATTGCAATGGGGCACCAGCTATCTCTAGAAGTCATTGCTGAAGGTGTTGAAACTTTTGCACAAGCACAACTTTTATCTACGCAGGGCTGTGACGATCTACAAGGCTTTTATTATGCCAAGCCACTTCCAGCTAGTGATATTGAAAAATTTATCGCCTATCCTGCTCATCAGCTGGATACATAAAAAAGGTGCCAACCATGGCACCTTTCAGCGTGTAGACAAACCCTCGCATTCTTTGTCAGTCCTGCGTGCTGGTGCTCACGAATGTCAAATTCGCTCCGCGCCAGTACTCGTCCTTCCTAGACTGCAAAGGTTTTCTATCACGCTGGGCTGAAAAGAAGACAAAGGGCTAAAATCAAGTTCATTTTAGCCCTTTGTCAACAATCTAAAAGGTGCCAACCATGGCACCTTTTCGTTTTATCTAAATAACAAATGCTGACTGTGAATACCTGCTTTTTTCAGCAGACTAATTAATTGCTCCTGTTCTTCACGCGAAAGACCAGAAAACGCCCGCGCAATTCGAAGAGAATGGATTGGATAAATTTTATCTAGATAACTGCGCCCTTTATCCGTTAAATGGGCATAAACTGACCGTTTATCCTTTGGGTCCTGTTCTCTTTCAATGAAACCATTTCGTTCTAACTTGTCAATTACGTACGTCACATTCCCGCTGACAAGCAGGAGTCTTGAGCCGATTTGCTGAAGTTTTTGAGCACCTCTCGTATACAGTAATTCGAGAACGGCAAATTCAGTTGGATTGAATCCATGCTCCTTGCTGTCTCTAATACTGTGTTCGGAAACGCTTTTAAATGCTCTTGCAAAAACTTTGTAAAGCGTCATTGAACGTTCTACTTCTTCTTCATTAAACGATAGTCTCATCACATATCTACCTCTTATAATATTTTTTTAACTTCAAGGCTTTCTTGCGGTGCAGTTGGAGCCTTTCGTAAAAAATAGAAGTACGTTTTTGAAAACCCTTTCAACCACATAAGTGACTCCATTCGTGTTATGTATAAGATTTCGATATAAACTTTTAAAATCCTTCTTATTTTTCACAATCATCTCGAAAAAAAGCTTTTCCAGCAAACCATCAAGTTACGACAAATTTTAACATAATCTGTAAAGGCTCTATATTTTCTTACATTTGATTCGTCAAATTTCTACAAAATTCAATATTGCTATAATATTAAACACGCAAAAAAAGAACCCTTCATGTGACAGTGCACATGATAGGGATGTTAAAGATAGCGGTCTGTTTTGTTGAAAAAGAAATGATACTCTTTTTTTAAGTCACTAATTGTCATGTTCTTGGTCATATCAGGGCTATATACCCCAAGTGAGCAAAGCTGCTTCGTATAATAATGTCTTTCTTTCGCTAAAGCTTCTTTTAGCCGCACGACATCTCCCCTCCTATCAATGGATATGGATCGGGTGCTTATGAGGACTTTTTATACAAATCATTTTGTACGGCTCTAAGAAGAGCATGTGCATTCTGACCCGCAGCCTGCATGAACTGCTCCAGCAGTTCATCCCTCTTCACATCTAATGCGATGATTTCTTTTGCCATACGGATGATCTGTGTTTTCTCCATCAAGTGCGCCTCCTCCTCATTTTTTCTTTTTATTATCATATGTTCACGTGACATGATTTGCACGTTATATGTTAATTTTCCTTCCATTGTTTTTCACTTTTTTCATTTTTGTGTTATATTATCTAACAAACGTTAGGTTTTTTTACTGACTGTTCGATATAATATGAAGAAAAGACTTGCAGGGGTGAGGATATGACGCAGGAAGATGTATCTTATAAAGATAAAAAAGTCATTTCAATCGGGATTGTCAGTGAATTAACAGGGCTTTCCGTCAGGCAAATCCGATATTATGAGGAACGGAAACTCATCTACCCCCAGCGCTCAACAAGAGGCACACGAAAATATTCTTTTTCTGATGTAGAACGTTTAATGGATATCGCCAATAAACGGGAAGATGGTGTGCAGACAGCGGAGATTTTGAAAGACATGAAGAAAAAAGAACAGGCATTAAAAAGCGGACAATATAAGAAAAAGATGCTGGAAGGTCAAATTAACGCGCACTTCCGGTACAAGAATCGATGAACTAAATAACAATCGCTTACTCAGCAAAATATACTTAGTATCTGATCGTCCTGAATATGAAACGATGAAAGCACAAACCGATTCTTGCTGAAGAGTTTATTTCAGGTAGTGAAAGCAAATGCGTTACAGCTCATCTGAATCATTGAAGCAACAAAACGAGGCAGCAATTGCAGCCTCGTTATTAGCTAAAACAACCATTCAACTATTTATCACCTAAGATACTTGATCTTTAACGATTTAGTTTTTCAAATTTGTTCAGGAATCGAAACAGTTCGTTCATTGAGCACATTCCCCGTGTTTAGCGTCGTTTTGGGTTCTATTAAGAGCAAGTGAACTTCTTCTTCAGCAATTGGCTGATGTTCAACTCCTTTTGGAATCACAAGAAATTCTCCTTCATGAAGCGTTATTTCCCTATCCCTAAAACGGATGACTAGATTGCCTTTCCACACAAAGAACATTTCATCCTCATCATCATGGTGATGCCAAATGAATTCACCCTTAATTTTCACCATTTTCATGTATGAGTCATTCAACTCTCCACCTATTCTAGGATTCCAATAATCATTTATTTGCGAAAATTTTTCTTCGATATTTACCTTTGAAATCAATCGATTCCCCTCCTTATTAAATGGAAACGTTTAATTGCCACAGCTAAGAAAATCTCATTTTCTCCTCTCAATCAGATAAAAGGGACGCAATGAGCATCAACCTCTTCTATCATTTAGTTTACACACTCCATTGGATCACGTAAAATCAAAAAATAGCATATAGATCATCACAATTTATGATGCAAAAAAGGAGAGTTAGTTTGGATATTAAATCTTTGGAAGTATTTAAAGCCGTTGCCATTGAACAAAGCATCACAAAAGCTGCTCAAAAATTAAATTATGTGCAGTCCAATGTCACCGCAAGAATCCAACGTCTTGAACAAGAGTTAGGTGTACCTCTTCTCTATCGATATCATAAGAAAATATCTTTAACGCCTGCAGGACGTGAACTACTGCCCTATGTAAATAAATTGCTATATGATTACGAAGAAGTGATAGAAGCAGTAAAGCTTTCCTCTACTCCGCGAGGATCTTTACACATTGGATCTATAGAGTCCACCGCATCTACAAGATTGCCCAGCATTTTCACAGAATATCACAAAAAATTTCCACAAGTAGAATTGAGCTTGTATATGGCACCTACAGTCGACCAAGTTAGCGCTATCCTCAACTACAAAGTAGACGGGGCCTTGGTAGATGGGCCAATTCTTCATCCAGAAATCATCGAGTATCCTGTATTGGAAGAATCCCTCGTTCTCATTACAAGCTACTCCACGGAGCAATTCCAGGTAGAATCTATTTTACATGAGCCGTTGCTCTCGTCATTCGCCCATTGTATTTATTTAGGACGATGGCAAAAGTGGCTAGAGAACAACGGCTATCCTCCTATGAAGGTCATGGAATATGGTACGTTAGAGGGCGTCCTTAAATGTGTTGAAAGCGGGCTGGGAGTGACTATATTACCAAAATCTATGGTTGAATCTCGGGGAGAAGGCAAATTCACCTGTCATCCATTACCAGAACCACATCGAATCGTGCCCACTGTGTTGATCAGGCGACGTGATTCGTACATGACCAGTGCCCTGTCACAATTTATGGAGTTAATAGGCATTACGAATATGTGATCTGAGACAGATCATTGTTTTCATTATTAAGAACATGTGTGATAAAAAAAGAGGATAGATAGAGCGACATTCTTTCAGCTCTTCTATCCTTTTACATTATCTCAACTTATGCCAAGCATATGAACGATTCTTTTTATTTAGATGAAGCGTCAGTTCCTTCAACAACCCCTACAAAGTCAATCCGTACGCCGCCTTTTTCAGGATCTTCTTTCACCCGAAAGGCAAGCGCCTTTTTTTCTCCAGTGTTTGCATCTTTATAATTTGCATGAAAGACGTGGATGCTGGCTTCTTCCAATTGAAAATCTTCATAAGAAAGCGTCTCAATTCCCCATTCCTTTTTCGATTTAAGAATGTCACTTGGGCTTGGGACTGCGCCTTCGACATAGACGTTGTCCATTTTTCGTTTATTTCCTTCAGTTATCGCTTCAAGCATATGCTCTGATGCTACCAGTCTTCTATCTTTTCCCTCGTCTTCTCTTGAACATGCACTTAGCAAAACAATGCACATGAAAATGAATAAAAACTTCTTCATTTTTCTCTCCCACCTTCTCCTTAAAATGTAAAGGATGGAAGCGCTATATGCAATCTTTATTCAAAAAAGACTGTAAAACGTTACATTTTACAGTCTTTTGACTACATCAGTGTATGAAGAAATGCTGTTGCAATTCCAAAATAGATGAGTAAGGATAAAATATCATTCAATGTTGTGATCAGTGGTCCAGATGCAATGGCTGGGTCGACGTTTAATCTGTGTAAAATAATCGGCACGACCGTACCTGCCATTGTCCCAATAATCAGTGTTGCAAGAAGCGAGGAACCAACAACAAAACCTAAAATCATATTGCCCTGCCATACCATGGCAACGACCGTAATAATGATTGAACAAACAATCCCAATATAAATACTTGTTCTCAGCTCTCTGAAAATCAAGCGCATAATGGTTTTTTTCGTTAATTCTTCTTTTGACAATCCTCTAATAACAACCGCTAGAGACTGTGTCCCTGTATTCCCTGTCATACCTGCAATCATCGGCATGAAGAATGCTAAAGCAACGACTTGCTGCAGGGTATCTTCAAAATAATTTAAGATACTGCCTGAAATCAGCCCAATGAATAAGAGCAAAATGAGCCATGGAAGACGGCGGTATGCCGCCACAAATGCCGGTGTGTCGAACGTGATATCTTTACCAGAGGCAGCAAACTTTTCATAGTCTTCTCCTGCCTCTTGAATCACAACATCAATGATATCATCGACTGTCACAATTCCGACTAAGACATTGTTCTCTTCTACAACAGGGATGGCAAGGAAATCATATCGCTCAATGAGCTTTGCGATTTCTTCCTGGTCTTGAAAGGCACCAACGGCAATGACTCTTGTAAACATAAGATCCTGCACTTTTTCATCCGGTTCACCTAAAATAAGATCCCTGTATGAGAGTACCCCTACAAGCTGTTTTTGATCATTTATGACATATAAGTAGTTGATCGATTCGGCAATTTCAGCAAAGCTTTTCAGTTTCACCACGGCATCTTGAACCGTATAATGCTGCGGAATCCAAACGTACCGATTGGTCATGATCCGGCCTGCTGTCTCAGCAGGGTAATTCATGAGAAGCTGGACGGCCTTGGATTCCTCTGCTTCCATGTTAGATAAAAGCTGATCCTTCAGCTCATCCTCCATCTCATCAAACAAGTTGGCAAGATCATCGTTATCCATTTTGTTTGTGACGAAGGTGGCTTTGTCTTTCCCTACTTTTTCAAGAACAATCTCTTGATATTCCCGCTCCAGTTCACCCATCATTTCCGTCACGTCATCGACTGTTAAAAAGCTGAGAAAGCGGCCGCGGTGTTTTTCTGGAAGCTCCTTGAATAAGTAGGCCATATCATAAGGCTGCAGTTCTTCCATAATGTTTTTAAATTCTTTACGTTTTCCATCTCTTAGTAAAATAATGATGCGTAAAATGAGTTCATCGTACGTAATGTTCTGTATCATCGCTGTTACCTCCCCAAAATCAGGAGATACCCGAATCCCTTAGATTGTGCGGGGGTCAGGATCTCCTCTATCTGATGTGTCAATCTGATCTTTTGACATACTCTCTATGTGTCTCGAATCGGGATGATCCATCCCCACACCTCCTTTTCTCATAAAAAAGCACCTTCAACCGAATGAAGGCGCTTTGTAAGCATGACAAATAAACACTTGCTCCTTCAATCGTAGAGCTTTAGCACTGTATGGCATAGGATTCATCCAGCTGCATTAAAAATCACCTTATGTCGATGATTCCTGTTGACCCATTGGCGTCTTTGGACATTTTTGGGCAGCAGCGTATCTCCATACAGGAGCCTCACCTAACGAAGTCTCATATTGTTGACACACTGAGATTACAGAAAAAGCGCAATGATGTCAATAAGCAAGATGCCAAGTTTCCTGATGTATTCGCTTTCTTTTCAAAAAAAGAGCGATCGACAAGTTGACCATCGCCCTTTCATGTCTTTTATTCTTCTTCCGGCTGATTCATATCCTCTTGGGAGAGGAGATGAAAGGAATCATGCAAAAACAAAGCATATCCTTCTCCATCAGGATGGGGAACATATTCCGCACGATCCATCGTCTGTTCTTCTTCTTTTTTCTTCATCATATTCTCTCGCCTCCTTTCAAGTAGTTTGTCCCAATGAAAAAACCTTACACATAAAAGTGTAAGGTTCAGCATGTGCGTGCTGGTGCTCACGAATGTCAAATTCGCTCCGCGCCAGTACTCGTCCTTCCTAGGGCTGCAAAGGTTTTCTATCACGCTCAAAGGTTCATTTATGGCTTAATCGTCCCATTCTTGCTTGAGGATTTTGCCTGTTTTAGCGGAAATCTCAAAATCAACTTCTTCGCCGCTTGGTGTCGTAATTTCAATTTCATACAAGTACACACCATTTTCTTTATCTAATTCTGAATCTGTGACTGTTCCTTTTACTTTTGCAAGGGCAATTTGTTCAGCCTGTTTTTTGGTGATTTTTACATTTTGTTTCTTTTCTTTGACTGGATCATTGAGCGCTTTGCCTGTTTTGGCATCGACATATACTTTATATTCAAAGCCGCCTTTTTTAATCTCGACCTCATATACCCATTTTCCTTTTTTACGCTCAAGATCTACATCATCTACATAGCCTTTCACAACTTTTAATGCTGCTTTTTCAGCCTGTTTCTTTGAGACAAATGAAGATTTCTTTTGCACCACTTGTTCGGCATTTGCCGTTTGATTTGTATTTTGCGCTTGAAGGGTGAAACCACCTGCGACAAGGGCTCCTGTGAATGCTGTAGCGACTAGTACTTTTTTTATCATATTTCATTCCTCCTCTGTTTGATTTCTCCTTTATCTTAAAAAAACAAGATGATAAAGGAAGGAAAGGAAGATGAGAAAATCATGAGAAAATGATTAGTTTTCGTACGTAATGCCTTCAATATCTCCTGTATAGGCATTCACTAATACCTCTGCCTCTCTCCCATCCGGCAAATCGAGCTCTACCTCAAACACGAGCATTCCGCTAAAAGTTTCAAGATCTGCATCATCCACTGTGCCGCCCACTTCTTTTACGGCAATCTGAATGGCTTCTTCTACCGTTATTTTTGTCAGCTTCTTTTCTTTAGAGGTTGGCTTTTTCTTTTCTGCTTCAATCACCTTGAACGTATCTTTCTCAACATCCACTTGATACAGTTCTTTTTTTGATTGAATCGTAAAGATAAAGCGATCCGATTTTTCTTTCTTTTGAATCACAGTACCCTTCACTTTTTTCACTGCCGCTTCTTCTGCTTGAAGTTCGGCATTTTTCTCATTTGGTTTTTGATAGCTCTTTAACTGTTTCATCTCTTTCATTTGACCGCTTGAGGAAGATGCAATGATTTGATAGATGCCATTTGAATTTTCAAGCGTCAATGTATAGTCTTGTTTATGATTGATCAGATCAATATTTGTGATGTTTCCATTGTAGTCTTTTGCGATGATCTTTTTAATGTCTGCTTCGCTTAATATTTTTTGGTCAATGGTTTGAATCATGAGCATTGCAAAGGCCACAAGAATGAAAAGACATCCTGCGAGCGTAAGCAGCATTTTCATTTTTTTAGACATGCAGCGCCTCCTTCCTATTTCCTATTTTATAAGGAGGAAATGAGAAATTGATGAGAAAAGACCTACTTATTTCTGAAAAAGAATGGTCATCACGGTTCCTTCACCGATACGGCTGTCTACCTTTAGCTCAGCCCCATGCTCTTCAGCAATTTGCTTCGCAATTGACAGACCAAGTCCAGTCCCGCCCGTCTCACTGTTTCTCGCTTCATCCACACGGAAAAAGCGGTCAAAGATTTTCGGCAGATCCTCTTCTTTTATGCCAATTCCTTTGTCAACAACCGAAATAAACGGTTTCTCTCCTGCTCGTCCGCAGTTCACATCAACTGGCTCTGCACTATATTTAACCGCATTATCAATCAAGATGGTCAAAAGCTGTTTGATCTTCTCTTCGTCCCCTTCAGCAATCACAGGCTGATCTGTTTGTATATGAGTAAGGATGGTTCGATTGGTTGCCACTTCAAGTGTATGGCCGACTTGGCTACACAATTGACCAAGATCAACCGGCTTCATGTCCAAGTAAAGCGGCTGCCCATTTTTCGCCAGTGTGAGTAGTTGATCTGTCAGCCTTTTCATTTTTTTTGCCTCATCATGAATGGCTTGAGAGGATTCTTCTACGACCTCTGGCCGGCTTTGCCCCCAGCGTTTTAGTAAATTGCTGTAGCTCATGATGACGGTAATGGGTGTTTTCAATTCATGAGAAGCATCGTGTAAAAATTGCTGCTCTTTCTCATAATGTTTCTCGAGAATTTCCGCCATTTCATTAAAGGTTTGACCCATTTGATACAGTTCATCCTTTGAATCGCCTGTTAATTCAATTCGTTTAAATGCCTTTTCTCTCATACTTGCTTTCATCGTATTGGTCATTCGACTAATTGGGCGGACAATTTGTTTCGTTAAAATGTGGCCTGCAAAATAAGAAAGCACAATAAACAAAACGCCAGTAGTGATTAAAATCATTTTTAATAACGCCAAGTTCTCTTCTGTATTTTCAATTTCTTCATATACTTGCAGCGACACAATGTCCCCATTTGTCCAAATGACAGGGATAGCCGCAAACGCAATCATCTGCTTATTGTATTCTTGAATTTCTGCTGTCTGACCAGATTCGTATGTAAAAGGAAGTGAGCTGAACGTAGATTCCTTCGTGACGGTCAGCTTTGATTCACCTTTCTCTGTGACGACACGGATCATACCATTTTGAGGCAGATACGCTTTCAGAAGCTCTGAAGATGGAAGGCCCTCTTCTTCTGACTTCTTTAGTGCAATCGCAATATTTTCAGCTACTTCCGACAGTCTGGACATATCTTTTTGCGTCAAGGTCATTGAAAAAATAAAATAAATCGCTGTATGAAACAGTAGCACCATTAAAAACAAGGACAACGATGTATAAAGCTGGATCTTATTTTTTAATCTCATGCTTTATCCTTTCATCACATAACCCACACCTCTCACTGTGTGAATCAATTGTTTTTCAAACGGGTAATCGATTTTTTTCCTTAAATAGCGAATATAGACATCAACCACGTTCGTGTCACCAAAATAATCAAAACCCCAGACAGCTGTTAAAAGCTGATCTCTTGTGAGTACTTGCTGCTGATGTTTCAATAAATGAACAAGCAGGTCATATTCTCTCGGTGTCAGCTCAAGCGTCTGACCGCCTCTTTGAATTTCTCTTGTTTTCTCATTCACCGTTAAATCTGCAATACTTAGCTCAATGTCCTTTTCCTCTTGCGCATTGTGATTGAACCTCAGCTGTGCACGAATTCGCGCTAATAATTCTTCTATGTCAAAGGGTTTTGTAATATAATCGTTTGCCCCAAGATCAAGACCGCTGACCTTATCGGGAACACTTCCTCTTGCGGTAATCAAAATGATCGGTGTTGCCGTATTTGTCTTTCGAACCCTTCTAAGCACTTCAAGTCCGCTTAATTCTGGAAGCATGACATCTAGAAGCACTAAATCAAAACTCTCCTCCTCGAGCGCCTGGAGCCCTTTCATCCCTGTATCTTGGACTGTGACCTCATATCCTTCATATTCAAGTTCTAATGACAGCACTCTTGCAATTTTCTTTTCATCTTCGACCACGAGTATCTTCCCTTTGTTCATCTCTATCTCTCCTATCTAAAAGGCAAGCTTGTCTTTCCATTATTATATGTTGCCTTTCTCCATTGGAACAGTCACAATCTTCATATCTTATTTTTCATGAATGAGGAATTGTTATGTAATATGGTTGATTTTTATTTTCAGCTGATCCTTTCACATTACACAAATCAACAAAAAAAGCCTCTTTTCTGAGGCTGGTCCCTTACTTCTTTTTAGGTTGACTGACAAAAAGCTCATCTACAGTCGTATTCAAAACAGAGGCGATGTCAAAGGCTAATTGTAAAGTAGGGTCGTACTTATCGTTTTCAATGGCATTGATGGTTTGTCTCGAGACCTTACACCGTTTAGCAAGTTCTTGTTGGGATAATTTAATGGATTTCCTTAGTTCTCTTATATGATTTTGCAATTTAATCACCATATTTTTTTCTGTATATGAGTAATGTAACTAAATAAATGACCGAAATCACAGTTAGGAACATGATGGGAGAAATCCCAAACCCCTTATCAGAATTGTTCCCTTGGGTCGTTAAAAATATGGCCTGTGCGACTTCTAATAAAAGCATACCAATGACCACCATAAATGCATACGATTGCGCTTTTGAGTAGATAAATCTCTTTCTTTCATCACCCTTTAGAATCATAGGCGCGATAAAAATGAACAGTCCAACCACTAATAAGATGACTGAATACACAAC
This sequence comes from Bacillus sp. G402, assembly GCF_051172515.1. Classification (NCBI taxonomy): domain Bacteria; kingdom Bacillati; phylum Bacillota; class Bacilli; order Caryophanales; family Bacillaceae; genus Bacillus; species Bacillus sp. G402. The sequence continues at coordinate 1,218,665 of NZ_JBPIZC010000001.1, forward strand.
TTTGACAACATCCAACGGTTAGTCCCCTCCCAATCAAAATGTCAAATACTTTTTACATTTCAATCATATCATCCGCTTAAAAAATGTCAAATACTTTTTACATTCTATATTCTTTCGATCATTATAATGAAAAAACAATGATCTGCACATGGCATGTACCTTTTTCTTTTCTGTCATCCTCTATCTCTTTATATGATTGTTTTTTCGATCTGCCTTTTTTAGTTCTTTTCACCCATTTTTATCTGTACAGGTGCAAGCTCACTATGCAGCATTTCATTCTTTTTCATATGATACTAAGAGTTTTCTTCAAAAGGTGACTTCTTTCGGCAAGATATGAGGAGAACTGCACAATAAATAATTATTTGATTATTTGAAAAATTATTACAATTGACCCTTTCCGATCAAACATTTGTTTTATACAATAACATTACGCAACCTGAATCTACTTTGAAAACAAAATAAGGAGGGCTTTCTTATGAAAGGTGAAATTCGCTTAATTCCGTATGAAGTAAAAGCCAATGTGATGGAAGCGAAAGAGACGCCGGAAAGTATTCAGGAGATTAAAGCACCCGAACTTTGGTCAAGTGGCTTCAAAGGAAAAGGCATAACCATTGCTGTCCTTGATACAGGTTGCGACACGGAGCATCCCGATTTAAAAGATCAGATTATCGGAGGAAAAAACTTTACCGATGATGACAATGGAGATGCTGAGAATGTAAAAGACTACAACGGGCATGGTACCCATGTATCAGGAACGATTGCAGCAACAGATCAAAATGGTGGCATTTTAGGTGTTGCGCCTGAAGCCAAGCTGTTGATCGTGAAAGTTCTTGGAGGGAAAAATGGCAGTGGGAAATACGAATGGATTATCAATGGCATTAACTATGCGGTTGAGCAGAAGGTTGATATCATTTCCATGTCTCTCGGTGGGCCAAGCAATGAACCAGAACTGCAAAAAGCCATCCAACATGCGGTAAGCAGTGGTGTGCTTGTTGTCTGCGCAGCAGGAAATGAAGGTGACGGAGACGAGCGTACTGAAGAGTTCTCCTACCCAGCTGCATACAACGAGGTCATTGCCGTCGGCTCTGTCTCTCTTGCAAGAGAATCCTCTGAATTCTCCAATGCGAATAAAGAAATCGACCTCGTCGCTCCAGGTGAAGACATTTTATCCACTCTCCCTAACCATAAATACGGAAGACTAACAGGCACTTCCATGGCTGCCCCTCATGTGAGCGGTGCACTCGCCATTATTAAAAATGCCGAAGAAGAAGCGTTCCAGCGTAAGCTGACAGAACCTGAGGTATATGCTCAGCTCGTACGGAGAACCCTTCCGCTAAAACAATCGAAAACCCTTGTAGGAAACGGGTTTTTATATTTAACTGCACCAGATGTGCTTCTTGAGAAAACATTGGAAGCAGAACTTTTGTCTCTATAGGTACATGTTAGGTCCTGAGAAAAGATAGAATTTTCTCAGGATTTTTTTAATTAAAATTATTCAAAATTTACTTTGACGAAATGAAGTGAACGTTATATAATCGAACACAATAAATTCATAGTTTGAGAGTCGGTAATTCGATCACACATCGAATTTTAATTGGGAAGACCGGTGAAAATCCGGCGCGGTCCCGCCACTGTAAGTGAGGAGAGCTTTTCGTTAATAATCCACTGTCGTGAGGATGGGAAGGATGAAAAGCTTGCAGATTCGCGAGCCAGGATACCAGCCGCTCTATCACATCAAACCCCCTACGGTTGATAGGAGATGTCGGAAAAGCGTTCGTCATTGATACTTACGCCTTCTTTCGCACACACATTTTGTCTTTTTAAACCAGACATTTGCCCTCATCAATCTTGACCATGAGTGTGAGTGTCTTTTTATATTTAGAGGAGGAATTGGAATTGACAATTGTTAAAACAAGTAATCTAGGTTTCCCGCGAATTGGTTTAAACAGAGAATGGAAAAAAGCACTTGAGTCTTATTGGAAAGGTCAAACTGACCGAGAAACCCTCTTAAGCACACTCGATGAACAATTTTTAGCCGCTATTAAAACTCAAATTGATCAACAAATTGACGTTGTTCCTTCTGGAGACTTTACCTTCTATGATCACGTGCTGGATACTGCCGTTATGTTCAATTGGATTCCAGAGCGCTTCCGCAGCTTGAAAGACCCGCTAGATACATACTTTGCGATGGCAAGAGGAACAAAAGATGCTGTCTCAAGTGAAATGACAAAATGGTTTAATACAAACTATCACTACATCGTTCCAGAATACGAAAAAAGCACAGAATTCAAACTCACACATAACAAACCACTTGAAGCATACGAAAAGGTGAAAAAAGCGTTTGGTGTTGAAACAAAACCTGTCGTTCTTGGTCTTTATACATTTGTTTCTCTTTCTAAAGGCTATGAAGCCAATGAAGTGAAAGAGATTCAGCAACGCCTAGTGCCGCTTTATACTCAGTTGTTAAAAGAGCTTGAAGAAGCCGGTGTAAAATGGGTTCAAATTGATGAGCCTGCTTTAGTCACAGCTTCAAGTGAAGACGTGAAAGCAGTAAAAGCCATCTATCAAACGATTAAAGAAGCTGTACCTGCCTTAAACGTTCTCCTTCAAACATACTTTGACTCAGTAGATGCCTATGAAGAGCTTGTCACGTATCCTGTTGAAGCCATCGGTCTTGATTTTGTCCATGATCAAGGACGAAACCTTGAACAATTGAAAAAACACGGCTTCCCAAAAGATAAAATTTTAGCAGCCGGTATCATCGACGGCAGAAATATTTGGAGATCAGATCTAGGAGAAAGATTATCGTTTATTTCTGAAGTGATTGCTGACGTGCAGCCGAAAGAAGTATGGCTACAGCCTTCAAGCAGCCTGCTACATGTACCAGTTGCAAAACATCCGAGCGAACAGCTTGAAGAAAAACTATTAAACGGACTTTCTTATGCCACTGAAAAGCTGGCTGAATTAACGCTATTAAAAGAAGGCTTATCAAAAGGAGCAGCTGCCATTGATGCAGACATCCATGCAGCAAATGAAGCACTTCTGACGTTAAAAGAATTCGCGAAAGGAACGAATGCGGACCTGACAGCAGAGCGCAACAGCCTTTCATCAAAAGATTTTAAACGTCCAGTTGCTTTTGAAGAACGACTACGCATTCAAAATGAATCTCTTGAACTGCCGCTTCTTCCAACCACAACAATCGGAAGCTTCCCTCAGTCAGCTGAGGTGCGCAGTGCTCGTCAAAAATGGCGCAAAAATGAGTGGACAGATGCAGAGTATGATGAATTTATTAAAAAAGAAACAAAAAGATGGATTGATATTCAAGAAGAGATTGGCCTAGATGTACTCGTTCATGGAGAATTTGAACGTACAGACATGGTTGAATACTTCGGTGAAAAACTCGCTGGATTTGCCTTTACAAAATTCGCTTGGGTTCAATCTTATGGATCACGCTGCGTGAAGCCGCCGATCATTTATGGAGATGTAGAATTTACAGAGCCAATGACAGTGAAAGAGACGGTTTACGCTCAAAGCTTAACGGAGAAAAAAGTCAAAGGAATGCTGACAGGGCCTGTCACGATCTTAAACTGGTCTTTCCCAAGAACAGATATCTCTCGTAAAGACATTGCCTTCCAAATCGCTTTTGCTTTACGCAAAGAGGTAGAAGCGTTAGAAGCAGCGGGTATTCAAGTGATTCAAGTGGATGAACCTGCGCTAAGAGAAGGTCTTCCTTTAAAAGAGAGTGATTGGGCAGCATACTTAAACTGGGCAGCAGAGTCATTCCGTCTATCGACATCGTCTGTTCAAAATGAAACGCAAATTCATACACATATGTGCTACAGCAACTTCGAGGATATTGTTGATACGATTGAAGACCTTGATGCAGACGTGATTACGATTGAACATTCACGCAGTCATGGCGGGTTCCTCGATTATTTAGAAAAACACCCGTATTTGAAAGGCCTTGGACTTGGGGTATATGACATCCACAGCCCGCGCGTTCCAGCTGTTGAAGAAATGAGTAAAATCATTGATGATGCACTGAACGTCTGTCCGACAGATCGCTTCTGGGTCAACCCTGACTGTGGACTGAAAACAAGACAAGAACCTGAAACCATTGCTGCTTTGAAAAACATGGTGACAGCTGCTGAAGTCGCTCGTAAAAAGCTAGCGCAGCACGCATAATGGACTCACTCTTCCCCTGCTGAACATTTGGCAGGGGTTTTTTATGTGTAAATTGTCCTGTTCGATCTCCTCCTACAATGATTCCTTTTCTATCATGATTCGTTTATACTAGAGAAGTCAGTCGAACAAAGGGAGGAAGACAATGAATCACGAAGCTTTTTTACAACGCGCAATTGATCTTGCAGTAGAAGGAGTAAATAGTGGCACAGGCGGCCCTTTTGGAGCGGTCATTGTCAAAGACGGTCAGATTATTGCAGAGGGAAGCAACAATGTCACAACGAGTAATGATCCAACTGCACATGCAGAAGTGACAGCTATTCGAAAGGCGTGCCAAACACTACATACATATCAATTAGAAGACTGTATTTTGTATACAAGCTGTGAGCCTTGTCCAATGTGTCTTGGTGCTATCTATTGGGCTAGACCAAAGGCCGTATATTTTGCTGCTGGACACAAGGATGCAGCGACTTCTGGTTTTGATGACTCCTTTATTTATGAAGAAATCAATAAAGAATACGAATCAAGAAACATTCCATTTTACCAGCTGAACCTTCAAAAAACCCTTGCTCCATTTGAAGCATGGGACACATACGACAAAAAGAAAGAATATTAAAAAAAGACACCTGCTGTGGAGCAGGTGTCAGTGAGAAAGGGCTAAATTTTAGCCCTTTTTTCTTTTCATGATTCCGCCACTTCAAGCTCTACTTCGATGTTTCCTCTTGTTGCTTTTGAATATGGACAGAATTCATGTGCAGCCTCAACAAGCTCTTTCGCTTTGTCATGGTCAAGCCCTTTAGCGGAAACAATCAGCTTCACACCAAGTTTAAAACCGCCATCACTTTCATCTTTTAATAGACTGACATGTCCTTCTACTTCTGATTCAATTTCGACACCTTGCTTCTTGGCGACTTGTTCAAGCGCCCCTCCGAAGCAGGCCGCATAACCCGCTGCAAATAATTGTTCAGGATTCGTACCAGTTTCTCCATCTTTCTTTGCGTTTGGCATCACAATGTTGTGGTCAAGCACACCATCATCAGAACGAACGTGTCCTGCTCTTCCGTGCTGTGCTTTTACTTTTGCAGTAAATAATGGTTTCATCTTGATCTCCTCCTTCTTCTACTTATACCTTTCACGTTCTATTCGTTGCTCAAACATTTATGGCACATTGAAGAATTTTTCATTTTTAGTCTGTATTTATTTTAAAAAGGAAGAAAATCTTATACAATGATAAGTATGACAAAAAATAGTTGGTGACAGATATGACAAATGAATTTGAACATATGAAGCTGGAAAATCAGCTTTGTTTCTTGTTATATGCAAGTTCAAGAGAAATGACAAAGCAGTATAAACCATTATTAGAAGAGTTAAATATCACATACCCGCAATATTTGGCACTGCTTTTGTTATGGGAGCATGGGACATTAAATGTGAAAACAATGGGAGAGCTTTTATATTTAGACTCCGGTACACTCACACCTATGCTAAAACGAATGGAACAAAATGGACTCATCATCCGTGAACGTTCGAAAGAGGATGAGCGTTCGGTCCAAATTCGTTTAACAGAATACGGAGAAGCTTTACAAGAGAAGGCCACTTCGATTCCATTTCAAATGCTGTCTGGAACAGGCAGATCAGAAGAAGAGCTGAAAACACTTCGCGCTTCTTTACATGAGCTTTTGCAAAAATTAACACAATCAAAAGGCTGAGGGAATATTCCCTCAGCCTTTTTTTGATGTCTATTATTGAGCGACAGCTACTAATTCTACTTCAATGTTTCCTTGCGTTGCTTTTGAGTATGGGCAAACGCCGTGTGCTTTATGAACAAGTTCATCAAGTGCAGATTGCTCAATTCCAGTTCCTTTTACTTCTAATTTGACACCTAGTTTGAAACCGCCGTCTGAACTGTCTTTGATTAAGCTTACATGTGCCGTTACTTCACTTTCAAAACGGATACGCTCTTGTCTTGCGACCATTTGAAGAGCTGAATCAAAACATGCAGAATAGCCCGCTGCGAATAATTGCTCTGGATTCGTTGCTTTCTCAAGCTTTTTCGCTCTTGGCGTTCCTGGCATTGCTACATCATGCTCTAGTACGCCATCTGTTGACACAACCTTACCTTCTCTTCCTCCTACAGCTGATACCGTTGCAGTAAATAAAACTTCTGACATGAATATAACCCTCTTTCGCTCTATTAATATTTTCTACAATTGAATTGTACACAATCTAAATTCAAGAGTCAATGAAAAACACTCACTTTCATCTTTCCTCCATTTTTTATTTTTATGAATGTGCAACCTACGATGATTGAAGCGGTCAATAAAAAAAGCCCTTTAAAAAGGGCTTTTTAGATCGTGATATGCTGCGGATTCGGTTTTTCTAGCGTATGGTTTCTGTTATCGGGGTCGGCATTAGGTGATGTGATCCATAATGCCAAGATCGTGATGCTTGTACAGACGACTGCCCATTTTTTAAAATTCATATAAACAATCCCCTCTCTGAATATAGATACGAGCATGTTCCGCTTCCCCATAGAACATGGAAGATTTTTCATAATCCTCCATTTCATTATAATACTTTGCGGTGTCTAAAGCCAGCTCTTCTATATCTGGATATGCATAGGAAGATTCTAAAAAATGGAAAATTCGTTTAATATGCTCTGCATCTTGTCGTAAGTACAATGCTTCTAAAAAAATGGTCTTCTGAATATGAATGTCATCCTGCAGAGCTTCTGCTCGTTTCATACATTCTTCTCTGTAATATATTGCTTCATTGTTTTTACCTTGTTTGTATAAGATCTGAGCGGCTGTATAAAGAGGGTCTATCGATCGACGAAGATGATCAGATTGGTTTTGATCAAATAATGAGATGGATTCTTTCATTAAGTCGAGTGCGCGGTTCAAGTCTCCCATTCTGTAATAGCTGTTGCCCATATTAAACAAAGAAGAAGCAATAAAACGCACATTCTGAAAGTCTCTTGATCTTGCAAGTGCTCTTTCGAGATGTGGCAATGCCTTTTCATGCCTTCTCATATCATCATAATTACCGGCTACAATAAATTCACACTGAATGGTACGAAGCGCATATAGTTCGTGCTGAATATAGACATCCAGCGCTAGTTTGGCATGGTGCATCGAAATATGTGTTTGTTTCATGTGATAATATATTTCTGACATTTTAAAATGAAATTCTGCACGTTCAATATCGTCGGATACAAAAGAAAGCTTGTGCTCTGCCTTTTGATAGGACGATATGGCAGCAATGTACTCTCTCCGGCCGAACTCATACATGCCTCTGAAGAAATGATAGTAATATTCAAGCATGCCTGTGACATGCGTTTGATGCTCATCTATTTCTTTCGAAAGCTCGGAAAAGTTGGCGCGAAGCTTTCCTTCCTTTAATGGCTTTAAATAATCGAGCATGACCTCATGCCTGAATTCCATTAAAGAAAAATAGAGAAGCAAATTCTGATCTTCTTCCATTGAATCAAGAGAGGTGCGAATTTCCTGCTTTAACTGTTCTGCTTGTTCTGAATCAAATCTGCGGATTAATTCATACCACTTGTTGATTTTCACTCCAATATCCGAAGAGGGAATGATTTTCGCCATACGTTGCCTTCTCCAATCTTCTCAAAATATAAAACATTACCATATTTTATCATACTTGACCGGAGAAATACAAAAATGAAAGGAAAAAGAGAGCCTTGTGCGATAAGACTCTCTTTTTGAATCGGTTATTCTCTTATTTGTCCTTGCCCACGAATGACAAATTTTTCAGAGGTTAGGGCTGGCAGACCCATTGGTCCTCTAGCATGCAATTTTTGTGTGCTAATGCCGATTTCCGCTCCGTAGCCAAATTCAAAGCCATCTGTAAACCGGGTAGATGCATTATGATACACAGCGGCAGCATCAACGGCTGTTAAGAAAAGTGCCGCATGCTGGTCGTTTTCCGTAATGATCGCTTCAGAATGCTTAGAGCTATACATTTGAATATGCTGTATCGCCTCTTCCATGGTCTTGACGGTTTTAATACTGACAATCGGCGCTAAAAATTCCGTTTCAAAATCAGTGGTCGTCGCTAATGTGGCACTCGGTGCAATTGCACATACTGCTTCATCGCCCCGTATCTCTACACCATGTGTCTGAAGTGCTTCAAAGAGCGAAGCGCCATGTTCTTTTGCCCATGTTTCATGAATGACAATGCTCTCAATGGCATTACAAACAGATGGTCTTTGTGTTTTCGCATTCAGAACAATTTGTTCAGCCATTTCTTTTTGGGCTGTTTCATCAATGTAAATATGACAATTCCCTGCACCCGTCTCAAGTACTGGAACAGTAGACTCTCTCACAACAAGATCAATTAAATGTTTCCCTCCGCGTGGAATCAGGACATCTAGATAGTCATTTAAAGTGAACAGGGTTTTAGCCGTCTCACGGCCTGTATCTTCAATCAATTGTACACTGTCTACTGGAATATCCGTTGGTTGCAACGCTTCATGAATGACTTTCACAATCGCTTTATTACTATGAATGGCCGATGAACTTCCTCGAAGAATCACAGCATTTCCAGTTTTCAAGCAAAGAGTGGCCGCATCGACTGTCACGTTTGGTCTTGCTTCGTAAATCATCCCAACCGTTCCAAGAGGCACACGTACTTTTTCAATGAAAAGCCCGTTTTCTTTTTGAATGGTTTCTAATGTTTCACCAATTGGGTCTTTGAGCTGAATGAGTTGATGCGTAGCGTCTGCAATCGCTTCAATTCTCTCTTCTGTTAATGTAATTCTGTCGATCACAGATGGCGTGAACTCTTTGTCTATAGCCGCCTGAACATCCTTATGGTTCTCGGCAATTAAATACGCTGAAGATGCTTTTAATGCTTTTGCAATAGCGTCTAATGCAGCATTCTTTTGTTCAGTTGTTTTTAATAGCAGCTGATCTTTGGCTGCGCTTGCCTTTTTTGCTTTTTCTAGAACTTCATTCATCGTTTTCCCTCCTCAGTTTTGTACGTGCTGAACCCAGTGATCTCGGTGAATGACTTCAGGTTTTTCATGAGAAAGCTCATGACTTCGCATCCCTTTAATGCCAAGAAGCTCATCTGAATCATACAATGTTTGTCCTTTACCGACTAAACCATTTGGACCAACAACTTCGACGACCTCTCCTTTAGAAAATTCACCAGCTACATCAATGACACCAGCTGGAAGAAGACTCCTTCCATTATGCAAAATCGCCGCCTCTGCTCCCGCATCAATCATGATCTTTCCAGAGACTGGTGAGTGGAATTGAATCCATTGGCGACGGTTATTGACTGATGATAAGTCTTGTTCACCAATATATGTGCCGTCCCCTTGACCAGCGAGAATGTGAAGAAGCTTGTCTTCCCCTGTACCTGTGCCAATGAAGACTTTAACGCCAAGGGAGAGAGCTGTTTGTGCAGCTGAAAGCTTAGATTTCATCCCGCCTGTTCCAACCTTTGAACCCGTACTCTTCGCATATGAGAACAATTCATCTGAGATGTGAGTCAGCACATCAAACCGCTTCGCATCAGGATTCTCACTTGGATTGGCATCATAAATTCCGTTGATATCTGTTAAAATGATCAATTGGTCTGCATGAATTAAGCCACTGACCAGTGCTGATAACATGTCATTATCACCAAAGGTAAGCTCCTCGATGGACACAGAATCATTTTCATTAATGATCGGTAAAATTTTTCTTTCGAGCAGTTCCATCATCGTTGCGTAAGCATTTCGATATCTTGTACGATCTGAAAAGTCATTACGTGTTAAAAGCATTTGTGCAGGCGTCATCTGAAACTGTGAAAATAGTTCTGTATATTTCTGCATTAACAAGCCTTGACCAACAGCAGCAGCAGCCTGCTTCCCTTTTAAGGTCACAGGTCTTGACGGATATCCTAAACTGCCAAATCCCGCCGCAACGGCACCTGACGAAATGAGAATGATTTCATGTCCTGCCTCTTTTAGCTTTGCAATGGCTTTGACATGATCCTGCATTTTTTGTTCATCAATCGCTCCCTTTTGCTCTGTTAATGAACTGCTACCAATTTTTATGACGATCCTTTGCTTTTTCATCATTGATTCCCTCCGCTATACCTTTCACCACATAAAAAATCCCTTTTTCTCCTTATGTAAAGGACGAAAAAGGGATTTTCCGTGGTACCACCTTCATTGAATAAGCATACGTTTGCTTATTCCACTCAACTCCTGTAACGCCAGGCATGCGCTTAGATTTTTCCTCTAAGGCTCAAAGGGTAGGTTCAGCAGCTGTCTGTGGCAAATGTTTCAGCGTGTCATTTGCTCTCTTTACACAGCAGGTCCTGCTTACTATTCCTTCTCAACGCTCGTTAATTTTTTTATATTATCACCAATTGCTTCAGAAAAGTCAAGCGGTCAATTAAACACAATCGTTTTATTCTCATGGACAATGATTCGATCTTCCAGATGCCATTTGACAGCTCGGGCAAGCACACTGCGCTCAATCGTGCGGCCAATATTTTTTAATGCCTCTGCATCATCTCTATGATCTACCCGCTCAATATCCTGTTCAATGATTGGCCCTTCGTCTAAATCATTGGTGACATAATGAGAAGTCGCACCAATCAGTTTAACCCCTCGCTCATATGCCCGCTTGTATGGGTTTGCACCGATAAACGCTGGCAGGAAGGAATGATGAATATTGATGATTTTGTTCGGATGCTGTTCAATAAAGGCTGGCGTTAAAATTTGCATGTATCTCGCAAGCACAACCGCATCAATATCATACTCTTCTAATAATGCAAGTTGCTGTTTTTCTGCATCTTGGCGAATGTCTTTATTTGCTTTCACGAAGTGGAATGGAATGCCGAGTGCTTCGACTGTATCTTTTGCCGTTTCATGATTGCTGATGACAACCGCTATTTCAGCCATTAAATTACCGCTTTGCCATTCCCATAAAAGTTCATGTAAACAATGAAGCTCTTTGGACACAAAGATCGCCAGCTTTTTCAGATCACTTGCACGCGACATGCTCCACGTCATGTGAAATGATTGCGCAATTGGCTCAAAGCTGCTTTTCAGTTGATCTAAGTTGGCCGAAATGTCTTTCCAATCAAATTCAATTCTTAAAAAGAACCGGCCGCTCTCATGATCTGTTGTGTATTGACTAGATTCAATGATGTTTGCTCCATGTTCAAATAAAAAAGTAGAAACAGCTGACACAATACCAGGCTGATCCGGGCAGCTGACTAAAAGCCTTCCTTTTTGCTCATGCTTTTGTCTGTGTAATTCAAGTTTCTCTGTAATCAATGTTCTCATGTCTTATGACCTCATTTACGTTTTTCATTCTAATGAAATATTATACTGGACTGGAAAGAGAAAAAGCAATTAAGCGTCGTGTTTTTTATTGAATATTCATTCAATTCTGCACCTGGCGTGATATAATATGAATAGACCTTTTATCACAAAAGGAGTGATGGAGATGAAAAACATGACTTTGTTTGGTAAAGTGAGCTTTTGGCTCGGCATCGTATGTCTCATCACGGGCATTTATCTATTTATGACCGGAGAAAGACTCATTCCTTTACTTACATTTGGTGTATGTTTTCTGCTTGTGAGTCAGCTTTACCGCAAAAATGAAAACGATTCCAATCATCATTCGATGTAGCAAAAAGGCTGGCATATGATTGCCTGCCTTTTCTTATTCAATGATTTTTAACCCGACCGCTGCTGATAAAATCAGTGCGATAAAGAATATACGTTTTGCGTCTTTCGACTCACCATAAAACAGCATCCCAACAATCGCTCCTCCAGCTGCTCCGATTCCTGTCCAAATCGCATACGCCGTTCCCATCGGAATTGTATTCATCGCAAGAGACAGCATCAAAAAGGATAGCGAAAATCCAGCTGCTATGAAGAAAATCCATTTGACATGGCGATCTTTCTGGAATTGATTCATCATGGTGACACAAAGCATTTCTAAGATGCCTGCCCCAATGAGTAAAAGCCAGCTCACGATTCAGCCTCCCCTTTCTTTTCACCTGTGGTCAATTTGAGTCCTAATACACCGCTTAACAGGACCATGATCAAAAGTAATTTTACTAGCTGTACCGGCTCACCCATGACCATCCCTACTATGACCGTACCTGCTGTTCCAAGTCCGGTGAAAACGGCGTAAAGTGTGCCAACTGGAAGTACCGTCGTGGCTTTCAGGAGTAAATAAAAGCTGACGACAATACAAACGATGGTTGCACTCCATTCCAATATAGAGCCAGCATATTTCAACCCCATTACCCAGCCGACTTCAAATACGGCTGCAATCAAAACATTTCCCCATTTCATTCGATCTCTTCCTTTCTTACCGATTCCAAGCAATAAAAAAAGCCCGGAAATCGATCGTTTGATCAAATCTCCCGGGCTTTTATCCCTCCGTGTCCATACGGCCCATTCTTAGAGGACCCTATGTGTTTTCTCTCGGTCCAGACTGCGCTGCCCGCACGGAACCCTAGAAAACCAATTCATGATAAGCAAATCTAGCGTAAAGCCGATTCTGTATGAAAAAGTGTATCACACCCTGATATGCCGGTCTACCACTTTGCTTTTCCCCTTCAAATATACTTGTTCATTTTTCGAAAGAAAGTAGATGAAAGCGAAGTATACTAAATGTTAGAAAGAGGAACGACCACATCACTGATATAATAAAACAAGAGGTGGATCAAATGATGATGACCGACGAACAAAAACACGAATTTTATCAAGCACTTGTTGATAAGAATCCGCAATATGACGGCACGTTTTTTGCTGGTATTAAAACAACCGGCATCTTCTGCCATGCCACATGTACTGCTAGAAAACCAAAATATGAGAACTGCGAGTTTTTCTTTACAGCAGAGGAGGCGCTGCTTGCAGGGTATCGGCCGTGTAAGCGATGCACACCTTTAACATATCCTAACAGCATTCCAGAAGAAGTCAAAACACTTGTATCAGCAGTTGAAGAGAGTCCTGAGAAACGGTGGAAAGAAGAAGATTTTCGCCAATTAGGGATTCACTCTGCAACAGCTCGGAGAAAATTTAAAGAAATCTATGGAATGACCTTTGTTCAATATGCTAGATCACGCCGAATGGGGTTAGCGTTTAAAGAGATTCTGAACGGAAAAAAAGTCATAGATCAGCAAGTCACCTTCGGTTACGAGTCTTCCAGTGCCTTCAATGATGCCTTTACGAAAATCATGGGAAATCCACCCAAAAAGGCGCAAGTCAATATTTTGCATGCGAATTTTATTTCTACTCCGATTGGGCGGATGATGAGCATTTCAGATGCAACCCATGTGTATTTGCTTGAATTTATGGACAGGCGAGGATTAGAAAGAGAAATTGAGAACATCAGAAAAAAACATCATGCCCGTATTTTAGTTGGAGAAACAAACGTCCATCAGCAATTAGCAAAGGAATTGGCCTTATATTTTGACAAGAAACTCACGCAGTTTACTGTGCCACTCGCTATACATGGCACCCCTTTTCAAAAAAGGGTATGGGATCTTCTCTTACAGATTCCACCAGGCGAAACGAGATCGTATCGAGATCTTGCCATCATGCTTGGCGATCCCCATTTGGTTCGGGCAGTTGGAAATGCAAATGGTGCCAATCAGTTGGCCATCATCATTCCTTGTCACCGAGTCATTCAAACAAGCGGTGAACTTGGCGGATATGGCGGGGGAATCGAACGAAAGAAATATTTACTTCAGTTAGAACAAAAGAAAAAGCGGCTCTCCTTATGATTCAAGCGAGCCGCTTTTTCCGTCACGAGTAACACTGTAAACATCAATCATTTGATCCCATTTTGAAATGGTTTTTTCTTTTTTCATTCCCATTTTCATTGCGACCTTGACTGACGCTTCATTGTCAGGGCGAATTAAGCTGACCATTCGCCTCACCTTCATTTCGTCAAAACCATACGCAAGACAGCCTTTTGCAGCCTCAACAGCATATCCTTTTCCCCATGCCGATCTCTTTAGCATATAACCAATTTCAAGCTCTGTTTGTCCTTCGACGTTTTGGAGAACAATTCCGCTTTGTCCAAGTGGTTCTTTCGTTTCTTTTTCTTCAATGATCCACAGGGATGTATGATACGTGCGGTCATTCTTTTGATTCCAAGCAATCCACTCTTTTGTCTGCTCTTCATCCTTTAGTGAAGGATAATACTTCATGACCTCTTCATCTTGGAACAGCTTTTCATATAAAAAAGGCGCATCGTCTTCATCCATTGTTCTCAGTCTGAGGCGCTCTGTTTCAAGCACGATCCGTGTTTGATATGCCATTTTTTATCCCCCTTGCTTACTTGCTAAAAATATCTCCGAACAACCCATTTGAATCTGGGGCAAAGTAATGGAACCCCGCACCCGTTAAACTAGCAGCTAATGCGGTCCACATGATTAAACTGACCGTCATCCACACAGTGACTTGTTTTCTTTTCGTACCGAAGCTCATACACATAAAAGCCGCTAAATGACTGCCAATGATAAAAGGACCGATAAGTGCCAAACCAGGGAGACCATACCGTTCCCAAACCTTTCTGGCTTTCAGCTGTTTTTTCTCTCCTTTTTCATCATGTTTCTCCTCTTTCCTCTTCAGCCACCACGCTTTAAATCGGTCCACGAAGACTATGAGTAGCAAGACGGTAAGAAAGTTGCCGACGAATCCAATAACTGCCGTTGTCACAGGATGCAGACCACTTAAAATCCCCAGCGGAACGACACCAACCACTTCAAAGAAAGGTAAAGCAGCCAATATAAAAACGAGTACATACCCCCATACAATATCCAATCACAGAACCCCTTTTCATTTTTGTCCTCTTCTCATTGTAAAGAAAAATGTGATCCCATATCTACATTTTTTTAGAAAAAGAAAAGCACATCGCAAGTGATGTGCTCTATTTACATTAAATGTTCATTTTTCTTGTTTGTTTTCCGTAAAAAAGCGATTGTGAGCAAGACTAAAATCACAATGGATACCAGACTTGTGAAAAGAAGCATGAGAGGTGATGTCCATCCAAGCCATTCGAATAGGAGTTGCGGTCCAAAGAAGATCACCGGAATGAGCGACACCATATTCGCCTTTAATATGGCATTTAATAAGACAATACACAGCAGCAACAGAAGAATGACGCCCCATCTTTGGCTCGAGGTCAGCACAAGTAAAGGAGTACCAAGTTTTTGGTCCAATAATTTCACTGTGATCAAGGCTGTCATCTGAAAAACACCTAATATCCAAAAGTAAAAGAATGCCCTCCTGCTTGTTTGAAAGGCAGAAGCCCTAAACATCACAATGGTCATGATCACATTGGCCACTATGATGAGCGGATAACCAATGAGTGCATACCAAGAATACGATAAACTTTGACTGATGGCATCTGCTAACATCATGTAAAAAAGAGATCCAATTAAAAAAGCACTGACAAACGGAACCCAGTCTTTATGATTTCTAGAGAGCTCTTTTGCTAGCTCGTCAGCAAAGCCCCGTGGATCTCCTCCAAACACATCTTCCCCTGTTTTCCCATCTTTCTCAGCTTCGACAGCGTGTGTCGTTAATTCATCCATCACCTCGTCGATCTCGTCCTGATTTTTCCCTTTTGATATGAGATAGAGTTGCAGTTCTAATAAGATGTGTCTCGTTTCTTTTGTTACCATCTTCTCACTTCCCTTTATGTAATAATCGCTCTACATTCCCTGACAGCTCATGCCATCGCATGGTAAAATCCGTCAGCGCTTCTTCGCCTCTTTGTGTGAGCGTATAGTATTTCCTTTTCGGCCCGCTCGCCGATGCTTTTGTGGACGTACTGACCAGCTGTTCTTTTTGCATGCGCAGCAAGATCGGATAAATACTGCCTTCACTAATTTGATCAAACCCATAGTGCGCAAGCTTCTTTGTCATTTCATAGCCATAAATTTCACCTTCAGAAATAATCGACAGTAGGCATCCCTCTAGAATTCCTTTTAGCATTTGTGTTGATTGTGTCATCATCGATCCTCCACTTTCAGTACCTTGCATGACAAGATAGTTTGATCTTACCACACACTATCTTGCCATGCAAGATACCGACTCAGAAAAAAATCACCGCTTAAAGGGTGATTTTTACGCCCAAGGCTTATCCGTCCCAAGTGCGTCAGCCAAAGCTTTACTATGCTTTCGGCGGCTTTTTCTTTCCTCTGCCCGCTGCTTCGCTGTTTGATGAAGCATGATTTCTTCCTCTGTTTCCGGCATGACTTGTGGAACTCGTTTTGGCTTCCCGTTTTCATCAAGCGAGACAAAGGTAAGAAATGAAGTTGCTGCGAGTCTGCGCTCTCCAGACATCAAGTTTTCCTTAATGACTTTGACGAATACTTCCATAGAAGATGTGCCGACCCATGTCACATAAGATTCTAAGCAGACGGACTCTTTCTGTCCAATCGGCTCTAAAAAATCAACTGAATCCATTGATGCGGTGACTGTTTCACTACGGCTGTGTCTTGCTGCCGAGATGGAAGCAATGTCATCTATATAACTCATTAATTTCCCGCCAAATAACGTTTGGTGGTTATTCGTATCGAGGGGGAATACCCTGCTGGTTTTCACAACTTTTGATTCCTTGCAGTATTTGAAATTTTCTTCACTCATCGTCATAGCTCCTTCTTGCTGTTTTCGTTGATGCGGAACGACTTTTATTAAACACTATTCTATTAGGTTTGTCTAAACTTTTTGCTTTAGTCTCTCATGAGAGATTTTCTTTCGGAAATGTTTCAACATTTACTAGAAGGAGGAATAATATAACTATCGATAAACAAGGAGGCCCTTTGATGGATTCTATGAAATCAGAGAAAGTGTACAAACCGCCGCAATGTATGAGTGAATACGATGATTTACAAGAAGTCCTCTTATGCAGTCCAATTTATATGGAAATTAAACAGATCATCAATGAAACCCAAAAGCATTTTGCAAGAGAAAATATTTCTCAAATCAAAGCCCTCACGCAGCATAAGCAATTCATCCAAACGCTGAAAAACCATCATGTCCGGCCTGTCCTTCTTCCTGCAAATGAACGTTTCCCTGAACAAGTCTTCACTCGGGATATTGGATTTACAATTGGACAGACTTTATTTGTTTCAAACATGGCAGCCCCTGTCAGACAAGGGGAAGAACATTCCTTAAAAGAATGGGCACAGACAAAAGGATGGATAACCATCACGCTGGATGATGGAACGATTGAAGGCGGCGATGTGCTTATAGACCAAACCCGTGTATTTGTGGGGATCAGTAAAAGAACAAATCTAGCCGCCATCCAGCAGCTCAAAAAAGAACTGCCGAATCACGACATCATTCCTATTCATCTTCCTTCTCACATTTTGCATCTTGATTGTGTGATGAATATTCTTTCTTCTCATGAGATATTGATTTACCCTGAAGCTTTTACGGAAAAGGATCTTCATATGCTCAAAAAGCATTATGATCTCATTGAAATAAGCGAGCAAGAGCAGTTCACACTTGGACCAAATGTGTTGTCCATTGGTCAGAAAAAAGTCATCAGCTTACCAATCAAC
Organism: Bacillus sp. G402; assembly: GCF_051172515.1. Classification (NCBI taxonomy): domain Bacteria; kingdom Bacillati; phylum Bacillota; class Bacilli; order Caryophanales; family Bacillaceae; genus Bacillus; species Bacillus sp. G402. The sequence goes on from NZ_JBPIZC010000001.1 coordinate 1,236,413, forward strand.
CAAGAAACAAATGCTGCATTAACAGCACGCGGCTACACCGTCATTGAAGTGGATTTTTCAGAAATCATTAAATCAGGCGGCTCTTTTAGATGCTGTACATTACCTATTAGGCGTTCATAAAAACCAAAAAGCCAGCTTGTTTTTACTCGCTGGCTTTTTACCCTTCTTCCCACAATCTATTTCCTATCATATAAATGACAGGCCACTTCATGACCTTCTTCGACTGCTTGTAATACTGGCTTTTTGTCCGCACACACATCCATTGCAGCAGGACATCTTGTCCGAAATACGCAGCCGCTTGGCGGATTCACTGGACTTGGAATTTCTCCCTTTAAAATAAACCGCTTGCGTTTATCTTCCACATCAGGATCTGGAATCGGGATAGCAGACAGCAATGCTTGTGTATATGGATGAAGCGGTGTTTTATATAAAGCATCACTGCTCGTCATCTCCACGAGATGTCCTAAGTACATGACACCGATTCGATCGCTAATATATTTAACCATTGATAAATCATGGGCAATAAATAAAAACGTCAATCCTTCTTCTTTTTGCAGTTTTTTCAGTAAATTCACGACCTGAGCTTGAACGGATACATCTAGTGCAGAAATCGGCTCATCTGCCACGATAAACTTTGGCGATAAGGCGAGTGCTCTAGCAATCCCTATTCTTTGCCTCTGTCCTCCGCTGAATTCGTGAGGATAGCGTGTAGCAAAATCATGACTTAGCCCCACCGCTTCAAGCAGTTCCTTCACGCGTGCGAGCCTTTTCTTTTGACTGCCATACAATTGGTGGATCTCCATCGGTTCTAGCATAATATCTTTTACAGAGAGCCTAGGATTTAAAGAAGAATACGGATCTTGAAACACCATTTGAATTTGTCTATTGAAATCAAATGATTCTCGGTTCGATAAGTGATGGAGACTTTTCCCTTCATACAAAGCTTCACCTTCTGTCGGGTCATAAAGCCGCATGAGCACTTTTCCAAGTGTAGATTTACCGCAGCCTGACTCACCAACAAGACCAAAGGTTTCGCCTTGTTTCAGCTGAAAGGTGACACCATCTAATGCTTTTAACGTTCTTCCTTTCGATAGATGAAAATGCTTTTTTAAGTTGTTGACTTGCAAAAGTGGTTCACTTCCCATCACATCTCCCCCTCTCAGCTTTCAAATACCGCCTTGTGCCTGCCCATTCCCGTTCATATGACGTACCAGAAAGAGTAAGAAGTTCAATCTGTCTGCCCGTTTTAGGCGAGTGAAGCATCATGCCATCTCCAGCATACATCCCTACGTGACGAACTGCTCCCTTCCCATTGTCATTGGCAAAAAACATGAGATCACCTGGCGCCAAATGATTTGATGCGACTGGAGTTCCTTGAACTGCTTGGTCACTTGCGTCTCTCGGTAATAAACATCCACACGCTTTGTACATACTGTAAACAAAACCCGAACAGTCGTAGCCATAGCTGCTCATGCCGCCCCACAAATATGACAGTCCAATAAATTGTTTTCCTATGGCTAAGGCATCCTTACCGCTCATAGAAGAAGGTGATGAAGCGCGGCGCACATCTTCTTTTTTGATTTCTCTTCTTCCTACTGGAGTCAGAACATCAAAGGAATCGCTCCTTTCTTCAACAGGTGCTAGTTCTGTTAAAAAACTAACCTCCATATCCGGTGTTCCGTTTTGATATAAAACCGCTTTTTTCTGACAAACAATCAAGGGACTAGCAGGTGGTTCACTCTCTGATACTTCATTTAATTGCTCTACAGGTATATAACCTGGATAGCCTTGCGGGTGTTTCCGGCTTGCCTGCTGCGGGATGACAACTTTCATCCAGCCATCTGTTTCCTCCAGCCCAATGACTCGTTCGCCAAGCAGTACTTGGGTTTGAATAAGGTTTTCTTCACATAAGGCCAATTTCTGTTCATATGTTTGCTCATCAATCCATTCTTTGATCTGGACGGAACTTTGAAGAACGTGTCGATCTATTTCTCTCGGCGACTGCGGTGCTGTCCATATATTTGCGACTGGAACCTTTGATTCATATAACATCATAAGACCCCTTTCACTCCTTGAATGCCTAATCCATGATGCGGCGGAAAGAGAATATCTTTTCCTTGATAGATAATTCCTCCGTCTATTAAGTCCTCTTTGAGCATAAGCGGCGCATCAAAATCATAACGGGTAATATTCGGCTGGCTTGCAGCAAGATGAGCGGCTGCGGTAATCCCTAGTTTTGACTCGATCATACTGCCAACCATGCACTTGACGCCGTATGCTTCTGCTAAACTATTGATTTTCAGCGCTTTTTTGATACCGCCTGTTTTCATTAATTTTAAGTTAATGAGATCACAGCTTCTCGTTTCTAACACCTTGATGGCATCATGGAGGCTAAAAATACTTTCATCTGCCATAATCAATGTGTCTGTTGCTTCCGTCACCCGGCGCAGACCCTCGATGTCTTCTTTAGGCACTGGCTGCTCGACTAGTTCAATATCGAATGCCTCCATTTTTCGAATGGCCACAACCGCTTCCTTCCATGTCCAGCCTTGGTTGGCGTCAAGCCTGATTTGAATATCCGGCCCGACTTTTTCTCGAATCCGTTTGATCCGCTGAATATCCGTCTCTATATCATCTTTTCCCACTTTGATCTTTAAGGTACGAAAGCCTTCAGCTGCATATTGCTTCGCATCCTCTGCCATTTCTAGCGGACGGTTGACACTAACCGTGTAATCCGTTTCCAGCTGATCACGATAACCACCAAGATATTGATAAAGCGGCAGGCCAGCCTGCTTCGCTAAACCATCGTAAATCGACATATCTATTGCAGCCTTTGCACTCGTGTTTCCTACAAGTACACGGTCGATCGCTGAAAAGATTTGTTCATATTGTGACAATGAGGCCCCAATCAAGAGCGGTCTCATCACAGCGCAAATAGCATAGTCGATGCTTTCCAGTGTTTCACCTGTAATGACCGATGTCGGCACTGCCTCTCCATAGCTGACATCACCTTGATCATAGGTGATGATTACAATAAGAGATGCGGCGTCATACACCGTTCTTAATGCTGTTTTGAAAGGCTTCTTTAGCGGTACATTCGTTCTGCATGTGCGAACATCTACGATTTTCATTTGATCGCCTCTTTCGCTGCAACACCTGGGGAAATATGAAGTTTTTTCCCTGTAGCATCTAATGTTGCGTGCACGCCGATTGGAACGGCGAAGTTTGGAGATGAATGACCGATCCGAAAGCCGCCAAGTGCAGGTTTCTGTTGCGGGACAATATACGTCTCCCATAACTGATCGAGCGTTAACGACTGCTCTTTCTTTTTCGGCTCACATTGATGAAAATCACCAATGATAAATCCAGCCGCATCACGTAATTTTCCTGCAGATGCTAAGTGCTGCATCATTCGATCGATTTTATATGGTTCTTCGTCAATATCTTCTATCAATAAAAGCTTCCCCTTTGTATCAATTTCAAAAGGTGTACCAAGTGTCGTGACAATAAGGGCAAGATTTCCTCCGGTGATTTCGCCTGAAGCCGTGCCATGATAAAAAGTATGAAGAGGTGACAGGTGGTTCGTATACGAAAAGGCTTTCGGAGTGAATAGCTGTAAAAAGGTATCTTTTGTATACGGATGAACCTCCTCAAGTCCCACATCAGAGGAGAGCATTGGACCATGAAAGGTCACAAGACCCGTCTGCTGCTGAATCGCTGTATGTAAAAACGTAATATCACTGTATCCCCAAAAGATTTTTGGGTTCCGGCGAATGAGGTCATAATCAATGGCTTCTGCAATTCTTCCTGTTCCGTATCCTCCGCAAGCACAAATCACTGCCTTCACGTCTGGATCTTGAAACATGTGATGAATATCTTCCACTCGTTCATGATCATGACCTGCTAAATAACCATACCGGGAGTCGATATACTTCCCCTTTTTCACCTTTAGCCCTAAGCTTTCTAAAAAAGAAATACCTCTTGCTAATTTCAGCTCATCAGGCGGGCTTGCTGGTGCAATGATTCCCACTGTATCTCCTGTTTGAAGTGCCACTGGCAGATGGTTCATGCCAATCCCCTCTTTCTCTTCGTTTCTTTCAATCTATGGGCATCTTCTTCATAACATGAACGAATAAAGGAACAGACGCTTTTTTCAAAGCGTCCCAGATTGTTGACAAAGGGTTAAAATGAACTTTATTTTAACCCTTTGTCTTCTTTTCAGCGTGATAGAAAACCTTTGCAGCCCTAGGAAGGACGAGCATCGGCGCGGAGCGAATTTGACATTCGTGAGCACCGAAGCGCAGGACTGACACCGAATGCGAGGGTTTGTCTACACGCTGAGACGCTTTTTTCAAAGCGTCCCGTTCTCTCATTTTTTCATTTACTCTCCATCTACCTGTGCCCATTTCAAATCAATGTAACCAACAGGATGACGGACAATGCCCTTTACGCCTTCTTTTTGTAAATAGACTTGGTTATAAAAATGAATGGGAATGATCGGTGCTTCTTCCATCAGAAGTGCCTCGGCATCATGCAACATACGATTTCTCTTTTGTTCACCTGCTTCTTGACTCGCCTTTTTGATCAGCTGATCATACGTATCGTTTGACCAACCTGTCCGGTTCATCGCATTTCCTGTTTGGAAGCTCTCTAAGAAATTGATTGGGTCTGCATAGTCAGCTAGAAATGAACTTTGCGAGAATTGGAATTTGAGTGCCTTTTGATCTTCTGCAAACACATTTGCTTCCATGTTGGCAAGCTTCACATCTACCCCTAGCGCTTCTTTTAATTGCTGCTGAATGGCTTCTGCTTTTTTCTTATTTTCAGGCTTTGTACTATATGTTAATGTGACGGGCGGCAGCTTTGAATAGTTTTCTTCTTTCAACCCTTTTTCTAATAGTTTTACAGCTTCACTCGTATCATGTTTGACAAGATCGCCGCCAGCTTCTCTGAAATCTTCACCCTTTGAATCTAAAATTCCTGGTGAAACGAAGGCACGTGCTGGCTTCTCTTCATTTTTCGTCACGTACTCTACAATATCCTGAGGATTGATCGCCATTTGAAAGGCTTTGCGAATGTTCTTATTTTGAAAAGGCTCCATGTTGACATTTAGGCGATAAAAAAACAGCCCTGCTTGATCTTCAATTTGCACATCTTTGCTTTTTAACAGGTCTTCACTTTGTTCTGCCGGAACGAAGGCCGTATCTAAATCTCCTGATTGATACATTTGGTAATCTGTGTTTCGGTCACTAATCATGAGCCATTTCACTTGATCTAGCTTGACCGTTTGTTTGTCCCAATACGTGTCACTTTTTTCCATTGTAAAGCTTTCATCATGCTTCCACTCTGTCAGCTTAAACGGTCCATTACCGACAAAGGTTTTCGCATCCTTGGCCCAGTTCGGGTCCTTCTCCGCTACCTTCTCATTCACCGGGAAAAAGGCAGGGTTTGCGGTCATATTTAAGAAAGATTTCTGCGGGTATGCTAGCTTGACCTCTAGCGTTTGATCATTAACAGCCTTGACTTTTACATCTTCTTTCTTCCCTTTTCCGCTGTTAAACGCTTCGCCCCCTTCAATCATATAAGCTAAGAATGCCGCAGAAGAGCCCGTCTTTGGATCTAGCAGCCGCTTCCACGCATATTCAAAGTCACTTGCTTTGACTGGATCACCATTTGACCACTTAATCCCATCCCTTAAATGGAACGTGTACGTTTTTCCGTCCTTTGAGATGTCCCATTTTTCCGCCATGGCAGCAGATGGTTCGTGCTTTTCATTCAGTCTCGTTAATCCTTCCATTAAGTTATTGAGCCCTTGCCAGGACACATTATTAAAACCAATGGGCGGATCAAATGATGTCGGTTCGTTTTCATTATTTAATGTTAAAACTTTCTCTTCGCCCTTGCTTGAAGATCCTTTGCCTGCTTGCTCATTGGCTGTACATCCTGCAAGCAGCATCACTGCGATAAAGCACATACTGAGAATCCAACCTGTTTTTCTCATGAAAAACTCCCCCTTTGTGTTGAAGATAAAACCGTTTGCTTCGCTCGTTCATCTTGAAGCCAGCAATGTACTGCATGTGTAGGTGAACGCTGCGTTTCATGCGGCATGATATGATCACACACTTTCATCGCAGACGGGCATCGATCGGTATATGGACATCCTTTTGGCGGGGCAAATAAATCAGGCGGGCTTCCTTCAATAGGAATGAGTTCATCTTTCATATCCAGCCTTGGAACGGATTGCAGTAGCCCTTTTGTATAGGGATGCTGCGGACTGTAAAAGATATCTCGCCTTGTCCCAACTTCAACGATTTTCCCCCCGTACATGACGGCCACTCGATCAGCGACTTGTGCTACGACCCCTAGGTCATGTGTGATTAAAATAATCGTCACGCCTGTTTTTTTCTGAATCTCCTTAAATAGTTCTAAAATCTGCGCCTGTATGGTGACATCTAGTGCAGTTGTCGGTTCATCTGCAATCAGCACCTTCGGCTCACAAATAAGAGCCATTGCAATCATGAGCCGCTGCCTCATGCCACCGCTGAATTGATGCGGATATTGCTTCAGTCTCTCTTTCGGCTGCGGTATCCCCACCAAGTCAAGCATACGAAGCGCCTCTTCTTTCACTTCTTTTTTTGTCAGCTTCTGATGCACTTTTGCAGCTTCCATCAGCTGATCCCCAATTGTTAGCGTCGGGTTGAGTGCCGTCATAGGATCTTGAAAAATCATGGAGATATCGACACCACGGATGCTGCGCATGTCTTTTTCAGATAATGACAGCAAGTTGCGATCACGAAACCAAATTTCCCCTTGATCGACTTGTGCGCTGTATGCAGGGAGAAGCCGCATGATACTTTGAGACGTCACACTTTTTCCGCAGCCTGATTCTCCTACAATGGCGAGGGTTTCTTTTTCATACACATCCACATTCACCCCGCGTACCGCTTGAACAGAACCGCCATATGTCCGAAAGCTAACATGCAGATCGATAATCCGAAGCATTTTTTTCATCACGCCATCACCTCTTCATCTTCGGATCAAGCGCATCTTGCAAGCCATCACCTAAATTATTAAAGCAAAACATCGTCAGCGAAATAAAAAATGCCGGAAAGAATAAACGCCACCAGTGGCCATTATCTGACAGCACTGTCGGCAAGGCGTCATTGGCCATCACACCCCAGCTTGCAAACGGGGCTTGAATCCCTAAACCGAGAAAACTTAAGAATGCTTCAGCAAAAATCGCTGTCGGTACAGTTAGCGTCATCTGGACAATAATCGGTCCCATCGTATTCGGCAGTAAATTTCTGCGGATGATGCGCAAGCTTTTTGCGCCAAAGGTTTTCGAGGCAAGGACATATTCTTGGCTTTTCAGCTGAAGGACTTGACCTCTCACGATTCTTGCCATCCCGATCCAGCCTGTGACAGTGAGCGCCACAATAATAGTGACAAGCCCAGGCCCCATCAGGACCATCAATAAAATGACGACGAGTAAATACGGCAGACCGTAAAGCACCTCGACGATCCGCATCATGACATGGTCATACTTCCCGCCTTTATAGCCTGCAATACCGCCATAGATGACACCGATTGCAAAATCAATGAGAGCGGCCATCACGCCCACAAATAATGAAATGCGTGCGCCGTACCAAGTACGTGTAAACACATCACGTCCAAGCTCATCTGTTCCAAACCAGTGAGCAGCTGACGGTGGCAAGTTTTGCATAGAAAGCCGCTGTTCTGTCACACTATTCGGCGCAAGAAGTGGACCTAATACAGCCATGAGGAAAAGAAAAATCAGCACCGATAAACTAAACATAGCGAGTTTATTTTGTTTTAACCGTCGCCAAGTATCTGCCCAATACGAAAGTGAGGGTCTTTTAATGGCATGGACTTCAGATGTCTTTTGTTCTTTAGGAGCAAACCATTCATCTGGCACTTCATGCGCTTGATTCGTTTGATCATGCTGAAGGTGTATGCTCATGCCTTTCCTCCTTTCTGATGCAGCTGGATCCTTGGATCAAGCAGACGATATGTCACATCTACAATGAAAAGAAGGGTAATTAAGATGATGCTGTAAAAAACAGTAGTTCCCATGATGACAGGATAGTCACGGTTGTTAATACTCTCGACAAAGTATTTTCCCATTCCAGGGATCGCAAAGATTTTTTCAATCACAAAACTGCCTGTTAAAATACTTGCGACAAGTGTGCCGAGGATCGTGACGACAGGTAAAAGTGCATTCCGCAGGGCATGTTTAAACACAATTTTATAAGGGGAAAGTCCTTTTGCTTTTGCAGTTCGAATATAGTCCTGCGACAGCACTTCAATCATGCTCGATCTCGTTAATCGGGCAATGATCGCCATTGGACCTACCGCCAGTGCAATGGTAGGAAGCACCATATGCATTGGACTTGTCCACATCGCTGTAGGAAAGAGTTTTACATTCACAGCAAGCTGCTGAATTAATAAGGTAGCAAAGATAAAGTTTGGTATGGATATACCGAAAACAGCAATCGTCATGGCGATATAATCAATCAAGCCATTATGCCGGAGGGCAGCCATGATTCCGAGCAAGATGCCGGAGATGACAGCAATCAAAATAGAGATAAGACCAAGTTCTAATGAGACTGGAAAACCTCTCGCCAATAAATCATTGACACTTTCAGAAGGCTTTTTAATGGAAGGACCAAAATCAAAAGTAACGATGGATTTTAAATAGATCATATATTGAACATAGAGTGGTTCGTCTAAGTGATAGTAGCTTTCGAGGTTTCGCTGGACAGTTTCGTTTGTATTTCGTTCTTCATTGAAGGGCGATCCTGGGATGACCTTCATTAAAATAAACGTTAACGTCGTAATCGTTAAAATCGTGGCAATCATCGCAATCAAACGCTTGAGCAAAAAGCTGGCCATCTGCTGTCTCCCCCTCGCTTAACAAAATGTTGTACGTGCGGCAAGCTCTGTCATGACAAGCATCGCTTGGTAGGCTTCTAATATATTCTCCGCTTGGTACGTCACCGTTGTTGTCCCTTCAATGATGGCCGTACCCGGCATTAAATTCGCCCATTCAGCTTGTCCATAATTGGCAAACTCGATTTTCAGCACTGGCTGCTCAGGAGGCGTGAGCGGCTTCATTTGATGAATTTGTTTCATGGCAGCTTCCACTTGCTGAGAGATGAGGGTGCTCACTTTCGCTGGTGTTAAGCATTTCACAGCAGATCTTGAAATGGTTTCTTTCACCGCCACTGTTTTCACGCCAGGCATTAACTTTTCTGCTTCAAGTGCCGCTTGATCGTCTCCGCATACAAGAATGACCGGAACACCATAATAGCCTGCGACATACGCATTAAAGCCCATTTCACCAATCGGATGATCATTTATGTAAAAATGTCTGACACCAAAAATCATACTGTGAGACATCACACCTTTCATTGATGCCCTTGCATGATAGCCTAAAAAAACAGCGGCATCATACGTTTGATCTAATCCTTGAACCATTGAATAAGGCTTTACATCACCTGATATGAGAGATGCTTCCTCATGCAATTCTTCAATCAACAGATTATTCATTTTAGAATGGCTATCATTCACTAAAATATCGGTCGCCCCATGTGTAAGAAGAGCTTCTACACAGGCGTTCACTTCACCTGTCATGATTTTTCTCCCGCGCTCATAATTGTGCTGGCGGCTATCAACAAATGTATGATCAGCTAGACCAGTAATTCCCTCCATATCGACTGATAAATAGAGCTTCATCCCCATCCCCCTTTAATTAAACTTAAAATTTGTGTATATTTTTCTAAATTTTCTAAAAAATTATATGAGAACTTGATTGATTTTTCAATACAATGTCTGAAAATAAGGAAATTAGACTCAGGTAATACAGGTCAAAAGCATTGATGCGAAAGGATTTATTTTACAGAAAAAACACCACTAGCTATGTCTTTAGTGGTGTTTGTCTGCTTCATCGATTTGCGATTTTAGCTGCGCATATTTTTTCATCGTTTGTGTAAACAAGTCATCGAACATTTGCGGTGCCTGCTGCTGGATGACTGCAGCGCCTTCTCCTGTAATCCCGCCTTTTGTTGCGACCCTGTTCACCGTTTCAGCAAATGTCAGTCCGTGTTCAACAAGAACTTGTCCTGTACCGAGCAGCGCATATGTTAAAAATTCATAGGCTTCTTCTAAAGAAAGCTCACTATTCCGAACAGCGGCTCTCGCCATTTCTTCAAAGATTGCTGCAATAAAGCCCGGAGAAGAGCTTGTCAAATTACTCGCCGCATCAAACCGGTCCTCTTCTACTTCCCTGACGATACTAAAAGCTGAAAGCAGGCGGTGGAGTCGTTCTTGTGCCTCCTGTCCAGTGGTTTCACCATGCGCCACAAGGGATACACCCGTCCCTACGGCTGATGTCAAAGTGGGAATGTATCTAGAAACCGGCTGATTCGTATGTTGCATTAATTTGTCTAACGTGACAGCCGCTGCCACTGATACGATATGAAGAGATGTCTTTGCGGGGCTCAGCTGATCTAAGACATCAAGTACAGCAAGCGGTGGTACACAAACAAACACGACATCACATGATGCAGAGATGTCATCTAAAGAGCAAATGTTGACATGCTGGTTCTTCTCTTTCAGCTGTTGCAGCCGCTCCGTTTCACTTCTTGTATGGATCATAAACTGACTGGCATGAAGTACTCCTTTGTCCAGCCATTTTTGTACCATCATATCTGCCATGCTTCCATATCCAATGATTCCAATAGTCTCCACAGTTTAATCTCCTCTATTTTGCTTAGATTCACTACTTATTTTAACAATTTCCCACAATGTTTTCATTTTTATCCCACACTTTTTTCTTACGATAAAGTCAGTATCCACCACATACAGTCAAACATCTTGAACACATACATGTAAAAATCGATGAAAGAGAGTGATCTTAATGACACAACACAAAGATGAAAAACACACTTCTTATGAATTACAAACAATTGAACAGCCGAAAAAACAGCAGAAGAAGCCAAGTGGCTGGCTAAAGCCATTTGTCAGCGGGGTTGTAGGCGGTACGTTAGCGTTAGGTGTTTACGTTCTGACTCCATATGCTCAGCATTCAGAAAATCATTCAACTGATTCGTCAACGAAAACAGCCGCTGTATCGACAAATGATACAAGTACAAATTCGTCAAAAACAACAGCGTCACAAACATCCAATTCGACCAGCAGTATTTCCAGTATGGTCGAAAACGTATCACCAGCCATCGTCGGCATTACAAACTATCAAACACAAAGTCAAACAACCACAGATTTTGGTAATATGAACACACCTTTTGATGGATCACAGCAAAATCAAAACAGCAGCAGTCAAGAGCAAGAAAGCGGTACCGGATCAGGGGTTATTTTCAAAAAATCCGGCAGTAAAGCCTATGTATTAACAAACAACCATGTGATTGAAGGAGCAAATAAATTAACAGTCTCCTTGCATAATGGCAAGACGGTGGAAGGAAAAGTAGTCGGTTCTGACCCGCTGACTGATCTTGCTGTCGTGGAAATTAGCAGCAGCGGCGTTACAAAAGTCGCTGAACTTGGAGACTCCTCATCCCTTCGTGCGGGAGAAACCGTCATTGCAATCGGAAATCCGCTTGGTGAAGATTTATCAAGAACAGTGACACAAGGAATTGTCAGCGGTGTCGATCGAACAGTGTCTATGGATACATCAGCTGGCGAAAGCAGTATTAATGTCATTCAAACAGATGCCGCCATTAACCCAGGTAACAGCGGTGGACCGCTTTTAACAACAGACGGAAAGGTTGTGGGGATCACCAGTATGAAAATTTCTGAAACAGGTGTGGAAGGTATCGGGTTTGCGCTCCCAATCAATGATGTCAAACCAATTGCAGATCAGCTTCTCACAAAAGGAAAAATCGAACGACCTTATATCGGTATCAGCATGCTGGATCTCGAACAAGTACCAGATGCTTATCAGAAGGAAACGCTTGGACTGACAAGCAGTCAGCTCGATAAAGGCGTGTACGTAAAAGAAATCGCTGCTGGCTCACCTGCTGCCAAAGCTGGATTAAAGGCAGAGGATGTCATCACCGCCATCAATGGCAAAAAAGTGACAACCGGCAGTGAATTACGCCACGAGCTTTACACGAATGCAAAAGTAGGAGATACCATCAGCATCACACTCGTTCGTAATGGAACAGAAGAAACAAAACAAGTGACATTAACACAATCTGAATCAAAGCAAGTCAGCTCTTAACGAAAAAAGCAGCTCAATTTTTATGAGCTGCTTTTTTCATGTTCACTTGATTGGGACCAATCTTTGTTCAATTTCTGCTCGTTTGTGCTCTAAAAATGGTGGAAGTGCTAATTGATCACCAAGTTCATCCACGCTTTCATCCACTGTGAATCCCGGACCATCTGTTGAGATTTCAAACAAAATGCCGTTTGGCTCTCTAAAATATAAGGCTTTAAAATAAAAACGTTCTACAACACCAGAGTTGGTGAAACCGGCTTTGGCTATTTTATCATGCCATTTTTCAAGCTCTTCTGCGTCCGCTACACGAAAGGCTACGTGATGAACACTCCCTCTGCCAGATCGCTCAACAGGTCCTTCTGCTTTTTCAATGACATGAATCTCTGTTCCAGCTCCGCCTTGTCCTGATTCAAAAATCGTCACGATTTCCCCATCATTTGATTGTTCACGTGCTTTTTCTGTGAAACCAAGAATACTCGTTAACACACTGATCGTTTTATCTGCTTCTGCGACTGTTAATTCTACTGGCCCCAAACCTCTGATCGCAAAATCAGCAGGAATCTCATCATGCACTGGCGGCTTCTCTTCATCTTGCACGCTTGGTTCTACAGTCAAAAACAGCTGCTGTCCTTCTGGATCTGTAAATTTCAAGGCAGGTCTGCCACCTCTTAAAGAAGCTGTTTCTTTCTTTACACCTTTTTCTTCAAAGCGCTTTTCCCAAAAAGTGAGTGCCTCTTCTGAAGTGACAATCAGACCTGTGCGTGAGATCGCATTTGTTCCGTCCAGCCGGCGGGCGAGCATCGGTATTTCAAAAAACGTCAGCTCTGTACCAGGTGAGGCGACCTCATCTCCATAAAATAGATGATACATCGATGGATCATCTTGATTAACTGTTTTTTTTACCAGTTTTAAGCCAAGGATTTGGCGGTAGAAATCAACGTTTTTCTGAGCATTTGCTGTTAGTGCTGATACGTGGTGAATCCCATTTATTTTCATTGTGTTCACTCCTATTATAAAATATCTCGAATTCAAGATAATATCCTTATGAATAAAATAGGTCATTTTAGAAGAAAAGTCAACCATTCGGCTGCATCTTTATTGGATGTTCGGCTTTCGCCTATTAAATTAACATTACATCAAAAATATTCTTGTATTGTTCGCTTTTAAGATAACATTCATCCTAATATCTCCAATAAACGAACACTTTTAAATACAAATACGAAAATCAGAAAATTTTTTTAATTCTTGTTTTCCTAAAATCGTATTACAATAAACAAAATACATGTCACAGTAACGTATGAAAGTGATGCAGGAGGTCGTGTGTAATGAACAAAGAACAACCAGCGTTAAAACAAGACATCGGCTTATTTTTTGCCCTATCTCTTGTCATCGGAACAATTATTGGATCTGGCGTTTTTATGAAGCCTGGCAACGTCCTTTCTTATTCAGGAAGCTCAGGCATCGCCTTATTCGCATGGCTGTTAGGTGGGATCTTAACCCTTGCAGGCGGACTCACAGTCGCTGAAATTGGTACACAAATCCCACGTACTGGCGGTTTATATGCCTATCTTGAAGAAGTATACGGTGAATTTTGGGGCTACTTATGTGGCTGGGTGCAAATTATTATTTACGGGCCAGCGATTATTGGTGCTCTTGGTCTTTATTTTGGTTCATTATTAGCTAATTTATTTTCTCTTTCATCTATATGGGCTACAACCATTGGCATTATCACCGTTCTTTTTTTATGTGTGATCAACATCATGGGAACGAAATACGGCGGTTTTGTCCAAGGGCTGACTACGATTGGAAAGCTTGTTCCAATTGCAGCAATTATTGTGTTTGGCTTATGGAAAGGAAATGAACATATTTTCACAGCCGTCAATGAGAGTATCGCTCAGATGAACTTCGGTGCAGCAATTTTGGCGACATTATTCGCCTATGATGGCTGGATTTTGCTTGCAGCGCTTGGCGGTGAAATGAAAAATCCAGAGAAACTGCTTCCTCGCGCGATGGCAGGCGGTATTTTAATTGTCACAGCATGTTATCTCTTTATTAACATCGCCCTTTTGCATGTGTTACCAGCTGATCAAATCGTTCAACTAGGTGAAAATGCAACAAGCACAGCTGCTACAATGCTCTTTGGTCCCATTGGCGGTAAAATTATTAGTATCGGAATCATCATTAGTATCTTTGGCTGTTTGAATGGAAAGGTTCTTTCGTTCCCGCGTGTCATTTTTGCGATGGCAGAACGAAAACAAATTCCATTTGCCAAAGCCATTTCACGCATTCATCCTACTTTTCAAACACCTTGGATCGCTGTATTTGTACAGATTTTGATTGCCATTGTGTTTATGATCGTCAGTAATCCCGAGAAGCTGTCAGAGGTTTCAATTTTCATGATTTACATCTTTTATGTGATGGCCTTTTTCGCTGTCTTTAAGCTAAGAAAACAAAACAAGGGAATGAAGCGCGCTTATAGCGTACCACTTTACCCGCTCACACCGATCATTGCGATTATCGGCTCTTTCTTTGTCTTAATCAGCACCATGATCACCGATTGGCAAAGCTGCCTGATCTCCATGCTGATCGGCATTGCCGGACTGCCGATTTATTACTATATGAAAAAAACACAAAATAAAGCAGAGCGCTAAAATAGCCTCTGCTTTATTTTTTATATTGCTTAATGACCTTATAAGATTCGTTTAAATATCTCATCAGCCGGTATGGCTTACTTAAAACCCGGATGGGGAGTCTTGAAATAAATCCATTCAGATTCGCCTTATACTCCTGCGTCATCCGCTTCGGCTTTGTCGCAATTTTTTCATATACTTCTTTGTAAAATTCCTTTATGATGTCGACTTGCACACTGATTTTCTGATGACACTCTGTACACTCAACGCTTTTCATCTGATCATTCACATAAACGATGCTGTGGAGGGTCTCTTCTTGGCACCGAGTACAGTGTAGGTTTGCTTCCATTTCGGTTTTCTTCAAGATACACAGCTCCTTTCTCGTTTGATGTTGCTCTTTTTATACAATACGATGGCTGTCAGCTGTTTATTGGACAGATGCTTCCTTTAAAATAGCTGCCGCAGTCAATTCATCGGTGACGAGCACCTGAATAAAGCCGCCGTTTAAGGCCCCTAAAATACTTTCAGCCTTATGGGTTCCTTCCACAACTGCGATGACTTTTTTCACGTTCTTTAATTGTTCTAACGATAATCCAATCACCTTTTGGTTCAGCTCATCTTGGACTGGTTTCCCTTCCCCGTCAAAGAAACGAAAACCAATATCACCAACAGCTCCTGATTGCCTTAAACCAGACAAATCTTCTTCTTTTAAATAACCGACTGTTTTTAATGTAGAGCCTTTATGCGGATTCCCAATACCGATGAGGGCAATATCAACATTTCTGCCTTCTTCAAGCACAGCTTCTATGTCCTGCATCGCCATCAGCCGCTCTTTTAATTCTTCTGTTTCTAAGATCGCAGGTGCATATAAATAGGAGCACGTACCATTCATTTTCTTTGCCAGCTCATACGCCAGCTGATTCGCGTGAATGTCGACCGCCTGCCTGCCCATTCCACCCTCTAAAGGAATGACTTTGACATCGTTTCTTCGTTCAAATGGATATTCCTTCACTAGCTCGGCAAGTGTGGTCCCCCATGAAATACCGATTTTCTCAGCGCCTTTCATGTTTTTAGAAAGATAATAGGCGCCCGCTTGACCGACTGCCCGTTTGACCATCTCAGACATTGTCCCGACACTTGGAACAACGACAGCATCCGTTAATTGAAAGGTCGTTTCCAGCTGTTTTTCAAGTTCCACTGTATGAATACTTTCGTCTTTAATGTACACTTCAACGATTCCCACATCTTTTGCTTTTTGTAAGAGCTTTGAAATGACTGGTCTTGAGACATTGAGTTTTTTTGCAATCTCCTGCTGCGTCCACCCGTCTGTATAATAAAGATGAGCAACCTTGACGAGCTGTCGTCTTTCTTCCCAATTCAGCATGTGACATCATCCTTTTAATATACTATGATTACCAGTATACCAAACATTCGTTTCTAATTGGAACAATTGTTATGAAAATGACAAAAAGAGCGATCAACTCTCCGCTCTTTTTCCCTCGCTATATTTAGGCTGATACGTTCTCCCGCCATCTAATAAGAGTATCTGTCCGTGCAAATAGCTTCCCTCGTCACTTGCGAGAAATAAAGTGACTCCAGCAATATCTTCTGGTTTTCCTAATCTCCCGATAGGAATAAGTGATCGAAGCTGACTTTTCTCAAGCTCAGTCGGATAGAGCGTATCAAGCATCTGAGATTCAATGACGCGTGGTGCAATGACATTGATGCGGACATGATGGGAACCCAATTCCTTTACAAGCGAACGCATGAGACCAAATGCCCCGGCTTTTGACGCGTAATACTGGATGCCGCCGCCAGAGCCTGTTATCGCAGATCCTGATCCAATAATGACGACGCTGCCTTCTTTCCGCTCACATAGATAGGGTGCTAATGCTTTGATACAGTAGAAAAGACCATATAGATTCACAGCCAGTGTTTTTTTCCAAAGTGAAAAATCAACTTCTAAAAAAGGAAGGGATTTCGTCATTCCTGCTGAATAGACAAGATGCCCAATGCCACCCAGCTCCCTTTCAGCTGCTGACGTCATCTGCTGAACACTTTCCCACGATGAAACATCAGCTTGGAACGTCAGCAGCTGAGGATGCTGTTGTTTTAAAAGCGAAAGTCCCTGTTCATCTATATCTGACACAGCTACACGATGCCCTTCTTTTAAAAAACGCTGAGCAATTTCTTTGCCGATCCCTTGGGCACCACCTACGATGAGAACTGGTTTTTGTTGATTAGCCAGCGCTCTCACCCCCATCAAGCATAATCGCTGCTCCATCTGTAAATGCACCGTACGATGTACTTAAGAAAACCGTCATATGAGCCACCGTCTCCTTGATTTGCTCTTTGTCAGGAAGCAAATGGAGAGGCGGCGGAAGTAGAGCCAATACCCGAATGCCTTTGTCTTTAAATTCGCGCGCTAATCCTTTTGTCATGGCATTCAACATACTATTTGATGTAGCATGTGAGATCCCACCGTCACCTGTTATGCTCCCTGATGAGGAAATATTAATAATGCAGCCCTGCTTCTGATCCACCATATGCCACACAGCGGCTTGACTGGAAAGAAAGACTGTATTTACGGATCTTTCCACTTCATCGACCCATATCTCAGGACTTACGTCATCAATCCCCCCATCTGCTTTTTGCTCGGCTTGATTGACTAAAATATCAAGCTTGCCGCATGTATCGATGACTTGTCTTAGCATAAGCGTAGCATCACGCGGTGTCTCAAGCGGATTGATGACAACAGTTGATTGGCCGCCTAATTTTTCAATGTCTTTGCTAATCGACTTTGCTTTTGATTCATCACGAAAAGCGTGTATGAAAACATGTGCACCTGCCCGGGCCAAAGCCAGGCAGATGGCTTCTCCAAATCCATCTGTGCTATCTGTCACAAGTGCCACTTTCTGATGAAGCTGGACGTGCACACGGATCTCCTCCCTATCCCTTGTTTGGCATTTATTTTCTCAGCTTACTCACAATATCAAGAGCTGCTTCATAAAAGCCTTCTGAGATGGTAGGATGCGGGTGAATCATTTTGGCCATCTCTTCAGCTGTTCCTTCTAAATACATAAATGAGGAAGCCTCTGATATCATCTCCGTTACATGCGGACCAACCATTGTAGCGCCAATGACTTCACCATAAACGGTATCGTACACGAGTTTAATAAAACCTGTTTGAACACCTGCTGCCAACGCTTTTCCGCTTGCAGCTAAATCAAATCGCTCTGCCCGCACGTTCAGCCCTTTCGCTTTCGCCTCTTTCTCAGTCAGCCCAACACTCGCTACCTCTGGCAATGTATAAATACATCTAGGAACGATGTCGTGATTCATTCTTTCAGGCTCGCCGCATATATTGCTAACTGCAACGGCTGCCTCTGCCATCGCCGCATGAGCGAGCTGATAGCCGCCGGCTACATCGCCAATTGCATATACACCTTCAGCACTTGTCTTCATCTCGTCGTTTACTTTAATAAAAGGGCCATCCAGCTGAAGATCGAGCTGACTGACAGCAGATACATTTGGTCTTCTTCCGACACAAACTAACAGTCTTTCAGCCGTAAAGATGTGCGTCTCTCCTTTATCGTCTGTCGCATGAATCGCTTTGACTCCTTCGCTTTCTGTTACCTCTGTCACCGTCGTTTTCTTTGCGATATGGATGCCTTTTTTCTTCAATTCTTTTTCTAGTAATTTCGACGCTTCTTCATCTTCCTGCGGAATAATCGACGGAGCGGCTTCTATAATGGTGACTTTTGATTGGAGACTCTGGAAGATACAGGCCAGCTCAAGACCAATTACACCTCCACCAATGATGACGACAGATGCAGGAATATCTGGGATGTCAAAGATCGTATCACTTGTGTCAAATTGAATCTCTTTGAGCCCTGGAATAGGCGGAATAGCAGGTGATGAGCCAGTGGCAATGATCAGCTCTTTTGTTTCAATCGTTTCTGACCCATCTTGTTTTTCAATGTCAATGCGATTTTTTGTCACAGCTGTCCCTCTGCCGTTATATACATCAATCTTTCCTTGCTTTAATAAAAAGGCGATTCCGCCCCTGAGTTTTTCGATGACATCATCTTTACGTTTTCTCATTTTATCGAAAGAAAGAACCATCTCACCTGTTTCGATTCCCCAGCTTTTTGCTTTCTCAATGGATTCAATGACTTCTGCATGTTTGAGCAGTGTCTTTGAAGGGATACAGCCTCGATTTAAACAAGTCCCCCCTAGAAAATCCTCTTCAATCAATGCAACCTTGTGTCCACGTTCAGCGGCTTGAAGGGCGGCAGTATATCCGCCAGGCCCTCCGCCAATGACTGTCAGATCATACGTTTTTGTCATCCGATTCATCTCCTACATTAGCAATTCAAATGGTTGTTCAAGCACTTTTTTAAGGTCTGTTAAAAAGGCTGCTGCTGGTGCACCATCTACCACTCGATGATCAAATGATAAACTGACGCCCATCATTGGCCGCACCTGAATTTCTCCATCGATCACTACAGGTTTTTCTTGAATGCGTCCAACACCTAAAATCGCCACTTCCGGCTGATTAATAATTGGGGTAAACGTGTCAATGGCATACATCCCTAAGTTACTAATGGTAAATGTAGACCCTTTCAACTGGTCTGGTAGCAGCTTTTGATCGCGAGCATTTCGACCAATTTCTTTTGCTTCTTTTGTGAGCTGTTTCAGCCCTTTTTGATTTGCATGAGAGATGACCGGAACCATTAAGCCGTCTTTCACAGCAACCGCAAGACCAATGTGCACATCCTCATGGAAATGGAGCTCATTTTGTTCAAACGTCATATTGATTTGCGGATGGCGCGTGAGGACACTGCTGACCGCATGGATGATGATTTCTGTAAACGACAATCTGTAGCCTGTCTCTTTTTCAATCGCTGGGAGCAGCTGTTTGCGCACTTCTTTTGCTTTTGTCATATCAATTTCACTTGTTAATGTGACGTGCGGTGCTGTAAAGGCACTTTGTGACATGCGATCTGCGATCACTTTTCTCATCCCGGCTAGTTTTTGTGTTCTCACTGGAGCAGCCTCTGCCTTTTGTGCGCCTGCTGCTTTTACGTCACTCTTCATGATTTTTCCGTGGACGCCAGAACCAGCAACATTCGCTAAGTCGATCCCTTCACGAGCAGCCACTTTTCCTGCAAGTGGTGATATGCGCTGGCCTTCCTCGTTCGTATGAAGGGACGCTTCGACATCCCGTTTTTGAATTCTGCCTTTTGGTCCTGTACCAGATACTTCGTGAATGGCTACTTGGTGATCTTTTGCCGTTTTTCTCGCTGCAGGTGTTGCGCGTACTTTCTCACCCACCGTTGGTTCAACTTCAGTCGAAACAGATGGTTCAGATGGTGATGACGTTCCGCTGTCTTCAGAAGATGCTTCATCTGACTGCGCTGGCGGCTCGCTCGGTACCTGCTCATTTGCCTCTCCGATATATCCAATGACAGCATTGACTGGAATCTGATCATCTGCTTCGTAATATTTCTTTAGAAAAACGCCATCATCATAGGCTTCAACCTCGATATTGATTTTGTCTGTCATAATCTCAAATAGAGGCTCACCGATTTCAACCGAATCTCCTTCTTCTTTAAACCATTGAAGCAAGGTACCGATCTCCATCGTACTGCTTAGCTTCGGCATAAATATCTCTTTTGGCATGATCTTCTCCCCCTTTACTTAAGAGCGCACGAGCTCTTTTGCTGCTTCAATAATATCTGGCACTTGTGGAATGACTGCTTTTTCCAGCGTTGGGTTGTACGGTATTGGAACGGCAAGACCGCCAAGTCGTTTAATAGGTGCATCTAAATAGTCGAAGGCTTCACTTTCCGCTATCATACTCGCAATCTCTCCGCCGTAGCCGCCTCGTTTCACTGCCTCATGCACAACGATACATTTGCCTGTTTTTTTCACAGATTCAATAATGGTTTCTTCATCTAATGGGACGAGCGTTCTCGGATCAATGATCTCGACATCGATTCCTTCCGCTTCTAGTTCCTTCGCTGCTTCGAGCGCTTTGTGCACCATAATGGCTGTTGCGACAATTGTGACGTCCTTTCCGCTTCTCTTCACATCCGCTTTCCCTAAAGGAATCGAGTACTGCTCTTCTGGTACTTCACCAATTGTTTTATATAAAAGCTTGTGTTCATAGAAAATGACAGGGTTGTCATCATCCATTGCTGCTTTTAAAAGTCCTTTTGCATCATAAGCTGTTGAAGGCTGAACCACCTTTAGTCCAGGAATATGAGCCATCCACGCTTCTAAGCTTTGGGAGTGCTGCGCTGCGGCACCTGTCCCGGAACCTGCTGGTGTTCTGACAACAAGCGGCACTTTCCCTTTTCCGCCAAACATGTAACGTGTTTTCGCTGCTTGGTTTACAAGCTGATCCATTGCAATTGTAATAAAGTCAGAGAATTGTAGTTCTAAAATCGGACGCATCCCTGTCAAAGCCGCTCCGACTGCGCCTCCTGCGATGGCAGCCTCTGAAATCGGCGTATTGCGGACGCGTTCTGGACCGAATTCCTCGATCATCCCGCGCGTGACACCAAATGCGCCACCGTATACGCCGATATCTTCACCTAAAATGAAGACATCTTGATTTTTTCTCATTTCCTGACTCATTGCTTCTCGAACGGCTTCTAAATATGAAATCTCTCTCACTGTCGTGTTTGTCACGTGATTCCCCTCCTAATTAGGCGTATACATCCTCTAATAGTGTGTCAATTGATGGTTCTTTACTATTTTTCGCAAATTCAACAGATGCCTCGATCTCTTGCTTCGCTTCTTCTTGTAAACGAGCAGCCTGTTCTTCTGTCAGAACATCTAGCTCCATTAAGAGTGACTTAAAGCGTTTAATTCCGTCTTTTTGTCTCCATTCTGTCTCTTCTTCACGTGTACGGTATTTTTTCGCATCACTCTTTGAGTGACCCTTCCAGCGATACGTTTTCATTTCAATGAGTGATGGCCCTTCTCCAGCTCTTGCACGGCTTACCGCTTCATCTACTGTATTCATGATTTCAACCATGTCATTTCCATCAACTGTTTTCCCTGGCATTCCGTAGCTTTTGGCTCTTGTTGAGATGTCTTCAATGTTGATCATTTCTTTCACAGGACCAGACATGCCGTATTGGTTGTTTTCACAAATAAACACAACAGGTAAATCCCAAATGGAAGCAAGATTCAGCGCTTCATGGAAGCTGCCTTCATTTGTAGCGCCGTCTCCGAAGAAACAAAGGACCACAAAGCCTTCCTTTTTCATCTTGGACGTGAGCGCCGCACCAGTTGCAAGCGGAATACCGCCGCCAACAATTCCATTTGCCCCAAGGTTTCCTTTTTCTAAGTCGGCAATATGCATGGAACCGCCTTTTCCTTTGCAGTAACCTGTTTCACGTCCGAATAGTTCAGCCATCATTTTATTGACCTCTGCACCTTTTGCAATACAGTGACCATGTCCGCGGTGTGTACTGACAATCTTATCTTCATCCTTTAACACAGCAATAGACCCAACAGCCGATGCTTCCTGTCCAACACATAAATGGGTCGTTCCATGGATTAATCCTTTAGCAAAGAATTGATCGACCTTTTCATCAAAATATCTTACTAACCACATTTGTTTATATAAATCTGCTAATTTCTCATGACTAATCTGTTCAGGCAAAGTGATTTGTTTTTGCATTTCTTCTCTCCCCTTTACATTTGTTCTTATATGTTACATTTGTAATTATCATACGTTTAACTCTCATTGAAGTCAAGTATTTCCGTTTATTTTTTAAGCGTTTTCATCTTTTTTCAGAAAAAAAGAGAAAGGCAAAGCCCTTTTCCAAAGACCTTCTCTTTCTCTCCATCTCGTACATTCTCATTCATCTGGATACATCATGATTTTGACGCTTTCACCTTCTGGATGCCTAGCGCATTCTATCGCCTGACGAAGCTGACTTAATGGATATCGATGCGTCACCATTTTTTCTGTATGAACGACCTTTGCTTTTAAGAGCTCTAGCGCTTCACGATAATGGTATGGATGCGACGAATAAGCTCCGACTACTTTCACTTCATCATGGAAAAAACGTTCTGCTGGAATGGAGACATCCCCTTTTGGAAAGTGAGCAAAGACCAAAATCGTTCCGCCTCTTGCAACAGCTTGAAATGCTTCTTTTAAAAGCGCACTGCTCCCCACAGAAATAATGACAAGGTCCGCTCCCTTTCCATCTGTTTCTTTCATGACGCGGTTTTCTACTGGCTCAGATGCTGGATGAAAAGCGACGTCCGCCCCAAGATTTCTTGCTTGAAGGAGCCTGTTCTCATTTACGTCTGTGATCATCACTTTTCCAGCCAAATAATATTTGGCAAGCTGTAATTGAATGCAGCCAATTTGCCCCGCTCCAAGAATCAACACCGAATCTCCAGGATGAACGGGCGCCCTTTCAAAGCCGTGAAGACAGCAGGCAACCGGTTCGACCATCGCTCCTTGTTCATATGAGACGTCATGTGGGAGTTTGCCCATTGTATGCTTCACATGTAAAGCAGGAACACGAATATATTCCGAAAAACCGCCCGGCTCTACATTTGTGGCTGCAAATTGCGGGCACATTGTATAAAATCCTCTTTGACAAAAGTCACAAGTAAAACAAGGGACATGATGCGCTACATACACCCTGTCTCCCGTTTGAACATGTGTGACGTGACGGCCTGTTTCGATAATGTCACCAGCGATTTCATGCCCTAGCACTGTGCCAGGAGGTACCGTCTCATGTGTCGCTTTATAAATATCCGTCCCGCATAACCCGCAGGCACGCATTTTTAATAATACTTCATCATCACCAATGGCTGGCCGCTTCCGCTCCTCGTAACGAATGTCCTCTGAAGAATAAAAGACAGCTGATTTCATTTAGCCGCATCCTCCTTTTCATCACATGTCGCAAGACTCTGCAAGGATTGAACGAGCTGCTTGTACTCACTCATCTCACTTGAAATCCAGTAGCGTCCGCCAAATATTCGCGCAGGTCCCACTCTGACATATACTTTCCCGATATGAGGATATGGTTTTAAAAACAACTTTCCTTTAATATCGGACACGGCATATGTGTGCCACCTGCCAAAAGCACCTATTTTCAGCTCATCTTCACTAATCATGATATTCGTTGGCTGATTCAGGCCAGTGATGCTAGAAAGCATAAGGATAGGCAGCGTATAGACACCTAACACAGCTAATGGCTCAGGTCCTGCCGACATCAACGTATAAAGAGACCAGAGAAAAAACACACATATTAACAAGGCCGGAAGGAAAATAGAAAACATGGCAGACGTTCGGCTATAAGCATGCTGCTGCATGAGAGCTCCTCCTTTCAAATGACATGGAAGGAGCTTTCGCAGCTCCTCCACGCAATCATCGTTCACTTAATATGATCGATAATTTTTTCAATATCTTCTTCAATGCCAAATCCCGTTAAAAAAGATAACGTTTGAATCACAGGCGTTCCTTTTGTATCACTAACAGGCGTTGTCGTCACAATTAAATCAGCACCCTCCGCTTTCTGCGGAACCTCAGATGCCTTACACTGTTCAACGATGACATCGTATCCTTTTTCCTTTAATGTCTCTTCTACCTTTTTTGCCACAACCGTTGACGTAGCAACTGCCGTTCCGCAAGATACTAATATTTTTTTTGCCATGAGAATCCCTCCAGCTCATTTATTGATCTTTCTGATCTAAGCCCATTTCTTTTGCATACTGCTTTTTAATATCATTTCGCACCCAGTACCAAAGAAGCGCATATGCCAGTGCACAGACAATCGCTGCAATGAAGTAAGGGTTGCTCGGATCAAGAAGTCTCACCATGATCCAAGGAATGACGTGTGAACCAAGATCGATACCAGAGATCATATTTGCCCCTTCTGGGAAGTCGAAACCAACTGCTTTCCCCATTGTTGTGGCGAGTGGTGCAAGGTTCGTTGCAATGAAGAAAACAATCATTAAGGTAAAAATACTGTTAATGAGGCCGCGAATAATATTCCCACGAGCGGCTGCTACTGCCCATACGACTGTAAATGGCAGAACCGATAAGTCTGCAAACGGCAGCATGCCATTGTAAGGAAGGACGACAGCGAGCAAAATGGTGATTGGCACCATCAAAAGGGCTACAGCCATATTCGCTGGATGACCAATGACAATCGCTGTATCCAAACCAATATAGACATTTTTTCCAGGGAAACGCTTTTGAATATAAGAACGAGCACCCTCAGAGATTGGAATAAGTCCTTCCATTAATAAAGCAACCATTCTTGGCATTAACACAAGCACTGCAGCCATTTGAATTCCAAGGGTCATGACACCTTTTGCATCATAGCCGCCAAGAAGACCAATAATGATACCAAGTATAAGACCCATCACAAGCGGTTCACCAAAGATGCCAAAACGTTTTTTCAAAGTTTCTGGATCCGCATGAATTTTGTTTAAACCAGGGATTTTATCAATCACGCGGTTTGACGCATACATCAGCGGAGCGAAGTTGACCGTTTCAGCATGAGCCATCGATACGCCTTTTAATCCGAAATGGTGTTCAATCGTCGGTGCCGTCCAATCGGCGAGTTTTAGTGTAATCGCAGAAACGATTAAACCAACGGCAAGGGCTAAGAACATATTATGATAAGCGTAGTAAGTAACAGAAGCAGCGAAAATCAAATGCCAGAAATTCCAAATATCCACATTCAATGTTTTCGTAAAGTTAACAGACAGCAAAATAACATTTAACAAGAGCACAAGAGGAATCATTAAAGGGGCAACAGGTGTACCAAATGAAATAGCGGCTCCAATCGGCCAGCCGACATCTAAAATATCAAGCTTTAATCCAAGAGAATTGACCATGGCTTTGGCTGCTGGTCCAAGACCGCTTACGAGTAAATTAATGACAAGATTGACCCCGACAAATCCAATTCCGATCGTAATACCTGCACGGAAGGATTTTTTAAATCCTTGCCTTAAAATCATACCGAATAACGTCATAATAATTGGGAGCATAATTGTTGGCCCTAAGTCTAAGATGAAATCGACGGCTTGCTTGATCATACATCCACCTCCTGATTTTAGATAAAGCGCTTACATTATGTCGTGAATAACTATTGGTTTAATTCTTTTTGAAGTACATCAACGGCTTCTTCATACGATGTCATCTGAGATAAACTTGTCATTACTTCTTCTTTTCTGAAAAGCGTCATCAGTTTCTCTAACATCACGAGCTGCTTACTAGGTTCAGAGATTGCAAGAACGAACACAATTTTGGCTTGAACTGTCTCATGAGGGCTTCCCATCTTATGAAAAATAACAGGTTCCTTTAATGTCGCTACACTGATCGCCGGTTTGTTTACATGTTCAGGATCTGTATGGGGAATGGCCACCCCAAAGGTCGCAAGAGGAAGACCGGTCGGATATGTTTTTTCTCTTTCAAGCACTGCTGGTAAAAAGCTCGATTTAATATATCCTCCAGTTTCTAACCTTTCTGCTAAATAGGCAGTCACCTCCTCACTTGAAGATGCTTCGTATTGCAGCTCAATCAGCTGTTGATCTAACTCAAACAAACTGTTCAAACAACCACCCCTTTCATTTGGTATAAATATGAACACATGTAACAAAAAGAATGAACATTTTAAAATAGAACCTTTTGTAAAGCGCTTACAAATAGATGTTTTATAAAATGTTCAATACTGTTACCTTTGTAAAGATATTATAATATTCAAAATTATAAGTCAATGTTCCTAGGAAAATTTTTATAAAAAAAGATGCAGCTTTTTGCCGCATCTCTTTCATTACATCACATCAACTTCTTGTTAAATATGGCTTCCTATATCTAAAAATTCAGCTACAAAAAGGTTGTCTGTCTGCTCTGTCATTTCTTTTTTTGTGCCGATTTTTTCGATTCTGCCCTCATTCATCACCACAACACGATCAGCGATATCAAACGCTTCTTCTTGATCATGCGTCACAAAGATGGTCGTCATTTGAAATTCTTGATGAACTTTTTTCAGCCAATGTCTTAATTCTTTTCTCACCTTTGAATCTAGTGCACCAAAAGGCTCATCTAAGAGAAGAGCTTTCGGTTTAACGGCTAGAGCACGCGCAAGTGCTACACGCTGCTTTTGTCCACCTGACAGCTGCTCTGGATAACGGTGTGCATACTGCGTTAATTGAACGACTTTCAGCAGCTCATGCACCCGCTCTTTAATGTCTTTTTTAGGCAGCCTTTCTCCTCTAGGTTTCATCTTCAATCCAAAAGCCACATTATCAAATACCGTCATATTTTGAAAAAGCGCATATTGCTGAAAGACAAAACCAATTTGCCGTTTTCGCACTGGAATATAAGTATAATCCTGTTCTCCAAATAAGATCTGCCCTGTATTCGCATCATCAAGCCCTGCAATAATTCTTAATAAAGTCGTCTTACCTGACCCAGACGGTCCAAGTAAGGAAATCAATTCCCCATTTTCGATCGTCAAATCCACGTTTTGCAAAACCTTCGTCTGCCCAAATTGCTTTGATATTTGTTTCGCTGTAATCCCCAAGGCTGATCCCTCCATTCATTTTGAACGCTTGCCAAGCCTGTGATCTCTCTGCTGAATGATCTGCTTGATGATTAATGTAATGACCGCTACAAACGCCATGAGAGAGGCCACAGCAAAAGCCGCTTGGAATTGATACTCGTTGTATAGAATTTCTATATGAAGCGGCATCGTATTCGTCATTCCGCGTATATGACCAGATACAACCGACACTGCACCAAATTCACCAATTGCCCTAGCCCCTGCTAAAATGGCGCCGTAAAAAAGGGCCCATTTTATATTTGGAAGTGTCACAAGGAAAAAGGTCTTCCACCCACTGGCACCAAGCGTAAGCGATGCTTCTTCCTCATGAATGCCTTCATTTTGCATAAACGGAATTAATTCTCTCGCAACAAAAGGAAATGTCACAAAGATGGTCGCAAGAATCATCCCCGGTACAGAGTAAATCACTTTCCATCCATTTGCTAATAGCCACGGTCCTAAAAGTCCATTTGAACCAAATAAAAGTACAAATACAAGTCCTGCAATGACAGGTGACACCGCAAACGGAAGATCAATGACAGTTGTTAACAAACGTTTTCCCGGGAAATGAAATTTTGTGATGAGCCAAGCAGCACTGATCCCAAAAATCATTTGAAGCGGCAATGTGATCATCACAATGAAAACAGTCAATTTAATTGCCGCAAGCGTGTCTGGATGTGAGATGGCAAGAAGATAAGAACTCCATCCTTTCTCAAAAGCCTTTGAAAACACAGCAATCAACGGCATGAGTAAAAACAAAATCAAAAAAGCATACACCACACTAATCAACATACGCTTCACCGCTTTTGATTCCGTCACAGGACTCCTGTACTTGATGCGGTGCTCTTTAAGAAGCTCCCTTTCCAATCGTCTCACCTCACTTCCACTTGTTTTTTCCGCTCGACAAACCACTGCAATCCGTGAATCAATAACAAAATGACAAATGATAAGAGCAGCATGAAACAGGCAATGGCTGCGGCACCTTGATAATCATACTGCTCAAGCTTAGACATGATCATCAGTGGTGTAATCTCTGTTTTAAACGGAATATTTCCCGCTATAAACACAACGGAGCCATATTCACCGAGTGCTCTTGCAAATGCCAGAGAAAATCCAGTCATTACCGCTGGAAACAAGGCAGGCAGCAGTACATGAAAAAAGGTCTGTTTTCTTGTAGCACCAAGTATGGCTGCGGCCTCTTCCACTTCCTGCTCAAGCCCCTCAATGACCGGTTGAACCGTTCTTATGACAAATGGAATGCCAATAAAAATCAGTGCCAAAATAATCCCGAGCGGGGTGTATGCCACCTTCACATGCAAAAATTGCCCAATCCACCCATTCGGAGAATAAAGAGTCGTCAAAGCGATGCCAGCCACTGCCGTTGGAAGAGCAAACGGCAAATCGATGAGGGCATCCAGGATGTTCTTTCCTGGAAACGAGTACCGCGTGAGAACCCATGCGATCAGTACACCGAAACCTGCATTGATGAGTGCAGCTGCAAAAGAAGTCGTAACCGTAAGCTGCAGCGACTTTAGCACCCGCGCATCACTAAAGACATTCCAAATTCCTTCTGCTCCTAATGAAGCCGTCCAAATAAATACCATAGATAAAGGAATCACGACAATCGCACTGACATAAACAAGTGTCACTCCGAGGCTCAGCCCGAATCCAGGCAATACACGTTTTCTTTTATTGGCGGCAGCATAGCCTTTCTTCATCACGTCGCCCCCTATTTTTGTCCGCTATATATTTGATCAAATAATCCGCCATCATCAAAAAATCTTTTCTGCGCCTTTCGCCATCCGCCAAATGCCTGATCAATGGTCACCATATCAATCTCTTTAAATTGATCTTTATATTTGTTTAGCACTTCTTGATTTCTTGGTCGATAATAGTTTTTCGCCGCAATTTCCTGTCCTTTTTTAGAATACAAATAATCTAAATAAGCCTTTGCCACTTTCTCTGTTCCTTTTCGTTTCACATTTTGGTCGACAACGGCAACGGGCGGCTCTGCTAGAATACTAATGGAGGGACTGACAATCTCAAATTTGTCTTTACCTAATTCATGCAGTGTCAAATAGGCTTCATTTTCCCAAGCAATTAACACGTCACCAAGACCGCGCTCGACAAAAGTTGTTGTGGCGCCGCGAGCACCTGAATCGAGCACCTCGACATGTTCATATAACTTTTTCACAAAATCCTTCGTTTTTTCTTCATCCCCATGAAAGGTTTTATCGGCATATGCCCATGCGGCTAAATAATTCCATCTTGCACCGCCTGACGTTTTTGGATTTGGTGTGATGATAGATACACCTGGCTGAAGCAAGTCATCCCAGTCTTTAATATTTTTGGGGTTCCCTTTCTTCACAAGAAACACAATAGTAGACGTATAAGGTGTGGACTGATTTGGAAATTCTTTTTGCCAATCCTTTGAAAGTAGCCCTCGATCTGCAATGGCATCAATGTCGTATCCAAGAGCAAGTGTAGCCACGTCTGCTTCGAGTCCATCAATAATCGATCTCCCCTGCTTACCCGACCCTCCATGAGACTGCTGTATCGTCACATCTTCACCGGTTTTGTCTTTCCAATAAGTCTGGAAGGCTTGATTGTATTCCTGATACAATTCACGTGTAGGATCGTATGACACATTCAACAGCTCAACCTTTCCCTTTTGATTTGAGGCTTCATTCGCATTTGAGCATGCAGCACTTGTGATGATGAAAAGTGTGATCGCAATAGAAATCCATATCCATTTTTTCACGTTATCCGCTCCCTTTCACATTGAATAGTGACACCAACCTTGCCGTTTTCAGTTCTATACGCAAAAAAGGCCCTCAGCGATTGAAGTACAAAAAAGTCCTGTACGTCAATGCCAAGAGCCTTCGGTTGTCCGATCAGCTATGTATGATTGATGTTAGTCTATATATTATTCAAACTATTCACAGGTGTCAACTGTGTTTTTATTTTAATGAAAAAAGAAACGCCTTCTTGATGAGGCGCTTCTTTTCCCGGGAAATGCTATTGATCTGCAGCTACCTTTAGATTGACACCAACAGCAGTTCCATTTCTCGTTGAATCAGCTACTCCAGTAAATGTCCCTGCTTTTCGATCAATCAGTAAAGCTTGCACATTCCCTATATCAATAGGTGAACTGCCAAACTGGTGACCCATATCATTTAACTTTGTTCTTACATCTAGAGGGACACCTACTTCATAACGATACGAAGTTAAGCTGTTTGTGTAGATTCTTGGCTCTTCTACCGCATCCTGAAGCTCCATGTCATATTCAAGTAAATTGAGAATCGTCTGTGAGACAGAAGCAATGATCGTCGTTCCGCCAGGAGACCCAACAGTCATAACAGGCTCTCCATCTTTAAAAATGATTGTCGGAGTCATGCTTGATAACGGACGTTTATTGGGCTGGACTTCATTTGCCCCGCCAGGTCTTGCATCAAAATCAGTCAGTTCATTATTTAAGAAAAATCCATACTCTGGAACAAGTATCCCTGTACCAAATAATTGTTCAATGGTTGTTGTAAATGACACAACATTTCCCCACTGATCTGCAACAGTAAAATGGGTCGTCTCACCAATGGTTTTATCTTCTGGCTGAGGAACAATTGGGGATGGATTTTTTTCATCCTCATATGCCCAAGGATCTCCTTCTTTCGGGCTGCGATTCATTTGATCTAGTTGAATGAGAGAGGCTCTTTCTGAAATGTAATCATCGTCTAGTAGTCCTTTTAGTGGAACATCTACGAATTCGGGGTCGCCGGCATATGCGGCTCTGTCAGCATAGGAGAGGTGCATTGTTTCAGCAAGCAGCTGATATTTTTCGAATGATTTGGGGTCATACTGAGACAGGTTAAAATGGTCAAGTATTTTGAGAATTTGTAGCATAAACACCCCGCCTGAGCTTGGTGGAGGCATGCTTGCAAGCTGATATCCTTTATAGTCTCCCCAGATTGGCTTGTCAGTCTTGACTTCATAACGTTTGATATCTTTTGAAGTCATCGTCCCGCCAAAATCTTGAACTGTATTTGCAAGTGCCTTTGCTACTTTTCCTTCATAAAACGCTTTGCTTCCTTTTTTCGCAATGAGTTTAAATGTTTTTGCAAGACCTGGCTGGACAAGCAGATCTCCTTCTTCGAGCGGCTGATCATTTGGAAGAAAAATTGGCGCTGCGGCCGTTTTTTTCAATTTTCCTTGATGATCATCAATCGCTTTTGCCAAGACAGAGTCAATTTCAAAACCATCTTCTGCAAGTTGAATGGAGGGCTCAATCAATTCCTTCATAGAACGAGTACCCCACTTATCTAATGCAGCTTCAAGACCTTTTACAGTCCCTGGAACACCTACCGCATTTCCATGTGTAGATCGCTCAGTAAATGGAATCACTTTTCCATCATCTGTTAAAAACATGTCAGGTGTTGCGCCCTGTGGTGCTCGCTCTCTGCTATTGATGATGGATGTTTCCTTTGTCTTCCCATCATAAACCATCATAAATCCGCCACCGCCAATTCCAGACATCATTGGCTCTGTTACGTTAAGTGCGTATTGAATGGCAACAGCAGCATCCACTGCGTTCCCACCTTTTTTCAATACATCAGCACCAATCTCCGATGCAAGCGGATGTGCAGTAGCCACCATACCATCTTTGCCAACAGCTACTTTATTCCCATGAGTTTCGTTTGCAGTGACTTGGCTGACCGGCAGGAAAAACGAGAAAACAAACAGACATATGGACAAAACAGTTAGAGAAATGCGTTTCATGAACAACACCCCTTCCATATTCTTACTTTGACCTTACCGACTTCTTGACCAGAATACAATAGATTATTCTAAAATTTCAAAATTTTTCATTCTATCATCCTATATCTGCCAAACAAAACGCATGTTTTCAAAACATATGACATGCACAGTTTGTAGTAATAAAGACATACGATTTCCAAGTAGGAAACTTCACGATATAATAAACTCATAACAAAGGGGGAAAAAGGATGAACCACAAAAGCACTTTATTTTGGGAATCTTATTGGGAAGAAAAATCAGAAAAAACTCCTGATCACACCTCTGTTTCTGCTTGGGCATTTGGCGCAGATCCAGATCACTTGCTTGACCTTGTACAACAAGGAAAAAAAACAGCCACTTGTTCTGGATACCTTTTTTACGAAAAAGAACAAGAGCCTCTTCCAAAACCCGGTCAATATGCGGTCATTTTGGACAGCAGGGAGGAACCAAAAGCCATCATAGAGATCACGCAAGTAGATATCATGCCAATGAATGAGGTTCCTGAATCATTTGCAAAAGCAGAAGGTGAAGGCGACCTTTCATATGACTATTGGTACAAAGAACATGAAGAATTTTTCACAGAAGCCCTTAAGCCGTACGGATTAACATTTAAGGAAGATATGCTTCTTGTTTGTGAGCGGTTTAAGCTTGTTTATTCAGCTTCTTAACGTTTAAGCGGTGCCAAAAATGGTCCGCTTTTTTGCTTTCTTTTCCCCTTTCTGAAAAAGGTGAGTTGAGATCACATCTTTAGGTCAGAATAAGATCAAATAGAAAAAGTGAAGAAATTTTCGACTACACCTGTTTTTTTTCGACAAAAGAATATATAATTATTTGATGTGTGCATTGTCTCATTTATACAATGGAGGGTTTTTACATGTTAAAAAGGAAAAAAGACAAGTTTTCCGTCTTGTTAACGGAAATTGCTAAAAATTTAGATGAAACTGCTGAGTATTTTGTTAGCTATAAAGTAACAAATCAAACCACTCTGAAAGAATTTTCTGACACATTGAAGGAATATGAGACAAAAGGTGATAATCATGTTCATACCATGATTAAAGAGCTGAATAAAGCCTTTATTACACCGATTGAACGTGAAGACATTCTTCAATTGACGAATAGCCTCGACGATGTTTTAGACGGCATTGAGCATTTTTCAGCAACTTTAGAAATTTATTCAATTACAAGCTCTGACGAACATATCGACAAATTCAGCCACTACATCAGAGAATGTGCGAAAGAAATTTTAACGACTATTGAATTACTGGCTGATAATCGCTTAAAAGATATTCATCCGCACGCAATCAAAATTAAAGAGATTGAGCATAATTGTGACAATCTTCACCGCAAATCACTAAAGAACTTGTTTGGAAAAGAAACAGATCCAATTAAGGTCATTCAATACAAAGAAATTTACGAAACACTTGAAGAAATCGCAGATTCCTGTCAAAGTGTTGCCAACAATCTAGAAACAATCATTATGAAGAATGCGTAACGGGGTTAGTTAAACATGGATACATTACTCATCCTTACCATACTTATTGTCATTTGTGCACTTGCTTTTGATTTCATTAACGGATTCCACGATACAGCAAATGCCATTGCTACTTCTGTTTCAACAAAGGCGTTAAAGCCTAGACATGCTATTATTATGGCAGCGTTTATGAACTTCTTAGGAGCAATGACATTTACAGGTGTGGCAAAGTCCATTACAAAAGACATCGCAGATCCTTTTACACTTCAAAACGGATCTGTCGTCATTTTGGCTGCTTTAATTGCAGCGATTACTTGGAACTTGCTTACTTGGTATTACGGGATTCCGAGTAGTTCTTCACACGCACTGATCGGGTCAATTGCAGGAGCTGTTATTGCCTCTGCTGGTTTTGGCGCTTTAAACTATTCGGGATTCATTAAAATCATTCAAGCACTATTGCTTTCACCTATCCTGGCTTTTGTTTTGGGATATATCGTGTATACCATTATCAAAATTATATTCCGAAACAACAATCTCGCAAAAACAAATAAACAATTCCGACGTGTTCAAATTTTAACGGCTGCACTGCAATCGTATACTCACGGAACAAACGATGCGCAAAAAGCGATGGGAATTATTACGATGGCTTTAATTGCAGGTAATTTGCATACAACAGACGACATTCCTTTCTGGGTACAATTCTCTTGTGCGCTTGCAATGGGACTTGGTACGTCTATTGGCGGCTGGAAGATTATTAAAACAGTCGGCGGTAAAATCATGAAGATTCGTCCAGTAAACGGAGTATCTGCAGACTTAACGGGTGCAGCTATTATCTTCGGTGCAACATTTATTCACTTACCGGTTAGTACCACTCACGTGATCTCATCTTCTATTCTAGGTGTAGGTTCTGCACATAGAGTAAAAGGAGTCAACTGGGGTACGGCAAAACGTATGCTTGTCACTTGGGTGATCACATTACCGATTTCGGGAACTCTAGGGGCACTTATATACTTTGTGTTAAATGCGATTCTCTAATATCAAAGACCTGTCTAACAGGTCTTTTTTTATTTGTTTGCATTCTTAAATGCTCTTTTTCTGCAAGCCATTTTTTCATGAAGCAGGGTTTCCAATCATATCCATAGAAATAAATAAGTATCCATCTGTCTATGGGAGAGAAGAACATGCTATTATTTTTTCAATTGACTGTTTGGTTATTGCTAGGTGCTCTTGCTGTATATGTATTTGCGGTATGGCGCTTTGAACAAAAAGTAAAAGAAAAGATGTTTGCGATTCGTAAAACGTGGTATTGGATTTATGTAGCGGGTGCTGTTGTGTACTGGACATATGACCCTGCTTCAATCTTCACCGATTGGATGCACTACCTGATTATTGCTGTTTTTTTCGCATTAACTGATGCCTTTATTTTCCTCAGCTCCTATATTAAAAAACTCGGTAATCATGAACTTGAAACCGACACCCATCAACTCCTAGAACAAAATAACGACCTGCTTCATTCTTACCTCAATAAACTAAAAACGTACCAATACCTATTGAAAAACGAACCGATCCATGTATATTATGGAAGTATAGAAGCTTATATAGAGGGAATTGAACGACTGATCTATTCTTTTGCAGAAAAAATGAATATTCAAGCAGTTCTTTGTCCTTATGATACGCAGGAGCAAAAAGATGACCTGCTGCGGACACTTGATCAGAGAGCGCTCATTCAAGCAAAGCTTGACAGGCAGGAAGTGTATTACGATGATTACGGCAAATTGGTTCTCATCCCGTTTTCAGTAGCGGATGCACACTTTGTGATTAAGCTGACCTCTGAGGATATTGTCACTGAATTCGACTATTTATTAATGACTTCACTTACAACGATTTATGACCTAATCTTGCCTGACGAAGAGGAAGGTGATGAAGATGGAACACGCACTTCAAGGGGATAATAACAATCGCAAGAAAAACCCATTTAAGATTTTAAAGAAAAAGCGCCATATTAGTATGGCTGATTACAAAGTAAGTCCCCATACGGAGCGTATTTTCAAAAAGAATGAACAGCTCCTAGATGAGTATAAAAATAAAAAAGCTTGATTACACTAAAGGACGCGGAACATCATCCGCGTCCTACTTCCGTTTTCACATCTACTTGCATACAATAAAACCAACTGCTGCAACGATTGAGGTGCCAATATGAAAAAGAAACTTAAACAATTGAGGTATGTTCAGTTTGCTGAATTTAAGCCATCCCCTTATATCTGCCGATTACATGAAAAAAGTGAAGCCGTCATTCAAGCGGCCAAAAAGAAAGACTCACTGATTTAATAGTTGAAGCAACTTCACTTTTGTTTTAGGACCGTATACTCCATCACTTGTTAGACCATTCATCAGTTGAAATCGCGCGACGGCATTGGCTGTTTTTTCCCCATAAACGCCATCAATGCCCTTATCTGCAGCTGTTTTGTCAGGATAAAAATACACAGCAGCAAGCGCTTTTTGGACGAGACGTACATGCTCCCCTTTTGTCAGAGGTGATGTCACCTTTAACACCCCATCCGGCAGTTCATAACTGAGCTTTTCTTCTGCATGATAAATCTTGAGAACTTGTCCAACTCGAATCATGTTCGGGTCACTAATCTGATTCCATGTCTGTAAATCACTCACTGTGACACCATGGGCTTTGGCAATACTCGTTAGCGTATCCCCGCTTTTCACCACATATGTGATCACCGTTTCCGGATCACCTGCAGTCTCAATTCCTCTTTTAAATTCATCCCATGTAGCTAGCAGCAGACGTGGACATGTTTTTCCTGACCAATGCTGATGCGTCACCACATTTGCTAATGGAATGCCATGTTCTTTTAAAAGCTTTTGAATAAGCCACTGGGCATGTTTGACAGCTTGTTGAAAGTTTCCATCTTCGTTTTCACAAATTTCAATGCCAATCGATTTTCGGTTGCCATCTCCATGTCCATCCCCAGCATGCCACCCATTTTCATTTAAAGGGAGATGCTGAAAAATTTCTCTGTCATCCACTGTGAAGTGCCAGCTTACCTCTGTTGTTGAGCGTTTGACATATGCCGCATGACTTTTTGCGTCAGCTCCCTTAGATGTATTGGCTGTGTTATGCACAGTTACATAAAGCGGCGTCATAGCATATCCTGGCCGATTTCCGTTTCCAACTGGAATAAAATCTTGATAAATTTGTACCATGTTTTGCACTCCTTTTTGCTAAATTGATGTTTGATCTTGCTCATCAATCGGTGGCAAACGTAAGACAAATTTGTTTGTTTTCGTCATAAGACTATGGTAAAATTTGAATTCAATCGCCATTTTATCTTTATAAAAAAACAGAATAAAAACAGGAAAAACTTCCAATTTTCTTTGATTTTATGTTAAAATTGTTAAAAACAAGCCGATATAAAAAGTAAGCGATAGCTTTATTAGCCATTTAGTCCTATATGGACTTTTCTTTTACGGCAAAAATAGAACATACGTTTGTATGGAGGTTTTGACATGACTTATTTTTTAACCCATTTAGAAGAAGATATTAAACGGTTATACACTCAACTGCAAATAAGCGGTCCTGCCTATGTAGACATGCATAGGATCGCCGCTGAATTTCATGTATGGGTACACTACGAGGATACTGGCAGCATGATGATCAAACATCAAGGTCTTTACAGTATTATTTTAAACAGAGCCTTATCGTCAGAAGAACAGTGGCAGGATTTCGCCCACGAGCTTTGTCATGTGCTAAAGCATACAGGCAACCACTTTAACATGCACAAGCTCTTTCGAGAACTGCAAGAGTTTCAAGCAAAACAATTCATGTATCACTTTTGTGTTCCGACTTTTATGCTGCTGCAAATGACGCTCCCAAACCTTAGGCAGCAAGCCATTTTGCATATTGCTCAAACATTTCATGTCACTCGGGCTTTTGCTGAAAAACGGCTTGCTCTATTTGAACAGCGAAGAGCCGGCATTCAATTTCAAAAAGAATTTACTTCTTATTTAATGAGAGCCGGCAAGGTCGCAGAAAATGAAGCTGCGTATCAAACAAAAGCGTCAGCACACGTGACGTCAGAAGTTTATTCATAAAGGCTTAACACTTGTTTCAGTACATTTGTGTATTGATAAAATTGTTCGGTTTGTGTATCACGTCTACGGCTCCGCCTAAAGTCTTGAAAGAAAGCTCTTCTCTGAGCTTGGCTAATTTCAATTTGAACACTTTTTCCTGTGAGGCATTGATTATTAATATTTTGAGGATGTGTTCCAGCAAATTGATCCGATTCAGATAGAAGTAAGGCATGGAAGCCATTTTGTGTGAGACACTTCACTGTTTCAGCAGCTTTTTCCCTGTCAGTACCGCCAACTAAAGTTTGTAGGATGTCTGTTTCTCCATAGCCGTGGAGTGCAAACGTATAATGATGTGTATGCACTTGAGAAAGACAAATCGGCTCATCAAAACGTGTGCTCGTAATATGAAGAACATGATTGCCTTTCACTTTAAGGCCCTCGAATAAATACATAGAATAATCGGTTGCTACTTCATGGACCAGCTCGCTCACACCAGATTCAATTCCTCCCGCATGAGGTGACAGGACGAGAAGCTGATCCCCTTTCCGCTGATGAAGAATTTGATAGTCGATCCCTTTTCTTTCATGAGCGGAAAGCTCTTCATAATTTTGATACGTATCTATGATTTGATTCATTCCATCTGCCCCATTTCTCTATATGAGCATAAGTCTACTGATCGCAAATTCTTTTGTAAAGTGTTTTCGAATAACCAGTGTGATCTGAATGCATCCTTAAATTTTCCTTATCTTTACGGGCTAACTGTTGAATGTTGAGAAAAAATGACCGATAATTGAAATGAATAGAACTTTTGGACTATATGAATCTTTTTGTAATCTCTCTCATATATTAGAATATTGCGATCTACACCTGGAGGAATTCATGTTTAAAAAGAAAACCACCATCATCCTTGCCATCTTATGTCTTAGCTTCGCCGGAATTATTTACTGGAAATGCTTCTCTCTTCAAGGCGTGTCTCACGGCACATTCATCCGCTCGATATCATCACCTGATGGAACCTATACCATTAACACGTATCGACATAGCGGAGGAAAGCTAAAAGAGAATGCGGTCAGAGCCGAAATTGAAAACAAACTCACCCATCATAAGAAAACAATCTACTGGAAGTACCCTGATAAAGATCCTCTGATCAAATGGGAAAATGCACAGCTCGTACAAATTGGACATGAGTTTTTAAATGTGGTCAAAGGTGAAACATACGATTATCGCTTTGATCAGAAAAATAGAAAATAACGTGCCAGCAAAAAAAACGAACCCTTTTTGGATTCGTTTTTTACGTTGACATCACCTTTTGCATAAATTCTTTCATTTCTTTACTAACCGTCGTCAACCTATCTACAATTTCACTAAACTCCGTCACTAATAAAGCTTGTTCTGAAGATGACCCTTTCATATGGCCCATACTCTCAAGTAATGTATGTATATTAGAGGAAATCCCTTGCAATGAGCTTTCTATATTTTCCGTTGCACGTGAGGTTTCGCTTGAGAGCTTTTGAACCTCGCTCGCTACCACACTAAAACCCGCTCCCTCTTTCCCTGCCCTGGCCGCTTCAATTGAAGCATTCAATCCTAGCAAACTCGTTTGCTTAGAGATACCTTTGATCATTTTTGTAATATCTGAAGTTTTTTTCGAACTTTCAAGTGTTTGCTGTGTTTGGAATGTCATTTCCTCACTTGTCGCAGAGAGCTCTTCTGAATGA
The DNA here is from genome assembly GCF_051172515.1 of Bacillus sp. G402. NCBI lineage: Bacteria > Bacillati > Bacillota > Bacilli > Caryophanales > Bacillaceae > Bacillus > Bacillus sp. G402. The sequence goes on from NZ_JBPIZC010000001.1 coordinate 1,275,958, forward strand.
GCCGCCACCACATGTACTTTTTCTTGAATACTTTGAATGATGTCGTTCAATGACTCCATATACGCCTCAAGCTCTATTTGATTTTTAAGCGGAAAACCTAAAGCGATTGCACCAATGACTTGTTGATTTTCATCGAAAATCGGCAATCCCATTGCATTTAAAGGCGTCCCATACACCGATTCAGGTACGAATGTAGTTGATGTTTCTCCTCTAAGCGCATTTTTCATATTCTGATCATCTGGTTTAATAGGATCTCCTGTCCGTATTTGAAAATCCACATCTTTTGATGGCAAATACAGCAAGAATTTTTCTCGATCAATGACCCCCATCGTCACTTCATCTTTTAAAATCTTCATCATATAAGGTACTGCGGTTACAATACTCTGTAGTATATCCATTCTCTCTACCCCCTTAATATATTTATCGGTCATTCCTCTTAAATTTGATCATTATTTTTTAAAAATAATGATCAAGATTGAAGTTTTTTTCATATTTACGAGTAAAAAGTATGCCAATTCCTTTCTATATTCAAAAAAACGAGAATTTGCTATACTTAGAAAATCAACATATGATGAAATGGTCATGTAACCATTTTATATATTCACTGGAGGCGCATGTTGTGACACAACCCATGAAGTATGAGCGGGCGATCGTCATCGGAGGCGGAATAACGGGAATGCTCGCTGCAAAGGTTTTATCAAGTTTTTACCTTGAAGTATTGATTATTGAAAAGGACGAATTGCCAGACGCTCCTGAGAATCGTCTTGGCACGCCTCAAGCTTTTCATCCACATAGAATGCTGCCACTAGGCAAAAAAATAGTGGAACGTCTATTTCCTGGTTATACAAAAGAATTACTCGAATTGGGCGGGTACAACACATGGCATCAGACATCTCGATTTATGACAAAAGATGGCGAGTTAGTACTCACCGATACTGAAGAAACAGCTGTCACACGACGTGCCATGCTAGAGTGGGTGCTGATGCAAAGAATGTTATGCGAGGAACGTGTTCAATTTTTAGAAAAACATGAAGCGATCGCTCTTCTTTTTGAAGAAGAAACGACTAAAGTGAGTGGATTACAGGTCAAAGATCGGAGGATAAAGCCTGGAATCATCAACAAAATAAGTGCGGACTTAGTCATTGATACGTCTGGAAGAATGTCTAAATTGCCAAAATGGCTGAAAAGCGCAGGACGAACCTTGCCGCAGACAGATGAGCTAATCTTGTCTCTTGGCTATAGCACAAGATACTACCAAATACCACCTGAGGCACCGAATCTGGAACCAATGGTCATCGTTGGACAGCCAAATAAGAAAATTCCAACAGGACTGTTTGAACGAGTAGATCATGATTTAGCAGCGGTTCTTCTCTCAGCAGCTGGCGGCTCTCATTATCCAACAACGGACGCTGATCAGTTTGATGAAGAGACCACTACGCTGACCAATCCCTCGATAGCAGAAGCCATCACTCATTTAATTCCCTATACGGAACCAAAAGGATTTAGAGTTCCGGCTTGTGTCAGAAACCACTATGAACAAATGGAAGATTGGCCAAGCGGCTTATTGGTCATGGGTGATGCCTTATGCACATTAGATCCAATACATGGTCAGGGAATGACAAAGGCAGCTCTTGAGGCACAGACACTTGAGCGTATGCTCAAACAAGCACAAGAAGATGGGCTTATTTCTTTTGAACGGCATACCTTACAACAAATGCAGCACGCCAATGAGCTTGGCTGGTGGCTTTGTGCAATTGCGGATATGGCTTGGGAAGGCGTCGAATTAAAAGGAACCCCCATTCCGCATCTGACATTTGTACAAGAATTTTTCAATTATTATGTACAATATGCCGTTCAAACAAAACAAACTAAATACCTTGAGGCATATCATCGTATGCATTCATTCTTAATAGAACCGAGAAAAATCATCAACCTAGAGCAGCTGCAAGACATGATTCAAGCTGACTCCACTGGTGAGGTCGGCCACTGGTGGCATAGGTGGGATCAAAAGAATGATGAATTAAATCGAGCTTTCTTCTATGAAGCCGTTCCAGACTTTCAATTACATCAATTGCTAAAATCAACATAAAAAAAGCCCCTCAACGGGGGCTTTTAATTAACGTAATAATTGAAGTACGTTTTGTGGCTGTTGGTTCGCTTGTGCAAGCATTGCTTGTGAAGCTTGAGAAAGAATGTTGTTCTTAGTGAACTCACTCATTTCTTTCGCCATGTCAACGTCGCGAATACGAGACTCAGCAGCTGTTAAGTTTTCAGCAGAAGCACCAAGGTTGTTGATTGTGTGCTCTAGACGGTTTTGGACCGCCCCAAGTGATGAACGTTGTTTAGATACAGCGCCGATTGCCGCATCGATTTTTTCAATTTCAGTATCGAAATTGAAGCCATCAACACTTACATCAATATCTTTAACTGTTAATGTTTCTGCATCCATTTTACCAATTTCAACAATAATATGTTGTTCCTTGTTCGCACCAATTTGGAATTGGAATCCGTCTGTAACATCTCCATTTAAAAGGTTCTTTCCGTTAAATGCTGTGCGGCTTGAGATACCATCAATCTCTTCAACAAGTGCTTTAATCTCATCTTGAATCGCCGTTAAATCCTCAGTCTGCTGTGTACCTACGTTACCCGCTTGAACTGTCAACTCACGCATACGTTGAAGAATCGCATGTGTTTCAGTTAATGCACCTTCAGCTGTTTGAATAAGAGAAATACCATCTTGTGCGTTTTTAGACGCCATTTCTAACCCCCGGATTTGTCCACGCATTTTTTCAGAAATCGCAAGACCTGCTGCGTCATCTCCTGCACGGTTGATACGAAGACCAGAAGAAAGCTTCTCCATGTTCTTTTGCCCTGCTCCATTATTTGCAGACAAACGGTTCAGTGTGTTAAGTGCTGCGATATTGTGGTTAATTCTCATATTAAATGACCTCCATGTGTTTGAACCAATTAGACATCCATGTCTAAAAGTTCTAAATTAGAATTTTTTTGTAAGCCTTACAATCCATTTATCGAACTTTAATGGAATATGTTTAACAAAAAAGGAATAAATAAGGAAAAAGTCTTATTCATTATGATTGTTTCGCTAGAGTATGCCAAATTTAAAGGTCATTTTTCATGATTTATCAGAGGGATTTAAGAATCATAAGACTGGAGAAAATGTGAAGGAAAAAACAGCATAAAAAAAAAGCCCCATCAAGGGGCCTTTCATTAACGTAGTAATTGAAGTACGTTTTGTGGCTGTTGGTTCGCTTGTGCAAGCATTGCTTGAGAAGCTTGAGAAAGAATGTTGTTCTTTGTGAACTCACTCATTTCTTTCGCCATGTCAACGTCACGGATACGAGACTCAGCAGCTGTTAAGTTTTCACCAGAAGCACCAAGGTTGTTGATTGTGTGCTCTAGACGGTTTTGAACTGCACCAAGTTTAGAACGTTGATCTGAAACTTGTTTAATTGCATTGTCAACGATATCTAGTTGATCATCGAAACTAGTTGTTGCAAAATCAGTTACTTTAATAGCAGATACTGTTTTAGTAGCGTCAGTTGGATCTGTTCCAATTTTATCAGCAGACATCGCTTTGATGTTCACATCTAATTTTTGAGCTTTGTTTGCACCAATTTGGAATGTTAATGTATCTGTTTCAAAGTCGCCATTCAACAATTTTTTACCGTTGAATTCAGTACGATCAGAAATTCCATTTCCATCCGTTCCGCCACCGATTTCTTTGATAAGGTTGTTGATTTCCTCTTGAATTGCACCAAGATCTGTATCGTCTTGTGTACCCGTGTTTCCAGCTTGAACCACTAGTTCACGAACACGTTGAAGGATTGAGTGAGTTTCAGTCAATGCACCTTCAGCTGTTTGGATAAGAGAGATACCGTCTTGTGCGTTTTTAGAAGCCATTTCTAGTCCGCGGATTTGTCCACGCATTTTTTCAGAGATTGCTAGACCTGCTGCGTCATCTCCTGCACGGTTAATTTTAAGACCAGAAGAAAGTTTCTCCATGTTCTTTTGGCTTGCACCGTTGTTTGCAGACAAACGGTTTAATGTGTTAAGTGCTGCGATATTGTGGTTAATTCTCATTTCCTATTACCTCCATGTATGCGGGACCTGACAGACGTCCTTGTCTGAAAAAAGTCCTTTTTTCTAGGGTCTATATACCCTGACAAGTGTATTATCGGTTTATTTTATAGGAAGTTTAACATTCTTTAATATTTTTTATCGCATTTTAACATATTCAGTTTTATGAACTGTATGAAGTTAGGAAACAAAAAAAGCCCCATATAGGGCTCTTCATTAACGTAGTAATTGAAGTACGTTTTGCGGTTGTTGGTTTGCTTGTGCAAGCATTGCTTGTGAAGCTTGAGAAAGAATGTTGTTCTTTGTGAACTCACTCATTTCTTTCGCCATGTCAACGTCGCGGATACGAGACTCAGCAGCTGTTAAGTTTTCACCAGAAGCACCAAGGTTGTTGATTGTGTGCTCTAGACGGTTTTGAACTGCACCGAGTTTAGAACGTTGGTCAGATACTTGTTTGATCGCTCCATCAACGATATCTAATTGATCATCAAAAGAAAGTGCGCCAGTAGCAGTCGGATCAGCGAATTGTGTTACATCGATGTCAGCTACTGCGTGGTCTGCAATAAGAGCACCAGTACCGGGATCAACCGCACCAAGTGCTGTAGAAGACATTGCTTCAATATTAACTTCTAATTTTTGTGCTTTATTTGCACCAATTTGGAAAGTTAATGATTTTGGTGTAGCACCAGCTGCGCTGAACGTACCGTCAAGTAATTTCTTTCCGTTAAATTCTGTACGATCAGAGATACCGTTTTTATCAGTACCATTTCCAATTTCTTGGACAAGGTTCTTGATTTCCTCTTGAATTGCACCAAGATCTGTATCGTCTTGTGTACCCGTGTTTCCAGCTTGAACCACTAGTTCACGAACACGTTGAAGGATTGAGTGAGTTTCAGTCAATGCACCCTCAGCCGTTTGGATAAGAGAGATACCGTCTTGTGCGTTCTTAGTAGCCATTTCTAATCCGCGGATTTGCCCACGCATTTTTTCAGAGATTGCTAGACCTGCTGCGTCATCTCCTGCACGGTTGATTTTAAGACCAGAAGAAAGTTTCTCCATGTTCTTTTGGCTCGCACCGTTGTTTGCAGATAAACGGTTCAGTGTGTTAAGTGCTGCGATATTGTGGTTAATTCTCATTTCCTATTACCTCCATGTATGTGGGACCTGACAGACATCCTTGTCTGAAAAAAGTCCTTTATTCTAGGGCTTATCAACCCTGACAATTCTTTTATCGGATTATTTCATAGGAAGTTTAACATTTTTTAATATATATTGATCGATTTTACATATCTTTATTCACCATTTAGTTTTAAATAGATTTCTATTATTCTCTTCGTTCAAGTGATGAGCACATAACCTGTATTAAATTGAATAGGAACAAAACAAAAAAGCCCCATAAAGGGGCCTGTCATTAACGAAGTAATTGAAGTACGTTTTGTGGCTGTTGGTTCGCTTGTGCAAGCATTGCTTGTGAAGCTTGAGAAAGAATGTTGTTCTTAGTGAACTCACTCATTTCTTTCGCCATGTCAACGTCGCGAATACGAGACTCAGCAGCTGTTAAGTTTTCACCAGAAGCACCAAGGTTGTTGATCGTGTGCTCTAGACGGTTTTGAACCGCACCTAGTTTAGAACGTTGATTTGAAACTTGTTTGATTGCACCATCTACGATGTCTAGTTGCTGATCAAATGTAAGTGTTGGTGTAGCAGCAGCGAATTGTGTAACATCAATGTTAGAGACCGCTTGACCAGTTACAAGAGTTCCATCTGGTTGAGTAGCACCAATTTTATCAGAAGACATTGCTTCGATATTTACATCTAATTTTTGTGCTTTATTTGCACCGATTTGGAAAGTTAAAGTAGCTGTACCATTAGCGAAAGCACCATTCAACAATTTTTTACCGTTGAACTCAGTACGATCAGAGATACCATTTTTCTCAGAACCATTACCAATTTCTTGGACAAGGTTCTTGATTTCTTCTTGAATTGCACCAAGATCTGTATCGTCTTGTGTACCCGTGTTTCCAGCTTGAACAACAAGCTCACGTACACGTTGAAGGATTGAATGAGTTTCAGTCAATGCACCTTCAGCTGTTTGGATAAGTGAGATACCATCTTGTGCGTTTTTTGAAGCCATTTCTAATCCGCGGATTTGTCCACGCATTTTTTCAGAAATCGCTAGACCTGCTGCGTCATCTCCTGCACGGTTGATTTTAAGACCAGAAGAAAGTTTCTCCATGTTCTTTTGGCTCGCACCGTTGTTTGCAGATAAACGGTTTAATGTGTTAAGTGCTGCGATATTGTGGTTAATTCTCATTTCCTATTACCTCCATGTATGTGGGACCTGACAGACGTCCTTGTCTGAAAAAAGTCCTTCGTTCTAGGGCTTATCAACCCTGACAATTTTAATATCGGATATGGTTATAGGATGTTTAACAGATTTTTTAAAAAATAACGCATTTTTAATGACATTAGTCCTAATTTTAACAATTTCACAAAAACAAAAACTACTGATCTTTCACCAGCAGTTTTTCCATTATATGAATATCAGTATTGTTTGATATCAAACATTAGGATATTTTGGTACACCACATAATCCTTCTTACTTGTAAAAGGCCCTTTATTATGCTCATCATTGATTTCATAGAAGTTCATCCCAATTCCAAAGCTTCTTTCTTTGTACCAGTTAAGAAAATTGTTGATTTCTTTCATTGAGAGCAGATAATCCTTTTGCAGTCCGTTTATCATAGTAATTGAAAGTATACCTTTTGTTGATTCTTTCCCTGGCTTTGTTCCATCCTGATCTTTCGGTTCTTCGGTTGATCCATCACCAGGTTTTGTTCCGTCCTGATCTTTTGGCTCTTCTGTTGTACCATCACCTGGCTTTGTTCCGTCCTGATCTTTCGGTTCTTCGGTTGTATCATCACCTGGCTTTGTCCCGTCCTGATCTTTCGGCTCTTCTGTTGTTCCATCACCAGGCTTTGTCCCATCTTGATCCTTTGGGTCTTCTGCTATCCCATCATCCGGTTTTTTTTCATCCTCAGTCACTTGTAAGTCTTTTAATGAAATAGAAATCACGGATCTGTAATCACTTTTTACAGAAAGATGTCTCATAGATTCCGAATAGTTACGTCCGCCAATGACATACAATTGGTCATCAACAATTGCTGCGACAGCTGATACTCTACCTTCTGGTAAATCATATGCTGAATTTTTAAATTGGCCATCTTTTGGATTGAAAATCTGAACTTTGTTTACCATATTTTTCGAACTATCACCATATAATTGCCCACCAATAATAAAGAACTTGCCGTTGTAAGTTTCATAGGAGGGTTCATATGTATAAGTTGTTAACTGAACATCAATAAGTCTCTTCCAAGTATCTGTTGCAATATCATACTGAAACAAATACTTTTCTCTACTATGCCCTATCGAATTTTCGCCACCTGCAACATATATTTTTCCGTCAATTGCAGAAATGGCTCTCCCATTTCGAGATGGTAAGCCTGAGGAGTCCAAGCTCTTCCATTCACCAGAGGTTGTATTGTATTCATAGACATTATTTTTATATGAGTTTTTTGAAGATACAATATATATCTTCTCTTTCACTGCAACTGCTTGTAAAGTTCCTTTACTATAAGCTGAAAAAACCGGCTCTCTTGGAATTCGAATCGGCTCTTCAGCCCACTGATCAAGTTCTGCATCATAAATATCTATAGTGTTATAAGCTACTTCTGTCTCTTCATTAATTCCACCTATTAGATAGATTTTTTTACCTACAGTAGCGTAAGTACCGCCTGTTCTATTTCTTGGCATACTGGCTTTCTCTTCCCAAACATCTTTTTTTGGATCATACATAAATGTTTGGTTATTCAACTTATTTATTTCACTTGCTCCACCAAATACATAAATCTTCCCATCAACGACTCCCACACCAGCATTAATACGTTCTTCTGGTAAATCAGCTCGTTTCGTCCATCCAATTGAATTTTCTGCATTTGCTTTAAATGGACTAAGAGTACTCATTAATAGGAGTACCGTGATAAATAATAAAAACCTTTTTTTCATTTTCTATTCCTCCAACTCGTTATGTTCCCTCCTTTTATCGTGCTGTTTTTTACAAAGTTTACAATTTAAAGAAGTTTTAAACAAAACTTTATATACATTCAAAATGTTGTGCGCTAGAGATGCGGCCTAAGCATCACCTTTTCATAATCGCTTCTTCATCTTTCAACTGAATCATAAGTGAGGACTGAATATATAATAAATTGATAATGCGGCGTGCCATTTCTGAGGGAGATGCATTGTAGTCATTTCTGATCCATTCAATGATAAAACCAAAGATCCCGTATGAACGATACTGGACAAAATAACTGTCGTTGATTTCTTCATACTGATCACTCACAAATGACATTCTATTTTTGAAGATATATTGTATTTTCTTCAGCAATTGTTCTTGTATGTGGGGAATTCGGTCTTCCATCACTAATAAATCATAATAGTCGCGATTTTCAACGATATATTGAAATACATCAGTGCCTTCTGGTTTCATGCGAGTTAAATCCAACAGTGGATTTTCACGAGTCGGCTTACAAAATTCATATTCGAAATCGACCATTTCCCGGTGAATAACATCTGCTGCTAATTCATCTTTACTTTCATAATGTACATAAAACGTCGTCCGATTATAGTTTGCCTTTTCCACAATATCCTTCACTTTTACATGCGAATATCCTTTTTCTTTTACTAGTATTTTGAATGTTTGACGAAGTGTTTCTTTTGTTCGCTCAACACGGCGATCCTCTTTTTTGATCATGGGCCCCTCCTTTAGACACTTTTTAAAAAATGTTGATTAGAGATACATAAATTCATTTGTGTTGAAAACCTATACAAAAAAGATTTTTTGCTGATTGAAACGGAAAATCTTTCGTCCTACAATCAACTTAGTCATAAAGAAATGAATTTTTTGTGACATTTGATCTAATCTTTCTTCAGAATATCATACTATACAAAAAGTGAGGGCACATGATATGGAAATTCAAGCGATGGTCACAACAAATGAAAAAGATTTCGAGAAACAAACACTATTACTAGATGATCCAAAAGCAGATGAAGTGCTTGTCAAAATCGTTGCATCTGGCGTTTGTCATACGGATGCCACTGTATTAGATGGCACGCTCCCTGTTCCACGTCCTGCTTTATTAGGACATGAAGGCTCTGGCATAGTCGTGAAAGCAGGTTCTAATGTCACAACCGTTCAAGAAGGAGACCACGTTGTACTTGGTTTCGCTTATTGCGGTCATTGCCATAATTGTCTTGACGGGAACGCTGGTGGATGTGAAAACATGATTCCACTAAATTTTTCTGGTCGTAATAAACATAATGAAACGCCTATCCATACACATGAGCATCAAGATGTATCACAATTTTTTGGTCAATCGTCATTTGGTACATATGCAACGGTTGATGAGAAAAATGTGGTGAAAGTAGACAAAGAAACTGATTTACGTTATTTAGGACCATTTGGCTGCGGCTTAATGACTGGGAGCGGTACTGTCTTAAATTCACTTGCTCCAGCTCCAGGTACAAGCTTTGTTGTGTTCGGTACAGGCGCTGTTGGTTTAAGTGGGTTAATGGCAGCAAAAATTGCAGGCTGTGATCCGATTATTGCCGTTGATATCCATGATAGCCGCCTTGAGCTAGCAAAAGAATTAGGTGCAACACATGTCATCAACAGTAAACATGAGAATCCAGCTGAAAAAGTTAAGGAAATCACAGAAGGAAAAGGAGCACATTACTCATTTGAAACAACTGGAGTACCAGAAGTCACGTTAGCTGCTCTTCACTGCCTGCGTGTCAAAGGAACTTGTGCAACAGTAGCAGTAGGAAAGCGCGATTTAACGTTTAATGTGACAAATGATCTCATGCTCAATGCGCTCACGTTAAAAGGTGTGATAGAAGGAGATGCCGTTCCTCAACTATTCATTCCTAAACTAGTCAAGTTCTTTAAAAATGGACAATTCCCAGTTGAGAAACTAGCAAAATTCTACGAATTAGAAGAGATTGAACAAGCCTTTGAAGATTCTAAAAATGGATCTACGATTAAACCAATTCTTATTTTAGATAAAGAGTATCGAGCTTAAGCCGAAATAAGATATGAAACTCAAAAGCCCCCTTGCCATATAAAGGGGCTTTTTGCAATTTCATGCCGTCCTTACCTTCACACATACATCACCGGCGTCGATATTTTAATAATCTTCCCGCCTCGACGATAAAACCTTGGAACACGGCGGCTTAATGTTGCAATGACTTCATAGTTAATCGTATTGAGCATTTCAGCAATTTCATCAACAGAAATTTCTCCGCCCTTTTGACGGCCATAAATGACGACTTCCTCGCCTTGCTTTGCTTTCATCTCTCCTAAGCTGATCATGGTCATATCCATTGTGACTCGGCCCGCAATCGGCATTCTTTCTCCGCGGAAAAGCATAAACCCTCGATTGGATAAAGCACGTGAGTACCCATCTGCATAGCCAATCGGTATGGTCGCAATGACTTCGTCAGGCTTTGCTACATAGGTTGCCCCATAGCTGACGGTTCTTGGCTTTGTCACCATTTTCTTCACGAACGCAATTCTTGCTTTTAAACTGAGAGCGGGCTCTAGCTGAACAGCGTCTAAGCTTTCAATGTATTGCGAGGGATACAATCCATACAGTCCGATACCAAGCCGGATCATATCGGCACTAAATTCAGGAAACGCAATCGAAGCAGCTGTATTGTTCATATGTACGGTCGGCAGTTTGATCCCTTCTTCTTTCAAAAACCGAAGAAAATCAATGAAGATGCTGTGCTGCAGCAACGTAAAATCAGGATCAGGCTCATCCGCAGTAGAGAAATGCGTAAATATTCCATCCCACCTCAGGTTTTCACTCTTTTCAAGCGCCTTCACAACCGCTAACAGCTCTTCCTTTGTCCGTACACCTAATCGCCCCATCCCTGTGTCAACATTGACATGAATCCCAAGCTGGCGCTGGCTTTCTTCTTCCGCTAAGATCTCATTTGCTTGAGCAATCCAGTCTTCTCGAAGGCCGGAGAGATCGATTCTCCAGGCTGCGGCCCTTTTCACACAATCGAGCGGTGTAAATCCAAGCACAAGAATAGGTGCTTCTATTTTTGCTCTTCGCAATACAATCCCTTCTTCTAAGCTAGCAACTGCAAGTTCTGTCGCACCGCTTTCTAGTGCCTGCCGCGCTACCTCCACTGAACCGTGTCCATAAGCATTCGCCTTCACGACAGCCATGATCTTACTCTTCTTTGGAATATGCGCTTGAATGGCTTCGATATTTCTTTTAATCGCATCAAGATTGACTTCAATCCAGACTTCCCGGCAAAGTTTTTTCAATCGAATGACCCCCTTAACTCATTTAAATGTCTATTCTCTTGTATTCACTGAATACCATACCTTAATGTTTATTCTGTATGGTATAGAATCATTCAATCTTCATAAATACTAACCAAAAAAGAGAACCACATAAAACGTGATTCCCTTACTTATTTTTTCAAAATTAATCTGTAGTTTCTATTTTTCCTGAATTCATTTTATATACTACATCGCATAATTTCTCAATATCTTGTTTATGATGTGATGTTAATAAAACAGTGGCACCTCTTTCATTTTCTGCTCTAATTAAATGATAAACATTTTCCACTGCATCTTCATCCAATCCGTTCATTGGTTCATCTAATAAGATAATGTCTGGCTTTTCCATAATAGCTTGAGCAATTGCTAATTTTTGTTTCATACCTAAAGAATATGTTTTAACACTTCTTTTATCATCAGGATTCAGCCCAACACTGTCAATTACCTGTCTAATTTGTTGATCATCTATTCTCTTTTGTATATCAGCGAGAAACTTGAGATTATCAAAACCACTGTATTGCTCTAAAAAAGCAGGTTTCTCTAAAAGTACGCTAATACTTTTAGGAAAAGAAATTTGTTTATGCAAAATTTGATTAGATACTATTACCTCACCAGCACTTGGTTTCACCAAACCAGCTATCACTCGAAAAAGCATCGTTTTTCCAGATCCATTATGACCAACAAAGCCAATGATTTTTCCTTTTGCTAATGACAAATTTATATCTTCCAATACAGTTTGCTTTCTAATTACTTTCGTAACTGCATTCAATTCAATTATAGACATGATAAAGCTCCTTTTATAAATAATCGGTTTTGTTAGAATGATATACAACATATGTCATGAGACATGCAATGATGATAAGTTCAAGAAGAATAAAAAGCAATTGTCCTTGTACATGTTCATACATACCATAGTATAGGGGGATATATTTATTTTCTATTTTAATACCAGCAAAAAACATACCCAGCACACAAATGTTAGCCACTTCAACAGTTAAGTGATTTTTCAATACTAACCATATTGTTCCATGCAAGAATAGATTTATAGTGATATAGATAAAAATAAAAACCCAGCCCAAATTAAATTGAATGCTTACATGAAGAAAGCTAAATAAAATTATAGCAATACTGAGTGCAGTTATCACATAATAAAAAGTAAATATTATACCAATAATAAATCTAGCTATCCACAGAATTCTCCACTGACGTAACCTTAGAATCATTTGCATTTCAAACATATATATAGGAGTCTTCCAAAGAATTTGAAGAAAAACAATATATCCTACAGAAAATGACAACCAATACATCCAACTAATAAAAGTTCCATTTGAAGAACTAAAAAGCAAAGTGAAGAAATCTTCAGAGCTTTCCAAACCTTTAATGTTTTTAATGAAAATCATTGTATTTATAGCATGTAACACTAGTACAATGACTAAACTTTTAAGTATGGTATTTTTCAGTCTGAAATATTCAAGCTTTAGTATTCTCATTTAATTAAGACTCCCAAAGTCCGATGAAATAGACACCCATTTTGTTAATAAGAAAAATATAAATATGAGGACTGAAAGCTCTAATACAGATTGAAAAGGAATTTGTTTATAACCATACACCAGATAAAATGAAACAAAGCCAGTTAGTGTTCTATCTATTATCATTAAAAAAATACAAAACAGTGTAACTAGTGACTTATTATTAATTAACTCTTGAAAAAGAACATACACCAATCCCATTAATTGTGTAATAAGAAAAAATATAACGAAGAAGAAAAACCCACAAAAGATATTATCACTTTCTACTGAAGGAATATAATTTAACAAAGCTGTGTAAGTTATTCCTTTGAAGTGTATATAACTAGCCAACTTAGTAATAATAATTGCCCATGTACTGATTAACAGAGTATATAAAAACGAATAGACAATAACTGTTGTAATCTTAAAAGAAACAATTTCTTTCCTAGAAGAAAACCTTCTTAATATTATCCAAGCGTTCAATTGATATGATTTAGACATTGCCAGTAAGAAAAGAAAAAACGGTCCAAATATAAAATCGTATCTAAAAAAAGTGATTATTTCCACAAAATCAGAAAATTCTCCAATGCTGTATGAGGATATTGGAGTTACAGATATACTTAATATGACAAGAAATAAACTCATAAAAATTAATAACTTTATTAGATCCTTTTTTAAATCTGTAAAAACATACTTAAATTGTGTCAGAATTTTTTTTCACTCCTATTATATAAATGATCACTATTGTCAACATTCCAACAATAAAATGAATATAAAAAGAAGAATATGATAGATTATTTACTGGTTGTCTTGGATCTAAGAAATTAAATGGATCAATAGATACTTTTCCTATTAAACTACAAAGAAGCCAAAATCCTAAATAGAGAATTAAAGGAGAAAGAATAACAAGATACCTACTTTTTAAAAATAAAGAAATTGCTAAACCAAAACAAACATACATCCCTGCATATAGTGAAGCTATTAAGTAATATATAAAAATATATAGATAAGGAGATTTAGCTAGTAAATCAGAGAACATTTCTTTCTTTTGTCCGTCAAATACATTATCAGCAAAAGAAGCCGTACCGTTAATCATTTTCTTATACACTTCCGTATATGCTGCAAAATCCCATTGTCCGCTAAACAAATTAGATATTAAAATCCCGAATAATAAGGGGAGTGCAAATAAAATAACTCCTGAAAAATATGTAAATATAAATTTCCTGCTATAATAGCTTAATCTACTTTCTTTTACTAAGATATATTCTACATTCCCTGAACTCTTTTCTCTAAAGATGGAATCGACAATTGGTATTCCAATAAGTAAAGGAAATATGAAATAAAAAAATGAAGAAAAAAATGAATCTGATAAGCCCATCCAATATTGATGGGCAGATACCATTGCAATAGCGTCTGGAAATTCACTATATAATCTATTATAAAGTGCGGAATCCGTATGATATTGTATGGAACCCATAATTGCATTAGCTAAAGCGATTAAAAACGAGACCAATAATACAAAATATAACAATTTACTTTTTATAAGTTTTCTTATCTCACACATAAGTTTTCTCCCTTTTAATTATGAAAAACAATACGACTAAAGTCGTATTGTTTTTTAAAAAATTATTTATAATCTGGATTCCATGAACCTGAAACATTCACACCAACTACTGTCCAATTAGACGTTTGTGCTCCTGCTTTAATAGTCTTTTTTTCTGCACTGTTATCAACAGTGAAATAGCGTCTATCATTTTTCTTAAGATCATATGCTTTTGCTGAAACTTGTGTATCACCTTTCCAATGTCCTACATTAACCTTATAATCACTTCCAATTACAGAGAAGTTAATACTAGCTTTCTTACTGGTGTTTTTTACACCTGATGCTATATCACCCCAATTTTGAAGTTTAGGCAACTTTTTTGAAAAATTATAATTCTTTGCTTGTGCTATTCCACCAATACCAACTATTAAGCTGAGCGCTAAAACTCCTGCTAGAATTTTTTTCATCTTTTTCTTCATCTCCTAATATCTCAAATTATGGTTCATAATGATTATAAGTGGTAAATTATTCTTGGTCAACACTTTTTTATTAATTAAGGTTACTTTTGTATTATACTAAAATCAATTCTTTTTAACTATTATAGAAAATAATCGCATTTAGGTATTTATAGTTTTCAAATTCATACATGCCATAGAAAAAATTGAAATAATACTCGAGCAATCCTGTTAATTTCTCTTGATCCCTTTTGATCTTCAGTGCGAGTTCCCTAAAGTTCGCCCGCTCTTTCCTATTTTCTTAAGGATTCAAGTAATCAAACATTCATTTATGTCTGAGCCCCAAGAGTGAGAAATACAATAATACATCTTGATTTTCTTCCTCCGATCACAATCATCGATTTGATTTCTTCTTTATATGCTTCGGCGTCCGGTACATTAAATCGTTGAATATGATAATACCATTCATTGATTTTCAAACCGACGTGAGAAGAAAGCACTTTCTCCATCAGCTCTTGCCCCTCCCTCTATTTTCCCTATAATGACATATATTATCATTTTACGAATCACTCGACACCGAAAATAAACCGCAAAAAAGCACTATAAAGGGCCGTGTGAATGATTAGATAAAATGATTTCTATTCATAAATAAGCACCCAGTACTTCGCCCCAGGCTCCCCCTCCTCTACAACAGCCTTCCATCCTCTTTTTTGATAAAAAGACAAAGCTTTGTGATTTTCGGATACACATTTGAGGGTGACTGGTGTTCCGAGCACTTTGATCGCATGTTTCAGCAACAGATCGCCAGCCCCTTGACCAGCAGCTTCTGGATGTACAAACAAGAGATGAATAAAACGATCTGGTACATATAATGAGATGAATCCAAGGATTTTATTGTTCTCCTCAGTTAAGAAAATTTGCTCTTCCTGCGTATCTTGATCAAAATCTTGCAGTTTGATTTCTTCTGTATTGAGCCAGTGAAAGCTCTGACGTCGGGATTCTAAATAGATTTGTCTTAATTGTGGATAATCTTCTATGCTTGCTTCTCTAATCAACATCGCAACATCCCCTATGTTTTTTAATTTGAATTTAAAATGTGTTTTGCCTGTGTTCTACCTGCCATTAACAATTGATCACTGAACTGCGAATCATTGACAGCTCGTGCAAGAGCAATTGTACCAATCATGCTGCTTACTAGTGCGTAACTGGTAGAGAGATCTATGTTTCCCGTATCAGCTGTAAACGCCATAAACCGTTTCAATTCATCTGTATAGGTTTTACGTACCTCTTGCGATAATTGAGCAATCTCCCCTGCCAGTGCAGGCAATATACAGCCGATCTCCGTCTGATCACGGTGAACGGAACTTAAATAAAAGTCAATGATCGTCTGAATTCGAGGCTGGTCTGTTTTCTTGTCTGCAACACTTTGCAGCAGCTTGATCGTATCAGTAATAGCAAAATGAAAAGTCTCTATCACCAACTGATCCTTGTTCTTAAAGTGAGCGTAAAACCCTCCATGAGTTAGACCTGCCCCTTTCATAATGTATGGCAAACTGATACTACGGACGCCATTTGTTCGAAATGCTCGTGCAGCACTAGCGATGATCTGCTCTCTCACTTTTGACTTATGACCTTTCGGATAAGGCATCCTCTTTTCTCCTTCCTTTTAACTCATCTAAGTGTATTTATTAAAATATTATAATTATCATATTATCTTGTGTCAATTGACTAAAATCCATCTTTCCTCACTCAGATGGGATTGACTTCGCCAGAATATGATGACTATAATATATTATGATCATCATATTTTGAAATTGGAGGTGTAAGAAATGATTCATTTAGAAACAGTAGATACATTGGTGATTGGATCAGGTCCGGGAGGCTACGTGGCGGCGTTACGTTCAGCTCATCTCGGCATGAAGACTGCGATTGTAGAACGTGATCAGTTAGGTGGCGTATGCACCCATGTAGGCTGTATCCCTTCTAAAGCGCTAATAGCAGAAGCAGAGCGGTTCAAACTCCGCACACAATGGGGTGGTTTTCAAGAAAGCGGTTCTTTCAATGAAGCTCAAGCGTTCAAAAAAGCTGTTGTGGAAAAACAAGCTGGAGGCGTCCAATTTTTGTTAAAGTCAGCTGGAGTTACCATTTTGGAAGGCGATGCAAGCTTGTTCGATCAGCATACAGCGGTGATTCAACATGCCGAAAAAGGTGAAAAACGAATCAACTTCAAACACCTTATATTAGCAACCGGCTCTCGTCCAATTGAAATTAAATCACTCCCTTTCGGAGGTCGTATATTGTCTTCCACTGAAGCACTATCCCTTCCCGAAATCCCTAAAAGCCTTGTCGTAGTTGGGGGTGGATATATTGGTGTTGAACTCGGACAGATGTTTGCAAGGTTTGGATCAAAAGTCACCATTCTAGAAGGCGGCAATCAAGTATTGCCTGGTTTTGAAAGTGAACTTGTCTCACCTGTTGTTCGACAATTGAAAGAAGATAACATCACCGTGATTACAGGAGCAAACGTCATAGGTGCCGAGCAGCATATGAGCGGAATTGATCTTCATTATGAGAAACAGAAAGAAAGTTACACGGTGCAAGCGGAATATGCACTGATTACTGTCGGAAGAAAACCGAATACAGATGGAACATTAGGTCTCCATTCTATCGGTTTGTCCATTACCCCTAACGGACTAGTTAAAATTGATGAACAATGCAGAACTTCCATTCCGCACATTTATGCAATTGGTGATATCACCGAGGGTCCTGCTCTGGCTCATAAAGCTTCCTATGAAGCGAAGGTGGCAGCAGAGGCAATCGCCGGGAAACCTTCGATGATCGATTATAAAGCGATCCCACTTGTTGTGTTTTCTAGCCCAGAATTGACGAGTGTTGGACTGAGCGAAACGGATTGCAAGCAACAATCCATTCCGACTGTTACTGGAAAAACAATGTTCTCTATTAATGGTCGAGCACTGGCATTAAAAGAACCAGAAGGATTTGTGAAGATTGTGGCCCATGCTGAATCTGGCCTTATTTTAGGAGCACAGATCGTAGGTGCAGAGGCATCTACTCTTATATCAGAACTTTCTCTCTCTATTGAAATTGGTGCTACAGTAGAAGATTTAGCCATGACGATTCATCCTCACCCAACATTAGGTGAAATGATCATGGAGGCTGCAGAAATGGCCACTCGTAAAGTTGAAAAAAATCTGGCACGATAATTCATTCAGGTGCATCTTTTAAAAATTGAGTAAAATAATCGCCATAGCCTACTTAGGAATAGGCTATGGCGATTTCAACTGAGTCATGATATAAAAGCAGCGGTATATTGATCTTTAATTGGATACCTCATCACGTTATTTCCCTAACTTCATAGATAACTGCACGCCAATCATCAGCATCACGATGGCGAGCATTGCGACAATAGCAGCTTGAAAATGTCCGCTGATATCGAAAATCAAACCGATTAAAAATGGACCAAATCCTCCCATGATGTACCCGCCCATCTGTGACATCGCTGACCATGTACCGGCTTCTTCTGGCGTACGCGTTTCAATAATAGGCAACATAAGCGCCAAAGGAAATAATCCACCTGCTCCAATCCCTAGAAAAATAACAGCTGGCAGGATCGGCATTGGCAATAGAAGGAATATGAGGCCAATCAGCTCTGACAAACTGCATAAGATCAGAAATAATTTCGGCTTTCCTAGACGATTGACGATGTTTGGAACGAGTAATGCCACCGGAATCTGAATGAGCGTAAATATCGTAAGCAGCATGGCGGCATACTGCGGACTATTCCCAAAATCAAGCGCAATGGGTGAAATCCACGCTGTTAACGAATAGAACATGCTAGACATAAAGCCAAAGAACAAGGTGAATTGAATGGCTTTTTTGTTTCGCAGCGGTAATCTCAGCGGCACGTGTGCAAGATCCGCTTGTTGGTTTTGACGAGCTAGACCGAGCCATAAAATCAGTGCAATAACGCCTAAAACCGCCCAGCAAGATAACGCAAGTGGAAGGTTATGCTCACTGCGAAGGTAAATCGGAATGGTCAAGCCCGAAGCAAGTGCAGCTCCAACTGTCATTGATATAGAGTACACACTGACAATCCCAGGACTTTTCGGGAAATACTTTTTAATAAAACTAGACAACAATGGTCCGGCAAAACTAATTCCAACTCCTCCTGCAAAAGCAGTCGTAAGAAGGATGGTAACCGTTTGACTTGTACCACGTAGTCCAGTCGCAATTGTGATAAGAAAAATCGAGAAAAAAAGGGTTCTCTCTAATCCAAACCGGCGGCTTAGTTTCGTTGCTACAGGGGCAAACACTCCCATGCACAAGACCGGCAAAGTGGTTAAAAGACTTGCCGTGAGTGCACTAACGCCAAGGTCTGATTGAATCATGCTCATCATAGAAGCCACGGATGTAATGATTGGGCGCAAGTTTAAGGCAGCTAAAAATAAAGCAGCTAAATAAAATATTTTTTTTATCAATACTCTTCTTCCTCTCTTATCTTGTTGAGGTTACTATGAGTATAAATCCGCTTCATTCATTGATCAATACAATAATTCGTATTATGATGATAGGAAAATACTATCATTAATGAAAGGATGGCATATGGATACTCGTCACATTACCTATTTTATGGCTGTATTCGATCATTTACATTTCACAAAGGCTGCAGAGCAACTAGGTATATCACAGCCTACATTAAGCCAACAGATTCAGCTGCTTGAGGCTGAAGTTGGGATGCCGCTCTTTGACCGAATCGGTAAAAAAGTAGTTGCAACTGAAGCTGGTACGCTTCTTTATCAATATGGCATGAAAATGCTTCAGGCTGAACGAGATGCAAAAAATGCCATGAAAGAACTGTTATCTGAACAGCGGGGTACCGTTCGGCTTGCCGTCCTTCCCTCTGATCTTGACTTTCAGCTTGTTCCGCTTTTTGTAGAATTTAAAACGCTGTATCCAGAGATCAACCTAAAGGCTTTTTCGACCATCTTTGTTCGTGACGAGGTGCTCTCACATAAAGTCGATATCGGAATTGGGCTGCGCGGGCCTGCGGATAAACGACTGATTCAAATACCACTTGGCGATGAGCCCTACGAATTGTTTGTTCATTCAGACAGTGAACTGGCAAAAAGGCGTGAAGTGACGCTAAAAGAGCTGACAAAGCATGCACTGGTCATGTATCCAAAAGGCTATCTAGGAAGAGATTTGGTCGATGACGTATGTAAAGAACACGGTTTTGAATTGGACACGGTCATGGATGTTGGGTCTGCCACTTCACTATTGCAGTTGGTTGAAGCCGGGATCGGCGCCACCATCCAGCCAAGAGGGCTGTTAAAGCAACATTCAGCATGGCCTAATATTGTCTCTATCCCTATTTCTGCCCCTGCTCCTGTTCGGCATCTTGAATTAACGTATTATGCCGATCGATTTGTGACCAAAGCGCAAAAACAGCTATCTGAATGGCTAATAGACTTTTTTAAATCAAGAACAAACTAAAAAGTGAGGGTAACACATGAAGAATGCAAACAGCATATTTACAAGAACAAACCGGGTTGTGATTCGCCAGTTTGATCAGCAGGATATTGAAGCATTTTATCAATACCGATCAAATCCCTCTATTGCCACATTTCAATCCTGGGAAAACTACACGCACGAAGACGCTGAATCATTTGTACAACACCAAATGACGCAACAACCTAATCAACCAGGGACGTGGTTTCAATATGCGATTGCCTTATCTGAATCCAATCAGCTGATAGGAGATTGCGCCATTCATACACTCGGCAGCGAGCCTAGAATCGTTGAAATTGGATTTACACTCGCGCCTGAATTTCAAGGAAAGGGCTATATTCATGAAGCCTTGAATTCAATGATCGAATATATTTTCACTACATTGAACAAGCATAAAATCATTGCCTTTACAGATGTACGAAACGAAAAATCTATTCGAGTGCTGGAACGTTTAGACATGAGACGCGAAGGACATTTGCTACAAAATTATATGTCAAAAGGACATTGGGTCGATGAGTATCAATATGCTATTCTTCAATCCGAGTGGGCCGCGAAGCGTCATTAATCATTTATTTCCTATTTAAAATCCCTAAATAGGCGCTCCACGGTCCTACATCGGTTCGATATCGTTCCGCCATGACCCGAACAATTTGGGAGATATGGGTGAAATCATGGACAACCCACGTAGAAAGTAATTCGCTCACTTGCACGACGCCGAATTCTGGATGGACGCCCTTTTTCTCTAGATCAAGACTTGAATGTGTCATACGCTGAATGTATGCCACATTCTCCATCCGCACATGATGAAACTCTGCTAGTGCTTGTTCTATCTGTCTTTCAGTTTGATTCAAATGGGCGTAGCGGTCAAATGCAGGAAATGGGGTATTCTCTCCATCAGCAAGAATGACATTTAATCGTGGAATCCAGTTGAATTTCTCTGCTTCAATCAAATGTTCAATGACTTCAACGGGATTCCACGTTCCCTCCCCTTCACGACTGTGAAGCCAATCCTTCGATAAACCTGACAAAAGACTTTCTAATGTACGAGGAGTTCGACTCAACATATCTAAAGCTTCATCCAAATTGAAATTCATATGGTAGCTCCTTTATCAATTTTTCTTTATTCTAATGTTTTTTGATTAGATTGCAACTCATACTGCAAAACAGATAAAGAAGAAAATAAAAGGTGCTTTTGATCAACCTTCTATATACAAATAGAACTTTTCTATAACACTCACCATCCTTTCTTTTTTTATAATAGAAAAAAATGAAATGTGGTGATATTGATGTCTACAACGATTGGGATTATGGGTGGTATGGGCCCTTTAGCGACGATTGATCTGATGAAAAAAATCATTTCTCATACACCAGCTATTAAAGATCAGGATCATTTACATGTAATTGCTGATAATGATCCGCAAATCCCTGATAGAACCAATGCCATATTTGGGAAAGGCGAAGATCCTACAGAATATATGATTGCATCAGCTAAAAGATTAGAACGCGCTGGAGCGGACTTTATTCTGATTGCATGCAATACCGCTCACTTCTTTTTAGAAAACGTACAACAATCCACTCATATCCCTATCATGAATATGCCATTAGAAACCGCAAAGCACCTGAACAAACATCACTATACGTCTGTGGGCTTACTATGTACTGATGGCACATTAAAAACACAGCTCTATCAAAAGGCTTGTGCCCATCACAAGATTGATGTCATGACTCCTAGTGAAAATCTTCAGAAAAACGTGATGAATGGGATTTATGCCGTGAAAGCAGGGAAATTGAGTAAAGGCGAAAGTGAACTTGCGTTAGCTGCAGAAATTTTAATCAATCAAGGAGCAGAAGCCATCATTGCCGGCTGTACAGAAATTCCTTTAGTTCTAAGGTCAACCAAAGCTGTGAAAGTGATTGACCCTACTGTCATTTTGGCGAAAGAAGCTGTAAAATTAGTGTATGAGCTTGAAAAGCTAAACATTTAAAGAACGTCATATAAGGGGATAACATGAATATTGAGAATATAGAAGCGTTTATTTATGTATGCCAGCTAGGCAGTATCAATAAAGCTGCAGAAGCACTGTATTTAACCCAGCCTTCTGTTTCGGCACGTATTCAATCGTTAGAAAAAGAATTAGACCTGAAATTATTTGATAGACAGAGAAATAAACTATCTCTGACGGAAAAAGGTGAACAGTTTTACCCGCATGCCAAAAAGATTCTCCATTCTTATCAAGAAGCAAAGCATAGTCTCAAACAAACGATGATCCCTTATGAATTGACGATTGGATGCGCATCCTCTATTTCCAATAATCTATTGCCTAACATATTGCCCGCCCTAAAAGAAAAATACGAAAACCTGAAAGTGAAAATTGTAACAGGACATTCAAAGGATGTTGTCCAAAAAGTGATTAACAACCAAGTAGACTTTGGCATTGTCAGGACTGAAACACATCCTCAAATTGAATCAATCCCGATTTTCAGCGATCCAATCGGGCTGTTCGTCCCAACTCATCACCCGCTCGCCAGCCTAGGCAACATCAATATGAATGAACTAGAAGAACAACCGTTTATTTTCTTTGACTATGGGTCATTTGATTGGTTGATGCTTCACCGATTATTTCAAAAAAACAACATTACACCGAACATTTCCATTGAGGTTGATCATATGGAAACTGCAAAAAATTTGGTACTGCAAGGAATGGGACTATCGTTTCTTCCTCATCATTGTGTTAGAAATGAAGTAAAACAAGGAACATTAAAACAAATTTCTATCGATCCATCTATCAATTTCAACATCAATATTGAGTTTATCTATAAAAAGGGAAAATCCAAATCCGTTTTCATTGATCAACTCAAACAATTTTTTCATGAATTAGATTAAAAAAAGCCCTTTTTGGGGGCTTTTTTGGATTCGTTCTGATTGATTAGCTTTCGTTTGCCAACATGTATGCGGCAGATTCATGCATATCTTTCAATCCTGATCTCTGTGCGTACTCGGCCACAGTGATCGCACTTGTCGTCAAAAGTTCTATTATATGTTCATCCATTCCTGACCAAGTTCTCCCGCCTGCTTTTTCATACGCATGGATAAGTTTCGTTAATCCTTCTTTCCCAAACAGAAGTTGATGCGACAAAAAGTCGGCAGATACATCACCAATCCCCACTTCAGACCAATCAATCACACCGGTAACACATTGATTTTCATCAATCAGAATGTGGCCAGGATGCAAATCTCCATGCTTCACTCCCACAAAAGGCGGCCATAAAGAATCTTTAGCTAGCCATTCTTGCCAACGCTCCCATAAACGGCTGTTAATGGTGTATTGCGATTTGACACGTTCCATTCGCTGTTTCATTGATCCTCTTAATTCATGTGCACTGATCATCTCCACACCGATCGTTTTAAAAGGCTGTTGATCTAAGGAATGTACATTCGCTAAAACTCTTCCTAATGATTCATAATAAGCTTGCGGTACATTCGTTTGGTCAAAACTCCACACATAAGATTGCTGTTCCACATCAATACTAGCTGCCGGTACCCCCTCTAATTGTTTATAAGCAATCAGATTTTCTGTAAAGATAGACCAATTAGGATCCTGAAAGTGAACCTGCTTACTCATATGATCTAATGTCTTTTTTTCTTGTAAAGTATGTTTCATTGATTCAGGTCTGCGATGCATTCTTAATATCCATTGATCACCATGTATATCTTCGACGTGTGCGACACGGAAATCCACACCTGATTCATTTATTTTGATGGTACTCTCTAAAATCTCTAATCCGTGATGTTTGACTAACTGCTTTAATTCCAGTCTATTCATATCCATTCCTCCAATTGTTCATTTAGTCATGATCAATAGGCATCAAGGATATCATCACAAAACCCACAAACAGGCTACTTTATGTGGTCAGAGTAAACAAAGCTAGACATATGCCTTTCTTTGCATCATAAAAAACATACAAAAAAAAGACAGATCGATTAGCTGCCTCTTTTCTAGTGAAATTGCATACTTTCCCGCTGAAGATCATTAAAAATGTGCAGACTACCCCGTTTACTCCGTTTGATGAAAACAGAGCCTTTGAACATATGAAATTACTGATTGTTCAAAGTTTTCTGGCGTAATCTTCCTGCATGCATCATTTTTAACCATCCTCCTCTTTATCATATAAATTTACTATACTTTATTTAAATATGACTTTCAATAAGATGACAAAAAGAAGCCCTTTTCAGGGGCTTTTCGTCTTTCACCATCGTTTATTCCCTGGATGAATATCTTCTCCCAAAAAAGCGGTATTAGGCTCACCACTATTTTCTAGAAACTCCGCTATTTCTTTCAGCTCTTGATTGATAAGGTCATTTCTTTGCATATCCGGGTTTAACAGAAGGATGGAGTGAATCGTTGTCGCTGCTTCATACAAAACATGTTGATCTTTTATCTGTTTGATGCATTGTTTCATACGATCGAAAAACCATTCAATCTCTTCAATTTCTTCCATCGGATAATGTGCCATTTTAAAGAGATTCTGCTGACGAAGGTCTTGTCTCTCAAAAATTTGTTCAAGCTCTTCTTTACTGATATACAAATCCGAGCATTCCTCATCAATTTCTACTACCTCGATCATCGCATCTTCAGCTGTATATAACTGCTCAATAAAATCATCGAAAGTATCCGCCAGCTTAAAATCGACTCCCATCTCTAAATCAAAATAGTGAATAGGAGGGTGCTCTTTCGTTTGTCGATAATCCATTGCGATCCATGTATCTTCTTCTCCGCTGATGAAAATAAGTCCTTCAGGCAGCTCCAATTCATCACTTAACTGAGGGCTAGTCATAATTCCATCACCTTTGGCGATTCCTCTTAGATGGTCAAATTGAACATGATCCTCTGCCCATGAATTCGGCTGTTCCGTTGGAAAAGCATTACGAACTGTAAAACCACCGTTCCATTCTAAAATGAGCTTTTTATATGTATCAGGTAAAGTGACACCAAGTCTTCCCTCTGCCTCAATAATTTTTTCCTCATCTATCTTTTCTAACGTGAAAGGACTCTCTTCTTCTTTCTCCCAAAATGGTTTCAAAGTGGGGACCTCCTAGTTTCTAATGAGATCAGTATATCATTGACCACTGTACATGAACTTTAATAATGAATACAAATTGACAACTATAAATCCTTCGCAATGAAAAAACAGACCCCCTTAAGGTCTGTTTTCTTTTTATCTATACGTTTTGTGATATTGCATTTCGGTCAATTAAAGTCGTGTTTCGGTCAGTTTTTGTTGTTCTTCCATTGTAGTATTTCGAATCGATTTTGTTTCAATGAACTCCCTCGTTTCTACAGTTGATACACTCAATAATACAAAGCTTACTATGAATAGTAAGCTTTTAATAATCATATAGACATTCTCCTTTTTGAATATCATTTTGAGCCTTAAAAAACTTGATCAATAATCTCCTAGTGAGAACGAATGTTGAGCAACTAGATGAGTTAATTAAATTGTCATTTGAGAATATTCATAAATCTGGAACACATTTGAGAGAATGAAAACATAATATTAAGGATTGGACAGTAAATTTCATTACGCATCCCAAATGAGACATTTGGAAGTGAACAATTCAAATTAAGAAAGCAAGACACATTGATTACTTGCTTTATAAAAGGTTTCATTAATATCACTATTCACACTGTCTAATTAAATTATTCTTTTTCCATATTTTAATCCTGCTTTATCTTTTAACTTCTCAGAGTATCCGATAGTTTAATTCAGATTGCTTTACGTAAATCCTCCTGTCATTATCGAAGGTTCCTTCATATTTGGGATAAAAACATTTTGAGATTGTGTAACTTCTCATGGAATAAATTAATTTGTTCCCTTATCATTAAATTAATAAATTTAAAAGAAGCGGGGAAAAAGATGGAGAGAAAAATCAATATCAATCCATTTGAAGAAATTACAGAAGTAAATATAAATGAATGTACAAAAGAAAGTCCGTTGAAAGAATTTGAACTCCCCAAGGGAATGTTTCAAAAAAAAGACGATCATTTTATGAACATAGGTAATTGGGACACACAACATTGGGAAGCTATTTTGGAGAATAGATTGCTCTCAGTGAATCGAAATTTTGGTTACACAATGTTTTACTATTACAAAGGCATTCCAGATGATGAGTGGTATATGTCTCCTGGGAAAAACGGTCAGTCAGTTCAATATTATCCTCACTTTGAAGAACAACATTACAGCAACTTTTACAATTTCACATACTTTGTAGACACATTCTTTCTAAAGGCTTACACATTGTATGAAACGATTGGACATTTGTTGTTCAAACTTTATAACTTTGAAATCAAAGAAGATGACTTAGTAAGTTTTAATTCTGCAATTTACAGATTAAAAAATGTGAACCGTCCATTGTACAAAGACTTAAACAAAGTAAAATACTCCAATGATTTCCAAATTGGTGTGCAAATGAGGCATGATATTGCTCACAATCACCCTCCTTACCGTATAGATTCTGGAATAAGAAAATTACATGGAATGGTTACTGTTGGTGTGGGAAAGTACACAACTTCAAGTGAAATTAAAGCAGCAATGATTGGATTACTGAAAAGTATTGAGGCCACATTTGAGGTGCTTGAAAAACACTTACCAATTAAAGAAGTAGCCAAATAAAAAAGAGGAGCCAGATAAGGTTCCTCCTTGCTTGTTACGACTATTTCCTTTCACGATTTTTTATAGTATCCAACAGTCAATTCTTTCTTCATTATCTCCAACAATTCTTTTCTCAATGATTCAAGCATTTCTCTATGAAATTTTATTTTCTCTCTAATTTCTTTTTTCTCTGCTGGTTCAACTTCTTTGTACCAATCATGTTCTAATAACAACTGTCTTTGTTCTCCAACTATTTTCTCGCAGAGTTCAGCCACTATCTCCGATTGATATAATAATGTTTCACTAAACAGTTGGTAAACCTCTAATCTTAAAGTATCTGCTTCAAAAAACTTTTTGTGCTGAATAAGATTATGTAATTCTTTTTGCATTTCTCTTTTATCCGTTTCCCACAAGTAAAAAATCCTACCTTTATCTTTTTCTAATAGATCGTGATTACTTAGATAGTTTTCTAAATCTGTCTTTGTGTGTTCCATAAAATTAGGAAATTGTTGATACCAATTTGTAACAGCGAAAATTGAATCTGTAGCTTTGTAAAACAAGCCATATAACTTAGGATAAGTTTCATGTTTCTTTTCAGTAAATAGTTGGAAGTCATGAACTTTCCTTTGTGAGTCAAATAACAAATTATTCTTGAATGCCTCAATATTTCTATTTAAAAAGTGCCTGTATAATGCCAAAATAATTGTGGTTGTAAAACCACTTGTCAAAATCGTGATCAGAATGTCTTTCACAAAAAACTTCCTCTCTTACTAAATTAAATTATTTTTTCTAGTGTTTCTTTTTCTTTATTTTTTAATTTTTTTAATTTGGATTTTTTTTGTTTCTTAGATAAAAATAGGTTCTTTTTTATGTCTTTTAGCTTCTTTTTGTATTCTTTATGTCTTGCTCTTTTTACACTTTTGATTTCCATATGATAAACATTGTACAACTTAATGTAACTTAAGGTGATTTCTTTGAAGAATTTTTTGAACTTAAGATACGGTTCTATTATTTCATAATCTCTTTCGGGCTCTTTTAAGCTATAATCAAGAAACTCGTTCCATAAATGTACGTCTTTTCTCATTAATAAGTGTATATTGGGATAAACAATATCTTCCACTTCTTTAATGACTTTATCCCAAGTATCAAAATTATCAATTGAAGGAACAATATATGTATGTTCCTTCCCATCCGGAGTAACGTCATAAACTTCCTCAACCTCTGTTATCTCTAATACATGATCATATTTGTAATAAAGAATAAACAATTTATTATATACCTTAGTAAGTTGCTCAAAAGTTATATTTTGTAAGTGTTTTTTCTTTTCACTCTTATTCTCCTTAAACATAACAAAGAAGGTTGTAAGTGCAGCAGCAATCAATGGTCCTGCAAAAAATTTCAAAAATAAGTCCATAAATTCTCCCCCGTTTTTTCTTAATTAGATTTTCATAAAAATTGCATCCAATAACCAGTTTAATCCAACGTGAAGAGTCAGATTCAGTTACTTTTTAAGGTCGCACTCCTTATATAAACTTATGAGAGCATTAACGCTACTTAGAAAAGAGTGCTAAAACAACATAAGATATTTAAGTTCATGCCACAAACAAATTAGAACATAACACTGCAAAACACCATAATAATTAGAATTCTAAAAATACTCAAAAACTACCTGGAGGATAAAAAGTTCTAACCCCGTTCGTCCTCATTTTAAAAAACAGACCATACAGGGTCTGTTTTAATTTTGCCTATTAGTTTTCAGATGTTGAATTTGGATCGATCATCGTCGTGTTTCGATCAGTTTTTTGAGGAAATACAGTGGTATTTCGATCAGTTGATTCTTGTGAGAAATTAAAAGAACCTAGGAAAGCAGCACCTACCAATAAAGTGGCGCTAATCAATATCTTCATTTTAATATTCATATAAACACTCCCCTTTTTGGATTTCGGTTTGAGCTTTTATGGCAGTTCTATAATAATCTGCTACCCTCTCCGAATCATTCCTTTTTTCATAAAGATTTGCAAGGCTTAAAGCAAACTCTTCAATATAAGGATACAACTTCTTTTCCTCTAACCCTTTAAACATTTTTCGTACATTTTCAATACCTTCATCTACATAAATTGTCTTTAATGAATTGAGCAATGTTTTATAAAACAGATTATTTTCTGCTGTTGCACTTTTTATTCCTTTAGCAATATATTCAAGTGCTTCTTTTGTTTTATCACTTTTAAACAAAGTCCAACTTAAACTAAAAAATAATCTTGGTTTAATATCTTCATTGTTTTCAGTCATCTTATCCAACCCTTTTTTATAGAAGGAAGCAGCTTTAATATAATCCTGTTGCCTGTCATACGTATTTCCAAGATTCAAATAAGTTTTAGCGATTAATCTTTGATCATTTATTTCTTCAGCAAGATCTAGTGCTTTATGTAAGTGGGGGAGCGACTTCTCATATCGTTTAAAATCATCATAATTTCCTGCGATCACAAATAAACTTTGAATTTTTCTCACCTTATAAAGATCATAACGATCATAAATCTCTAGGGCTTTTATAATATGGTGCATAGAAACATGGGTTTGTTTCATGATGTAATATGCTTCAGCAACTTTAAAATGGAATTCTGCTTGTTCAATTTCATCTACAACAAGTGCCAGCTGCCTCTCAGCAATCTTATAATATTGAATGGCTTGTACATACTCTTTCTTACTGAATTCATGCATGCCTCTAAAAAAGGCATTATAGTATTGCAACATTCCAGACAGTTGATGGTTAGAATTCTCTATTTTATCGACTAGCGCGGAAATTGATTGATCGAATGAAGGTTTTATATAATCAAGCATAAGTTGATGTCGAAAACACATTAATTGATAATAGATAAGAAGATCCTGATCTTCTTCCATCCTATCTATTTCCCATTCAACTTCCGCTTTCAAAATTTCTGCATCGGGTACACTGAATTGCCGAATCATTTTATACCATTCATTTATTTTCACACCAACATGTGAAGAAAGAACTTTCTCCATCCCTTATTCCCCTTCCACTAATTTCCCTTATATTACATTTATTATCACATGTATGAGTTTACAAGGCACCGAAAAGAAACCGCAAAAAAAACAATTGAGTAACCGCGATTTTACACATTTCTTCTCACAACAGAAAAAGCAGACTCTGCAAAGTCTGCCTTTTTCTAAAAATCAAATGACTACACCTTTTGAAAATTAATTATACAATGACTCGCTTAACCACTCTTCACAATGTTCTATAAGCCACCTCAAATATTCCACATATTGGCCGGCATGATAGCCGTCACAAACAGCATGATGGACTTGAATGGCGACTGGCAAGGTGATTTTTCCTTCTTTCATCTTAAATTGACCTAACGTAAATATTGGCAGTAAATAAGTTATATCTGTAGATACATTAAGGTTAAAAGAAGTAAAATCAATCCATGGCAGACTTGAAATATTGAATATGTTTTCTGGCATATGAGGTTTCGGAAATAGGTTGTTACTTTTGCTGTAAGTGTCCATGTCCGCTACACAGCTTTTATAAAACCGAGCAAAGTTTTCGTCATAAGGCGTCCAAATACTTGAAAACGTCTTTGTTTCTTTATTTAAAATCGTATAACTTGGATGGAGAATCTCCCAGTAACCAAGTGCATCGTTCACTTGATCCATCCGAAATTCCGGTATTTTTTGCACAGCTCTTGCTAACAAATAAATTTGCACAGGATATACTTTTAGCCTTTTTTCTTTTAATATTGCATACAATTTCGTGATGTCTAGATCGATCACCTAGCTATATGAGCATCAGGCTACCGTCATATAATGATGAAAGTACTCTTTTCATGGATAACTTTCGACTATTTGTTTAAACATTTTCTATCTCCTCCTGAATGTGATTTACTGTATTCAGGAGGAAGCTTTATCTGTTTTTACCACCACAATCATCTTTTCAAAAGATATATCATGTTTCTGTTTATTCAAAGACTACTATGAGCTTTGCCTACGTTAAAGCCTCCAGCAACTCTTCATAAGTCATCTTGCCCAACGTGAATTTTTCTAGTGCTATATATGTATTCTCCGCTGAGGTATTCATTCTATTATGACAGTCATTCACTAGCTCATGTTCATTTGGTAATGGTTCATGTATATGTTCTGTTTTTCGAAATGCTTCATAGTATCTTATACCAAATATTCTTTGGGACATCGCATTGATGTGAATTCCGTCCGGATTAGGTATAAGGCTTTTCGCAGTAACATAATAACAATTTTCATGATGATTTGCATATTTTTGTAGTATCTCATTGATCAGTTGATGTTCCACACATCCTGCGCCAAATGCTGTCTTTCCTAAGAAATCGCCCAAACCACCTATCACAAGCGGAATGTTAGGTACAGATAATTCGGTTCTCAGTTCATGAAATAATCTTCGTATTTTTTCATCGTATTCTTTGTATTTCCCATCTTGGCTGTCACTTTCTCCTTGATGCCATAATATTCCGGCCAATTCGCTATCTTCCCTTGCAAATGTAGCTTCATTTATTGCATGACGAAATAATGCCCCATCTCGTGACCACTCATCAATGGAACTGCCACCTTCGGCACATGGGATAAGACCAACCTTCTCTCTCTCATGCTCTTTACACCAAGCCTCCGCAAAAGAAGCCGCTAGTCCTACGCCAGCTACCGGTCTATCAAAATGGATGGGTTCAGTCATCATTTGCCATCTACCATTTCGCAACATCATGATTCTTTCATTATAAATTGGTGGCACTTCGCTTGAAGCCTCGCCCCGCCATATTTGATTGTCCAATTAGTAAAAATGACTTCATATTTTTCTCCCCCTCTCTTCATTTTTCATATTTTGTTGAAAGAACAGTAAACAGTAATTACTTAGGGTAAGATCCTGATGCATCTATCAATCAGGTGGATCGACTATGATCAATCCACTTAAACCATTTTAACAAGAAGAAATCTCTTGTCCATGTTGTCATATGGGCTGACGTTAAACTTGTGAAAAAAACATATTCATGTATAATACAATTGATGTATACTACATGAATTTTAGGAGGGTGACCTTTTTTGAAAAGAGAAGATGCCTTAAAACTAAGATCAGATATTAAGAAAATGATTATAATAACTGGGGTTTTTGAATCTCAAAATTTGCCCAATGGACCATTTGAAAAACCTCTACCAACCTCTCAAATGATGGCGTTAGAGGAACTAGAGATAGAAAAATTAACTGTTTGGCAACTATCCAATAAACTTAGATTAGAGACTTCAACTGTAAGTAGATTGGTAGATAAGTTAGTAAAAAAGGGACTTATTTATCGTGAAGTAAATGAAAAAAACAGAAGAGAACTTTTTCTGCACCTCACAGAAAAAGGTCACATTACTGTTAATCGCTTAAGAGAACAATCCCTTACATTTTATCAACGTATCCTTAATAATTTATCAGAATCAGAACAAAAAATAGTTGTGGATGGTTTTGAATTATTTATTGATTCTATTTCTAAGTCTTTTGATTAGAGTGAGGTAAATCATACCCTTTGGAGGATAAAATGAGTTTGGATTTTGAACGTCCTTTGATTGAACTAAAAGAGAAATTTGATGAATTAAAGAAAATGATGAAAGAACATAATGTAGATTTATCATCAGAAATTCAAGAATTAGAAAAACGTTTAAATAAAATGCAAGATGAAATTTATTCTAATCTTACACCTTTTCAACGAGTTCAAATTGCAAGGCTACGTAACCGGCCCACGACATTGGATTATATACCTTTATTGTTTACAAACTTTTTTGAACTTCATGGTGATCGATTATATGGTGATGATCAAGCAATGATAGGTGGTATTGCAACATTTAAAGGGATGCCCGTTACGGTTATTGGTCATCAAAGAGGGAGAAGTACAAAGGAAAATATAGAAAGAAATTTTGGAATGTCACACCCAGAAGGATATAGAAAAGCGCTAAGACTGATGAAACAAGCTGATAAATTTAATCGCCCTATTATTACATTTATTGATACAATTGGCGCCTATCCAGGCAAAGGATCTGAAGAACGTGGAATTTCTGAAGCGATAGCTCGAAATCTATTGGAAATGGCTACACTTAAAGTGCCAATTGTTTGTATTGTAATTGGAGAGGCATCAAGTGGTGGAGCTCTTGGCATTAGTGTCGGTAACCATATCCATATGTTAGAGTATTCATGGTACTCGGTCATTTCGCCAGAAGGAGCAGCATCTATCCTATGGAAGGACGCTAAGTATGCTCCAGAAGCTGCTAAACATATGAAAATTTCAGCAAAAGATTTAAAGCATTTAGGAATTATTGATGAAATCATTCCTGAAATTAAGGGTGGAGCACAAAATGATATCAACTCACAGGCAAAATTGATTGAATCTGCAATCGAATCATCTCTTAAAAAATTGATACGATTATCCTCGGAAGAGCTTATACAACAGCGATATGAAAAGTATAGACAAATAGAGAATTATAAATGAAAATATTTAAAACCGTATTACATTTCTGAGGATTCTTACTAAAAAGTTCTAAATATTTTGTAAGTAACCTCTTAAACTGGATATGCTGATACTATTAAAAAATGTGTGATTGGTATGGAAAAGGAATTTTTTGATTCTAAAAATACTGAGAAACAATCTGGTGGATAAAGTTCGTCCCCAATTCGCCCCCAATCAAAAGAAACAGAACAAACATTTGTTACCGACAATCAAAAAACCCTTGCTAGGCAAGGGTTTCAACGATGATTCCGACTGGGCTCAAACCAGCGACCTCTATCCTGTCAAGGTAGATATATGGCATACTGTGAGTATCACCAATATCCTCTGGTGTTCCTTAGTATTTTTTAAAAACCGAAAAAAATGTTACCTTTTTATACACCTGTTTTAAGCTTTATCACCATTAATATATTTCACTAACATAGCTGCTGCGTACATAAAGAATGCAGCGATTAAACCATTCACCATACTTCCAAAAACTACAATCAAAATCTGTCCTGCGTAATCTGTCCATGTCTTATCTGGAAATACAGCAATGTTCCATATACTTATGAGCATATAGAATCCAGTCGCAATGATAAAAGTCCAAACAATTAATTTTGATTTGAGCATTTATTGACAATCCCCCATAATCCATTTTCTTCTATGATAACATGAGTTAATAATTAATCTTCAATCAATTCATCGTGATCCATATTCTTAGCTTCATCTAACTCACGTTCTAATCGCTTCTTATCTTGTTATCCTTTCAAAACGTATATGAGCAATATACAGAGTTGGTTTCTTCATAAGTCGAAAAGCTTTCTACTTTCAAATATCCTTCAAAGCCCAAAGCAGCTTTAACTATATTTTTACTCTTAAACAACATATCTCTTTGAATATCATTATCTTTCATGTTTGAAATATCGTCTATAAACATTGTGTGTAATTCAAATCTATTATTCTCATATTCAAATCTAAGAACCTTCACTTTTAATCCTCCTTATTAATTTTCCTTAATTATACAGGGGATTTAGATTGAATGGAAAGAATATCATAGTTTTAAACGACTGAACGCAAATATGCGTTTTGACATAAGCTGATGTCATTTTAAATGACGGTAGGTATTTATGAAATCCCCACTGTAGGTTAAAACTACTCCCTTTGTAATACTGCACTACTGTGTCAAGTGTCCCGAACAGTTTCTCAACCCTCAAGTTTGAGTTTTGATACTTGTGGCTTGTCCTGCATCGTCAGAAACGATACACCCATCCTTCGTACAGCACTTAATGGCAGCTTTCGCCTTTCAGATACATGTGCAAATAGTGAAGCACAGTGGTATCCTATCCTCATTTATCGCATCGGCTGAGTCACTACCCTTTTAAGTTTAAAGTGTTAGCACATTCCACGACAGTCTTATCCTTAAAAATGGCATCACTAAAGACAACACCTTGATCCAGGAGTATAGACTGATCCTATTTAGTTAGGTGAGGTAAACTTTACTTGCCTCGTAAAATGCACGACCTATTGAATACAAACTAAATTAAGTTAGAATGGGCTGGTATCATGGGCGCGTACCAACCCATCAGATTAGATAGTGCGCCAACACTTTTCTAATCAGCTAGAAATGACGATCATGAGCAGTAGGAATAGCCCTAATGTGCTCATGATTGTTACAAATAGTAACTCATCTATTAACCTTACATCTAAAAAGAAATTGAATACAATATTATTGAATTCATTGATGATGTAAAGAATGAATTCAATCAAATAAATAAAAAATTAGATAGACAAGTAGCCACTTACATTGATGTGTAGATGGTTTTTTCATGCGTAAATATGCCCTTTTCAAGATGCAAGAAATTAGTAACACATCTAATTAAACAAAGACAAACAGCATGTGATTTAAAGCCCATTTATTCTAATTTATGTAAAATTTTTTCCTTTCTGTGATATCCTCACTATTGAAAAATGATTAGAAAGGAAGTATTCCAATGAAAAAGTTTTTTGTTAAGATGTTGCTAGTTCTCATATCAGCAGCAGTTTTCATTCCCACAACAGCTACATATGCAGCAGAAAAGATTGAACAGAAAGAAAATTTGGCAGTAACTTTCAATCCTACTGAGCTACAAAAACAACTTGCTTTAAGAGATGTACCATTAGAAAAACAAGAAGCCTTGCTTCAAGCATTTAAAGCTATTGAGAATGCTAACAATGATCCACTTGCTACTACAAATGGCCCTAAGGGTGCGGCTATTAAGGTAGCAATCAAAGTAATTAAAGGCTTAGTGAATAACGACTGGGCAAAATGGGTTTTACAGCAACGTTTTGGAAAGGAAGCTGTAAATGGTACTGTCAAAAATGCAAACAAGATCATTAAAGAATTAGAAAAAATTATTGATACTCCAAAAAATGCAGCTGGTAGGGCTCGAAAGGTTGTTTCTGCAGAGCTTAAAAAACATATAGACTCAGGTGTAGCTGATACAATCGGACTTGTTGTTGAATACATCGTTCTCACTGCTGATTTACTTATACTTTAGATAAAAGGATGGTACATATATATGTCACAAAATCAATTCATTCAGTTCCAAAAAGCCAATGGTTTAGACGATGAAGACGTTCAATTCCTCATTACTCTCTCAGGAGCATTTTGCACCTGTGAAGAAGAAAACAAAAAGGCATATGATATAACAAGGACAGCGTTCATTAGACACTTTGGTGAAGAATTAAACCTTTCAGATATTGAAGGAAATACTAGAGAAGAATATGAAGAGATTATCAATCAATTTCTAAGCAAGAAGGATAAAAAAATTAATGTGGACGAGCTTTTACAATCTTTTTATGATGCAGATATGATGGATGGATTAAAAAAGAAATTCAATTAATGGCCTTCATTTGAAGGTCTTTTTTAATACCATCATTTACATATAATATAGACCCCCTCCTCCATTCTCCTTATTATTAATTTAATAAATTCAATTATAGGAGTTATATTGTGGCCAAAACTAATAGAGGAAATTGGAAGAAAATTTTTGAACATGCCAAGAAGAATATGACAGAGACATTAACATTCCCAGGAAAACCCTACTCCATAGCAATATTCCCCCAAGTTTATGGAACACTGACAGAAGAAGAATTCTATCAAGAATTAGCAAACATAATTATAAAAGAAGCACTTATGGAATCTAAATATAATGAGGGTGATGAATATGAGCGAACAGCAAAAAAACAAGCCAAAGAAGAGAAAAGAAGCAATCGCGAACTATAGAATCACTACACAGGTAACACCAGAAGTGGAAAAATTCTTTAAAGAGGGTATGGCTACAAAAAGTTATATGATTTCGCCTCAACGCCTCACACCTAATGTACAAATATAAAAAATTTTAAAAATGAAAAAGAACCCCAAAATTATAGGGTTCTTTTTCTCACATTCCTGGTCTAACATCATTTAAAGATACTTTCATATTAATCCCTCCCCTACTTTCTTCAAATACTTCTTTTATTCAGTCCAAAATGCAGGCGGAGTGTTCCAAACCTGATATTGCTGATCAATATAAGCAAACTGTTTCTTCCACTCACTCTTTTCCCATGCCTTTTGATTAGTGTAAGATTTATCTTTTGGTTTTGGAAATTCTCCATCTACATGTCCATTTTCAATATGATTAAAAACAGCAACTTTGTTCCCTTTATCAGTGTATTTGTACCATAAAGTGATCATTTTCACAGGCATACGACTCCCCCTCATTATCTCACAGGTTTACCTTATATCTCGCTTGTTTCCTTCTCAGTATCTATAAATTCAAATTGTCTTACTTGATGCTCCAGTATATAGCATTCTGAAAGCCATTCAGGTACGTACCCCAAATGTCGTTCACCTAATTTTATTCTCTGTAAAGCTAAGTCAATTTTCATTTTCACCCAATAATAATGTGCAAAATTTCCAATATGAGCATTATTTCTAACCCATATTGTTTGACCCTCATTTTTTAGATAAGCAATGTTCTTTTTATCAAATCTCTTCATAGCAAGAGCACCGTCTTTTAACAATAGCTTTTTGTCATATATCTCTAAAAAAACAAAACATCCATTCCACCCATAATTATTTTCAGGTCTTATAAAGTCAGTTTTTTTTACATAAACATCAGTTGCTTCAAGATTGGTTACCTCATAATTTATAAATTTCAACGAATGGTAATAAACCGGTGAGTTATAAGGCTTACAATAAAATCCCTCATTGTCGAATCTAATATTTTTTACATATTCTTTCAATTTTCACTCTCCTTAAAAGAATGATTTTATAAAATTCCTATATCTTCATTAACTCTCGATGAAAACAAAAACTTTCAATTTCAATTATCTCTCAAAACCTTGGAAAAAACAAACAAAAAACAGGTATATAGAATACAGTCTATACACCTATTAGACCTTACCTTTCATTCGCTTTAATTTCTATAAAATTCTTCCGTTTCATTATTAGCCCCCTTTTTCATTAGCAACCATTTTATCAACGTTCATATTCACTGAATAATTGTTGGTAAAATTCTAGTCACTGACACTTCAAATACTTAAAACGATCGATTTTTTGTCAAGTAGTATTACCCTTAACGACAACACCAAGAGCATTTGAAGCCTCTTTCCAACAGAGAGCCGATCAAATTGATCACATATTAAATTAACCACACTGAAAAATACAGTGTGGCTTTTAATTTGTTAATGTTACCTTTTTGTTTATAGAAATACAAAAGCCATTCTCGATTATCTCAAGAATGGCTCTGTATCAACGTCTTTTCATATGATTCCGACTGGGCTCGAACCAGCGACCTCTACCCTGTCAAGGTAGCGCTCTCCCAGCTGAGCTACGGAATCGGGTTATGTATCAGTTCTGGGCTTTCTGTTACTGACAGTCTCTATTATATAACCATCATGATCAGTCGTCAATGGTTTTGTTCAAAAAAGGCGAAAAGCCGGTATCCGCACCGGCTTTTCACTAACTTTTATGACTGGTTCACAAGAGCTGGCTTTAGTTGATCTAGTGCTTGTTTGAAGTCCCTTTTGAGATCTTCTCCGTTTTCTACGCCCACACTTAATCGAAGTAAACCATCCGAAATACCTCTTTTTTCTCTTTCTTCTTTTGGCATAGCGGCATGGGACATTTTAGCCGGATAGGAAAGAATGGATTCGACTGCTCCGAGGCTGACGGCGAATACAGGTAATGTGACGCCATCGACCAATTCTTTGACAGCCGCTTGGTTTTCTAGTTCAAATGAAAGAACAGCACCTGCACCGCTCGCCTGTTTCCGCTGAATGTCTGCCCCTGGGTGATCATCTAATCCTGGGTAATATACTTTTTTGACCGCAGGATGTTCTTTTAGGAATGTAGCCAGTTCTAATGCGGTTTGACTGGCTTTTTCTAATCTGACTTGAAGGGTCTTTAATCCTCTAAGCACAAGCCAGCAATCCTGTACGCCAAGTACCGCCCCGAAGGAGTTTTGCAGCGAATAAAGTTCGTCTCCTAGCTTCTCATCTTTCACCACGGCTAAGCCTGAGAGTACATCACTGTGGCCGCTTAAAAATTTCGTTGCGCTGTGCAGCACAACGTCTACACCAAGGTCCAGCGGACGCTGAAGCGCAGGCGTTAAAAACGTATTATCTAAGAAAGTCAGACAGTCATGTTCTTTCGCAATCTGTACGACACCTTCAATATCCGTAATACCGAGTGTAGGGTTTGACGGTGTTTCCATGTAAATGACTTTTGTATTTGATTGAATGCCTTGTTTCACTTCATTCAAATTGGTCATGTCCACAAAGGTATGCTCAATCCCAAATCTTGAAAGAACTTGGGTGATCATTCGGAAAGTCCCGCCGTACACATCTCTTGTGACAAGAACATGATCTCCTTTTGATAATAGAAGAAAAGCGGTTGAAATGGCTGCCATACCTGACGCAAAGGCAAGCCCTCTCGTTCCTCCTTCTAGCGCTGCAATGGTATCCTCTAATGCCTGACGTGTAGGGGTGCCTGATCGGGAGTAGTCATATTGACCAAAGTCATCGAAGCTGCTTTGGTGAAACGTCGATGCATGTTGAATCGGTACACTGACTGCACCTGTTGAGCGGTCTGTTTTAAACGCATTATGAACGAGTTGTGTTTCTAGTGTCCAATCATGTGTGGTCATTTCGTGTGTACCTCCTCTTTCAC
This sequence comes from Bacillus sp. G402, assembly GCF_051172515.1. NCBI lineage: Bacteria > Bacillati > Bacillota > Bacilli > Caryophanales > Bacillaceae > Bacillus > Bacillus sp. G402. The sequence goes on from NZ_JBPIZC010000001.1 coordinate 1,315,855, forward strand.
ATTTGATAGTGCCTGTTTCAGGTCTGCTTTTAGGTCCTCCACATGCTCAATCCCGACTGAGAAACGTAGCAATTTGTTACACACACCGTTTGCAATACGAATCTCTTCTGGGATGTCCATATGGGTTTGCGTTGCAGGATACGTAATGAAGCTTTCGACTCCGCCAAGGCTTTCAGCAAAACAAATCGTTTTCAGCTTCTTTAAAAATGGATTGACCCAGTCCTCTTTGGCTACTCGGAATGACAGCATGCCTCCCTTTCCTGGGTAAAGCACATCTTGAATTTCCGGCTGCTGCTTTAGAAAGTCAGCTAATTCCTTCGCATTAGCTTCGTGCTGGCGCATTCTCAGCGCCAATGTTTTCATTCCTCTCATTAAAAGCCATGAGTCAAATGGAGATAAAACCGCTCCGATGGCGTTTTGATGCTGGAACATGTCTTCCGATAGCTGCTCCCCATTTGTGACGACAAGTCCGGCAAGAACATCGTTATGTCCGCCTAAATATTTGGTTGCACTATGAATGACAATGTCTGCTCCGAGTGTAATCGGTTTTTGCAAGACGGGCGTATAAAAGGTGTTATCCACAATGACCAATGCACCGTGTTCTTTTGCGATTTTCGCAACCTTTTGAATATCCGCTTCCTGCATGAGTGGGTTTGTTGGCGTTTCAATAAAGACGGCTTTTGTATTTGGCGTCATTTTAGAGCGTAAACAGTCTTCATCTGAAAAATCATCATAAACAAAGCGCAGTCCGTACTTTTTCCATTCGTTTTCAAATAGACGGTATGTACCGCCATATAAATCTGATGAAACAATGAGTTCATCCCCGCTCTCAAACAGCGCCATGATCGTTTGGATGGCAGCCATTCCCGAACTGAAGGCAAAACCGGCCGTTCCTTCTTCGAGTGAAGCAATCGCATCTTCTACAAGCTGCCTTGTTGGGTTTTTCGTCCGAATATAATCAAATCCTGTTGATTCCCCAATGCCTCTATGTCTGTAAGCTGTTGAAAGATAAACGGGAGGACTGACAGTTCCAGTCGCCTCTTCGCTGCGGTTTCCAATTTGCGCTAACTTCGTTTCCACATGTTCTGTCATTTGACACCATCCTAAGTAAAAATCTAATTTCAAAACAGAAAAACCCCTTCTTCATAAGAAGAAGGGGTTTAATCGCTTCCTCTTATCTTCCAAGCAAAAAAGCTGCTTGCTGGATTTAGCACCTTGGTACATCACATGAAGTGATGCATACCGGTTGCTGAGGTTTCAAAGGGCCAGTCCCTCCACCTCTCACGATAAGAATGTGTTGTCTGTCTGTTCTAATTCTTAATACTGTAACGCATTAAACCTCATTTTTCAAGGGGAAATGTAACGATTAATTAAAATTTTCTGTATTTTGCAGCAGATTGGATGTCAGCCAATTTGATTGCATGTTAGCATATAGGAACAACGCTGTTTTTCGTGTTACAATGAATGGAAACGTTTCACTTATGATGAATTTGGTTAGCTGGAGGAATGGATTATGGTGAAGAAAACAGGCATCATTCAAGAAGAAACCTTACAGTCAAAAGAACTTGGGGCAGATATGACCATTTTGATTTATTTACCAGTCAATTACTCCCCCCTTTATACATATCATGTCATCATTGCACAAGATGGTCATGATTATTTCCGCTTAGGTAAAATAGGCAGACAAGCGGAAGAATTAATGCAAAACAAAGAAATGGAACGCTCGATTATCATTGGTGTCCCATATGAAAATGTGACTGAAAGGCGAAATACGTATCATCCAGACGGACCAAAGTTCGAGGCGTATAAACGCTTTTTGGCAAATGAACTCGTTCCGTATATTGATGAACACTATCCAACGTATCAAGTTGGATCAGGTCGTACATTTATTGGTGATTCATTAGGTGCTACGATCTCACTTATGACAGCCATTGATTATCCTTCGTTATTTGGCGGACTGATTTTGCAGTCTCCTTACGTGGATGAGTCGGTTCTGCAAGCAGTCAAACAGTCATCATCCCTTGCTCATTATGCCATTATCCATCAAATCGGGTTAGAAGAAACAGCTGTGAAAACGACAGATGGGCAAGTGCTTGACTTTATTCAGCCGAACGAAGAATTAAAGGTCCTTTTGGAGAAGTCCGGTGCGGATTATTTATTTGAGACATTCGAAGGCGATCATAAATGGACGTTTTGGCAGCCGCTCATTTCGCCTTCGTTAAAAAGAATGCTCCCATATTCGTTAATCAACTGAATTTTGTTATAATAAAAAATAATAAATACTTTCTTAATCAGGAGGGAACATGATGAAATACGGAGTTGTTTTATTTCCATCAAAAAAATTGCAAGACATTGCGAACTCTTATCGGAAACGTTATGATCCGAACTATGCACTCATACCACCTCATTTAACATTAAGAACACCTTTTGAATTAACGGATCTAGAAGCAGCTGAGGTCGTCTCCACCTTGCGAGAGTACGCAAAAAATGCTTCTCCTATTACGTTACGTATTAAAAAATTCAGTTCATTCGCTCCTGTAAACAACGTGATTTATATGAAAGTAGAACCGAACGAAGAATTAATGGCTCTCAATGAGAAGTTGTACACTGATCCGCTTGCTGGTACACCTGAATATGCATTTGTTCCGCATGTGACAGTGGCTCAAAAGTTATCAGACGATGAGCATTCAGACGTTCTAGGCACATTGAAGCTGAGAAAAATTGACCACGAGGAAACGGTTGACCGCTTCCATCTTTTATATCAATTAGAGAACGGTTCTTGGACCGTTTATGAAACATTTATCTTAGGAGAAGAGGGTTAAAGACATTTGAATACAGTCATCGTAAAAGAACAAACACAACGAGAAGATGCTTATTATGTTCGAAAAGAAGTTTTCGTAAAAGAACAAGAAGTCCCGTTAGAGATCGAAATTGATGAACTTGAGGACGAAGCCATTCACTTTGTCATTTATAATGATGACAACAAACCACAAGCTGCTGCTAGACTGCGCATAATTGAAGGTCATAAGGCAAAGCTTGAACGAATTTGTGTATTAAAAGAGGCGCGCTCTTTCGGTCTTGGCCACCAGCTTTTAGAAGCACTTGAGTCTGAAGCGATGGCAAACGGGGCGAAAGAAGCTGTCATGCATGCACAAGTCCAAGCTCTTCCTTTTTACGAAAAGAAAGGCTACAAAGCCGTTTCAGAACCGTTTGAAGAAGCAGGAATTACACATGTCAAAATGACAAAAACACTATCCGTTTAACGACAATAAAAAGCCAGGGCATCATGGATGCTCTGGCTTTTTATTGATTCCATCTCGTTCGCTCAGGAAGAAAGCGCAGTCATTTAGACGTAAGTATTGATATGAACGCCCTTACCTTCTTCCATAAACATATCTCGTACAAAGCGTTCCCGCTTTTTTTGCTGTACTTTCGTTTCCGCTTCTGTCACTAAGTCCTCTTTTTTCTCCAGCTCTCTGTATACCTTGTCATGAAAGGTGCGGGTGACCTTCGTCACTTTCGCATAGTCTTCTTTATCCTGAGGAGCAGGACGATTGATATATTGAAAATACAGATCCGGCTGAATCGGGGCTATATATCCCATCAAGAACGCCTCCTTTGCTTCTCTTCTACTCTACTATTCCCTAATTATGACTGTTTGAAACACGCCTCATTTGATATGATTAGATGTGTTTCTTTTTAACATTGATTGACTATTGGAGGACTAGCTTTGAAATGCGCACGACGACATGATCGAACGATCTCATTACATACATATTCGAGAGAACACTATCAATTCCTCCATGATGAGGGCAAAAAAGGGCATTTATCTTGCCCATATTGCGGACAACCCGTCTTTTTCAGATTAAATATACATGAAGAACCTGCCTTTATCCATAAGCAAATATCTCAGCAAGAGATTTGCGAAAAAAGAGAACAACAAGAGGAAAAGAAACCGGCTGAACGAGAGGTACATGCATCCTACAAAGAACTTGGCGGCTTTCGCTTTCCAACCGGCAAACAGATCATCTCACAAACAGAAGAATCGGATGACTGGCAGGAACCACGGTCCATTCAATTTGGCGAAACCTTTCATTTAGAAAAGAATGAAGAAGTCCATACCATTGACCTCTTTCCACACATCACCTTTAGCGCACCGCAGCTTCAAGCTGTCACACACAAAGACGGTCCGATGCTTGTGCTGGCTGGCGCCGGCAGCGGGAAAACAAGGGTACTGACAGCAAGAGCTGCTTATCTGATGTCGCACCATCAAATCCCTGCTCACCATATCCTGCTCGTGACCTTCACCACAAAAGCAAGCAGTGAAATGAAAGAAAGACTACGTATGCAGTATCAGCTTCATCCATCACAGGCGAGCCAAGTTGTGACAGGTACATTCCACAGTTTATTTTATAAAATGCTGCTTCACGATAATCGGGGCAAATGGAACGGACAGCATTTGATTAAATTCGACTGGCAAAAAGAGCAGTATATTCGCAAAGCGATCATGAGTGAAGGACTTGATGAAAAAGACTATCCAACCGATCAAGTGCTGCAATCAATCGGCTATTGGAAAAATGCTTTTTTACCAAACGAACTTCCTGAGCTGAAAGATGAAAAGGAAAAGCAAATGTGGACAATCTATCAGTCATACGAACAGCAAAAGCGTGAAAATCAACAATTTGACTTTGATGACATGGCCATTGCCTGTTTACACATGCTGAATAAGCAGCCTGAATTGCTCAAACAATATCAAGAACGATTCAAGTATATTTTAGTAGATGAATTTCAAGATATTAATCCCGTACAATATCAATTAATCCAGCTTTTAGCTGGAGAATCCGAGCAGCTATTTTGTGTAGGTGATGATGATCAAGCCATCTATGCATTTAGAGGAAGCAATCCTGCTTTTATTCTTGACTTCAAACAGGACTATCCTTCGGCCGAGATCGTCCATTTACATGCAAATTACCGCTCTCATCATACGATTGTCGCAAGTGCAGACGCCATTATTAAGAAGAACCAGCATCGTTACGAGAAAACGTTAAAAGCCGTTCGCGTGGAGAAAATTCCGCCGACTCTTTTTTATCCATATGACGAGGAAGAGGAAGCGACCATGATCGTAGCAGATATTCAGGAGAAAATTAAAAACGGTGCAAAACCGAATGACTTTTGCGTGCTGTTTAGAACGAATACAGGAGGCCGTGCGATTTATGAACGTCTTCATCAATCGGCGATTCCGTATCAAACCGATGCTGGCGTAAAAGCCTTTTATAGCAGAAGAATTGTTCGGGTGCTGCTCGCTTTTCTTTCGCTAAGTCAGGATGCAGATGATGTCGCCGCAATGAAGCTGCTGCTGCCCGTTTTCTTTTTAAAGCAGCAAACACTGAATACCATGAAGGCGCTGACCATTACGGAAGATTGTTCTATGGTAGAGGCACTTGGAAAGCTAACAGACATTCAGCCGTTTCAGCGCAAAAAACTGCAATCGATCGTTCCCCTGTTTCGAACGTTAAAAACGTTAAAGCCATCTGAAGCTGTAGCGTTTATTGAACAAAGGATGGGACTTGGTGATTATTTAAAAAAACGAGTGAATGATACGAATGTGCTTGAAAAAGGAAAAGATGATGTACGAGATGTGAAAACAGCGGCGAAACGTTTTGAAACAATTGAAGCCTTCCTCGCTCATGCCGTACATATGAAATCTGCTGAAAAGGAAAAATCAGATGAACCAGGCGTTCAGCTCATGACGATCCACCGTGCGAAGGGACTAGAATTCCAAACAGTGTACATCACGAGCGTGGTTGATGGGGCGCTCCCTCATGACTTTGCACTTGATGAGCTGAGAAACGGTGATGAAGAAGCCATTGAAGAGGAGCGGCGTTTATTATACGTTGCCATGACGAGAGCAGAACAATCCCTTTATCTATCCGTTCCATCATATAGAAGAGGAAAAACGGCTCACCGCTCCCGCTTTTTGTACCCTCTTTTAAAGAAAAATCGTGAATTATTCACACAAAAACAACAGGCCCCCCTTTAAACGGAGAGCCTGTTGTTTATTTTTTGTTGTTCATCATTTTAGCGATTGTATTAAAATCAAGCTTTTCTTTTCCACTTGTAATCGATTGAACGATTTTGTCTTCCATTTCTTTAGGTACACGTTTGTTTGCAAGCTGCGCCACTTTTTTAATGACACCTCGAACGGTATTCTCATCTTTAAAGTTCGCGTTTTGCAAAGAACCTGCAAGCTTAAAGACATCATTCATATTTACACCTGTTTTATTTTCCACACTTTTAAAGAACTTATTATCCATTCCTTTGCCTCCTCTTTGTGGAGTAATCACCTTACTATATGAAAATAGGCGAGATATGTGCCTATCCTGCTGCCTTGTTAGCAAAGAGAAAGGAAAGCAAAAGGCTTCCCTATTGCTTCCCTCACCTTCTTACTGTTTAGTTAAAGAAAGAAGCACCAACGATGATTAGAAGAATGAAAAGCACGACGACAAGAACAAAAGTTGAACCATAACCGCCGCCGTAGCCGCCGCCATAACCTCCGCAATAACCGCCACCGTAACCGTAACAACTCATATTTAAGCACCTCCTCTTCTCCCTTACAAAATATGAAAAATACATGAAATGGTTTGGACGATCACATAAAAAAGTGCGGAATTTTTATTTCTGCTGTTTAAAGACGTAATCTGCCTCTCCATGACGGATCATGAATGCTTCTGTTTCTTTCGCAAAAGTATCCATTTTCTCGCCAAATACTTTTAAGTGCTCTTCAAGATCCTTCGCTTTATTCGCTAGATCCATTTCAGCTTTTTCGTGCGCTTGCTCTTTCCCATCATGGGGTTTAGTGAACAAGGAACCGATTAATTGTTCGAATGCATCCATTCTGGTCACCCCTTCTCTCTTACATATGCATCACCCAAAAAAAGGGCAACAAAAAAACCGGATAAATCCGGCTTTTGTTTTTCCCTATTGAGGTTTCTTTTTCTTCCCGCAGCCGCAGCCCGTCTTCTTGATTTTCTTCGTATATACAGATTGTTGATTTGACTGCGCTGGATACCCTTGAAGCATATGTGACGGTGTTTCAGTTTGTTTCATCGCAACCCTTCCTTTCCTATTCCATGTTAGTATATGCATTTTCTTTAAGCGTGTCTGATCAGAATGCCTGTTTATTTCACAAGCTTCGACACGACTGCTTCAATCAAGCCTGCTGCGGCGGCAATCGCTAATAGTAAATTAAGCCACATGCTGATGACAGGAAAAAATATGTATATCAGTAGTAAAGCAGCAGTGCACCACATACCCGTACACCAATAACAGCTTAACAGCTCTCCTATCCAAGATCGCAGTCCCTTCCCCTTAATGACAATATAGGTCTCGACTTCACCTTGTTCGTTTATCTCTTCTTGCTCTTCATGAAATAGACGGCGAAAGGGGGCTGTAATCGTATCAAACACGATCAATCTCGTCAGCCTAAAGGATGCGAGGGCAAATATAGCAAATGACAAAGCGCCGCTCATGGAACCTCCACCTCCTTCATTCTTCTTTTTCCGTCCTTTCTTTATATATGCAAAAAGAAAGACCGCCATGATGAATCGAGTGGAAATAAAATTGGGTTGTACTTTTTCATGCTTTCCGATTCCACCTTGAGCCTCTGCTGCATTAAATAATGTATAGATAAGAAAGGAGTGAAAGTATTGTCTATTGAAGAAAGTGCTGATTTATTATACACACAACTGTTAAACGAATTAATCAGCAATTATGATGATTTCATCGAGATCAAGGATTCCGAAAATGTCACGATTCATAAAACAGATGTAACAGCCGCACTCTCCCTTCAAGCGACCGTAACGACAATCATTACTCTTTTAATTCAAATTCTTGTACCAGATGATGAATTGGCTGCAGACATCACAGAACAGCTTTTAGCTGCACAACAAGTGACAGTTCAAAAGAAAACAGTGATTCAAATCATCAATTGTTATAACGTCACGATTACATTATCTGATGCATCCATTATGAACTCCGTCCAAATTCTCACTCAAACACTGAATGTACTTTTAGTTGAAGCCGGCATTCTTTGACCCTTTCTTTTTCTAACATCACGTATGAAAGAGGTGAAATAATCGTGGCTGAAGAGAACGAAAAAAAGGAGTTTCAAATCAACACTGATGTTGATCCATTAACAAGCCTTCTTGTGAGTGATATTTTAAACAAAAATAATGTCACAGATGATCAGAAAGCAAACCTTTCAGAAGATCAAAGAAAGATGATTTTGAAGCTGGTTCAGGATTTACAAAAGAAAGCAGATGATTTCGTACAGCAGCAGCAGGAGAAAAAGCGTCAGGCAGAGGCAGCAAAACATGCAGAAGAGGTCGAGCCTGAACCACAAGTGCGCCCTAAACGAAATTCACTTCGAGATCGTATCCAGCAGCGCCGTCAAGCGCAGCAAAATAACGATTAAATAAAAATGGGTTGCCTGCTAGGATAAATGCCCGAGACAAAACCAATCATTCCAGCATTTAATAAAGTAAACGGAAGGAGGAAAAGAAATGGATTCTAAACCATACTCTTGGGTCGCTCTAGATCGTAACTGTACACACCACGGCGATTACCATCATAACTACGAAAGAAAAGCAGTCTGTGACGGCAACTATTATGATGATGAAGATGTTTTACAAGACTTTGATCAAGTGAGTGTGACAAAGCAGACATCTGAGGAAGTCATTATCGTTAGAGATTCTTGTGACATTAACGTCTCTTCTGTTGATGCACAGGTTGCAGCATCTATCCAAGCAGCTGTTCAAACAGCGATCATCACCATTACAAACATCTCAATCGCTGATGGTGACCTAGCTGACCGCGTCACGCAAGATCTCTTACAAGCAGCTAGCCATAAACAAACAAATCGCCAGAAACTTGTTATCGAAAACTCTAGAAACGTTACAGTCTCTACAATCGATGCAGACATCTCTATTGCCATCCAAACGCTTACACAGACACTTGTTGCGACGATCGTTGCAATTGGTATCCTCTAATGTACAAAAGCAGAGCGAAAAGCTCTGCTTTTCCTTTTCTAAAAATACAACAAAGATAAATAGTCATTTACCCACACCAACTAGAGGGCGCATACATATGTTGTTAAGGACTAAAGTCAAATACCTTGTTAAAGGAGCTGAAATCCATGAGCTGCGGAAAACACCATGGCCGACATGATGAAAACTGTGTATGCGATGCGGTTGATAAGATTTTAGCAGAGCAGGAAGCTGTAGAAGATAAATGTCCTACGAGCTGCTACAGTAATTTATTAAGCCCGACAGTTTCTGGAAAAGATACGATTCCGTTTTTACTTTTTGATAAAAAGGGCGGATTGTTCTCTACTTTCGGAAACATTGGAGGATTTGTTGACGATTGCCAATGCTTCGAATCCATTTTCTTCCGGGTTGAAAAATTGCATGACTGCTGTGCCACATTATCTGTATTAAGACCTGTTGATGTACACGGACATACGCTAAGCGTTTGTCACCCTTGCGATCCTGACTTCTTTGGTTTAGAAAAAGCGGACTTTTGTATCGAAGTTGATTTGAACTGTTTCTGCGCGATCCAATGTTTAAATCCAGAACTTGTCGACAGAGTCATGCCGGCAAAAGATAAAAAGCATCATCACCACGGCTAAACCAATCGCCCGCTCATCTAACTTGTCATAAGTCAAAGCATCCCCTTCCTCACGAATGACAACCAATCATGCGGAGCAGTCAGCAAAAGGCGGCCGCTTCCGCATTGATTGACATTAGATGCATCAACCGGCGAGACACGTAATAAAGCTTATAGATGATGATGACAGTGCTCAAACACTCAAACAAATTTCCTTGTATAGGAGGGTTGAATATGAGCCGCAAACATTCATGGAACTGTGTAGCAGAGGCTGTTGAAAACATAAACGACTTACAAAATGCCGTCGAAGAGGATTGCCCGACCAGCTGTTACAGCAATCTCCTTTCTCCATCACATTCATTAGGTGACACTGTCCCGTTTGTTCTATTTACCTCAAAATCAAAACCATTCGTCGCATTCGGAAACGTCGGAGAAGTAGATGCTGGCCCTTGCTTCAGCACTGCATTTTTCAGAGTCGAACACATCTCTGATCACTGCGCAACACTCAGCTTGCTTATTGCATTTGACAAAGATCGTCATATTTTAGATTTTACAGATAAAGATTCCGTATGTGATGTGTTCCGTTTAGAAAAATCAAAGTATTGCATTGAAGTAGACCTTGACTGCTTCTGCGCAATAGAGTGCTTAAATCCAAGACTCATCAACCGTAGCTGCTAACAAAAAAAGTCCCGTTATGGGACTTTTTTTATGTTCATTAAAAACCAAGTGGATGAATAGAAGAAATATCACCAATTGCTAATTCCACTGGATTACCGCCGCCTGCCGTGCGGATGACCACCATATTGTCTTTTCTCTCCATGATGATCCCTCTATATGTTTTTCCATCGGCTTCAATGAGGCAAAGCGCTCTCGGCATATTATGCGGCAGACTTGTAAGAAAATCGACTTTCTCCTCGATATTCATTTGGCTTAACGGCTTCTTCACTCGTTTTCTTCTTGGTTCTTCTTTTGTTTCATGAAATACGCCTTCTGGCTGTTTTTCTTGTTCTTGTACTGGCTCTCGATTTTGTGAATTATCTTTTTCTTGATTGATCTCCCGCTCTTGCTGTAGCGCAGGCGGCTCTTCTTTTTTCTGCTTTACTTCCTGTGATACAGGTTCTTGCACGCTCTCTTCGATTGCATCCTCTTTGGCGCTTTTTTTGGTTTCTGAAGGTTTTTCTGACTTCTTGCGCTTTCTCACAATATTTTGCATGGCCGGCGCTGATTCATCATAGCTCGGCTGAACAATATACATAAGCGGCTTTTGATTCTCATCACCTTTATTTGACATACTAATCCCTCCCGAATGATTCATTCCTTATATATATGAGAGGACACCCCAAATCAGAAGAAAAATAAAAAACAGCATACCAGTGATTGGTATGCTGCAAATCAATTATTCGTTTAGCGGGCAATGATATGGAAGCCAGAATCAACATGAAGATTCTCACCTGTCATGCCGCGGGATAAATCACTGAATAAGAATAGTGCTGTATCGCCAACTTCTTCAGGAGTCGTTGTACGGCGAAGCGGTGCACGCTCTTCAATATCCTTCAGGATCGTATTAAAGCCGCTGATTCCTTTTGCAGATAACGTACGAATTGGACCAGCAGAAATGCTGTTCACACGGATGCCTTCCGCTCCAAGATCAGCTGCTAAGTATTTCACACTTGCTTCAAGGGCTGCTTTTGCTACACCCATGACATTGTAGTTAGAGACAACGCGCTCTCCGCCTAGGTAAGTAAGTGTGACAATGCTTCCGCCTTCTGTCATGAGCGGACGTGCTGCTTTTGCTACAGCTGTTAGTGAATAGGCACTAATGTTGTGCGCTAAAAGGAAACCTTCACGGTTCGTGTTCAAATATTCACCGACAAGCTCTTCTTTGTTCGCAAATGCAATCGCATGTGCAACACCATGGATGACTTGTACTTTTTCTTTAATCGTTGCAAAACATTTTTCGATTTCTTCATCACTTGTCACATCACAAGGAAGAATAATGGAATCATCACGCTCTAGCGTGCTTGCTAGTTCTTTTACTGATTCTGCAAGACGATCTCCAACATAAGTAAAAATCAAACGAGCTCCTGCTTCGTGAAGTGAACGAGCGATCCCCCAAGCGATGCTTCGTTTATTGGCAACACCCATCACCACAATATTACGGCCTTCTAAAGAAAAGTTCATATGTATTAAAGCCTCCTATTTTTTCAAGACATAGTATTAGTACCTGATCATAATCTTATCACATATCATGAGATATTGACAATTTCCGTTGAAAGAAAGTTTTTATTTCAGAAAAAAGACCGTCCTCACAAGTGAAGACAGTCTTCTTTTTATGCTTTGACTCTGTTTTGCTGATAAGCAAAGTGGTTAGTCGGTCCGTGCCCAGCGCCAATATTCAGAGGAAATTTGATCGCCTCATGGACAAAGGTTTCTGCCGTTTCAAAGGCTTCCTTCATGGAACGACCTTTTGCTATTTCTGCCGTTAATGCCGCTGCAAATGTACAGCCTGTTCCGTGTGTATGTGGTGTATCAATATGTTCATTACTGAGTTCAAAAAAGCTTTTTCCATCGTACAAAAGGTCTGTAATGAGGCCGCCTGAAGGACTATGACCTCCTTTGATCACAACATAGCACGTGCCAAGCTCATAAAGTCGTTCTGCTGCTCTATGGCGATCTTCTTTTGTCTGAATGCGCATGCCTGTCAGCACTTCTGCCTCAGGGAGATTCGGTGTGACTGCATAACTGACAGGCAGTAACTGTGTTTTCATAGCAGAGACCGCATCTTCATTTAATAAAGAGGCGCCCCCTTTGGCAATCATGACTGGATCGACAATTAGTTTCAAGTCATATTGCTTCGTTTTTTCAGCAACGACACTGATCATTTCAGCACTCCACAGCATCCCTGTTTTAGCGGCATCTGGCAACAAGTCTTCTGCTACTGCATCAATTTGACTTTCGAGTGCCTCGATAGACAGAGGATAAATACCGTGAACGCCAAGTGTGTTTTGCGCTGTAATGGCCGTAATGGCGGACATTCCGTACACACCAAGCTCCTGAAAGGTTTTCAAGTCTGCTTGAATACCTGCTCCACCGCCAGAATCAGTACCTGCGATGGTTAATGCTTTTTTAATCGTCATGTCATCTCACCCTCTCATTAGCCAATCCATTGATGATAAATCGTTCTCGCTTTCGCAATATCATTTGTCCCATGGACAAGCGCTCTGCCATCTTTGAATAAAACAAGCTTGTACTCATCCTTCTGACACGAAAGCAAATAAGGATTTTCCAGCACATCCATTCCTGCTTTCTTTAGCTGACGGGCTACTTCATGCAGCGCTGGGGGTGCCCCTAGTGCACTGCGAATTTGTACAGTATTTCGTCCACATAATACATCTGCTTTTGCTCTTTGATCATATGAGAGAAATGGATATGTCTTAAGACCGCAGCTTGGACATTTTTTCTTTTTTAAAGACGTAACGGATCGAATATCAGATCGCTCGTTTGTCCATAAATCAAACGATCTTAATACCGGCGTGATTTGGTGTCCTGTTAAAAGCTTCAGTGCATCCGCCACTTGATAGGCCGCAACCTGCTGCACAACTGGACTAATAATTCCTGCTGTATCACATGTCATGCCTTGTGCAGGTAAATGCTCAAGTAGGCAGTGTAAACATGGTGTTTCACCAGGAATCACTGTGAATTGAATACCATAGCTTGCTACACAGGCCCCATAAAGGAACGGAATTTGATGTTTGACGGCCGCATCGTTCGCAATCATTCTCACCTCAAAATTATCCGCTGCATCCACGATGATGGATGCCCCGCTGACGTACTCATCAATATTTTGAGCGGTCACGTCAATGACGATTCCTCTCACGTGAACGTCACTGTTCACCTGCTTGAGTCTTTTCTCAGCAGCCACAGCCTTTGGCAGCCGATCAAGAACATCTTGCTCTGTGTAAAGCTGCTGACGCTGCAGGTTGCTCCATTCAATATAATCTCTATCCAAAATGGTGACAGATCCTACGCCGGCACGGACGAGCATTTCAGCACTCGCTGTTCCAAGTGCCCCAGCCCCAATAATGACGGCATTTGAGGCATTTAGCCGTTTTTGTCCTTCTGTACCGATCGGCCTAAAAAGCTCTTGGCGTGAATAACGTGTGCTCAAAATGCTGGCATTCCTTCTTGCGGACTGCTGGCTGTTCCATAGTTTTTGAGTGGAATACGGCCTGCCTCGAAACCGAGTCTTCCAGATTCAATCGCCAGCTTCATCGCTTTAGCCATTTTCACAGGGTCCTTTGCGCCAGACACGGCTGTATTCAGTAATACAGCATCAGCGCCCAATTCCATCGCAAAAGCAGCATCCTTCGGCGAACCTACACCCGCATCAATAATAACTGGCACCTTTGCCTGTTCGATAATAAACGATAGATTCAGAGGGTTTAAAAGCCCTTGACCTGAACCGATTGGAGAAGCACCTGGCATAATGGCATGAACACCAAGTTCTTCTAATTTTCTTGCCAGCACCACATCATCTGACGTATATGGCAACACGATAAAGCCTTCTTCTAATAGCATTTCAGATGCTTTTAACGTTTCGACTGGATCTGGCAGAAGAGACCTTGAACAGCCAATGACTTCTACTTTGATCATGTCACACAGTCCAGAAGCTTTCGCTAAACGGGCAATCCGCACCGCTTCTTCCGCTGTACTTGCCCCGGCAGTATTTGGCAGCAATGTATAGGCTGATAAATCAAGCTGCTCTAAAAAATTGGGCTGTGATGGTTCAAATATGTTCATTCTTCGCACAGCAAAGGTCAAAATTTCAGCTTCTGATACGTTGACCGCCTCTTTTTGAACTTCAAATGATGGATACTTTCCTGTCCCTAGTAATAGTCTTGATGTAAATGTTTTTCCGCCAATGCGCAGCATGGTGTCATCCTCCTCCTACAAAGTGAACGATTTCAATCGTGTCATTTGGTTGAATTTTTACCTGTTGAAAGGCTTCTTTATCTATAATTTCTTGATTTTTTTCAACGATCACCACTCGGTTTTCAAGTTGATAGGCTGATAGCAGATCAAAAATCGTGCCATTTTCCTTATCGAAATCAACCATTCTTCCATTCAATTGAATTTTCATACGAACAATGCCTCCTTTCGCCCAATACGAAACGCATGAAGCCATTCCTTGTGAACAGACTCGCCCGCTATTAAGCCGCGAATGATTTCCCCCGTAATTGGCGCAAGTAAAATGCCATTTCGGTAATGTCCCGTTGCAAAAAGAATACGCTCGTCTTCTGGATGTTTTCCGATATAGGGGTGCCGGTCGCTTGTCGCTGGCCGAAGACCTGCCCAGCATTGATCAATCGGCATCTCTCGAATAGATGGCATGAGCTGAGATGCTTTGTGAATAACTGCTTCAATACCGCCAAGTGTCGGAACGGCCTGCCAGTCATTCGGTTTCATCGTTGCACCAATCACTAGCTTACCGCTATCCCTTTGAACGATATAACAATGATCATGATAGATGGTGTGTGCAAGCGCTGGACCGTTATTCCAAACAGACACGCATTCTCCTTTTACTGGATAGAGAGAATGTGATAACCCCAGTTCTTCTAAAAAACGGCCCGACCATACACCACTTGCTACAGTCAGATGATCACATGTGAAGATGCCTTTAGCTGTACTGACTGTCAATGTTTCTTTTCCCCTCTTCACATCGATAACAGGGGTAAACTCCTTCACATCCGCTCCGTGCCGAACAGCCGCCTGCCAAAAAGCCCTGCATACCGCATATGGCTCGACATGTACATCATCTTCTATCAATCCTGCTCCTAAGATGTCATCTGCAATTTGAGGCATACGTTCTTTTACGCTGCTTGCTTCAAGCCATTCAAATGTGGGCAAATGCTGCATCCGGCAAAGCGCACGCTTTTCTTGTTCTGTAAAAGCCACCTTCATAATCCCGCCCACTGATATCCGAATATCAATGCCCGATTCATGCTGAAGGTCGACTGTTAATTTTTCATATAAAGCCTGACTTTGTCTGCCTACTTGAAAGAAAATATCCTCATCACCTTCTCCTTCAGCATGTGCACCCAGCATGCCAGCAGCCGCACTTGTCGTTTGCTTCCCGATCTCATTTGCCTCAAATAAGACAATCTGCTTTCCTGCTTTTGCAAGGTGATAAGCGATCGACATCCCTATGATTCCACCACCAATGATTGCAACATCATAATGCTTGTTCATAAGGATTCTCCTTTCGCTTTTTAGAAAATGTTTGCGCCATTTTGCGCGGCTGAGGATGAGCAAAAATCCCCGACATGACGGCTATTCCTTTTAACTCAACATGCATCAATTCTGGCAATCGTTCTGGTGTGATTCCACCAATGACAACGACTGGAATGGACAGCTCAGAAGTCATTTCCTCCACAACCTTTATGCCTCTCGCCTGAAGTCCGGGTTTGCATGCGGTATCATACACGTGCCCAAACATGACATACTCTGCCCCGTTCTTCTCTGCTGCTTTGGCTTCTTCTATCGAATGAACCGATACCCCCGCATGGAGGTGAGGAAATTTTTGTCTTAATTCCTTTGGCGAAAAGCTGTGTCCTGGAAGATGAACCCGGTGAATATTGGTCAGCAGCGCAACGTCAACTCGGTCATTGATAATCAGCTTTTCTTTCGGAACACCTTCTGCTAGAAGTTGTTTCACGAGGTGAACCAGCTCACCTGCTGCCTTCGATCGTTCACGAATATGAATAAAGTCTACTTCAGACGCAATGTCTTTTATTTGCTTGATGAGCTCCCTGACAGGAAGCGTATCATTTGTCACTGCATGGAGTTCCATTTGCACCAACCCCATCTAAGCATGCTGTCTGCCACATTTCTTTTTCATACGCCATCTCCCAGAAATGGTATTCGTAATAGCTCGAAATCACGAAATTTTCTTTCATATTAGCCCGCACATGTTCTGGCGCTTTTTCTGCAAGTTCATTAAAACGGTTCACCTGTTCAAAAACAAGCTCTTTAAACCAATCCCCGCCATATGTCAAAATCCATTCTTGATAAATCGGATGGTCAGGAGTTGTTTGTTTCAGTTTTTCTCCTACCTCATAATAAAGCCAGTAGCACGGCAATAATGCGGCTAAAATTTCTTCAAAACGACCGCTTTTCACAGATCGGTACATATGCGAGGTATATGCATAAGCAGTTGGAGAAGGTTTAAAGTTTGCCAGCGCTTCATCAGAGATCTGGAGCAGTTCTGTGAACTTTCTATGCAGTGATAGCTCTGCTTCATACGTACCCTGCGCATGATATGCCATTCTGCCTGTCGTATGTAAGTCCTCACTAATGGCGGCTCCATACGACTGTACTTTTGCAAAATGAGTTAAATAGTACGAATCCTGCATCACATAATAAGTGAAACGATCGAGTGAAAGTGTGCCATCACCAATCCCTTTCACAAAAGGGTGTGTAAAGCTCCCATTCCACCATTTAGCTGCTGCTTCTTTACATTCGTTCGAAAATGTCATGTTCCTCTCCTCCTGTTTTTCCATATAAAAAAACCACTTTCCTCGTGGAAAGTGGTTTGGAATTTGTAAAAAGCATAGTCAAAAACCGCACCACTTCCCTACGCAGGTATGAACCTGTTCAGGTAATGAGGGTCTAAAAGTCTACACTTTTATCTCAGCCCTTTTAAAGGACTCCCCTAGTGGATCAAACATATATTGTTGTACCTCTATCTTAATCAGGAATTGTTCATCGGTCAAGGGTTCATTGCAACTCTAATTGGGCTCTAAGTCCTGCCACATACTCCCGGGAGCCAGACACAAGCACGCGGTCACCGCTTCTAAGCGTCGTATCCCCATGCGGCACTAAGCTGTCAATTCCTCTAAAAATACGGACAAACACCAAATCGCCGGTAAAAGGAAATTCCCTCAGCATGACATTATGATACCGATGATTGTTCATTTGAATTTGATACAAAGAAGAATCCTCATTTGTTAACAAGCGAATCGCATCAGGTGCTTCAATCAATGCCCTCAGCACCGTTTTAGATGATAAAAAGTTAGAAAAGGTATCGATCCCTGCTTCCTTTAAAGTCAGCTCGGCTTCTGCTTTGTTGACACTTGCAATGACTTGTTTAGCTCCTTCTTCTTTTGCAAATAAAGCAATTTCCTTATTTTTCGTTTCACTGCCTGTAGCCACAACGAGCACATCCTCTTGCCCGATGCCAGCCTGCCTGAGCGTATCATCGTCATATTGTTCAATCGCTTCAACTTCAAAGATGGAGTCAGCAAGCAAGGCTTCTTTATTTTCCTGAAAGACGTGTAAAATACGGATGTCATATTCATCCTGATGTAAATCAAGCGTCACAGGTAACGTCAGCTGATTCGCCCCAATAAACGTCACACGCTTTTTATGATTGGTTTCACGTTCTTGTTTAAATAACGCCTTAAACCAAACAGGTGTTAAAACACTCGTGAGCACAGCGACTAGAATAAGAGCTCCTGACATTTTATGATCAATGACACCAAGCCGCTCACCAATCGTTGCAGCCGCAATGACAAGGGATAACGTCGAGGTTAATAAAAAACCAGAACCAATGACTTTTTTCATGTCATACCATTTTTTTAAATAAAGAATCGGAACGAGTTTACTAAGCAATAATGCGATAAACAGTAGCGGAATCATGATCATGATGGTTGGATCTTTAAAGAGTGACCATATATTCAGGTCCACACCGACCATCACAAAAAAGATCGGAATTAAAAAGCCATAGCCAAACGAGTCCAGCTGCTGTACGAGCTCTTTATTAGGCGAAAGAAGAGACACAAGCACACCTGCTAAAAAAGCCCCAAGAATATTTTCAGCACCGAGTGATTCAGATAAGGCAACTAAGACTATAATGAGAGTAAAGATGGCTCTTGTCCCAATTTGCACCGTTCCTTTTGACATGGACTGAAAAATGGACTTTGTCTTAAATACCCGGCCAAATAAATAAAGAAGAATACCTGCCGCAAATAATAATAAGAGCAACCACATGTTCCCTGTTCCATCGCCATAAATGGAGGAAAACACAGCAAGTAAAATCATTGTCACCAAATCAGCAATGACGGCTACAAGCAAAATGATTTGACCAATATTCGTTTGCATCAACTTTTCCTCTTTTAAGGTAGGAACTACCACACCCAATGAGATGGTGGAAATAATAAGCGTCATTAAAAAGGCATTTTGAATAAATCCTGCAAGGACAAACGCATAAGACAGGATAAAGGACATACAAAATACGCCAACAAAAATAATGGTCGCTGTTTTAAATGTATTCGGTTCTTTTAAACCATTTGGCAGTTCTCGCGCTTTCTTCTTTGATTCAAAAGAAGAAAAATCTATTTCAAGTCCACTTAAAAACATAAGAAAAATAAAACCTAGCATGGATAACGTATCTAGCCATGCGTCGTGTTCAACAACTAGTTGAAGACCGCTTTTTCCAATGATGAGCCCCATGATGATTTCAGCGACAACGACCGGGATGGTCAGCTTAAATCGGTGCAATAAAATGGGGGTGAAAAAGGCTACAATAATAACGACAACGAGTGATGAAACAGATGTATGCTCCATTGGCTAAAGCCTCCTAACATTCATGTTTAATTTTTAAGTTTTACGTTAAAGCATTGATTCTAACAATTGCCCAAATGAAATGAAAGCCATTCGTTATATTTTCTAAAATTCAAACTTCTTTATATCCGATAAATGGATGAAAAAATCAGGAGGAACCTTTATGAAATTCGATATCATCGGCGATATCCACGGCTGCTACGAAGAGCTGCTTACCCTCATACACAAACTAGGATACGAACTCAAACATGGACTACCTGTCCACCCTGATAAGAGAACACTGGCCCTTGTAGGTGATTTAACAGACCGCGGCCCTCGATCAGTTGCCGTCATGCAATTTGTCATACACGCCTATTCTAAGGGCGCCATCCGCTATGTGCCTGGAAACCATTGTTTTAAGCTGTATCGCTATTTGAAAGGAAATCCCGTTAAATTACTGCACGGCATTGAAACAACGGTGAACGAAATCAAAAACCTGCCACATGATGAACAAACCATTTTATCACGTGAATTTAAACATTTATTTGAAAAGGCGCCGCTTTATGATGTACTCATTCCGAATGAACTGATCATTGCACACGCAGCGATGAAGGAAAAGGATATTGGCAAAAAACCGAACAAACAGATGAGGTCTTATCTATTATTTGGAGCAGTCACCGGAGAAACATGGCCAGACGGTCGACCTGTCAGGAAGGACTGGGCAAAGGAATATCACGGAAAACCATGGATTGTGTACGGGCATACACCCGTAAAAGAACCAAGATTTATCGGTAGAACGGTTAATATTGATACAGGCTGCGTCTTTGGCCACCAGCTCTCTGCTCTTAGATACCCAGAACTTGAGACAGTATCTGTTCCTTCATCTATGCCATATGATGATTCAAGGTTTCAGCATTTCACGCAATAAAAAACCCGGTCCACCATGACAGGTGACCGGGTTTACTTGTTTACTGAAGCAATAGTGTCATATCATCCGGCAAAGGAGCCGAAAAGGTCATGGACTCCCCTGTTATCGGATGCGGAAAAACAAGGATTTCACTATGAAGTGCCTGCCTGCCTATTCTCTCGCTTGTTCCACCATATAGCGTATCTCCAACAAGCGGATGACCAAGGAATTGCATGTGAACACGAATTTGATGAGTTCTTCCCGTTTCAAGGGTGAGGGACACATCAGACATGTCTAAATGAGTATGTACCGCCCGCACTGTATAATGTGTTACGGCTTCCTGACCAGACTCATCTACCATTCGTTCAATAATGCTGTCCCCTTTTCGAGCAATTTTTGCTCTAATTGTTCCTTCCTTTTGCGTGATCATGCCATGTGTCATGGCTCTATACGTTCGCTTGACTTCCCCTTTTTTCTGCGCCTTTGATAAAAGGCTGTGTGCAAAGCGATGTTTAGCGACTAACATGACACCAGAAGTATCACGATCAAGACGGTTCACCAAGTGGACAGTCAGCCGAACGGACTGCTCAGCATAATGGTGAAGCAGTCCATTTGCAATACTATGCTCAGGGTGCTCTCGAGAAGGAATCGATGGGATATACGGCTTTTTATTCAGCACAAGCACGTGCTCGTCCTCAAATAAAATATCAAGTGGAATGGCCGAAGGTTTTAGCCCTTCACTCACTTTTTCCTCGGGAAATAAAATGGTGAGCCTGTCTCCCTCGCGCAGCTCATATCTCACGGTCACATGCTCTCCATTAATCAGAAGGTCACCGCCATCAAATTTAATATCTGTCAGCATTCGTTTTGAAATGCCAAGTTCGATTAAGTAGTTCTTCAGCAGCCTGCCTTCTTCTTTGTCTGATATGGTTTTGTTTATCTTAAAGTATTCCAGCGAGAACAACCTCTTTCTTATTCTCCTTTGCCGATAAAGGAATCTTGCACCCTTTTCCAAAACGGAAATGGTCTAAATCGGGCAAACCGGACATTCTCGTCTGCCACTCGGCATTGAATGGATTTCACATCTTTATGCAGCAGCGACAAATGATCTATCGTCACCTGAAAATCCACATCATTAATCGGTTTGATCACACACGTATGGTGGTCCGGCAAAATGAGCGGCGAACCGACCGTTCTAAACACTCTGTTGTTGATTGAAGCCATTTCTGCCAGCTGGATCGCCCTAATGGATGGGTGAATAATAGCCCCGCCAAGTGCCTTATTATAGGCTGTACTGCCAGATGGTGTAGACAAACAAAGACCATCTCCTCTGAATGTTTCAAAAAGCTGACCCCTAATCTCAACATCTGCCACAAGTGTACCTTCCATACTTTTAATCGTACATTCATTCATTGCTAAATATTTTTCTTCCCTGCCCCCATCGTTGTACCTGACGATGACTTCAAGAATCGGATATTCCACAATATGATAAGGCGTTTTGGCAATGGCTAACACAAGCTTTTCAATTTCACTCGGGACCCAGTCCGCATAAAAACCAAGATGGCCTGTATGTACGCCGACAAAAGCGGTTTCGTTTAGACGGTTACTATACCGGTGAAAAGCGTATAAAAGGGTTCCGTCTCCGCCAACTGTAATGACGAGATCGGGTTCCTCTTCATTTAATTCCATTCCAAAATCCAATAAGTAGGTCTGTATTTTATTTTTAAGTGTGTCAGATACAGAATTCCCTTTCGAAGAAACTGCAAATTTCATGAATTCTTCTCCTTTTCCACCTTGCTGCGACGAGAAAGCAGCATCATATTTGATCAAGCTTAGGCTCAGCTATCGTTTTTCTTTTTCCGGGAAAATGCCACTTGCGCTTCTTGAATTTCCCCTCTGATTTCAGACATCTCATCATCAAGAAGAGATGCTGCCTCAGAAGCTCTTTGAAGGCGCTGCTTGACCTTCTCCGGGATATTCCCGCTATATTTATAATTCAGAGAATGCTCGATGGTCGCCCAAAAATTCATGGCTAATGTACGGATTTGGATTTCGACGAGGAGCTGCTTCTCTCCATTGATCGTTTGCAGCGGATATAACACAACAAGGTGGTACGAGCGGTATCCGCTTTCTTTATGTTCTGCAATATAGTCGCGTTTATCTACAACCACGAAGTCTTTTCGTGACTGAAGCATTTTCTTGACGACTTGTATATCTTCTACAAATTGGCACATAATGCGAAGCCCTGCAATATCCTGCATCGTTTCAATCTCATGCATCGGGATATTTTTACGCTTTGCCTTTTCCAATATGCTGGCAACGGGTTTCACTCGGCCAGTGACAAATTCTACTGGTGAATGGTCATCCTCAAATTCATACAGTTTTCGGATGCCTTTTAGTTTCACTTTTAATTCTTCGACTGCTTGCTTATATGGTGCGAGGAATTGATCCCATTGTTTTTTGTCCATGAAACTTCCCCCAATTCCAAATACCTAATTATTTCAGAGGAATGTGCTCTTCACTTTCTCTTCCATATCTCCGTAATTGGCATTGTCTTTAATATTGTCGATTAAATAGTTTAATTCCTGATGAAGTTGAATGAGTTCTAGCGTTTGCTCTTCCGCCGCCAAATAGACAGGGATTTCACGATTCATTGCTTCTTTTAATGGAGCCCATGTATGTTCTCCTAAAATCAGATACGTAAAAGACTCCTCAGTCTCAAGTATGTAAACGAACGCAAAGTGATCAGAATCAACAAGCATTTGTCCTGATGCTTTTGCTTTTTGAATTTGCTCATCTGACTGGACCGTCAAGATCAGCCTGTCTTCTTTTAAAGTTGCTTCTGTGATTTCAATTCTGTTTTGCATCATGATCTCCTTTACAACAAAGTACAGCTTTATTTTATCATATCAAGTTCAATATTGATAAACCGAACTTTTTGAGAAAATTTGATTTCTCCATTTCGTTGTTCATTTTGCCTCATTTAGCATCTATATACGTCTCTT
The DNA here is from genome assembly GCF_051172515.1 of Bacillus sp. G402. NCBI lineage: Bacteria > Bacillati > Bacillota > Bacilli > Caryophanales > Bacillaceae > Bacillus > Bacillus sp. G402. Next base: position 1,339,030 of record NZ_JBPIZC010000001.1, read on the forward strand.
TTTAAGGAATAAATAAGAAAAAAAGACGCTTTTCATGTACAATAATCATATTTCCTCTAAATGAAAGGTTGATGTCAAAATGGCACAGGAAATTGAGATAGAACTAAAACAATTATTAATGAAAGAAGAATTTGAACAGCTAAAAGAATATTTTCAATTAAAGGACGAGGACTTCCACACTCAAACCAACTATTATTTTGATACACCTCAATTTGATATAAAATCCAAATTCGCTGCATTACGAATGAGAGAAAAAGGCGGGCAGTGGGTCCTCACATTAAAGGAACCGCATGAGATCGGCCTTTTGGAAACTCACCAAACGATCGATCCTCCCACAAGTCTTGAACATTTCCACCTGCCAGAAGGTGAAGTGGCAGACAGATTAGTACACCTTCACATTCAAAAGGATCAAATCGTGTATTTTGGTTCACTGGAAACGTCAAGAGCAGAAAAAATGATCAAAGAAGGCTTAATTGTTTTGGATCACAGCCGATATTTAACAGTAGAGGACTATGAACTTGAATTTGAAGTAAGCGATTTAGACATTGGACAAGCCGATTTCACAGCATTGCTTCAGCAATTTCAGATCCCACCAAGACACACGAAAAACAAAGTCGTACGTTTTTATGAAGAAAAAATGAAAACAAAAGAATAGATGAATTCCTTGAAGGAGGAACATGATGAACGTCAATCAACTTCAATCCTTTATGCAGCTTCAAGCACTCAAAACGTTACAATCTGATAATGGACAAACACAACTCACAGCTGGACAAGAATCAAGCGCTGAGACTTCATTCCAGTCGCTGTTGCAAGATTTTTTAGGCGGATCAGAATTATCTCGTCTCCCGCTTTCCATTTCTGCTTTCATGGGATCGGACCCATCAACGTCTCCGAACACGCAATATGCACGCATGAATCCATATTTATCTGCGATAGCGGGCAGTGAACAGCTTCAATCTCAGTCTCTTTATGCAAATGACAGCCAATTGAATACCGCAAATGGTATTGGAAACGTCTTAAATAACAGCTACACACCGCCCCTTCAAAAAGCTGTTTCAGGCTCTTCATCAAAAGAGATTAATCAAATCGTCTCACAAATGGCTCAAAAGCACGGAGTTCCAGAAAAGCTGATCCACGCAGTGATCAAGCAAGAATCCGGTTATCGCACGAATGCTGTCAGCCATGCAGGTGCACTTGGCCTGATGCAGCTTATGCCGTCTACTGCTAAATCACTTGGCGTGAACAATGCCTTTGATGCAGCCCAAAACATTGAAGGCGGAACGAAGTATTTAAAACAAATGCTGCAAAAATATAATGGAAATGTCTCACTCGCCTTAGCCGCTTATAACGCAGGCTCAGGGAATGTAGATAAGTACGGAGGCATTCCTCCATTTAAAGAAACACAAAATTATGTAAAGAAAATCACAGCTCAATATTTCGCCTAAACCGAAGAGAATAACCTCTTCGGTTTTTTGTATGTCGCTTTTCACCCTTTTTTGACTGAATGTGTTATGATATGGTCAATTGAACACGGAACCTGTCTCCCTCACTATTCCCAAAGGACCAAAGCGGTTTGTTTGTGGAATTGAGTAGAGGTTGTTAAAATAAGTATACAAGAATAGAAACAACAAAATAGAACAAACTGAATATCACTTTTGAAATACATGAAATTCGCAATAGGGTGAGCCATCCTATTAGCTACGAGTTAAAGGAGTAGTCAACATGGTACAATCGTTTAACGCACCTTACGAAGCGGTTGGAGAGGAACTTCTATCGCAACTTGTTGATACTTTTTATGAAAATGTAAAGTGTCATCCTTTGCTTCATCCTATTTTCCCGGATGACTTAAAAGAAACAGCAAGAAAACAAAAACAGTTCTTAACTCAATATTTAGGCGGACCGCCGCTTTATACTGAGGAGCATGGTCACCCAATGCTACGGGCGAGACATCTCCCTTTTCCGATTACTGAGGAGCGGGCGGACGCATGGCTTGAATGCATGGAGGATGCAATGGATCAAGTAGGACTAACCGGCGATATTCGTGACTTTTTATTTGAGCGACTGTCTTTGACGGCTCGTCACATGGTCAACCAAATACCTGAAAAGGACGGACGATCTTGAGCTGCAATCCGCATGAGCAATATTTCTCACATTGTCACGGACATCCTCAAAAGCCGATTGAAATCTATGTATTCATTGATCCTCTCAGCCCGGACTGCTGGTTATTAGAGCCATCAATTAAAAAGTTGAAAATGAAATATGGCCGTTTCTTCACTTTACGAACGGTTACAAGTTCTAGTATTAATGCTTTGAACCGGAAACGAAAAAAACATTTGCTAACCGAAGCGTGGGGGAAATTTGCCACGAAAACTCAGACCAAAAAAGAACAAATGCTGTCTGAACAAATTGTGACATCACCTTATCTCGCCTCTCTTGCATTAAAAGCAGCTGAACTTCAAGGCAGAAAATGCGGAATGAAATTTTTACGACTCATTCAAGAATCGCTTTTTTGCCATCAGCAGGACGTCACCAGTGAACAAGTCTTGCTAGAAAATGCAAAAACGGCTGGACTGGACATTGAAGAGTTCCAGCGAGATATCCATTCTCAAAGTGCTGTCAAAGCGCTCCAATGTGATATGAAAATCGCAGCTGAAATGGATGTGTCTGAGCTTCCCACTTTCGCCTTTTTTAATACGATCAATGGTGAAGAAGGATTAAAGATTTCAGGTGCATATTCTTACGATATTTACGAGGAAATTCTCTTTGAAATGATTGGCGAAAAACCAACACCTTCAGAACGACCGCCAATTGAATGGTTTATCGCTTACTTTCAATTTGCATCAGCAAAAGAAATTGCCGTTGTATATGACCTGACCCTTGAAGAAGTTGAACGCGAGATGAAAAAGCTCGCATTTGCTAAAAAGGTAGAACGTGTACAAGTACATCAAGAAATGTTTTGGCGTTATACAGAAGGAGACAATCATTCAGATCTTGATGTCTACCGCTGTGAGAATGAACATGGGTGCTGACCCATGTTTTTTTCTTTACCCCCAAAAGAACACTTGTTCTATTTATAAGTACGAAGAAACCGCGCCGGGATAAGCGCGGTTTCACTATGTCTTAACGACAACAAAGGGGATGGGAGAAATTTTTCACGGTCAAACAAAGGGGTAATGTTTGTATGTGATTAATTTCACATCTGTAGTATATCAAATTTTGTCGACTTATGACAACCGATATACTATATGTTCATATTTTTGTCACAAAACATAAGAGGACTGTCACTTTCATATAGTGAAAGTAACAAAAAAATGGGGGGATCTGCATGCGCAGCACAACCATTGGACTTGTTGCCATTGGCTTATGTTTCTGTTTAAATATATTAGGCTTAATGAAGATGCTGCCTCTATACCTGACATCTCCACTCCTATTCGCTTCCATTCTCTTTACACTCTATCGAATGAATCACCGAAAAACCTTCAAAGGATTTAAAGCGTAACAATTGAATGTACAAACCTCGTTCATATAGACGAGGTCTATCGTGTAGGCAAACCCTCGCATTCGGTGTCAGTCGTCCTGCGTGCAAAGGTTTTCTATCACGCTAAAAAGAAGTCAAAGGGCTAAAATCAAGTTCATCTTAGCCCTTTGTCAACAATCTGGTCTTTTTTATTTCAAGAAAAAACTCCTGCCAAAAGGTGAGTTTGCACTCACACACCTGACAGAAGTCTTCTCGTTACTCACCAGTCTTTGAGATGAGCTCTTCCATTTCCTTTAATTTTTCTTCAAACAATTGACATGCTGCCTCAATTGGTTCTTTTGATGCCATATCTACACCAGCTTTTTTCAGCACGTTGATTGGATAGTCAGAGCTTCCTGCTTTAAGGAAGTCTGTATAGCGCTCTACCGCAGGTTTCCCTTCTTCTAAAATTTGTTTACTTAATGCCTGAGCCGCACTATAGCCTGTCGCATATTGATACACATAATAGTTGTAATAGAAATGCGGAATTCGCGTCCATTCTAATCCGATTTCCTTATCCACAACCATACCGTCGCCAAAATACTTCTTATTCAGGTCGTAATACAGGTTCGTCATAAACTCTGGCGTTAATGCCTCCCCTTCTTGCGCTTTCACATGAATCAGGTGCTCGAACTCTGCAAACATCGTTTGTCTGAATACCGTCCCTCTAAATCCTTCTAACAAGTGATTGAGCACATACAAGCGCTGCTTTTTGTCCTCTAAATGATTGAGTAAGTATTCACCTAGTAATGCTTCGTTTGTTGTAGAAGCTACTTCCGCTACGAAAATGCTGTAGTTTCCGTACGGATATGGCTGATGCTTTCTTGTATAGTAGCTATGAACAGAGTGACCAAATTCATGAGCCAGCGTAAATAAATTATCAATATTATTTTGCCAGTTCATTAAGATATAAGGATTCGTACCATAGCTTCCAGAAGAATACGCGCCGCTTCGTTTCCCTTTATTCTCATAAACGTCTACCCAGCGATTTTCGAGTCCCTCTTTTAATACCGAAACATATTCTTCTCCTAATGGCGCTAACCCTTTCAGCATATAATCCTTTGCTTCATCATAGGTCAGCTTCATGCCAGCATCTTTTACTAATGGTGTATACAAGTCATAATTGTGCACTTCATCAAGCTTTAATACCTTTTTACGCAATTCAATGTAGCGGTGTAATAACGGTAAATATTGATGAACTGTATCAATTAGATTGTCATACACTTCTTCAGGAATACTGTTGCGTGATAACGCTGCTTCTCTTGCAGATTTGTAATGACGTACTTTCGCATAAAAATTATCCTTTTTAATCGAGCCGCTGAGTGTAGACGCCAAAGTATTCTTATATTGATCATACGTTTTATAAACGGCTTTAAAAGCATTCTTTCTCACTTCACGATCATCACTGTTTAAAAAGGTAATGAAGTTGCCATGAGTAATTTTCTTTTCTTCTCCATTTTCATCCTTAACAGAAGGGAACGAAATATCTGCATTATTAAACATACTAAACGTAGTGGATGATGTTGATAAAGGTTCAGAGGCTTCAGCTAATAAAGCTTCTTGCTCCTCACTTAAAATATGCGGACGCTCTTTGTTAATTTCTTCGAGAGCGTGAGAATAAAGTTTTAATTCTTCTTTTTCCAATATAAATTGCTGCAGCTTATCTTCTTGAATAGATAAAATTTCCGGAACAATATAGGCAGATGTACTAGACAGCTGTGTAAATAAATTGGATGCTTTATCATTTAAAGCCTGAAATGATGAATTTGTTGTATCTTCATCGTATTTCATGTGCGCATATGTATAAAGCTTGCCAAGCTTTTCAGAAAGTTGATCCTGAAATGTTAGGGCTTCATACAAGACATCAGCAGAATGGGCCAGCTTGCCTTTAAATTGGGCGAGCTTCGGAATTTCTTTTTTTACAGCTTCGAATTCCTTATTCCAAGAATCGACACTTTCAAAAATATCTTCAAGGCGCCATTTGTTTTCTTCTTTTACTTCGCTTCTGTCTGGTAAATGATTGTTGTTATTTTGTGAAGTCATATGAATCCCCCTTGCATGAGTTGTGTTGAACCAACCTTTCGGAAAGTGAAAGAAATTGGTGTTGTATTTATCTTCTTTGTTTTGAACTATGTTTGTCAAATCATATGCAGAAATAAATACCAAACAAACTAAAAAAATGAGAAAAAAGCGTTTCTTTCTATTCAATAGCAGCACCACCTTTTTCTTATCATGATCAAAGTGGGCATGAAACATGCTAATGAAATAAGAAAGCATCTCGTTTTATCGCTTCATCTGCTGTTCGTATAGGCTTTTGATTCGACGTTACTTGATAATTACCCTCTTTCGTCATGTATAAAAACCCTAGTTTCACAAGCGCCCGTACATATGAAATGATCACCTCTTTGATTTCTTCTATTGTGACATTGGCATATCGGAGCTTCACTTCTTTATGCTGGACACATCGATCAATTTCTTTTAAAAGAAGATGAATGGTCACTTGTTCTTTTCCCTTTCTAACCATCCAATCATAAAGACATCCTTGCCACACATAAACAGGGCTTGAAAAGATATATGCTTCTGTCAGGGGGATAAATAATTCTGTCGGTAGAAATGGCCATGCTGTTTGATGATGCTCATAAAATATGGTTCTTAAACGCTTGCTTTCATTTGCTAAAATGCGGGGTGGCCGCTCCCTAAATTGCCGAATACACTTGAGCCACTCTTTATACAATTGATGATTGCTCGAGGAAACAGATAAGAGTGCTGGTAGTTGGCGATAAGCTGAAGGCGGTCTAACGGTCATTGAGGCACATATTTTCGTTGGCTGAAACACGAGAAGTTGATCCAGGTGGATGAATCTATTTTGAATCGGACAATAAAAAATGAGTCTCCTATTCTTTGACTGCCTTAAAATTCCCCAATGAATGGAGGAGAATGAAAAGAGCTGGCCAGCCATTCGTTTTAAACGATTCGCACCTATGATCCATATAGGATAGAGCCCCGCAGCACGGAGACCTTCCGTTCGTCTATGTAGCTCTTTCCACGAAATATTTGCACATTGAAATTCGATGGCATAGCTTTTATTTTCTATAGCAACGGTCACATCAGGGCGCTGCTGAATGTTTGAGACATATTTCTCTAGTAACGGCTCATATCCAAGCTGCGTGAGCCAATCCTTAAGAGCCATTTTCCCTGCCTGATGATAAGCTGTTTCACCGGTGGACGCTAATGGACATGCCGAGAGCTGTTTATGTGCAAAATGATGGACACGATGCTCACCTAGCTTTAATAGAACCTCCTGCCTACATTCAGGACAGTAAAATTTGCACGTAGCTCTTACATGCTCTAGCCGCCTTTTAGTCAGATGTTGTGTGATGCGAATCAGCTTGCCATTCTCCATGATCGCTGCATTCATATATTTCGCCCCTTGCTCTTTGATGACCGTATTATAGCTTTTTCTCTCATCAGGAAGCGAATATCGAAAATGAATTTTTATCGTATCAAAACACGATTTCAACCTAATTTCCCTAAGTAAAATAAAAAATCCCCCTTTTAGAAAAGGGGGAAAATACAATTTTTATAAAAGAGGTGATAATAATCTTGCTGTTGATTCAAACAGCCTCACCCTCAAAGGTCTCTTCGCAAATTCTTCTGGAACAATTTCATGCGACTGCTCTAAATCACCTAAGAAGTCGTTGACCAGCTTCTCTGTACTTTTTGTTTTATAGAGGAAAGCATTCACTTCAAAGTTCAGGTGAAAACTTCTCATATCCATATTTGCTGTACCAATTGATGCTAGTTCACTATCCACAATGATAAACTTACTATGCATAAAGCCTTGATCATATTCATATACCTTCGCACCTGCTTCTAAAAGTTCGGGGAAGTATGAACGGGACGCATGAAATACGATGCGTTTATCTGGATTTTTCGGCGCAATGATTCGCACATCGACTCCGCTCAATGCAGCAATTTTCAGTGCGGACAAAATATCATCATCAGGTACAAAATAAGGTGAAGCAATCCAAATTGATTTTTTGGCGGAGATAATCATGGAGAAAAAGAGATTTTTAATGACTTCCCACTGTTTATCAGGACCACCAGCAATCATTTGTACGCCTTCTGCTCGACTCTCCATATGGCTGAAATCTTTAAAATAATCCACACCCGAGCATCTTTCATTGGTCATGTAATACCAATCCTGCATAAAAATCTGCTGCAAATCACGAACGGCCTCACCTTTAATCATCAGGTGTGTATCACGCCAAAATCCATATTGTCTGCTTCTACCCATATATTCGTCCCCAATGTTAAGTCCGCCGACAAATCCTACTTCTCCATCAATCACCACGATTTTCCGGTGATTTCGGAAATTGATTTTATTATTTAATAAGGGCAGTCTAACTGGTAAAAACGGAACGATCTGCACGCCAGCCTTTTCTAAGTCAGCAATATATTGACGGGAAAGTTTTAGGCTGCCTACATCGTCATATAAAAAGCGGACAATCACACCACTTTTTGCTTTCTCAATTAAAATGTCCTTTAATTCTTGTCCCAGATCATCATGACGGAGAATATAATATTCTAGGTGAATGTGATGTGTTGCTTTTTTGATTTCTTCAAAAATATGAGAGAACGTTTCTTCTCCATTGGTCAGAACTTTAGAGGATGTGCGATACGTAATAGGGGTATGTCCAAGTCTGTGGGCCAGCTTAAATAAGAGCTGCTGATGGTCACCCATATGAGTCATCTTTTCAATTGCTTCTCTGTGGATACGTTCATCTTCCTGGACAAGCTGTTCATCCAGCACCGCTTTCTTTTCAAAAAGTCTGCGCTTTTTAATATTGCGTCCAAAGAAAATATAAAACAAAAACCCGAAAAGCGGAAAGCTCCCAAGCAGCACAAGCCACGTAATCGTTTGAGAGGGGTTTCTGTTTTCTAAGAAAATGACAAACCCGATGAAGATAATCGATAAAGTGAATAGAACACTGACGGAACTTAATACACTTACCGCTAGATCACCGGCAAAAATTTGGATAATCAAATAAGCACCTATCGTAATGATAAGAAAAAATAGAACTTTGACTACATTTCTCATTTCATTTTCTCCTTGCCGATCACTTTATTTACTTTTTCATTCAGATAAAAAAGTCGATTCCTCTATAGAAATCGACTTTTGGTTGTTACGAGAAGTGCTGTTGAATCGTTTCAAGCGCATTCTCTTTGACAATCAGCTGACCGTATTCTTGCAGTCTGTAGATGCTGACCACTGATTCATGAGCATATTCAAGCAGAATACTAAGCTTATTCTCCACCTGCTCATCTGACAAATCCTCGTAGAAGTCAACATATAGATAATAACGGTTTTCAAACGAATATAAACTTGTCGTAAAATCCTGCATATTTAATTGAGAAAGTGCAATCAAATCTTCAAAGTCATCCATTTTTAATACGAACTGAAGTTGAAGTTTTTTGTCCTTCTCATTATGATCTTCTTGATCTTGCTCTTCTTTATGAAAATCATCAAGCAGAGCATCTAAACTTTCTTCATCTGTTTGATCTTTTTTATCTTCTGGAATCGGCAATTCGAGCTTTTGTCCATCTTTAGAAAGTTGGGCTTTTGTCACGACAATTTCAAGACCTTTATCAAGTGCCTGTACTTGAATCCAAAGTGGTCCCTCTACTGCAAATTCTTCTTCTTCGTGCACTTCGTCCATCACTTCCCAGAACAGCTCTTCACTGCGCTCACGATTATACCAAATCTCTTCACGGTCAAAACCGCGATCTTCAATATCACCGTAGGAAATATAAAATTTGACTGTATGTTCATTTATTCTTTCGATTTCCATTTTGCCAACCTTCCCTTCTATATAAGATGTTGAAGGGACATACAAGCTCCCAATTAATAGTACTTTACTACACTTTACCCGTTCCGTCTACATGTTAACCATTTAAAGAAATGAGGTATTGCTGTGTACTGTCTATTTTATGATAAAAGATGAATAAAAGAAATAAAAACGCATTTTTTGCAGAGAAAACTTGCAGAAACATATATTTGAATTGTCTTCATATATTGGTTGTACGAGCTATTTTAGTGAAATGAGGTGAACTGGATGGAAACAGAGTGGATCGTATCCTTACTGATGATTATTGGCATAGACCTCATATTAGGCGGAGATAATGCATTAATCATTGCGATGGCCAGTCGAAGCTTATCAAATGAAAAACGAAACAAAGCCATATGGATCGGCACACTTTTGGCAGTGCTGATGAGAATCACCATGACTGGTGCTGCCGTTTATTTATTGACCATCCCCTATTTGCAATTTATCGGCGGTCTCTTTCTCCTTTATATAGGATACAATTTGTTAATTGAACAAAAGAAAGAATCCATTCGGATTAAAAGCAGCGGCTCCCTTTGGCGTGCTGTTCAGACCATCGTGATTGCAGATCTTTTTATGTCACTTGATAATGTGATTGCTGTTGCAGGGGCGGCTAAAGGGAACATGGTGCTCACTGCCTTTGGCTTAATGATTTCAGTTCCGATTATTATTTGGGGGAGTAAGCTGATTCATGCAGCACTAACCAAGTTTCCGATTCTTTTATACGGAGGGAGTGCCCTTTTAGCTTTTACTGGCGGAGAAATGATTGTCCGTGATGTAAAACTGAATGAATTTATGGCGCAGCATACAACACTTGAATTGTTGCTTCCTTTTTTAACCGTCGCAACCGTTATTTTAGCCAGTCTCTTTTACGAACAAACGGCTGAAAATAAATAAAAAAAGCTGCCAAATGATCGGCAGCTTTTCGTGTTCTCTATTAGTTAGCAAGTCGCTGAGCTTCTCGAAGTTGGAATGTACGAACCGTTCTAGGAAGGAAACGTCTAATTTCATCTTCGTTGTACCCAACTTGCAGTCTTTTTTCATCCAAAATAATTGGACGTCTTAGAAGACCAGGGTGCTCATTGATTAGTTTATACAATTGTTGAAGCGGCATTGTCTCAACATTTACATTTAGTTTTTGGAATACTTTAGAACGTGTTGAGATAATTTCATCTGTACCATCTTCCGTCATACGAAGAATCTCTTTGATTTCATCGATTGAAAGAGGCTCAGAAAAGATATTTCTCTCTTGGTATGGAATATTGTGCTCTTCTAACCACGCTCTTGCTTTTCTACATGATGTACAGCTTGGTGATGTGTATAATGTTACCATAAATCTTCACTCCTCAATTTGTAGAATGAATATTGATCTGTATTCTTAAATTAAAATTGTTCTAAATAAGTAATCTTTATAGTGATTATACTATAAAAAAGTAAGTGTGAACAGATTTTCTTGCAATTTTTGTGACAAAAACTAGACAATTTCATTCTTTTTGTGCTGATGTTTGAAGTCTGAACATTCTCATTTAGTCGAGATGATCGAAAATATTTTTTTGTTTTCTATTTTCAACGAGCTTCAGCACATCATCAACATCCTCATACGATTGTCCATACCATTCTTCGTCTTTATACGTATGGATTCCTTCGTACGTCTTTCTCATGGCCTCCATCATTTCTTCCTCATTATCTGTACGAGGCGACCAATAAAGAATTTCCATGCGGTTCACTTCATTCGTTGCAAGTGACCTGCGTTTATAACCAATTGATTCAGCATGCTTGAAGTGCTCTCTCTGATAAAACTTTAGGCGCTTTGCAGTATCTGCATCATCTTCATCTACAGGCTCGACCTCAAGCAAGATCGGTTTTCTTTTTTCCTTCAGCTTATGAATGAGCTTTGAGCCGAGGCCTTCACCTCTTGCATCCTTGGAAACAAATAAATAATCAATAAAGATGAAAGAATCAAATTCAGCGTACATCATCACATGATGAGGCCCTTCTTCTTTATGATAAATATCACTTCTTTCCTTTAATAAAGCTTCCATATGCTCTTTTGACTTCATTTCTTCTATCGGGAAGTATTCACTGAGCTTTTCATACCAATTCATGGATCCGCTCCTTATGATGTAGTTAAGAACCACTTCCTTATCTATTCCCGATTTCCTGCTATTTAAACGCCTGTACTAGTAAGACGCAACAATGCCTTTGGTGGTTTCACTTTTTTTCAAGAGAAAGCAAAAAAGTTTTATATCGAACGATTCATGAGCATTTGAAAGCAAGCAAACAAAAGAAGTGTCATGGCGATCTGAAGCATGATGAAATAAAGGTACTTCATACGCCGGACTTCTTCCTTCTGTTTATTCGTGCGCCGATACAGAGCAAATTCAACCGAAAACGAAATGATGCAAATGAGCACTAAAAATGCGATCATCCACTTTCCTCCGTTTGGTTCCGTTAAAAAAGATAATGAAAAAAGCATCGTGACGATAAAAAAGTGAAGACATGAATAGCGAAACGTCTTCCATAACAACATTTGATTTCCTCCTGGTTTACTCATTTTACATAAAAATTACCATCAACTTGTTTTTTTGTAAAATAAAAAAAAGAAGCACTGATATCGCAGTGCTTCTTCTCTGTTCTTATTGTTTTGCTTTGATCTCTTTGAATTCTTCCTCAGTACAGCTGACAAAGTGACCTGGCTTCACTTCACGAAATTCCGTATTTGTTCCTTTATGAACAGATGGATCGTATTTAATCCGTTTGCGGTTACGCTCATAATCAGGATCTGGAAGCGGAATCGCAGATAGTAATGATTTTGTATATGGATGAAGCGGGTTTTCATATAATTCATTCGCTGGTGCCAGCTCAACCAATTTCCCAAAATACATCACGCCGATACGATCGCTGATATATTTCACCATGGAAAGGTCATGGGCAATGAATAAATACGTTAAGCCCTTTTCTTCTTGCAGCTCTTTCATTAAGTTGACGACCTGCGCTTGGATCGACACATCTAGTGCAGAGATTGGCTCATCGGCAATGATGAAATCCGGCTCAACAGCTAACGCACGAGCAATCCCAATACGCTGCCTTTGACCACCTGAAAATTCATGCGGGTATCTATTCGCATGCTCTTTATTCAAACCAACCGTTTCAAGCAATTGATATACACGCTCTTTACGTGCTTGTTTTGTTTTCGCAAGGCCATGAATGTCAATACCTTCTGCAATGATATCAAGAACTGTCATTCTAGGGTTAAGTGAAGCATATGGGTCTTGGAAAATCATCTGCATTTGACGGTTAAATTCAAGCATTTTTTGTCTTGATTTCTTTCCGTGTACGCTTTCTCCTTTATAGAGAACTTCGCCATCTGTCGCATCATAAAGTCTTATGATCGAACGGCCAGTTGTCGACTTTCCACATCCAGATTCACCTACAAGTCCAAGTGTTTCACCTTTATAAATATCAAATGAGACACCATCAACTGCTTTTACAGTCCCTCTTGCTGTATGGAAATGCTGTTTTAAATTTTTAATTTCTAACAGTTTTTCTGCCATGCTATTCACCCTCTTTTACTAATACAGGTTTTTCGTAGCTACCTTCTAGTTCACGCATTCTCGCCTTTACGGAAGCAGGCGGTTCAACTTTAGGGGCATTCGGATGAAGTAGCCATGATTTCACATAATGCGTATCTGATACTTTGAACATTGGCGGTTCTTGTTCAAAGTCAATTTTCATTGCATAATCGCTCCGGAGTGCAAATGCATCTCCTTTCGGCGGGTTTGTTAAATCTGGTGGTGTTCCTGGAATCGCTGTTAGTTTTCCTTCAGCTCCTCCATCTGTGTCTAGGCTTGGCATAGATGCTAAAAGTCCCCATGTATACGGATGTTTCGGATTGTAGAAAATTTCATCAACAGTCCCTGTCTCCACAATCTGTCCTGCATACATAACGGCTACACGATCAGCAACATTGGCTACAACACCTAGATCATGGGTAATAAAGATAATAGATGTTTCGACTTTTTGCTGAATTTCTTTCATTAATTCTAAAATTTGCGCCTGAATGGTTACATCAAGTGCAGTCGTTGGCTCATCGGCAATCAATAGCTTTGGATCGGCTGCAAGTGCCATCGCGATGACAACCCTTTGTCTCATCCCGCCACTAAATTCATGCGGATATTGTTTGATTCTTTTTTCAGGCATTGGAATCCCAACAAGCTCTAAAAGTTCAATGGCTCTTTTTTCAGCCGCTTCTTTTGAGATTTGTTCGTGCTTGAAAAGTACTTCTGTAATTTGTTTCCCGACCTTCATGGTTGGGTTCAAAGAAGTCATCGGATCTTGGAAGATCATCGAAATGTCTTTTCCTCGAATGGTTTGCATTTGCTTTTCCGTTTTCTTGACAATATCTTGCCCATCAAATAAAATCTCTCCGCGCTTGAAATAACCTGGCGGCATCGGGATTAATCGCATGATGGCCTGTGATGTTACACTTTTACCAGAACCAGATTCACCTACAATAGCAAGTGTCTCGCCTTTATTTAAGTGGAAGTTCACACCACGAATGGCTTGAACCTCTCCACCATATGTTTTAAATGAGATTGCAAGGTCTTTCACCTCTAGAATACGTTCACGTTCCATCCTAATCACTCCTTATTTACGCAACTTCGGATCTAAAGCGTCTCTTAGTCCGTCTCCAACCACGTTAAAACCAAACATTGTAATACAGATAAATGCGGCTGGGAACCATAATCTCCATGGATAATACGTCATGGCCGGAATTCCGTCAGAAGCCATTGTTCCCCAGCTAGCTAATGGAGCCGGTACACCAAGCCCTAGATAGCTTAAGAATGCTTCTGTGAAAATAGCAGAAGGAATCGTTAATGTCATTGTGACAAGAATCGGTCCCATTGAGTTTGGAATCAAGTGTTTAAATAAAAGTCTAGATGTTTTTGCACCTAATGTTTGTGCTGCAAGAACGTATTCTTGGCTCTTCAATTGTAAAACTTGCCCTCGAACGATACGTGCCATGTTAATCCAGCCTACGACTGTCATAGCAAGGATAATCGTTAATAATCCTTTTGGCAGAACAACCATCATTAAAATAACCATTAATAGTGTTGGAATTGCCCATAAAACGTCTGCGATACGCATCATCACTTCATCTGTACGGCCGCCTTTAAACGCAGCAATACTTCCCCAGATGATCCCGATGATTACGTCAAGAAGCGCTGCAGCAAGACCGATGAAGATCGAAATTCTTGCCCCTACCCATGTACGAACAAACATGTCTCGGCCTAAATCATCTGTACCAAACCAATGCTCTTTTGATGGCGGCTGATCTGCGTTTAGCAAATCTGTCGTCGAATAATCATATTTCGAGAACACTGGAACGAAAATGGCTAGAATCACAATAATGAAAATGATTGCAAGTCCAACCATTGCAAGTTTATTTGCACGGAAGCGAAGCATGGCATCCTTCCATAAAGATAGACTAGGTTTAGAAATTTTTTCAGATTCTGCTGCGTCAGCTGTCGCAGGCACAAATAAATCTTTTCTCATCTCTTCCATGTGTTAGACCCCTTTCTTCGCCTTCGTCAGTTTAATTCTAGGATCAATAATACCGTAGAGGACGTCAACAACTAGAATACTGACTAATAGAATAATACTGTAGAAGACTGTGACACCCATGATGACGGTGTAGTCACGGTTTGTAATGCTTGTAACAAAGTGAGAGCCTAGACCAGGAATACCAAAAATCTTCTCCACGACAAAACTACCTGTCAACACTGAAGCTGCCATTGGTCCCATGTATGTGATAACAGGTAACAATGCGTTTCGAATGGCGTGTTTGATCGTCACAGCTGATTTTGTTAATCCTTTTGCTCTAGCCGTTCTAATGTAGTCACTATTTAATACTTCAAGCATACTTGACCGTGCAAGTCTAGCGATAAATGCCATTGGCATGAAGGAAAGTGCAATAGAAGGTAGTACGGTGCTTGCCCAAGACTCCCATCCTGCAACTGGGAAGATCGCTAAAAAGCTTGCCTCAGATGCAAATACATATTGTAATAGCGCCGCTAAGATGAAACTTGGAACTGAGATTCCAAAGATCGTTAAAATGGCAATCGTATAGTCTTGCCACTTGTTATGATAGAGCGCTGCAAGGACCCCAAACAATACACCAAATGCTAATGCGAGGAGAATTGCCTCAATTCCGAGGGTAAAGGAAACGGGGAATCCAGAACTGATTAAATCATTAACAGTTTGTCCTTTATATTTAAATGAGGGACCAAAATCTAATTTTGCAACTGAACCTAGGTAGCTCACGTATTGAACAAATAAGGGTTTGTCCAACCCGTAGTGCTCGTTTAGGTTTGCTTCAATTTCAGCAGGAAGTTTCTTCTCTCCAGAGAATGGACCACCAGGTGCTGCCTGCATGAGAAAGAAAGTTGCAGTTACAATAACAAACAGTGTGATTAAAATATATATTAATCGCTTACCGATATATTTAAGCAACGGAATTGCACCTCCATGATTTTACAACAATTTCTCTAATCAGCAAGAAAGGTATATGGAGAGACATCCTCCATATACCTTAAGATCCTTGCCGTAGATCTCTTACACTATAACTCTTACTTTTCGAAATGTGCCCATTTGTATTGAACATCACCAAGTCCAGATACAACCACACCTTTAAGTTTTGGATCTTGTACCCAAAGTTGAGTGTAGAAGTAAATAGGCGCTACAGGCATATCGTCGATGATGATTTTTTCTGCTTTTTTCAGCATTTCTTCACGCTTTGTTTTGTCTGTTTCTTTTGCAGAATCATTCAATAATTGTTTGTATTCTTTGCTTTCCCATCCAGTGTCATTGTTTCCACCGTCTTTATCTTTGTAAAGCTCAAGGAAGTTCACTGGATCGTTGAAGTCTCCTAACCAGCCCATACGTCCGATTTGGTAGTCTCCACTGTGGATTTTATCGATGTATACGTTCCACTCAGAGTTATCAAGTTCAACGTTCACACCTAAATCTTTTTTCCACATTTCTTGAATTGCTTGTGCAATCTTTTGGTGGCCTTCATCTGTGTTGTAAGACAATTTCAATGTTGGAAGATCAGAAACTGACTTATAACCTAATTCTTTCGCACCTTTTTCAAGAAGTTCTTTAGCAGTCGCTACATCATGATCTTTGAAGTAACCAGTTTTGTTATCCGTGAATCCTTCCATTGTTGGAGGAACGATTGCCATCGCTGGAACTTGTTCACCTTGCGTAATTTTGTCAACGATCGCTTGACGGTTGATTGAGTATGCAAGGGCTTTACGGATGTTCGCATTGTTTAAAGGTTTTACTTTTGTATTGAATTTGTAGTTATAGATACCAGCGATCGTTTGAATTTCAAGACCGCCTTCTTTTTTCAACGTTTTTAATGACTCAGTTGGAAGGCTTCCAGTTGGAGAACCAGCCCAGTCAAGTTCGCCTTTTTTGAACATGCTAAGTTCAGTGTTTGTATCTTTGATCATAGACATGTTAATCTTTTTCAATTTCACAGTGTCTTTATCCCAGTATTCATTGTTCTTTTCAAGTGTGATAGAACCGCCATGCTTCCATTTAGAAAGAACGAATGGTCCGTTAGATACGTAGTTTTCACCAGCATTTGTGTACCAGTTTTTATTCTTTTCAGCCACTTTTTTGTTGACTGGCATATACGTATAGAATGCAGTTAGTTCAGTAAAGAACGGTGTTGGATTCTCTAGCTCAACTACAAGCGTTTTGTCGTCTTTTGCTTTAATGCCAACATCAGAAACTTTTGCTTCCCCTTTGTTAGCAGCTTCAGCACCTTTAATATAATAAAGCTGGTAAGCATATTGAGATTCATTTTTAGGATCTAATGCCCATTTCCAAGCATATTCGAAGTCTTGTGCTGTGACAGGGTCACCATTAGACCATTTTGCATCACGAAGTGTGAATGTGTAAGTTTTACCATCATCACTTGTTTTGATATCAGAAGCCATTGCGTTTTCTGGCTTACCTTCAGCGTTAATTCTTGTTAATCCCTCAAAAGTCTGACGGATGACACTTCCTGAAGTTGAATCATTTGCCAATCCCGGATGTAGAGAAAAAGGCTCAGTGGAGATATTCACATTTAATGTTGTTTTAGCCTCTCCAGAACTGCTCGTGCTGTCGCCTGATTTGTTTCCGCTGAAACCACAAGCGCTTAATACAAGTGTGAAAATAAGCATTAAAGTAACAACAGACCAACGCTTTTTCAACTGTATTCCCCCTTATAATATGTTTTTAGTTCAAAGGTCTCGATAGAAGATGAGATTCAGATTTAAGAAATAGCGTAAAAAAGTCCCTGAATAGCTTACTTTCTATTTCTTTTGTTTTTTCTGAATTTTCACTATGTAAAGAGCCTAGCACAAACGTGTGAACAAATTCATTATAATGAATAGAATAATTTATTGCAATATCAATTTCACATATTTTTAAAAAACGTAAATGGGGATAAAGATTGATTTTTATAAACTAAAGTCTCAATCACTTCAACAAATTAAAGCGTAAATTGATTAAAATAATTTAACAAATTCAGCAGGAATAATGTTTTATACATATAATTAATCATCCTTTTTTAAAAAATTCTGACAGATAGTTACTATTTTATCTAAAATTTTAAGTGTCAAACGACATGATGAGAAGGTCACAAATAGGCTTCGTGACTTTTTCATGGTCATCCTTTATAATAGATAGACATACTGTTGCGATGAAAAAGAAGAGTACATATATTCACCATTTACAGAGAGTCTGCGGTTGGTGCAAGCAGATAATGGCATGTATGGAATGGGCTTTGGAGCAGCTAACCGAACACTTGATAGAGTGAGTAGGCTTAGACGGAGCAGTCTCCGATATCAACGTCTTGAGTGATTTCTGATTTGAAATAACAAGGGTGGTACCACGGTTCATTCGTCCCTTTTCTGTTGAAAAGTGATGGGTGGGCCTTTTTATATTGAAGAAAAGAGGTTTTAGTATGACAAAAAAGACGATTTTCTCAGGCATTCAGCCTAGCGGTTCTGTGACATTGGGGAACTACATTGGAGCGATGAAGCAATTTGTCGATCTTCAGCATGATTACAACGGCTACTTTTGTGTGGTCGATCAGCATGCCATTACGGTGAGTCAGGATCGTTTAGCCCTTCGACAAAATATAAGAAGCTTAGCCGCTCTTTATTTGGCAGTGGGACTTGATCCTGAGAAGGCAACATTGTTTATCCAATCAGAGGTACCTGCCCACGCCCAGGCAGGATGGATGCTGCAATGTGTCGCTTATATTGGAGAATTAGAAAGAATGACTCAATTTAAGGACAAATCTGCTGGTAAGGAAGCAGTCGTTTCAGGACTATTAACGTATCCGCCATTAATGGCTGGCGATATTTTGTTATACGGTACGGACTTAGTTCCTGTAGGAGAAGATCAAAAGCAGCATCTTGAATTAACGAGAACGCTTGCTGAACGCTTTAACCGAAAGTATAACGACATCTTTACTGTACCTGAAGTCAAAATTCCAAAAGAAGGCGCTCGGATTATGTCTTTAACAGACCCAACGAAAAAAATGAGCAAATCTGATCCGAACCAAAAATCTTTCATTACCTTATTAGATGAGCCAAAACAGCTTGAAAAGAAAATCAAAAGTGCTGTGACTGATTCAGAAGGCATCGTCAAATATGACAAAGAAAACAAACCTGGAATAGCCAACTTGCTGACGATTTATTCTGTATTAGGGAACGTATCGATTGCAGAGCTTGAACAAAAATACGAAGGCAAAGGTTATGGTGAATTTAAGGGAGATCTTGCGAACGTTGTCGTGGATGCTTTGAAACCGATTCAAGATCGCTATTATGAACTCATTGAGTCAGATGAGCTTGACCGCATTTTAGATGAAGGTGCTGAAAAGGCTAACCGTGCGGCAAACAAAATGCTGAAAAAAATGGAGAATGCGATGGGTCTTGGCCGGAAACGCAAATAAAACAAGCTTGCAGCATATTCAGCTGCAAGCTTTTTCTAATTCACTTTTGATTCGTTTTCCATTTCCCAAAGTTTTTCAAAAAATGGCTGTCCTTTAATCATTTTTTCACAAAAGGCTAAATGGTTTTCTGACCATCCATCAATGGTTTCGTTATAAAGCATGTTCCAAATCTCCTCGAAAGACATTCGTTTGATCTGGTTGTACATGCGCGGATTCCATTCTGTATACCAATAGGCAATTTCTGCCCGGTTTTGAAGCCCCTTTAGTTGATCTAACGCCATAAACATCAGCTGCTTCAGCTGTCTTTCTTTTCTCGTTAATCCGCTGATATGCTGCGGTGGTAATGATAGGATGTGATATTCTTTCGTCGATTCAAGGCTGTCTGTTGTGAATTCATACTCCTCTGCCTTCACATCTTTCACCATTTCATACACCAATTGCTCCTGTCTTGGAATCAATCGGCTCTTTCTCACAGGGATGGAATAACCAATCGTATCCACAGCGATGATTCTAATCCCGTCCGTGACCACAAAGCAATACTCTAATTTACGGCGTTCATGATTTTTTCGAATATATGATTTCTCAAATACAGACTCTAGCAGCGTCTTCGGCAGCTCTGATAGATCATTCTCTATGTAATCAAACAAAGGACTCTGCACCTTGAGTAAAGGTACTTGATCTAACAGCTCCACGCTGTCCTCCTTGCGCCACTCATGAAAATGGCACACATTATAGCCATTCTCTTCCCCTTCAAACCAATTCACCCATACGTCATGAAGAAATAACATAACCAATCCCTCACTTTTTAAAAACTGTTGTCCACAGTATGGGCAAGGGATAGAGAAATTATTCCAACTTTATTAAAACTTCTCCCTGACGGAAGGACGGCTTTATTTCCTGGGAAAAGGAGAACGTCTCGCAGAGTCCTTTCACGATTTTCTATAAGCAGAACCTTATTTTAGCTTTTTAGGATCAAGGGCATCTCTCAGTCCATCACCTAAGAAGTTAAAGCATAAAACGGTAAGTAGAATCAGTAAACCTGGGAACAGTGGATACCACCATGCTTGCACCATAATGGAGAAATTTTGTGCATCTTGAAGCATGTTTCCCCAGCTCGCCGTTGGAGGCTGGATGCCGAACCCTAGATAGCTAAGTGTCGACTCAGCTAAAATAACAGAACCGACTTTTAATGTAGCAGACACAATAATAGGGCCGATACAGTTCGGTAAAATATGCGAAAAGATGATGACATGGTTTTTCGTTCCGATCGTTCTTGCTGCGAGTACGAATTCTCTTGTGCGAAGTGACAAGAATTCACTGCGGATCAGCCTGGCGGTTGTTGTCCAGCCAGTCAGCGCAAAGATTAAAATCAATTTATCAATACCCGGTTTAAAAATTGTCACTAGCGTGATCAAGAGAAAAATATCTGGAATAGACAATACGACATCCACCATTCTCATGAGCACAGAATCGACAAAACCTTTAAAGTATCCCGCTACCGCCCCAATGACGGTACCAATGGTGATGGCTCCGACTACTGAGACAAAGCCAACTAATAGAGACACCCTCGCTCCGTATAGCACTCTTGAAAAAATATCTCGACCAAACTTGTCGGTTCCCATAAAATGCTCTGCACTTGGAGGCTGTAGCCGTTTCAACAAGTCTTGCTGTTCCGGTGCGTAAGGTGCGATCACCGGGGCAAAAATAGCTGAAAAGATAATGATCAATAAAATAGCGGAGCCGGCAACCGCCAATTTATTTTTGAAAAATTTCTCACAAAATAAACGAAGCATCGTCTCTGGTTTTGGCGGAAGGCCTTCTTTTAATTTGAGATCAACAGGAGGTGTTCCCATATTAGGTTGTGCCAATTGTGCCTCAGCTCCCTTCTAATATTCAATACGCGGATCAACGATCGCATAGAGAATATCCGCTATTAAGTTTCCAACGACCACGAGCACAGCAGAGATAACAGTCATCGCCATAATGACGGGATAATCTCTTGAAAAAGCAGAATCGATAAACAGTTTCCCAAGCCCTGGCCATGTGAAGATTTGTTCCACCACGACTGCGCCGCCAATAAAGGATGGAATCATGAGTCCAAAGATCGTAATAACAGGCATCAGACCGTTTCTCAATCCATGTTTGAAGATGACTTTGTTCTCTCTAAAACCTTTCGCTCGCGCCGTGCGAATGTAATCCTGCCGCATCACATCGAGCATACTTGACCTTGTATAACGTGTAAGGCCTGCCATATCAGCCGTTGCTAAAACAAAGGCAGGTAAAATAATATGATGAAGCCGGTCAAATAGATTAAAATCTGCATTTAAGGTAGAGACACCCCCGGTCGGAAACCATCCTAAATTCACTGATAACACCATTATAAGGATCAAACCAAACCAGAAATTCGGAATAGCCAGTCCGATAAATGATGTAACCGTAATACCATAGTCAAGTTTTGTATACGGACGTTTTGCTGAAAGAACACCAAATGGGATGGCAATGATCAGGGCAACTAATGTAGAAAAGATCATGAGGATGAGGGTATTTGGCAGCCGGGCAAAAATCAAATCAGCCACGGGCGTTCCTTTTTTTACGATGGATGTGCCAAAGTCACCTTGAAGCATATTACCGAGCCATTTCATATATTGCACATATTCAGGATCGTTCAACCCGTACTTATCAATAAAGGCTTCCCGGTCTGCGGCACTAATGGTCGGGTCCATCATGAGTGACATCGGATCGCCTGGTGCTGCTTTCATAATCGCAAAGGACAAAATCGTAATACCAAACAAAATCGGGATGGAAAGAAGTGTCCTTCTAATGATATATGTAACCATGTGCACAACTCCTTTTTCATCGGATGGCCATACTATGATGAAAAAAGGGGAGACACCTCCCCTTCTTCACTTGCAGACTACTGTTCAATCCACCATTTTTCGATTTTGTAATATTCATCTTTCGGGTGGTAAGAGTAGCCTTGTAGATTAGATGGCATCGCGCGATGTGAGTTGGCATAATAAAGGAACGTATACGGCTGGTCTTCTGCAATCAGCTCATAAATTTTTTCATACGCCTTTGAATACTCTTTACGATCACTCAAGTTTTTGGCATCAACTAGCAGCTTATCGACTTCTTCATTTTTATACCAAATGTTATTTAAGCCTTTTTCAGACTGACTTGAATGGAAAATGCTGTATTGGTCAGGGAATGTCGCTAAGCTCCAGCCGAGTAATAACGCATCATAATCCCATTTTGGCGGAGTTGTTTGTTCGATTAATGCACTGAACTCCACAATTTGCGGTTTTGCTTCAATGCCAATTTCTTTGAGCTGCTGCTGGACAACGACAGCAATATCTTCACGGACTTTGTTTCCTTGGTTCGTCTTCAAAACGAAGGAGAACTTCTTACCGTCTTTATCAAGATAACCGTCTCCATCTGTATCCTCCCAGCCCTCTTCCTTCAGCATCTTCTTCGCTTTTTCTTGATCAAATTCAAATACTGGGACATTTTCATTTTTAGGGTAGTTCCATGACAACGGGCTTTCTGGGATGTTGGCTACTTTCCCGTCTCCATTTAACACTTGATCGACAATTGTTTGACGGTCAATGGCATGGGTAAGCGCTTGGCGGACTTTTTTGCTTTTGAACAGTTCGTTTTTCTGATTCCAGCCAATATATGAATAATTAAGCCCTAGATCAGATTCGATTTTGATGTTACTAACTTTTTCAGCTGTTTGCAGTTCTGCTCCAGGCACTGCAAAGAAATCAATATCACCTGCGGATAGCTGAGCCATGGCTGCATTTTGATCAGGAATCGTTTTAATGGTGACTGTATCAAGGTATGGCCGTCCATCCCAATAGTCATCAAATGCTTCAAGTTTGACATAGTCTCCTTCTTTCCACTCGGCAAATTTAAATGGGCCAGAGCCGATTGGATTTTTTCGGTTAAATTCATTTTCTCCAAGATCCTTTATAGGGACATCACCTAAAATATGCTTTGGTAAAATGCCATAGCTTCCTAGCGTGACGTTATAAAAATATGGATCTTTTTTATTCAGCTTAAATTCGACCGAATAGTCCCCTGTTTTTTTGACAGACTCTAATACTTCAAAGCCTGATCCACGCTCACCATTGTAATCCTTATTGATCGGAATGCTGTATGTAAACACAACATCATCAGCAGTCAGTTCTTCTCCATCATGAAACTTCACGCCTTTTCTAATGGTCACATCAAACTGTTTGCCGTCATCGGATTCTTTAATATCTTCTGCCAACGCCAGCTGTGGGTTAAGCTTTCCATCTGTTTGCAGTAAAAAGCTATAGATTCTCTCTTCAATATCAGAACTTGCCACGTCTGTTGAGTAAAGTGAGTTAAATAATGTAGGCTCTGCAATCGAACCAATGACAAGATCTCCACCTTGTACAGGTTTACCTGTGGATTTCTTTTCACTGTCTCCAGACGTTTTATTTCCACCAGAACAAGCAGCAAGGAGCAATGTAAAGATCAGCAGTAAACTGACCAAAATGGACTTTCTCTTTCTATCTTTCATAGACAATTCCCCCTATCTTTTTTAAAAAATGATGACAGAAGCCCGTTTCATCCCCCCTCTCAAAGATGAGATCATACAAGCGTGATCAAGCGTCGTAGAGGTGGCAGGCCACAAAGTGGTTCGTTTTTAATTCTTGAAATTCTGGTACTTTTTCTTTACAGACTTCTTTCGCGTGTGGGCATCTTGTATGAAACACACAGCCTTTTGGCGGATTTGCAGGGCTTGGTAAATCTCCTTGCAGCATAATCCGTTCCCTTTTCACCTGACCTTTTTTACGGGTGACTGGAACGGAAGATAAAAGCGCCTGTGTATACGGATGAAGCGGATCATCGTACAGGCTGTGCTTATCCGCAAGTTCCATCATTTTGCCAAGATACATGACGCCCACTCGATCACTAATGTGGCGGACCACACTGAGATCGTGAGAGATAAATAGATAGGTGAGGTCAAACTCTTCTTGAAGCTCTTCCATCAAATTGATGACCTGCGCCTGAATGGAGACGTCAAGCGCTGAAACAGGCTCATCTGCTATGATCATTTCAGGATTCATGGCAAGTGCACGAGCGATACCGATCCGTTGCCTTTGTCCGCCGGAGAATTCGTGCGGGTATCGATTCGCAAAACTTGGGTGAAGGCCGACTTTGGATAAAAGCTGTTCTACTTTTTCATTTCTTTCTTTTAAGGAATATAAGTGATGTGTTTTGTAGGGTTCTTTGATGATACTTCGAAGTGTTTTTCTAGGGTTGAGTGATGCAAAGGGATCTTGAAAAACCATTTGGATGTTTTTCCTTGTTGATTGTCTTAGTTTTGATTCAGATACATGAGAAATATCTTGCCCTTTAAATAGAATTTGTCCTTCTGTTGGTTCATATAAACGAATCATCGTCCGTCCTAATGTGGATTTACCGCATCCAGACTCTCCAACGATGCCTAACGTTTCGCCTTTATAAATGTTTAAGTCGATGCCGTCAACCGCTTTGACTGCTCCTACTTTCTTTTGCAGCACGCCAGCTTTAATCGGAAAGTGTTTTCGTATATTTTTTAATTCCAGGATGGTTTCTTTCTCAGATCGATCTGTCATGTATGGTTGATTTTCAGCAAGTGTCATGTTTGGCTTGCCTCCTCATATAAGAAACACCTGACGCTTCTACCATTTTCAAAGGTTGTCAGTTTGGGCAATTCACCTATGCATCGTTCCATGGCTTTCGGGCATCTAGGCGCAAAACGGCATCCTGCGGGAAGCTGATCTGGCGCAGGGACATTTCCTTTTATCGCCGTTAATGGCTGAATGTCTCCGTCAATGACCGGAATGGATTCAAGCAGTCCTTCTGTGTATGGGTGAAGCGGCTGATCAAACAACTCTTCAACGGTTCCATTTTCAACAACCTGTCCGCAGTACATGACAATGACACGGTCTGCTACTTCCGACACAACACCTAAATCGTGCGTAATGAGAAGTATAGATGTACCAAAGGTCGAACATAAATCTTTCATTAAGGTCAGCACCTGGGCTTGTATGGTCACATCGAGAGCAGTAGTCGGCTCATCCGCAATGAGGAGCTTCGGATCACAGCTTAGCGCAATGGCGATCATGACTCGTTGACGCATACCGCCGGATAAACGGTGCGGGTAATCTTTGATGATTTGTTCTGGCCTAGAAAAGCCTACAAGCTTTAGCAAGTCAATCGCTTTTTTGGTCGCTTCTTTTTTTGAAAGTTTTTTGTGGTAAATGAGGATTTCTGTTATTTGTTCCCCGATGGTTAAGACGGGATTAAGTGAGGTCATGGGTTCCTGAAAGATCATGGATACATCATTACCGCGAATACTGCACAATTCCTTTTCACTATATGTAACAAGGTCTTTTCCATCAAGCATAATGGAACCATCCATAATCTTCCCACCAGTCCCATTAATCAGACCCATGATGGATAAAGACGTAATACTTTTACCAGACCCAGACTCACCGACTAATGCGACTGTTTCCCCTTTTTTGATACTAAAATCAACGCCATCAACAGCAGGTATTGGTTCCTTTTTTCGAAAAAAATAGGTTTTTAAGTTTTGCACTTCAAGCAGTGTGCTCATGCATTCGCCCCTTTCTCCATAGATCAAATGAACCGAATCAAAAAATTCCGTCTTTTTAGAATAAAAAGAATTATCAAAATTTATATTTGTATATTATTACATCAGCATGACGAAATCAAGAAGTATTTAGTAAAATTGTAATATGTCACTTTTTTTGCGAATGATTGTCTTTATGATTCTATCGCCTTTAAAAACGTTTCCGCTGGCTCCGCAATCATAGACTCCTCGCTGATTCGGTGCTCATCGAAATACTTTTTCACGATATAAAATCCAGTGGCATAGCCAAGCATTTTGGGGTAGTTCCCTTTTCCATAAAGGAGATTCTGTATCAGCCTTTCGTCGTCCTGCACTTTCTGATAAAGGTGACTGGATACCCATTTCTTGTACATGCGCTGCAGCTGCGATTCGTCATATAAAGTCGTCCACTTTGCTGTATAGCTTTCTCCATATCTATGATACACAGCATATTCAGCGAGCCCCTCCATCATGATTGTATCAAGGAATGTAAAATCTTTTTCTTCTTTCGTGAGAAAATGCAACCTGCATACATGGTGATATTCATGCGTCAGCAACGTACCGATTCGCTCCTTCGGTGTATGCGGGGATAAAAAAAGAAAGATTTTGTCATCAAATGCCATGCCGGATTGAAAGTAAAATTGTTCTCTGATCTCTTTGCTGCTCTCATTAACAGGCAAAATAAAGACAGGGACATCAGGACCTCCCCACTTTTTTTGCAGCGCTTTGTATTCTTTCATCACAAGCTTGAAATACCCTTTTTCTTTGAGCTTGTCGATCATTTCCTGGCAGGCGTTCCATGATCGAACCATTCCGTGATGTTGTAAATGGGCGAGAATAGATGATCCTTCTTTTTTCTCCGCTCCTTTAAAATAAGGGACAAAACGTGCCGCCAGCTCCTGAAATGATGATGATTGTTGGATGAGATATTGTGTATTGATCAGACCCATACCGCTGAACACCTCCATTTTCATCATATGCAAAAAGGCGGCGATCTGTTTATAGATCGCCACCTTCTTAAGACATATTACGCTTCGTATTTTTTGAAGATAATTGTCGCATTGTGCCCGCCAAAACCAAGTGAGTTGCTCAAAGCCACTTGTACTTCTTTTGAACGTGCTTCATTTGCTACATAATCAAGATCACATTCTTCATCTGGTGTTTCAAGGTTAATCGTTGGCGGAATGACACTGTCTTTAATCGCCAGAACAGAGAAAATCGCTTCTACTCCGCCTGCTGCGCCAAGTAAATGACCTGTCATTGATTTTGTCGAACTGATCGCAAGCTGATTCGCATGCTCTCCGAACACTTCTTTAATCGCCATTGTTTCAAACTTATCATTATACGGTGTGCTTGTTCCGTGGGCATTGATATAATCAATTTCTTCCACTGTTAAACCTGCATCACGAATGGCTTCTTTCATTGCACGTACGCCGCCTTCTCCGTTTGGAGCAGGTGCTGTGATATGGTATGCATCTCCAGTTGAGCCGTAGCCAACGATTTCTGCATAAATGGTCGCACCACGTTTTAACGCATG
Organism: Bacillus sp. G402; assembly: GCF_051172515.1. Taxonomy (NCBI): domain Bacteria; kingdom Bacillati; phylum Bacillota; class Bacilli; order Caryophanales; family Bacillaceae; genus Bacillus; species Bacillus sp. G402. The sequence goes on from NZ_JBPIZC010000001.1 coordinate 1,366,636, forward strand.
CTCTAATTCTTCAAGTACAACAATTCCCGCTCCCTCACCCATGACAAATCCGTCACGGTTTTTATCAAATGGACGGCTTGCTGTCTCTGGATCAGGATTTGTCGAAAGAGCTTTGTTCGCACAGAAACCAGCAAACGACATTTTCGTTAACGGTGCTTCTGTTCCACCTGTAATCATCGCATCTGCATCTCCGCGCTGAATGACTTTAAAGGCATCACCAATGGAGTTTGTTCCTGTTGCACATGCTGTTACAGTACAAGAGTTAACCCCTTTTGCGCCAAGTGCAATTGAAATTTGGCCTGTTGCCATATCTGGAATCATCATTGGAACGAAGAACGGGCTTACGCGTCTTGCTCCTTTATTCGAATACACTTCGAATTGCTCTTCGAATGTTTCAAGTCCGCCAATACCAGATCCAACCCATACCCCAACACGAGGTGCGTTTTCATCTGTAATTTCAAGGCGTGAATCATCTAAAGCCTTTTGAGCAGCAACGACTGCATATTGTGTGAAGCGTGCCATCTTTCTCGCTTCTTTTTTCTCCATGTAATCTTCGATGTTAAAATCTTTTAGTTCTGCAGCTACTTTTGCTGTATATTCACTTGAATCAACACGTGTGATCGGGCCAACACCTGATACACCTGCTACAGCATTTTTCCATGTTGTCTCTACATCGTTGCCAAGAGGTGTCAAAGCACCTAATCCTGTAACAACTACTCGTTTCTTATCCATTAATTTGTGCACCCCACTCTTTTATCGGCCCCATCGCATAGCGATTGCGCCCCACGTTAATCCTCCACCAAAACCAACCATTACAATCACATCGCCGTCATGAATTTTTCCGGCTTCGATTTCTTCACATAGTGAAATTGGAATGGATGCTGCTGATGTGTTTCCATATTTATGGACTGTTTTCGACATTTTTTCAACTGGCAGCTCTAAGCGTTCGCGTGCTGCTTCCATAATGCGAATGTTTGCTTGATGCGGAATCAAGAAGTCTACGTCTTCTTTTGATAGTCCAGCTTTTTCAATCACGTTTACGCTTGACTCGCCCATTTGTCTCACAGCAAATTTAAATACTTCTCTTCCATTCATGATTGTATGATCTTTTTCATCTAAGTACAAGTGCTTCCCGCCGCTTCCATCGGCTCCAAGCTCAAATGATAGAATTCCCTTGCCTTCGCTGACTGTTCCTAGTACAGCAGCACCTGCTCCATCTCCAAACAAAACAGCTGTGTTGCGGTCATCCCAGTCGGTAATGCGAGAAAGCTTTTCTACACCAACGACAAGCACGTGTTTGTAAGTGCCTGATTCGATAAATTGTTTTCCAGTAACAAGCCCATACATAAAGCCAGCGCAGGCAGCGCTAATATCCATTGCACATGCTTTATGTGCACCGAGCTGCTCTTGAATCATACAAGCGACTGTCGGAAATGCTTGATCTGGCGTAACTGTCGCTACAAGAATCATATCAATATCTTCTGCAGCCACATCTGCGTCAGCTAATGCTTTTTTTGCAGCAGCAAGCGCCATATGAGATGTATTGACATCATCAGATGCAATTCTTCTTTCTTCTATACCTGTTCTAGTACGAATCCACTCGTCAGAAGTTTCAACCATTTTTTCTAAATCACGATTTGTTAATACTTTTTCAGGTATATAGCGGCCAAGGCCAATAATTCCAGCATTCATTGAATAAGACTCCTTTTACTCATACGAGCATGTGATATTGTGATCTTATATTAGTATCTGGTACTAATTTTACCTTATTTTTTTCTCCTTGGCAATACAAACGTCTAACCTTTCCTCTCACTTTTTTCATAGATTAATGATATACCAATAGTAGAAAGGAACATGTGATATGGCGCAAAAGGATATTTTCTCAGCAATGATGTTTGGTCAGCCACTTGAAAAAGAGAAAAGCAAGACAGAAAAAAAGGAGGAGCGTGCAGAGACTTCTTCAAGTGATGACTCCATTGACTACATGCATGTCATGAATCAAATTGGAAACATTATGAACTCCATCGATGAGCTGAAGCCTGTGTTTAAAGATGTTGGTCCTATGATTAGTGCATTCAAGAAAAAATTATCATAAAAAAAAGCCACTATTCTGTGGCTTTTTTTGATTGTTGACAAAGGGCTAAAATATTTTAGCCCTTTGTCTTCTTCTCAGCGTGATAGAAAACCTTTGCAGTCTAGGAAGGACAGCTACTTGCACGGAGCGAATTTGTCATTCGTGAGCACCAGCGCGCAGGACTGACAAAGAATGCGAGGGTTTGTCTACACGCTGAAAGCCACTATTCTGTGGCTTTTTCTGATGCTGCATCTGCTTTTCCAAGCTCATATGCCTCTTGCATGACAGATGTAAACAAAGAGAGAAGCGGCTGAAGTGCTTGTGGATCAAGCTGAATCCCTGCTTTATCTAATTCTTCTTTTGCTTGTGGAAAATACTTCATCGCAATTTGTAAAAACTCCATCGATTTTTCGTGCTGCATGTTCAACGTCCTCACTTTTCATTTGGCAGTTTGCCTGTTTTTTTGTAATTCGCAATATCCTTCTCAATGTCTTTCACAAAAGCGCGGTCTATGGTTGAGCTAAATTTCCCCATTTCGATCACTCCTTCTTTAAAGTCAAAGGAGTACTCACCTTGTTCGTTTAGCTTGCCTTCATTAAACTTCTTCGCAATGATACTGTACGCTTTATCGACATGCTGTACTGTGCTAGTTAACACCGTATGGCTTCCAAGGTTGGATTGATCAGTGACATATCCGATCGCAGATAAATTGTCGGTTTTGATTTGTTCAATGACAGGGATATTATAACCATCACCTGCTGGATACACAACATCTACACCTTGTTTTTTCAATTTTTGATAGAGGTTCACCGCTTTGTCAGCATCATCCCAGTTTTCGACAAATTCCGCTAGGACTTGCACATGTTCGTCCTGATATTTTGCACCTTTGATAAAACCGTCTACTTCACTTTGCCAATCATATGTAGCCAGAATACCAATCTTTTTTGTTTTGGACATATGCGCTGCTGTCATGCCTCCGAAAAAGCCCATTGCTTCTCCTTTAAACGTGACGTTTGTGACATTATCAGCTTGAGGCTTGCCTCCATTGACCGTGATAAATTGTGTTTTCGGATAATCTTCACTGATCAAGTTGAAAATTTCGCTGTATTCATTGCCATGGCCAATAATCAAATTGACTCCTTTTTTATGAAATTCTTCAATGGCATCAACGATTTTCTCCTTGTCGACCATCCCTTCCTTATAATAAACATCTACACCAAATGTTGATTGGATATTTAATAAGCCTTTATAACCTTTCGTTCCCCAAACTTGATCATTAATCGTATCGGGGACGAGTAAACCCACCTTCTCAATATGTCCTTTTAACGGCGCCTGCGAGCAGGCAGATAGCATAAGAAGAAGGAACGAAAAGATCATGACAAGCCGCTGGTACTTCATGCCATGTTCAACTCCCTTTGCAACACGCAGGCATGAACCTGTATGTTAAATATAGGTTTATTTTATACTGAAAAAAGATAAGATGGAAGATCATTCTTGCTTTTTGTCGAAAAATGTTGAGTTTTGTCTTTTCCATTCTGCTATGATTTCTTCTGCTTGTTTGTCACCTGTTTGTCTTTCTACCTTCAATTGATGGATCATTTCCTGCCTTTGATCAGTCCGTGCCCACTTTAAAAGCTCCTTTGCGACATCTTCTACAAAAAATGCGTGATCATCCTTTGTTCGTCTCTCTTCATGGAGTGACCACGGACCAAACATGCGTGGAAGGATAACAGCCGAAACGCTTTGTTCATGCGAATGGCTTTGGGGTTCTTCGTAAAACAAGCGGTATATGCCATGCTTCGCTTCGAGGTCTGTCTCTCTGTTCATTGAATCATCTGATTGAAAAAAGATCAGGTCATATGCCTCTTTCCTATCTTGACCATCAATAACGCGGACAAGATCATTGCGGCCAAGCCACATCATCCGCTCTTCTAATAACATTTTTTGCTCCTCTGACTGCTCCTTAGGATATGTGATATCCACTTGTATGCCCTCTTTCATCATATATTCACAAAGTGTCAGGCCAAAAAATTCATCTGCACCTATGATCAGTCCTGTTTCCATGTTCATGTCCCCTTTTTTAGCATATCGAATAAAAAGAAGAGCCCTTTCCATGAAGGGCTGTTATCATCCTATTCATTACAATTCTCTTTCATGCGATTTATAAAACTTGTGAATGGACTGAAAGATTCTTCTTGGATGATCAAACATATGCAAGGTAAGGTCCATCTGACAATGGTCTGGATTCATCATATGCTGATCAATAAAAGGCTTTGCGTGTAGTTCATAGGCATACGGTGCGCCGTTTAGTCTCTGCCATATATGAATCGGTACATGAGCTGAATGAACGGGGCAAGAAGGAAGTGGATACGTTTCTGCTTCCTTTGCAGAGCACCCATAGCTCTGTGCGAGTTCTTTCATGAACTGTTTGTAGAAGAATTTGTGTTCCTTTTCTCTTTCTCTTTGTGCTTGCAGGTGTAAACATGGATTCATCATGGCTATAGACCTTAGCACTTCTGGCATTTCTTCGGCAAGACTCATGGCGACAAGTGCACCCATTCCCTCTGCCAGCACATGAATTTCCCGGTTTAATATTTCTTGTTTTAATGTGTGATGAACAAGCTGTTTCGCACTAAAAACAGCATCTTCACATCCCCAGTGATTCCCATGAAGATGACTATTAAACAATGTATATCCTTCATCCTTTAAAGCAGTTAAAAGCTGGTTTCTTCCGTAATGCTGAAGCCAGAATGATGTATTTTCCTGCACAAAGTGATTTCGGTCACCGAGGATTAGAATGCCAAAGCCATTTGGTTTTTGAGGAAGGTGAATGACGTTCCACTGGGAACCAAGCTGGAAAAAACGTTCGCTTACACCCATATGGCCAGCCTCCTTTCAGTGATTCTGCTTTCTATGATATGAACAACAACTCTTGTAGGAATAAGGAAATCCCCTAAAGACAGAAGAATTCTTTTTATTTTTATAGTAGAAGGTCTCAAAATGGTCACATAAAGGCGGAAAACAGTCTTTTCTCTGAACTCGTATCTATGGTATGATAGTCAATAGATTGTTACATAAAGGACGGTGGAATAATGCATTACATTATCACCCTCATTTGGACTTTTCTGCTGACACATATGGCTGGTTACATCGTTGCATCTATGAATGGAGCTGCTTATGATTTTACGTTAACTTCCATTCTTGCCATAGTGTTTACGGTTATTTTATTCATCTTTGCTGAAGTAAGTCCAATGAAAGAAACAGAAAGTTCAACAGAACATTCTTAATATTGCTGGAAAAGAGCTAATGATTTGAGATTAGCTCTTTTTCTTTTTTTCAGAATGATGACCAGAAGTTGAGAGCGCACGCTAAAACCCCCTGCCGTTAATTACAGGGGGTTTTTGAGTTACACCTCAACCGTTTCGGACTTCTGTTTGTCTGCTGACAAATGGCTTTTCGCAAGCCCTGTGAACAGGAAGATCGCGATGCCCGATAAAATTTCAAGCACACCGCCCCCCGCAATGACAGGTCCTGCTCCAAAGCGTTCTGCCAGGACGCCCGATATGACGGCTGCAAGCGGGAGAAAGACATTTGATGACGCATTGATCACGGCATATACTTGCGGCTGATCTTCTTGGTCAACAGACGTTTGAATAATGACCATCTCTGGAACATTGATCGCACTGACGGCTGCACCAAAAATAAAGGAAGCTAGAAGAACGACTGGTAGCCATGTACTCATTCCAGTGATAAAGAATGCAGCTCCTTCAATCATGCCTGCGACAATAAAGAACAAGCCGAATCTTTTGATTTTCACCTTCGCCAGTGCAAAGCCCATCATAAATGCACCGACTGCGGCGACACCTCTTAAAATGGAATACACCATTGAATCACTTTGCAGCGCTTCTGCTACATATACAGCGGATAATGCCTGCCACGGAGCTGCGGCGACATTCATTAAAATACAATAAAGGGTCAGTGCAAATAAAATATGATGATTTTTAACGACTAGAAAGCCTCTTTTTAAGTTATACAGATATGTATTCTTTGCTTGTTTAATGTCTGCTGCTTTTTCTGCATCTGACTTTTGGAGTTTAACGCCAATAATGAACAAGCCCGATATTATAAATAAAGCAGTGGTGATCAGGAGCGTATCTGCAGGGCCAATTAATTTGACCAAAAGACCAGCGACCATCACCGCAGCAAGTGCGACAATTTCAAAAGATGATTGCAGGATCGCATTTGCTTTTTGAATGAGATGCTTTGGAACAATCTGCGGCAGGATGGCCACAGAAGCCGGGTTATATGCTGCACCTGTTGCCGATTGAATAACCATTAATGAGATCAATAACCATAGAGGCAATATGTGCGAAAAATGCAGTAGTGGAATAATGAGTACAATGGTTGCTCGAATGACATCTGAAGCAAACATCCATTTAGATAAATGATGTCTTTTCATAAGAGGTCCTAGTATTGGGGCCAACAATGATGAAGGAAGAACTGTCACTGCTAGAAGAAGTCCGGTACCGAGCGCTCCATCCCCTCTTAAAATCAATAACCAAAGAACGGATGTAAAAGCAAAACTTTCTCCTGTATTTTTTATGAGTCTTGATATGAACAATGAGGTGAAGCGTTTATTCCAAACACTTTCACTGAGATTCATCTTTTCCATCACACAAATCCTTTCAACCTTATACTATTCTTACATATTTTACCTTAATCTTTCTTTTTTTCATACTATTTATTTGAAAATTGGAACTTAATTGTTTTTTATTATAAAGAAAAAAGAGGCATGACACATGCCTCTAAAGACTTATTCATATGGACTCTTAGTCAATTGCTTACGGCTTTCTTTGGTAAGTCCAAACACGGTTATGGTTCGAGTTATCCGGAAAGACGTCTCCTGCTTTAAGCTTTATCTTTAAAGGATCTTTCACCATACTACCGGTCTCACCGATTTCGATATAAACACCATTATTAGGTGCCTTATTACCAGATTTAAACTGATGCTGTTGACCCATTTCCATCCTCCTTTCTCGATTGATGTTATTATGTCCCGTCCATTGCCTCTCCAATCCAATATGTAAAAAGTCCCTGCTCAGTCGAGACAGGGACACTTGTGATTTATTTAGGTTGTTGATACATGAGCTCTTTGATTAACGCTTTTTGCACATGCAGGCGATTTTCTGCTTGCTGGAATACTTTAGAGTGTGGTCCATCAATGATATCAGCCGTCACTTCTTCTCCGCGATGTGCCGGCAGACAATGAAGGAAGATATAATCTGCTGCTGCATGTTGCATGAGTTCCTCATTGACTTGATATTCTTTAAATTCAGCTAGACGTTTCTCTGTTTCAGCTTCCTGTCCCATGCTTGTAAATACGTCTGAATAAATGACATCTGCATCCTGAACAGCAGCTACTGGATCTGTTGTGACGATGACTTCTGCGCCTGATTGTTTTGCAAACGCCCGGGCAGTGTCTGTCACTTCTTGAAGAGGTTCATAGCCTTTTGGTGATGCAACGGCAATGTCACAGCCTAACTGCGCACAACCGACCATTAAGGAATGAGCCACATTATTCCCATCACCGATGTACGCCACTTTCACACCTTTTAGTTTGCCTTTTGCTTCTTTAATCGTCAGTAAATCAGCCAGTGCCTGACATGGATGAGAGTAGTCCGTTAGTCCGTTGATCACTGGAATAGTGGCGTATTTTGCAAGTTCTTCTACCTTCTCATGTTCAAAGGTTCGAATCATAATGCCATCTACATACCCAGAGAGCACCTGCGCTGTATCACCAATCGTTTCTCCTCTGCCAATTTGCAGATCATTTGAGCTGAGGAAGAGCGCATGTCCGCCTAGCTGCGTCATGCCCGCTTCAAACGAGACACGGGTTCTAGTTGAAGATTTTTCAAAGATCATCGCTAATGTTTTTCCTTTGAATAAATCTTGATATGGATGTTGTTTCATTTCTTCTGCTTTTTCAATTAAGTACGCAATGTCATTGATCGAAAAGTCTTTTAACGATAAAAAGTCTTTTCCGTATAATGCCGGTTGCACGTCGACTTGGCTCATGCCGTCACTTCCTTTTTATATAATTCGTGGAGAGATACTGGTGATACATCTCCATCTTTTCCTTGCAGGAACGCTTGCGCCGTTTCATATTCGGTTAGAACTTGAACACCATGTGTGAGTGCTTTTACACGCTGTTCTTTTGCCTCTTCATCATCACCTAAATGAATGTGAAGCGATTTATCGTCTTGTTGCAGCCACGATTCAAAGCTGCCAGTCCAGACGTCAAAGCCTGCTCGTTTTGCTTCATCTACGAATAATTCACTGCCTTGTATAAAGAGGCTTCCTTTCTGTTTCCAGATCGGTGCAAACACTTTTTTCAAGGCGCTTTCGACGTTCTTTCCTACACACATTCCTTCACCCGTCGCCTTCATTTCAGGTGTGAGCTTTAAATCGATATCTTGAATGGCATGTGAGGAGAAGACCGGGAATTTAACAGCTGTGCCCCCCTTATTCTTCGTTGCCGGTTTCAATTCTTCAAGCGTTGCACCAGCTAACAGCTGAGTCGCCATTGGGATCATGTCAACACCCATGACTTTACTTACAACTGGGACAGTCCGGCTTGCCCGAGGATTCACCTCTAATACGAGCGCCTGGTTCCCTTTTATCACAAATTGAATATTCATAATGCCTTTAAAAGCTAATTTCTTTGCGATTTGTTCAGAAGCGTTATACACCTGCTCTTTGATGTCTTCACTAATAGAGACACTTGGTAAGATGGCAAAGCTGTCACCTGAGTGTACGCCCGCTTTTTCAATATGCTCAACAATTGTTGGAATGAATGTCGTTTGTCCGTCTGAAATAAGATCCACTTCCACTTCTTTTCCAGTGACATACTCATCAATTAAGATCGGATAAGGTAAATGATCTGGCTGATCAAGTAGTTCTGCCAATTGAGCTTCTGTATGAACAACGATCATGCCCATTCCACCAATGACATATGATGGACGAATAAGAACAGGGTACCCGATGCTTGCAGCATGCTCCAGTGCTTCTTCTTTTGAATGTGCTGTATCTCCTTTTGCATGAGGAAGATTCAGTTCATCAAGAAGCTGATAGAATAAATCGCGATCTTCTAATGCATCTAGTGTGTCAAAGGACGTGCCTAACAAGGTAACGCCGGCTTTTTCTAAACCTTCCGCCACATTGATTGCTGTCTGCCCGCCAAATTGAACGATGACAAAATCAATTTGCTCCGCTTCAACTACGTTTAAAATATGTTCTAACGTGATCGGCTCAAAGTATAAACGATCTGCAATCTCATAATCGGTACTAACCGTTTCTGGATTGTTGTTCATCATGATGGTTTCAAATCCAAGCTTTTGTAGAGTAAGAACGCCGTGAACGGCACTATAATCAAACTCGACTCCCTGACCAATTCGAATCGGACCGGAGCCAATGATGAGTGCACGCTGCTTTGTTTTCTCTTGATGCTCTCCATCACTTTTGCCAAAGTACGTAGAATAGAAGTAATTCGTTTTTGCATCGAATTCAGCCGCACATGTATCGACAATTTTAAATGAAGCGGCAATGCCATATTCTTGGCGAAGCTGTCTGATATCTTGTTCACTGCGATCCGTCAGAGAAGCGATTGTTTCATCAAGGAAGCCTTTTTCCTTCACCTTTCTTAAGGTGTCTTTGGATAGCGTCCCCTGATGATTCTTCAATTCTTGTTCGAGTGTGATCATATTCTTGAAGACATGTAAGAAAAACAGATCAATCTTCGTCGTTTCATGAATCGTTTCAACGGTTTCTTGTCTGGAAAGCAGCTCCATGACAGCAAAGAAACGGCGATCGTCCGGTGTTTTGATTAATTCAAATAACTGTTCAGTCGAATGTTCTTTCAGTTCAGGCAAGTGGAAGCCCTTTGTTTTGATTTCAAGTGATGCGACGGCTTTTTGAATGGCAGATTCTAAATTACGGTCAATCGCCATGACTTCACCAGTCGCCTTCATTTTTGTGCCTAATTTCCGGTCTGCCTGTTTAAATTTATCGAACGGCCAACGCGGGAATTTCACCACGACATAATCGAGTGCCGGCTCAAAGCTAGCATACGTTGTTCCTGTAAGCGGATTTTTCAATTCATCTAGTGTATAACCGACCGCAAGTTTTGCCGCCATTTTGGCAATCGGATAGCCTGTTGCTTTCGATGCAAGAGCAGAAGACCGGCTGACCCGAGGGTTGACCTCAATGACAAAATATTCTTTGCTAAGTGGATCAAGAGCGAACTGGATATTACAGCCGCCAACGACATCAAGCGCTGAAATAATTTTTAAGCTCGCTGAACGGAGCATTTGATAATCCTGATCCGTTAATGTCTGTGACGGTGCAACGACAATCGAGTCACCTGTATGCACACCAACTGGATCGATATTTTCCATGTTACATACAGTGATACACGTATTTTGACGATCTCTCATGACCTCATACTCGACTTCTTTAAAGCCAGCAATGCTTTTTTCAACTAAGCACTGATGAATCGGACTCGCTAGAAGAGCACCTTCAATCAGCGGTTTAAAAGCCTCTTCATTTAAAGCGATGCCTCCCCCTTTACCACCAAGTGTGTAGGCTGGTCGAAGAATGACGGGAAAGCCCACTTCTTTTGCAAATTGAAGGGCGTCTTTCGCATTATCCACAATTTCACTTTCTGGTACAGGTTCATTCAAATGCTTCATGAGAGCACGGAATTTCTCACGATCTTCACCGTTTTCAATTGTTTCAACTGACGTTCCGAGCAGTTTTACCCCATGCTTTTTCAGCACACCGGCTTTTTCCAGCTCGACAGCAAGGTTTAAAGCCGTCTGTCCGCCAAGATTGGCTAAAAGACCATCTGGTTTCTCTTTTTCAATGATTCTTGTCACTGAATCAACTGAAAGCGGTTCAAAATAAATTTCATCAGCAAATGACTCGTCTGTCATAATGGTTGCTGGGTTGTTATTCACTAAGATGACGTTGTAGCCTTCTTCTTTTAAGGCCATACAACCTTGTGTTCCTGAGTAATCAAATTCTGCTGCCTGACCAATGATGATTGGACCGGAACCGATGACTAGAATGGTTTGTATGCTTTGATCTTTAGGCATGTGCGACTTCTCTCCTTGCTTGTTTCACTTTCTCAATAAAATCATCGAATACCCATTCACTTTCTGCAGGGCCTGGATGTGCTTCTGGATGAAATTGAACAGACATTATCAGCTTCTCTTTATGAATGAATCCTTCAACAGATCCGTCATTCACGTGGAGGAATTTGACGTCCACTTCTTTGTCATTCATGCTTTTTTCATTGACCACATAGCTATGATTTTGGCTTGTCATAAAGACACGTTTTGATTCTGTATCTTGTACCGGATGATTCGCCCCGCGGTGGCCAAAAGGAAGCTTATACGTATCCCCGCCAAGCGCAAGAGCAATTAATTGATGACCTAAGCAAATGCCTAGTGTCGGGAAGGTCATCATGATGTCATGAATGGTTTTTAAATATGGCTTCATTGTTTTTGGATCTCCAGGTCCATTTGACAAAAGGATCGCATCTGGCTTGATATCAAATACCTTTTCCATTTGTTTGTACGGAATCACTGTGACTTTACAGCCGCGCGCTTCGAGTGAGTCCGCAATTGATTTTTTAAAGCCAAAATCAATGAGCGCTACATGATCCTCGCCGCTGCCTTGTGTGTATACTTCATCTTCTGTGACCTGCTCAACCACATTGTCTTGCTTCATTGCAGGTGGCGTTTCATTTTCGTCTAAACTAAGCACTGCATTCATCGTTCCATTTGCTCGAATGTTCTGCACGACTGCGCGAGTATCTGTATGTGTAAGAAGCGGAATATTCCACTTCTGTAAATAATCTTTTAAGCTTACGGCTGCAAGGTGATGAGAAAAATGGTCAGCCGCCTCATAGACAACGACCGCTTTTACTTGTGGTTTTTTGCTCTCAAAGTCTTCATGATTGATGCCGTAATTTCCGATGAGCGGATATGTGAAGACAATGATTTGTCCTTTATAAGAAGGATCTGTGAGCACCTCTTGATAACCTGTCATCCCTGTAAAAAAGACCACTTCACCTGTCATGCCAGCTTCTCCTGTCAGATCTCCTTCAAAAGAGGCTCCATCTTCTAAATTTAAATAACCTTTCATGCTTGTGTCACCCCATATTGAATAATTAATAATATAAATGCATGTTTATGCGTTCTGGTGTAAAAAAATTTAGACCGTTACTGCTTCATTTGCTAACACTTGAATGATTGCTTCAATGGCTTGATCCAATTCAACTTTTTTGACATTCAGCGGAGGTAATAAACGAATGACATTCGGACCAGCTGGAAGCACCAGCAAACCTTGCGCTCGAAGGGCTGTGATGTAATCACCTACTGGCTGATGACACTCAATTCCTGCCATTAATCCTTTGCCCCGTACTTCTTTCACGATGTTCAGCTGTTTGACTTCTTGCAGTCTCTTTAAAAGGTACGCACCCTTTTCTTTCACTTCTGAAAGAAAGTCTTCTTTGAATATTACATCAAGGGTTGCGTTCACAGCTGACATAGCGAGCATATTGCCACCAAATGTTGTGCCATGAGAGCCTGGAGAAAATGCATCCCCTAAAGCTTTTTTCCCTATCACTGCACCGACTGGAAATCCATTTCCTAAACCTTTTGCGGCTGAAATAATATCAGGATCAAGTCCCGATTGCTCATAGGCAAATGCTGTCCCTGTTCGCCCAATACCCGTTTGGATTTCATCTACAATCAGCAGTGCTTGATGTTTTTTGCAAAACGTTTGAACGGCTTCTAGAAATTCAGCTGTAGCTGGATTCACTCCACCTTCACCTTGCACCACTTCCAGCATGACCGCTGCGACATCATCGATTTCACACGCTGTGATCGCTTCAGGGTCATTAAACGGTACATAATGAAAGCCTTCCAGCATCGGTCCAAAACCAGTTTTGATTTTATCTTGACCTGTGGCAGCCATACCAGCATACGTACGCCCATGGAAAGAGTGCAAAAACGTCACAATATTTGTTTTACCTGTTGCTTTTCGGGCCAATTTGATAGCCCCTTCATTCGCTTCAGCCCCGCTGTTGCAGAAAAATACGAGATCTCCTGAACTGTTGGCTGCCAGCTTTTCCGCTGCTTTTTCTTGCAGTCCATTTTCAAATAGATTTGATACGTGCCAGACCTCGTCAAGCTGCTTCTTGATGGCTTGATTGACCTTTGGATGATTGTGACCTAAATTCGTCACCGCAATGCCTTGTATAAAGTCTAAATATTTTTTCCCAGTTGTATCAACTGCCCAAGAACCTTCTGCCTCTTTAATTTCAACATTCCACCGTCCGTACGTTTGAAAGAGATGACTCACAGGACCGCCTCCTTTTGTTTTACAATTCGAGTTCCTTTAAAGGTATCTCCTGTAAAAATACTACCTTTTCCATTCACAATCATGACTTCATCCACATCTCCTGATAAAGCACTTAGCGCAGATTGCACTTTTGGAATCATTCCCCCGGAAATAATACCTTCATCGATGAGCTTGAGCGCTTCTTGTTCGGTGACAACGTCTAACAGCTCACCATTTTTTAAAATTCCTTCCACATCTGTGACAAACATGAGCTTATCAGCTTTCATAGCTCCTGCGACTGCTGATGCTGCAAGATCAGCATTTACATTTAACGTTTGGCATTCTTCGGTCATAGATAGCGGCGCAATGACGGGAATGAATTGTTTCTCCATTAGTGCTTCTGCCATCTCTGGATTGACTTCTTTGATTTCGCCAACGTACCCATATACATCTTGATCGAGAAAATCGGCGACAAGCATCTGTCCATCTTTACCAGATACACCGACAGATGATATATCATGCTTTGCCAGCTCTGAAACAAAGTATTTATTCACCGTTCCTGAAAGGACCATTTCGGCTACCTCTAACACCGGCTTTGTTGTTTTGCGCTGTCCATCTACAAATTCCGTTTTCACTTCTAATTTTTGCAGCATGCTCGTAATTTCAGGACCTCCGCCATGTACGATAGCCAGTTTAAATCCAGCAGCTTGAAGTGAGCGGACATTTTCATAAAAGGTATCGGAAAGTTCTCGAATGACACTGCCTCCACACTTGAACACGATCGTTTTATCCATGTCTATCTCCTTCATTATGTGCGATAGCTCGCGTTAATTTTCACATAATCATAGGTAAGGTCACAGCCCCATGCGGCCGCTTCACCATTTCCTTCATTCATTTGAATGAAAATCGTAATCTCATCCTGCTCTAGATACGCTTTTGCTTCCTCTTCTGAGAAAGACTGGGGTTCATTATGTTTAAACAGACATTGCCCGCCTAAGTAAACTTCAACCTCTTCTGGCGTGACAGAAGCTGCGCTATGACCGATTGCTCCGACAATCCGGCCCCAGTTGGCGTCCGTACCGTATACGGCTGTTTTCACAAGACTTGAACCTACGATTTTTTTTGCAATAATACCAGCTTCTAAGTTGTTTTTTGCACCAACAACTTTCGCTTCGATTAATTTAGTTGCGCCTTCTCCGTCTCTTGCAATCTCTTTTGCTAGATCTTCGCAGGCTAGTTTTAATCCTTCTTTAAACAATGGCCATTCTGGATGTTCTTCATTCAGTGCCTGGTTTTCTGCCATTCCATTTGCCATCACAAGCACCATATCGTTAGTTGATGTTTCTCCATCGACGGTAATTTGATTAAACGTCACATCTGTAATGTCACGAAGAGCATTTTGCAAAGCTTCTTGTTCGACATTTGCATCGGTTGTGACAAACCCGAGCATTGTTGCCATGTTCGGATGAATCATACCAGAGCCCTTTGCTGCACCAGAAATGAGAATCTCTTTCCCGTCTATCGTCAAGGAGTATGTCGTATTTTTAATGACTGTATCTGTTGTTAGAATCGCTTCTTCAAAGTGGCCATTTCCTGCTTTTGCTTCTTTTAGCTGAGCGATGCCTGTTTTGATTTTATCCATATCCAGACACTCTCCAATGACACCAGTAGAAGAAACAGCAATGTAATCAGGCTCTGTCCCTAACATGTCTGCACAGGCTGCCTGCATGTCGTATGCATCTTTTAATCCCTGCTCACCTGTACATGCGTTGGCGATCGCACTATTGACAATGACACCTTTTAGTTTGCCCGTCTTTTTCAAGCTTTTTTGTGTGACTTGAAGAGGCGCAGCTTGAAAGTGACTTTGAGTGTATACCGCTGCACTCGCTGCTGGTACTTCACTGATGATCAAGCCAAGGTCTTTTTTTGAATAGCGTAATCCTATATGAATCCCCTTTGCTTCAAAACCTTTTGGTGATGATACGTCCCCGTCTATTTTGACAATACTTTTTTCATTCAATTCGATCATGTTTGTTGTCTCCCCTGTTCTTATGGATAGAGAGGTGTCATTGTGAGGCCCGCCTCTTCATGTAAGCCTTTGATGATATTGAAGTTTTGAACCGCTTGGCCGGCTGCGCCTTTCATGAGATTATCTATGACAGATACAATCGTCAGTCTGCCTGTTCGCTCATCTAAATGAAAACCAATGTCACAGAAGTTACTGCCGTATACTTCTTTTGTTTGCGGATATATCCCATGATCTCTCACTCTTACAAAATAGGAATCTTCATAAAAGTCCTTCATCCGTTTCATTAATTCTACTTTTGTGACATCTGCTTTCAATTGTGTATACATCGTCGCCATAATCCCTCTTGTCATCGGGACAAGATGTGTTGAAAATGTGATGTTCGCCGTTTGCGGGTTCCATTCTCTAAGTACTTGTTCTATTTCAGGTGTGTGCTGATGTTCATTCACCTTATAAATTTTAAAGTTATCGTTCAGCTCTGAAAAATGTGTGCCAAGTGAGGCTGATCGTCCTGCACCGGACACCCCGGTTTTTGCATCTATTATGATCATAGATTCATCGATTAAATTCTGTTTCATCAGCGGTGCTAAACCTAGAAGAACTGCAGTAGGAAAGCAGCCTGGGTTTGCAATGACTTCCGCTTGCTTAATGGTATCACGATTCAATTCAGATAATCCGTATACAGCTTGTTGAACCGATGCATCATCCGCTGCCCTTCGTTTATACCACGCTTCATAAACGGCCCCATCTTGAATGCGCAAGTCACCTGATAAATCAATAATTGGCACCCCTTGATTCATGAGCTTCGGTGTGAGTTCACTTGAAACGCCTGCTGGTGTCGCTAAAAACACAGCATCTGTTTCTTGCACAATGGCAGCCGGATCAATGGCTTTTAATGTTTGGTCAGTAATCGTTGTCAGATGCGGATAAGATTGACTGTATAATTGCCCATCACCACTTGATGAATACAATATACATTCCTCCACATGTGGATGCTGCTTAAAGATACGAACTAATTCCGCACCACCGTACCCTGTAGCACCTATAATACCTATTTTCAACGTCAATACACCCTCTTGATCTTTGTGAAATTATTTAACATTATAACATGTATAAAAATTAATTCAATTGTATATTTAATATTTGTTTTCATTTTTTTTCATAAAAAAATCCACATATCTTCGTGAGACATGCGGATTTTATCTATTGTTCTTCATATTGAGAACCAAAAGCGCACTGCATAAATATAATAGGGAACTTGCATAAAAAATCAAATGAATGGTGAAAAAATCAGCAAACAGGCCGCCAAGCATGATGGCGATAGATGAAAAAAGCGCTGTCCAAAAATGATAGTGCCCAACTTCTTTCATTCGCTTCTTCTCATTTGTGAGTTCGGTGACGAGCAGTTTCTCTCCGTGCTTCTGAACACCACCTAGCACACCTAAGGCAATCTGAATCATATAAACTTGCTCTACTTCTGTGATATGTGGAAAAAGGAGAAGAAGAAACGCCATACCAAACGAATGAATGATTAAAAAGAGACGCCTGTCGGTCGTTTCAGGAAGTTTTCCTAATAATAAATGAATGAACGCACCGCTCAAACCAAACAGACCATAAGCAAGACCAAATTGAGAATAGCTCGACCCAACATTTTTAATAAAAAGAATATAAAAAGGGAAAATGAGACTACTGGCGAAAAACAGTAGACTTTGTGAATAGACGAACCATTTCATTGCTTTAGCATTCATTGTGTATTGTACCTTTCATAAAAGTAGTTGATAAATCTGCCATCTGGATCTGCTTGCTTTTTCTTTTGAAAGAATAGATCGGTTTTTGGATACGCTTGTTTCATTTGTGCTTTCGTTTGATAAGGCATGTATGGTAAGTAATAGCTTCCATGGTGCCGCAAGGTGATATCTGTCATTTGCCGGATGACCCGCTCTGCTTCTGCCTTCTCTTCTTTCTCAAAACCATAATTCACTAACAAAACAAGTGCAAACATATCTTCTTTCGCATATGAGAGATCCGCTTTTTCATTTTTTTGTACGTAGCGGATCGTGATGTTCATTAAATTCAATTCTTCCTGTTGTAAAAACCCTCTCATGTCATCGATATACGCACGAAAACGATCAACTGGAACAAAGTATTCTTGAAGCACATCGGTATCTGACTCATTTTCATATTCTAAAAAAGCAGAATCAGACCGCATCACGTTATTTCTTGTGATCAGCTGGTCATTTTGACTTTGAAAATACTTCTTTTGCAAGTTCCATAGCAAATCTTTCCCCATATCAAATCTTCTCGAAAGGCCGAGCATAAATTTTAAAGGGATGACGAGCTGATCTTCTTTGAGCTCGCGGTATGGATCGATCTGTTGATCAGAAGTAAGTGAATAATTCGTCACATACATCTCTTTCAAAAAATTTGTTTTCGCTGTAGAGATTCTTGCGAGATGCATGCGCACTTCTTTATTGTTCTTTACATGCTTTTGAAAATAATCAGTGTATTCATCGAAGTGTAGAGAGGTTGTCTCCATTTTATATAATTCATCCTTTGTTAAGGACAGCTCAACATCTAAAATGACACCGAATAAGCCGTATCCTCCAATCACGGCAGTAAATAAATCATCGCTAGGCTTTACTGTGATGATCTCTCCATCTGCTTTTAACAGTGTGAAAGAGCGCACAGTGTCAATAAGTGAGCCGTAGCGAATGTCACGTCCATGTGCATTTGCACTTAACGAGCCACCAATCGTAAAGATGTTTTGAGATTGCATCACCTTTACTGCAAGACCATATGGGTTCACATATGTTTGAATATCATCCCATGTGGCGCCGCTCTGGACCCGAATGGTCTTCTTTTTTTCATTAAATGATACGATTCGGCGAAATTTCGTCATGTCTAGTACAATGCCATTTTCATAATACGTGTGGCCGCCCATACTATGCTGCTTTCCGGCGATTGAAATGGGCAGATTCTTCTCTTTTGCTTCTTCTAATACTTCTTTTAAAGATTCTATTTCTTTTCCTTGCACGACTTTTTTTATTTTGACCGGCATGAGGTGACTCACATCTGTAAACGCCTCAAGTCCTTGTCTTTTGTGTGCTTGATCTTCACGTATAGAGACTGATGCAAAAAAGGCAGCACCATATCCCATCAAAAGGACGATCCATATCCACTTTCGCTTCATTATAGGTACTCCGTTCTATAAAATTACATCCATTATATCAAGCCATACTCCTCCTCTACCTTAATTTTTCATAAAAAAACCTGGTACGAGTTCTACTCATACCAGGTCGTATTTACTTATTGAATACCAAGCGCAATTTTAGCGTATCTTGACATTTTGTCACGTGTCCAAGGTGGATTCCATACGATGTGAACTTCAGTTTCCTTCACTTCAGGCAAGTCGCTCAATGCTTTTTTCACTTCATCCACGATAACTGGTGCAAGGGGACACCCCATTGATGTTAAAGTCATCGTGATATCCGCTTTTCCATTCTCATCAAGATCGACATCATAGACAAGTCCAAGGTTGACGATGTCTACGTTTAACTCAGGGTCAATCACCTGTTCTAGGGCGCCTAAAATATTTTCTTTCAATGCTTCATCCATGATATCCACTCCTTTTTCAACTAGTATAACGTACTTTTCCTTTTGGCTAAACGTTTGTGCTTTTCAGATGTGTCACAAACCAGTCAATGGTTTCAAACATCGCTTGTCTTGTGACTTTGTGACCCGCCTGCTTATCTGTAATAAACCGAAGGAGGTCCTGATCTTGCTTATATTGGGTTGCCGCTAGCTCGTCATATAACGCTTTTGCATGGCGATATGGGACAACTGGATCGTTTTCTGCATGCCAGAATAACAGCGGTCTTTTGTTTAATCGATCTGTTTGTAGCGTTAAATCATAAGGACGCAGCGCGTCTAATTGCTGATGAACCTCTTCATCTGTAATCTCTTTCATCAACCCTTTGTGCCGCATGTCCATAATTTGTGCTTGTAGGAATGTCGTATATTTCGGACTGCCCATCAAGCTGACTGCCGCTTTAATCCAATCATGTTTTGCGAGTGCACCAAAGGTCGTGATGCCTCCCATGGAAGTACCTGCAACGCCTATTAGGTCGGCTTCAATCAATTGTTTTTCTTGAAAATGTGTCTTAAGTATATCGATTTCACGTATTTCGTTTAGGACGATTTCCCAAAACTTTGATGCCAGTTCCTCTAAGCTGAGGTTTTCTGATCTTACACCATGATAAGCACAGTCAGGCAAAATGACTCTCATGCCTTTTTCCGCCAAATGAAAGGCGAAGTGTAAGTTGTGCTCGCGTGCACTTGTAAATCCATGTATAAAAAATACAAGTGGCAGTGGTTTGTCTTTATTTTCAGCTTTTACGATATGTAAAAATGGAATATCGTGCGTCATTTGCTCATCAATGGTGATCACAGCCTATGAATCCTCCTTTATCATTCCCGTCTTTGTTTATTTTAACATGTAGACAACGAAGATGTGATAAAGATACACTATAGGTGGAGGCACCCGCACTAGCTGCCTCCTATTACTTACAGATCAAAGGAGATTTTATGGAGACTAAACCTTATCTAATCGCACTTGACCTGGATGGCACGTTATTAAAAGACGATAAAACGATTTCAACTCGCACACTTGATGTCATTCAAAAAGTGAAAGACAGCGGGCATCATGTCTGTATTTCAACTGGCCGGCCATTTCGTTCCAGCTCTCCTTATTATCAGCAATTGCAGCTCGATTCACCGATTGTGAACTTTAATGGAGCGTTTGTCCATCATCCTCTTGATGAAAAATGGGGCAGATTTCACACATCACTTGATCTTCAAGTCGTGAAACAGCTTGTGGATATTAGTGAGGAATATAAAGTACACAATGTGTTAGCTGAAGTGCTAGACGATTTGTATTTCCATTATCATGATGAAAAGCTCATTGATATATTTAATATGAATGCAAACAAAGTGACCGTTGGAGACCTTCGGAACAATCTTGGAGAGAATGTCACAAGCGTCTTAATTCACGCAAAAGAAGAAGACGTCGGAGCGATCCGGAGCTATTTGACAGATGTTCATGCAGAAGTCATTGATCACAGACGCTGGGCTGCTCCGTGGCACGTCATTGAAATCATTAAAACAGGTATGAATAAAGCCGTTGGACTGCAAAAGATCAGTGATTATTACGGTGTGCCTCAGGAGCGGATTGTGGCATTCGGAGATGAAGACAATGATTTAGAAATGCTTGAGTTTGCTGGATGCGGGGTTGCCATGGGCAACGGAATTGATGCAGTTAAACGCGTCTCTAATGAAGTGACAGATACGAACGAACAAGATGGGATTGCAAAATTCCTAACGAATTACTTCTCGCTTTAATTTTTCCATTCATACATAGCAGGTCGAAGCGGGCATACTACCGTTAGACAGGTTGTCCTGTCAGCTTGTGTAAAGGGGCGGATTCCGAATGGGTAAAAGAAGCAAATCGAAACGCTTTATACAACAAGGTAAAGATTCAGTCAGTCTGCATGACGCACGTTTTCCGTATCGTTCCACACTTGAAGAAGCTGCGGAGGACAGGGGAAATATGAAGACTGATGCTTCTGGAGGTTCATTGTGAGAAACGAACTTTTTGATCAAGCCAAATCATTTACTGAAGAAGCCCTTACTTCTTCATTTCCATCTGGTTTAGAGCGTCAACAAGCAGTTCAGCGAGCTAAAAACGCCGTATCATCTGCATTTGCTAATTCGACAGATGCAGAAAGAAACCAGCTGCATACGTTCCAAGACCTGCTTGATGATCTTTAACGAAAAAAGCTGTCCGCTTTGTGGACAGCTTTTCTTATGCTTATTTCACTTGGAACGTTTTCTTCTCAGTGATTTGCTTTAGCCCTTCTGCTTTTCCTTTAAATGTGACGACCGCTTCATACGTTCCCGGCTCCACACCGTTTGACCACGTATCTTGGAAGTCATATGTTTCATCTGCTTTCAGCACAAAGGATTGGATGGCTTGTGTGAACATACGGTCTTTCGAGTAACGGTATTTTTCATTTCCATCTTCATCGTACACACTCAATTCGAATTTCTGGCTTGTGTTAAACGTGAATTCAATATCTCGATCTGATTCATTTTTTAGTGACATATGAAATTGAACCGAAGAACCTTTTTGGACGGGGTCTACTGTGAGTACAACGGTTTTTTCTCCCATTTGACCGGATACCTCCTTGTCTGGTTCATCCTTTTTTTGTTGCCCACAAGCTGTTAAAACCAATAGAACGAGAAAAAGCACTAACCCTTTTTTCATCTTCTACCCACCTTTTAATCTCGTCTGAAAAATCCAAGAATATTGGTTGTTTGAACAATATTTGTAAAGGCTTTTGGATCGACTTCCTTTATAATTTGTTCAAGTTCATACAGCTCATACCTTGTAATGACAATGACCATCATTTCTTTTTGTTCATTGGTAAATGCCCCTTTTGCCGGAACAGTCGTAATCCCTCTGACCATTTTTCCATAAATGGCTTCTTTGATTTCATCTGCTTTCTTTGTCACAATCATGGCAGTCAGCTTTTCATGTCTCGTATGGATAGCATCAATTACCCTAGTCGTCACATATAATGTGACAAGGGTATATAAAGCTTTCTCCCAACCTTGTAACAATCCTGCTGTAAAAATGATAATTCCGTTTAAAATGAAGAAATACGTGCCGACTGGTTTGTCTTTCCATTTCGCTAAAATCATCGCAATAATGTCAAGGCCGCCTGTAGATGCCCCATATTTCAGTGTAATCCCAATGCCAAGTGCAGAAATGACTCCGCCAAATACAGCATTTAATAAAATATCTTCAGAAACACTTGTCTCTGGTAAAATGCCGAGGAAAATCGTTGTCAGTGCCACACTAATAATGCTATACAAAGTAAAGGAACGACCAACCTTCATCCAGCCTAAAATGCCGACCGGAATGTTTAAAATAAATAATAGGATTCCTGTTGATAAATAAAACGGTGCATATTGATCGATTAAACTAGATAATAGCTGGGCAACCCCTGTAAAACCACTTGCATATACGTCAGCAGGGATTAAAAATAAATTCAGCCCAATCGCATTGAGTAAGGCACCAATGACGACGACGATGAATTTTTTTGCTTCTCCAATGAACATGTTGTCATTCCTCCACTTACCATTCTCTCTATGGTTTTCCCTAAAATTTAGAATTTGAACACGAAAAAATGATTTTCTATGATATAGTTAGGCTAAAAAGATGTAAAATATGGTTGATTTTTTTAGAAAGAAGGGATTTTGATGACTGTTCATATCATAGCAGACAGTGCTGCTGATCTGCCTCTTTCTTATTATGATGAACAAAACATGACACTCATTCCGCTGCGTGTATTACTCGGCGAGCAGGAATTTGAGGATTTGATCACCATTGAACCAAAACAAGTATTTGATGCGATGAGACAAGGTGCAAGTCCAAAAACATCACAAGCTTCACCGAATCGGATCAAAGAAGCCTTTGTTTCTGCAGCACAAACCCATACATCCGCTATTTATGTTGCCTTTTCATCAGAGCTTTCAGGTACATACCAAACCGCTGTGATGATGGCAAACGAAGTGAAGGAAGAATACCCTGATTTCGATTTACGAATCATTGATTCTAAATGTGCTTCACTTGGTTATGGACTAGCTGTCAAACACGCTCAATCACTTGCCATTGACGGAAATACAATACAAGAAATTGAAACGTCTGTAAAGCATTTTTGTGAATCTTTACAACATATTTTTACTGTAGACGATTTATCGTATTTAGCAAGAGGCGGAAGAATCAGTAAAGCGTCCGCATTTGTTGGCGGATTGTTAAGTATTAAACCCATTTTACACGTTGAGGATGGAAAACTGATACCCCTTGAAAAAATTCGTGGCCGTAAAAAATTATTGAAACGCATTATCGAGCTGATGAAAGAACGCGGATCTGACTGGTCTAGTCAAACTGTTGGCATTAGTCATGGAGACGACCCTGCACTTGCAGAAGAAATGAGACAATTAATCGAAGCCGAATTTCATCCAAAAAAAATCGACATCCAGGTCATCGGCGCGGCTGTCGGGTCCCACTCAGGCCCTAGCACACTTGCCATCTTCTTTACAGGCAGCCCATCATAAAAAGCACCCTTCCCTGAAACATCACGGGAAGGGTGCTTTTCTTATGATAGCTTAAATCGGTGAACGGTTTCGTTTAACCTTGCCGTCATACTCATCAGTTCTTCTACTTGTTTGTTCATTTGATGGAAAGATTGCAGTTGTTCGTTTGCCGAGGCAGAAATTTCTTCGCTGCCCGCTGCCGTTTCTTCTACAACGGCACTAATATTTTCAATCGAGTGCAGCACTTGTCCGCCAAGCTCTGTTGATTGAATAATTTGGTCATTTAAGACCGCCATTTCTTGCTTAATATGTTGTGCTTTTGTTTCTATATCTTCAAAGGAGTGTGAGGTTTTGTCCATTGCATCTTGCTGCTGAAGTGATAGCTTGACCCCTTCTTGTACAGTTTGGCTAATGGATTGAATGCCTTTTTCAATATGACTCACCATGTCAAAAATTTGTCTTGTTGCACGAGACGATTCATCTGCCAGCTTACGAATTTCGTCCGCTACGACGGCAAACCCTTTGCCAGCTTCTCCTGCTCTTGCCGCTTCAATCGCCGCATTGAGCGAGAGGAGGTTTGTCTGGTCCGCAATATCAGAAACCGTTTTGGCCATTGCGGAGATTCCGCTTGCGTACTGAGTGAATTCTCCTGCAGACTCTTCAATTTGTCTCGTCGCACGTGTATTTTTTTCAATGGCTGCTTTTGTTTCTGTTAACGTGTGCTTTCCGCTTTCCACCGCTTCAATGGCATCCTCTGTACTACGGATGACTGTATGTGATCTTTCGGAATTCTTACGGCCATGTGAATCCATTTTTTCAATCAAACTAACGCCATGCTGAAGGTCTTCTGAAATCGCTTGTGAACCATTCGCCATTTCGTCTGTCGATACAGACACTTGATTGGCCGATTCCATAAGCTTTTTGTTTTCATCATCTAACTGAACCGAGAATGATTCTACTTGGCTTGATACATGGCTGATTTCTTGAATCAAGCTAATCAGCTGATCCGTCATTTGATTGAACGACTCATTTAAGCCACCGATTTCATCTTTCCGCTTGATGTCCATCCGCTCCACAGCGAGGTTTCCTTCGGCAATCTGTTTTGCCCGGTAAGAAAGGGATTTGATTGGCGTCACAATGGATCTCGTTAACCCAATATTTAAAAAGACGGCAATGACAATCAGCGTGAGGGCTGCGACAGATGCGCTTGTGATGATCCTTTGCACATTGTCTGCCGCCTCCTCTAAATGGTATTCATACGCTTCTTGTGCTCTTTTATTCATCGTATGCACGTCGTTTAAAACACCGTCAATTCTGGCAGCCACTCGTCTGGCATCAGAGGCATTTTTTTCACCAATGGCATTGTTTGCTTCTTGCGTCCATGTGTCAAACTTTGAATTTAACCGTGTTAGGGCTTCTTTGTTCATATTTCCTGCGTTTTTGTTTAACATTTGCAGCTGTTTTTTCGCTGTCGATATATCGCTTTGAACGACCTCTAGCTGTTCATCTGAAAGGGTCATGGAATAATTGGTCATGGCTTGTTCGACACTTTCAAAGCTGGCCTTCGTTTTTTGTACGTTCAGTAATGTTTGAACTTCTGTTTCGCTTGATGACTGAATCTTTGTCATACTCACAATAATAAAGGCAATTACGCCAACCGCTAAAAGAAGTGAAATGAGTGAGTTGAGCAAAATTTTGATGCGTAAGCTCATGATGCTGCCCCCTCTTCTTCCAGAAGTGTCTGCTTCAGTCCATTTAATTTTTTGGTCAATTTCTCAGCATCTTTGAGCACCCGGATTCTTGCCATATCGATTCCGTCATTACTTAAGTCATAAACGATATGCCCGCTTTTGATTTTGCTGCTTTTGACGAGCTGTTCGCTGAATTGATAAACGACTTCATCTACTTTTTTGACCATAGACGAAATAACGGCTTTTTCAGCTGTATAATACTGATCGCTGTCCACGCCGATTGCATATTTGCCTTGCGTCTGCGCTTCTTTTAATACACCAACACCCGTATAACCGGCTGCAGCATATAAAACATCTGCTTTCTTTTTGATCATGTCTTTCGCTATTTTACTGCCTTTGCCTGCATCACTAAATGTGCCAGCATACGTGGATACGACCTTGATTTTCGGATTCACTGATTTTGCGCCTTTTTGATAGCCTTGTTCAAATCGGTGGATCACCTCTGCATCGACTCCGCCCACAAAACCAATGACATCACTTTTTGTTGTCATGGCAGCAAGTGCTCCCGCTAAATAGCTGCCCTGCTCTTCTTTAAAAGTCACTGATGTGACATTTTTCAGTTCAGACACAGCATCAATGAGTAAAAATTGCTTTTTCGGATATTTTTTCGCTACCTTTTCTAAGTCTTCTTGCATACTGAAACCTACACCGATGATCAGGTCATTTCCATCTTTCACAAGCTCGGTCAGCCCTTTTTCATATGTATCGGTTTCTGCAATTTCTCTATAATCAAATTCAATGCCAAGCTCATCACGTGCTTTTTCTAATCCTTTAAATGATGAATCGTTAAATGATTGATCACCAAGACCATCATCCGTCAGCATGACACCAATATGCTTCGCATTTGATATCGGTGGTCCTCCCTGCTGATTGCTGCATGAGGCGAGTACCATGATCATCGCTGCCATCAGAAGTAATGAAATCTTCACTTTCATCCAAAAACACACTCCTTTTATCATCCTTACCCCTTATTTATCGGATTTGAGAGTCATTGTTTCAATGATAAAGTGAAGGATTTTCAGCTTTTTTCATGACTTTTTTCACTGAAAAAAACCATTATTTATGACAAAAATAAAAAAAGCGAGCAAATGCTCACTTTTTCTCGTATGTCCATCCTTCTTTTTGGTAAACAAGATCATTTTTCATCAGATGACCTAATGCTCGTTTGAAGGCTGCTTTGCTCATTTGAAATCTTTCCCGGATATCTTCTGGATCACTTTTATCCCCGTAAGGCATTGCACCGTTTCTCGTTCTCATGTAAGTTAAGATTTCTTCTGCATCGACAGATAATGCATCCTGTTTTCTAGGAAGCAGAGAAACGTTCACGGTTCCGTCCTCTTTCACTGCAATGACGCGTCCTGTCACGGTCGATCCTAATCTAGGCTCTTCCTTTCGTTCCGTGCGGTGGATAAATCCACGCACGCCTGTATCTGTCAGCATAAAAGAACCTGTCGCAATTAAGCGATAGATTGTTCCAGTAATTTCTTTGTTCATTAACGTTTCTGGCGCTTCAGTAAACAATTCACTGATCACATCTTCAGTGGCTGGTTTTGCGAACATTCTCCCGTAACTTGTCACTTTGAGCATACAGTATAGTTTGTCGCCTTTTTTCGGCCACGCTTCCTCAAAAGGCGGGAGGTGTTCAGTTGCAACAAGTGCATCCTTTGACAAACCTATATCGACAAAAGCACCCATATCTTCTACAACGTCTACGACTTCTACCCAGTCGTATGTATGTGCATTGATTTTAGGAATTTTCATCGTCGCTGCCAGTCTTTCCTCATGATCTACATATAAGTAGACCTCTACTTCATCACGATCTCCAATATCCTCTGTCATCTCACTGCGATGTAGGAGGACAGAATCTTCGCCATCTGTTAAAAAGTAGCCGTATTCCATCTCGTTATCTATTTGCAAGGTCAGTTGCTCACCTGGTCTCATGTTCTCTTCCTTCCTATCTGCCCTTAAAAGAGCGTTCGTTCATCTTTTGATTCACTTTATTCTACTATACTTCTGTCATCATGAACATCTCTAGTTCTGTTAGCTAAAGTGGACAAACTGTACTTGAATTATACCGCATGCATCTGAACTCTCCTCGATAAAGTTTCTTCTTCCCCTATGGGCATGATAAAATAGACGCAATATCTATAGTTGGAGGTCATATGTGATGGCAAAAGAAAGTTCATTTGATATTGTATCGAAGGTGGAGCTGCCAGAGGTGCAAAACGCCATTCAAGCAGCACTGAAAGAAATTAAAAACCGTTATGATTTTAAAGGAAGTAAAAGTGATATTTCACTAGAAAAAGAAGAACTCGTTCTCATTTCTGATGATGACTTCAAGCTGGAGCAGCTAAAGGATGTCCTTGTGACAAAACTGATTAAACGAAACGTACCGACTAAAAACATTGACTACGGAAAAACAGAACATGCCCTAGGTGGAACCGTTCGCCAGCGTGCAAAGCTGATAAGCGGGATTGATAAGGACAATGCCAAAAAGATCAATGCCTTGATCAAACAATCTGGTATAAAGGTAAAGTCGCAATTTCAAGATGACCAAGTGCGTGTGACAGGAAAAAATAAAGATGATTTACAAGAAGTGATGGCGCTCATGCGCAAGGCAGATTTACCGATTGACGTCCAATTTATAAATTTTCGATAAATTTCAAATTTTCCATTGATTATTTCCGATTTTTTCGATACAGTTGATGGAAGTTCAATTCATTGACATGTTCATATCGCTTTCTTATCAAGAGAGGCAGAGGGACTGGCCCTGTGAAGCCTCAGCAACCGGTGTAGTAGAAATCTATTTTCTATGACCAAGGTGCTAAATCCAGCAAGCAACTGCTTGGAAGATAAGGAGAAGAATTTCAATACAGCCAAAAAGTCTTCTTCTTATCAGAAGGCTTTTTTTGTTACATAGAAATAAGGAGGAAACCAATGGGCCTATTACAAGACTTACAAAATCGCGTACTGATTGCTGATGGAGCAATGGGAACACTTTTATACTCTTATGGCATTGACCGCTGCTTTGAAGAATTAAATTTATCAAAAGAAGATGAAGTCAAAAGAGTGCACGAGGCATATGTGCAAGCTGGAGCGGACATTATTCAAACGAACACATACGGTGCGAATTATATTAAACTATCCCGCTACGGTTTAGAGGAAGAAACAAAACGCATTAACACAAAAGCTGTACAAATTGCCAAAGCAGCCGCTGGCTCAGCTTATGTCCTTGGAACGATCGGTGGCATTCGAACATTTAACAAAAATGCCTACTCTTTAGACGAGATTAAACGGAGTTTTAGAGAACAGCTCTATATCCTTTTAAATGAAGAGCCTGATGGATTACTGCTTGAAACATATTACGATATTGAAGAAGCAAAAGCCGTTCTTGAGATTGCTCGCAAAGAAACAGTGCTTCCGATTGTCATGAACGTCTCCATGCATGAGCAAGGTGTATTGCAGGACGGTACGCCACTAAAAGACGGTTTATCTGAATTATCCTCACTTGGCGCTGATGTCGTCGGCATTAACTGCCGATTAGGCCCTTATCATATGATTCAGGCACTTGAAGGTGTTCCACTTTTGGAAAATTCGCATTTATCTGTCTATCCAAATAGCAGTCTTCCCTCCCTTGAAGAAGGCAGACTCGTCTATGATACAGATAATGATTATTTCCGAAAAAGTGCACTTGAGTTTAGAAATCAGGGCGCACGAATCATTGGAGGCTGCTGCGGAACAACCCCTCAGCATATAAGCGCCATGGCTGAGGCGGTCAAAGATTTAGCACCTATCACCGAAAAAGAAGTGAAAGTATTAAAAGAAGAAATCATTTCCATCCAAGATCAACGAACAGAACCAGGTCTTGACGAGCTGGCTGTGAAAAAACGTTCGATTATCGTCGAGCTGGACCCGCCGAAGAAGCTGAACTTTGAAAAATTCCTTATCGCAGCGAACGAATTAAAAAGTGCAGGCATTGATGCCCTCACACTGGCCGATAACTCTCTAGCTACCCCACGTATTAGTAATGTGGCATGCGGCGCTTTATTAAAACAGCAGCTTGATATGCGTTCACTTGTCCATATCACATGTCGTGATCGCAATTTGATTGGACTCCAATCTCATTTAATGGGGCTGGACACGCTTGGACTAACCGATATTTTAGCCATCACAGGCGATCCGTCTAAAATTGGAGACTTCCCAGGTGCGACATCTGTGTATGATTTAACCTCCTTTGATTTGATCCGTCTGATCAAACAATTTAACGAGGGACTATCTTTCTCCGGGAAACCGCTCGGGAAAAAGACCAATTTTTCAGTGGCTGGCGCGTTTAATCCAAATGTCCGTCATATTGATAAAGCGGTCAAACGCCTCGAGAAGAAAATCGAATACGGTGCCGATTATTTTATTTCACAACCTGTTTACTCTGAGGAACAGCTTGTGAAGATTCATGAAGAAAGCCGACATTTGGATAAACCGATTTACATCGGTATTATGCCGCTAACAAGCAGCCGAAATGCTGAGTTTATTCATCATGAAATTCCCGGCATTAAATTATCTGACTCGATTCGTGAGATTATGGCCAAGGCAGGCGAAGATAAAGAAAAGCAGCGGACAGAAGGGTTAGCGATTGCCCGCTCTTTATTAGATACAGCCTGCGAATTGTTTAATGGTATCTATTTAATTACCCCTTTCCTTCGATCAGATTTAACAGCAGAACTGACAACTTACATCCATCAGAAAGAAAAGGAGCCAAACATCCATGCCAACTATCACTGAACAGCTCAAAAAACGCATCCTCGTCCTTGACGGTGCAATGGGCACAATGATTCAAAACGCCGATCTCACAGCAGAGGATTTCGGCGGAGAAGAGTATGAGGGCTGTAACGAATATTTGAACGTCACAGCCCCTCATATTATCTCCACGATTCACCGGCAATATCTTGAAGCAAGTGCAGATTTAATCGAAACAAATACATTCGGCGCGACGAAGCTCGTTCTCGATGAATATGGACTTGGCCATCTCGCCTATGAATTGAACGTAAAAGCAGCTCAGCTGGCAAAGCGTGAAGCAGACCGTTTGTCGACACCAGACTGGCCCCGCTTTGTTGTAGGCGCAATGGGGCCCACCACAAAAACATTATCCGTGACAGGCGGCACAACGTTTGAAGAGCTCGTTGCAAATTATGAAGAACAAGCCCGCGCCCTGATTGATGGGAAATGTGATGCTCTTCTTTTAGAAACGAGTCAAGACATGCTGAATGTCAAAGCTGGATTTAAAGGCATTCAAGAAGCCTTTCACGCAACCGGTATTGAGCTACCACTGATGGTGTCAGGGACGATTGAGCCGATGGGCACTACCCTTGCCGGTCAAGATATTGAAGCCTTTTATATCTCACTTGAGCATATGAAACCAATCAGCGTCGGACTAAACTGTGCAACTGGTCCAGAATTTATGACAGACCATATCCGTACACTCTCCTCCATCGCAAAGTCGGCTGTCAGTTGCTATCCAAACGCTGGTCTCCCTGATGAAGAAGGACAATATCACGAATCCCCTGCTTCGCTTGCTAAAAAAATTGCCGCTTTTGCAAAAGAAGGCTGGTTAAATATCGTCGGTGGCTGCTGCGGTACAACGCCTGCACATATTCAGGCATTATCAGATGAAGTACGTCTGCTTCAGCCCCGCAGCATGTCGCATGAGTCATCACCGCATACCGTATCAGGAATCGAGCCCCTCATTTATGAAGAAGCGATGCGCCCCCTCTTTGTTGGTGAGCGCACAAATGTCATTGGTTCACGCAAATTCAAACGGCTCATCGCAGAACAAAAGTTTGAAGAGGCAGCAGAAATTGCCCGTGCTCAAGTGAAAAATGGCGCTCACGTCATTGATGTGTGTTTAGCAGACCCTGATCGTGATGAGATAGCAGACATGGAAGGCTTTTTAAAAGAAGCCATGAAAAAAGTGAAAGCTCCTTTTGTCATTGATTCAACCGATAAACATGTCATCGAAAAAGCACTCATGTATTCTCAAGGAAAAGCCATTATTAATTCTATTAATTTAGAGGATGGAGAAGAGCGCTTTGAAGAGATTCTTCCGCTTGTCAAGCTATATGGCGGCGCACTTGTTGTTGGAACAATCGATGAAACAGGGATGGCCGTCACAGCAGATCGAAAACTTGAAATTGCCGTAAGATCCCATGACCTGCTCACGAAAAAATATGGAATCCCTGCGAGTGATATCATTTTTGACCCGCTTGTCTTTCCAGTAGGTACTGGAGACGAACAGTATATTGGTGCTGCTGAAGAGACGATTAAAGGCATTGAGCGAATCAAAGCAGTACTGCCTGAATGTCTCACCATTTTAGGCATTAGTAACGTGTCTTTCGGACTCCCGCCAGTTGGTAGAGAAATATTGAATGCCGTTTATTTGTATCACTGCGTCAAAGCAGGGCTTGATTATGCGATCGTGAATACTGAAAAGCTTGAACGCTTCGCTTCAATTCCAAAGGAAGAAATCAAGCTGGCTGAAACTTTACTTTATGAAACAAATGATCAAACCCTTGCTGAGTTCACACAATTTTATCGCGGGAAAAAGAAAACAGAGAAGAAACCAAAGATCTCCTTATCACTTGATGAAAGGCTGGCACTCTATGTCGTCGAAGGGACGAAAGAAGGACTGATTGATGATTTGGCCCTTGCTTTGGAGAAATTTGAATCACCTCTTCATGTCATCAATGGACCATTAATGCAGGGAATGTCAGAGGTTGGGCGCCTTTTTAATCAAAACGAATTGATTGTAGCTGAAGTCCTCCAATCCGCTGAGGTCATGAAAGCATCTGTTTCATACCTTGAGCAATTTATGGAGAAAAAGGACGCAAGCGGCAAAGGGAAGATTCTCCTCGCCACCGTCAAAGGCGATGTCCATGATATAGGGAAAAACCTGGTCGACATCATTTTGAGCAATAATGGCTTTCACGTCGTCGATCTCGGAATCAAAGTAACCCCACAAACATTGATTGAAGCGGTGCAAAAAGAAAAGCCAGATATGATTGGATTATCAGGTTTACTTGTCAAATCAGCACAGCAAATGGTCTTGACCGCTCAAGATTTACAAAAAGCAAACATCTCTGTTCCCATTTTGGTGGGCGGCGCGGCGCTTTCCCGGAAGTTTACGAAGATGAAAATTTCGCCTCAATATGATGGCCCCGTCCTTTACGCCAAAGATGCAATGGACGGCCTGTCTTTAGCGAATGAATTAAGAGCGAACCCTCTTCAATTTCAAACAAAACCCTTAGAGGATCAAGAAACACTCCATAAGGAAAAAGAAACAACGCAGCCAAAAGCCGTGATTGAATTACTAGAAAAACGCGCGACACTTCCTGAGGCAGCGATTTTCACGCCAGAAAGTACGAAACGCCATTATGTACGGGATATTGATTTGCACCACATTATGCCCTATGTCAATGAGCAAATGCTGATCGGCCATCACCTCGGTTTAAAAGGAAAGGTCAAAAAGCTATTGGCTGAACAGCATCCAAAAGCATTGGAATTAAAACAGCTGATCACAGATCTTCTTCAAGAAGGCAGAGAGAAAAACTGGTTTGCACCTGCATTCGTCTATCAATTCTTCCCTGCC
Source organism: Bacillus sp. G402 (assembly GCF_051172515.1). NCBI lineage: Bacteria > Bacillati > Bacillota > Bacilli > Caryophanales > Bacillaceae > Bacillus > Bacillus sp. G402. Next base: position 1,399,689 of record NZ_JBPIZC010000001.1, read on the forward strand.
AGTTCAAATGGGAATGATCTGCATATCTATGATCCAGAAGCGCCTGACCGCGTCATTGAGACATTCCAATTTCCAAGACAGGAAAAACTTCCGTACCGGTCTATTTCTGATTATGTGCGGAAAAGCGGAGAGAACGAGAAAGATTATATCGCCTTATTTGCAGTGACGGCTGGTGCCCGCATACGAGAAGTTGCGCAGCAATTTAAACAAGAGGGCGACTATTTAAAAATGCATGCTGTCCAAGCTTTAGCACTTGAGCTTGCAGAAGGATTGGCTGAACGAACGCACCAAGTAATTCGTGATAAATGGGGATTCCCAGACCCAGTCGATTTCACGATGGAGAAACGATTCCAAGCCAAATATCAAGGTCAGCGCTATTCCTTTGGTTATCCAGCGTGCCCTAATCTAGAAGACCAAGAAAAACTATTCCACCTGCTGCAGCCAGAAAAAATCGGGATTCATCTCACAGAAGGGTTTATGATGGAGCCTGAAGCATCCGTTTCAGCCATTGTCGTTTCTCATCCTGAAGCTCGATATTTTAACGTTCACTAACAAAGAACCTCCATTCCAGGAGGTTCTTTTTATCATTAAAAATGACATAAATATGAAAAATTACGTTTATTTACCGATATTACAAATGAAAGTTATTTACTTAAAAGGAGATGTTTGTCATGTTCAAAAAGAAGATCGGGGTTTTATTGCTTACAGGCCTCTTTATCGCTAGCCCTCTTTTCCAATCACCTGCTCAAGCAAGTGAAACGTCTACGAAACAAACAAAATATTATACAGAAGAATTGGAGCATCTGTATCCAGACAGTGATTATGCAAACAATGATACGATGGACAAAGCTCAATTCTTACAGCACTCTCTTCATCTAAACAAGACCTATTTATATCACGAAGGCAGTATCTCTTCTATGAATGACATTGATTTTTATCGGTTCACCAGCTCTAAATTTGATGGAGCAGATGGCCGCTTTTCTATCAAACTCGTCAATGTGAAAGCTGGAAATGATTTCGATCTTTATCTTTACAATCAGAGCGGGTCACTCGTGTCTTCCTCTGTGCGAACAAACAACCAAAATGAAATCATCCATATGCCGAAAATTGCCGCCAGTACTGACTACTATTTAGCCGTCAAACCAAAGCAATTATTAAATGAAGAGGACAACATGTATCGTATTGTCTTTGATAAAAGTATTGAAAAGGGCACAACGAAACGATATGGATCACCTGCCACATTGAATAGTTTCAATGAAGCCGGATCTCCCAATTCTTCTTTTGATTTAAGCAGCTTGCCGCAGGATGCCGTTGTCACTGGACTGTCATTAGAAGCTGAAAAAGGTAGTACAAATGCATATAATTATGTATTCACCGTCTCTTCCTTAAAAGGCGGAACAGTGAACGTACCTTGGAACGGTCAAAAAGTTGACATCTCTTCTTATAAAACAAGTCAAGTGCCGGCAAAAGACCGCTTTTTTGTTTCTTTTAATGCAACCGAGGTTCCTCAATTGATCGGTGGACGGTTAATCAAAGTAGGCGTTGTCTCAATTAAGAACTTACAGCTCACCTTTGAATATGAATACAACCGTGACCTCAATTATTAAACTATACAAAAGGAAAAGGTATCCCCTTTTCCTTTTTCTTATGCGTTCTTATGGTACGATACATAGAGAGAAATCAGCTAAGAAGGAGTTGCGTGTATTGCCAAACGTTATTCAACGATCTTTAACCCTTGATGACATACCAGACCTTGTCGCATTGTCAAAAGAGGTCGATTGGCCTGATTACAATGCGGAAGAGCTCACATCTCTTTTAACAAATGGACATTTTACCGGTTTTACAACAACTGACGGACAAGTCATTTCATGCGCTGGACTTTTTCAGTATGACAGTGTGGCATCAATTGGAGCGGTCATTGTATCTGAGACACATCGAGGCCTCGGTCTTGCCCGTCAAATGATTGACACACTGCTTCGTCATAGTGATCCAAGTGTCCCTGTCGTTTTAACGGCTACTGTACAAGGACAGCCAGTCTATGAAAAAATCGGCTTTCAGACAGCCGGTTATATTCATACATACAAAGCACAAAAAACAAATCCTAGTGCGCTTCATCCGTCACATCAGATTCATCTTTTTCCCGCTGATGAAACGCACCTCCCGTCTATTGAAAGACTGGATGAAAAAGGCGCAGGAACCAATCGATCAAACTTCTTAATAAAACGAATGGAGCGAGCAGCATTTAAACTGATCGCAAAGGATGAACACCACGAAATCACCGGCTTTGCGTTTGGTGTGGAAACACCAGCTAATCTGATGATTGGCCCGCTTGTAGCAAACGATGAACAAACGGCGCTAGCACTCATTCAATCACTTCTCACGTCTTATTCTGGCGCCTTTCGTATAGATATGCAGGAAGAAACAGCTGAACGCCTGCATGCATCACTTGTAGAAGCAGGATTTACGAAAACAAACGTCGCACATTTTATGATGATTCGCGGGAACGAAAAGCAGAACGATCCTGCGCTTCTCTATTTCCTGGCCTCACAAGCATTTTCTTAAAAAATCAAAAAGCTGTAGACAGATGTTGTCTACAGCTTTTCTTTTTTATTTTTCGCCTACGGATGAGAGAACTTGAGCGAGTGCATTTGTGACCTTGCCATGCTCTGATGCATGCGGCCGGTCATCTCCATCTCCATAGCCATAATCAATCATGCGATTACGGTTTAAGCAAAGCTTTGTCAGCTGAGGCTGGAATAGATCAAATAAAGCAAAACGATCTTTTAGCTGTGGAAATTGCTTTTGATACTGCTGAATTTCTTCTACAAGCAAGCGCCAAAGCGTCGTTTCATCTAACAGATTGTGTTTGTCTAACACGTTTGACACGTAACGAAGATTGCAAATAAACAGGCCCGTAAAAATAAATTGTACAAGACCCTCAGGCGGCTCACTACGCAGCACTTCCTTTAGATCTTCTTCTAATGAAGCCAATTCAGGCAGCGGTTGATCACTAATGTTCACATCATCAACAAAATCTTTGATCGCCAAACGATGCGGCTTATGATCTTTTAATACAAGAATTGTATTTTGTCCGTGCGGTGAAAACACCGTGCCATATTGATACATAAAGTGCAGAAGCGGCGGCATGACAACGTGGAAGAATGACGCCATCCATTCTTTTGCTGACAGACCCGATTTTTCAATGAGCTGCTTCAGATAAGGCTCGCCTTCATGATCTTCATACGTCAGTGCCGCCAACGTAACAGGGCTCTCCCCTTCATCCAAATACGTATAAATGCTTTCTCTAAAAATGACCCCAAGCATTTCAAGGTATTGATATGGCGCACCAGGTAGCTTGCTGTAATAAGGATGATCAACATTGATACTCGCATTCTCACCTGGTAAAATCACGCGGCATACATCGGATAAAAAGGCGTCTTGATCGGCGATTCCTTTAATATGTGCTGTAATACGAGGTGCAATCACCGTACGTTCTGATGGGAGTCCCCGGTACACTAGCGTATTTAAAATACTCATTGGCAGTTTAATATGATGCTTGCCTTTATTTGAGATGTTTGTAAAGGTTCTGATCGATTGCTGTGGAATATATTGATCCAGCCCTTCTCCTAAATACACAATACGGCGCATGGCTAAATCTTCAGGGAAATGCTGGATGATCATATGCGTCCACTGCCATTTATGAACAGGCATCATATAATAATCAGCCGCATTTAGCCCTTCATCCTTTAACACACGTTGGAATTGACGAATCGTGACTTCGTCTAATTCCTTGGCAATGATGTGCTCATAGTTCTCATGATCGACCGCATGGAAAGTCGCAAGTTCTCGGTGAACAGCAATCCAAGACAGCTGCACACATTCCTGCCTTTCAGGTGCATAGGCTAAGTAATCATCGTAGCTGAACCCAATACGCCCTTTGTTATAGACGATCCACGGATGACCAGTCATCTCGCCTTCAATCCATGCATAATCTGTATCCGTCAGCTCATCTGCACGAAGTGCTTTTTTCGACAGCAAATGAACATCCGCTAACAAGGTATGGTGAAGCTCTTTGATCAGATGGCCAGTTGTTTCAGAAGACATTGGGATGATCGGCTGAATGTCTAGTAAAAACACAATGGCACTAACATCCTTTGTCCACGTTCCGTCTTGACAGCACTCGATCGATTCAGCAATCGTATCAAAACTATCAAACAAACGAGGTTTTGCGAGATAACGATATTTCTTCTGTTCGTGAATGATTAATTCATATTGGGCGATGCCATCTTGATGATTTAGCTGAACGGGATGAAGCATATCCTCATACATATATTCGGACAGCATTTTTGCCACCATTCGCTGGTTTGCTTTTTTCCAAGCAGCAGGATTGACCGCTTTTTTCAATTCATCTTGTACACTCATCGGTTCATCCTCCTTACCCTTTGATTTCTTCAAATGTGTTTGCGTGTTTATGTGTACCGAATGTCTGGAAAACATGCTTTTGATAAAGTGAATACACAGGTCGACGAGCCAGTTCATTGATAATGACACTGTTTCGGTACGCCCCTAGCCCTAAATCTGGTGCGCCTACTCCATGTGTATGAAGCTCTGCATTTTGTACAAAAATATCATTTTCACCTAATGTATTTGTTTTCAATCGATATTCACGTTCAACCTGGAAGCGTCCTTGATGATCCCACTGAATATGATGGGAAATCGGATCAATAAATGGCGGTAATACAGATTGATAGCCCGTTGCCAAGACGACAATGTCTGTCTCATGCGTAAAGGATTCCTCTTTGACCCATTGATTGCATGAAAGCGATAAGCCGTCCCTCGTTTCCTCAATCAAATTGACCTCCGTCATCGCCTGCAGCACGGTGTTCAGCTGCTCTCCGCAAGCAGAACGTTCATAAAGCAAGTGATAAATATCTCGGATCATCGCTGAGCTGATGCCTTTATACAGCAAATCTTGCTGCTTTAATAGCGCATCTTTTTTAGGCTGAGGAAGCTCATAAAAGAAATCAATATAGTCTGGAGAGAAATACTCAAGACCCAAATTTGAATATTCCATTGGGAAAAACCCTTTAGAGCGTGTAAACCAATGAATATCCTTCGCCTCATCGTCTGATAAAATGTCATAGAATACTTCTGCCGCACTTTGACCAGAACCGATGACCGTCACGGATTTTCCTTTAAAACAGCCTTCTTTCTTTCGTTTCAAGTAATCAGCAGAATGAAACACCCGATCCCCTAAAGCTGGCTGAAGAGATACTGGTACCGCAGGCTGTGTGCCGATACCTAAAACAAGATGCTTACTTTCAAACACCTCTACCGTTTGATCTTTCACATGACGGACATGCACTTCATATCGTTTTTCTCCAGCTTTTTCAACGATGGAGACAGATTCGACATTCATGCCAAATCGGCAAGAATCTAATTGATCCGCGACCCAGCGGCAATAATGACTATATTCCTTGCGCGGGATATGGAAGTCTTCTAGAAAGTAAAATGAATACAAACGGTTTTGTTCCTGCAAATAGTTGAGAAAGCTATATTTGCTTTTCACATCCGCCATACTGACAAGATCCGCTAAAAAGGGGACTTGAAGTGTTGTCCCTTCAATGAGCATACCTGGATGCCAGTGGAACGCTTCACTTCTTTCAAAAAACAAAGCGTCAATTTCGTTTACTTCTTCAGATAATGCAGCAAGCCCTAGGTTAAATGGTCCAATGCCAATCCCAATGACATCCACTACATTATTTTGCTTGTTGAACCGCGTCATGGTTATACTTCCTTTCAAATCGATCTCGATGACAAAACATTAAAAGACCTGTTTTATCTGGTAAAGTAACTGGTTTCACACGTTCGAATCCACACTTTTCAAAGACATGAATCATTTTTTCGTTCCGAATATCTGGCTCAGCCACGATTTTTTCTGTTCGTTTGTTCTGCTCAAACTGAAATGCTGTCATGGCTTGAAGCAGCGGAGCCGCAAATCCTTTCCCTACATAATCTGGCTCTCCAATTAACAGGTGAATGCCTTGATCATGCGGAGAAGGCTGATAGTACGATTCAATGATATCCCCTTTCACATTGTATGCTTCAAAATAGCTCATCGGCGTGCCATCAATGGTTCCTAAATAAAGGGTTTGATGCGGATCATGAATGGCCTGATAAAAGTGCTTTTCAAAAGCAGGAAATGGAATATTCAAATGCCAAAATGGGTGGACATACTCTTCTTGCATCCACTTGTGGACAAGCTGGACGTCCCGTTCATATTCAGCGCGAATGAACCCAATTCGATGCCTCATCCAATCAGCGCCTCCTTATGTAAAAAGAGCGGATTCAATACAGACGTGTACCTGGATTGAGTTTCTAAAGAACCCGTCAGCTCATCCATATCTTCAAACCGAGTGAGTAAGTTCGCTTTTGAAGGCAGCTCCTGTGACCGGAGAAGACTGTTCGTCAGCTCTGATGCACCATATGTCTCTTCATGCGCAAGCAGTGTGTCTCTAATCAGGGCTAATAAATCTTCTTCTTGTGCAAGCCCCTCTGTACCAAAACCATTCACAAGACCAAACAAATGATTAAAGAAGAAATAGTAACGCAGTCTCTCAACCGCTACATCGTCTGCACAAATGGTCTCACTTCTGACGCTTAAGTTTTGAACAAGCTTCGCAAGCTGATCCTTTTTCGATTCGCTATAATAGTAGCCTTGATTGTCACGATAATAGAATGTGTGCGGATATCCATTCTTTAGCTGTACAACAGCATTTTGCTGATGGGCTTCAAGGGCAAGACCATACGTTTCAAACAGCCAAAGCATCGGCTCTAACGAAATCGATAAATATTGTGTGAACCAATCACGGCTGACATCTTCTGTTGATCTGCCTTCAGCGTCTGCTAATTCATGAATAATGCCTGAAAGGCGTGATTTTTCTCCGTATGCATGATCCTGACATAGCCCTGCAATTAAGCTTGCCCCTTTTTCATGATGCAAAAATGGATTTTGACGAATGACGACTTCAAAGCCAGATTCCGCCTCATCCCCTTGAATAGATAGATACGCAGGATCTTCAATCACACGGAATCCAGAGAATTTGTCATATAATGAAACGCCTAATTCTGTTTTTAAGATACGAGACATCTCAACTCCACGATCAAGTTCCTTTTGTTTGTTAACGCGTAAAGAGTTTGTGATCTTTACAGGGACAGAGAATTTAAGCATGTACGCAGAGTCTTTTTGATAGACCGTTCTAAAGGAAGATGTCGCTGTGTATTCAGATCCTAGCGGCCCTAAATACGTCAGCATTCCGTCCTCTATATAACGCTTGACGAACGCTTTCTCCATGACCACTTGGACTTGTAGCGGATGAATCGGAATCAGGACATATTGACCGCCTTCTGTTAACGTCGTCAGTCTCTCTTTTTCTTCTGGCATCTGTCGCATGAGCTCCTCAAACATGAGGCTTGCCGCAGACTGTGAAATTGAAGAATCCTGAAGCACAATTGACGGATGTGCTTTAAAGTAATGAAGCTGGAAAGAGCCTTTCAGCTCAGGAGAATAAATAGCTTCCTCCTCTTCTGTCATTCCTTGTCTGCTTTTTGGTGTAGGATGCGTTAAATGCCCAAGAAGGAGTGACTGCTCCGCTTCGATATATTCAAAATCAGCTGAAGAAAGAGCTGCTCGATCACTTTCTCTCTCTCTGATGAATCGTTCAATATTCCGGCAGCTTAAAATGATGCGAAGCATGAACTCATCCTCTGCATCTGTGCGGCCATATTCAATGAGAAGTTCCTTTGAACATAAAGCAACAAGTGTGGTGTAATCGATGATCGTTCCCTGTTGCTCACTGCCTTGCGGGCGAAAGCGAACGGGAAAATCAAAGAGATGACGGCCTACAGGCGAAAAATATCGAATCGGAATGACAAGCTCAAGATCTTGTTTTGCTAATGCTGCTACAAATACAAGTGAGCCGTCTGCTTTTGTCTCTTTCTTTGCAGATCGATCAATTCCTGTTTCACGTAAAAAACAATTTAAAAAACTTTGCATCGTTGCATTTTCAGCCATTTGTTTATATTGACTCAACGTAGTACCCTCCCGGATTGAATATGAGCGATCCCGATATCAACAATGTCAGAAAGGATTTCCTCAATATGTGTAATAGTCGTTCTCGGATTTAACAAAGTGAATTTTAAGCATGTTTGACCATTGGCCACTGTTTTTGCTACGACAGCCGTTCCTGTTTGGAAAAGTGTGCGATGAATGATTTTATTGATGTCCTCTGCTTGGTGATCATCTATAAAACGGAACACGACTGCATTGATTTCTGGATCAGGATTGATCACCTCAAGATGCTCATTTTTCTCAATCAACGTAGCCACATCTTTCGCAAATTGGATGGTATGGTCAATGATACTTGCAAATCCTTCTTCTCCAATCATACGCAGAGAGAGAAGGAGTTTTAGCGCATCAAACCGGCGCGTCGTCTGAACAGATTTATTCACGAGATGCAGAATGCCTTCCAGTTCATCTTCCTTTGGATTGAGATAATCTGCGTGGTAATCAATCAAACCAAAATGTCTCTTATCCTTTAGTAAAAATGCCCCGCAGGAGATCGGCTGATAAAATTGCTTATGAAAGTCGATCGTGATCGAATCAGCAAGCTCGATGCCATCTAATTTTCCTCGGAACGTTTTGCTTAATACAAGCGCTCCTCCATAGGCAGCATCTGCATGAATCCACAAACCGAAAGGCTTCACCATGTCATATATGTCACGTACAGGATCAATACTGCCAAAATCAGTTGTCCCGCAAGTCGCCACGACTGCAAATGGAAGCAAATCCTGCTCTTTAAGCTCCATAAGCTTCTTCTGCAAATCATGCAGGTCCATTCGGTGATGTTCGTCCGTCTCAACTAACACAACAGCCTGTTCGCCTAAACCTAGCTGAGATGCTGATTTTTTCACAGTGAAATGGGCATTCTTGGAGCAAAGAATCCGCATACGGTTTGCCTCGCTCGGCAACCCTTTCTGCTGTACATTCCATTGCCATGTGTTTTCGCAAAATGCATCTCTTGCTAAAAGCAGTCCCATGTAGTTAGATTGGGTTCCACCGCTCGTAAAGGTCCCATCTGCTCGTTCTCCATAAGAAAACTTTTCACATAACCACTTGAGGATTTCCTCCTCAACCAAAGATGCAATGCCGCTTTGATCAAAGGAATCCATTGATTGGTTAAAGGAACTTACGATCACCTCTGCTGCCAGAGCAGGGATAAGAGGTGGGCAATGCAAATGTGCCAGGCATTTAGGATGTGACACATCAACTAAATGCGGTAAAAGGTGATTTTTTATATCTTGAAAAACAGACTCAATGGATTCACCAGCCGGTTGAATCTGGAATAACGATTCGACATGAGTCGCTAATTTCCCAGGCAATATTCCGCTATACGGTCCTCTGCTTGTTTGCCACTCTGCCAGTAAACTGTCGATGGATGTGTAGAGAGCCGCTTGGAAGGACTCCCTCCCAAGCTGGCTTTGTTGAATAAATAATGAATCGACAGATGGTTTAGTTGACTGCATCGTAAACTGCCTCTTTAAAAATCGTGATGACTTTTTCAAGCTGTTCTTCTGTCATGATCAAAGGCGGTAAGAATCGAATCACACTTCCAAAACGGCCTCCTGTCTCCACAATTAAGCCTTTATCAAAACAATTCTTTTGAATGAGACTAGCTAGCTCTGGATTTGCTGGATAACTGCCGTCCACATCCTGTTTCTCATCTGGATTCACAACTTCAACACCAATCATTAATCCTCTTCCTCGCACATCACCGAGAGCAGGCACTTGTTTTTGAATGTCTTTTAGATTGGCCTGCATACGCTGACCAAGTGCTTCTACATGATCAAGCAGATTGGTTTCTTTTATAAATTTAAGCGTAGCAGTTCCAGCTGCCATCGCCATTTGATTTCCTCTAAACGTGCCAATATGCGCACCTGGATTCCATTGATCTAAGTCTTTGTCATAAATCACAACTGATAGTGGCAGGCTTCCCCCAATTGCTTTTGATAACACAATGACATCTGGCACAATACCAGCATGTTCAAAGGCAAACATCTTACCCGTTCGGCCGATGCCTGATTGAACCTCATCAATAATAAGTGGAATTCCTTTTTCTTTTGTGATTCGTCTCATTTCTTGTATCCATTCAATTGATGCCGGGATGGAGCCGCCCTCCCCTTGCACCGCTTCAAAGATCATGCCTGCTGGCGGGAGAATTCCACTCTCAGGATCATTTAATACACGCTCAATATAAGAACTGGAAATGCGATGTGAGTCTTTACCGCCGATTCCAAATGGGCAGCGGTATTCATATGGATAAGGCAGGAAGTGAACATCTGGCATTAATCCTTGTACTTTTTCTTTTGGCGATAAGTTGCCGCTTAATGACATCGTGCCATGTGTAGCACCATGATATGCTCCGTGGAATGATAGAATGGAACGATTTCCCGTCGCTGTCTTGACTAATTTAATTGCTGCTTCTATAGCATCACCACCAGTTGGTCCACAAAATTGAATTTTTGCTCTTTTTGCAAACTCTTCTGGTAAGTGAGAAAAAATCTCATTCACAAATTCTTCTTTAATCTCTGAAGTGATGTCCAGCGTATGCAACGGTCTTTTTTCATGAAGCATACGTTCAATAGCATCTATAACAACCGGGTGATTGTGACCAAGGGCAAGTGTTCCTGCACCTGCTAGGCAGTCATAAAATTCTCTACCATCTGCATCTGTCACGATCATACCTTCGGCTTTTTGCATGGCTAATGGGAACCGTCTCGGGTAAGACCTTGCATTAGATTCTCTTTGACTTTGTTGCTCTAAAAATTGCTGATTTTTAGAAACGGTTTTGATGGACATAATAAAACACTCCTCCAATTGATAAAGATTATCATTTTCATTTACTAGCCTAGAGGATGTAAGATACGAAAGTCAATTGTATTCAAAAAGATGATTCTAAAAGCATATGAATGCTATATTCTCTTTTTAACGAGTAATTTCGTGTATTTATTACAAACATCTACAGCCATAAGGCGATGTAACGTTTGAGTATGAAAAATATTGAAAAAAATTACAAATCAATTCTCCTGGTTCTTTTGCTCTATTCGTTGTAGCTCCCTTATTTGATACGGGACGGCCGAATGAAGTGAATGTAGTAAAACAAAAAATGAACGTTATTTTATCTTGATATAAATGGTTATGATGGTATAATTTCTCTGAAACGAAAGGGAATCGAGGGAGATCTGATGATTTTAACGAAGCATGACCTTCACCACTACTTGGCACAAGATCAGAAAGCACTTGCCATCAATCGAAAAAGACCAAAGTGGCTTGGGGATGATATTTGGAAATATCAAAGATATTTACGAAAATATGAGTACTATACGAATAGCGGTGCTACGTTACGCAAATGGTTTTATCGTTACTTACATAAAAAGAAAGGCATGCAGCTTGGCTTTGATATCCCAATTGGTGTATTTGGACCTGGGCTCAGAATCAACCATACTGGGCTGTTGATTGTGAACAAGCATGCCAAAATCGGCGCGTTTTGTGATATTCATCAAGGTGTGAATATCGGTCAAAACCATCATGAAAAAGATGTGCCCGTCATCGGAGATCATGTATGGATCGGCCCTGGCGCTAAACTGTTTGGAAACATTTATATTGCGAATCATATTTCCATCGGAGCAAATGCAGTAGTGAATCGCTCCTTTCATGAAGAGCGGATTGTCATTGCAGGTGTCCCTGCTCAAAAAATAAAAGAAAAAAGCCCTTCTTTATGAAGGACTTACTTGACCAAAGCAGTGAGCCACATGAGATAAAATAAGATGGTTAAACATGAGGATCATCTTGACCGCGCCCCATCACCATTGATCCTAAGATGCTTTTGCGCAATCAAACCATCAATCGGTAGCAATTTGAAGTGAAACAAATCACCACACCCGTACTCTCTAATTTGCGTTGGAGTACCCGAAGACTAGCATGAGGAAGTACAAGACAAAGACGAGGATGGCAATCGCATAGATGAAAATGGACACAATCAGTACTGTCCAGCCCAACCCTTTTCTTCCTGTTTGAATGAGATATATTCCAAGTGTAAAGAGCCCAAGTAAAAGGCCTAAGATGGCCCATAACCATTTATTTTTCCCGTGTTTTGGTGCATCAACGAATAGGTAGATTGCGACTAATATGGATACAAACCAACCTGTAATCCATTTCACATTCATCCGCCACCCTTCTTTTTCAATTTATTGAATCTTACTATACTTTTTTCCTAATCTTAAAAATAACTATTCAAATGAATGATTCGGAAGGCTTTGCCATTCTTCTCTCAGCATGCCATACCGCATCGAATCATAATACTCCCCTTGATAGTAACGAACCTTACGCAGTCTTCCCTCAAGGATAAACCCGCATTTCTCTGCGCAACGCATCATGCGTTCATTTCCAGACCAGGTGGTCAGACCGATGCGTGGGATATCAATGTGTGAAAAGAGTTCATCGATCCATAGACGCAATGCCTTTGTTCCAACGCCTCCATTCCAAAAACGTGAGTCATAAATAAGAATCCCGCACTCCAGCCAGCGTGTGCGTTCATTCTCCCAATAATAAGAAACTGTGCCCTTTAATTCACCTCCTACATCAATGCCAAATAGTTTTGGCAGGACAGATTCATCCTGTAAATAGCGTTTTTTAAATGCAGCAAGCGATATGTCATGTTCAATAAAATACGGTGCATTCCACTTTCGATAGGCCTGGTCTGGTGCTTTAAACCTTAAATGCCATACCACTTCTAAATCGGTTTCGTCTAATGGACGTATGCTCACAATCTCTTCTTTTTTTCCTTTCATCTGTTCACGTTCCTTTACTTTGTCGTTCTTTTAGCAAGATGACGATACTCGATAGGCGTCATGCCTTCATTTTGCCGAAACAGCTTTGAAAAATAAGTAGGGTCATCAATGCCTACATGTTCTGCAATGAGAGCTATTTTTTCATTCGTTGAAGCAAGTAGGCTTTTGGCTTTTTCGATTTTGAGTCGATTGATGTACTGGCTCGGCGTCAGTCCGTACACGGTCTGCATGCACCTTGTCATGTAATCAGGATGATAATGAAGAATCTCTGCCAGCTTCTCCATCTGTAATTTTTGCGTAAAATGACGTTCAAGATAGTAAACCACTTCTGAAGCGACAGTCTCCTTTGCACTTGGAATATGAAATGCTTCTTTTTGTAAATGGATGAGCATTTCCTCAAATTGAAGCTGCTTTTTGAGCTGAAGTTCAGACGCATCATCATTTAAAGCGCGCATCGCTAAAAGATGCTTCTGTAGCACGCTTCCCCCTTTCACTTTTCCTTTTCGGGGCAGACGAAATTCATAGCTTGCTGCTTTTTCAAAAGTGGCTTGATTTTGCTTCATGTCAAACCAGTGTTCTCTCGGCCGATCTGTAAACTCAAATGGATCAATTGAGAAATGCAGCCACTCGTAAAGTGTTTTTTCTTTGCATGGCACATGTCCACCATGGGCAAGTCCCGGTGATAAGATGATATATTCTCCCTCTTTTACGTGATGAGGCACCTCGTCTTCTGTGATCCATAGTTCCCCTTTCGTGACATAAAGAAGATCAAATACGGTGAAAATTCTGGAGATATGTCGTTCTCCTGGATGGAATACACCTTTGCCTGAAGCAATATAGACTGGAAATGGCGGTACAGTAAATGTAATAAACGGACCCATATTCATCCCCTTATGAAGTCGGATTTCTCCAATAAGTTTCGGTTTCATCTCTTCTTATTATAGTCGATGCAAGGTACACTATAAATCGGATTTATACGAAAGAAGGCGATGTGATGAAACCACAAGCACTAACAATACAAAAGGTTCAAGCCAAAAGTGAAAAATCCCACCCTTCATTATTTGCATTAACTTGGCCTATTTTTATCGAAATCTCTTTATATATGCTGATGGGCAGCGCAGATACACTGATGCTCAGCCAGTATTCTGACAATAGTGTTGCCGCAGTAGGGGTAAGCAATCAGCTATTAAATCTATTGATTGTGATGTTCAGCTTCATTACGACTGGGACGACGATTGTCATTGCGCAGCTTTTAGGAGCGGGCCGCAAGCAGGAAGCGACCCAAGTTGCCTATGTATCACTAGGCACCAACTTCCTCATTAGCTTTGTGATCAGTCTTCTTATGTTTGTGTTAGCTGTGCCCATCCTGCATATGATGGGATTATCAAGCGAGCTCATGCCAGATGCAACCGTCTTTTTACAGATTGTCGGCCTGCTTTCTTTTATTCAGGCGCTCATTATGACCTATAGTGCTATTTTAAAAAGCTATGGATTCACGAGAGATACGATGTATGTCACCATCGGTATGAATCTGTTAAACGTTGCTGGTAATTATTTGGTCATCTTCGGACCATTTGGCTTCCCTGTATTAGGTGTCATGGGTGTTGCTCTTTCCACATCATTTGCACGGTTGATCGGTCTAACAGCCATGATCCTCATTGTTCGACACCGCATTGGATTGCAGTTTTCATTCAAGCGAATGTTTTACATCCAGCGAACGCATTTAAAAAAACTGCTAAAAATCGGCATTCCTTCTGCTGGAGAACAGCTTTCTTATAATGGCTCTCAAATGATTATTACGCTGTTTATCACATTTATGGGCACGCAAGCACTGGCAGCAAAAGTCTATACCCAGAATTTGATGATGTTCATTATGTTATTTGGTGCCGCCATTAGCCAAGGAACGCAAATCTTAATTGGGCGCCTGATCGGGGCGAAAGAATTTGATGCGGCCTATCGAAGATGCATGAAAAGCTTATACTGGGCCATTGCCATCTCACTTCTTTCTTCTACTGCTTTATCTTTATCATCGACGCATTTACTTACTTTTTTCACTAGCAACAGTGAGATCATTCAAATCGCGAGCCTCCTCCTCATATTGACGATTATTTTAGAGCCTGGACGTTCTTTTAATATGGTCATCATCAACTCCTTGCGGGCAGCTGGTGACGCGAAGTTTCCAGTCTATATGGCGATGATTTCAATGTGGGGCATCGGCCTTCCGATCGCTTATTTATTAGGCATTCAACTTGAGATGGGCCTGATCGGGGTTTGGATTTCTTTTATCGTGGATGAATGGGTAAGAGGTATCTTCATGTATAGGCGGTGGCGTTCAAGAGTGTGGACGGAGTACCGGTTTACTTCCACATAAAAAGGACTGCGGGTGCAGTCCTTTCAGATTGTTGACAAAGGGCTAAAATGAACTTTATTTTAGCCCTTTGTCTTCTTTTCAGCGTGATAGAAAACCTTTGCAGTCTAGGAAGGACGAGCATCGGCGCGGAGCGAATTTAACATTCGTGAGCACCGAAGCGCAGGACTGACACCGAATGCGAGGGTTTGTCTACACGCTGAAAGGGCTAAAACGAACTTTATTTTACCCCTTTGTCTTCTTTTCATTACGTAATATCTTCTAAAATAAGTGCTTTTTCTTGTGTTGAAATATATGACCGCTCCGTAAAGACGCGGTATTCGTTTTCTCTAGTTTTATCTAAAATAGCCTTATAAAAGTGAGCAGCTGCTTTCACTGGTATCCTTGAATAAAGTGGGAATTCATGGAGATGGTCAAAAAATTCCTCATAGTACGCCTCTGCCTCAAACGCAATATATTCCCATACATGCTGGAAGGCTTGATTGACGATCCCTTCTTGTAATTCTTGCTCTGTATACCCAAATTGATCCATGACTTGTTTTGGCAAATAAATGCGGTTCCTTTCCGCCTTATCCTCACCAATGTCTCGAAGAATATTGGTCAACTGCATGCCAATCCCAAGGGAAATCGCGGCTTCTTTTAGCTGTTCTTTTTTACGCGGTGCAATGATCGGAAGCAGCATTAATCCAACTGTACTTGCGACATGATAGGAATAGATGAGCAGTTCATCTAACGTTTCATACCGGTGCTGCTCTAAATCCATCTCCTGTCCTCGCAGCAGGTCACGGAATGGGGATTCATCCATACGAAACTGTTGAAATGTATACTCCAGCGCCACCCACATTGGATCATCACGATCTACTTCTCCTTGCAAGAAACGATCAAATGCCTCCTGAAAAGACGTCAGTTCTTCCTTTGGTGAAGGAGACTCATCTACAATGTCATCCGCTCTCCTACAAAAAGAATAAACAGCCCAAACAGCCTGTCTTTTCTTTTTAGGCAGCATGGAAAAGGCACGATAAAACGTTTTTGAATGGGTTTGAATGGTCTCTTCACATATTTTCAATGCTGTTTGCACATCAACCACTTAGCTTCACTTCCTTTCTGTTGTTCAGATCTTTAAGCAGTACAGAAGCCATGAGCTTTGCACTTTGCATCACGATCGGTACCCCGCCGCCGGGATGGATGGAAGCACCTACCGCATATAGATTGTCTACATCTGCAACCTTTACTTGTGGGCGAAACACACCTGATTGAAACAAATTAGGAGCGAGGCCAAAGCTGCCGCCTTCAAACAATCCTTCTCGCATTGAATCATTCGGTGTTCTCACCTTTTTCCAGACAACCGCCTCTCGCAGCTGTGGAAAGCCTCTTTTCTCAAGACGCTCCACCATTTTATCCACAAAGTCTATCTCTTGTTCCCAATTGATGTGATCTCCTGATGGAACAGGAATGAGCATATATAGGACACTGCTGCCTTCTGGGGCAAGGGATGGATCGATGGTCGATGGATTAAACGTATAAAATGATGGATCTTGAGGTATCGTTTTCGTTTGGAACACCTCTCTCATATGCTGATCAAAGTGTTCTCCCATGAAAAATTGATGAACAGGTGCTTCATCGTATACTTTGTTTAACCCTAGATACACCATCACGCAGCCGGAGGATGGAACGTATTTACGCCGGTCTTGTTCACCTAAACCAAGCTGTTTTAACGCCGCTGGATAATCTCCGTTCATCACAAATGCATCAGCTGCTATGTGCTCATCATTTATTTTTGCCTTGACCACACGTTTCCCCTCAAACTCAAATTGTGCGACTTCTTCACTTTTTCTTATGTGTACACCCGTCTTTAAGAGCTGTCTCTCCAATATATCTACTAAACTCGCATATCCGCCTTTTAAATAGTAAATTCCGTGTGCGTGCTCACTATATGAAACAAGCGAATAAATGGCGGATGCTTCATACGGATTTCCTCCGACATAGAGGGTTTGAAGTGCATATGCATCTCGGAGGCGCTCATCTGAAAAATATTTTTTGAGAGAACTTTGAACGGTTCGATATGCTTTTAATTTCATTAAAATCTTCATGTTCGCTTTTGTAAAAAAGGTTCGTTTTTCATGAAATGATTTTTCTAGAAAAGCTTCCTGCCCTTCTTGAAACCGATCCGTCATTTCTTGCATAAATGTTAAATATCCCTGTTCTTCCTTTGGAAATACACGTTTGATTTCTTCTAGTTGTCGCCGTGTATCAGAGTATTTCGTGTAGGAAGTTCCATCTTGATAGTGGATCGTATACAGCGGATCGAGCTGCAAGAGATCAAGAGATGTTTCATCAATGCCTACGTCATGTAAAATGCCTCTTAACATATCAGGAAGTAGGACAATGGTCGGACCTTCATCTACTTTATATCCTTTCTCACGTACAAAAGCAAGTCTCCCGCCGAGCCGTTCATTTTTTTCAACAAGGGTGACATCATGTCCAGCTTTTTTTAAATAGAGGGCTGAGATCATTCCGCCAATACCGCCGCCAGCAATCAATATATGTTTTTTCATGAGGCGCTCCCCTTTTCTTGATGTGGCACTCTTTTGTGCGTATGTTTCTCTTTTGCCAGAATCGCATTTGTCGTAATACGCGCTGATTCTAAAATGGTTGGCAATCCACTGCCTGGGTGGGTTCCTCCACCAACGAGCCAGCAGTGTTTCAACTCATCAAATTCATTATGCGGCCTGAGTACCATCATCTGCGTCAACTGATGACCCAGATTAAATGTAGCTCCTTCATATACATACAGCTCTTCTTCCCAATGCTTCGGCGTGATCATCCGCTCGACTTCAATATGCTGCCTGATATTCTTAAAGCCCGTTTTCCGCTCCAGCGTATCCAGCACAAGCTCTCTAAATTCTTCTTGATGCGCTTCCCAGTCAATACCGCTTTGATTATTGGCAACGGGTGCTAACACATAAAGAGCGGACTTGCCTTTTGGCGCAAGCGAATCATCTGTCACACTTGCATTTTGAATATAAATGGATGGATCATCCGGCAGCTCAAAGGTTTTCGTAATCTCTTTGACGAACTTCGCATAGTCATCGGAAAAAACGATGGTATGATGCGGCTCATCATATATCGTATCTAAACCTAGGTACAGCATAAAGGTGGAACATGAGAATTTTTTCTTTTTCAGTTTCTTCTCGCTATATTTCTTTAAAAGACCCGGCTCTACAAGCTTTGTCATCACGTGTGCAAAATCACCATTTACGACCACCTCATCTGCTTGTATTTCTTCACCAGTTTCTAAGCGAATGCCCTTCACTTTCCTGCCTTCCGTCAGCAACTTGTCAACTCCAGTTGATAGATGAAGGGTAGCCCCAGATTCAACAGCTGCCTTTGCCATCGCTTCTGACAGCTGATTCACTCCGCCTTTCGGATGATAAACGCCTGTGTCATGCTCCATAAAGGAAAGAATTGAGAACGCTCCTGGGCATTCCCAAGGTGACATCCCTAAATATTTTGATTGGAATGTAAAGGCATATTTCACTGATTCATTTGAGAAATAATCCGACAGCACATCATATAAGCTTTTATTTAATGAGAGCTGAGGAAGTGCTTTGATGACTTTTGGACGCAAATAATGATGGAAACGATCCATTTTACTTTGTAGAATCGGCGTTAGGCGGTCCATTTTTCGTTTTGTATCATTCATAAAACGTACATACCCCTCGCCCTCACCAGGTGCAAAGGCTTCTAGCCGTTTGTACATTTCGTCTCGATCTCGAATCATATCAAGCTTCTCATCTTGAAAAATTAATCTATACATTTCTTTTAATTCAATCACATCTATATAATCATAGAGATTTTTACCGGCAAAGGTGAACAGTTCCTCTGCAATATGAATCATACTGAGAAAAGTAGGACCTGTATCAAACGTGAAATCACCAAGTTGAAACTTAGAGTTACGTCCGCCAACAAAGGACTGTTTTTCATATATATGAACATCATGTCCTTTGCTTTGCAACATCATAGCTGCTGCAAGTCCCCCTGGTCCTGCTCCGATCACAATGATTTTCATTATCCTTTTTCCTCCAAATTAATTCACTTTAAGTTAATTATACAAATTGAAGCGGTTAGATCAACTTTTGATGTGCTCTAAAAGTCTCATGTTATGTAGCAAAAAAGCCGACTTCCTTTCAACAAGTGCAAGAAAGCCGACCCTTTGTTATGCTTCTATATCAATTCGATATGTTTCAAACCAATGATGAATCTGTGCCAAATGGGCAATGAGCTGTGGGCCTTTCATTAACTGACCATACCAAGGAACCTGGAAAGAAGCCCCTTCTGTTTCAATCAGCTGTTTTAATTGATGTGGATCTAAAAATTCATGAAGCACAGAATCCTTTTGCGCGAGACAATCTGTTAACATCTCTTTTACCGCCTGAGTATAAGCAGGATGATGTGTTTTCGGATAAGGGCTCTTCTTGCGATAAAGCACTTCATTCGGTAAAATTCCCTCTAATGCTTTTCTCAAAACCCCTTTTTCCCGATTTCCATACATTTTCATTTCCCAAGGAATATTCCATACATACTCAACAAGACGATGATCTGCGAATGGTACACGTACCTCAAGGCTCGCACCCATGCTCATACGATCTTTTCGATCCAGCAGTGTTGTCATAAACCAAATCATATTTAAGTAAAAAAGTTCTCTTCGGGCTTTATCTACTCCAGTTTCCCCATCTAAAAGAGGGGTTTCTGCCACGGTTTCTTCATATTTGCTTTGCGCATATTCCTTCAGTGATAATTTCTTTTGCCATGAGTCTTGAAGAAGCTGAATGCGTGCTTCCGTTGATCTCATCCACGGAAATCCATTGGTTTCGCTTGCCATGTGAAACCATGGGTAACCTCCAAAAATTTCATCTGCACATTCACCTGATAAACCGACAACAAAATCCTTTTTAATTTCTCGGCAGAACCATAGCAAAGAAGAATCAATATCTGCCATCCCCGGCAAATCTCGCACTTCAACCGCTTCTTTCAAATAAGAAGCCAGCTCTTTTTGCCCAATGATACAGCTGTGATGATTCGTTTGAAACGCTTTGGTCATTCGATCAATCCACGGCCCGTCAGCATTGGGCTGGAATTGACTTGCTTCAAAGAATTGATCATTTCCGTCGTAATCAACGGAATACGTATGCAGCGGGGCTTTCCCTATTTTCTCAAAGTGCTTGGCGGCAATAGCTGTAATGGCACTAGAATCCACTCCACCCGATAAAAACGTACATACAGGCACATCAGAGACGAGCTGTCTTGTAACAGCATCCGTAAAGAGTTCCTTCACGTGCTGAGCGGTGTCATCAAGCGAATCTGTATGCTGCTTACTTTTGACATTCCAGTACCTCCACACACGCAAACCATCTTTTGAGAAGGTTAAGGCATGAGCAGGTCTCAGCTCTTTCACCCCTTTAAATACACCTTGCCCTGGTGTTCTAGACGGCCCTAGGCCAAAAATTTCTGATAAGCCTTCATGATCGACTTTGGCTTTCATCTCAGGATGAGCCAGAAGTGCTTTGATTTCTGAGCCAAACAAAAAGGAATGATGACGTTCTGTATAGAAAAATGGCTTGACACCGAGCCGGTCTCTCGCTGCAAATAATAATTCACGCTCACTATCCCAAATGACAAATGCAAAAATTCCATTAAAATGGGTCACACACTCTTCCTTCCATTCTGTATAGGCGTGAAGAAGAACCTCTGTATCAGAATGCCCAAGAAAGCGGTGCCCCCTTTTGAATAATTCTTTTCGTATATCCTCTGTGTTATAGAGTTCTCCATTGTATACCACCGTATAATCATGGTGTTGATGGGTATATGTCATCGGCTGCTTTCCGCCTTCAACATCGACAACGGCTAACCGTTTATGGCCGAAAAGAACGTGCTCACTTTTCCACGTATTTGTATCATCCGGCCCTCGTTTAGATAATGTATCTGTCATTTGATTGATTACATGATCCTGTTGGATGAGCTGCTTTTTAAAGTCTGCCCAGCCTGTTATTCCACACATCATCATCAGCTCCCATCCGTTTTTCATCAAGTGTTCTCATTTAGCCTTTCTTAGTTTATGCATCGTCTCCTTGATAGTTGATTTGTCCTTTTTTCCTCCTGTGTATAGGACAAGCTTCATTTGGTAAGAAAAGAAAGAGGAAAGGAGGTTTTGCGAATGGAGAACCGCATGACATATCTTCAGCAAAACCACCCAAAATGGTGTAACGGATACTTACTGATGGAAAACGGTCATTGTCTGATTGAAGACGAAGAAGGAGACATCATGATGCCTGAAAGCCTTCAAAGTTCTATGATCTGTTTGAAAGAAAAGGATCGATGGACAAAAGGAGAATTGCTCGGGTCTGTCGTTCTTTGTGAGAATGGGAAGTTGATGGAGGTAAAAGGCGGTGAACGCATTCAATATACAGCGTCTCTTTCTAAAGGGTGGCTTGATTTGCTCATGTTCGTACCGGAAAGCGTCTTTTATCAGATCATTGACTATGTAGAACAGCTTGGCTTTTCCGTCTATGATTGTGTCTTCTCTTCCTTCCATCCTTCTCATCGCGTGTCTTTTTTTCAGTTTTCAGGAGACATGCAATCACTTGCCCTTCAATGCCACCATCATTCGGACGCAAATCAAGTTCAATTGGAATGGACGACGTCTGACGGTCACCGGCTGATGTCTCAGTTTGATCTCACATAAAAAGGGCACTGCTTTTGATAAGCAATGCCCTTTTTATCTTAAAAGATATGGAAACCGATCGGCAGACGTAAGCCGAGAAGAATGGTCACAATAGCAACCACGATAAAACCAATGAATACACCCGTCACCGATTTTCCTTTTTTCTTGCGTACCAGGACCATTTCCATGAAACCAATCACAAGAATACCAAGTATCATTTTTCCAACATACTCGCCCCCGTAACCCGGGATTTTCATTCCTGTGCGAACATACAGCTCTACACCCGTTGCAATAATAATCAAGTAAAATAGGCGTACGATCATATGCACAATTTTAGCGCCTTTATCGTTTTTACCTGCTAATGCAAAGGCAACGAAAAATAGAATAATACCTAGCACCCACGCTGTAATATGTAAATGTGTTCCCATTTGTGATTTCCCCCTTTATCAGAACAATTACCTTCTCATCGTACCACGAAATAAGTCGAACACAAAGCGACAATCCTGTGTCAACACGCCTTTATTTGACACGATTTGATAACGTCCCAATTGGTTCAATTGTTACTTCAATCTGATCGCCTGAGGCTAAAAATTTTGGCGGTTCAAAACCTTTGCCGACTCCAGAAGGTGTACCTGTTGCAATGATGTCTCCCGCTTCCAGCGTCATCCCTTTTGAAAGAGTTGACACAATGTCTTCAATTGGGAAGATCATTAATTCCGTACTCGCAGACTGACGAACCTCTCCGTTTACCTTTGTTTCCACATGGAGTGCTCCATGATCCTCGATCACTGACTTGTGAACGATATAAGGTCCCATTGGACAAGTTGTATCTAAGCTTTTTCCGATGAAAAATTGTTTGTGTTTTTTCTGCAAATCTCTTGCGGTTATATCATTTAAAATGGTGTAACCGAAAATGTAATCTTGGACCTCTTCAGGAGCAATATTCTTTCCTGTTTTGCCAATGACAATGGCAAGCTCCCCTTCGTAATCCAATTCACTTGTCACATCTTCATGGAGAAGAATGTCCGCTTCATGCCCTACAACAGAGGTAGGCGCCTTTGTAAAGATCATCACGTCTTTAGGAATATCTGCCGCACTTCCCATTTCCATGACGTGATCTTGATAGTTTTTCCCAACACACATGATGTTTTTCGTTGGTTTTGGAATCGGTGCATGGAGTGTCACGTCCGAAAGCGGATAGACATAAGAGCCGCGGTCTTCTTCTTTTTTCTCCGCCCAATCAAGAAGCTGTTTGACGTGTTCGACAAACTTGTCCCCCATGTTGATGCATTCAGATAAAGAGTTTGGCAATGTTTCTAGCTCAAATAGTTTTGCTTCTGCCTTTTTGACGTCCATCACCCATTCATCATCAATGACGACCCCGATAAACAATCTGTTATGTATCTCACCTGTAAAAAACTTCATGTTTTCCCCTCACAATCTTCATTTCAATACATTATGATGTCTCATTTTTATTTCTCTACGAAATAAAAAAAACCCTTTTTTATCATACTCTCTTTTAAAAAGGGTTTCAAAAATGAAGACCTGACATTTAGCGGTAGCGTCGATACTCCCACATATTCCCTTGATCCCATTTACGATCAACATTTCCTTGATGGCGGGAATGATGTTTTTTCTTCCCGCATCTTCGGCAAGAGTGACTCCGTTTATGGTGATGAGAACGTTTAGATCGATGGCTGCGGTGTGATTTGCGGCAGCTTTTCTTATGATGTGATCTGTGTTTGCTGCGGCATGATTTTTTTGGTTCACTCTTTTTGCTGCGGCAAGACTTTTTGCTTTTATACGACTTTTTACTTTTGCATGGTTTCTCGCTCTTTACACTTTTTTTTGAGCAGCGACTTTTTTTAGAGCGATAGCTTTTTTTAGAACGATAGCTTTTATGGCTTTTTTTGCTGCGATGTGACTTACGGCAGCCTCCTCCACCAAAGAACCAGTGACGGCGATTTGAATGACGAGAACGAGATGATTTGTGCGAATGTCCCGATTCTGGTTCACGATCTAAGTGATGATCACGCCCCTCACTTCGAAGTGAATCAACTGCATGTTCAATATGCGAATGATCAAATGTGCTCACGAACAATTCCCCTCCCAATCTGTGCTCTGACAAAACAAACAGACAAAGCTGTTTATCTTCTCTGCTTTATGTTACGAGACTCGATAGACAAGTGTTCTTGGCGAATGCCTCTTTCTTAGAAAACTCCATGAATACCTACCAGCAGGTACAGGACATTCCTTCATTTTCATATAGTGGAGGAGATATAGGAGGGTGATGAACGCATGGACACAGAACCTTTAAAACAACTGGATATCTGGATTCATCCAAAAGATCTCATGGATTTAAAAAAGGACGTATGGAACGATGAACCCGTCGAGGCCATTCTGAAAACCGGCCAAACGAAGTCACATATTTATGCCTCATACCGAGGATCACACATCCGAAAGCTCAAGAAAAAATCCTATCAAATTGAATATCGAAAACCAAAGCAAAGACAGGGCGAATCCCTTTTTCACTTAAATGCAGAGTACAATGATCCTTCTTTCATTCGCAACAGGCTGTCTTTTTATTTCTTTGAACAAATGGGTGTGTTCAGCCCGTCCGCTTCTCATGTGTTTCTGACCATTAATGGAAGAAAAGAAGGCATATATTTAAAAATAGAATCTGTAGATGAGCTGTTCCTCCAAAAACGACAGCTGCATGGTGGCGGCATTTATTATGCTGTAGATGATGACGCCAATTTCTCTCTTTTAAGTTCATTTGATAAAAAGCCAAAAAAACATCTTCTTCTCGGTTATGAGAAAAAAACGGGAACTCCTGAACACGACAAGCAGCTGAGTGAATTTATTTACTTTTTGAACACCGCAAGGGACGACACGTTTGCAAATAAGATTGAGCAGTATCTTGATGTGACACAATATTTCCGCTGGCTCATTGGTGTCGTGTGTACCCAAAATTTTGATGGCTTTGTTCATAACTATGCCCTTTATGTGAATGATCAAGGAAGGTTTCAAGTAATGCCTTGGGATTATGATGCGACTTGGGGTCGTGATATTCACGGAGAAGAAATGGCGTTTGATTATATTCCAGTCAGCGGTTTCAATACATTAACCGCTAGATTACTAGACATCCCTGCATTTAAAAGAGACTATTATGCCCTTTTCCAGCACGTACTAGATACACATTTTTTAGAAAAACGGCTTCTCCCCATCATTGAGACATGGCATGCTTCGATTGAGCAGCGAATTGGAGATGATCCATATACGAAAAACCGACAAGACATGCTGCGTTCAGAGCGAGAATTAATCCGACAGTATATCAACAAAAGACGACGTTATTTACAAACTGAGATTAAAAAAGAGACATCGCGCCTGTAAAGACACTTTCGAATTTTGTCACTTTAGTTCTCATATTGACGAAAGAGCTTTTTTTATAGAAAAATAGGGTATACTAACCATATCCTTCTATTTGATAAAAAATGTGAGAGTTGGCGTCCGTTATGATCAATTATGAAATTGAACAAAAAAGATTACATTTAATTGAGACCGCAAAAAAATTCGGAATGAATGCCGAAGAAACCATCAGGTGCAGTCAAGAGCTTGACACACTCTTAAATAAAGGCATCAAAACCACCTCTAAAGAATGCTCGAATAAAGGGTAAACCATACACTTCATTCCTCTCATCAAAGTTCTTCAAAAAGACAATCACATATTAAAAGACCCATCATAAGCTATGGTGAAACGCCCAAAAACGAAGTGCCCTATTTTTCTAAAGGATGTGCACCGCTATGCCGGCTATTGTTGGAGCCTTTAAAGTAAATGCCGTCGGAACGAGCGGAGTCGTTCATGTTGGAGATTGCATCACCATTTCTCCAAATAGTCAGGTTAAAACGTTTGCCGGCGCAGGCAGTTTTAACACTGGTGATCAATTACGCATTAGCAACTATAAAAGTGTGACAAATACGTATGATAGTGATGTCATTGATCAACCGCTTGTTGGTAACTTGTAAGGAGTGAGAATCCATTGAACTTCTATATTAATCAAGCGATACAAATTAATTACTTACGTGTGGAGTCTGTGAGTAACTCATCCGTTCTGCAAATCGGCAGTGCTGGATCAATCAAAGCACTCTCCAATCTGTATAACACTGGTAGCTACGTAGAAGCAGCACCTGCCGCAGCAGGCACACAAGGAATTGAAGAGTCTCAGGGCGCAAGCACGGCACCTTTTGTACCGCTTCAGTCACCAACAACATAAGTTCATCTGCAATCCCCGGAGGTGTATGCATATGTATGACTATCAAAACAGCGCTTCACAAATGTATGGCATCATTCAAAAGCAAACACAGCAAATCATGATGCTTGAAAAAAGGCTTAACGAGCTTCAGCAGGAAATGCAAATGATCAAAGATAAACCGACAACAACGATTGAACGAATTGATTATCAATTTGATCAACTGAAAATCGAGCGGCTGGAAGGCACATTAAATATCGGCCTCAATCCATCTGATCCAAATAGTGTTCAAAATTTTGAAGTGGGCCAAACAACAACCCCGGGAATTGGAATGATGCAGCAAGAAATGGCTGATCAATTTTTCAATCAAACACGCCAGCTTGTCGATGCATTCTTAAATGAAGAAGCACCGCAGCTTCTTGAAGAACTAGAGCAGCGATACGAAGGCTCGCTTGATGAAAGCAACAAACACCATATCATTGAGGACATTCGAAAACAAATAGACAGCAGAATCAAATATTATGCGGGGCAGCTGCCACAAAGGGAAGATATGACCCCGCTTCAACGTTCCGAGCAAATTGCTGAATATGTGAAACATGATGTCAAACGGGCAATCGAGCACTTTTTAGCCCATATTCCAAATGAAACGAAAGGAGAGGAAAACGGATGAATTTCACAGTCGTCAACCGCAACATCGAAACCGGAAGCATTAAAGTAGTTGGGGTATCGTCCTCTTCCCTATTTATTATCGGGGACACGGACCATGTACAACTGTCATCGATTTTCGATACACCGCCAGAATCATTAATTATTGGACCGTTTGTTCCTCTAGCCCCTCGATAATGATCAAGCGCACATCTCAAGTGAAGTTCTCGAAGGTGAATTCTGTCGGGATTTCAAGTGTTGTTCAAATTGGTGATACACAAGAGCTATGTCCGAACGTGAAGGTGTTAGCTGTTCAGCGAACCATTAGTTTGTTTTATGGAAATGAAGCTGAAAACCTAGATGCAAAAGAATTTGAAGTGTATTATGAGCCGATCCCATTGATGCTGCCAGAACGAGCGGTTAGAACGGCCTTTTATCATGAAAAGCCTCTCATTAAAGTGTCGTCCATTCATGTAGAAGGGGTCTCTTCCTCCTCTATCTATCAAATTGGCTCTACGTGCGGAATAAATGCCGTTGCGCGAGTGAAGCATATTCGAGAGTTATTTAGCAACAATGACGAACATCCGCCAAACTCACAATTGGACCTACCTGCGCATATGATGGTGATATGACTTCGAATAAAGGATGTCGATTATGCCAGCAATTGTCGGACCCATTTACATTAACTCGATTTCTGGGGGCGTCGTAAACGTCGGTGACTCATTTTATCTTTCGCCTAAAAGTTCTTCAAAATCTGCTTTAGGCTCTGGAGCGGGGAATACCGGAGATTTCTTGATTTTAAATAATGGCATTAGCGCCACCAACTATGTGGATCCTGACTTAAATGATCAGAATATGGTAGGCAATGCATAAAGCGGCTCCTCTTCACTCATTTCATTTAGAGGAGCGCTTTTTTATGTTTATTTCTTTCTGCGTTGTCTTGATTTCTTTGTTTTGACCAGCTTGCTTGCCGGCTGCTTTCGAATCCATTTGATGTACGGAACAAGCTTTTCATCTTGTCTTAGTGCATCCAGCGTATTCAAACGTGCGGCAAGCTCCTGGTTTGTATAAAGAGCATGTACTTGTTTATGGCAAGGGATACACAGGAAGGCAGTCGGTAGAAAGGCCCCTCCCTCTTCTCTTGGCGTCAAGTGATGTTCCGTAAGGACGACCTCTTGTCTTCCGCACAGCTCACATAATCCAATCGTTTGCTTTGCCATCCTGAGATCACCTCACTTTACATTAATTCCATCGAGACTGTTGTTCCTTTCCCGCTTGGATCTGCTGGGTGGACAATCAGTTTCTTTGGCAGTCTCATCTTTAATTCTTCCACATGGCTAATCACACCAACGGCCAAATTTTGAGACTGTAGCTTCTCTAATGCTGTAATCACCGTATCTAACAAGTCTTGATCGAGCGTACCAAATCCTTCATCTAAGAAGAAGAATTGCAGCGGGAACTCACCTCTCAGCTGAATTTGTGCAGACAGAGCAAGGGCAAGTGCTAAAGACGTCAGGAAAGTTTCTCCCCCAGACAAGCTGGATACCGGACGTCTGACACCTCCATTGGCATCATCCCGCATCACAAAACCGCCCTCTGAATCGACTTCAATGGCATACCTTTGTCTTGTCAAAATCCCAAGACGATGAGAAGCATCACGGCTGACACTTTCTAGCTGTTCTTCTGCTAGGAACTCAACAAATGTATTCCCTTTAAACACAGTTTGAAGCTTATCCAGCCGGTCAATTTCTTGCTGCAGTTCTTCAAGGCGTTCATGAATGCTTGCAAAGCGCTGATGGTTTGCTTCAATCACTCGCAGATGCTCTTGTGCAGATCCACTCAGCGCTGTCGCTTCTTCAAGCGCTTTTTCCGCCGCTTCTTTTTTTAGTTGAATGTCTGTCCACTCGTCTTCATCCAGCGACTCACCTTTTAACAGTTCAGAAATTCGCTTTAAGTTTGCTGCACATTGCTTTCTTTTATCCTCAAATTCCTCAATTTCCTGTTTGACTGTAAGACGTACAGATCGATCCATTAAAGCAGGTGCTATCTCCTGCGGCTGATCAAAAGGAGTAGGTCCTGTTTCTTTTTGCCACGCTTCCTCAGCTTCTTGTTTTCGCCGCTTCGCCTCTTGGAGCTGACGTTCACTGCTTGAGAAATGGCTTTGCGCCTCACTAAATAATTGCTGTGCATGCTTGAATTGCTCGTACGATTGCTGTTCTTTTTCATTTAAATGAGCAAGAGATTGTTGAACTTCGTCCAGTTCATCAGAAAGAGAAGCGGCTTTTAAAGGATATCGCTGTAAATCTGTTTCATATTGATCGATCAGGTGTTGCTGGCTTCCCAGCTGATGCGCCAGCTTATCGAGTTCCTTCTCTAGATCGTATATGGCTGTTTGCAGATGCTCTTTTGCCTGCTGTTTTTCCTCTAGAAAAGAAATACTCTTCTCAATACGCTCTTGATAACCTTCCGCTTGTTGATCCTTTTCATCAATTTGTTGCTGCATTTCCTGCACTTGGTTGATTGTCAGGTGAGGAAAGGTCTGTTCAAATTGCGTCAGTTGTTCGGAAAGCTCAGATCGAAGCTCCTTGATCAGCATGTCTAGTTCTTGTATGCGCTGCTGCTCAAATGTCAGTTGATCTTTGACTTTGCTCATTTCTGCCGCTTGATCATAAGTGACGTCCATTAAACGAGCTCGTTTGCTTTCGATTGCTTGAATATCTTGTTTTACGCCTTTCCATTCTTGAATCAGCTGGTGCAAAGACTGCGGATTCTGTACTGCTTCTACTGCTGCAGCTACTTCCGAATCGGGGGCTTTTTGAGATAAAAAGGAGAACTGTTTAACTAATTGATTGGCATGCGTTTCAAGCAGCTGCTTTGCAACAAACATGTCTCTAGCATATTCCTCTGCCAGCTTGAGCTCTTTATCCATTTTTACAATCCATTCATCAATTTGGGCAACCGTTTCTTCATGATCATTGTCTATCACAGCCTTTGGATCATGATGAATCGATCCACAAACAGGACATGGTTCACCGTCTACTAGCTCTGCCGCTAATTCTTTTCTTAATTCTGCCGATCTGACAACATCACGCTGTTTTAATTTTTCTTGTTTTTTGTCCTGCTCTTTATGACTCCATTCTGTAAGACCTCGTTCAAATTCACATACATAAAAATACAATTGCTCTATCGCTTGAAACGATTGATTTATTTTTTCATGATGATCTTTTTGCTGTTTTTGAAGCTTTTCATACGATTGTGTCGCCTGTGCTGAACGCTGTCTTAGCTCCTCAATCTTTTGTTCTTCCTTTTGAATGCTCACATTCATTCTTTGAACATTTTCACTGAAACGAAGTGCGTCTTGTACAAGTTTCCGCTCTTTGACAGAGACTTGTAATTGTTCCAGCTCATGCTTCAACTGTGTTTGTTTCGCAAGCGCACGCTCTAATAAAGATTGCAGGTTTTCGGCTTCCGCTTTTTTTTGAGTCAATTGCTGCGCTTTTTCATTGTTTTGCTGCTCTAGTACGGTCTTTTCCTGAAGAGCTGTTTCTTTTTTTCGTTCAATTTCTTTTAATTGAATAAGCTGCTCTTTCTTTTGAAGAAGCTCTGGCTCATTTTCCATTTTCTTTTGCCGCGTTTGCTCATACTCCTGCGTCATTTGATCATAGATCGTTCGTTGATGAAGTAAATGTTTTTCTGCTTCCTGCTTCTCTTTTGATGCTTGAGAGAGCTGCTTTTCAGCCTTTGTTAATGCATCCGCATAAGGCTTTAATGTCTCTGCCTGCTCTGCAATGTAAAGTTGATTCTTTTTCTCTTCCATTGTGGATGCCAGCAGATTGAGGTTGTGTTGTTCCTTCTCGTACGCTTCTTGTTCCTGTTGATACTGCCAGATGGCTTGCGCTTTTGTAAAAGCAGTGAACGCTTCGTCCCGCGTTTGTTTTTTCTCATGAAAAATAGCTTGCGCCTGCGCAGCTGCTTCTTTAGCTTTCACTAATGCCTCTGGACCAGCTTCTCCTAATCCAGTCAGTTCAGCCAGCAGTTCGTTTTTCTGTCCATAGTGATTTTGAGCCTTTGCGCGTAAACGTTTGACGAGCTGATCACCATATTTCTCCAAATTAAACAAACGCTGCAGCATTTGGCGTCTGTCGGCTCCTTTCAATGAAAGGAATTCCGCAAACTTTCCTTGGGGTAAAACAACCGCTCTCGTAAAATCGTCAATGGTTAAACCAAGTAATTCTTCTATTTTACGATTAACCTCACTTGCTTTATCTGCAAGAACTGTCTGCGTATCACCAATTTCAATCAATCGGCATAACGTCGTTCTAACCTTCATTTCATCTGCCCGTTTAAAGGCACGTTCCACTTTATAAGAAATATGGTGTTCCCTTTGCAAAGCGAACGTAAAGGAGACAGACAGCTTTTCTTCAGCTTGGTTCAAAATACCATGCGTATTATTGAGTGCACGTTCGACCTTGCCATAGAGTGCGAGTGTCATGGCATCTAATATGGACGATTTTCCGCTTCCAGTCGGTCCAAAAATACCAAACACACCTGCATCACATAGGGAGCTAAAGTCAATGGTTTGCTCTTCTCTGAAGCTATGAAGTCCTTTAATGGTTAGCGTGATCGGCTTCAATTCGCTTCCTCCTCTTGCATGTCATTGGCAAGCTCTAAAAATAGCTTGACAGTTTTTTCATCAGGTAGACCTCCACCTGTCTGACGCTCATAAAATTTCACGAACCGCTCTTCAATCGAGAGCTTTTCCACTTGTTTTTGTTCTTCTTTTTGCTGTAACTCTTTAAACTTTGGTCTAATATGGACAAATCCACTATGCTGTTTTCTCAGCTGATGAATTTGTTCGATCGACAGCTGATCTGTTAAGTGAATCTCTAAATCAATCCAGGCTTGAAGATCCCGCTTTTCATCCAGCCAACTGTGTACTTGGCTCAGCCCTTCAGTCGCCTTCCACTTCATAAGTGGTTTACCGCTTGATAAAAACACTTCTTTCCAGCTTGCTGTTTCATTCGGTTTTGCATCCACAATGGTGACTGATTTGGCGTAGCCTGCTTCAGAAAAGCTGTATGCAAGTGGAGATCCAGAATAGCGGGCAATCGTTTTGGCACGTTTAATGGTTTGGGGGCGATGCAAATGCCCCAATGCGACATAACAAGCCGCCTCAGGCAGACTTTCGGCCGCAACGGTATATGCGCCTCCCACTTCAATCGGCCTTTCCGAATCCGTTTGACTACCACCTGCCACATAAATATGACTTGTTGCGATATTGACCGTATCCGCCTGAAATTGGCTGCTTAAATGTTGAAACATTTGTTGTATTTTTAAATTGTACTGATCACGAAGCAGTTTCTCTTCAAATGTTTCAGCCAGCACCTCGTTTAGCCTTGCTTCAGACGGGTAAGCGAGTGCGGCAATAGATAGACGTTCACTTGCAGAAGAAACATCGACATGAATTAAATCATTTGTCGGATATCCAATTAAATGAATCCCCTGCTCATTCGTTAAAGGAGATGCGGCTGATAAACGGTCTGGGTTATCATGGTTGCCAGAGATCACAACCACCTGACGCTTTCCTTTATCAGATAATGCAGACAGACTTTCATAAAAAAGCTGTTCTGCGCGAGCAGGAGGGTTCACTGTATCAAAGGCATCTCCAGCCATCACAATGACATCAATGTGTTCATCCTTGACGATTTGATTTAATTCATCTAAAAACTCCGCTTGCTCCTCAAGCCGGCTTCGGCCTTCAAGGGTTTTCCCTAGATGCCAATCCGCTGTATGCAGAATCCTCATGTGATTCACCTCTCATTCATTCCACCTATAAAGAAATTTCTAAATTTCCATCAAAGAAATAAAGGATTTTCTCCTCTAATGTTCTGTTTGTTAAACGTTCTACCGCTGCTGTATATAACGCCAATTGCGTTTCATAGCGTTTTTTTAACATCGCTTCAGCTTCCTCTAATCCACCTGAGAATCTGCCAGTCACTCGATCTGTTTTATAATCAAGTAAATAGAGCTTGCCATCTGCTTCAAATAAACAATCAATCATTCCTTGAATGAGGACAGGCTCACCTTCCGCATCAATATGGCTGTATACCTCTTTAACCGGTAAAACCATACTAAACGATACTTCTCGTTTCACCCAGTCCGCTTTCCGCAGTTTTTGACCAATAGCAGTAGAAAAGAAGGCCACAATTCCTTCTCGATTGATGGACTGGATTTGTTCATCTGTTAGTAAGTCTTTCTCTTTTAAAGAATGGAGCAGCTCTTCTACACGAGATTCATCATATGGTTCATTTGAAGGAAGAGGGATATGCTGCATGACTGTATGCATGGCCGTCCCTTGTTCTGCCGCTGTGAGTGTTTTTTTCTTCATAAAAGCCGGTCGTTCGTACAGTGTCGCACGAGCTTTTCGAACGGAAGAAGGCACACTGTATTCATCCTGTATTTCTTTCATTCTTTTGATCTCAGAAACTGACTGCTTTGTCCCTACTTGGGAGGCCGCTAAATATGGATAACTCCATGAAAGTCTTTCTTTTACTTCCTCCTCGTAATCGCCATATCCTTGAACAGGCACACCTTCCATTAATGCTCGTACCACTTCGTCTTGTTTTTGTTTTTCAAGTGACATGTCTTCTTGTAGAAGATCGGACGCTTGATGAAAGGTGATAGAAAATGATGATGGATGCGAGAGAACGACTTCTCTCGATTCTTCTAAAAGAGAAGACATCGCTTGATGACGGATAAGAGCAGGGCCAATAAAATCTAAGTATGTTCTCGCTTGATATCGTTCAAAGTCAGGGAGGAGCCAGTCGTCTCCGTTTGCGGCATTTTGCCACTTGCTTAAAGCTTTCACTTGATTTTTGACAGAGCCGACTAAAAATAATTTTTCCTTCGCCCTTGTGAGCGCCACATATAGAACCCTCAGTTCTTCAGATAATAACTCTTTTCTCATCTTTTTTTTCATCGCGATCAGCGGTAATGTTGCATAACTAATTCTCAGCTCAGGATGAATATATTTGCTGCCAAAGCCTAATTCTTTATCGAGCAAGTAGGACTGGTTTAAATCCATCATGTTAAAGTTCCTGCCAAGTCCTGCAGTAAATACAACAGGGAATTCGAGTCCTTTACTGCTATGAATGGTCATCATGCGGACAACATCCTCTGTTTCACTGAACGTTTTTGCCGCTCCAAGATCATCTCCACGCTCTTGCATTCTTTCAATAAATCGAAGAAATCGAAACAGCCCTCTAAATGCAGCCTTTTCATACTGGTTCGCTCGATCATATAAAGCCCGAAGGTTTGCCTGTCTTTGCTTACCTCCTGGCATCCCGCCGACATAATCTAGATATTGTGTATCTCGGTACACTTCCCAAATCAGTTCTGCTACCGAATGCTGAATCGAAAAATCACGCCATTTGCGTAATTGAAGGAAGAAACGCTCCAGCTTTCTGCATGTCGGATGATCAGAGTGTGTCACACTCATAAATGCCTTCACAGCGTCATAATAAGTGCCTTTTTTATCACTTGTTCTAATCAGTGCCATCTCATTTTCGTCTAAATGAACAAGAGGTGACCTTAAAACAGCAGCGAGCGGAATATCTTGATATGGATTATCAATCACTTTTAACAAAGAAAGAATGACAGATACTTCTGTAGCTTCAAAATAACCTGAGGAAAGATTCGCATAAACAGGGATTCCCTGCTTCTTCAACTCTTCCATCATTTGCGGAGCCCACGGCATTGATCGAAGCAAGATCACAATGTCTCGATACTGCAAGTTGCGGGTCAGCTGCTGTTTTGCATCGTACACTTGAAAAGGCTGTTCTACCAATTCTTTTATTTTCTTTGCAATCACTCTCGCCTCAAATTGAACCGTCTCTAGCTCTTCTCGTTCTTCATCGCTTTCTGTGTCGTGCTGATCTAAATGAACAAGAAGCATTTCTGTCGACGTGTCTTCGCTTTGCGGATAACTCGCTCCAAGCTTTAATTCAGCTTGTTCATCATATTCAATTTCTCCAACCGTTTCTCCCATCAGCTGTTTGAACAGAAAGTTGGTACTGTCTAAAACATCAGCCCGGCTGCGGAAGTTTTTATTTAGATCAATTCTTTTACCTGTTTCATTGCTGTCTTCTTTAAATTGTTTATATTTATTTAAAAAGAGCATCGGCTCTGCAAGTCTAAAGCGATAAATGGACTGCTTCACATCACCAACCATAAAGCGGTTGCCTTCGGCAGGATGTTTTCCTTTAGACACGAGCTTTAAAATCGTTTCTTGGACAAGGTTTGTATCCTGGTATTCATCCACGAGTACTTCTTCAAATTGCTGTTGATAGTACTTAGCCGCTTCTGTTTCAATGAGATTTCCTTCTGCGTCCTGCTTCGCTAAAATGCGCAAACAATAATGTTCTAGATCAGAAAAGTCTACGATTGATTTTTCTTGTTTTGCTCTTTCGAAACGCTCTCCATATTGAATCACAAGCTCCACAAGTGTCTCTACAACTGGCTTCATTTCAGCCAAGCTTTTTAAATGCTGATCGGGACTGCGCATAAAGTATTCATCTTTTAGCTTTTCTAATTGTTTTTTGGCTTGATTGCGTGCATCTGTTGCTTTTTCTAACAGAGCTGGGTCATAGTCATCCCCTTTGCAAGTCTTTAACCTTTTAAAATTGATGTTTGGCAAAAGCTCATAAAGTGTCCCAAAATCATCTTGATGCCTTATTAATTCATTTACTTGCTCTAAATCATCTATAAAATTCTCTGCTCTCGGTGCTGGACCGCCCGGCTCTTTTGATAAAGTGAGCGCTTGTTCCAGCAGTTCCTGACAGCTTCTTAAAACGAGAGAAAGGTCCTCTTTGATATATGGATAAAAGGGTAACTCTTCTACCTTTGTCTGTGTATCCACATCATAAAGAGAAAGGAATGCCCGCATCCATTGTTCGGGCGCTGGATGTGACCTAGAAAACTCATAAATTCTTTTGACAAGCCATTGAAGATCTAAATCATGCCGATCAGATGTGTAACGATCAACGAGTTCAAAGAATGACGGCTTTCCAGCCTTATACTCATCCTCAAACAGTTCATCTAACACTTCATCTCCTAATAATTCTCCTTCTGTTTGATCAGCCAAACGAAAACCTGGATCAAGGTCAATCTCATAATAAAAGGTACGGAGAACTTGCAAACAAAAGGAGTGCAAGGTAGAAATATTGGCACGATTCATAAGTGACAGCTGTCTCCGCATATGAAGGGAACCAGGGTTTTTAGATAGTTCTTTTTCAAGTGCTTCAGTGATCCGGTGCTTCATTTCTGCTGCTGAAGCATTGGTAAAAGTCACTACGAGCAGCCTGTCCACATCAACTGGCTGCTCCGGCCGAGTCATTTTTCGAATGAGCCGTTCAACCAAGACCGCTGTTTTCCCTGACCCTGCCGCCGCAGCAACAAGAATATCTTGTCCTTCTGAAACGATGGCGTTCCATTGGTCATCTGTCCAAGTACTGTTATTCGGTTTTGGTATTTGCATACTGATCCCCTTCTTTTTTGATCCGGTCTAACATGACATCATCCTTCTCAGAGGTGAGCACCCTAAATTCATTATCTTCTATTGATTCATCAAATTGGCAAATAGACTTAAAGGAGCAAAAGCGGCAAGGGGTTTGATCCTTTAATTTATATGGGTTTATCTCTACCTCACCGCTTGTAATTCTTTCTCCTGCCTCTTCAAAGGTTCGCCGAACGTGTTTTGTGAGAATGTGAAAATGATCTTCACTTAATACCGCAGAGTCAGATCGGAAAGAACCATCCTTTTTCAAACCAGCTTGGATGACTTGTGATCTTCCTGATTCGAGTGTTTGATCCATCAACTTCACTGCTTCCACATCTTCGAGCAATAGACCCTTCATTTTAAATTTCTTCAATATTTCCTGCTCAATCGCATCTTCTGCGAGCGGAATAGGCGCTTGAATCAGCGGGTCATGAATATGGAAGTATAAAATTCCTGCCGGTGTCGCTTCCATGCCAAGCCATTCTTTAGAATACGTAATGGTCAGGTCTAAATAAGTGAGCATTTGCAAGGCTAAACCGTAGTAAACTTCTGCTAGATCAAGCCCCTTCTCACTGGACTTATAGTCGACAATTCTTAAAAGAAGTCCTTTTGATCCTTCTGCTTTATCCACTCGGTCAATCCTTCCAACAAGCTCCATCGTGCAGCCGTTTTTTAATTGAAAAGTAAACGGCGGCAGAGGTCCTTGACCTCCAAAACCTAACTCAAGTCCAACCGGAGAGAATCCGCTCACTTTTGCATGTTCGCTTAATATAGAAGACACCCTGATGAGGATTTTTTGAAGCTTTTCTTTTATATAAGCATGCCGATTAGAGCTTAATAAAATTTCTTTTTGCAGACGTGGAGCTAGCTGTTCAATTGCATGCCTTGAGTAGGTCACACAATCTTCCTTCGTTAAGTTTTTCCAATCCTTTTTTTGTTCAACAAGCGTATCTGAAATCAGTTTTAAAGCTGAGTGAAAGAGCTGACCGATATCAGGTGCTTCTAATTTGTAAAATTGTCGATCTTTTAGTTTTAACCCGTGGGAAGCAAAATGAGAAAATGCACATGCATTGAATTTCTCCATTCTTGAAACACTGCCCTGAATATGGTCACCGTAAAGTTCTTTTGTGACATTCGGCTTTAAACGTTTCGCTCTATTTGTAAAGAACAAGCTGGACATGATTTTTTTTGATACGTCGCGGTTGGACGAGGTCATCAAATGATTATATACACTCCACCATACGCCGCTGATCGGATATTGATTGAGCCATTGTTGCAGCTGCGAAACGGTATAGGATAACGAGACATGCTCGTTTGTTACAAATTTTAATTGCTGCTGATCTTCCAACTGCTCTGGATCTAACACATAGAGGGCTTGCTGATGGTTTGGCATCAGTTCCTCACAATACTTGATGAGGGTCGAAGGCAAAAGAGACCGCCCTTCCGTATCTGAAGCTGAATAGGATACATACAGGTAGTGCGATGGACTGGACAGCGCTTGATATATCAAAAATTGTTCATCCAGCAGCCGTTCCTTCCCTGTCTCTGCCAGCTCTGCTCCTGCCCGTTTTAACCATTCCCGGTCGTCTTCAGACAATACACTTTCATCAGAGGGCCGTGCAGGTATAACCCCATCATTTACTCCAATGACAAACGTACACTTTGCTTGATACATTCTGGATAAATCCATACTTCCGATAAACACTTGATCAAGTGAAGGGGGAATCAAAGCGAACTTAAGAGAGGACAGTCCTGTATCTATCATCTGTTGAAATAATGGAAATGAGAGCTCCTCCTCGCCCAGCATTTCAACAAATTCATCCATCAATTGAATGACAGCATCCCACACTTGCCCATGCTGCATCGCTTCAGCTAACCTGCCTGCTTCTTCTGCCTCAAGCCTTGCCTTTTCAAGCTTTTCTGGCACTTGGGCTTCTTCTAGAAAGACATACACTGCCTCCACCATGTCTCTTAGCTTTTGCGCTTTTTTCAATCTTTTTTGCAATTGAAAGAGAGGCGGAACAATCCATTCTTTTACATCATTCAGCATTTGCTCCATTTCTATTTCTTGATCGGTTTGTCCAAAATCTTCATCTAGTGATTGGAAGCGGCGATAATGAAATCGTGAACCATTCGTCCAGCGTTCACCTTTTACACCGTAAGCAATACAATAGTTTTCAAGCTGATCCGCCTGTTCTCTTGCTTTGTTTTTAGCGAGTTCAAGCGGAAATAAGAACTCCGTTTTCACGCAGCGAAACACCGCCTCATACCGCCAGTTCCCTTTTATGACATCGAGGCTCGAACGAATGAACTCAATGAGCGGATGATACTGCATCGATTCATTTCCATCAATAAAGAAAGGAATATCGTAATCTCGAAACACCTCTTTTAACGTATCTTTATAGTCGTCTACATGTCTTGCAACAATTGAGATGTCTCGTAACCTAAGACCTTCACCTCTTACTAAATCAAGAATATCTCTCGCTACTCCCTCAATTTCAGCTCGTTTATTTGCACTTTTCGATACGGTAAGGTGAGGCGTTTCTTCTTGATACGGCTGCAAAGGTCTCTGTTCATATTGATTTTCTAAATAAGCTAGATCTGGGGTATGAAGATGCCGTTTATTTTTCTCCAAAATGTTCTCAGAAATAGCCGCTCCGCACTCTTTGGCCAACTGATAAAGCTGGGAATATGTCTTACCTGTCATGCGAAATAAATCAAGTTCATTTGGCTGCGTGTCATGATAGGAACGATCCACTGTGAATGCAGCTGTTATTTTTTCGGCATGTAGCAAAAGCTGTTCAATGACAAGAAGCTGCTGGGGGGTAAACTGATAAAAACCATCTATATAAATGTGTGCCCCTCTCAATTCTTCTGATAAAGGAATTTGCTGAGCCAGAAGTGTCAAGTAATCCTCTGAATGCACATACTCATCTTGCAGATGCTGCTCCATCTGCTGATAAAGAACATGAAGATCATGCAATTTTTCCGCCGCACGTCTTTCTTCTGTATACTCTGAATGCATACTGGATGCCGAGATTTTTTCAATATCCTCCGGCATCATACAGTACCTTTTGAATTCAGCCATCGTCTTTTCTATTTGCTCAACAAATCCCGGTTTATCACTCGCCTTTTTGAATACCTTAAACTTGTCTTTCTGTTCTTCTATTACTTTTCTTAAGAGCATTTGAATCCCTGTGCTTGTGACAAATTGACGGTTCGCACCGCCAGTCTGCTGTAATATAGACCAGGCAAGCCGAGTAAAACTAAAGACTTTGGCCCTGATCATTCCACCAGCTTCAGACGTTTTTGCAAGCTCATATTCCATTAAAAATGTCATTTGATCCGGGACTAAAAAAATGATTGGCGGACCCAGCGGATCAAGCCGCAGTTGTTCTTTGATTTCTTCTAGAATTGCAGTCGTTTTTCCACTCCCCGATCTGCCTGCTAAAAACTGAATCTCCACGTTCCACAACACCTTTCTTATGTACTCATATTCTAGCGAAAATAAAGGTAAATAGCTATTTTCCTATCACCTTCCCTTTCTCCTCCGATTGAAAAGAAAATAGGCACCTTTCCCGACTCTTTTCATATCATAAACCATCATGATCTAAAAGGAGGCTGGCAATATCATGTATTACGGTTATTATGACTACTCGCCATATGACATGCGCCAAAACACAAGGATCATTGCAGACCTTGAAAAGGCCATCAATGGCGAATATTCTGCGATCCAATGCTATGAAAAACTTGCACAAAAAGCAAAAAATCCTGAAGCGAAAAAAATCATTCAAGAAATACGTCAGGATGAAGTCAGACATTATCAGCTATTTACAAAGCTATACTATTCTTTGACTGGTAAAAACCACAAACCAAGCATAACAGAGCCTTGTCCTGACCAATTTAGGGAAGGTCTCTTATTTGCCTTTAAAGACGAACAAAAAACAGTCGATTTTTACTTAACGGTATCAGACTATGTCCGTGATCAAGGAACAAAGGAATTAATGAAGCGTATTGCTCAAGATGAACAGCAGCATGCTGTCTGGTTTCTATATCTTTTAACGCACCATGTTTCTTAGTTACCCCTATTTTAATAGGAGATCGTATGTTCCGTCAAAAAATGAAATTGCTTTTTTGCTCATTCAATATGTGAAATAAAGGGCTGTCATCATCAAAACGCCTCTTCGCTTTTCCTTTTTTAATGATAAACGACCTTTTGACCATAAAAAAACTCCTCTGCTACAAATCGCAGAAGGAGTTTTTTGTTATTTAATGAAATTTTGCTTCATTGCTTTGTTGCTGTTGTTTTAACAATCCATCAATCGAAAGCATCTTGCTGCCACTAAGTGTCAAGTAAAGCGCCATGACCATTAAAGAAAGTTCAAATTCATAACCGCCCACAAATCCTCTTGCAAAACCAACTGTGATAATGGCTACAGCCATAATTGGCACAAATAAAGCTGCGAAAAGACGTGTGCCTAAACCTAGAATCAGGGCAATTCCACCAACCAGTTCAATTGTTTTGACAATATAGGCCATAAATTCAGGAACACCAATTTGACCAAAAAATGCCGCAGTGCCTCCTAGTCCACCTTGATATGCTTGAAGTCCATGTAAAAAGAAAATAATGCCTAAGATGACGCGTACAAAAAGTGTTCCTATTTCTTGATTTGTTTTCATATAGTGATTTCCTCCCATTTTTACACTACATCATGTAATGTTCATTCGTAAAAAAAATTAGTAATTTAAGTTGAGCATAATCATTAAGACCAACATGAGGATGGTTGATGTCACAATTGGGATAAGTGGTACATTGAACGGTATGTTGTATGTTGGGTTTAAGATTTTTTGGATTCTTAAATTCAATGCTCGATCTCCAAAGGACACGGCAAATTTCGTTTGTTTTTGAAACTGGGTTCTATTTTTAATGAGTTTCAAAAGGGCTTGCCCTACTCCTAGCTCAGTCCCTGTCTGCTGAATGGCATAGTCATCTGCAATGACCTCACGAAAAACGGAGTAACTTTGTCTCATATGCTTTAACACAGGAATGTACCAAATCACTTTCGTGAGCATAGAGAAAGTGAAAGTCTTTAAAGGATCGTAGCTGTATTTGTGATGTAATTCGTGATAGACAACCGCATCGATTTCTCCTTCATCCAGCATGTCTATAAGCGCTGTTGAGAGATACACTTTTGGCCGAAGCATCCCCATTGCGAAAGCAAGCGGTTCATGGCAATGAAACACAATGATCTCATTTCTATACTTGTCTGATAGACTTTGCGTTGAATGTTGATCGACTGCCATCATCATATTTCTTTTGAAATGAAGATACTTTCTGACCTGCTTTGTCATATAGAAAACGGCAAAACCAAGCGTATACAAGACGAACGCATCCAGAAAATACTTTAAAGGAGTGAATCCATAAAATTCGAGAACAGATTGACATACATGGATCAGGTTATATGCTTGATTCCAGCCAAAAAAGCTTGAGAGTACATAATAGCCCATCTGGTAAAAGATCACTAAGCCAATCAATATACCGCCTAAAAACAGCAGACTCGACTTCATTTTAATCATGTCGTTTCTCCTCTTTTTTGGATGCAAGCCTTGCTTCGAGTACCTTCAGTAATTCAGGATCAGCACTTTCAATTGCGTCCACCATATGATTGACTGCAAGGGGGCCGAAATCATCCATCAGTCCTTGAGTAATCCATTTCGTTTGCTCATTTAGAAATTCTTCTTTTGTTAAAACAGGGTTATAGATAGATGAACGCCCTTTTGTTTTCTTTTCCACAATTCCTTTTTCGGTTAATCGATTGAGTACCGTCATGACCGTGTTGAAATTAATTGGCTTCTCATCTGACAGCTTCTGCTGTACCTCTTTAATCGGCATATCCTCACCTTGATAAAGGATCTCCATAATCCTTCCTTCTAAAGGACCGAAAAAGCGGTTCAATCCCTTTTCGTTATATTTAAAAGAAGGAATTTTCATGTCATCACCTCACACTAAGCATTGTAGTGTAATTGAAAATGATAGTCAACCGATAACAAAAATAGGGGAAAATCGTTGTATATTGTATTTGTTTTTGACAAAAATTATATGTCATTTATATCAAAAACAATCTTTTTTCTAACAGAGTTAACCATAAGATAATCTTATGAAAATACTAAAAAAATTCGTATTTTATTTATAGAGACTTTTGTATTATAGTGAAGATAACAACATTTCACTTACTGAACAAATATACAGGAAGAAGGTTTATACGTGATGAAGCAAGGAAACAGCCTTCGAACCGATCTCATTTTGATTGCGGTAAGCGGTTTAGGTGGATTCCTTTTGTCTCTAACAGGGATGTCTATCGGCTGGATGATTGGCACATTAATGACAGCTGCATTTATTGCCCTGCGCCGTCCCGCCCTGTTTCAGCGTAAAGGAAAGAATACCTTACGTATTCACAGCAGATGGCTACTCCTTGGTCAATTCATTCTCGGAATCGAACTAGGACAAAAAATGAACATGAAAGTCCT
Organism: Bacillus sp. G402; assembly: GCF_051172515.1. Taxonomy (NCBI): domain Bacteria; kingdom Bacillati; phylum Bacillota; class Bacilli; order Caryophanales; family Bacillaceae; genus Bacillus; species Bacillus sp. G402. Next base: position 1,442,666 of record NZ_JBPIZC010000001.1, read on the forward strand.
TCACATTTTCGCTGAAAATTGGCTTCCCGTGAGTTTCATGCTCGTCTTTTCTATTTTATTAGCCATGCTCTCCGGGTTTGTCTTATGGAAGCTGAGTAAAACAGATATGCTGACTAGCTTTGTCGGCACTGCCCCCGGCGGTCTTTCCGCTATGCCGGGCATCGCCCAAGAGGTTGGAGCAAATACAGCTGTAGTGAGTCTCGTACAAACGATACGTGTGTTAATGGTCGTACTGACCATTCCATTTACGGTATTTTATTTAAATACAAAAAGCCAATCAGATGCGGTAGTCGCCCAAGGCAGCGCCTTCTCATCAGGCGTTTTCACAATATCAAACATTTCTTGGACTGCTGCACTCATTTTAGGGGCATGGCTGATGTCACGCCTAGCTGTGCGTCTTCACTTTCCCGCCCCTTGGCTGATCGGCAGTATGTTAGGTGTGGCGGCTCTCCAAGTAGGGGCAGGCGCCTTGACAGGTCATGATTTGATTCCTTACTGGCCAGCCCAAGCGAATATTGCGTCACAAGTATTTCTAGGGGCAACCATCGGGTCAAAAATGAATAAACAAATGTTTGTCGGGTTAAAAAATACCTTGATTGTGGCCGTCGTCAGCTCAGCCGGATTGATTGCTGCGACCGTTCTCAGTTCAATTGCCATTGCAGAAATAACAGGTATTTCTGTCATTACAGCCATTCTTGCTTTTTCGCCTGGCGGTATTGCAGAAATGGCCACAACAGCTGTTACACTTCATGAGGATTCCACATTTGTTGTGGCTGTACAAGTCGTCAGAATTATTTTGGTCATCGCCATGCTGCCACCGTTTTTTCGTTTCTTACATCATGTCTGGGCAAAAAGACAGACTGATTATAAAACCGCTAAATAGAAAGAGCCGCTCTACTTATGCAGAGCGGCTCTTTTTTATTCATCATGATTCCTTTTTACACCGACTACTTGATCCTTTGAGATCGTTCCAAAATGCCGGCTGTCAAAGCTATGTATTCGATTATCTCCGATCACGAAGTAATGATTGTTTTGTATGTTCTGACGACCGGTGATGGCTTTCAGCTGAAAATCACCTGTTAGGACGTTGCCCATTTTATGTTTTTTCTGCTCTTTTAAATACGGCTCTTTCCACTTTACACCATCAACAAACAGTTGATCATCTTCATATTTGATTGTTTCTCCTGGAAGCCCAATGACCCGTTTGATCAAGATTTGATTTTTAGGGCCATGAAATAATACATAGTCAAACCGGCTAATTTTCGTGAGTTTTGGCGAGAACTTGTTAATTAATAATTCTGTTCCATCTGTAAATGTCGGGTCCATACTAACCCCTTCTACTTTGTACGTGACAAACATGAAATTCTTTACTTGGAACAACAAGACGATGCATGTAATAATCATGAACCATAGCAATGGCTTCTTTTTCATTAAGAGCCTCCTTTGTCCTCACGCTGACTCATCCGAATATTCAACCTATTTTCTACTCTCTTTCCAACATACCATAATAAAGCAATGACTAGAACCGCAAAAATACTTCTTAACGGATTCTTTACTAAAGCTGAAATGTCATAGCCGATAAAACTAATAATAAAGAGCATGACACACTTCCCTGATAAAGCAGCTAATGAGAACTGCCAGACGCTGATTCTTGATAGACCTGCTACGACATTAACGGCAGCAGAAGGTGTAAAAGGAAAGCAGAGTAAAATAAACAACGGACCAAATCCCCGCTTTTCAACCCAAAGCATTAGCTTTTGAATAGAAGGGTGTCTGCTAATAAAGTTCAACATCCTCATCTGTCCAAATTTTCTGATCAGTAAAAAGACAAGGATAGACCCTGCACTTGCACCAATCCAGGTCAATAAAAAGCCTTCCCATAGCCCAAAAGCATTTGCATTGGCCACCGCAAATGCCACGAGAGGTAAAAACGGTAGAAATGCTTCTATTAAAGGGAGTAATATAGCCACAATGGGTCCAAAAGCCTTGTAGCTTTCAAAAAATGATGTGATATTTTCATGAGTAAATATAGAAAGAAATAATGGCAACTTGTTTGACTCCTTCAAGGTTTGTCTATCTTTCATTTTACATGGAAAACATAAAAATATACAAATGAATCCCTCTCAGCCCCCCCCTTGAGATTTTTTAACTCATCCGATATAATAAATAAGAACAAATGTTCTATAAATAAAGAAAGCAGGCATGGACATGACGAGATTATCAAGCGTACAACTTCAGATGATGGAACAAGCCATCTTTCTTCCAATGGTCATCTCCATCCTCAATCGTGATTTGACGCACCTTAAAAAACATCAAACATTCAAACTAAATGAACCATATATTCAGCTAGTCACCTCTTCATTAAAAGAAGCACAAAAAGCCCTTTATCAACTGAAACAACAGTTACGTAAAGAAAAAATGAACGTACAGCAAATTGAACACGATGAAGGATTTACGACATATTTATTTCTGATCAATGGCTATGAAGAAAAGCATAAATATTTTAATCCCCGTATACGTCATCGTGTAGAGGAAATGCTCACCCATTATTTCCTCCATTCAGGAAAATAATATGGTTATATTTTACATTTATAGAAGGAACTCTTCACTTTTTGGCGAATTGATTATTATACCAAAAATTAGGAGGTTTCAACTCATGTTCAAAAAAATAACAGCACTTACCTTAGCAGCAGGATTACTTGTGCCAAGCACAGTGTCAGCATTAGAACCACTGCAAACAGGAAAACAAGCCCCAGCAGCATCTACACAAATAACAAGTGTAGCCTATACAACGGTTTCTATCGTTGGAAAACGAGTAAAGTTTGAAGTGAAAGCACTCGAAAATCCTTTCAACATGAATTACTATAATCGAATTGCTTGGACGAGTACGGACGAAGAGCCAAGTGTATTCAATGACAATATTCTATCGGTCATTGTCGCTAAAAAAACCGGACAGTCTTATCAAGTCTTTTCATACGAAGCGCTCACTTCGGTAAAGGACAAGATTGAATCAGGTCAAAAGGTGTATGGCTGGGCGCTTGCTTTAAATGGTGTGTGGTACCCAACGATGCCTGCAACCCTCTATTATTAAAAAAAGCCTGCCACAGCGGCAGGCTCTTTCTCCATTATGATAATTCGAGCTGTTTTCTCAGCTCTTGTCTCACTTCTTCTAATCCTGGTCCATCTAACTCAAAGTAATACACATTCCCAGGCTGGTAATCGTGCCCTTTTAACTGGATGGTATCCACTGATTTTAATGAACTCAGTAAAGGGAATAGACCGATCAACTGTTTCATGGATAAATTGGTGGAGACGTTATCTCCAAGTGTATCAATGATGTTGTCATAAGACGGTATGGACGAAATGGATTTGGATTTTTCAAAGATGGCTTGAAGTGCTTCCATTTGGCGCTTTCCGCGCATGAGATCACTATCTGCCTTTCTCGTTCTCACAAACGCTAATGCTTCTTCACCACTGAGCGTATGCGTGCCTGTTTCCACATGAACTTTTCCTTTTGAATCCTTCTCCATTTGTTTTGCAATGCCTTCATCTTCAATCGTTACGTCAATTCCATTTAGCTCATCGACAATGTCTTGAAACGCCTTAAAGTTTCCTGCAATCACATAGTCTACCGGGATGTTTAACAAATTCTCTACCGTTTTGACTGATAAATCTGCACTCCCAAACGCATGGGCGTGAGCAATTTTATCATATCCTCTCCCCGGTATATCAACATAAGAATCACGAGGAATACTTAGGAGCTTGATCGTTTTGTCTGTTCGATTCACCGTCGCCAGTAAGACCGCATCACTTCTTGCTTCGTCTACCGTTTCACCTGGACGGCTGTCAATCCCTAAGAGCAGCACCGAAAAACTATCCTTTCCTGGATCAAAAGCTTTCACACGCTTTTGCGAGGTCTCTCCTCTTTCTAAAGATACTTGCGCTTTATTCGACGCTTTTGAAATTTTATAGTATGCGTATCCTGTGACAGATACTGCCATGATCATGACAAATGCCATGATAAACAGCACGACTTTCACCCAAGGTCTTAGCCTTCTTTTTGATCTTGTTTTCTCCTTCATCCTTTCCGAACCCTCACTCTATCTTAGTCTCACAATGTAGGTTCCACTATAACATATTTTGATGAAAGTTTCCTGCACGCAACATATTTTTATGTATCCACAATAAAAAAGCTGCTCGATAGGAGCAGCTTTTCATCCATTACTTTTGTTCAATTCCTTTTTTCACTTCATCAATCATCGCATTCAATGATTCAAGGCCGCCGCCTGCTAAATACCACATGTCAGAGTTTAAATACACCACATGATTGTTTTTAACCGCTTTGACTGATTTCACATAATCATTTTCAACAAGCTGTTTCGCAGACGTTTCTTCTCCAATTGCCGCGCCGCGATCCACGACAAATAAGTAATCTGGGTTCGTTTTGACCATATACTCATACGAAATGCTTTGTCCATGTTTATCAGATGGCTCTAGCTTTTGATCTGCTGGTGTGATGCCAAATACATCATGAATCAGACCATATCTTGACTTAGGACCAAATGCCGTCATTTTGCTGTCGTTCGCCATAATGACGAGTCCATTTTTCTTTAACTCTTTGGCTTGTTTCTTTAATGAAGCCACTTTTTGGTCAATGGCAGAAAGTTCTTTTTTGACTTTGTCTTCCTTATCAAAAATCTTTCCTAATGTTTCAGCATTCTTTTTAAATGATTCCATATAGTTTGCGTTATCTACATCCATATAAATCGTCGGAGCAAATTTAGAAAATTCATCAAATGCATCTGCTTGACGGTGCTGAATAATGATCAAGTCAGGCTTCATCTCTGCAATTTTCTCAAAGTTTGGCTCTTTTAACCCGCCGACATTCTCATATTTGTCACTTTCATATTTAGATAAATAGTGAGGAATCACTTGTTTTGGTAAAGCTGTCACGTTGACACCAAGCTTATCAAGTGTATCGAGACTTCCCATATCAAAAACGACGACTTTTTTCGGGTTTTTCTTGATCTTCACACCGTCTTTATTCAACATATCCTTTACTGTTACGGTTTCCTCATTCGTTCCCGCTGTTTTTCCTTGGTTACCACAGGCAGCAAGGACAGCAATCGCTGTTAATACTGTTATCATCCAAATCCATTTTTTCATGATTGATCACCTCTTCATTTTTTCAAGAAAAATATAAGCAAATACGCTCACCACGAATGACTTCGATCGGTATGCGCATGTCATAAATGTGTTCAAGTGCTTCTGTTTGAATCACTTCATCAACGCTTCCTTCTTTGATTACCTGACCCTCTTTTAAGGCGACGATGTGATCTGAATAGACAGATGCAAAGTTAATATCATGGAGAACAACAACAATCGTTTTTCCAAGATCTTTCACGAGCTGCTGAAACAGCTTCATCATTTCAACTGAATGGTTCATATCTAAATTATTTAAAGGCTCATCTAAGAAAATATAATCCGTATCCTGAGCCAGCACCATGGCAATAAAGGCTCTCTGCCTTTGTCCGCCGCTTAGTTCATCTAAATATTGATGCTGGATTTCGACGAGTCTCATGTATTGAAGCGACACATCAATCATGTTCTCATCTTCTTTTGTCAAGCGGCCTTGAGAGTAAGGAAAGCGGCCAAAGCTGACAAGCTCACGAACGGTCAGACGCACACTCATGTGGTTCGACTGCTTCAAGATGCTCATTTTTTTCGCAAGCTCCTGAGGAGCGTACGCTCGATAAGGTTTATCCTCTAAATAAGCTTCCCCAGTATCAGGTTGAATCAGGCGGCTCATGATGGACAAAAGCGTACTTTTGCCTGCACCATTTGGACCAATGAGAGAGGTCAGCTGTCCTTTTTTTACACTGACAGTTGTTTCGTGAAGCACTGTTTTTCCGTTATATGTCTTACTGACTCCCTTCATCACGACCATGAACGACTCTCCTTTAAAAGTAGATAAATAAAATACAGTCCGCCGACTAAATCAATTAGCACACTAAGCGGTGTTTGAAACGTAAATACCTTTTCCACAAGAAATTCCCCGCCTACAAGCGCAATGACACTAATGAAAAACGAGCCTAATAGCAAGTACGTGTGCCGATATGTACGAAACAGCTCTCTTGCCACATTCACAACGAGTAAGCCAAGAAACGTAATCGGGCCGACGAGGGCCGTCGCAATAGAAACAAGGACGGCAATGACGATCAGCATCTTTTTTGTGATCCCGTCATAGTCAATCCCGAGATTCACAGCCTGTTCCTTTCCTAACGACATGACATCTAATTTCGCGCGGAAGGTCCATATATAAAGACAAAGTGCCGCAAATAAAAGAGAAGCGAAGAGTAAAATATCTGTGTTCATGTGATTAAAGCTGGCAAAGGACTTGTCCTGTACGACTTGGTATTCATTCGGGTCAATGAGCATTTCCATAAAGGAAGAAAGACTTTTGAACAATGTTCCAAACACAATCCCGACAAGCAGGAGTAAGAAAATATGCTTGTTTTTGCGCTTGAACATCACCGTATAGAGCAGCACAGAAAAAAGAATCATCAATCCAACGCAGAGAAAGAAATTCAGGTTCTTATTCGCGATCATCAAATTGGTCGATCCAAAAAGATAAATAATTGCCGTTTGCAAAAACAAGTAAAGCGCGTCTAACCCTAAAATGCTTGGCGTTAAGATTCGGTTATTGGTCAATGTTTGAAACACAACAGAGGAAAAGGCAATCGCGCCTCCTGTCAAAGTCATGGCAAGCACCTTTTTTAAACGGCTCGGCACTGTGTACTCCCAGTACCCCATTTGAAAGGTGACGAAGATGACAACGAATACGGCTGCAATGGCTGCAATGAGAAATAATGTTCGTTTCTTATGCATAGCGCTTCCTCCTTAATAACATGTACAGGAAGATCGCACTTCCAATGATGCCGACCATAAGCCCGACAGATATTTCATATGGATAAATGATCACTCGTCCGAGCACGTCACATATGAGCACAAAAATGGCCCCTAATAAAGCCGTATGCGGAAGGCTCTTTTTCAAGTGATCCCCTCGGTAGATCGATACAATATTCGGAATGATTAAGCCGAGGAAAGGTAGCATGCCAACAGTCAAAATCGTTACAGAAGTAATCATCGAAACAATCACCAAACCAACTGCCATGACACGTTTATACGTTAAACCTAAATTGACGGCAAAGCTCTCACCCATACCAGCCACTGTAAAGCGGTCAGCATATAAATACGCGATGATCAATAGAGGAACACTTACATAGAGCAGTTCATAACGCCCCTGAACAATAAGAGAAAAATCCCCTTGCAGCCATGCGGATACGTTTTGGATCAAATCATATTTATAGGCTATAAACGTGGAAATTGAACTAACAATTCCGCCAAACATTAAGCCGACTAACGGTACGTAGATCGTATCGTTCACCTTAATATGGCGTAGAATTTTTAAGAATAATAGATTGCCAGCTAACGTAAATAAAAACGCAATCGCCATTTTCATCAGCGGGCTTGCCTGTGTAAAAACAAGCATAGCGGTTAAAATACCCAGCTTGGCCCAATCCATTGTTCCTGCAGTCGTTGGAGAGACAAATTTATTTCTCGTCATGCTTTGCATGATAAAACCGCATAAGCTCAGGCTCATGCCAGCAAGCACAATACTCATCAGCCGCGGGATGCGACTTGAAAATAAGGTGTTCATTTGTTCATCTGATAGATGAAACAAATGTAAAAGAGACAGGTCCTGTACTCCGACAAACAGCGACGCACATGCCAAACACACAAACAACAAACTTAATTGGTACAACTTCATACAGGGTTCACACTTTCTATCAAGCTCTCTGCCACAAATGATTATCATTATCAATTAACGGCAGTTCATATATTATCATATTTAGTGAAATATTCAATAGTAGAATGAGAAAGGGTGAAAACCGCATAAAAAAACAGCTTTTAGGATCAGCTGCTTTTTTACGCTTCAATATTCAATTGAAACTGCCCTTGCAATTCCTCTTCAGCCTCTTGAAATAACTGCCGCAAATTCTCTGCATAATCACCAAGCTCGTCTTTGCTTGCTTGATAATGAATCCATGTAAGCTCTACAGGCAAGCTCACTTCTCCTGTTAAACAGTCCCAAAGGGCATCAAGATTTTTCCCGTAATGATCAGGAAGTTGTAACACTGTTTTTAGTTGATCATGAAGCTCCTCTTGTGATCTGCACATCGCACCATTTAGCTGTACTTTTTTCATTTCCCTCCCCCTCTTCTGTCTTTATTTTAAACGAATTGGAGAGGAAAGAGAAAGAATCCATTTCACTTTTGCCTCTCTCTGAAACTTAAACTAAACAAGATCAGACAGGCTGCCAGCACGAGCATGAAAAAGAGCGTTAACACTGTCTGAGTACCGTACATATCAGCAAAGAGACCAACGAACACACTTGGTATGCCAAGACCTAGATACGCAAACAAGTAATATCCAGCAACGGCTCTAGCCGCTTCCTTCTTCCCTTTCTCAACAATCAGCTGGAGACCGCCTAAGTAAGTAAATCCATAGCAAGCTGTGCCCGCTAAAAGAGTTCCAGCAAGGACAAGGAATATAGACCCGCTATTAGCACCGAATAACAGCAGGCCATATCCGCACGGAAGACAAATAAAACCGATACGAAGCGCTGCACTGCTATTCATCTTTCGGACAAAAGGCTGCATCAGAACACCTGCCATATTAATAAAAAACAGCGCCGGGCCTACCCACAATTCATAGCCATTTAATTTAAGCTGTGCTGGCAAAATCGAAATGACAAGACCGCACACAGACCATGCGATAGCAATGGCTATGTTCGCAGGCATTGTCCCTTTTGGAAACCTCGGCATGTTCATTAGCGGTTTACTTGCATCCCCTTGTACAGGCGGCACCAAAAAGAATACAGCAACAATCGTCAACATGATCAAGACCAACACAATCCAATAGCTAAGAGGCGTCAGTGACACTCGCTCAAAAGAAAGAATCGCTGTAAAAAGAGCACCTCCTCCAAATCCAATTGAACTGCATAATGCGATAAACGTTGGGATCCAGCCCGATTTCTCTGGATATAAAGCAATCAAGTAGGCAGTACATGTGCCAACACTTAACCCAAGTCCCACTCCTTGCAGCAGCCGGGCGACAAAGAGCATTTGTATGGTCGGCTGCACGATCATGAGCAGGGTGGCACATAATGAAAAGCAAAGAGCGATCAATAAAATCGGTTTTCGTCCAGCCCGGTCAGACATGCCGCCAAGTAACAATAATACTGGAATCAGTCCGAAAACATACGCAGCAAACACAAGGGCTGTTGACGCCTTTCCGTATCCTGCCTGCTCTGCATATTCCGTATAAAGAGGGACTTGCAGGTTCACTGCTGTTGTAATCATAAAAAGGCTAAATAAAACGAACACAAACGGAATCATAGATAGCTGTGCTGTTTCTTCTTTTGATGCAGGAATCATGGGACTCTCTCCTCTGTGTAAATGATATGAACCAGTGTACACATCATTTGGATTTCTTCCCACATCCAAAAATGAAGCTATTGACCAGTCCATAATTCCATGTCATCATCAATGATGACATGACAAAGGAAAGAAGGTGCACTGTGTACATTCATTTAGACCGTTCCAGCTCTACCCCGCTCTGGCAGCAAATCGTCAATGGCATCATTCAAAAAATTCATACAAACACACTGAATCCTGATGATCAGTTGACTCCGACAAGAGTATTAGCACAAGAGCTCAACGTATCTCGATCCACCGTACAGCTTGCCTATGATGAACTGCTAGCAAGAGGCTATGTCAGCACCTCTAGAAGAGGCGGGACAAAGGTCATTTCAAGTAATCACTATGCTGCTTCTCCCCCACATCAAAACGAACCGCCTTTTGCACTTCCGACAAGACCTCACTTTGACGAGGCTGAAAAACAAATGGATCACTGGCTCTCGGCCAATCAATTTCATGACACACTTGAGATTGATTTCCGCCATCAAGAACCAGCCATCGACGACCATTTTCAAAACATATGGAAACGCTCGCTTCTAAAAGCACTACAGCGCTTAAATATGAAGGATTGGGGCTATTCTTCTCCGCATGGATTATGGGAAGTGCGTTCAGAAATTCGCCAATACTTATCGGTTGAACGCGGCATTGATATAGAAGAAGACCAAATGGTGTTAACAGGGGGCACACAGCAAGCCATTGACTTAATTTCACAAGTCATGCTCAAAAAAGGAGATACAGTCGCTGTTGAAGATCCTGGTTTTCCTGGAGCTAGGTTGTCCTTTTTACATCGCGAAATGACTATTTACCCCGCACCAGTCGATGAAGAAGGAATGATGGTGAATACATTGCCAGAACGTACAAAGCTGATCGCTGTAACGCCCTCTCATCAGCGGCCAACCGGTGTCTGTATGAGCGTCAATAGAAGACGGGAGCTGTTGCAGTTTGCTGCGAAGGCTCAATCTTACATATTAGAAGATGATTTTGATGGGGATTATCGTTATCATGGCGGACCGCTTCCTTCTTTATTTTCAGAAGCACCCGATCATGTGATCTATATTGTCAGTTTTTCCAAGGTACTTGCTCCAGGCATCCGCCTTGCTGCCATCATCGGCTCCAAAGCAGTCATCAAAGAAATCGCTGCACTGCAATCACTTATTCAAAGACAGCTGCCGATCATGGAGCAAATCACTCTTGCCTCTTTTTTCAGAGAAGGCGAGTTTACGCGATATGTCAGGCGGATGAGACAGGTGTATAAAAAACGGCAGGCAGCGATGATGGATGCTCTTTTGACACATCACTTTGACAAACACTTCCGTTTATATGGAACTGATACAGGCCTTCACGTCTTTTTGGAAGGAACATCAGACTTTGATGAAAAAGGTACGATTGAGGCCGCAAAAGCGGCAGGTGTCGGCATTTATCCATTAAGCCCCTATTGTTATGAAAGCAAAAGGAAAGGGTTGCTGCTTGGTTTTGCCTGTACGGATGAAGCCATGATTCAAGAAGGTGTACGCCGATTAAAGCAAACACTGCACATCTGAAAAAGCCTGGAAGTCTCTCTTCCAGGCTTTTCATTGTGATTGCTGAACGTTTCCTACTTCTTCAATGAAAGAGGCTGTCTCTTGCAATCCATCTTGAAAATATTGAGTGGCTGACATAAACAGCTTTTCTTGATCAGGACGCTTCAACAGCTGCTCTACCTTGCTCATTCCTTTTTCAAATGAAGCAAGACCTGTCTTTAATTGTTTGTCTGCCTTTTGATACACAGCTGGCACTTCTTGATGAGTAAGCCCTTTTTGAATGACACGGTCGAATGCTTTCGTCGCTTTTGTCAATTTTTCATTGACTTGAATTTTTCCATGTCCATCTGAAATAAATTGATCGGTCATGTTTTCATATGCTTCATTTAACTCATCCATATAACGCTGAACCCATTGTTCATACGCATCTTCTTTTGTGTTTTGTTTTGAAGGCGGCTGACCTGCTTGATTGCAGGCCGTGAGTAGTGTCACTGTCACGGTAAATAGCAGCATCAAATGCCATCGTTTTTTCATACAGGGCCCCCATTTCTCTTTCCCATTTGTTCATATCGGTCAAATATGATCAACTTTTACCTCATACGAACACATTGCAAGAAATGACTTGTTTTTATTGTAACAGACCGCATGTATCACTTCTGTGATTTATGCGGAAATGAATGAAAATCCTTCTAATGGTTCACATTTCCCTGCCATTTCATGATGATACAGTCAATAGACGACGAGAGAGGCACGTTTGGTTTCAATCTATTTCATCGTCGTCATTTTTTCTCAAATAAAAAAGACCCCTTTCGGCGCCTTTTATGACCCTACCAATTTATTGCAGCTTTCCTTTACAAGCAATCTCCAGCTCTTCTACCACTTCGCCATCTTGAATGAGGTATGCTTTTTCATGAAGATTCACAGCAGGACAGATGTGATTCGGAATAATTTGCACCTTCTCACCGATCTGTACACTTTGACGAAAGCCTTCATGATAGATAATGGCATGCTCGTCAAATACGCTTGAAACAAATACATCATCATATTCTTTCACTTTGCCTAAGCCCTCTGTTTTGGTCAGCCCTTTTGTACGTGTTTGTGCCGTAAGCCCCTTGGCCCCTACATCTGTAATCACCCGGCGCTCTGTCGGTTTACTAATGACCGTCGTCAGCACAGATGCTGCACAATGTGAATATGTGCCGATTACATTGGACTGGGAAGCATCCATCAAGATGTATGTGCCTGGCCGTATTTCTGTGACTCCTTCTGGAATATCAAATTGAAATAAAAATGGCGGTGTTGATCCAATACTGACGACCTCTATCGGCATACCAGCTTCTTCTGCAATCTGCGCAAAACGGAGCGTTCGATTTACAGCCTCATTGTATAATGTATGGCAATGTGCTTTACTTTCGGCTTGATACGTATGACCATCATGAGAAAAAATCCCCTTTAAATGAACGGCATCACTTGTTTGAATCGCCTCTAATATGTGGCAGAAATCACGTTCTTCAATGACACCAGACCTCCCCTCTCCAACCTCTATCTCAATTAAAACCTCCGCTTTGTTCTCTGATTCACGAAAGACTTGCTCAATCTGCTTCACATGCTCAACACAATCTATACCGAATGAAATCTGTATCGACTCTGCCAGTTTGCGAATCCGCTTGAGTTTAGTCTCACCTACAATTTGATTGGCGATAAAAATATCCTTGAGCCCATGGGCTGCCATTACTTCAGCCTCTCCTACTTTCGCCACCGTAATGCCAGATGCACCTTTCTCTTCCTGCAGCTTGGCAAGTGCAGGCGTTTTATGCGTTTTCGTATGAGGGCGCAATTTGACATGCTGACGGTCTGCGTATTGCTGCATCGCCGCTACATTCTCCATCATCACCCTTTTATCAATGAGTAGTGCCGGCGTATCCAGCTCTTCATACATCATCCCCATGACCCCTTTCATTGTATAAAAAATTATACGATATAGATAAATTATATATTTTTTTATACGATAATCAATGGTTTTTTCTGCAAAAAAGTGATGGCAATGAGTAAGCAGTCCAGCGGCTGTCTGCCGCTGGTCTCTCACTAATAACGATTACGAAGTTCTCTTAAGATAAAATCATACACAAGGTTGAGCTGCTGTTCCTTTGGATACAGCATAAATTCTTGTTTCTTAGGAAGACCTCCATCAAGTCGATCTTGAAATTTCGTTCGGAGATACGCTGTTCGGTGTACCTGACTCTCAAATGACTTATATGAGACATCTAGTTTGACCGATTGCTCATTTGTAAAAGTAACAACCGTGTCTCCGAGGGATGATTCCTGAAAGATATGAATGTATTTGTGGGAGATCCATCCGCATTGAGGGCGGTTGGATGAATAGGTTGGGAAGAAATACAGATGATTGGATGAGTCAATCACGATGGGAGGCTTATGAGATATTCCTGTTACTTCGTATGTTCCCGCTTTTCTGCCTGCATAGCTTGAGCCAAAGAACCTGCAACTGCGTTCTATTATTTGCAGCGGCTTTAATTCAACGTAAAAGCTTGTCTCTCTTTCGATCACTTTTGAATATACTCGTTTTCCTTCTTCAACCGGAAGGACCGCCATTGTTGTTTGATTAATGACGTATGAATCTAATGGTGTTTCACTAATTCCTGACACTTCATTTCCTCCTGTGTTAATTTTTGGTTATTTTAGATACTATTAATCTATCACCAACGTATAAGAAACGACAGGATTTTTTCAATATTTATTTAAAATTATCTTTTTATCATATTTTTTAGTACATTCGATCTATCTAAAAGCCATTTTTAAAGATATATCGTATCTTGTCGACTGGACAAGGGGTGTCGATATGGCTCAAAAATAAATTGTCTAAAAATTATAAATTCTTGTTGATTTTTTCTCCGCCAATCCATATACTATAAAAAAGGCATCGGGGGGATTCTTTATGAAAGAGAAAAAAACGTATGCTGAGCTCATGAAGTCCCGCAACACCCAAAAAACCGAAGAGAATGGCGTTACTATTTTAGACATTTATATTCAAATGGTTTTAGATGAGGCGCTTTATAAACAGCGCTTAACCTTCCTTAGAGAAGAGATTGACAAGGCTCTAGATCAGCGTGATGAAAAGCGTTTTAATGACCTGTCAGCTCAATATGCAGAACATTGCTTACATCAATCATGATGATTTTACTTGCGGCAGAGAGACAGAAACTTGTCTCTTTACCGCAAGTTTTTTGTTTTTATCCATTTAATATGGTTCCGCCATTCACATGAATCATTTGTCCATTCATATAAGAAGAGTCTTCGCTCGCTAAAAATAAATAACTCGGCGCTAACTCTACTGGTTCACCAGGCCGCTCCATTGGGACATCTCCACCAAATTCAGACACTTCCTTTTCCGTAAATGTGGATGGAATCAGCGGTGTCCAAATCGGTCCAGGCGCTACCCCATTTACCCGAATCCCTTGTTTGATAAGAGATAGAGATAATGATCTTGTAAACGTTACAACCGCCCCTTTTGTCGATGAATAATCAATTAAGGTTTCATGACCTTTATAAGCAGTGACCGATGCTGTATTAATAATACTGCTTCCTTTCTTTAAATGAGGGAGCACCGCTTTTGTTAAATAGAACATGGCAAATATATTCGTTTGAAATGTCCGAAGAAGCTGGTGAGAAGTAATCTGTTCAATGCTTTTTTGCGGATGCTGTTCACCTGCGTTGTTGACCAAAATATCAATCGAACCGAAAGCATCTTTTGTTTGTTTCACGACCTCGTGTGAAAAAGCTTCATCCCCTAGGTCACCTGCTATTAAAATGACGCGTCCTCCCATCTTTTCAATATAGTCCTTCGTTTCTTCCGCATCGCGATGTTCATTCAAATAAACAATTGCTACATTGGCTCCTTCTTTCGCAAATAAGACAGATACTGCTCTTCCAATCCCGCTGTCTCCACCTGTGACAATCGCCGTTTTCCCTGTCAGCTTTTTGCCTTGCACCTCTCGATCAAAGATAGGTCTAGGGTTCATTTTATATTCAAGTCCTGGACGTTCGTTCTGATGCTGAGGCGGTAACGTTTTCTTTGGCTGCTTTGTTGACACGTCAGTCCACTCCTTCCTTTTTATCTCGTTTATTTTTATGTGTTGCTCATTTTTTTATGTATCTCGCTCTTGTTTCCATTAAAATGTATGATTTTCAGCATCGTGGAAAAATTATACACAACAAGTGACTGGAGGCGACAACATGGAACAAGAACATAAAGGATCGGAACAAGCAAAGTCGTTATGGCTAGCTGATAGTGAGAAGCCCTCTTTTCCTACTGTCAGCGAAGATCTTACAGCAGATGTCATCATTGTCGGTGCCGGTATTACAGGTATCGCTACTGCATTTGAGATGATAGAACGCGGGCTGGATGTCATCATCATAGATGCTGATCAAGTATTGCAAGGAACCACTGGACATACGACAGCGAAAATTACCTCCCAGCATGATGTTTACTATCATGAGCTGATTCAGCATATTGGTATGCCGAAAGCCCGTTTATATGTAGAAGCAAATGAAAAAGCAAAGGAGCTCATCCAAGCACGTGTGAAAGAGTATGACATTGATTGTCAGCTTGAGGTAAAAGATGCTTACCTTTATACAACAGAAGAAAACGGCGTCAAAAAGTTAAAGAAGGAATTAGATGCGTATAAACAGCTCGGTATCGATCGCGAATGGAAAACAGAGCTCCCGTTTGATGCTGGCATCAAGGCAGCCCTCGCCATGACGCAGCAAGCACAATTTCATCCTCTTCATTATCTTCATGCACTGATCGATCAGCTCATTGACCGAGGCGTGCGCATATTTGAACAGACAACGGCAGTCGATGTAAAAGAAGGAAAACACCCTGCTGTCATCACAAAAAGTGGCCATCATCTGATGGGGCGCTCTATCATTTCATGCTCACACTTTCCTTTTTACGATGGCAAAGGACTGTATTTCACTCGAATCCATCCTGAGCAATCTTATGTCGTCGCAGCCAAAACAAAAAAACCGCTCCCAGACGGCATGTACTTAGGAATTGATCAGCCTGCCCATTCATTAAGAACGGCGAGATTCCATGGAGAAGATGTCGTGCTCATCGGTGGACAAGGTCATAAAACCGGACAAGGCGGAGATGAATCCGCACACTATGAAGCACTAGAAAAGTTTGGTGAAGCGACCCTTGGTATAACGGAAGTCCTTTACCGCTGGTCCACTCATGATATGGTCACAATGGATCAAATCCCTTACATTGGCCGCCTGACATCACATCATTCGAATATTTTTGTGGCAACAGGCTTTAGAAAATGGGGCATGACCACAAGCCACGTAGCAGCGACACTGATCGGAGATTTGATCGAAGGAAAATCGAATCCTTACGAATCCCTCTTTACTCCATCAAGACTCGTGTCAGACGCATTCGTAAAAGACTTTATCAAAGAAAACACCAATGTTGCAGCAAAGCTGATCAGCGGTAAATTAAAGCGAGCTGATCAAACAATTGATGATTTAAAACCGGGTGAAGGCGGCATTGTATCTTATGAGCACAAAAAATGTGGCGCTTTTAAGTCAGAGGACGGCGATCTCTTTCTTGTCGATACAACCTGTACTCACTTAGGCTGCGAAGTCGCGTGGAATAATAGTGACCGCACGTGGGACTGTCCTTGTCACGGGTCTCGTTTCTCCATTACGGGAGAAGTAGTAGAAGGTCCGGCGAAAAAACCACTAAAAAGGTCATATAAAGAACAGTAAAATTTCACTGTTTCCCCTTTAAAAAATCCAATATTATCCGATAAAAAACATAAAGTCTGATATTTTTGATGATCATGGGGGGACAAACACATTGTTATTTAAAAAAGAGAGTAAAAAGAAAAACACTGCTTTTTTCACACAGCAGGATGATGGGATAAAACGAATCAATTTTCCGGAGAATACGGACATTGCCAAACAAATTAAAATGATTGATTTGACGCAGCAAGACCTTTTTATCTTGAAACAGCTGAATCCAATCGTTCAAGATGAAATTGAACATATCGTCGATAAATTTTATAAAAACCTAGAAGTCGAGTCTTCCTTGATGCACATCATTCAAGATAACAGCTCAGTCGAGCGTCTAAAGAAAACACTACGCATTCATATTAGTGAAATGTTTGCCGGTGTGATTGACGAATCTTATGTGGCCAAAAGAATTAAAATTGCACAAGTTCATTTAAGAATTGGACTTCAACCTAAATGGTATATGGCAGCCTTCCAAGACCTATTGCTATCCATAATGGATTTATTTGCCCAGCATATCCAAGATTTCAAAGAATATCAGACGGCAGTGAAGGCGACGACGAAAATTTTAAATCTAGAGCAGCAGCTTGTCCTAGATACGTTCCAAAATGAATACTCTAAAGTTCGTGATGAAGCAGAACTACAGCAAAAAGAGCTTCATACAAAAATTACAGAAACATCTAATTCACTTGCATCTCTCTTCTCAAACACAACAAATGCAGTGGACAAACTTGTATCAAAATCTGATGAGATGGCGGATATGTCACAGGCTGGCACAAAGATTTCAGCACAAGTTGAAGAGAAATCAATTGGCGGTAAAAAAGAGTTAGAAATTCAGCAGACGCAAATGAACCAAATTGACGGCAGTATGACAAAGATTGAAACAGAAATTAAACGCTTAGAAGAAATTGCGAAACAAATTGAACAAATTTTTGGGATCGTCACAGGTATTGCGGAGCAAACGAATTTACTATCTTTAAACGCTTCAATCGAATCAGCTCGAGCAGGTGAACATGGCAAAGGCTTTGCTGTCGTTGCAAACGAGGTTCGCAAATTATCAGAGGATACAAAGAAAACGGTTTCAACTGTATCTGAGCTCGTCAACAACACAAATTCACAAATCGCCATTGTGTCACAGCATATTGCTGATGTGAATTTACTTGTGACAGACAGTAAAGAAAAAATGACCCAAATCAACTCGCTATTCGATGATATCGTCAGCAGCATGAACTTAAGCAAAAACCAAAACGGAAAAATTGAAATAGATTTGCAAACATTCCTAAACGAATTGAAAGAAGTCAAACAAACAGTGTCCCAAGTGGCAAGTTCGGTCGAGTCCTTAACGAGTCTGACAAATCACTGATCCAGTCATTCTTCTTCAGTTTTAGTATAATAGAGGAAAAGATAGAAAAGGCGGGATTTGATTGACAGCAATTTGCCTAGTCAGACACGGAGAAACCGATTGGAATGCAGCAAAACGAATTCAAGGACGAACAGATATCCCTTTAAATGACACTGGTAAATGGCAAGCGGAACAAACCGGTCTTTACTTAAAAGATGCCCACTGGGATGTTGTCATTTCCAGTCCGCTATCAAGGGCAAAAGAAACAGCTCATTTAATTTTACAGCATGTACATGCACCGCTCGTGATCATGGACGATTTTATTGAACGTGACTATGGCGACGCTGAAGGCATGTCATTTGAGGAACGTCAGAAACTGTTTCCAAATAAACAGTATCCAAATATGGAACCACTATCGGCACTTCAAGATCGAATGCTAGAAGGTATCGAAAAAGTGAGAGCAACCTACCCAGATCAACGGGTACTAATCGTAGCACATGGTGCTGCCATCCATGCCTTACTCACCTCACTAGCTGACGAACATATGGGTATTAAGGATACAAGACTTGAGAATGCCTGCTTAAATTATGTGGAATGGACAGATGGTCAATGGAAGGTGAACGATTACAACGTGGTCAACCACTTAACACAATCTGCTCCTTCTTAAAGAACCTGTTTTCATAACAGGTTCTTTTTCATGTCAAAAACAATGATAAAATAATATTTTTTTATATCGAAATTCGAAATAGATGATAGCCTTTTCTACCTATTTTATGGCATTTCGGGTATCGAATGTTTATCCTCAAATGGATCATGAGAAAAAAAGCACGATTCCTTTTTAATAGAAAACCGTTAGAAATATAAAATAAACATATTTTACCATCAATTCCAAGCGACTTAATTCCCTATTTTTCGCTAGGACTTCCACAAAAATTCAGGTCTACTCTTATTTGCCTATCTCTATTAAACTGAAAATACAGAATAATCAAACGGATCATTCTAATAGACTACGGATGATTATTCTGAAATAAGAAAAAGGGATGTGGAATGTGCGTGAAAAAGAAAAATGTGATGACAAGTGTTTTATTGGCTGTCCCTCTTCTGTTTTCAGCAGGGTTTGGAGGCTCGATAGCAAATGCCGAGACTGCCTCAAAGTCAGAAAGCGAAAAAAGCTATATCGTTGGCTTTAAAGCTTCTGCCACCACAAACAGCTCTAAGAAACAAGCAGTGACACAAAATGGTGGGAAATTAGAAAAACAATACCGCCTCATTAATGCTGCACAAGTGAAGATGTCTGAACAAGCCGCAAAAAAACTTGAACACGACCCTAGCATTGCTTATGTAGAAGAAGACCACAAAGCAGAAGCATATGCCCAAACCGTCCCTTATGGTATCCCTCAAATCAAAGCTCCAGCCGTACACGCTCAAGGTTATAAAGGTGCTAACGTCAAAGTAGCTGTCCTTGATACTGGAATCCACGCCGCACACCCTGACTTAAATGTTGCAGGCGGTGCTAGCTTCGTCCCTTCAGAGCCAAATGCCACACAAGACTTTCAATCACACGGAACTCACGTAGCCGGAACCATTGCTGCCCTTGATAACACGATTGGTGTTCTTGGGGTTGCGCCAAGCGCCTCCTTGTATGCCGTTAAAGTATTAGATCGTTACGGCGATGGACAATACAGCTGGATTATCAGCGGTATTGAATGGGCTGTTGCCAATAACATGGATGTCATCAATATGAGCTTAGGCGGACCAAACGGCTCCACAGCGCTTAAAAATGCTGTAGACACAGCGAATAACCGCGGAGTAGTTGTCGTTGCCGCAGCAGGGAATTCAGGTTCAACTGGCTCTACTAGCACCGTTGGCTATCCTGCAAAATACGACTCTACAATTGCTGTTGCCAACGTGAACAGCAACAATGTCAGAAACTCGTCTTCTAGCGCAGGTCCTGAATTAGATGTTTCTGCACCTGGTACATCGATTTTAAGTACAGTACCAAGCAGTGGATATACGTCTTATACGGGAACATCAATGGCATCTCCTCATGTAGCAGGAGCAGCAGCGCTTATCCTTTCTAAGTATCCGAATCTATCAACGTCTCAGGTTCGTCAGCGCTTAGAAAATACGGCAACACCGCTTGGTAATTCGTTCTATTATGGAAAAGGATTAATTAACGTTCAAGCGGCTTCTAACTAAAATAAGTGTGACAAAAAAATCCGGCGAACTGAGCCGGATTTTTTATTTATTGCTTTTTCGATGTTTCCTCTTTTTTTGCGGCTTTTTCCATATCGAAGATTCTCTCCATCATCGTCGGGTGTCCATAGCGGAAGATTTTCACTAAAAGTGGCGGATTGACTTGGGAAAGCCCTGATTTTGCAAGCTTTTGAAATGACGTCACCCCCGCCTCTCCATCTTTCGTCAAGTTCACGGCGTATTCATCAGCTGCACGTTCTTGATGCCTTGACACAGCATTTGTAAAAGGAGAAGCAACAAATGACAGCATAGATACAATGATCAACAGAAGCGGAAGAGCAGCAACGTCATGTGGTGCCTTCAGACGAAATGGAGAAGCGCCTTTTTGGTAAAGGTAAAAATAAAGACGGTCAATGGCAAAAAATCCAACCAGAGACAGCACTAAATATCCTGCTAAACCGATATACACATGCTTCATCACGTAATGTCCCATCTCATGCGCCATGATAAATAAGATTTCACGGTCTTTCAGCTTTTGAAGTGTCGTATCCCACAAAACAATACGCTTATTTTCACCAATTCCTGTGACGTAAGCATTCATCGTGTTTGTTTTCTCTGACATGTTGACTTCATATACATGATCTGCTGGAATGTGTGCTTTCTCTGCAAGAGTTAATATCTTTTTCTCAAGCGCTTGATCCTTCAATGGGTAAAAATCATTGTAGAGTGGATCAATAACGACCGGCTGTATAAAGAAGAGAAATAGAGTAACTGGAACGGTTAAACACCAAGCATACAGCCACCAATACTTCCTTTTCTTTTGAATGAGCCAAAAGAACACAATCGCGCATAGAACAAGCAGTGGATATTGAATCCAAAAATCAAGCGTTTGGTCTTTTAGCCAACTTGCCGTGCTTTGTGCTGAAACACCGTAGTTCAAGGACAACTGGTAGCTCACCCACTTGACCGGCAATGTGATCAGCATCGTCAAAAATGACAGCACAAACACATACACAAGTTTGCTCAAAAGGTCAAAACGAGCTGCTGCCAAGCTCCAATCTGCTAATTTCCTTGAAAACCCTGAAATGAGCAAAAGGAAAAAGACATACCAATCTAAAGGAATTGTCATAAAGTACAACAGGTTACGAATGTTCGAGTAATTTCCACTGATCAAAAGCTCATGGCTTGTCATAAATGTATGCGGGTCTGCACTTGTCCCTTTCACACTGTCAGGGACAGATGAATCCCCCATTAGAAATAAGTAAGAATAAATAAAAAGACCGTACAATATGTATGCTACCGTTGCAAGAGCTACCCATTTGCGTACTCGCACTGGTCAGCCTCCTTTCCATTTCTCTCTCTATTGTAATCACGCACGTTTTTGTTTAGAACCTGTCTCATGTGGCTCCATCATAGCATGCCCTATCTGAAAAAGCTTGAGTGAAAAAAATGATTATGCTGTTCAAAAATCGGAGAAACTAACCATAAAAAAGTGAGTTGGAGGTTCATCATGAAGAAAATCCTTGCAGGAATTGTGATCTTTGGGCTTTTACTGATTACCTTCTTTTATGTGTTCAGCCGGACAAGTGACATCTTCGATGAAAATCGAGCAGAGAAATTATTGCTTTCACCGACGAACCAGTCTATTTCTTATGAAATAGATGATAAAGATACAACTGAGGATCTAATTGAACAATTAAACAAAGGGAAACAAACAAGCAGCCATCTCAAAAAGAATGTAAAGAAGCCAGATTATATCGCCAAGGTCATGTTCGGACGGACAAATGGCACTTCTTTTCAGCTATGGACCAACCGCTCTCAAGTTGTTTTTTTAGTAGACGGCACCTATTATGAATTAAATCAAAAACAGTCAAATTCCTTTCGAAAACAGGTACAAGAAGCGATTCAAAAAGGAGACTCTTCATAGGAGACTCCCCAGCGTGTAGACAAACCCTCGCATTCTTTGTCAGTCCTGCGTGCTGGTGCTCACGAATGTGAAATTCGCTCCGCGCCAGTACTCGTCCTTCCTAAACTTCAAAGGTTTTCTATCACACTGAAAAGAAGACAAAGGGCTAAAATAAACAACATTTTAGCCCTTTGTCAACAATCTGAGGAGCCTCTTCAAGAGGCTCCCTTTTTATTTACTTGTTTCTGCTTGGTACTTGTCTTTTAGCGCTCTTCTTAAAATTTTACCAGTCGTGTTTTTTGGAATATCATCAATGAAATGGATCGTTTGGGGCTGCTTATATTTCGCCAAATAGCGTGAACAATGTGTGATGATGTCTTCTTGATTGATGTGAGCATGTTTCTTAGGGGAAATGTAACAGACAACAGCCTCTCCTGTGTTTGGATCTGGCACACCGATGACAACGGCTTCTGCTACAGCTTCATGTTGATAAAGCACTTCTTCTACTTCTCTTGGATAGACATTATACCCACCAACGAGAATCATATCCTTTTTTCGATCGACGATATAAATATATCCGTCTTCATCTCTTCTCGCCAAATCTCCTGTGTACAGCCAGCCGTCTTTCAGGGCCGCCTCTGTGTCTTCTGGCATTTGATAATAGCCTTTCATAATGTTTGGCCCTTTTGCGATGAGTTCTCCGACTTCGTTTGGTCCAACTTCCTCTCCAAGTTCATTCACAATCTTATTTTTCACATTCATAATATCAGTGCCGACCGAGCCTGGTTTTCTTTTTCCATCAAGGGGATTGAATGCCGTCACTGGGGAAGCCTCTGATAATCCGTAACCCTCTAGCACCGTGACACCGAACTTTTCTTCAAAACCGTGAAGTAAAGCAACAGGCATGGACGCACCGCCTGATATACAAATCCTCACCGACTTCATCGCTTCCTCATGACCGTCCTGGCGGTATAAATAGTTATACATGGTTGGAACACCAACAAATAACGTTGGTTTTTCTTTCTCCATCATTCGTAAAAGCTCTGATGGGCTGAAATGCGGCAGGACATAGATGGTCGCTCCATGAATCAAGGGGGCATTCATACAGACGGTCAAACAAAACACATGGAACATCGGCAAAGCAGCAATCACCTTGTCCTTCTCATCAATTGACAGGTACTCCGCAATGTCTCTTGCATTTGAATAAAGGTTAACATGAGTGAGCATTGCCCCTTTTGGTTTTCCTGTTGTGCCAGATGTAAATAAAATAACAGCCGTATCGTCAGGTTGTATGGAAGGATGCTCAGCTTCTGGTGCACCTCCAGATACAAGCTTTCCGAAGAAAACAAGACGATCAGATACTTCTTTTAAACTTGACCTGCACGCAGATTCATTTTGAGCACAAATAATGACTCGTTCAATCGCTGGAAGCTGTTCATACACCTGCTCGTATATCGGCAGAAGCTGATCCGGTGCAACAATCCCTTTTACATCACCAGTGACCAGCATGTAGCCGATTTCACTTGGCGTATATGTTGGATTGACAGGTACAACAACAAGTCCTGCCTTTAATGCACCAAAAAATGAAATCACAAAATGCGGTGAATTTCCTAAAATCAGCGCGATATGATCTCCCGCTTGAAACCCTTCGCTCACTAAACCATCTGCAAAACGTTCGATACTTGTCATCAGTTCTTGATAGGTCCACTTGTTCCCTTCAAAGATCAGTGCGACGTTCTCTCCCTTGGTCATCGCAGTCTGCTCAAGATTTTTGATCAAATCCATTCTCCCACCCCTTATACTTCATCAATGAATGAATAGCCATTCATTTTATGACCAAACATTCCTCCTTTCTATTATAATAGACAATCGAAAAAATTCACAAGATCAAATGTAAACCGCTTTCATCTCTTTCATTAGAAAAAGCACCGCTATCTCTAGCCGTGCTTGTCCTTGCTTAATAAATCAAATCCAGAAAATCTTCTTTTGATACGTTCCCAAAATAATGGCGCATATCCATGTCTTCTAATACATCACTAATGGTTTTGCGATCATATTGCTGCCCAATGAGTCGTTTCTCAATATCAGCAATATCTCCTACACCGAAGAAGTCACCAAAAATTTTGCAGTCTTGAATGATGCCTTTTTTCACTTCTAATCGAAGATCAATCGATCCAGCTGGAAAACGCTTAGAGTGCTGCAAGTTAAACTTAGGTGAACGGCCGTAGTTCCATTCCCATTTTTGGTATCGATCACGAGAAATCTCATGAATCTTCTCCCAATCTTTTTCTGTCAGCTTATACTCAGGCACGTCTCCGTTCGTGTCAAAAATATAGCTTAAAAGAATTTTTCTAAATTCTTCTGTTGTCATTTTTTGATCCATCAGTTCACTAATATTCGCAACCCTGCTTCTAATGGATTTGATGCCTTTTGATTCGATCTTTTCTTTCTTCACATTTAATGCCGAGACAACATGTTCGATTTCTGAATCAAATAATAGGGTGCCATGACTGAAGATACGTCCTCGTGTAGCAAATTGAGCATTCCCAGAAATTTTACGCCCATCTGCCATGATGTCATTTCTGCCGCTTAATTCCGCTTTGACGCCAAGCTTTTCAAGCGCTTTGATGACTGGCTCGGTGAATTTTTTAAAGTTATGAAAGCTGTCCCCATCGTCTTTTGTAATAAAACTGAAGTTCAAGTTTCCTTTGTCATGGTAAACCGCACCACCGCCAGATAACCTGCGAACGACTTTGATGCCATTGTCTTCCACATATTTTGTATTGATTTCTTCTATTGTATTTTGGTTTTTTCCAATAATAATGGACGGCTGGTTGATGTAAAACAGCAAATACGTTTCTTCTGGATCTAAATATTTTAAGCAATACTCTTCAATGGCTAAATTAATCATTGGGTCATAATGTTGCTCGTTATCGATAAACAGCATCTCTATCTTCCTTCCTTGTTCCATCTAAGCCCTGATTGGGCAAGCTGTATATTGCCAGTATATAACGCCTGTGCTTCATTGACTAGGTCTTTATGCCGGCCGAAATGAGGGAGATGGGTGATGATGAGCTCTCCAACATTTGCTTCACTTGCCAGCTTCCCTACTTCAGTGCTGTTCATATGTCCTGCACCCGATCCGTCTTGTCCGGCGTAAAAGTTGCTTTCGGCAATAAGTAAGTCTGCATCCTTGCTAAAAGGGATAAATGCATCTTGATAGCTGGAATCAGCTGTATACACCACCACAGCCTCATTTGCCTGAATTTTCATCGCATAGCATTCTGCCGGATGAACCGTTTTCAAAAAATCAATTTGAAATGGTCCGATTTGAATGCCCTCTTCCGGCTGATAAGGTTTTGCCTTTGTATGTACATCATCAGAGAGCCGCTGAAATGCTGCTTGATCCCCGGTATGTCCGTAGATCGTCAGCGGACCACTGCTTTTTCCTAAATGATAACCCACTAGCTTCGCATATTGGAGAGGTCCGATATCTGCAATATGATCGTGATGATAATGAGAAAGGAGTACAGCATCTAGTTCTTCTATATCAATGTATTGCTGAAGCTTTGACAGAACTCCGCTCCCGCAGTCGACAAGCAGACGAAAACCATCTGATTCAAAAAGATAACCTGATGTGGCTTCACCAGCTGCTGGAAATCCTCCGTAGCAGCCAATCACGGTTAATTTCATCGTCATATTTCCTCCTTTTCAAAAAATCCCCTTCTTACAATATACCCATTTTTCATAAAAAAAGCATTCTTCTTGCCTATTGTTACAAAACAGATTGACAATTATTAATCTGTTATAATACAATGATAGCAATAAAACGTATTGGAGGATGACAAATGCTAGGAAAAATCACTGAGTTTTTTAGAAATTTGCCTTCAAAAAAATGCACAAAATGTGGAAATGATTTAATGGAACAGCACGAGTGTTACGGTAATGAATGTGAGGAATGCTCACAAGTAAGTTATCTTAAATAAGGTAATAAATAGAATAAAAAAGCACTTTTTTCCTCCTTCGTCAGTTGGAGTCAAAAGTGCTTTTTATTTTTTCTGAAAAATAGGTAAAAAGGTAAAACCCTTGGTACAAAAGGGTTTTTTAGTATTTTCATATGATGACTTTTAGTTCGGAAGGCACTTTTTATTGACTTAAAACAACGAAGGGGGTTCAAAGTGTCCATTTTTTCAAATAATTTTGTATTTTCTTAATATAATTTAATCGTGGACGAACCTCTTTAATTTTAGTTATACTTTAATTCATATATTAAAACTTAATATAATGGGAATATTCCTTTAATGAATAAGTTAGGGAGGAAATCTATGAAAAAATTAAAATTTGGATTAGCTACTCAAATCCTAATCGGTCTTATTCTCGGTGTCGTGGTTGGTGCGATCTTTTTCGGTAACCCTGGTGTTGAGACATATTTAAAACCAATTGGAGACTTCTTCTTACGACTCATTAAGATGATTGTCATTCCGATTGTCGTATCTAGCTTAATTTTAGGTGTTGCAGGTGCGGGTGATGGTAAAAAAGTAGGGAAGCTTGGTTTTAGAACCATTCTTTATTTTGAAATTATCACAACGTTTGCGATCATCCTTGGTCTTGTGCTTGCGAACTTTGTTCAACCAGGTGCAGGCGTTGACTTTGGACATACAGAAAAACAGGATATTAGCCAGTATGTTGAAACGGAAAAAGAACAAAGCAGTAAATCAGTTGCTGATACGTTCCTTCATATCGTTCCGACGAACTTCTTCCAATCATTGGCGGAAGGTGATTTGCTTGCGATTATTTTCTTCACTGTATTATTCGCACTTGGCGTTTCAGCGATTGGTGAACGCGGCAAACCAGTGCTCGCCTTCTTTGAAGGTGTGTCACATGCGATGTTCCATGTCGTCAATGTTGTGATGAAAGCTGCACCATTTGGTGTGTTCGCGCTCATTGGTGTGACAGTATCAAAATTTGGTCTTGAATCTCTCGTTTCATTAGGTAAGCTCGTAGGTCTTGTTTATTTTGCGCTCGCTCTCTTCCTTATCGTTGTATTCGGAATTATTGGAAAGATGATTGGCGTCAATATTTTCAGATTTCTTGCTTACATGAAAGACGAAATGCTTCTCGCCTTTAGTACATCCAGCTCTGAAACAGTTTTACCGAGAGTCATGGATAAAATGGAGCGCATCGGGTGTCCAAAAGGAATTGTTTCTTTTGTTATCCCAATTGGTTATACGTTTAATCTAGACGGCTCCGTCTTGTATCAAGCCATTGCGGCGCTTTTCCTAGCGCAGGTATATGGCATTGACCTCACAATCGTACAGCAACTCACACTAATCCTTGTACTGATGGTGACATCAAAAGGAATGGCTGCCGTTCCTGGTACATCCTTTGTTGTATTACTTGCAACACTTGGAACGATCGGTGTTCCTGCTGAAGGTCTAGCCTTTATTGCAGGTGTTGATCGTATCATGGATATGGCAAGAACCGTTGTCAACTTAACTGGTAATGCACTTGCAGCTGTCGTGATGTCTAAATGGGAAGGGCAATATGACCCTGAAAAAGGACACCGCGTGATGACTGGACAAGATGTACCTGAGCCAACACAACTTTCAAGCTAATCAAAAAGAACCCCGATCATGGGGTTCTTTTTTTATACTGTGATTAATTTGCTTTGAACATAGTGGTACAGAAGATTGGCTGTATGAATCAAGGAGTCTTCATGGGTTCTTTCAAAGGCATGCGAAGAGTCAATGCCAGGTCCAATCAGTCCATGAATGATATCATGCCCTGCTCGAATCGCTGCTGACGCATCTGAGCCATAATAAGGGTATATATCAAGGCGGTAATCGATTTTATTTGCCTCAGCTAATGCTGCTAGATGTTTGCGGAGACCATAGTGATAAGGACCGCTAGAATCCTTCACACATATCGACACACTGTATTCATCGGTTGATTGGCCGTCACCGATGGCTCCCATATCAACAGCCAAATATTCTACCGTTTCTTCCGGGATATTCGAGTTCCCACCGTATCCGATTTCTTCATTATTTGAAATTAAGAAATGTGTCGTATGCGGCAATGTGATGTTCTCTGTTTGAATGCGGTGAATCAATCTCAGCAACAACGCCACACTTGCCTTATCATCAAGGTGTCTTGATTTAATAAAACCTGAAGACGTCACTTCCACTCTAGGATCAAATGAGATAAAGTCTCCTACTTGAATGCCGAGTGCTTGCACATCGTCTGCATTTTTCACTTTCTCATCTAAGCGAATCTCCATATTTTCTTGATTTCGCTTCGCTTTTCCAGCATCCTCATATACGTGAACGGACGTTTGATGCATCAGAATGGTACCTGTGTATGTACGGCCTGTTAGTGTTTCAATTTCACAATACTCGCCTTCTATCGAGTTATATTGAAAGCCTCCAATGAGTGCAAGACGCAGCCGGCCATTTGATTTAATTTCTTTGACCATCGCACCGAGCGTATCGACATGTGCTGTCAGCATGCGGTGTTCCTTGTCATCTGTTCCTTTTAGGGTGGCAATTAATCCGCCTTTTCGATTTCGCTTCGTTTCAATATGTAAATCTTGTAAAAAACGTTCGACAAAGCCAATCACTTTCTCAGTATTTCCTGATGGACTTGGGATTGACACAAGCTTTTGAATAAGCTGAACCGTTTCATTTACTTCCGTTGTCATTCGGCATATCCTCCTTCATCTAAAAGAATTCTTTCCAAGCATGCCTTTTTTCAGCATCCTTCTTAAAATATATCGCTTCGGGTTCCTGATGTCTAATTTCTAATCAAAAAAACCTTTCTCATGGAAGAGAAAGGTTTCAGATTGTTGACAAAGGGCTAAAATGAACTTGATTTTAGCCCTTTGTCTTCTTTTCAGCGTGATAGAAAACCTTTGCATGCTAGGAAGGACGAGCATCGGGGCGGAGCGAATTTAACATTCGTGAGCACCGAAGCGCAGGACTGACACCGCATGCGAGGGTTTGTCTACACGCTGAAAACCTTTCTCATGAAAGAGAAAGGTTTTTTTGATTATGCTTCTTCTTGTTTCATTTTTCTTATGTTCCAAGCAAAGTATGCTGTTGTTGCAGCCATCATGATGATGGCTACTGTTCCAAGAATCGCTGCTTGGTGCCATAAATAACTGTTATCACCGCTTGCAATGATCGTTCTAAATCCGTTGATGGTATACGTCATTGGAAGCAGACTGTGAATGACTTGGAAGAATTTTGGTACAAGCTCAAGCGGGAATGTACCCGCACTTGCTGCAAGCTGAAGAACCAAGATAATGACGGCAATGAAGCGTCCTGGATTCCCCATCGTCGTCGCAAGAAGTTGAATGATCGCTAGGAATGTCAGACTGACGATGATTGCAAAGAGATAGAAGCGCCAGAGGCTTTCCACTTCAAGTCCAAGCCCAAAGATCAGCATGGTGCTTGCAATCACTGCCTGCAAGATACCGACTAAGAGAAGCACACTATATTTGCTGACAAACCATTCAAACGCATTTCTAGGGCGTCCTGCAGGATCTTTCATTGGGAATACAACAGTCAGCATAAGAGCTCCAACAAAGAGTCCCATTGATAAAATATATGGTGTGAGCCCTGTTCCATAGTTATCAATTTTTTTCGCTGTATCATTCTCTGTTTTGACTGGGCTTGCAATCATATTGTAGTTGTCCTGCCCCGCATCAATGTCTCCTGTTTCATCTGCAGCGCTTTTTAGCTTATCAGAAAGCTTTCCAGTCCCACTTTTTAAGTCACCTAATCCTTTATCAAGGGATTTTGACCCTTCAGCTAGTTTAGAAGAGTTGCTTTGGATACTCGCTGATCCACTTTCTAGTTTATTCAATGCTGCACTAAGCTGACTTGATCCGTTTGCCAGTTTATCCGCACCACTTTTCGCTGTATCAAGCTTTCCATTTGCTGTTTGCAGGCCATCTTGTAATTTCCCTTGGCCCGTTTGAAGCTTCAGTGCACCTTGATACAATTTATTCGTACCGGATGTCATTTGATCAATCGCATTTTGTATGGTGACTGTCGATGTATACAGCTGTTCTGTTTTCTCTGGCAGCTGCTTGACTTGCTGTAGCTGTGCTTTTGCAGATGCAACCGCAGACTGAACTTCACTTGCGTCAGGCAGTTCCTGCAGCGCCGCTAAGCTTTGCTCAAGACCAGACAAATCAGGCAGTTCGATTGTAGGCAGACTGTCTAGCTGATCCATTGCCGCCTTTTTCTCTTCATCTGTCATCGAGCTGTTTTGAATGATACTTTTTACTTTTGCATCTCGATTAGATAATGCTTCTTTTAAAGAAGCAAGTTTGGTACTAAACGTTTTTGCATCTTTTTTCACCTGATCAATCTTAGGCGCCATCTTTTCAAGATTCGCTAATTCAGGTGAAGACAATACTTTCTCCACAGCAGCGATTTTTTCTGAAAATGACTGTGCTTTATTGTTCAGCTGCTCAATGCCTGCTGTGAATTGCGGCATTTTAGAAGAAAGCTGCTCATGTCCTTCACGGCTTGTGTTTAACCCTTCGGTCAATGTATCAATCCCTGTACCAAGTTCACCAAATTTCTGATCAATCGTTTGATAGCCTGTTAAGAGCTGACCAAGACCGCTATCAAGAGATTGAATTCCAGTGTTCAGTTCACCCATTTTTCCTGCAAACTGATGAACACCTTCGCTATACGTTAACGTTCCTTCTGCCAATTTCGCCAGATTGTCTTTTAACTTTTGGCTACCGTCTTTTGCGCTTTTTGTTCCGTCATCAATTTTCTTCGCTCCATCGCTTGCTTGATCTAATCCTTTTGCAATCGTTTTGAAGTTATCAAAGATGACCTCTGCATAATTTTCTGTGACTTCCTTTGAAACCGAATCTTTTAATTTGATAATGGCGTTATTCGCAATTTGAGACGCAGCATAGTTTGCGCCTGGATTCGTATAATATTTCAGATTCGATTTTTTCGGATGTTTGTCTAGTACTGTACTCGCATTTTTCGAGAAATCTTTCGGAATCTCGACGACGAGATAATAGTCTTCGTTATTTAACCCTTTGATGGCCTTTTCTTCACTATCAACAAAATGCCATTTAAAACTATCGTTTTTCTTCAATTCCTTCACTAAATCATCGCCCACTTGAAGGGTTTTGCCGTCATAATGACTGCCTTCATCCAAGTTGACAACCGCTACAGGTAATTGATCAACTGTACCATATGGATCCCAGTAAGCTTTTAAAAATACACCACTATAAATCAGTGGAATAAATAAGACAGCTAAAATCGGGATCAGTAGTTTTTTGCTCGTCACAATGTCTTTCCATTGATTCCGAATTACATTCATTGCTGTTTTCCTCCCATTGATGAATGACTATGACTAAATTAAGAATTCGGTCATTTGAACTCAAAAAAAATTATGTTGTTGCAGACAGTCCTTTTAGTACATAAAGCTCGAGCGATTCAGCGACCTCTTCTTTTGTTAAAGGCTCATATCGCTTTTCCCAGTCGAAAATAAGTGCAATATATAGTTTCACCATCACAAATGCCGTCAATTCAGGATCACAGGGCTTAATGTCGCCTTTTTCAATCGCTTCTTTTACTTTTGTTTTAATATAGCGAATGATCATCTGCTCCATTTTTTCAATCATTTCTTTCACTGCTGACGTGCCAAGCTCCGCATTTTCCTGAAAGATTTTAATTGTAAGCTGGTGGTTTTTTCGAAATTCTAATATTGCAAAGAGTGCTAAATGAAGGTTTTCTGAGAAACTATTCTTCTCATCTATTGCTTCATCTGCAATTTTCTTCATCTCCATTAACAGTGATGTGAAAATTTCATCGAACAGCTCTTCTTTGTTTTTGAAAAAGGTATAAATTGTTCCTTTTCCGACGTTGGCAAGCTTTGCTACAAGGTCCATTGTCGTGGCTTTATACCCGAACTGGGTAAATGCCTTTGTTGCTCCATCTAAAATCATTTGTCTCCTATCAACACTCATGATCTCACTCCCAAAATGACTATTTGAACGTTTCGGTCATTAAGTACAGAAAGTAATATACCACATCCTTTTCCTCAGATGCAACAACTTTGTTCAATTTTATTATTCACCACTCTTTTCTAAACATACGAACATGAAAAACTCCCTTTCCATGACAGAAAAGGGAGTTTGTTTTTTATGAAAATAGATAAGATACAGCTTCTGAGATGGCAGCTTTTCCTTGATCAATACAATCAGGAATTCCAACACCTTCAAATGCAGCACCCGTGATATAAATACCAGGATATGATTGCTTAAACGTTTCTCTCATCGTCGAAATCTGTTTTTGATGACCCACATGATATTGCGGCATGCTTGTTTTCCAGCGAGTCACTGTCGTCAGCTCTGGATCTGCTTTAATATCCATGATTTTCTTCAAATCCTCCAGCACGATGCTCACGATTTGATGATCAGACTGTTCGACAATTGATTCATCGCCAGCTTTCCCAACGTATGCACGGAGCAATGTTTTTCCTTTAGGTGCAGTGTGAGGCCATTTCTTATTTGTCCACGTACATGCTGTAATGGAGAAATCACTATTTCTTGAGATGACAAAACCAGTACCATCATATTCATTGTGAACATCCTCTTCTTTAAATCCGAGTGCAACTGTTGCAACAGAAGTCGATGTCATGTCATGCAAGTACTCAAGCCCTGCTTCTTTTGGAAACATGGAATAGATCGATTGGTGAGGAGTTGTCACAATGGCAGAATCTGCAAAAAGCGTTTGACCGCTGTCTAATTGAACGCCATAGCCTCCCTCGGCTTTTTCGATCTGGGTCACTTTTGTCCCTTTGTAAATCTTCGTCAGCTTGAGTTTACTTTCGACCGCTTCAACAAGTGCTTGCAGCCCTTGATTGATTGTCTGGAACTGTCCTTGCTTTTTCGCTGTCACTTGTTGCGCTTTTGCATGCTGCTGTGATTTTTTCATCCCAAGAATCAAACTGCGATGCTTCTGTTCTGTTTGATAGAACTGCGGGAAGGTAGACATTAAGCTCAGGCGATCAATGTCACCAGCATAAATGCCTGATAGTAGCGGTTCAATTAAATTCTCCACCACTTCATCACCCACACGTCTTCTAAAAAATTCCCCAAGAGATTGATCTTCTGTCTGTTTGCTTTTTGGCAAAACGAAATCCATCGCTGCACGTGCTTTTCCGGCAACTGAAAAAAGCCCAGTAGTAATGAAAGGACTGATTTGAGTTGGAATGCCCATGACAGCGCCCTTTGGCATCGGATGAAGGGTTTCATTGACTAATACATACGCTTGCCCTGTTTCATTATTGACGAGCTGATCAGATAGCCCAACATCTTTTGCCAGCTGGGGTCCACTGACCTTTCTTTCTAAAAATGAATCGGGTCCACGTTCAATGATATAACCGTCTTTATATAATGTTTGAATTTTTCCACCTAGCCTAGGACTCGCTTCAATAAGAGATATTTGGATAGGAAGGCCTTTTTCTTCAATTTCCTTTTCCAAATAGAAGGCGGCGGCCAAACCCGTGATGCCACCGCCAATGATGACAAGGTGTTTTTGATTGTCATGCATAGGATCGCCTTCTTTTATATGATTACTTGCTTTCATTCAGTTTCTTTAATACGACTGCTGCCAGTGCATCAATAAATGCTGGTTTCGCATTTGGCATTTCTGGACGATAGTAGGCTGCGCCAATTTCATCCGTGACGACTTTACATTCATAATCATTGTCGTATAACACTTCAAGGTGATCAGCGACAAATCCAACAGGCACGTATACAAATGTTTTATAGCCTTTTTGTTCAAATAGGTCACGTGTGAGATCCTGTACGTCTGGTCCGAGCCACGGATCAGGCGTATTGCCTTCACTTTGCCAGCCAATTTCATAATGCTCAATTCCTGCACCTTCAGCAATCATTTTTGCAGATTGTGCAAGCTGATCAGGGTATGGGTCCCCTGCTGCAATAATTTTTTCAGGAAGACTGTGCGCAGACACAATCAGTACTGCTGAATCTCTTTCTTCCTGACTCATGGATGCATACGTCTCTTTCACTTGTTTCACCCAATAGTCCACAAACTTCGGCTCATCATACCAGCTTTCAACAGAAGTGATATTTAACTGGCCAAGCTTTTCTGCTTCATCTTGTGCACGTTTGTTATACGATTTCACACTAAATGTGGAGAAGTGCGGTGCTAGGACAATACTCACCGCTTCTGTGATGCCATCTCGGTGCATATCAGCGACCGCATCTTCAATGAAAGGCTCGATGTGTTTTAACCCAATGTATACATGAAATTCAATCTCGTCTTGGATCTCATTCAAATGTTCACACAAGCCATTTGCCTGCTGTTCTGTAATTTTTGATAAAGGAGAAATGCCGCCAATTGCCTTGTAGCGGTCCTTTAAATCTTGCAGCATCTCCGGCTCTGGCTTTCTGCCTCTACGAATATGTGTATAGTAACGTTCAATGTCTTCTTCTTTATATGGGGTGCCATATGCCATGACAAGTAGCCCCATTTTCTTTTTCTCCACAACCAACACTCCTTCAGATCATTTGAAATCATTTAGATGGATGTCTTTTTATGTTTAGCTGAATAATCGTGAATAAAATCTGTCAGCTTCTTTAACGTGTCTGGTGAGACATCAGGAAATACCCCGTGACCTAAGTTAAAGATGAATTGATCTGATTTCATCCCTTGATCTAAAATCGCTGTTGCTCTTTCTTCAATCACTTCCCAAGGAGAAAGTAATATCGTTGGATCAAGGTTTCCTTGTAACGTTTTTGTTAAGCCTTCTTTTCGCGCTTCGTCTATACTCATACGCCAATCCAGTCCAACGACATCAAGCGGCAAGTCATGCCAATCTATCGCCAGATGGCTCGCACCGACACCATACATAATCATTGGTACGTTTTCAGACTTCAGCTCTGTGAAAATACGCTGCATGACAGGCTTAATGAAGGTCCGGTAATCTGCTGCATTTAAAGCGCCAACCCAAGAGTCGAAGATTTGAAATGCTCGGACGCCTGCTTTTACCTGAGCGCGTATGTATGTGATCGTCATATCGGCTAATTTATTCATCAAAAGCATCCATGTCTCTGGCTCACTGTACATGAGCGCCTTTGTTTTATGATAATTTTTAGATGGACCGCCTTCGATCATATAGCTTGCCATCGTAAAAGGTGCACCTGCGAAACCAATCAGCGGAACATTCAACTGCTCCTCTGTTAACAGCTTGATCGTATCAAGCACATACGGCAGGTCTTCTTCAGGATGAAGCTCTCCAAGACGCTGGATATCTGCCTTTGTCCGAATAGGCGAGTCAATCACTGGTCCAATTCCATTTTTAATTTCAACGTCCACTCCAATAGCTGGAAGCGGAGTCATAATATCTTTATATAAAATAGCGGCATCTACACCATATTGTTCTACAGGAAGTCTTGTTACGTAAGCACATAGCTCTGGCTGATGCGTAATTTCAAATAGCCCGTATTTTTCTTTAAGGGCACGATATTCAGGCTGCGAGCGTCCTGCCTGTCTCATATACCAAACCGGTACATGGTCTGTTTTTTCCCCTTTGCACGCCTTTAAGAACGTGTCATTAAAAGCCTTCGTTTTTCCCATTACCTTTCATTCCACCTTTCGCCTCACACTCTCTTTGTATAAGGCTCAAACACTGCTTTTACTATACCGCTTTTTCAGGGCTCGGTATACTAAAGCGGCTCAATGTTCAAAAAATCGCCGAATATTAACGTCCAAAAGCCTCTGGCTTGATATAAGCACTACCTTCGCCTTCTTCTTGTGTTTGAGTATTGTATGGAACAACCTTATACTGCGCATCTGAAAACACATTTGCATACGGCATTGTGTAGCTGTTTGTTCCTGTTACAGAATCGATCAGGGTCTCGCTTCCATTTCTCTTTTCATAAATACGATATTCAACGCGTTTGTCTTCCTGTTCATCCCATGACAGCTCCAATGTAAAGAGCCCTTTGATTTTAAATGCATAACGTGCTTCAAAGCCTGACAGTCCTTCTAAATGGATTGGCGATTGAAGTTCTTTAATTCCCTCTGGTTTTTGGAATGTTTCATTGGTTATTTGGGCTGTCGTTAAAATATCTTTCATTAACTGCACTGGATACTGACTGCCGCCAGTTAAATAATGACTGTTATCCGTTTTGTCATACCCCATCCAGATTGCCCCTGTTGTACTAGGCGTGTAGCCAGCAAACCAAGCATCTTTCGTTGCCCCTTTGACACCGGAATACGTAGTTGTGCCTGTTTTACCAGCCAAATCTCCAGCGTATGATCCGCTCTGAGCGGTTCCGCCTTTGACGACCTGTTGAAGCATTCTTGTCATATTCCAAGCATTTTGTACGCTAAACACTCGTTCTTCTTTGTTTCGATTTTTTTCAACGGTTTCACCATCATCATTCGTGATTTTCTGAATGAAGAACGGCTTTTTATAGACGCCTTCATTTGCAAATGTATGAAATGCTCCAGCTATCTGCAACGGAGAAACCCCTTTTTCTAAACCGCCAAGCGCTATGGCAAGTCCTTTATCCGAAATATCCATTCCCATTTTCTCAAGATAGGATTTAGACGTATCGATGCCAAGCTGGCTTAACGTCCATACGGCAGATGTATTTTTACTTTTCATGAGAGCCTCTACCATCGTGACCCTGCCTTCGTACTGTCCATCGTAGTTCTTTGGAGAATAGCCGTCATAGCTTTTTTCCTTGTCCTCAAGCAGTGAATACGGTCTGAATTTTTTCTCCTGCATCGCTGGACCATATACTGCGATCGGCTTAAAGACAGAACCAGGCTGTCTAACAGCTGTGACTCTGTTATAGCCTCTTGCCTGATATTCTCGTCCGCCTATTGCTGCTTTTACACCACCAGATGCGTTGTCAATAAACACAGCGCTGCCTTCAGGTGACCCGCTTTTTCCCGGGAAATAACGATTGTTTTTCATCGCATCATAGGCAACTTTTTGCAAATTCATATCGATTGGTACCGTAATGGTATAGCCGCCTTGAAGCAATTGTTCATGCGAAATCGAATACTGTGATTCTGCTTCTTTAATCATGAGATCTACATAACTGTCCACCCAAGGGGTTTCTGATTTCTTTTTTAAATGAATACCAAGTGTTCTTCCTTTTGCTTCAACTGTTTCTGTAGAAGACAAATATCCTTGTTCATTCATTAAATTCAGGATGGTATCCCGTCTTTGTTTATTTTTATCTGGGTGTAGAACAGGGGAATACGTTGAAGGTGCCTTTGGCATGGCAGCAAGTGTAGCTCCTTCACTGACAGTGAGATCTTTTACATCTTTACTAAAATAGTAATTGGCCGCTGCTTGGATCCCATAGACGCCATGACCAAAGTAAAGCTGATTTAAATACATTTCAAGCAGCTTGTCCTTTGAATAATCTCTTTCTAAATTGATCGCAATAATGACTTCTTTTGTTTTTCGAAGAAACGTTTTATCATTTGTGAGAAAGATATTTTTGGCGAGCTGCTGGGTGATGGTACTGCCGCCTTCTACCTTTCCACCTGCTAATATATCTCGATAAACCGCCCTTGAAATCGATTGTGCATCAATTCCGTGGTGCTCATAAAAGCGCTTGTCCTCTACAGCAACAAAAGCTTTCGCCACTTTATCTGGGACCTCTTTTAATGACACAGGGTCCCGATTTTCTGAATACATGCTTGTGAGTTCTTTTCCATTCTGATCAATGATTTTCGAGGAAGCGTGAAAAACGAGCTTCTTCTCATCTATGACATAATGTCCTAAAAATAAAATGGTCAGATAGCCAATAAATGAAAGCACGATTGTACTTCCTGCAATGACTAATGGAATGATTATCTTCTTTTTCTTCAAATTAGGTCACCTCATTCCTTTATACGGATAGTATGGGATGTATTGCTTCATAATATGTTTTATGGATTGACTACCAAAGAATTATATATCATTCTTTTGTTATACTATCAAGCAGGAGGCGGTTTAGATGAATTTCTATATTACATATGGAACAGCAGACTTTTTGCAAAAAATCGCAAAAAAACATCATCTTGAAAATCTGCTTTATACGGTCGGTAAGGAACAAGCGGCTCTTTTTCATGAAACGGAGGGTGAGACAGTCTTTAAAGCACCCCATGCCTATGATGTGATTTATACAAAAGGTGAGCTCGTCCAATCTGGCTTTGTCACGCTGAATCATATCCCTGTAAAGCTCGAAAGCAGAGCACTTTTTGAATCCACCTTTCAGAAAAAAACAAACATGTCAGAACACCAGCGCGGCTTTCAGGCGCTTCGTGTGTTAAGACCAAAAAAGGATGAAGAGGTGTACTTGATTTTGACACTTTGGGAATCTGAAGACTTATTTCAAGACTTTCAAGAGTCAGAAGCGTTCTTTCAGCCGCACGAGGATACTGGCTCCATCTTCTCTCGTCCTGCCTATCTGACATCCTATCATGCCGTCATAGACCATTAAGGAAGTGCTGCTTTTCGCACTTCTTTTTTTATAAAAAAAAGCCCTTCTGCTGGGCTTTCAACGCTTATCTCTAAGCTCGTACCGATGAATGATTGGCTGAAGTACATAAAAATTCAGCAAGATCCATCCTAATAAGATGGGCCATTTGAGCATAGGTGAAGCACCTTTCATCTGAATAAGTAGTACCAACAGTGGAATCAAACAAATCATCAAAAAGCTCATCTTTGAAACGAACGTTTCTTTGATTTGATGCCGGCAGCTTGGACAAAGCATCATTCTCGTATGCGATAAATGAAATTTTTCGACGAAAGAAAATGCTTTTGAACAATTTGGACAGCTTCCCAATGCCACTCCCCCTTTTTCAAGCTTCATACTTAACCTTCGACTTTTATGTAAAATGACCTTTTCTGTCATTCTCGACATCCTCTTCTGTTGAAAGATTCTAACAATTACCATACAATCAGTAAAAGAGCCTAAAGGAGGTTTTCGGATCAATGACAGTATCCACTTTACACAAAAGGATCAATGAACGTCTTGATGAACATTATGAGGAAATGGTTGAAATTAGACGCCATCTCCATATGAATCCAGAACTTTCTTTTCAGGAAGAGGAAACAGCTGCTTACATCGCTCAATATTATGACAGATTACATATCCCAACACGTACACATGTAGGCGGACATGGTGTACTCGCTTTTATTGAAGGAGCTTCCCCTGGACCGACCATTGCACTGAGAGCTGATTTTGATGCACTTCCCATTCATGATGAAAAGGATGTACCTTACCGTTCAACAAAACCTGGCGTCATGCACGCATGCGGTCACGATGGCCACACAGCAACACTTCTCGTCTTAGCGAAGATCTTACATGAGCACCGAGATCAATTAAAAGGAAAAATCGTCCTCATTCATCAACACGCTGAAGAATATGCCCCCGGCGGTGCGAAACCAATGATTGAAGATGGCTGTTTAGACGGTGTTGACGTCATTTTCGGCACCCACCTTTGGTCCTCAGAGCCATGCGGCACTGTTCTTTATAAAAGCGGGAACTTTATGGCAGCCGCCGATCGTTTCTCTATTCAAGTGCAAGGGAAAGGCGGACATGGCGCACAGCCGCATCTGACGAAAGATGCCGTACTCATCGGTTCACAAATTGTAGCCAATCTTCAGCAGGTCGTGGCCCGAAAAGTCAACCCGATTGATTCTGCGGTGGTATCTGTAGGGGGATTTGTCGCTGAAAATGCCTTTAACGTCATTGCAGATTCGGCCGTGCTGACAGGTACTGCACGTTCCTTTGAAGAGAGTGCACGCCATATCATTGAACGTGAAATTGAACAGGTGGTGAAAGGTGTCTGCCACATGCACGATGCCTCTTATACTTATGAATATGTAAGAGGCTATCCTGCAGTCAAAAATCACCCTGCACCAACTGAATATATAGCAGAAATAGCCAAACAGACAGAAGGAGTCACAGAAGTAAAAGAAGCCGAAACCCAAATGGGCGGAGAAGACTTTGCTTACTACCTTCAGCATGTTCCTGGTACTTTCTTCTATACAGGCGCTATGCCAGAAAACAGCCAAGATGTGTATCCACATCACCATCCGAAATTTGATATTAACGAAAACGCAATGCCTGTCGCAGCAAAGGTACTCGCTCATGCCGTCCTTTCCTACGATGAATGAAAAAAAGCCGCTGCCCAACAGCGGCTTTTCTATTTCGATTCTTTCAACACTCTCAAGTGAAACACATGGCGTGCGACTTCACCAAGCTGTCCAGTCAGCTGATGATTTGCCACCCCACCAACAGCGGCACCGACCACAGGCATTAATTGAAACAGCTTCACAAGGTCAATATAATCTCGATATTCCTGCTGAAAGCTATACCAATCCATTTCTTCCCGGGTTGTTTCCCATTCTTCAATGAGTTTCATCATTTTTTGACGATGTGCACTGCTTGAAAAGGCGAGTTGAAAAATACAAAGCAAAAAGAGCCTTTCCTCTTTTTGAGACAAATCAAATCCATATATACAGGCAAGCTCATAAAGACATTTCATCTTGATACTTAAAAGGAGAGGGAAATCCGCCATTCCGAGAAACAATCCACCCGCACCTGTGCCAATTCCTTCAATCGCAGCGGCCTTTTGATAATATGTCACCTTTTCCTTTGCCAGCTCATTTCGCTCTACAATAGACAATTGTTCATCAATGACTGTAAATGAAGTAAAATGGCTTCCTGATACGGTGGATTCAACCATTGTTTTCACCGCACTTGTGATGACTTGATGAAATCGAGCAGGGATTCGGCGATTCACTTGCTGCTGAACACCTTTTGAAAACCGCTCGATCTTGGATGGTTTTCTTAAAAAACGCATTTGAAAAAAAATGGCCTCTTCATACAGTTCCCGTTCAGCTGCAT
This sequence comes from Bacillus sp. G402, assembly GCF_051172515.1. Classification (NCBI taxonomy): domain Bacteria; kingdom Bacillati; phylum Bacillota; class Bacilli; order Caryophanales; family Bacillaceae; genus Bacillus; species Bacillus sp. G402. The sequence goes on from NZ_JBPIZC010000001.1 coordinate 1,483,911, forward strand.
TCATCCCAGTTCCCTCCTTGGTGACATCATACACACGCTGTAAAAAATGCTTATCTCATCTTTTTTAATCTGCTTTGTACGTAAGGCTTGAATAGGACAAGCACAAATACCAATGAAATGAGAAGAGCAAGTCCGCTTCCCTTCCATCCACCTGCTGGGAAAACGGCGGAGCTCAGTACAATTGACTGGATGATGAGTACATTTCGTACGAGAACAAAAAAGCTTCGATCTTTTTCTTGCTGAGACACAGGATAAAGTGCCTGTAACGACAGATGAGCAAAGTGCTTTGTTAACGGGACAAGCTGTACACCTGTGATAAAGACTGTAAACAAGACAAGTAATGCCCCCACCCAGCCTGCTGCACCTGTATACAAGAGGATGAGCACAAACACGACCGTTAACCTAAACACAAGACCAAAATAGTCATTTGAACGTAAAAACGCCCTCACATACATATAAGAAAAAGCTTTACGCTGTTCATAAGGGACAAACTGCAAGACCCAGTCCATATACGCCCTTCTTTTCACTTGTTTCTTTAAATGAGGGACATCCGTAAATAAGTTTGCCAAGCGGTAAAAACGCTGTTTTCGTTTTAACTCATCAGAAATATGCAATTCCCATTGAAAAGGCTGTTTTTTTACTGCATTTGTTAGATAAATGAGATAGACAGCATATAAAAGATAAAAGACGATGGCAATGGCATAAGCTGCTTGTAAAACGGTATACATTAACATTGTATTGAGCAGAAAACGAATCACTGCATCAATCCATCTCACATGTTTCCCTTGAAAATAAGTGATTCTCCACTGAATCGCTGTATTCAGACCTTTTATTAAGATCATTTGCGCCAAAATGAGCACATATAGTATCAGATCGCCTGTGGAGACAGCCGAATATAGCGGAAGTGCAATAATGGACACGGCAATCAAAGGAAATAACTGAGAAATGAAGCTAAAGTTAAACGCTTGTTTTAAATAAGGGTCCATCTTAGCTTCCAAAGGAAGCATAAACACAAGATCTGCCTCTTTGATCAACGTTCGCACGTAAGAACTAGTCAGTACCAATGAGAAAACAACTGCCATCACCCAATAGGATGGGAAGTGAGCTGGAATATGCTTCAGCCAATTACTGTACCAGCTCGCCCCGCCTGCAAGGAAAAAAATGAGCACAATCACAAGATGATCGTTGAACATATATTTTAAATATTTTCTTGTTTCTTGCACGTGTTCTTCTAATCGTGATTTCCAAATGGTTTGCGTTGTTTTACTCATAGCTTTCTTCCTTTGTTAATTCCAAATAAAGATCATCGAGTGTCGCATCTCTCATGTTGAACTGCTCTCTTAGTTCTGTCAGTGTTCCTTTCGCTCTAATTTCCCCTTCATGCAAAATAATAAAGGAATCACAATAACGTTCCGCTGTGGCTAAAATATGCGTTGACATCAGAACACTTGCGCCATTTTGTTTCGCCGCATTCATACGTTCTAATAGTGCGTTGATCGCAAGCGGATCAAGCCCTAAAAACGGCTCATCGATAATATACAACTCTGGCTCCACAAGAAACGCACACATAATCATCACCTTCTGCTTCATCCCTTTAGAAAAATGAGCAGGGAACCATTTCAATCGCTTCTCCATTCGGAATTCCTTCAGCAAAGACGGCAGACGTTCTTCTAATTGTTCTTTTGAAAGGCCGTAAGCCATCGCTGTCAGCTCTAAATGCTCTTTTAACGTTAATTCTTCATATAAGACAGGTGTCTCTGGAATAAACGTAAATTGTGAACGATACGACTCTTGATCTTCTTGAAGGGTTCGTCCGTTCAGCTCAATGACCCCTTTATGAGGTTTCATTAATCCAATAATATGACGAATGGTTGTACTTTTTCCCGCCCCGTTTAAGCCAATGAGACCAACGATTTGGTTTCTTTCTAATTCAAATGAAATATTTTTCAGAACGGGATTCTTTGTATATCCACCCGTTACATCTTTTACAGTTAGAAGGGACATCAGTTCGTTCCTTTCTTTCTTTTTTCCTTTATAGTACCAAAAACGAAAGACAATTTGAAATGTTTACCTATAGACAACTCATGAATAAAACATCGGCATACTGGTCATCATAATGTATGTAGAAGAAATGAACTTGATGACCAATACGTAAATGAGGTGTTTGTTAAAGGCAATAACCGCATGACAAATTGGTTTTTCATCTAAAAACCTTAGCTTCTGTTTTGCTTCACTGATTCTTGATTTTTGTGTCCTATACAAATATGTATACGACGAACCAAAACGTCAAATGAGGTGTTTACGGCAGAAATAGCAGGCATATGAATTCTTTATTTCAGTAAATAGAGAATTCAAAAGGCATATCAAATGAAAGCATCAGCATTTCTTCTGCAGGAGCAGGATGAGCGACCAAAGGAGTTCGCTTGTCCTGTTTTCTTTTTTGCTTCTTTTTGTGATACGATAAAGGAAAAATAATGAGGAGTGACATGGCGTGAGCGACTGCATTTTTTGCAAGATCATTGATGGAGACATTCCATGTGCAAAAGTATATGAAGACGAGCATGTATTAGCTTTTCTTGATATCAGCCAAGTAACAAAAGGACATACCCTTGTAATCCCGAAAATACATAAAGAAAACATTTATGACATGACACCAGAAGTGTCTAATCATTACTTCCAAGCGATTCCGAAAATTGCTAGAGCGATTAAGCAAGAATTTGAACCAATTGGTTTAAACCTTCTGAACAACAACGGTGAAAAAGCCGGGCAATCTGTGTTCCATTACCATATGCACATCATTCCACGTTATGGTAAAGGCGACGGCTTTGGTGCCGTATGGAAATCTCACCAAGATCAATATACATCAGAGGATTTAAAAGACATTTCTTCTGCCATCCATACGCGCCTTACCTCATCTTAATTGATGAGGTTTTTCTTTTTCCCACTTCTTTTCTGTGCTTATCCTCTGAATCGTAAGATATTTAGGACGATTCAAATTTTTTGTCCAAATGCTTCAAATTTGTGATAGGATGGTTTTATCTTTTGATCCATTAACGCGAGAAATAGGGAGAGATTGTGATGAAGCGAACGACGAATTTTAATGCTGGTCCGGCGGCGCTGCCGCTAGAAGTGCTTCAAAAAGCACAGGAAGAACTTGTTGATTTTAAACAAACCGGGATGTCTGTGATGGAACTTTCTCATCGCAGCGGTGAGTATGAAGAAGTCCACAATAAAGCGAAAGCACTCTTGGTAGAATTGATGGACATTCCAGAAGATTATGAGGTCCTCTTTTTACAAGGCGGGGCAAGTCTTCAATTTGCAATGATTCCGATGAACTTCTTACATGAAGGCGAAACGGCTCATTTCATCCAAACAGGTGCTTGGTCAGAGAAAGCCTTGTCAGAAGCAAAAGGGTTTGGTGAAACATCAGTGTTTGCCTCAAGTGAAGACGACAACTATTCGTATATTCCAGATGTAGATGCTTCCGTTTTAACTGACGGTGCTTACTTGCACATCACATCGAACAATACCATTTTCGGTACTCAGTGGAAAACGTTCCCGAACACGTCACTCCCGCTTATTGCCGACATGTCCAGTGATATTCTCAGCAAAAAAATAGACGTGTCTTCATTTGATTTCATTTATGCTGGGGCACAAAAAAATCTAGGGCCTTCTGGTATCACGATTGTGATCGCGCGCAAACGTTTATTAGAGAAAGAAAAAAGCGGCACACCTAAAATTTTAAAATATTCAACACATGCCAAAGCCAATTCTCTTTATCACACACCACCAACTTTTGCGATTTATATGCTGTCCCTTATCCTGGAGCATGTGAAACAGGCGGGCGGTGTAGAAGCAGCAGAAAAACGCAATGAACAAAAAGCAGCGCTTCTGTATGATACGATTGATCAAAGCGGCGGTTTTTACAAAGGACATGCACGTGCTGATAGCCGTTCGCATATGAATGTCACGTTTACCCTTCGTGATGATGCACTCACTGCATCCTTTGTGGAGAAAGCAAAACAAGAACAAATGGTTGGACTCGCCGGCCACCGTTCTGTTGGCGGATGCAGAGCCTCGATTTACAACGCCGTCTCTATAGAAGACTGCCAAAAGCTTGCGGACTTTATGAAAAAGTTCCAGCAAGAAAATGAGTAAAAAGGCTTTTCTATCGTGAAATAAATTTGTTATAATAACGAGAAATATAAAGTCATGACTCTTGCAATAAATGATCAGCCATATTATTGGAGAGTTCTAAGAGCTTAGCAGAGGAGAGCATAGAAATGAAAACAAAAGAATTAGTGATTATGTCATTGCTTGCAGCAATGGGAGCTGTTTTGCATACGATTTTCCCACCCATCTTTTTCGGAATGAAACCTGATATGATGCTGGTCATGATGTTTTTAAGCATCATCCTTTTTCCGAAGGTACAGCATGTCGTTGTGATCGCCCTAGTCACTGGGGTCATTTCCGCTTTGACAACAGGTTTTCCAGGCGGACAAATTCCAAATATGATTGATAAACCGGTGACAGCCTTTATCTTCTTAGCCCTTTTCTTATCTTGCCTGAAGATCAAGAACAAAGTCGTTCTGACCGCTGTACTCACCGCTGTTGGGACCGTCGTATCGGGCGTGATTTTCCTATCTGCCGCTTTACTGATTACTGGACTGCCGGCTGCGTTACCAGCACTTCTTGTAGGTGTTGTCCTGCCAGCAACTGTGATCAATACGATAGCTATGGTATTTGTCTTCCCGATTGCTCAGTCCATATTAAAGCGCGCAAGAATGATTGAAGTCGCTTAACGAATAACTGAACCTCTTCATTGGATGAAGAGGTTTTTTCATATTGTTGACAAAGGGCTAAAATGATTCTTTATTTTAGCCCTTTGTCTTCTTTTCAGCATGATTGAAAGCCCTTGAAGTCTAGGAAGGACGAGTACTGGCGCGGAGCGAATTTGACATTCGTGAGCACCAGCACGCAGGACTGACAAAGAATGCGAGGGTTTGTCTACATGCTGGAACCTCTTCATTAGATGAAGAGGTTTTTTTCATGCTTCTATAAAAGAAAAAGGGTAAGCAGCAAAATGGAGAGCGAAATCCCTGCACCTGCAGCACACACAATTGCTTTTTGTCTTAATACATGTTTTGGCGGATAAGACCCTGTATACCCAAGCTGCCTTACATAATGAATAGAACCACCTGCGAAAATCACACACATACACGTAAAAACGAACAGAAAGACAGACAACCTTCTCCCCTCCCTTTTCTTCAAAAGTATGCTAAAATAAAGCAAGCTATGTATGGAAGTTCAATGAAGCTGATCGTCAGCTCAGAGAGAACATGCGAATGTGTAAAATTTGACTAGAGGTGATTGGAATGGCTAGTGGACGTTCTTTATTAACAGGATTATTTGTAGGCGGTCTCCTCGGAGGTGCGGCAGTGCTCCTGACGACTCCCTCTTCTGGCAGAGATGTACGCGGAAAGATGAAAGACGGCTATGACAAATTCGAAGATACGCTGACAAGATTAAAAAGAGATGGACAAGCTTTAAAAGAGCAGATTGTTGAAACCGCAAAAGAAAGTGCTGAGGTCATTAAAGAGGTCGGAACTGAATTGCAAACATCCATTCAGCAATGGCGCGAGGAAATCAAACCTCATCAGCAGGACTTACAAAAGGAAATTCAGGAAATTGAGGAAAAGCTCAAACAACTGGAGAAAACCTTACAAAACTAATATACTCACAAAAAAATATTCGTTTACAAAAGTGTGCGGGGTGCGTATCCCGCACTTTTTTTGTTGAAAAAAGGTTATTTTGTCAATGTTTTTCATGACTTTTAAAAATTCTTGAATTTTCAGCTTTATTAATCTTTATTTTATTGGCATAATAGAATTACAAGAAAAAGAGAAGTAGGTGAAATGGATGAATCATTCGGAACAGCCTTTCGATGTAAAAGAAGCACTTTTATTCAGTCAAAGAATGGCCCAATTGAGCAAAGCTCTTTGGAAATCCATTGAAAAGGACTGGCAGCAGTGGATCAAACCGTATAACCTAAATATCAATGAACATCATATTTTGTGGATTGCGTATCAATTAAAAGGAGCTTCAATATCAGAAATTGCAAAGTTTGGCGTCATGCATGTATCAACGGCGTTTAACTTCTCTAAAAAATTAGAGGAAAGAGGATTTTTAAAATTTTCTAAAAAGTTAAACGATAAACGCAATACGTATATTGAACTAACGCCAAAAGGCGAAGAGACATTCCATAAACTACTCGAAGATTACGACCCGGCCCGAACTGGTATTGTCAAAGGCGCACAGCCGCTTCATGACATTTACGGAAAGTTCCCTGAAATTTTAGAAATGATGTGTATTATCCGAAACATTTATGGTGAGGATTTCATGGAGATTTTTGAGAAATCGTTTTCAAACATTGAGAAGGACTTTTTGAATGAACGTGGGAAAGTCACGAAAAAGCCTGAAGAACTTGAAGACTCAGCAGAGGAAAAAGCTTCTAAAGCAAATCAAATTGTTTAATGATCTTTATAAATTCATTCATTAACGGCTGAAACAGCCCTTGATCATGCAAAGCAAAAATCGTCTCATGAACATCCAGCTTTTCAATTAACTGTCCCGCAAACAGCGCAAGGAGATCGTCGAACATGACGTAGCCTTGTGCTTTTTGCTTGTCCATTTCATCTGAGAGCTCAGCACAAATACGCTCAATGTCCTTTGCCTCTTCTTTCGATACACGCTGCCGGATCAATAGCGCATAATATGGATAACGGCTCATATCTGTTGCCGTCAGTAACAGTTCCATATAATATTCGAGCTGGCTCATTCGTTCCTCAATACTCATGTACGTTCCCTCTTTCTCTTAGTCACTCTATTTTAGCCGAAATTACTCATTGACGAAAGAGACGAACCTCCCCCTTATGTCTTTTTTTCTTGAAAAACCCAAAGTTTCCTCTCTTTATTCCATATGAATGTAACAATTTATTTTTTTTCTTGAAAACCATTGATTTTTATCCTCAGGAAGAGTAAATTATCTTGAGATATTCAATTAGTTTTTTTGAGATTGGAAGGATGAAAAATGAATTGTTGGAAGACCATTAATCTTGAAAAGGATTATGGTTATACGAGAATGATGATTTCAGCCATATGTCTGACTGTATTTTTTTTCATTATGGCATTTTTATGTTTTCAACTGACTCATCCTGAAACGAGACTCAGCAGTCACAATGCACCACTTTTTGTCGTGCTTTTACTTGCGACATTGCTTGTCCATCGCGTGGTTCACTTGATCCCAGTCATGAAACATAAGAAAAAAATGACGTTATTTAAACGAAATTGCTGGCAGCGCGTGCCTAAGAGAGTGATGCTTTTCTCACTGCTCAGCCCGTTTTGTGTCATCTCACCTGTTTACTTTGTTTTAGGAATGGCATTTCCAATGTACGCACACTATTTTATCATGATCGCAAGTATTCATGCAGGCTATTGTTTGCCTGACTTTTTATTTGCTTGGAAACTGCTCAAAGCGCCAAAATCATGCATCATTGATCAAGCCCAAGACGAGTTTGATATTTTAGTTGACCCAACTTCCTCATCATGAGGTTTTTAAAGCCAACTTCTATCTTTTTCATAAAAAATTTGGTAATGTAGTATGGGAATAGCATAGAGAGGGGGGATCTCCGATAGTTTTATTTTACTTCATCGTCTTTGCCGCGTTTATTGTGTATTCAATAAACAGGCTTACTAATACATTATGCCTTGTCAGAGAGATTCCTGAAGAACGGCAAGATAAGGTGTTTCGCTTTATCAATGTATCGATACTGATCTTACTGATCTCATCATTTGTTGAAATTACCATATCTATTTAAGATCAAAGCAAAAGCTGCCTGTTTGATGGCAGCTTTTTGTGTATGATGATCTATTAGCAAATCCAAGATGCACCGATAATGATCAATAAGATGAATAATACGACGACTAGTGCAAAACCGCCAGCAAAGACTTCTCCTCCCATGTGAAAACACCTCCTGCCAGTTCTTCCTCTGTTCTAAGCTCAGTGTATGCAGAAAATTTTAAAACGTTTAGGCACCTGTCATCGTTTTAAAAAAGAACCGCCCGCACGCATGGCAGGACGGCTCCTTTCTGTTACAGCGATTTAATTAATAAAGATATGCTGCACCAACGATGATCAGCAAAATGAATAGCACGACCAATAAAGCAAACCCATTAGAATATCCTGCTCCCATATAATTCAGCCTCCTTTTTGTGATCAATATATGTGTATGTTGGTCGCAAAAATTTGACTAGACGAATGCCCTCCCATTTGCATTTCTTTTTACAGCATGTCACAATATGTTATGATACAAGCAATGATAAATAAATTGGAAAGATTAGGAGTGTTTTTTGAATGAAAAAAATGGCTTTAGCAGCTGTAACAGCAGTAAGTGTTTTAACTCTTGGCGCATGCAGTAGCGGTGACAAAGAAGTGATCGCAACAACAAAATCAGGAGATGTCACAAAAGAAGAGCTTTACACAACACTTAAGAAACAAGCAGGTGGAGATGCTTTAAACCTACTTGTTCAACAAAAGGTTCTTGCTGACAAATACAAAGTATCAGATAAAGAAATTGATAAGAAATTGGAAGAATATAAAAAGACACTTGGTGAAGATCGTTTAAAACAACTTCAAGATGAATTCGGAAAAGATTACATCAAAGATCAAGTAAAATATGAGCTGCTGACTCAAAAGGCTGCCAAAGCTAACATCAAAATCACTGACAAAGAAGTAAAAGCGTATTACGATGACCTAAAAGGGAAAATCCGTGCAAGCCACATTTTAGTTGCTGACAAGAAAACAGCAGATGAAGTAGAAAAGAAATTAGATAAAGGCGAAAAATGGGATGACCTTGTATCTGAATATTCAACTGACACTGCTTCAGCAGCACAAGGCGGCGATGTAGGCTGGTTCGCAAAAGATGGCCAAATGGATGAGAACTTCAGTAAAGCTGCCTTCAAACTAAAAGTAAACGAAATCAGCAAACCAGTAAAATCTCAATTTGGTTACCATATCATTAAAAAGACCGAAGAACGCGGTAAATACGATGACATGAAAGCAGACTTGAAAAAAGAACTGCTTGATCAAAAACAAGCAGATAACAATGAAATTCAGACGATCTTAAACAAATTGGTGAAAGATGCTGATGTGAAAGTAAAAGATAAAGAACTTGAGAATACTTTCAAAGAAAAATCTGAGCAAACCACACAACAAACAACAAACCAATAATGAACGAAAAACACCCCCTCTACATGACTTTGTAGAGGGGTTGTTTGTATTCTTATTGATTATGCAATCGAATGGTCCTCATGCTTCGCCATTTCCTGTGATCGTTTCATTTGCTGTCCTTGACGTCTACGCTCTCTCTCCTGCTCCATTCGTTCGATAAAGATTTCTCCCTCTTTTTCAATAAAGGATTGATCAATCTCTTGCTCCTCTTTGGCTGTCGTCATTAATTTATAGGCACAAAAAATAATGCCAATGATACATGCATATACCCACCATGGAAAAAATAACATTGTCTTCCCCTCCTTTTGTAGGACTAATCTCTCTTCCTTTGTGTTACATGCTTATGCGAAAAGAAGACAAGTTATGAAAAAAAACGCCCGCATCAAACGGGCGTTTTATCATGATGATTCATTGTGAAAGGTTGGTTTATAAAACGAACGATTCTCTAGTGCAAAAATACGCTCTGTATATTCTCCTGGCTTCACATGCTCAAGCGCACGATCCATCATGTTCATTTTTGCATCTAAATTATCTATATAGTGGAGAATTTCGGCTTCCTTCACCATTGGTGGTTTAGGACTGCCCCACTCCCCTTTTCCATGATGACTCAGCACTAAATGCTGCAGAATCAGAATTTCCTCAGAATCAATGCCAAGCTCCTCTGCGGCTTTCGCAATTTCTGTCACCATAATAGAAATGTGGCCAATTAAGTTCCCTTCTACTGTATATGTGGTGGAGACAGGACCCGAAAGCTCTTTGACTTTCCCTAAATCATGTAGAATGATCCCTGAATATAAAAGATCTCGATCTAGTGATGGGTATAGATCAACAATGGATTTCGCTAAATGAAGCATCGATACCACGTGATAGGCAAGACCCGAAACAAACTCGTGATGGTTTTTCGTAGCTGCTGGGTAATCAGCGAATTCCTGTCCATATTTCTTCAGCAAATGTCTTGTGACACGCTGAATATTAGGGTTTTTCATATCAAAAATATATTGCATGATGGTATCCATCATATCGTGCTTTGGAATAGGAGCTGTTTCTAGAAAATCATCAATGCGGATTTGCTCGTTTTCAGCAACAGGACGTATATTCCTAAGCTTCAGCTGATTCCTTCCGCGATAATGATGAATATCACCTACTACCTTCACAATGGTTTGCGCGGCATATGTGAGTTCATCATTCTGCTTTGCATCCCATAGCTTCGCCTCAATATCTCCACTTTGATCTTGAAGAATTAACGTTAAAAATGGTTTGCCATTACTCGCAATCCCTTTAGTAGATGATTTAATTAATAAATGCAGGTCAACTTGTTCGCCGACGTCATAGGTCATGATCCCTTTAGCCATTCAATAAATGCTCCTTCCATGTTTCTGCTCATATAAGTATAACATAAGTCATAATTTGTCAATCATTCCACTACTAAACTCGTAATCTGCCCGTCTTCCGCTGCTTGTTTCATATAATGATGACAAGTGAAATAAAACAGCTGTGTTTCAAAACGAGTGAGTTCATTCATCAGCTCCAGCACCCTGTCTAGACGGACATGATCAAAGTGAACGAAACTGTCATCCATCATAAATGGGAGCTGACAATCTTGCTGGTGGGACAAAGCAAGTGCAAAACGAATCGAGAGATAAATTTGCTCACATGTTGCTTGTGAAAGCTCCTCCGGGCGGAATAGGCGTCCATCCCTCCGTTTCACAATCAGACGGTCATCTTCGGCAGAAAATAAAATCACTTCATATCGATCATTCGTTAACGGCTGAATAAATCGGGAAGCTGTTTGGAGGAGTGCTGGTAGCCTCGTTTCTTTATGCTCATTGAGTTTCTCTCGAATGACGGAACGAACGAGCTGAATAGCCGCCCATTTTTTCGCTAGATGCTTTGCCTGCTCCTGCTCTACAGCAAGCTGATGAGTCAAATCAGACACTGTACCTGATACTTCTATTTGGCGTATTTCTACTGCTAATTCTGCCAAGCACTTTTTCATATTCGTCACATTCTCTTGCATGTCATTCAGACGTCTTTTTGCTTGTGCACACTGCTCCTCAAGGGTGCGTAAACCTTTACGGACAATGACCTCTTCCTCATCTATATAACCGCTTTTGTGCAGCTCTTGGTTCAGCTGCTGCAAATTGTACAGCCGCTCCCGGTATTCTTTGGATAGATGAGATAGGACATGATAATCTTCTTTTGACGCTGCTTCTACTTTTCGAAAAAGCTCGTCCGTTTGTTTTTCATAATATTGAACTTCTCCTTCTAATGTTGTCAGCTGGTGCTCTACATGCTGAATGGATACGTGCAATGTCTGACGTTCTTTTTCTCTTTTTTCCTCATCTTTCAATATCTCTTGAAAGGCTGAGATATTCTCTTGAATGGTCCCTTCTTTTCTTTGAAGGAGACTCATGAGCGCTGAAACTCTTTGCTCGTAGGTCGATTGCTGCTGTGTGAGCATCTCTATTTCCTTGTTAAGCGCCTCATATGCCGCTGTATTCGCTTTTAATTGTTTCAAGATATGGAAAGCTTCCACAAGGAATGAGAGCTCTGAGGACAACCCCAGCTGCCTTCTCATATCTTCTACTTGCTGCTGTACAGGTTCCAGTTCCCGCTCCCAGTCTTCATATTGCTGTATCATTCTTTCGTATAAAAGCTCCTTTTGCTTCACTAGCGTTTCAGCTGAAGCTGTTTGAACTTGAAAAGAATGATAGGCGTTACTGTCGTTTGCTTCCTTCATCTGAGTCTGTTTAAGCACTGGATAAATAGCAATCAAGATAAATACGGAAAATCCTGCAAACAGTAACGTCACCCAGCTCTCTGCTAAAACGAATAAGACCGTGAGAATGATAGCACATAGCACGAACATCAGCGGGAATAACCACACTCTGGAATGCTTCTGTTTCACTGTAGCCCTTGTGCCCCTGACATCTTCTGCATCTTGCTCTTTAACGGACTGTTCCTTTAATCCTTTTAGAGCGGTTTCCGCTTCTTCTAGCTCATGTCTTGCATGATCAAACCGGTCATCGAGCTGCGTTTTCCTATCCATTAAACGAACGTATTGGCTCACAGCCTCTTTTAATTCCCACTCAAAGTCAAGTGAATCATCCAGCTGGTCAAGCTTGATTGGACGCTGCCACTTCAGCTTCGCTGATGCTTCTTCTATTTTTTGTTTCAAAGAATTCTGCTCTGTTTTCCCTTCTGCTAAGCGTTTCTTCACAAGTTCAGCATCAGATGATTCAGCTATGACTCGCTTCATCTCCAATACCGTATCCTTGTCATAGAGTGGCTGAACTTGCGTGAGCGACGTTTGCAAATGATCTAATTTTTGTTTCAGTGCCGTCACTTGCGCCTTTTTTGGCTGAAGGTGTGATTCTAATTTATCAAGTTCATGCGCGGTTTCCGGTCTAAACCGTTTGACTCGTTCTGGATAACTAGCCAAATCTTTTTTTAACTCTATCTTGTTTTCTATCATAGGATAAAGTCGAATATGTTCAGTCAAAAGCTGAATCTCTTCTTCAGTCTGTCTCATTTCATGCTGAAGCATTTCTACCTTTTCGGTTAATTCAGCTTGTTCTTTTTTCTTTGCGGTATAACGACTTTCTACCAATTTGGCCTGTTTCAACTTACTTGACAGCTCTTTTACATGATCAAGCTGCTGATTTAATTCAGGCTTACGTCCATTCGGTTTAAAAAGCTGCTCCTGCTGTTTTAGCAACCTACTGTCCATTTTGGATGCCGCATCTGAGCCAAACAAACTTGAAAAGAGTAGAAATTCCCCTATTTGATCTTGATTTAATGCTTGTACATTTTGCAGACCAAACACGTCAAAAGAATAGATCGATTGGTATAATCTGCGATCCGTTCCCTTTAACATCGCATGTAGAAACGCTTCATCTTTCACTTCACCATTTGGCAGCAACACCTGAGCTTGGCCGCCATGATCAGATGTTCTTTCAATATGAATCACACCTAATTCCTCATCTAAACATGTAAGAGACCCGCCATAAAATGAGCCATGCTTTGGCTTATACATATGGCTTTTGGAAAAACCAAATAACATCGATTCAATAAACGCCTTCAATGTCGTTTTCCCCGATTCATTCAGGCCATAAACTAACTGAAAACCGTCATCAGAAAAGTGGAAGGTTTGATTGGAAAATTTCCCGAAATTCGCAATATGGAGTGAACGTATTTTCATCATGCCTCTCCTTTTCTCATAATTGCTTCAGCTGTTCTGCCAGCAGCCTTTGTGCCTCTTCTTTAATATCGATCTCGTCCTCTTTTGTAAAAGCTCTTCCTGCCTTTCTATAGGTTGGATGACGCTTGATCGGTGAAAGCAGCTCATCATACGCATCAAACTCGGCAATTTCTGCTGTTAGTTCTGTCAAAAAAGAATCTTCTGGATAGACGGCATCTTCATGTGTCCGGCAGTCAATCGACATCACCCAAACGAACAAGTCTTCATCTTCCTCCTGTTCATGAAGAACAGCCATCAGCTCCTCAAGCACTTCAAGCTGCGTGAGCTCCATATAAGCAGGAGCATCGCCAGTTAGTTCGATTTTCACAAAATGAGGAACACCTCTCTCTTTCAGTCCACTCATCTTTTTGTCCACAAGTATCACAAGATCGGTCATATGAGCGGTATGTGTGATATCTATTGTCAATGTCTCAAAGATGACATCTGAACAGCTCATAAACTCCGCTCTTTGAGCATCTTCAGATAGGTAAACGACATAACAGCCTTTCTCTCCTGTTTCTTTTATATGTCTTCCTTGCATGTTTCCAGGATAGATCACCATTGGATCTTCATGCAGAAGAGCCCGATTATGAATATGTCCAAGCGCCCAATAATCAAAATCCCGCGCTAGAAGCTGCTGTAGCTGAAATGGTGCATATGCATCATGCCCTTCTTGACCTGCTAATGTGCCGTGAAGCATGGCAATATGATAGGGGGCATCTGTTGTTTTTTCATAATAAGGTGTCATATTTTCATGGACCGCTCGCTCTTTGTAGCTGAACCCATAAATACTTGCCACAAGCTGACCTTCTCTATAAAAGGCTTGCTCACTTGGCGTACTGCTCAAAAAAACGTGAACATTCTCTGGCCATTCAATTGGTGTCCATTCACCACCTAAATGATCATGATTACCATAAATAATAAACACTTCAATCCCGTGTGATTGCAGCTGAAGAAACTGATTTCTTAAAAAAAGCTGTGCTTTTAGGCTACGATTCGATTCGTCAAATAGATCTCCGCTAAGCAGCATAAAGTCTACTTCTCGATCAATTGCAAGTTCAAACATGTTCTTGGCACTTTGAAATGTACTTTCTTTCAACCTCTTAAAAATTCGGTTCGGTATATTGGACATTCCCGCAAACGGACTATCTAAATGAAGATCTGCGGCATGAATAAAAGTGAGCTTCGTCAAACGTCTATCTCCTTGTACGTTACTGTAGTTGTCCATATTTTATCACGCCGTTTTTACGAATGCACGTTCTATCGCTCTTATTCTAAAAAACACATTTTTAGGGGTAAAAAAAGAGGTTTTAACTTCCTCCTTGTATAATTCATTAAAAAACAAGAAGAAAGGGAAGATCAGAGATGGAGAAAACCTACTTTTTGACTGTATTTGATTCGTCAGGTGAAACCTTATTAAACGAAAAAATCACCACAGATAGTGATGAAAAAGCAAAAGAATTAGGACGTCATCGTTTAATCGAACAACAATACACAAAGCATTCTCACCGGCTCGTAAATGATGCAGGTAAACTTCTTTTATTTGAACGTTAAAAAAGCCGGCATCCGCCGGCCATTCATTCTTCTATTTAATGAAACACAGGACGTCTTTTTTCCAAAAACGCTTGAACACCCTCCTGATAATCACGGCTTTGTCTCAGTCTAGCTTGTGCAGCACGCTCTTTTTGAAGAACGGCTAACAGCTGTGATTCTGACTGCTGAAAATAAATCATCTTTGTTTCAACAAAGGCTTGAAGCGGCATATTTAAAAACGGCTTGACGCACGCTTTCTGATACGTATCCACCTCATCTTGAAACACGCCGTCTGCAAGGCGAAGCTTGAGCGCTTCTTCAGCCGGCAGCTTTTGCCCGCTCCAAATCAATTGTTTAGCGGTTTGTTCACTAACTCTTTTGGTGAGGAAAAAATGCCCTCCGCCATCTGGGATTAACCCGATTCCATTAAAGTTCATGGCAAGTTTAGCATCTTGATGCATAAACAAATAGTCACAGCTAAGGGCAAAGCTAAAAGCAAGACCAGCCGCTGCCCCGTGGACAAGTGCAATCGTCACTTTTTTCATACTGGCTAAAGAAAGTGTAATTCCCTCGATCAGATCCATCACGCGATGAAAATCTTCTTCACGATCTTGCTTTAGCATCATGCCAATATCTCCGCCTGCTGAAAACCCTTTGCCCATCCCCTTGAGTACAACAATTTTCGCACTGCTCTCACTCGCTGTATCACACGCTTCCTTCAATTCAGCAAACATGTCAACATGAAACGAATTATACGCTTCAGGCCTATTGAAAACGATTTCAAAAATATCCCCATCTACCTGACAATTGATATATGTCATCATCCATTCCCCCTCTTTCTTTTCAAGCTCATCACTTACTTCAATTTCCATCAAGCAATTCCTTTTCCTCTACATAAAAAATTTCAAGATCAACTGATACTAAAATAAGCATAATTGTTGAAACGAGAAATATATTTTTATATAGTAAAATAAGAAATAAAACATCATATGAAAGGGGGAGAATGATTGATAAGAAGTTCCATATGTATATTGATTAGCTGCATCGTCATGTTTTCTCCCTTTTCAAATGTCGTTTTTGCTTCACAAGCAGAAGCGAGCACACCAGGCCTGATTTCTCCATCGATTTATGATGAAGAAATCAACGCTGTGAAGACACCTCCATTCTCAAAAAAACATGCCGCATCTCTTCTGTTAAAACAGAGGTTATCAATAGGCGCTTCAAAAGCTTTTCTTGTAAAGCTTGCACCAGCCACTGCGTTATCTATTGATTTATGTTTTTTAGAAATGAAGTGTGCAATCCCCATTATGTACCAATCAAATTACCTCGACTGATTCATTTTATTTCATCCGTACTCACTATATGAAAAACAAAACCTATCATATTCGGAGGGATAAAATGAACATTAAAGAAAATGATCTTCCTGGGATTGGAAAGAAATTTGAAATTGAAACGAGAAATAGAGAAAAGATGACGATTGTGATTCATGATGATGGCAGACGGGAGATTTATCGTTTCGACGATGAAGATCCAGATGAAGTACTGTCCACCATTTCTCTCGATGATGCTGAAGCCCGGCAAATTGCTGCCATTATTGGCGGTATGGTGTATAAGCCGCAAGCACTTGAAACGATTGAAATGGCGTTCAATGATTTGATCATTGAATGGTTTAAGGTAGAAAAAGACGCAAAAGCGGTTGGACATACACTCGGCGATTTAGATGTGAGACAAAATTATGAAGTCACCGTCATTGCGATCATTAAACATACAAATGAAAAATTACTCAACCCCGGTGCCGATTCGATAATTCAAGCAAATGATACGATGGTCATTTCAGGCGAAAGAAAACACTTGAAGCGATTGATACGTGATTTTCTTTCTAGAGGGGGAGAGTGATGAATGGATCATTTAGTCTTTGAAGTTGGAACGGCGCTTATTCTCATCGCCATTGCCAGCTTAATCGCCAATAAAATTAAATTTTCTATCATTCCTTTTCTCATTGTCCTCGGGATGATTGTTGGTCCGCATGCACCAACCATCGGGATCATTGATTTGAAGTTTATCGAGAGCACCGAGATTATTTCGTTTTTTGGTAGAATGGGTGTCCTGTTCCTTCTATTCTACCTCGGGCTTGAGTTCTCTGTCGGCAAACTCATAAAATCGGGTAAATCCATTGCAGTCGGCGGATCTATTTATATTTTGATCAACTTTAGCTTAGGATTGCTTTATGGGTTTATCACAGGCTTTGGATTCCTTGAAGTTCTCATTATGGCAGGCGTTATCACCATTTCATCCAGCGCCATTGTCGCCAAAGTCCTTGTCGATTTAAAACGGACAGCGAACCCTGAAACAGAGTTAATTCTTGGGATTATTATGTTTGAGGATATTTTTCTCGCCGTCTATTTATCTGTCGTATCCGGTCTTGTCCTTGGAGATGCCACGTCCGTTGGCGGTGCCTTATTATCTATTTTAATCGCTTTTGGTTACATGATGATTTTCTTTATCATCGCGCGTAAGCTGCCAAAACTATTAAACAAACTATTCGATATCCGTTCAAATGAAGTATTTATCATTGTCATTTTTGCCGCTTTGTTCTTCGTGGCTGGTTTTTCAGAGACGATTCATGTCGCAGAGGCCATTGGCGCTCTCTTACTCGGTCTTGTGTTTTCAGAAACAGAGCACTCAGACCGCATTGAACATCTCGTTGTTCCTTTTAGAGATTTCTTTGGCGCCATGTTCTTCTTCAGCTTTGGACTAAGTATTGATCCATTTACATTAGGAGATGCCTTCTGGCTTGCGATCGGTGCTGTCATTCTCACCTTGATCGGGAACTTCACCGCCGGGATGTTTGCTGGAAGAAGAGCCGGTTTCTCTCATAAAGCCTCTTCTAATATTGGATTAACCATCGTATCAAGAGGAGAGTTTTCCATCATTGTAGCCGAACTTGGGATTGCAGGCGGGCTTGCCGCTACATTGAAGCCATTTGCTGCATTATATGTATTAATCCTTGCGATTTTAGGACCGCTAGTGACGAAAGAATCAAAGCGTATCTATCAAATCCTAAACAAAATCTTCAAATGGAAAACTGAAAAACCAAAAGTAAAAAGAGAAACAACCATTTAATTGAAAAGGGCCCTGTGCTGGGGCCCTTTTTTTATATCTATTCAAATTGCTGAAATGCCGTTTCTTGCTTCACTTGTTCTTTCGTATCCCCGCGAATGGTTCGGATGACTTTCTGATTGCGGTAGATCGATAGTTTTAAATTGGTCGCCGCTGTTCCATGAGAGTGATCGAGGTTCGTGAATGTAAAGAAATGATGAGACCGTTTGTCTTTAAACACAAGCCTGAAGTCGTCTGTCACTTTAAAATGCTTATCGCTCTCCCATTCAATCAATGGTTCATATACGCTAAACCATTCCGGAATATTAGGCGTATATCCTGTAGCCAATACCACATGATCGGCTGTGATTTTCTTTTCTTTCTTCAGCTGCCATTGTTTCAAATGCAGCTCTACCTGCTGCTCATCCTCCATATGTATCGCTTCAAGCTCCGTCATTGGCTGAATGAGTACAGAAGGCTCTTCTCCTGAAACGGAGCGATGGTACAATTCCTGATAAATACGAGAAAGCGTCGATGCATCTATGCCATTCCTTAATCCTGCCAGTCTAGGCAATGTGTTCATCCGTTCTTCATAAGGAAGGGAATGAAAATATTCCACATACTTAGGTGTAAATAGCTCCTGACCAAGCTCCGCTGTCTCTAGTTCTCTAAATTCACTTGAACGTGTAAACCATGAAAGCTTCTGTCCTTTCTTCTGATGCTGAAGCAGGTCTAAGAAAATTTCAGCTGCACTTTGACCTGAACCAATCACCGCCACCGTTTCAGCTTCATGAAGTTCTTTTTGTTGATCTACATAACGGCTGCTATGGGTCACATGCGGCAACGCAGCTTCTGGCACATCGACAGGAATCATCGGCTTGCTTCCAGTTCCAAGGACGACATGCTTTGCACGATATTCAGAAAGCGCCCCATCTTTCAACCGCCGAACTTTTACAAGATACCCGTCTTCACAGTCGGTCACTTCTTCCACCTTCATCCCGAACTGACAGCTATCTAATTCACCTGCAACCCATGATAAATACTCATTGAATTCTCTCCGGGGGATATCAAATTGTTCAAATGTATAAAAGCGGTGAAGCCTGTTTGATTCATGTAAATAATTTAAAAATGTATACTTGCTCCTTGGATTAGCCATTGTCACAAGGTCCGCTAGAAAGGAAACTTGTAAGTCCGTTCCTTTGATGAGCATACCAGGATGCCAAGCAAATTCGCTTTCCTGTTCAAAAAAACAGCATGTCACATCTTCATACTCCTCTAATAAAGCGGCCAATCCTAAATTTGCTGGCCCAATCCCAATTCCGATCACATCCATCATATGTACACCTGCTTTACCTTTTTACCCCCTATATACCCTTTTACAAATGAAAAAAACACTGCGTCACCGCAGTGTTTACATGTGAGAAACAAATAATGACTCAAGAAACTGAATCTTCTCTTCCGTATAGTGCTCATAACGATCATTATAAGACTTTGGATCTTTTGGATTGGCATACTGCGTAATTTTTCCGGTTCGCGGATCAATGAATTTACTCGCAGCGCCGCATCCAATGCCAATGATCGTCTGCACCTCTTCCATAATGATAATATTATACAAACTTTCCTGTCCATCTAACGAATACCCGACATTTTCGAGATTCCCCAAAATGTTTTTTTGTCTGTATAAATAGTACGGATGATAGTCATGTGCCTTTGTCCAAGCAACCGCTTCATCCATCATACGTGTGATCTCTTCTCGGTCTGCCACTTGATACTTTTCCTTATTGCGGGTCATTTCAGACGCTCTCTTAAAGGAAAGTGTATGCACCGTTAAAGATTCAGGCTTCAGTTCTTCTGTCTTGTTCAAGGAATGCTGGAATTCCTTTAGCCCTTCTCCTGGCAGCCCAATGATTAAGTCCATGTTAATATTATTCATGCCATACTGCCTTGATAAATGATACTTTTCAATCGTTTCTTCCACACTATGGTGCCGGCCAATCGCTTTCAGTGTTTCATTCTCATATGATTGCGGATTGATACTAATCCGGTCAATATGATAACGGTTGAGCACTTCCAGCTTATCAGGTGAAATCGTATCAGGTCGTCCCGCTTCTACAGTGACTTCCCGAATATGTTTCACATCTGGAAAAGAGCGATACATCTCCTCATACAGCAAATCCATTTCTTCTGCTGTAATACTCGTTGGAGTACCTCCGCCAAAATAAACAGTCGTCACTTTAATCCCATGTTCCTTTAACCATTCGCCCATTTTTTGCATCTCATAATGCAGCCCAAAAAGAAACGTTCCCACTCTTCCAGCTTGTCCTTGAATGGCATAAGCAGGGAACGTGCAATAAGCACATTTTGTTGGACAGAAAGGAATACCGATATAAATACTCACTTCCTCCTGTAGATCGTACAGATCTGGAATGGCTTTGATTTGACGATCAACAATCTCCTGCATCAAATGGATCTTTTCATCATGAATCAAGTAATCGCGCTTTAACGCAGCATGTGCTTCTTCCTTTGTCATGCCTTCTCTTAGCATCTTATGAAGTAATTTCGTAGGGCGTATCCCCGTAAGAATCCCCCATTTTTGCGTCATTCCTGTATATTCCTGAAGCAGATGTAAATAAACAGACAGCACAGTGTTTTTGATTTGCTTCCAGCGCTCTTTATCGTTCAAGCCCTCTGGCATCTCTCTTGTAAAACGGCTCGTCATATCTGATCCAGCAATATGGCCAGAAGCCTCCACCATACCATGGGTTTCTTTCCAATCAAACACCATCACTAGGCCATCGTTTGCTTCACCTGAATCAAACAGCACTTCACTATCTTCCTCGAATAAATTGGCTATATTGACAAGCGGTCGATGAAATCGTTCATCAGACAGCCCTTTAACTAAAATTCGCATCGTATCACCTTTATCTTCAAACTTGTTTCATTTTACAAAATTCATCTAGGAAAAGCAATGAAGAGAACAGACGAAGGCCCTGCCATTTCTTAATAGACAGGGCCTTCACTGTATTATCGTTTAATATCAAATTGATGTAAAAAACCTTCCCTTTGCTGCATTCTAAAGTATTCTTTGATCATATAAGCAACACCCTGTTCATCATGAGAACGTGTCACCCAATCGGCTTTACGTTTGACCGAATGAGGTGCATTCCCCATCGCAACGCCTAAGCCAGCTAACTCAAGCATCGGGATGTCGTCTGTCCCGTGACCGATCACGACCGTATCTTCTAATGTAAAACCTAGTGCTGAAGTTAAAAGAGAAAGTCCTGCTTCTTTCGATACCCCTTTGCATACAATGTTCATTTTCTCATCACTGATCTTAATCAGATCCACAGATGGGAATGCTTGTTGAATGGTTGTGTGGATTTCAGGCTGAAGTGCTGCCGTCGAATACACTTCAATGACAGGTGTGCTAACCGGTTCATCCATGAGCATATCACTTAATGATTCAACAAATTGAACGGGATAGAAAATGGGATCAGACGGATGAATCAACGTTTTTCCCATCAATTGAGACTGTGTTTTTTTCCGATTGCCGATTGAGAATTTTTCATGTAACAAGCGAACATTACAATCAAAGCTTTCAAGGATCTGCACAAGATTAAATGTTTTCTCTTCCGTTAATTTCTTCACATGGAGCGGCTCATCAAGCTTATCCGCGATAAATGCACCACTATGCGTCACAAGAGTTGAAGTTGGTATTTTCAACGCCTTGGCAATTTTTTGTGCAGATCGAAAATGACGGTTGGTGACAATCGTCACGTAAACCCCTTTTTTCTTAACATATTCCACAGCTTCTTTTGTAGCGGAATGGATTTTCCCATTGGAACGAAGTAACGTTCCATCTATATTGAGTGCAAGTAGCTTTTTTGACACTGAGGCATCCCCCTTCTTGATGACTGTACTTACGATGAGGATATGCCCTAGCTTAGCGCTTTAGAACATGCAGTTGAAGCAGCCCTTGTTTTATGCCTCAATCGCAAATAAAAAAAGCCTACCCCTAGGCTTTTTTTTATGTATGGTTTGGATGCGTAACAATGGCGTGATGAAGCTCCCCATGATCCCCTCATCTTTCACACACCAAAGCATTGCTTATATCATATCCCCTTATGCTTTGCTTTTCTCCCAGAAGCGCTTCTCTCTCATTTGGCTCATCGCCGTAAATCCAAAGTGGAACGCACCCAATTCATCACGATAGCGCTTTTTTGAAAGCACTTTCAATAAGTATTATCGCAGAATTTACGAGCTTCGACAACCCTTTTTTTAAAGATATACAAGCGGCGATATGAATGAAAAAAAGGGCGAATATGATCGCCCTTTCAATTAATTTTCTTCTGCATTTCCATAAAGCTCTTCAAGAGGCTTCATGATAATTTTATTTAATTCACCGATGAGAACACTTACGCGTTGTTCTGCTTCCATCAACTGAGAGATTTTATCGTGCTGCTGCACAAGTGCAACCGTTTTTTGCGCTTGCTCTACTTCTTCTTGTGTAATCTCTTGCCCAGTCATTTGTTTTTGTTGAAGGTTTACTTGAATGTCACGGAAGTTCTCAAACATTCTTTTAGAGGACTCATCCCCATTTACCTCATCATAAAGATTTCTTAAAGCTGAATATTCTTCGCTATGACGCAGTGCTTTTTCAAGGTCATATGCAACATCATAAAGATTTACAGACATGTTATGTCTCCTTTCTATCCGTTATCACCGATATGGATCGGCGGACACCACTCCACTATAACAAACTATGGCTTTCGTTTCACATATATACAATAAATTCATCGAAATTTCTCGATCTTGCCTTAGAATAAGGTGACAAAAATCGCTTGGACAGCACCGATCAATCCACCTAAAAGACCGCCTAGAAATGTGATCATCTTCAGCTCCTTATTAGATATGCTGATCACAAGCTCTTCCATTTTTTCAAGCGGGAAAAGTTCAATTTGTTCACGAATAATTTCTTCAAATTGGAGCTTTGCGAGCAGTCCCTCAAGCGCATTAGATGCGGCTTCAATCCCTTTATCAATGAGAGATGGAGCAAATTTGGTCTTAAGATCATCCGCTACTGCACTGATGTAAACTCCTACTGGTCTATCTAACAGAACCTTTGTAGAAAAATGTGAAAGCAATTGCTTTTTCACACTAAATAGAAGCTCTTTCACATTCCATTTTTCATCAAGCTCATGTAAAGAAAATTGCTTTACCTTGTCCCATTCTTGAACAAGTAGATCTGATAAAAACCTTTTTGTCTCTGCATTCTTTAAGAACTTCATCATTTCAGGATGCACGCGATCAATTAAACTTGAATTCCCTAAAAACATTTGGACCATACTGCCAAGCATTCCTCGTTCTTTTAAGAAATCATCTATCATATGACCGAGTCTTGCTTTTCCCTCATCACTTTCAAAATAATGAATGCCTCTCTTTAAAATATAATCTGCGGCATCTGGAATTTTGGATGCAAGCTTATTTTCTACATCCTGTGGCAACAGCTCAGACAGCGTTTGCTGATCATACTTTTCAAGCAGTGAGTGGAGCTTATGATCAGTCCACTGATGAAGCCATGCGTCAGCTTTAACGTCAGCCTGTGAAAAACCGTATTTTTCTAACATAGAGAAAACCGTCATTTCCATATCAGCACCTTTATCAATATATCGGTGCACTGCCTGCAATATCTCTTGCTTTGCCTCTGATGATTCAAATCGTTTTTTAATACCCTCTGGCGTTAGTAAATGCTCCATCACCATGACGCCAACCTGCTTGGCTACTTCATCTCTTCTTTTAGGAATGAGACCCGGTGTAAATGGGAGCTGCTTCCCAAATAAATAATATGGCTTATACGGACGAAAAAGCATTTTAATTGCGAGATGGTTTGTTGCTGCCCCTATCACTGCACCTATCACAATCATAAAGATAAACGTTGTGAATATATCCAAAGTCGTCATCTACCTTTCAAACAACACCTGAAGTTTATTGTTTTTTTCTATACGTATTATAGTTGTTGTCAAGAGTCCAAGCAAATGAAGCATTCAATGTGACATATGAGACAACGATCTGTCGTAATGATATAGGAACGCCAAGTTTATGTAAAATCACCAAAAAGTGTTTTTCAGATGTTAAAAAAAGAATTTGAAAAGTAGGTGTTGTTTCATGACGTCAACGCTCGGCATTGTCACTCTTTCTCCGAAGCATGAAGAAGCATTCACACATCAGCTTGCCAAAGCAGCCTCTTCTTTTGATTTAGAAGTTGTTCGTTTTTCACCTCTAGATTTAAAGCCTGCTTCAAATGTCATTCACGGTCAAAAATTTAAGACTGGCAAAGGATTTGAAGCGTCAGAATTTCAGATTCCTGACTTGATTTATGATCGTTGTCTTTATCAGCATGACGCACAATCAAAAAAAGCAAAACCTATCATGAATTGGTTAAAAAAGTATCCAAAAACCGTTTTTTTGAATACTGGAATTTCAAATAAAATGCGGCTATTCGAGCAGCTCCGTCTCCTCCCTTCTTTACAACCATACTTACCTGTCTGCTCTCTATTGACAGAGCCTTCAGACCTTCTCAACTTGGTTAGAAAGGGCGGATATTGTAAAATACAGCCGCTTTCTCAACAGCACGCAGCACCCTCTTGCTTCATTTCTTTAAGAGACAAATCACTCATTACTGTGCAGCTAAACGCTAAGCAAATCATCACCTTTTCACATTCAGCAGAGGTTGTGCGCTGGTGCAAAAAGTATATCGGCCGATCTTTCCTTCAATTTTTTAACACGAATGATCAAAAAGACGTTATATTCAATGAAATTAGGATTTTTCTTATAAAAAATTCACAAAATCAATGGAATAGCATGGGGATTCATACAAAACCATCAGTAGAAAACAGCCTTTTAAGCAATACACAAAATTCCATTCATGTGGTAGCCTTTGATCACTACTTAAACTCATTAAAGCCACACATCAAAGAGCTGCTGTTAGATGATATTGCCTCCATTCAGTCATCTCTTCCAGCGTTTATAGACAAAACTTTCTCACCGTGTATTGAATTCGCTATAGACTTGCTTCATACAAATGAAGGCAGACTTTTCATCTCAAATGTAAGATCAAAGCCAGGACGATCCTCTTTTTTAAAAGCTTACCCTGAGAGGGAGAATCAATTGATTCAGACCATACTTGAACATGCCAAATCGATGATGGCTGAAGAAAAGGAGGTTCCTTATGAAGAGAAAACGCTACATCATCGCTCCTCATTCAGCAAGTGAAAAAACAGTACATCTCCCTGCTCAGTTTAAAGAGCAGGAGGCAATTTTATCTATTGCTTTAGGTTCTTGTTTAGTAGATGATTTCACCATTTCCTATCATCATCAATCACAAAGGATTTTATTATCAGAAGACCTTTATCGCACTTTACTCATTCCATACAAAACGAAAGCTGATGTCATATTAGTTCAACATACACTCTATATAGGACCTCTCATCGGCATTTTCACTGCAGGATTCGAACAAAATACAGCACCTTTAGGCGCAAGATCTTCCTATTTTATAAAACTGCTGCAATCTTGCAGGCAGCATGCTGGTTTTGCATATCTTTTTGGTACTCATTCGATCGATTGGGATAAAGGAATAGTAGACGGTTTGCTTTACCAAGAGGAGCGCTGGGTAAAAAAGCAGATGCCCCTCCCATCCGTTGTTTATGACCGGCTGCCTAATAGAAAGGCTGCTCAGTCGGCATTCATTCAAGAAACAAAACGAAAACTCACTCAAGACTACGATATCCCTTGGTTCAACCCTTATTTTTTTAATAAATGGGACATTCATGAACAGCTATTAACAGATGAAAAAACAAGCTCTTTCTTACCACATTCCATACGATTAGATCCTGTTGATGCTTTAAATAAAATAGAAACACTCCTTCATCTGCATCATGTCATTTATTTAAAACCAACAAACGGCAGTCACGGAGACGGTATTTATCAGTTAAAGAAGACGGAAAACGGGATCACTGTCTGCTCAAATAAAGGGAAATGCACTTCATATCATTCCGTAGACCATTTCGTGAAAAAACTGCGAAAAGATTGTGCAATGCAAGACTTGATTGCACAACAAGGCATTGAGCTTCTTCAAATAGACAATCAACCACTGGATTTCAGAATTCATACGAATAAAAATAAGTATGGTCATTGGACTGTTACAGCCGTTGCTGGAAAAGTTTCAGGAGATCACACTGTCACAACCCATCAACTGCATGGTGGTTCAGTAAAAACACTGTATGATATCTTTCCTGATGCAGAGAAACGTTTGAAGATTTTGCAAGAGCTCTCTGATACTGCCCTCGCACTTAGTCGTGTGATAGATGAAAAAATGCCTGGTCTGATTGGGGAAATTGGCTTTGACTTAGGTATTGATCACTTGGGTGCTATCTGGATGTTTGAAGCCAATTCTCGTCCAGGCCGCGAGATTTTTCTGCATGCACCATTGAAAAACTCAGAATGGCTGATTGGGAAAAGAATCGTTGAATACGCATCTTACCTAACACAAATGGCTCTTACTCCTATAGACCATGCAAACGCCTACTGATGTTTTCTTTTCATGTCTCTGAAATCTGTGCTTTCCCTATGCTCTTTTCATCAGATGAGATACAATAAAACCAAGTTCAAGGTTGTTTCCGGATTGTCGTGTGTATTTATTGTTTCATCAATAAAAGCAAGGAGGCAATGATGATATGATTTCTCATTTTCAATGGAAACCTCTCTTTAAAAAAGCGCAATTACCTGGCTGGAAAATATCCTTTTTTCATAATGGTTCACACTATGAAGGCATTTATCACAAAACGGGTGATATTGAATGGGGCTCTCAGCTTCCGCCTCATGAAGTTGAACCAACCTTAAAAGAAGAAATCCACGAATTAATGCTATTCCATGTGTATGATTAAACTGTTTAAGGAGCCTCGCCATGTTAGAAAAACTAAAACTTGTTTACGGACACCATATCATCAGTTCACCAACAAATGATAAACAAATTCTCTGGTATCAAACAGACGAAGGCGAAATTTTCGGAGTAAACAAAACGGAGCTAACAGAAAGAGAAACGCTTCTTCTCAATTCATTCCTCACACCAATTGATGTACCTCATACGCAGGAGACGGAAGAAGAACAGAAATGGTACAGCTATCTCTTTGAAAACAAATCAATCACCATTGATCAATCTGTCCGTGTTCATTTTTTTAAAATGGAGCACCAAGCAGAACAAAGGCAGCAAATAAAAGAGGCTGTGAACAGCAGCCTCGAACATATTCATTTCATATGGACAGGCACTGAAACAGCTATGCTCATTCAAACAAATGCTACATCAGAAAATGGTCAACTTGAACAGCTACATGATTTGTCTCAAGCCATCACAAGTGATTTTTTAACAGACGTTGTCTTCATGCAAGGACAGCTGCATTTGCCGAATGGAAATTTAAAAATGAGATTATTAAATGAACATCAGCTCTTTTTATGGCATCTGAAGCAAGGAAAACTTAGGTCAGGGGTTGCAACATTTTATCAATGTCTACCTGCTTTCATTCGCCATGATACAGACATGGTTTCTGCCGCTATTTCAGATGCATTTATAGAAACAATCTTTGATCGGGACGTTTACCGGACTCTCACGACCTATATGCAGTGTAATTTAAATGCATCGCAGGCAGCAAAAGCGTTATATGTTCATCGAAACAGCCTTCAGTATCGGATTGATAAATTTATTGAACGGACAGGGCTAGATATACGGCATTTTCAAGAAGCGTCAGCTGCTTATTTCATGATGAATCTTCTCGATCTTTCTTAAATGATCCTATCATGAGCACCTTGCCTAAAAATGAAAATAAGATGTTGTGCACGTTGTCCATTTACAGACACCCTTCCTTTTTATACACTTCATTTATAAGTAAAGCGCTTTCAAAAAAGACTGGGAGGCTACCACCTATGGCTGAAATGATGCTAAATCAAATTTATAAAGTGTACGATAACAAAGTAACAGCAGTAGATAACTTTAATCTACATATTGAGGATAAAGAATTTATTGTGTTTGTTGGTCCATCTGGGTGCGGAAAATCAACAACTCTCCGCATGATTGCAGGCCTTGAAGAAATTTCACAAGGGGATTTTCTATTAGACGGCAAGCGAATGAATGATGTGGCACCAAAAGATCGGGATATTGCGATGGTTTTCCAAAACTATGCCTTATACCCTCATATGAATGTGTACGATAATATGGCTTTTGGATTAAAGCTTCGAAAATTTCCTAAAGCAGAAATTGATGAGCGGGTACGAAACGCTGCAAAAATATTAGGACTTGAACAATACTTAGATCGAAAACCTAAGGCATTGTCTGGAGGTCAAAGACAGCGTGTTGCACTTGGAAGGGCCATTGTGCGAGATGCAAAAGTCTTTCTTTTGGATGAACCTCTCTCTAATTTAGATGCTAAACTTCGTGTTCAGATGCGTGCCGAAATTTCTAAACTTCATCAGCGGCTGCAGACGACATTCATCTATGTCACACACGATCAAACAGAAGCTATGACAATGGCTACTCGGCTTGTTGTCATGAAAGATGGCTTTATTCAGCAGGTTGGCGCACCAAAGGATGTGTATGAAAACCCAGAGAATGTCTTTGTAGGAGGATTTATTGGCTCTCCAGCGATGAACTTTTTTACAGGAAAACTGTCTGACGGAGCCATTGCCATTGGGAATACGCACATTCGTGTACCAGAAGGAAAAATGAAAGTATTACGCAGTCAGGGCTATATCGGAAAAGATGTGATTCTAGGCATCAGACCAGAAGATTTCCATGATGAGCCTGTGTTTATAGAGGCTTCTGAAGGAACAAAAATTGAAGCAAACGTAGAAGTGGCTGAATTAATGGGAGCCGAAACGATGCTTTATTCTTCTCTCGCTGGTCAAACGTTTATTGCACGTGTTGATTCTCGCACAGATATTCAGGCAGGTCAGACGATCCCTCTTGCCATTGATATGAATAAAGCGCACTTCTTTGATACAGAGACTGAGCTCCGCATCCGCTCAGCTGAATAAGAAGACGTTCCACAAACCATCACCATTGGGTGGTGGTTTTTTGTATGTGAAAACAACATTTACCATGTTCTTTTTCCGTATGTTTTTTTCGATGCGAACCATAATATTTAGTACAAAGCAGTTACCGCATTGGGTTTCGCCAAGTGGCAAATGACTTGGTCATTTCGCTGGTGCGACTCCAGCAAACCCAACCAAAAAAATCATATATAAAAAGGAGATTCACATCATGGCAAATTCTAATAGTTCAAATCAATTACTAGTTCCTGGAGCAGCGCAAGCAATCGATCAAATGAAATACGAAATCGCTTCTGAGTTTGGTGTAAACCTTGGAGCAGAAACAACAGCTCGTGCTAACGGTTCAGTTGGTGGAGAAATCACGAAACGTCTTGTATCTTACGCTCAGCAAAACCTTGGCGGAACAAAAGCTTAATTTCATATCTGGATCATAGAAGGCACCTCTTATGGTGTCTTCTTTTTTTGGTTTTATCCCTCACCGATTCCTTTTGAATTCATATGATGTATTAGAAAGGAGCGGATCTTCATGGACATTATTTCAGGTGTGAATTTTGAACTTCTACAATTTGTTGGTCTCTCTCTATTATGTGAATATGCTCATAGTATTCGGTCCTTTCATCTTTATAAAAAAAGCATGACATAAAACTGTACCATTTTAAGTTCTTTTCACTTATAGTATGTAGTGGAGGGATCGATCAGATGAAAATAGCTCTTTTCGGTGCTCATGGACGTGTAGGACAAGCATTTCTTCGTTTCGTAAAAGAAGATGATCGTTACATGGTTCGCTCGTTAATTCGGACAAACCGGGAAGAAATGCTTGCGGGTATGTTTCAAGTCACCGGCAATTCCAGAAATCAAGAGGATGTCCTTGAAACGATTAAAGGATCAGATATTGTCGTGAGCTGTCTATCAACAGATGGTGATGATACTTTATCTGTTTCAATGGAGCATATCGTACAAGCCATGAAGCAAACAGGAACATCAAGAATTATAACGATTGGCACTGCGGGGATTTTAAAAGCAAGGCGGCAGCCTGAGCTTTACCGCTTTGAAACAAATGAATCAAGGCGAACCACTTCCCGAGCTGCTAAAGAACATGCCAAAGCATTTGAAATTCTTCAATCAACTGAACTAGATTGGACAATCATTTGCCCAACCTATTTACCAGATGGAGAAGTGACACGGTCATATCGCTATGAAAAGAATTTTCTCCCTATAGATGGACAGAAAATTTCAGTTGAAGATACCGCACACTTTTTGTATCAGCAGTTAAACTCAAAGGAATTTGTGCATCAACGCGTCGGTATCGCTTATTGACCATTTAGTTCGTGTAAATGATATACAACCAGTAAAAGTCGAGATCATATCATGAAGCCTCGACTTTTTTCATTGCCATGAAAAAGCCTCTTTCAAATTGAAAGAGGCTTTTGCTGCTTATCCTATCAGCTGCTCGTCACAGCTCCCTTTTGTAATTCGTACATTTGCGCATACAGTCCGCTTTGCTCCATGAGCTCTTCGTGGCTGCCGCGTTCGACAATTTCACCCTTTTCTAACACCAAAATCATGTCAGCTTTCTTAATAGTAGATAATCGGTGTGCAATGACAAAAGTGGTTCGTCCTTCTTTGACGACATCCAGTGCCCGCTGAATGATGGCTTCTGTTTCTGTATCGATGTTAGCCGTCGCTTCATCTAGAATTAAGATCGCTGGATCGTATGCCAGTGCACGGGCAAATGAAATCAATTGACGTTCCCCAGAGGAAAGAGTACTCCCCTTTTCAACAACTGGTTCATCAAAACCTTCAGGCAAATGCTTTAATAGTTCTGCTGCGCCCACTTGCTTTAACGATGTTTCAATCGTTTCTCTTTTAATGTCTTCATTTCCTAAACTGACATTGGATGCGATCGTTCCAGAAAATAAATAAGGATCTTGAAGTACAATGCCCATTTGTTTACGCAACGTTTGGCGCGACTGATCATAGATGCTTTTTCCATCAATGAGGATATCCCCATGCTGAATATCATAAAAACGCAGTAGCAAATTCATGATCGAACTTTTCCCAGAACCGGTATGTCCAACGAGTGCCACCGTCTGACCTTTTTTCGCCTCAAAGGTGATGTTCTTTAATACATTTTTCCCTTCATTATACGCAAAGGTAACATCCTGAAATTGAACGTGCCCCTCGATTTTCTTCTGAACCGGTTCTTCCACTTCAGTACCAGGCTCATCTAATAATCGAAAGACCCGTTCAGATGAAACCCTTGCTAATTCTAATCTAGAAAATTGATTCACAATGCCTGTAATCGGCTGGAACAAACGATTTAAATAATCGACAAATGCATAGAGCACCCCAATCGATACAATGCCCGTGGCACTTAAGGACGCACCGCCAAAATACCAAATGAGTGCGACATATGCTAAGTTCCGAAGCAGATTCACCAAGTTATGTGAGAGTAGTGAATTTAAATGAAGCATCTTTCGCTGATATCGAAAGTGATTGTTATTCAGCTCATCAAATTCTTCTTTTGTTGCTTGTTCATGTCGAAATGCTTGAATAATCGTCATTCCTTGAATGGCTTCATTTAGCTTGGCATTAATTTCACTGATGATGGATCGAATGCGATGATTGTAAACCGACGCAAACTTTCTGTAAGTCATCGACCATAGGAAAATAATCGGAACAGCCACTAAACAAATGAGCGCCAGCTTCACATTTAATAAAAACATGGCGATATAAATGCCAATCATGTAAATGGCACTCGTGACGAAATTCGCTAGTACTGTGACATATAAATCACGAATGGTTTCTGTGTCATTGGTAATCCGCGCGACAACCTTTCCAGCCGGTAAATTATCAAAATACCGAATCGGAAGCGTTTGAATATGTTCAAATACGTCCACTCGCATTTTTTGAATAATGCGATTTGCAATACGCTGGAGTAAATAGTGCTGCCCATATTGAAAGAAAATCGCAATGACGAGCATCCCAAAATAAAATAGAACAAGCTGCACCAAACCACTGATTTCCGGCTGATAAAAAGCGAAGATTTCCTCTTTGGATAAACGCTGTACCTGATACGTCTCACGCTCGCTCCCATTTTCAATGGTGAGCTGATCCCCTTCTATTGTCCGGCTCCCGTCAAAGCGAATCGGTTCATTCACAAAATAGTACCCAAATCCGACTTGCACGACATTGATTTGCTTTCCAGCTTCATTTTGATTCTGTAGCCGGTCACTTCTTATATAGTTATTTCCCTGGTAATAAACCGTTTTATCTGTTTTTTCATCTACCTCAACATACGGTTTTTCTACACCTAAAATATGATCATCAATCATTTTTTTCCCAATGAAAGGTCCTGTCAACTCAGCACCAACTGCAATGATCAGAAAGATCAAAGCAACAGACAATACTTTTTTATATAGGAGTGCATAGGCAAGAAGTCTTCTCCCTGTTGTCATGCCTCATCCCCTCCTTCCAGCTGATTTGTCAGCTGCTGACGCAGAAATTGCTCTTTATACCAGCCATCTTGCTGAATAAGCGCTTGATGGGTTCCCTTTTGAACAATACGCCCTTCTTCCATGACAAGAATGAGATCCGCATGCTCAACAGCTGATAGACGGTGGGTTGTAATAAATGTCGTTTTTCCATGACGATTTTGTCTTAAATTCTCTAAAATAGCCGTTTCTGTTTTTGCATCAACTGCAGATAACGAGTCATCCAAAATCAAAATGTCTGGATCAATTAATAATGCACGTGCAATGGAAATCCGCTGCTTCTGTCCTCCTGACAGCGCCACTCCCTTTTCTCCAACCATGGTTTCCAAGCCTTCTGGTAAAAGGCGTAAATCCTTTTCAAAGTAAGCATCTTTAATCGCTTGTGCTAATTCAGCTTCTTTCGCGTCTCTATGACCGAAACGCATATTCTCTTCTACACTTTTTGAGAAAAGGACATGATCTTGCGGAACATAGCCAATCCATTGGAACAGTTGATCCAATTCAATGTCATCAATTGGAACACCTGAAAACAAGATCTTTCCATCACCTGTCGGATACTGACGAAGAAGCTGTTTGACAATCGTTGTTTTTCCGCTTCCCGTTTTTCCTGTAATACCAATCGTTTGCCCTTTTCGTACAGTAAAGGAGACATCCGTTAGATTATCTTTAGAGGAAGTTGGATATCTAAATGTCACATGTTCAAATTGAATATCGCCAGGCTCTTGTAATCTTTTTGGCTTGGCTGCGTCAGTTACATCCGGTTGATAACTGAGTGTATGATTCAACCGGTCTAATGAGGCATTTCCTCTTTGCATGATATTAATCAATTCACCAATGGCAAACATTGGCCAGATCATCATCCCCAGATAGACGTTAAATGCGACAAGCTCACCAATGGTTAAATCACTTTGGAACACAAGATATGCGCCATAACCGATACCGATTAAATAACTGATCCCCACAAGCAATTTCACCGTCGGCTCAAACAATGAATCAATGATCGCCACTCTCATATTTTTTTGAAAAACATCATCTGTCATTTCTCGAAAGCGATTAACATCTTGTTTTTCCTGTACAAAAGACCGAATCACCCGAATGCCGGCAACTGATTCTAATACACGATCATTCATATCACCAAATGCATCTTGAGCGACTGTAAAGCGTTCATGAATTTTACTGCCATAAAACGCTATCAAAATCGCCATCAGTGGCATTGGAATAATGGCCATTAAAGTTAATTTCCAGCTGATCGTCAGCCCCATCGTAAAAAAGATCATGAGCATGTAAGCAGTGGAATCGACTAATGTTAAAACGCCAAATCCTGTTGTTAAAGCCACAGCATTCAAATCATTTGTACCTAGTGCCATTAGATTTCCGGTTTTTTTCTTTTCATAAAAGGTGGGTGTCATCTTAAGTAAGTGGCGCATTAATTTTCCGCGCATCACACGCTCCATGACATTTGCGCCGCCAAATAACTGATACATCCAAAAATAGGTGAGCGCATAGACACTGACACCAAGTAAGCAAAAAATGGTTACGTAAAACAGAATACTGGATGTTGTAAATTGACCAGACCGAATGTCATCAACTGCTTGACCTAGATACCTCGGTGGCAGCATTTCAAGCACATTCACAATGAGCAGCAGCGTAATGGCGATTGTATAGCGCCTCCACTCTTGTTTAAAGAACCAGCCTAATTTCACAAATACTGAAAACATGTTTGTCTCTCCTTTTAAAGCTAGCCGCTTTCTATATTTTCCTGATTGTCACCTTGTTTCGTTTTTTGAGCTTTTGTCATTTGTCTTGCCTTTGGCATGTTCACATGCTTTCACTCCTCTTCATTTAGTTGTTGATGCATTCCATTATTTCGAGATACGAAATGTATACAACAAAAAAAGAGGCAACCAGCTGACTGGTACGCCTCTTTTATACATGATAAAAAGGCGCATGTTGACAAATACGCAACATACGCCTTGATTCATCCGATCAATTGGAACATACGAGTCCCTTTTCAATGACCAATGAAGGTGTAATTGTCACGTGAATCAACCCATTCATGCAGTTTGATTTCATTCTTCCAATGATGTTGCACATGACATTTCCTCCTTTTGGCTCTTGAATCTTTTTTTATCTTATAGTGGCTGTCACTATTTTGTCAATAAATATTTTTCAATAAATGAAATTTTCTAACAAAAAGTTCACACCCTTTATGTGTATCTTTTTCAGATATCGGGTATACCATGAACGTATAGACTCCTTTTGAAAGGAATGAGGACATTGTTTCAAGCTGATCGGATGGTCGTTGCGTTTGATGGACATGAAGACAGTAAGAAAGCATTAAAGAAGGCAATCGCTTTAGCCAAAACGTTGCATGCCAAGCTAACCGTTGCCTACGCTCATGATGGGAAATCCAGCAGACAGGTGTTTGATGCACCTCGCCCAATGACTGGCGGCGCTTATATCGGAGGCGGCATGGCAGACCTTCAAACACCCCCTGTGTATGTACCTCATGATGAACAGCAAAGTCCCTTGATTTTTGAAGATCATACAGAAGAGGTCGTTGCAGAAGCAAGAATGCTGTTAAATGAAGAGCAGTTTGAAGCTGCAATTGAAATTGTTGAAGGGGAGCCTGCAGAAGCGATTATCGAATACGCTGAAGAGATTTCAGCAGACCTCATCGTCATGGGAGCACGTGACCAAAGCAGATTGAAAAAAATGCTCTTTGGCAGTGTGAGTGAAAAGTTATCGTCCAAATCAGATATACCTGTACTGATCGTGAAATAAATGTCATCACAAAAGGCTAAAATGAACTTTATTTTAGCCCTTTGTCTTCTTTTCAGCGTGATAGAAAACCTTTGCAGCCCTAGGAAGGACGAGTACTGGCGCGGAGCGAATTTGACATTCGTGAGCACCAGCACGCAGGACTGACACCGAATGCGAGGGTTTGTCTACACGCTGAAAGGCTGTAAACATTGGTTTACAGCCTTTTTCCTTTTACGAAGAAATAGATGCTTCGCTTTCATGCTTAATTTTTTTCTGGAACCCTTCCTGTACACGCTTCGTGATCTCCCCTGGAACACCTTCCCCAACTGGCTGACCATCTATCTCTACAATTGGAATCACTTCAGCTGTCGTTGAACTAATGAAAATTTCCTGCGCATGCAAAAGTTCGTCTTTACTCATGCGGGTTTCTTCCACACGACATCCTTCTTCCTGACAAACCTCTAGCAGCTTTCTACGTGTAATGCCGTTTAAAATCAGGTTATTTGCTGGGTGTGTACGAATGACACCGTCAATGACGGCATACACATTCGAGGACGTTCCCTCTGTCACAAAGCCGTCTCTTATTAAAATCGCTTCAAACGCACCAGCTTCAGACGCTTTCTGCTTTTCCATGACGTTATATAAAAGGTTTAAGCTTTTAATATCACATCTTAACCAGCGAAGATCTTCAGACAATAGAGCTTTCGCACCAGCTGTCTGCTCTTGAATAGGCTTTTTCACTTGAAATGTATATGCCGTAATCTGAGGGGTAAGTGCACCATATTGATGTTTACGAGGTGCGACGCCTCGCGTGACTTGAATATACACGCCACCATCAATCACTTGATTATCTGCGACTAGCTTCTTCAAATTCTCTTCCATATCGGATACTGTACCTTGCAGATGAATGCCGATTTCCTTTGCACTCTTGAATAGACGCTCAGTATGCTCTTTTAATGTAAACAAAGTCCCATTATATACGCGGATGACCTCATAGACTCCGTCGCCAAATTGATAGCCTCTGTCTTCAATATCAACATGTGCATCTTTTTTTTCAATAAAATCCCCATTGTACAATACTTTCATATGGAATCTCCCCTTCGCTTCGCTTAATGGTTGAATCTGATGCTATCTTAGCGGATAAATGTAAACGTTTCAATGATTATTCAGAATTATTTCATATCCATTTGATTGGATAACCTTCTATTGTAACAAATATAGATTCATAACCAAAAAGATTCCAATTTTTTAGCATCTTCTATATTCATAGGCTCTTTTTTCCTGTATACTTACTCCATATGAGCACGACAAAAAACAGCGAAAAAAGACAGAATCCACTACATGATTCGACACAAACTACTGATTTATTGGAGCGATTGTAATGCAACGGGTTACGAAAAAACAGACACCTTCAAACACGATGCTGCTCTCAAAGGCAATTGGTCTAGTCATTCTGACATTGATCCTTTTTTTCATTTGGGATATATCTAAAACCAATATGCAGGCAGCAGATCAACCGAATGAAGTGTCTGCGAGCAGTCCATTTCGAGACACAAGTACAAGTCTGAAACCAAAAGATGATTCGCCAAAAACATTAGATGCACATTTTAAGATCAATCCAAACAAACATGTAACGGATCAAACGATCTTTTTGACCTTTGATGATGGCCCTTCTGCTACATCAAATCAGATGTTAGATGTGCTAAAATCACAGCAAGTGAAGGCCACATTCTTTATGCTCGGGCCGCAAATCAAAGAACACCCAGCAGCTGTGGAAAGACTTCATCAAGAAGGGCATCAATTAGGACTTCATGGCATCACGCATGATGTGAAACGCTTTTATCAAAAAAGTGATTCTCCTGTAAATGAGATGAAAGAAGATCAACGTATATTGGCTTCTGTTACTGGTGAATATACACATCTTGTGAGAACACCTTATGGCAGTTCTCCAAACTTAACAGACCAGCAAAAAACACGTTTAAAACAAAAAGGCTTTGTATACTGGGACTGGACCATTGACAGTCTTGACTGGAAATATAAAAGCTCAAAATATGTACCAGAAGTATTAAATCAGCTGCAAGTGCTTGAAACCAAGTACCCGAAAGAGCCAAAAATCATCTTAATGCATGATCAGCCAGCTACCGCAAAATACTTAAACAGTCTGATCACACAATTAAAGGCGAAGGGCTACACGTTTGAAGTCCTTGATGAAACAATGAAGCCACTACAGCAATAAAGAAAACCCGCACCTATTGGATGCGGGTTTTTTATGATTTATAAAGCATTCACAAGCTCGCCAATTCGTTCGTGAAAGACAAGATCAAACAGCGGATCGAATTCCGTTTCACTTAAATTCATCATGACCTTAAAGATGGAAGGATGATGAGCAGCATCTTCTGGAATATATCGGGCTGGTGCCACTTCTAAGGAAGTTCCCATGACGAGTAGCATGTCCGTTTGCTGGAGCGATTTCTCCACTTGATCAAAGTGCTTCACCATGTCTCCAAAAAGGACAACATCTGTTTTAAGTACTCGTCCACATGTGCGGCCGTCTGATGAAATCCGCTCACAAACCGGTACCTCTTCTTGTAATAAATAAGGCAGTTCGTATGTTGACCCGCATGATGGACATGTAGCTGTTTGAATGGAACCATGCAGTTCATACACATGCTGGCTTCCCGCTTTTTTATGCAGACCATCGATATTTTGCGTGAAAATATCCACGCGTTTTCCTTGCTTTTCTAAATTGGCTAAAAAAGCATGTCCAGCGTTTGGCTCGTACTCTCCACTCATCTTCATTTGAAACAATTCTTTGAATTTCGGCCAAAATTGATGAGGATGTGATAAAAAGTAGGACCGGCTCATTGCCTCCATGCGAGAAGTATCTTCTGTCCATAGTCCACCCGTTGATCTAAAATCGGGAATTCCCGATTCTGTGCTCATCCCAGCACCTGAAAGGACTGTAATATGTGAGGCCTTTGATAATCTCTCTCTTAGCGCTGCCACTTTTGTTTGATCCAACCACCATTCCTCCTTTATTCACCCAGCTGTTTCTCACCTTTTTGTTTCATATAAATGGTCTGTCCAGGGAAAGCAAATTCTACCCCTTCTTCATGGAAAATATCAATAATGCGATAGTTAATATCCTGCTTAATATCCAGGTTTTCAGACCAAGCGGTTGTGTTTGTATAAAAGTTGAAGAATAAGTTTAAATAGCTGTCTGCCAGCACATCGAGATTCACCATAATCGTTTCCTTATGAACCCCATCATGCTCATAAAGCATTTGTTTCAGACGTTTGATGCACTTATCAATGTTTTCTTTCGGTGTATTGTAAGATACGCGAACGGAGAACGTAATTTGACGTTTATTCATTCTCGTCCAATTTGTGATCGGCTCCTTTGAAAGGGTCGAATTTGGCACAGTCACCACCGCTTCAGCAGGTGTTCTAAATTTTGTGCTTCGGAAGGTAATGTCCTCTACAGTCCCAAGTACACTTGGAGTCTCTACAAAATCGCCCATTGTAAAAGGCTTCTCTGTAATAATCACAATTCCTCCAAAAAAGTTCGCCACTGTATCCTGCGCAGCGAGCGCAAAAGCAAGACCACCTAGACCAAGCCCAGCCACAAGTCCGTTCACATCATAATTAAACTCTTGTGCAATGACGCTAATACTCAGTGCAATAATAATAAAACGAAGAACCTTTGATAAAAATGGCGCTAAAATATCATCCATCTCTAATTCAAATTTTGAATTCACTTTTTGAAATAAGAAGGAAGAAGCTGCGGTTAGATTACAAAGTCCCCACGTCAGCATCAAAATAATAGAGGATCTATACAATTTGACAATGACATCCATATGGTGCTCAAAGTATGGGGCTTGTCTTAACGCAAAATATAAACCTAGTGCCACAAAAAACAGTCTCGCAGGTTTTTCAAACGCCACGACAATTTGATTAATGACTTCGGTTTTAGACCTGTTTGTCAGCTTAAAGAGCAGGTGAAACAAGTATTTCGTAAATACTTTTCGAAGTAATAAAAAAAGCAATAAAATACAAAGGCTAATGCCTATTTGGATCGCAATATCGACTGTAAAATATGTATCCATCCATTTTTGTGTAAACATCTCTGTCTCTCTCCTTTAAAACAATCCTCTCTAGTTTATAATATAACCTTCGTTTATGTCCTCTCTTAAATGTCTGACCTCTATATAAAAAGCCTCGGGACCTATCCCGAGGCATGATGTTCAATTATGAAATTTTGGCTTGAGACATATCGACGGGCAGCAAACTACTTTTTCTTCTGAGCCTGATCAAGGAGAGTCGCTTTAAACATTTCAGCATCCGTTTCGGCCTTAATACGTTCTTCCACTCTAATTCTCCCTTTACCCAATCATCTCGCCTCCTTTTCATCATTATAAAACATCAGAATTTTCAGTCAACATGACGAAAGCACTAATATTTTGACGAACGCTGACGATTTGGACAAAATTGATCGAAGAAAAATTGATGTAATTCAGGTTTACTCAATCAAAGCTTGCTCTATTCCTGTAAACTTTTCAAAATGATACATCAAGCTTTTTC
Organism: Bacillus sp. G402; assembly: GCF_051172515.1. NCBI lineage: Bacteria > Bacillati > Bacillota > Bacilli > Caryophanales > Bacillaceae > Bacillus > Bacillus sp. G402. The sequence goes on from NZ_JBPIZC010000001.1 coordinate 1,524,007, forward strand.
AGTACTGAGGTTCCATGATAATACGGCGCTCTTCTTCTCCATATAGTAAAGAAGGAAAACCACCAAAGCATTTGATATGATAAGACCAGAACTTATGTCAGGGAGCTGGAGCAAGTGTATATTATCGCACATAGAGGGTCATCAAGCGCAGCCCCAGAAAATACAATCGCTGCGTTTGATGTAGCTGTCGAGCAAGGAGCAGATTATATTGAATTAGACGTACAAATGACAATGGATCAGCACGTCGTCGTCATCCATGATGATACCGTTGATCGAACGACGAATGGAAACGGTTTAGTCAAAAGCTATACACTTGATCAGTTGAAAAAATTGGACGCAGGAAGCTGGTTTGACCACCAGTATACGAATGAACGAATTCCAACATTACAAGAAATTCTTGAAAGATACAGTCAGCGGATTGGGATATTGATCGAGATCAAACACCCAAAACGGCAGATAGGAATCGAAAAGGCCGTTGCCCGCATCATCAATCGGTTTGCCTATTCTCGTCATATCATGATTCAATCTTTTGATGTTCATGCACTACAAAGAATCAAAGCATTTGCCCCTTCTCTTCGCACAGCTTTGATTATAAAGCCCGATGCATTTAAACTAACGAAACGAAAGTTAACGACATACAGCTCGTTTGCAAATTGTCTTAATATGAAGAAAACGATGATCAATAGATGGTGGATAGACCGCATCCAAACATTCGGGATGGATGTGTTTATATGGACTGTAAAAGATCAAAAAACAGCGGATCGAATCAAAAAATATCCAATTGATGGTGTGGTAACCGATAACCCGCTATTTTTTCAAAAGGAGAAATGATGCAGATGAAAACTTATTTCGCCGTTTTTATCGGTGGATTGATTGGTACACTTTGCAGATATGAACTAAGTCAAACTGTCATCAGCCAGACATTCCCCTATGCAACGATGATTGAAAACATTTCCGGCAGCCTGCTTCTTGGTTTTGCGACAGGATACTTTCTATTTCAGAAAGGAAAAAAAGATCTTGCAGCTTTGATTGGAACAGGTTTTTGCGGCGGGTTTACGACCATGTCCACCTTTTCTAAAGAGACAGTTCTTCTGTTACAGGCAGGGCAGTTCAATTTAAGTATGATGTACATCCTGCTCTCAGTCATTGCTGGAGTAGCCGCTGCTTTAGCTGGCCTGATCCTTGCTGAACGGCTCTTTCATCAAAATAAGCAGCAGAAAGGAAGCAGATAAATGATTGTTTTTTGTACAGCTGTAGCTGGAGGGATCGGTAGTGCATGTCGTTTCTTCATCAGCCAAACAATCCAGAAAACTCCATCCCATGCCCTTTTCCCGTACAGTATTATTTTCATTAATTTATTAGGTGCAGCCGGTTTGGGTTTTCTCACAGGAGCTTTAACGTCCAATCATCCACTGCTAGTGATCATAGGAACCGGTTTTTTTGGCGGCTTTACCACATTCTCTACGTTTAGTGTAGAATCTGCGACGATGCTGATGCAGCGTCAAATAGGAAAGCTTGCTGCCTATTTACTTGTGACAATTATCGGCTCTTTATGCCTTTTTGCGGCGTTTTATCAAATAGGACAACTTCTGTTTTAAATATCTGTGATGGCAGCTAGGCTGATGAGCAGTTGATCCATCAGCTGTCGCTTCATTAAAAATAGTGTCTTCTCACTATAGCCGATTTCGATTGCACATTTTGCCATGCGCCAATCTCGAAAATACTTATAATCAATGAGCTGCTGCTCTATTTCATCCAATTCTTTTAAAGCCGTTTCAATACAAGCAACAATCAGTTCATACTGACTTTTCTGCTCTTCTAATTTTTGACGTGCCATATGATGATGTTGGAGAGAACTTCGTTTTTCAAGCTGTCTTTCAATATTTAAAATGGCTGCTTGATAGTTCTTGAAATTTTTTAAATGAAACTCAATACGTTTCATTGAGGTTTTTTTCTCCGTGATACTTGCTGTTTCATACCAGAGCATGTCCATCCCCCTTTTACGAACGTTTGTTCTTATTATATACGAACATATATTCTCAAAAAAGAGGCTAAATACCTAAAAAAACCTTGAGCTTATTTTTCGCTCAAGGTCATTTCATTTACTAACAGCGGCTCTTTTATATCAAGCCCTGTGCGTGTATTTTCTTTTTCTGATGATGTGACGCCTTTTTTCAGGTCGATCTTTTTCACATAGCGTCCATCCATCTCCAAGACCTTCATCCGAATATCATCAAGGTAAATGGATTGTCCTTCTCGGATATCAATGTTCTCATTTAAGATTAGCCCGCCTATCGTATCAATTTCTTCATCATGATATGACATTTCGATCAAATCTTGAACTTCCTCTAATCTCACTTTTCCATCTAATATATAATGATGCTCCGCTCTCTTTTGAATGACCGGCTGTTCATCTTCATCGAATTCATCTCGAATGTCTCCAACAATCTCTTCTAAAATATCCTCCGTTGTGACAAGTCCAGATGTCCCGCCATATTCATCCGTTAAAATCGCCATATGCATTCGATCGCGCTGCATCTTGACGAGAAGCTCTTGAATTGGAATCGTGTCAATCACTTCAATCACTGGATAAATATAATCTTGAAGCTTCAGTTGATCTTTTTCTCCTAGATACACAATATCTGCAAAGAGCTGCTTTTTGTTGAGCATGCCAATGACATGGTCTTTATCCCCTGAAAACACGGGGAAACGTGTGTACTTTTCCTTTGTCATGATCGCCAGTATTTCGTCTAACGGCATATCTTCTGGAATCGCACAAATTTCTCTTCGCGGTATCATAATTTCTCTTGCGATTCGATTATCAAAATCGAATATCTTGTTCATATAATTATACTCTGATGAGTTGATTTCCCCATTTTTTAAGCTTTCAGATAATAAAATCTTTAATTCCTCTTCGGAATGGGAATGTTCTTTTTCAGACCCCATATCGATACCCATCATTTTCGTTAGTACACGGGCTGACCCGTTCAACACATAAATGAAAGGGTACATAAGGATATAAAATGCATGCAGCGGTCCTGACAGCCAAAGCGTCATTTTTTCTGCCTTTTGTATGGCAAGTGTTTTTGGTGCAAGCTCGCCAACAACTACATGCAAAAAGGTAATAATAGAGAACGCAAGTGTTGCTGAGATCAGGCTGATTGCTGAATCAGGAATGTTTGTCAAACCAAAACCTCGAACTAAAAGTTCTTTTACTGCCGGTTTACCGATCCACCCTAAACCAAGGGATGTCACTGTAATACCGAGCTGACAGGCTGACAAATATTCATCTAGCCTTGATGTCACCTTTTTCGCCATGATAGCCTTTTTGGACCCTTCGGCAACAAGCTGATTAATTCTTGAACTTCTCACCTTTACAATGGCAAATTCAGATGCAACAAAGAAAGCTGTTAAAGCAATCAAAACTCCGACTATACTCAGATTAACAATATCGTCCATTTAACCTTGCTCTTTCTTAGAAGAACAAGGAGTCACCTCCTGATTGATGATGTTGTCTTTTGCAAAACGGTTAACTGATTAAATAAGACTACTTTGAGGGCCCCACTTAACCACCTCCGGTTCACGTAAAATCCGTCTCTCTACATATATATGAAACGGTATTCATTTTATCTTACCATAAATAATCTGAAAATTCCTGTATCGCTACAGTATTTTAGAGATGACAACCTAAATTGATGGAAATGCCCTTTGTTTCTTCATATTGGCAGGAAATCTGAACAATTATCTTGTATTTCAGACTCGAATTATATTAAACTATTTTCATAAACTATAACGTGACGGTTAGGAGGAGATGTTCAGATGGGGCTGAGAAAAAGTATCGTATTGGTGAACTAGCACAGATTGCACAGGTGACGAAACGAACTGTAGATTATTATACGAATCTAGGGTTGCTTGCGCCTGTTAGATCTTGCTCTAATTATCGTTATTACGATGAACATGCTTTAAAACGATTACAATTAATCGTTCTTTGCAAACAGCAGAGATTGGCTCTTTCTGACATCAAATCCAGATTAGATGAACAATTCCCTTCTCAAAAGGAAGAACATGACGAACTTGTCCATTTAACCTCTGATATCGATCGGATGAATGAGCATATGGACCGCATTTTGGCACGTTGTAAGCAGCTTCAGCCAGAACAACGTGAAAAACTAAAAGAGCAGCTTACTCCTGAAAAAATGACGGCTGTCCAATCATTTTTACTGCTGTTAAGTTAAAATTTTTACTAAACAGGAGGTGTTACCTTCGTTCTCAAAGTCAGAACGAAGGCCTTAATTGGACATAGTGAATTTACTCATAGTTGCTTTACTTATAGCTTTAACCGCGTTTTTCGTTGCATCGGAGTTTGCGATCATTCGCTTAAGAAGCTCAAGAATTGATCAATTAATTGCAGAAGGTAATAAAACAGCAGTTGCTGTCAAGCACGTCACGACTCACCTTGATGAGTATCTGTCGGCCTGTCAGCTCGGTATTACCATTACCGCCCTTGGGATTGGTTGGTTAGGGGAAGAAACAATTGCGCACATGCTTGCTCCACTATTTGTAGAGCTGTCGATTCCTCAATCAGCCAGTCATATTGTCACTTTTATTATTGCGTTTAGTATTATGACGTTTTTACACGTCGTGGTTGGAGAGCTTGCACCAAAAACACTCGCCATTCAAAAGGCTGAGCAAGTGTCCCTTCTATTTGCTAGACCGCTTATGATTTTTTACAAAGTGATGTTCCCTTTTATCTGGGTGTTAAATGGATCTGCTCGTTTATTAACGAAAGCATTTGGTCTTCAACAAGTATCTGAGCATGACATGGCGCACTCTGAAGAAGAATTGCGGATTATTTTATCAGAGAGCTATAAGAGCGGCGAGATTAACCAGTCTGAATTCAAATATGTGAATAAAATTTTTGAATTTGATGACCGTCTGGCGAAAGAAATTATGATTCCTCGTACCGAAGTCGTCAGCTTCCCTCATGATATTACGATTGAGGAAATGCTGAAAGTGACAAAGGTCGAGAAATATACACGTTATCCAATTGAAGATGGCGATAAAGACAACATCATCGGTGTTGTGAATATTAAAGAAGTACTCACTGCATGTATTAGTGGTGAATGTTCCACAAGTGATACGATCGAACATTTTGTAAACCCGATTATTCATGTAATTGAAACAGTTCCTGTTCATGATCTACTGCTTAAAATGCAGCGTGAGCGTGTACACATGGCCATTTTATCAGATGAATATGGCGGTACAGCAGGACTTGTAACGGTTGAAGACATCCTTGAAGAAATCGTCGGTGAGATTCGTGATGAATTCGATATTGATGAAATCAACGAAGTGCGTAAACTGGGAGAAGACCACTATATCTTTGATGGAAAGGTCCTTGTAGATCAAGTTAACCTGCTACTAGGTATTCAGCTTGATAACGAAGAAGTCGACACAATCGGCGGCTGGTTCCTTACACAAAAATATGAAGTCGAGAAAAATGACGCGATTCGTGAACAAGGCTATGAATTTATCATTAATGAAGTCGATGGACACCATGTGGCATACATCGAAGTCAAAAAACTAAACGAACAACTATTAGAAGCAGCTGAAGAAGGCGCTTCTTAAGAAAAAAACGACCCTTGCCTTAGCAAGTGGTCGTTTTCTTTATCCCTTTTCGATTAACTTAGCTTCAAGTTCTTTGATTCTTGTGTTTAATACTTCTGTCATCGCACCTAATCTTTCTTTTGGCGGCAGATGATCAAATTCAGACAGCTCAATCGGTTCACCAATGATTAAGCGCATTTTCCCCTTCTTAAAAAGGCTTTTCGCATTAGAAGGTCCTTTGTACGCTGCTGGTACGATTGGTGATTTGCCGAGCTGCGCAATCGTAACGGCCCCTCTTTTTAAAGGAACATCTTCTGTTGTACGTGTTCCGCTTGGAAAAATCCCAACGATTTTCCCCTCTTTTAATAATTTAATGGGCGTTTTAATACTGCTTGGCCCAGGATTCTCTCGATCAACTGGAAAAGCATGAATCTTCTTTAAAAATCCGCCGATCCATTTATTTGCAAACAATTCTTTTTTCGCCATGTAGTGGATCTCAAACGGAAGAATTCCTGCGCCTAATGCAAGAACATCCACAAAACCCTCATGCGTACAAGCAATGACAAACCCTCGGTCTGTTGGCAGATTCTCTTTTTGATATACTTTGATTCCGCCTCGGAGAGCAAAAAATGCTTTGACGGTATAGCCTGAAAATTTATACATAGTGCACTTCCTTTGTTTGAAGAATGAAGGATTTGTTTCTATTATAACAAATTTTTTATTACCTGGTACTAAAAACTTTCTCCTGCTGATAAAATAGAGACGGTTCACTAAAATCATCTTTTCACTTAAGATGACCGCTCCTTCTGTATTCAAGTATGTGTTTTTAGGAGAGAATAGAGGAAGAAATGTGTCCAAAATTGTCGTTTTTTGAGTTTTTTTCCTGATTTGTTCTATTGAAAACACTTTATAAATGATGCAAATTTCGCTATGATAAGGAGAAATGATTTTGATTCGGCGAAAGAGATGAGTAATGTACGGCCTATGAGAAGTTTCGTGCAACTTTATGCCTTTCTTATGCGTGTATAACATAGAGGGGAGAAAAATCAGTGACGATCGATGAAATTTATCAAATGTATATGAACGATGTTTACAGGTTTCTGCTCTCCATGACAAAAGACAAACATTTGGCAGAGGACTTATTGCAGGAAACCTTTATGCGTGCTTATATACATATTCATTCCTACGACCATAGCAAAGTGAAACCTTGGTTATTTCAGGTGGCACGAAATGCTTTTATTGATTATGTCAGGAAACATAAAAAAGAAGTGACCATATCGGATGATCTCATTGGCGGCCTTTTACAAACGTCTGTACAAAGTCCTGCTGAACAGATTGAAATAAAAGAAGTCCTCAACATGTATTTGGAGCAGCTTCCAGATAACTACAAGGAAGCGTTGACATTGTATTATTTAAAAGAACTGAATTACAAAGAAGCATCCAAGGTCATGAATATTACTGAAGCAAATTTTAAAAGTGTTTTATTTCGTGCAAGGCAGCGCCTAAAAGCACTATATAACAGAGGTGTTAATGATGAATGAAGAGTTTAATAAGCGATGGGAACAATATAATAATGGCGAGATGAACGAGGAAGAAATGATGGCGTTTGAAGAAGAGCTCGAAGAAAATGAAAAACGCTTAAGCCAAGAACTGAATGACTCAGATTGGACAGACTTCTCCATCAGTCCTGAAAAACAAAAAGCCATTTTACAATACGGAAAAAGAAAATCCTATTTACGTATTTCTGTGCTTGCTGTTATATCTACACTGATTATTTTACCGCTTTGTACACTAGGTAGTTATCTATACTACGGCGTTGGCGGAGCAGACAGTAAAGGCAATCATTTTATGGAAACGGCCGCTGTAACAGTCGCCCTAACAAAACCGAATGTCGCCATTGATATGAAGGATTTAAAAGGGCAAGTCAAACTGTTTGGTATGAACACAGAACTTAAGCTGCAAAAACAAATTGGCAATAAAACAGAAGCCATCGGTAGTGAACAAATCGAAATGTTTTTCGATAAATTAAAGCAGCCTACGATCTCTTATTATGGCGACAGCGCACGTAATACGGAGGATTTCTTTACGCACCCTTCGTCTCAGGCAGATACATCTAAAAAACAAACACTCACTACTCTAGACAAGCTACCTGAAGGAACAGTGAGTGAAGTGTATGTATCCTATGACAAAGCATACACACCGAAAGACGTGTATTCATTTGCTAAAAAATATGATATGAAAGTGCTTTGGAATGCGATAAAAACAGAAGATTCATTAAGTGGAAATCAGCGTCCAATCGGTTTTCCCGGGAAAGACTCTGAATTTTTAAAAGAGCTTCAGCACACATCAAAAACAGAGGTTGATCAGTTCAAAGATGCCCTCGCCTATGTCAACCAGCATCCATCCTGGGCAAAAACGATCTCTGGCAGACCTGAACTTGACCTCTCTAACAGAATACGCTACATCAATCAAAATGGTGTCACGGTTTACGGTTCTGTTGTCACAGGTCCTTCTAAAGAAATAGAGAAATTTGTGAAGACAAAACGCATTAAAACGGCCAAAGTGAGCGAGGTGGAATTATGGAATTGGTAAGAATTTTTAAAGAGCATAATGTGTTTGGCTGGATTTCGGTCGGCACCGCTATTTTATCGCTGCTCATGCTGAACCTCGCCATTATTAGCAATGTGACATTTTATTCGTTTCAAATGCTTCCTTTTGCAATGGCCGCAGTTCCATTCGGTGTGATTGAACTGTTCATTAAAAAAGGCCGCACTGGACCAGGTTTCCTAGGCGTCGTTCTGAATATTTTTGTCATCGTTTGTGTCTATGCGATCGTCTCCATTGATGTCGATCTTCAATTAGGTTTTTAATACTAAAAAAGCCAGTCATACTTGACTGGCTTTTTCTGTACACTCTTATTTTTTGTTTAATTCGGAGTGCTTTCTTGAATATAAGAAATAGACAACAAGCCCAATGGCAAGCCAGATTAAGAAACGAACAAATGTGATGGTGCCCAGCTTATAAATGAGCAGTCCGCAAGATAGAATAGCCAAGATTGGAATGAGCGGCACTGCGGGGCATCTGAATGCTCTCGGTAAATCAGGCTGTGTTTTTCTCATGACAATGACAGCAACTGAAATCAAAATGAAAGCTGAAAGTGTTCCGATGTTCACTAGACTTGCCAGCTCATCAAGCGGAATGAATCCACCCATTAATGCTGACAATGTTCCAAAGAAAAGAGTATTGATATAAGGTGTTTTATGTTTTGGATGAACCTTTGAAAGAACCTTTGGTACCAAGCCATCACGAGACATGGCAAACATGACACGTGTTTGGCCGTACAGCATGACAAGCATGACCGTGGTCATCCCTAAAATCGCCCCAACATCTACAATACCCGCCACCCAATTTTGACCGGCTACTTGTAAAACAAGAGACACTGGATGGGATACTCCCTCAAAGTTCATAAATGGAACAATGCCTGTCATGATCGCACTGACTACCACATACAACACGGTACAAATCAATAAGGAAGTGATGATTCCTCTTGGCAAGTTGCGGGATGGATTTTTTGTTTCCTCTGCCGCAGAAGCAACTGCATCAAATCCGATAAATGCAAAGAATACGAGAGCTGCTGCACTTAACACGCCTGAAGTTCCAAAAGGAACGAATGGTGTCCAGTTTTCAGGTTTTACATATTTCACAGCGACTAAAATAAAGAGCAGAATCACCGCAATTTTCATAATGACCATAATGTTGTTGACTCGTTTTGATTCTTTAATACCGAAGTAAAGCAAGAAGGTGATGATCATTAAAATAATAAATGCAGGAAGATTAAAATATGTCACTTGACCCTTTAAACCACCTGGTGCTGCTGTTAATTCAACCGGTATATGAATCCCTATCCCATTTAAAAACGACACAAAGTAGCCTGACCAGCCTGCTGAAACGGCACTAGCGGCTAGCATATATTCTAATATCAAATCCCAGCCAATGATAAACGCTAAAAATTCTCCCATAGATGCGTACGTAAATGTATAAACAGATCCTGATACTGGCACTGTGGAAGCGAATTCCGCATATGACAATGCCGCAAATAAACATGCAAGACCTGCAATCACAAATGATAAAACAAGTCCTGGTCCTGCTGTGACGGCGCCTGTACCTGTCAGAACAAATATCCCTGTACCGATAATCGCACCAATACCAAGCATCGTTAAGTCAAATGAACCTAATTCCTTTCTTAACGCTTTTTCCCCTTGTGTTGCCGCAATTAGCTCTGAAATGCTCTTCTTTCTAAACAACGAATTGCTCATACCATCACTCCCAAAACTTAGTATCCGTCTAAAGACGCCACCACTTCGTAATTCACTTTATTTTCTGAATATTTAGATTTAATTTAGCGCAATAAATTAGTGGCGTAAAATTATTATATATGAAAATTAAAAAATGAAAACACTTTTTTTCGAAATAGAGTGAAAATTCTTATTTATCAACAAAATATTTGTCAATCATCAGGGTAGATTTTCTTCAATCTTTATTCAAATCATAGCTTGGCTTCTTCTATTTATTATACAACATACAAAATTATACTTTTTTGATATAATTTTTATAAAGTGAAAATAAAATTATTCTTTTGATAACTTGTCTTCACTTTTGCTTATTTAAAAGCCTTTAGACTCATAGAGAGCTATGATAAAGGACTGATTTAGCTGCGCAAACGATATACAAAAAAAGAGACTGCCTAGTAAGCAGTCTCTTAAGATCCATTATTAGTTTACAAATGTCTTTGCGCCAAGGTAAATTGGCTTCCAATAGCTTGAAGTCATATCGCTGATCGTCACACCATCAGAAGCAGCGTGGATAAACTTGTTGTTCCCAAGGTAGACACCCATGTGAGATGGGCCAGATTTATAGGTTGTAAAGAAGACAAAATCTCCAACTTTAGGTGTTGAGACGCTTTTCATTGATCCCCAAAAACCTTCAGTCGTTTGTCTTGAAATCTTTGTTTGTTTGTTAATGATATACCACATAAAACCGCTGCAATCAAAGCCTTTCGGTGTCGTTCCACCCCATTTATATGGTGTACCGTTTTGTGCTTTCGCATCTGCTACGAGTTTAGACGTGTTTAAAGAAGAAGTAGCAACTGTTTTTTCTTTGACAGGTGTTGGTTTCACTTTGGACGTCTTTTTCACTTTCAGCTTTTGTCCAATTTTAATCAGATCTGTTTTGAGTTTATTTAACGATTTCAGCTCTTTCACTGTCATTCCATATTTTTTGCCGATTTTAGATAAAGTATCACCTTTGACAACTTTATGAGTGGCTGTCGCTGAAGACGCTTTTACTTTTGTTGTTGTTTTTGATGTTTTCGTTACCTTTTTTGAAGAAGTACCATTCACTTTTAAAGTTTGTCCAACATAAATCGTGTTAGATTTCAACTTATTGTCTGATTTAATCTTACTCACGGTTGTTTTGTATTTTTTCGCTAGAACAGAAAGAGAGTCACCTTTTTGAACCTTTACTGATTGTGCTGAGGCAGCTCCGGCAAATAATGTCGTCCCAAGTAGAACTGCACTTGCAGCTGTGATCAATTGTTTTTTCATTTGTTCCTCCTGTATGTTTCTATCGTGATCCGAATTTTTATCTACTTTCTATTATAAGGATCGAATACCAGAAGAAATAGTCTTGACTTCCTACGACATTATGCTTATTAATTCGGCAAAAATTATTTTTTTTTAGGGTTCTTTTTATTTCATTTTTATTACACAATCATGACAAAACAAATGCATCTTGTCATAGATAAATCATACATTCATTTCTCTTTTTGGTTCATTCTATGTAAAGTGGACCTTTACAATTTTAAAGTGAACTTTACGGTGCTGTCATTTGGAATCCACACTTCTGCTCTACCATTGTAAACGTGAGAGCGATACATAAACAATGAGGAGGCAAAATGAATGAGTGTGTTGAAAAGCTCGAAAACGAAAATAGCTGCAATCGCAGCCGCATCAGTGTTATCGATTGGTATTTTTTCAGGAATTGAATTTGGACAGGCTGACAAAGCTGAGGCTAAAAAGAAACCAAAAAATGACGTACAAAATGTGATCGTGCTCATTGGAGATGGCATGGGAACACCTTACCTTTCAACTTACCGCTCATTTAAACACAACGGTGATCTTTCCAAGCAAACAGCGTTTGACCCTTACCTCACTGGCATGCATAAAACATACCCTGATGATTCTAAAAGTAACATTACTGATTCAGCAGCAGCTGGTACAGCCATGGCAACTGGTCAAAAGACATACAACAACGCCATTGGTGTAAACAAAAATGGCAAAAAACTAAAAACAGTATTAGAAGAAGCAAAACGCAAAGGAAAGTCTACTGGTCTCGTCGTCACATCTGAATTAACCAATGCGACACCTGCTGCGTATGCCGCCCACGATGTGTCTAGAAAAAACACAGCAGCCATTGCTGATGATTTCTTCGATGAGAAAATTGGCAAACAGCATACAGTCGATGTCATGCTTGGCGGAGGACTGATCGATTTTGTCCGAAAAGATCGTGATTTGACGAAAGAATTTCAAAAAGCAGGCTATCGTTACGTAACCAATAAAGCTGACTTACAAAAAAACAAACAGCAAAAATTGTTAGGCATTTTTGCTGACGGTGGTCTCGATAAAGCAATTGATCGTGATAAAACGACCCCTTCTTTGCAAGACATGACATCCTCAGCCATCAAACAGCTGTCTAAAAACAAAAAAGGATTTTTCCTCATGGTTGAAGGCAGTCAAATTGACTGGGCTGGACATGACCACGATATTGTCAGTGCGATGAGTGAGATGAAGGATTTTGAAAAAGCATTTGAAGAAGCCATTCGTTTCGCAAAAAAGGATAAAAATACATTAGTCATCACGACAGCAGATCATTCAACTGGCGGCCTTTCCTTCGGGGCAGACGGCTCGGGAAGCTGGGATTATCAGCCTGTCAAAGCAGCAAAGAAGACACCTGATTTTATTGCAAACAAAATTGTTGGGGGTATGACGGTCGAGACTGCGCTCAAACAATACATCGACCTTGATTTCTCAAAAGAGGAAATCGCCTCTATTCAAAAGGCAGCTGAAACAAAAGATCCTGTTCAAATTGATGATGCCATCGAAAAGGTCATCAATACGAGGTCTCATACAGGCTGGACCACATCGGGTCATACAGGGGATGAAGTACCATTTTATGCTTATGGACCAACAAGTGAGCAGCTAAAAGGGCTCATGGAAAATACAGATCAAGCGAAACACATTTTCAAACTGCTGAAAAACCAATAAAGTGCTAATCACAAAAAAAGATGTCTAGTCGTAGACATCTTTTTTGATCATTAAGTGAGATACTTCCTATGAACCCCTTTTCCATCGTATGAAAACATCACTTCTTTTCCTTCAAGAACTGACTCGATATGCACACTTCTTCCCCATAGCTGATACAAATATGGAAGCACCTTTTCTAAGTATTTGAGATCGAGCTCAATGCCTTCATACCAATGTTTAATATAGAGTTCATTGTTTTTTAAATAGTCGCCATCGATGACTGTCAAATACGGAAAGCCGCCATTGACCCTCATGCTGACTAGCTGATCACGGACTGCCTTCCATTCTTTATCAATGACTTTATAGTCTCTCCCCTGCTTTTGAAACAAGTACAAATCTTCCCTCATCACAAGGTCTTTCGTTAAGTAATTTCGAATAAAAGAAATGTCTGATTCAATTTCTCGCACTTCAAACATTTTGCTGCGACCGGACCCTTCCGTCACTCCTGCTTTTTTTAATTCCTCGCATGGATGATCGTAGCGCTCTTCAATATCTTCAAAAATCTTCAGCCCTAAATAGTAAGGATTGATTCCTGTCTTAGATGGCTGCACGACACCTGCATTTAATTTGGCAAATTCAATCGATTCACTTGAATCTAAATCAAGTTCACGCATAATCCGCTGGTGCCAATACGATGCCCAGCCTTCATTCATGATTTTCGTTTCTAGCTGTGGCCAAAAATAGAGCATTTCCTCTCTCAGCATCGTCAGCACATCCCGCTGCCAAGGCTCTAGCTCCCGGGAGTGTGCCTCGATAAAGAGCAAAATATCTTTTTCTGGCTTTGGGGGGAATTGCTTGATCGTTTTCTTTTTCTCACGTGTTTTTGATTCATCCATTCCCCACAAATCATCATATGGCGTTTGACGTTTTGGTTTGTCCTCTTCATATTCATCTTCATCGTCGAGATTCCAGCTTAATTTTGAACGAACAAGCGACGGATCAATATGCTCCTGCAATGCCAATACAGCATCTAAAAAAGACTCGACTTCTTTTGTACCGTGGATATGTTCATATTCTTTAATTCGCTCTGCTGCCGCTGACATACTTTCCACCATATCTCGTTTTGTGTTTTGGAAACGGCAGTTGTTTTTAAAGAAATCGCAGTGTGCCAAGACATGAGCCACAATTAGTTTATTTTGAACAAGCGAATTGTTATCAAGGAGAAAGGCATAGCAAGGATTTGAATTAATCACCAGCTCATAAATTTTGCTTAATCCTAAATCATAATGAAGCTTCATTTTGTGAAATTGCTTTCCAAAGCTCCAGTGGCTAAATCGTGTTGGCATGCCATATGCACCGAATGTATAAATAATCTCCGCGGGACAGATTTCATACCTCATCGGATAAAAATCTAGACCAAATCCTTCTGCAATTTCTGTAATTTCATCAATGGCTCGTTGTAAAAGACGCTTTTCAGTTACGCTCAAGGAAACCATCCCTCCTCATCGGACTTATCCCTACTATATGAGCGTACCTAAAAAAACATGATGTTCAGCCAGTTGTTTAGACGACTTCCATTTCTTTCATGGACTGCCCGCCGAACGCTTCAAAATGGATATTCTCTTCTGGGATGTCCATCGCTTTTAGAATAAGGATCATCTCTTGAGTAAATGCTGGAGAACCGCAAACATAAAATTGGCCTTTTCCTTCACCAATGACTGATTGAAGGAAAGGTCGGTCAATCCGCGTAGCCACCTTCTCAACCAGCTCACTCTTTCCACTCTTTTCAAATTGTTCGTTACAAAGGATAATACGCCCCTCTGGAGATGAAGTGAGAACGTGTTCAAACTCTTGTTCGAAAGCGGTTACATCCTCTAGTCTGTCTGCATGAATCATCGTGAATGGCTGATTGTTATGCGACGCTGTTTTCACTAAACCAATCATTGGTGTGACACCAGAACCGGCACTAATCAAATAAACGGGTTCTTTTGTGTCATCTTGCAAGCAGAACATTCCCTGCGGCATACTGACGTGAAGAATATCGCCTTCTCTCATTTCATCATGCAGGAATGTGGAGACATGCCCATCTCGTTTCACGGTGATGCGATAGTAAGATGGGTGATATTGATCTGATAAACTGTATTGTCTGCTGCATACATAGGCTTCACCCGGCATATCTACCTGCACCGTAATGTATTGACCAGCTTCATACATTGGTAGCTCAGATTCATCCTCTGGTACGAAATAAAAGGAAATGAGTGATGGAGATTCTTGTTTCTTTTTCTTCAGAATAAACGGTTTGACATCTGCCCATCCACCCGTTTGTTTCACATTTTCAGCCATCATTTCTGCCTCAATGGTGATGAATATATTCGCAATGATGTCATATGCAGCCTTCCAAGCCAACAATGTGTCATCTTCCTCTGATAACCCAAATACCTCTTTCATTGCTTCAAGAAGGTGATATCCGACGATTGGGTACTGCTCTTTTTTCACCATGACACTGACATGCTTATGGGCAATTTGTTTCACAGCAGGTAACAAGTCTGCCAAGCGATCAATGTGCAGTGCAGCTTGATAGAGTGTTGCGGCAAGCGCCTCTGGCTGGCTTCCATTCATGAGATTTGTTTTATTAAACTGATTGAGTAGCTCTGGGTGCTGTCTAATCATATTTTGATAAAAAACAGTCACAAGTTTTGTTCCCTCAGCTTTTAGAAGAGGGGCTGATTGTTTTATGGCATTCATTTGATCTGTGGATAACATCGTTATTCCTTCTTTCAAAAGATGTATTTTAAATACATCTTTATCGTAATGGATGACAGCTTATAAAAGCAATATTTAAAATGCATGTTTTAAATGTTGTCACATTTAGTACTTTCTCGAACAGTTTTTGTCTAAAATGTGTTACGATGATACAAAACTCTATTAGGTTTAGAGGTCGTCCAAATGAAACTTACGAATTATACAGATTTCTCATTAAGGGTACTCATTTATTTAGCTTCGAGAGAAAACAATGAACTGTCAAATATTCAGCAGATTGCCGATATTTATGGCATTTCGAAAAATCACCTGACAAAGGTCATTTACCATCTAGGAAAACGTGGTTATGTAGAAACGATCCGCGGAAGAAATGGTGGAATTAGGCTGGGGAAAAGCCCAGAAAGCATTAATATTGGTGAGGTTGTCCGCTATACAGAGGATGATTTAGTCATGGTTGAATGCTTTGATCCGAAGAAAAACAGCTGTATTATCTCCCCGATTTGTTCATTAAAGCACGTACTTCATGAAGCTCTCACTGCTTATTTACGCGTTCTTGACCAATACACATTAAGTGATTTAACACAAAACAAAGATGCTCTAAGAGAGCTTCTGCTCTAAGGCGAAAGAATTTATTTCTTTCGTCTTTTTCTTTACCTCCTTGTAATAATAATTTATTTAAAATTATTATAAATAAATATTGACTATCATGTTTGATTCAATATAATTAGGGTATATAGATTGCTAGAAACCATTTTTTGTTTACAGGAGGAGAAAAAGAATGACAAATTCTAATCATAAAAATTTGACGACGAATCAAGGCGTGCCAGTTGGCGATAATCAAAACTCAAGAACTGCTGGTCACAGAGGGCCTTCATTTCTTGATGATTACCATTTGATTGAAAAACTTGCACACTTTGACCGTGAACGTATTCCAGAGCGTGTTGTTCATGCAAGGGGCGCCGGCGCTTATGGTGTGTTTGAAGTAGAAAATAGCATGGAGAAACATACAAGAGCAGCCTTCTTAAGTGAAGAAGGAAAACAAACAGACGTTTTTGTCCGTTTCTCAACGGTTATTCACCCTAAAGGTTCACCTGAAACATTACGTGACCCTCGTGGTTTCGCTGTCAAATTTTATACAGAAGAAGGCAACTATGATCTAGTTGGGAACAACTTGCCGATCTTCTTCATTCGTGATGCACTCAAATTCCCTGACATGGTTCACTCTCTCAAGCCAGATCCTGTAACCAACATTCAAGATCCTGACCGTTATTGGGATTTTATGACGTTAACACCTGAATCCACTCACATGCTCACATGGCTATTCTCTGACGAAGGTATTCCTGCGAACTACGCTGAAATGCGCGGTTCTGGTGTTCATACGTTTAGATGGGTAAACAAATACGGAGAAACAAAATATGTGAAATATCACTGGAGACCATCAGAAGGCATTCGCAATTTATCAATGGAAGAAGCTGCAGAAATTCAAGCAAACGACTTCCAGCATGCGACAAGAGACTTGTATGATCGTATTGAAAAAGGAAATTATCCAGCATGGGATCTTTACGTTCAGCTTATGCCGCTCAGTGATTATGATGAACTAGATTATGATCCATGTGATCCGACGAAGACGTGGAGCGAGGAAGATTATCCGCTGCAAAAAGTGGGCCGCATGACACTGAACCGCAATCCAGAAAATTTCTTTGCTGAAACAGAGCAAGCTGCTTTCACGCCAAGTGCCCTAGTACCAGGAATTGAAGCATCTGAAGACAAACTGCTTCAAGGTCGTTTGTTCTCTTATCCTGACACGCAGCGTCACCGCCTAGGTGCAAACTACATGCGCATCCCAGTGAACTGTCCTTATGCGCCTGTACACAATAACCAACAGGATGGCTTTATGACAACAACTCGTCCAAGCGGTCATATCAACTATGAACCAAACCGTTATGAAGATCAGCCAAAAGAAAACCCTCACTACAAAGAAAGTGAACCAGTTCTTCATGGTGACCGTATGGTGAGACAAAAAATTGAAAAACCAAATGATTTCAAACAAGCTGGAGAAAAATATCGAAGCTACTCTGAAGAAGAGAAACAAGCATTGATCAAAAACCTGACAGCTGACTTGAAAGGCGTAAATGAAAAAACGAAATTACTTGCGATCTGCAACTTCTATCGTGCAGATGAAGATTATGGACAGCGTTTAGCGGATTCACTCGGTGTGGATATTCGTTCATATCTTCAAGGAAGCATGAAATAAATCTTCTTTTCAGCTGGAGCACCTCTTTTTAAAAGAGGTGCTTTTTTATAACCGAAATATGTTAATACTAATCAAATGACCCGTCACTGGATGAAAATAAATTTCTGCATGTGCTGCAAATCGTGTGGAGCCTTCCTTCACGGTCACGCGAAACACATCTTTTGTTTGATCTTCATTCACTTGTGTACGTCCAATGTAATGATAATCGTTTAAAGCGGCGCCTTCATATTCATCTTGCAAGGCAGTATACGCAAGTCTTTCCCAATTCTCTGCCGGCTGCACAGCTGCTTGTGAAGATGGATGAACCATGAGACTGCCAAATAAAACAATTCCTGCTGCAAAAAGCATCCATAATTTCGGGTGCATAATATCAATATTCTCACTTTCATGTCTATTTTGTTTAGGTTTTGCTGGTTGGTTCTTTTTCATACATCAAGCATTTATTCAGCCTATAATTCCCGGTACCCAGTTTATGCAGACACCAACTTTTCCCCTGAAAAAGTCGACCTGATCCGAGCAAACTAATGAGGACTTCTCAAGGGAAAGGAGAAGGTTTAATGAATGTGGCAGATTATGATAAGGCACTTTATTATACGCATCGCTCGCAATGGGATAATTTACTTATTCTTATGGTCCGTACGCAAGATGATTTGCTCTCGAAACGTATTGAGCATTTCTTACATGCGTATCAATTTAACCGGAACGATGCAGATGTTGAAAAATGTTTATATGGACTCCTGCAGTATATCGACCATGCTTCAGAAGCTGCCGTTGCTGAAGCATATGCTGAACCAATGTACACATAAAGGAAAAGGTTGATTTTCGATTGTTGACAAAGGGCTAAAATGAACTTTATTTTAGCTCTTTGTTTTCAGCCTTTTACTAACCGCCTTTCATAAAGAAGAAAAGACTTCATGAGAAATACTCATGAAGTCTTTTGAAATGTCACTGTTTACAAAAGCTCTTTCGGCTGATTTTTTTGATATTCTACTGCATAGAGAGCGGCCTGAGTTCGATCTGCCAGCTCTAACTTTGATAACACATGAGACACGTGAGTTTTCACAGTCTTTTCAGAAATAAAAAGCGATGAGGCAATTTCTTTGTTACTTTTCCCTTTCGCGATTTCAAATAAGACATCACGTTCTCTATTGGTCAGTTCGTTCATCAATGCCCATTTCTGCTCTTTAGGTTCAGTTAGATGCTGGACGAGAAACGTCGTAATATGACCGTCTAATTGATACGTACCATTTTGCACCTCAATCATTGTCGTGAGAAGCTTTTCAGGTGCTACATCCTTGAGCTGATAAGCCTTCGCTCCCGCTTGGATAGCAGGGATCACATAGTCCTTATCTGCATAGCTTGTCAGAATGACAATGCGGACATCCGGCATATCCAGCGTCATTTGCTTTGTCGCCTCAATTCCATTCATTACAGGCATAGAGAGATCCATCAAGACAATGTCAGGCTTTGTTTGCCTAACTACCTGCAGTGCCTCTTCCCCATTGGATGCCTCACCGACGATGTCTACATCTGGCTGAGTTTGCAAGAAAAAGACCAGCCCTTTTCTGACAATATGATGATCATCTGCAATAACTACCCTCATGACAATCCCTTCCTTTCTTGAGAAAATGGTACTTTCACATCAATCGTCGTTCCCTTACCTAGCTCAGAATTGATGCAAAATGTACCGCCTGCTCTTCGGATACGATCAGCCATCCCTTTCAGCCCAAATGAAGGAAGACTCATTTGTTCATCATACTGAAATCCCTTTCCCTGATCGATGATTTTCATACCAAACGTATCTCCTGATTGCTCCAGTTTGACCTCTACTTTCTCAACGCCCGCATGCTTTTGGCAGTTATTTAGAGCTTCTTGACATACGCGAAATAAAGTCTCGTGCTTTGAATGATCTATTTCCATACAGCCTGATAAAGACAATGAACAATTTAGACCTAAAAGCTGTGCATACTCTTCAATCGCTGTCGTAAATCCTTTTTCAAGTCCTTTTGGTCTTAACTGCCATATGAGTGAACGCATTTCAATGAGGGCATCTTGTGATAAATGCTGAATAAAATCAATCATTTCCCCTAAATGTTGATCACTTGTCATTTGACGCGCTGCCTTTGCAGTCAAACTCACGGAAAACAGCATTTGATTCACAGAATCGTGTAAATCCTGCGCAAGCCGGTTTCGTTCTTCTAGCAGTGCATGCTGCTGCTCATTTTGCACAAGCTTCATGCGCTGAATAGCCGTACCTATTTGCAGTGCAATACTTTCAAGCAGATTCAGCTCCTCCTGTGTAAATGTGACCTTCCCTTTTGCCGCCACATTTAATAAGCCAAACGTACGCTTACATGCTTGGAGCGGAACGGTTGCATGATGGGTAATTCCTTCTGTATCTCCAAGCTTTTGCTCAATCGCCGTTTCAATCCGTTTACAATTGATGATATTGGTCGCTGATTGCAGTGAGCCTTTCGTGTAGCGGTTGATGCAATAGCAATCGTTTTGACACATGAGCTCTTTTTGATGCTTTGCCAGCGCTTCGGGTAAGGAAACCTCTGCCATCAGTTCGTACGAGCCGTCTTTTTCTATAAAATAAATCCATGCGGAGTGAAAGCCTGTGACATCCATCAGCATATGGAGCACTTCATGAAGTGTATCTTTCATTTCAGTGCCTTCATTCAGCTTTTCAGCAATTTCTTTTAACGTTTTTAATGTTTCAACCTTCTCCTGATATTCTCCCATTCTGTTTACCCCCGGCATTTTCTGCCTTCTCTTTTCATTATGCTCATTATATCATGAGCATCTGTGCGGCTCTTTCTCAAAAAGGATGATTTTTTCTCATCCTTTTGACTGAGAAAAAGCCATCATGCATGACATGATGGCTTTGTGATGTTTTATTTAGCTGTTTCTTCCACAATGTCATAGACGACTTTCATGACTTCTTCTGATAAGTGTTTCAGCTTTTCTTCGCTGTCTGTTAACGATGTGCCTTTGACTGCAATATAAAATTTGACTTTAGGCTCCGTACCAGAAGGTCGTAAACAAAACCATGAGCCATCTTCAAGGAAATATTTCAGAACGTTTGATGCCGGCAGATGAATCGTTTCTTCTTTCTTTTCAGCCACAAGGTGCCTTTGACTTGATTGATAATCCTCAATGACCGTAATGCGCTGACCGGCGATAGAAGCTGGCGGGTTTGATCTAAAGGTATGAAGAATAGCAGAAATCTGCTCTGCTCCTACTTTCCCCTTTAAGGTTAATGACTTTAAGCCTTCTCTGTAAAATCCAAATTCCTTAAAAATATCAACAAGCGCATCGTATAATGACTTCCCTTGTTTCTTATAAAAGGCTGCGACTTCAACTGCTAATAACGCAGCTTGAACTGCATCTTTATCTCGTGCAAAATCACCGATCAAATAGCCGTAGCTTTCTTCATAGCCGAATTGAAACGTGTATTCTCCGCTTTCTTCAAACTGCTTGATTTTTTCTCCGATAAATTTAAAGCCAGTGAGCGTATCAATCGTGTCAGCTCCAAATGCTGAGGCAACAGCACGCCCAAGCTCACTTGTCACAATCGTTTTCATCACAACGGGGCGAGGCGGTAGCTGACCTAGTTTTTGTTTTTCAGATAATAAATAATGAAGTAGTAAGGCGCCTGTTTGGTTGCCCGTCAAAACGGTAAATTCTCCATCGTGATTTTTCACAGCGATACCTAATCGATCTGCATCTGGATCTGTCGCAATCAACATATCAGCATTTTGCTTTTTGCCAAGCTTGATGGCGTATTCAAAAGCGGCATGCTCCTCTGGATTTGGAGATGTGACCGTCGAGAATTGCGGATCTGGTTTTTCCTGTTCAGGTACAACCGTCACATGCTCATAACCAAAGGCCTGAAGTCCGTTTCGGACAGGTTTATTCGCCGTCCCGTGAAGCGGGGTAAACACCACTTTGACATCGACTTCTTTTGCAAGCTCAGGGTGCACACGAATGGTTTTTAATTTTTCCATATACGCTTGATCGATTTCTTCACCAATCATGCGGATCAAACCATTTTGCTTCAATACTTCTTCTGATTCCACTGAAATGGCTAATTCATTTTCGATGGCATCTACTTCTTTAATGACTTGATCTGCTTCAAATGGGGGCATTTGGCCTCCATCTTCTCCATAAACTTTATAGCCATTATATTCTGGCGGATTGTGACTTGCTGTCACAACAATCCCTGCAAAGGCATTCAGTTCTCGAACTGCAAAAGAGAGTTCTGGTGTCGGACGCAGTTCGTCAAATACGTATGTTTGAATGCCATGTGAAGCAAGTGTTTTGGCCGCTTCCATCGCAAATTCAGGAGATTTATGGCGTGAATCATAGGCAATGGCGACACCTCTTTTTTTTGCATCCTCTCCATGTGCTGCAATATACGCAGCAAGACCAGCAGATGCTTTTCGAACAGTATAAACATTCATTCGGTTCGTTCCAGCACCAATTTCTCCGCGCATTCCTCCAGTACCAAACTCAAGGTTTTTGTAGAAGCAGTCTTCAAGCGCTTGATGATCATCTTGATGTGCCTCCAGCCATTCCCTTAGTTCAGTATCCAGGTGCTTCTCATTGATCCAACGCTCATAATTCGTATTCCAACTCATGGTCGTCCTCCCAGCTCTTATCATCAATAAAATAACATCTACTGTTATTTTATATGGAATTATCCTTCATGTCATGTTATATCATGAACATATGAAAAAACGATGAACAAAATAAAAAAAGCCGATACACGATCGGCTTTTTACTTATTCAGCATCAAGCGGTACGACTGCTTCATGGAATAGTCGGTCTAATTCAGTTTGATGTTTCTGTTTTGTCGCTTCATCCCAGCCAAAACGATCTGCCATATAGTCAACAACAGGCTGTGCATACGTTTTTGCCCAATTGATATTAAATAATAGGCTGCCTGTTCTTCTCAAGAAGAAATCGACAGGTGTTACAGCCAATTCTTCTTCGATCGCATAGACAAGTTCAGCCAACACATATGCGGGAATGTTTCGTTTGTCTGCTTCCCCTTGAAGCTGCTCTACACGCTTGAAGACATTGCTGACGTTTGAGCCATATTTCTCAGCTAATTTTTGTGCAATCGGTTCTGTCAAACCAACGGATGCTCCTTCTGCCGTTTTCGCTTGAACAAAGGATGCCATATTTTTCGAACCGCCTACATGCCCACCTGAAATAGGCATATGTTTCGTTTTACATGGTCCGAAATCTTTTCCAGTTTCCTCTTTCAGTCCATCACGTACAAGATTCACAATGTGTTCAGCCATTTTACGGTAACCTGTTAATTTACCGCCGGCAATCGTGATTAAGCCTGAAGATGATGTCCATACCTCATCTTTACGAGAAATTTCTGAAGGATCTTTCCCTTCTTCATGAATGAGTGGACGAAGACCAGCCCAGTTAGATTCAACGTCTTTCTCTGTAATGTTAAGATCTGGGAACATATATTGAATGGCTTTGATCACGTAATCACGATCTGCTTTTGTCATACGCGGATGTTCCAGCTGTTTTTTGTAAACGGTATCTGTTGTTCCCACGTACGTTTTTCCTTCTCTTGGAATCGCAAAGACCATTCGTTTATCAGGTGTGTCAAAGTAGATTGCTTGTTTTAATGGGAAAACAGATTGATCAAATACTAAGTGAATTCCTTTTGTATGCTGTAAATGTTTCCCCTCTTTTGAGTGGTCCTTGTCTCTTAGCTGATCGACCCATGGACCTGTCGCATTGACGATTTTTTTCGCATATACATCGTATGTTTTCTGTGTTGTGACATCTTCAATGACAACACCGACAACTTTGCCTTTATCATAAATAAATTCTTTTACTTTCGCATAGTTGACCGCTTCTGCCCCGAATTTCACAGCCTCTTTCATGACTTCAATTGTCAGGCGTGCATCATCTGTACGGTATTCAACATAGTAGCCCCCGCCTTTTAAGCCATCCTTTTTCACAAGTGGTTCTTTTGCAAGTGTCTCTTTTGCACTTAGCATACTTCTGCGTTCACTATGCTTAACGCCAGCTAAAAAGTCATATACTCTAAGTCCGATTGAAGTTGAAAACTTACCGAATGTCCCGCCTTTATGCATCGGAAGAAGCATCCATTCTGGCGTTGTCACATGAGGACCGTTTTCGTATACGATGGCACGCTCTTTACCGACCTCTGCGACCATTTTCACTTCAAATTGTTTTAAATAACGAAGTCCACCGTGCACTAGTTTCGTTGAGCGGCTAGACGTACCCGCTGCGAAATCCTGCATTTCCGCAAGACCGACACGCATTCCGCGTGAAGCCGCATCAAGTGCTGTACCAGCGCCAGTAATACCCCCACCAATGATAAACACATCATATGGTTTTTTTGTCATGTCCTGAAGCATTTGTTCTCTTTCTAAGCTAGAAAAAGTCATCTCTTGTTCCTCCCATGTTGTACGGTAAAGAAAAAGAGACCGCAAACACCCAAAGCGTATTTCTACACTTCGGTGCTTGCGGTCTCTCCAGTTCTCCAACCGTTCTATTAACTTACTTGAAGTATACCATACTTTTTGTTTATTTGAAAGCTTGAGCTGCTTTTACAGCCTTTTTCCACCCGCTGTATAACGAGTCACGGCTGTCTTCTTCCATTTTAGGTTCAAAGCGCTTGTCAAGGTTCCATTGTTTTGCAATGTCTGAACGGTCGTTCCAGAAGCCAACTGCTATTCCCGCAAGATAGGCCGCACCGAGTGCCGTCGTTTCATTAATTTCTGGACGTTCTACTGGTACATCGAGCAAATCACTTTGGAAGCCCATTAAGAAATCATTCTTTACAGCCCCGCCATCGACGCGCAATGTTTTAAGTGAGATGTTTGAATCTTTTTCCATCGCATCTAAAACATCTTTCGTTTGATAAGCAAGTGATTCTAACGTTGCACGAACAAAGTGCTCTTTAGAAGTACCGCGTGTTAAACCGAATACAGCGCCTCGGACATCACTATCCCAATATGGTGTGCCTAAACCAACGAATGCTGGTACGACATATACGCCGTCTGTTGACTCAACGCGCTCAGCATAAGCTTCACTGTCTTTTGAGTCTTTAAACATTCTAAGTCCATCACGCAGCCACTGGATCGCTGAGCCAGCAACGAAAATACTTCCTTCTAAAGCATATTCAACTTTGCCGTCAATGCCCCATGCAATCGTCGTTAACAATCCATGATCCGACTTAATTGCTTTTTCCCCTGTATTCATCAACATGAAACATCCTGTACCATATGTGTTCTTCGCCATTCCTTCTTCAAAGCAAGCCTGACCGAATAACGCAGACTGCTGATCTCCTGCCGCTCCTGCAATTGGAATATTTTTACCGAAGAAGTGATAGTCTGTTGTTTCACCATAAATGTGTGATGATGGTTTGACGTCTGGCAGCATGGAAGCTGGAACACCTAAGATATCAAGTAGTTCTTCATCCCATTTCAGATCGTAAATATTGAACATTAACGTTCTTGATGCATTTGAATAATCTGTTACGTGTGATTGACCTCCAGTCATTTTCCAAATGAGCCATGTATCAATTGTGCCAAACAGCAAGTCACCATTTTCTGCTTTCTCACGAGCACCTTCTACATTGTCTAAAATCCATTTCACTTTAGTGCCTGAGAAATAAGCATCAATGAGTAGACCCGTTTTATTTCTAAACGTTTCATCGTGCCCTTGCGCTTTTAGCTCATCACATATACCAGATGTTTGTCGTGACTGCCAAACAATTGCATTGTAAACAGGTGCGCCTGTATGTTTATCCCAAACAACAGCTGTCTCACGCTGGTTCGTAATTCCGATACCGGCGATTTGATCTGCTTCAATTCCTGATTCGATTAAAGCAGTTGAAATAACTGATAGAACAGAGCTCCAAATTTCATTTGCATTGTGTTCTACCCAGCCTGGGTTCGGAAAATATTGATTGAATTCCTTCTGAGCTGTATGTGCAATTTTACCTTCTTGATCAAATAAGATCGCTCTTGAGCTTGTTGTCCCTTGATCTAATGCGAGAATATATTTTTCTTTTGCCATGGTGTTTTCCTCCCCTTACATACTTTCATTGACAGCATTTGTCTGGTTTTTCGTAGAAACATAGAGTCCTAACAATACCACAACTAAAATAACGCTTACAATCCAAAAGGCTGGTGTGACGTTCGCTTTAAAGGCTGCATTATAGAAAACACCGCCAAATGCACCGCCCAAAATTGGACCAACAACAGGAACCCAAGCATATTTCCAATTTGATGGACCTTTACCTGGAATCGGCAGAATGGCATGTGCGATTCTTGGACCTAAATCACGTGCAGGGTTAATTGCGTAACCAGTTGTACCACCTAATGAAAGACCAATCGCAACAATTAAGAAACCAACAATCAACGGATTGACTCCGTCTGCAAATTTATTTGCACCAATCGCTAAAATTCCTACCACCAATACAAATGTACCAATGACTTCACTGAGCACGTTTGCAAAAGTATGCGGAATCGCAGGACCAGTTGAGAATACGCCTAGTTTTGCACCTGGATCGTCTGTCGCTTTCCAGTGCGGTAAGTAATGTAAGAAGACAATAATAGCTCCGAGTAATGCGCCAAGCATTTGACCGACAATATACATTGGAACATCAGCCCAAGGAAAACTTCCTTCTAATGCTAGACCTATTGTCAGCGCCGGGTTTAAATGTGCACCGCTGATTCCTCCAGTGGCATAAGCTGCAATCGCTACTGCAAATCCCCATCCGAAAGCGATTACAATCCAACCGGACTGATAAGCAAGCGATTTCTTTAAACTGACTGCCGCACACACACCGCCTCCAAAAATAATCAGAAGCATTGTACCAACGACTTCACCCCAAAATGGTGTCATGAAAAATTCCTCCTCTGGTTCAGTTGCCATCCCCTATAAATGTGTAGAAAAGATACAGAAAAAAAGATCCACAACAAACATACTTTACATCAGGGTCATTTGTCACCTAGTAAAGCGTCGTTGTGGATCTCCGTTTCTCCATCACATGATATTAACTTAGTGCTATAGTATCAGAGGATGAAAACGTTGTCAATCAATTTTCACATTTTATCTTTTTCACTTTTGGAATGCTTTCCAAAGCTCTGTATTCGATGTGGTGACAGCTGTCGCCCCTGCTGCAAGCGCCCTTTCTACATCTTCTTTTGTTCGGATAAATCCTCCTGCAAATATTGGTATTCCAGCTCTTTCGCGCACTTCTGTAATTAAATCTGGCACGACACCCGGCAATACTTCAATAAAATCTGGACGATGTTTTCCGACAAACTCCATGCTTTTTTCCATCGCACTTGTATCAAGTAAAAACATTCGCTGGATGGCATATACCTTTTTCTGCTTGGCTTTTACTATGACAGAAGACCTAGTAGAAATAATGCCAGCTGGTTTCATTTCCTGACAAATAAATTCCGTTCCGTACTCATCATGTTTGATTCCGTGAATGAGATCGACATGGACAAACATTTTTTTATGATGCGCATTCGCCTCATTCATGATGCCCTTAAGCCGCCCTAAATGAACATCTAGTAAGACCCCATATGTAAATGGACTTTTTAAAAATTCCTCAAATTGCTTCATATTGCGAACAGCAGGTAGAATGGGTTGATCATGAAAACTCATATGCCGTCTCCTTCTCGTGTGTATTGGTTCTATCTTCTCCTTACAGTAATAGAATCTCATGTTTTTTTCAATACACCTAGTGTGCCCATTGACCATTCAGCCTAGCAGATCGATCAAAACCTGATCCTTTCAGGGCATAGAAAAAAGCAGAGAAATCTCTCTGCTATAATTGCGCCATGCTTTCTTTTAAAGTATGGATAATGAATGAGGCGTCTTCATCAGTGATATTTAGCGGT
Organism: Bacillus sp. G402; assembly: GCF_051172515.1. NCBI lineage: Bacteria > Bacillati > Bacillota > Bacilli > Caryophanales > Bacillaceae > Bacillus > Bacillus sp. G402. Next base: position 1,551,852 of record NZ_JBPIZC010000001.1, read on the forward strand.
GGGGCGAGCTGTGCCACGTTATTATAGCCAGCCACTGTATCGCCATTTTTCCCGATGATCAATCCTCGCTTTTTACATTCTGCAATCAATTGACCGACTACACTTGGATCAGCTGGCTTTTTTGACGCCTGATCCTGCACAAGCTCAATTCCAAACAGCAGGCCTTTTCCTCTCACATCACCGACAAATGGATGCTCTTTTAACTCTTGCAAACGTTCGAGCATGTCTTGGCCAAGCGTGCGTGACCGCTCCACTAATTGCTCGTTTTCCATGATCTCTAAGTTAGCAAGCGCAACCGCACAGGAAGCAGGGTGACCGCCAAATGTATTCACATGCCGTAGCCTGTCATACGTATCTTCTCCTGCATACGCTTCATAAATGTCTCGTTTCACGCACGTTGCAGATAGCGGTAAATATCCACTTGTGATCCCTTTTGCCATGGTGATAATATCTGGTTTTACCTCCTCATGCATAAATCCAAACCGCTTTCCTGTCCGGCCAAAGCCGCATATCACTTCATCCACAATGAGGAGCGCCCCATGATCTTCACAGACTTCTTTCACCTTCTTCAAATATCCTTTTGGCGGCATTAAGATACCGCCTCCTGTAATCATCGGCTCCATAATGACCCCAGCTATCGTCTCACTTAGTTCCCATGTCATGGCCTGATCTATTGCCGCAGCACTTGCCAGATTCTCTTGATCCTCAGGATGACGATACATATCAGGCGGTGCGACATGGATAAACCCCTGTCCTAACGGTTCATATTTGTACTTACGCTGCGCTTGACCCGTTGCGGCTAGAGCTGCTGCTGTGTTGCCATGATACGATCGATATCGGGAAATAAATTTTGTGCGTGTACTCTCTCCCTTTTGCGCATGATATTGTTTGGCAATCTTAAATGCCGCTTCATTCGCTTCAGAACCACTGTTAGAAAAGAAGATCACATAGTCCCCGTCTAGCCATTCATTGAGCTTCTCAGCCAGCTGAATCGCTGGCACATGGCTTTGTGTCAGTGGGTAGTAAGGCATCGTATTTAATTGCTTATACGCCGCTTCTGCAAGCTCTTTACGTCCATATCCGGCATTTACACACCATAGTCCTGACATCCCGTCTAAATAGCGATTTCCATGAATATCTGTCACCCAAGCGCCTTCTGCCTCATGAATCACCATACTTTCATTTTCTTTGTTTGTCCCTTTCATATGATGCCAAATGAACTGATCATCTTTCGCTTGAAGATTTTGTGCGTTATGTGTTTTCATCTTCCCACGCCCCCATGTATCCGTTTTCATCATCAAAGAAGCTTAAACCGGTCCTGCATATGACCTCTCCATTCATTATATGGATAAAAAGTGAGGCATATGAAACTGAAACAAGACCGCCCGTGTCGTTACTCTCATTATAAAAAAGGGGCCAGACACATTACATTAGACAGATCGTCAACTGATTGAAAAGAACCATGAGACACTCTACTTGATCCCTTAGCAAATCTAACATATACCGTTAATGGCGATTCCCCTGTAAAAATTCATAAGCAAGGATCGCAAATTCAAGCGCTTGACGTTTTGGCGCTTGCATCATATCCCCACCAAGTAAAGCATGAAGCTTATCCAATCTGTGATAAAGCGTCTGCCTCACAATATAGAGCTGGCTTGCGGTTTCTTTTTTAGAACCGTTTGTCTGTAAAAAGATATTCAGCGTCTGATAGAGCCTGCCGCTATTTTGTTTATCATATAAAATCACCGGCTCCAAATACTCTTTCACCATGCATTCTAATAACCCGCTTTCTTTCATGACAGGCATCAATCGAAGCATATGTAAATCTTGATAAAATGGGCTTTTGATCCGTTGCGGCATCACTTTCTTTAAATGCAGCACTTCTTTTGCTGCTTGAAAACTTTTTCTCATGTGCTGAAATTGCTCACAATATGAACCGATTCCATAATTGATGACTGCCTCGCCGGGCTTCTCACGGTCATATAATTGCGTGATGTCGTTTGCCGCTTTTTCTGCACGCTCTTTCCAGTCCTCAACTTTTCTTGTATTCAATAAAATAAATAAGGTTTGTCCTTGATGCTCGTACACAATCAAATAGAAACCAGCACGCTGAAAAATAGAACGGCAAGAGACAAGAAAATAAAGATTCCCTGCGATTTCTTCTATTTGGTGGTTTTTTTGAAAGAGCATCACCACACAGCCGGTCGGTTTTTTCAGTCCTTCTGTCTCCTCAAGGTGTTCTATGATCTCTCTTTCTGTATGATCTTCATGAAACCATTTTTGCAGCCATTCATTCTCTTTTGTCTTCTTCAGCTCTTCTGTATACAGCTCTCTTAATGTTTGCTGGGCAAGGGCATTCGCTCCTTTATCCATCACAAGCAGTTCAAATTCCGAGAGCGTGTTCGATTGATGAATGAGGACGAGGTCTGCAAAGGTTTGTTTGAGTGCAAGGACTTGTTTTTGCGTCACTTCATATCCTTTTGGTAATGAAGCATATTGCAAATAATTCATCACAAGCTCTTCTGTTTGTTTGGAAGAATCACATAAAATAATCGGCTCACCTTGAACAGGGATCAGCAGTAGTATCCCTCTCACGTGCTGATACACTTGATCCAAAATATCCATCTGCGGATGAGGAGTTAGTAAAAGCTCATTCAGCTTTGACGACAAGGCTTCTAAATCTGCCATCATCTGATACTGACGTTCAATCATCATCGTATGGAGATGCTGTGTAATATTGACGAACTTCACTTCTTTTGTAAACAGAATTAGCGGAAAATCACGTTCTTCTGCATAAATAATCAGTTCTTCCGGTACATCAAACCGGAGCGGTACAAATTCAATACATAATCCAGCCGCACCTGAGTCAATCAACTGCCTTAAAAACGCCTGAAAGACTTCCAATTGATCATGGAAGCCTGCGGCCGTCGTTAAGATCAGCTCGCCTCCGTTTAACAAATCCTCTACAGCAGGCACTTCAAGTACATGTACCCATTTTACCTGCCGAAACAATCCCTTTTCCCCAGCTAACACTTTCGCATGCGTAAAATGCTTCGTTTTTAACACATCACTTACTTGAAAATGAACATCTACATTCATTCATAAGTCCCCCTTTGTTTGCCGTCCCCTATCCCAGAGGGTGCATGGATAAAATCCATAATAAAACAGGTAAAGTCACAATACTTAAAATCGTACTGAGAAACGTCGTGCTTGAGACAAACTCAGGTTTCGTTCGAAATTGCACAGCCATCAGCGTTGTATTCGCCGCAGTCGGCATCGCTGCAACTAAAATCATAATTTGTTTCACCAAATCATCTACCGGTAAAATAAGCGTAAAGCCGAATGCGATGAGTGGTGAGATAAACAGCTTCAGCAGCACCGCATAGGAAATATTGCGATAATCCACTTGCTTAAAAGAAATCACTGCGAGCTGCATACCTAAAATTAGCATAATCGTTGGTATCGCTGCATCCCCGACCAGCTGAACACCTGTCATAAGCTCTTTAGGTAATGAAAGGTCAATGAGCTGAAATAATAGACCAAGAAGAGCCCCGTAAGCAACCGGCATACGCAGCACTTTTTTTAGAACGACCTTCAAGTCTCCCGCGTCCTCTCCACCTTTTGCTGCATAATACATGCCGATCGTACTCATGACGAGCTGCTGAAGGACCATTAGCACAATCGCAATATCTAAACCAGCTGCTCCAAAAACAAGAAGGACAACAGGCGTGCCGTAATTTCCATTATTCATAAATGCTGATGACAAAATCATGGCACAATACGTTTCATTCGAATACCCGTAAATTCGAGATAAAATGAAGACACATAAAACAAGTGAAAGACAAAGCCCTACGACAAATATAGATAAGTACACATAGTCCATCGATACTTTATTTTGATAAAAGGTTTCAAATGCAAGAAATGGTGACATTAAATATAAAGACATTGATGAAAGCGTATGTATATCAAAACCGATTGTCTTCTGCCCAATATACCCTATAAGGAATATGCCGAACACTGGCATTAAGACAAGTAAAAATTCCATGAAGCACCTACTTTTCTCTAGATGAATTCCTTATTTTTTCTACCCTCTTATCATACCACTGATCATCAATAAAAAAGAAGCTTCCTTATGAAAGGTCGCTTCTCTCCTCATCCATATAAAACACTTCCCATAAATGACCATCACGATCCTGAAAGCTCCAGCCATACATGAAATCATGGTCTTGTTTTTCTTTAAACGGTGAACCACCAGCTGCAATCGCACGCTCCACAAGCTCATCAACCTCTTCCCTCGTCTCGACCTGTAAAGAGATAATGACCTCTGCGCCATTTCTGGCATCTACCAATTCCTTCTCTGAAATGGATTGGAAATGCTTAAGTGATAACAGCATGACTGTGATCGTCTCATTCATCACAAAACAAGCAGCATGTTCATTCGTCAGTTCTTGTTGAAAGTCAAACCCCAGCTGTTCAAAGAAAGCCTTTGACTCATTCACATGCTTAACCGGCAAATTGATATACAGATGTTTAGATTGTCGCCCCATATCCCTCTCCCTTTGTAAAACATCATTTCCATTCAGTATATTCGTCTTTTCATTTGGCATCCCTTTGTCGCATGAAAAAATAAGCGGTAAGTCTCATTACCTTTTTTTAACAAAAATGTATAATAAATCTCGTGCACAATACTAAATGAACTAGGAGGTTTTCTTAATGAAAACAATCGCAAAATCTTTGATGCTCTCCACCACTGTCCTTTTATTCGCTTCACCTATTACACAGACAGCTGATGCTGCATCTATTCAAACGAAGCAGGTGACAGCAGAAAGTGATTTTCAGCTTCCTTCAACAACAGACACCATTAAACAAAACATCGAACAATCTTTCCAAAAACAAGAAAAGTGGCTACAAAAATTAGAAGTGATTGCCGGACAAGAAAAACGTGAACAATTTGAACAGTTTTTCAACCAGCATGTAGGACCTGATTTAAAAAATCTTTTAGAAGAGTCTGATCTTACATGGAAACAAGTAGAAAAAACGATTTATCAATCTCTTGTTAAATCAGACGTTCCATTTTTAGCTGCCAAAAGCATTGCCCATTTTGCTACAGTGGCATTAAAGAAAATGTAAACATACAGAAAAGCGCCTCGCATAACTGCGGGGCGCTTTTTTTGGTTATTTCTTATATTCAATATGGTACACGTCTCTTCTTCGGTCTTTCAGCTGACGAACCGTCCCATCTTGACGCTGCCTTCTTAATATTTCTAAGTCGACATCACCGACAACCACCATTTCAATATTCGGGTTGCATTCTCCTACAATGCCATCTCTTGCGAATTCAAAATCAGATGGTGCAAAGATGGCTGATTGTGCATATTGGACATCCATGTTTTCTGTTTGCGGAAGGTTTCCGACCGTTCCAGAAATGACCGTATATATCTGATTTTCAACCGCTCTCGCCTGCGCACAATAACGCACTCGTAAATAGCCTTGACGGTCTTCTGTACAGAATGGAGTGAAAATAATTTTCGCTCCTTTGTCAGCTGCAATTCGAGCAAGCTCAGGGAATTCAATATCGTAGCAAATTTGGATCGCAATTTTACCGCAGTCCGTATCAAATACCCGGACTTGGTCACCAGCTGAAATCCCCCACCATTTTCTTTCATTCGGCGTGATATGCAACTTATATTGCTTTTCAATCGTTCCATCACGTCTAAATAAATAGGCGATATTATAGATTTTCCCTTCCTCTTCAACGAAATGAGAACCACCGATGATATTAATGTTGTACTTGACCGAGAGATCTGTAAACAAATTGATGTAGTCCTCGGTATATTCTGTGATCCGCTGCACTGCTAGACTTGGTGATCTCTCTTCTAAATATGACATAAGTTGCGTTGTAAAGATTTCCGGGAAAACGGCAAAGTCAGCTGACGCATCTGATGCCACATCCACGTAATACTCCACTTGATTCATAAACTCTTCGAAGGAATGAATTTGCTTCATTGCATATTGAATGACACAAATTCGCACTGGGAACGCCGATTTATAATATCTTTTCGATTGCGGGCGATAATCGACATTATTCCATTCCATTAGCGTTGCGTACGTGCTGGAAGCTTTATCATCCGGCAAGTAATTCGGATTGATCCGCATCAGGCTAAATTCATTTAACAGCTGAAAAGATAGCACAGGATCATAAATTTGGTGCAGCATGACTTGCTCTACATATTGGCGAGGCGTCATTTCCTCTTGATATTTATGATAATTCGGGATACGTCCGCCAATGATGATGCTTTTTAAATTTAATCTTCTCGCTAAGTCTTTTCTTGCTTCGTATAAACGATGACCGATTTTCATCCGGCGGTACTCAGGACTGACCATTACTTCAATTCCGTACATATTCATCCCATCTGGATTATGGTTTGTGATATATCCATCATCTGTGATGTCCTGCCATGTGTGACGATCATCGTATTCATCAAAGTTAATTAATAAACTTGAACATGAGCCAATGATTTCTCCCTCGAATTCCGCACAGAACTGGCCTTCTGGGAAATGTTCAAGGTGGCTTTCAAGGTGCTCTTTTTTCCAAGGGTCCATGCCTGGAAAGCATACCTCTTGCAATGCGATGATTCGGTCGATATCTTCTTCTCTAATATTTCGAATCACCATTCTTTTTTCAAATCGCGTTAAATCTAGTTTTTCTGCCATGATGTATTGCCCCCTTACTGATCCTCTTTTTCAAGCTGATGGAATAGCTGGAGCAATTCGATTTCAGCCATGGATTCTAATCTCGCGTCATATTCTTCAAACTGCAGTGTGCTCGTCACTTTATTTGGCACGATGACACATTTCATACCCGCTCTTTTAGCAGCGATTGACCCATTCACAGAGTCCTCAAATGCCACGCAATCTTTTGGCTCAACGCCTAAGCATTGTGCGGTTTGCAAATAAAGTTCTGGGTTAGGCTTCACTTCTTCCACATCGTCTGACGTGCGGATACATTCAAAGTAATCGAAAAGTCCAATTTGTTTCAGGTGATCAGACACCCATTTATAATCTGAGCTGGAAGCAAGTCCAATCTTAATTCCAAGCTCCTTTGCCGCTTCTAAATAAGCTTCTACACCAGGTCTTGCTGCTTCGTCCTTCATTCTCTTTTGAAAACGTGAACGCCGATCTTCTGTGAGTGCCTCATGATCTAATGTCTTTCCTAACTGCTCTTCCAAATATTCAAAAGGCTTAAAACCTGCCTGCGTTCCAATCACATTTCCCCATACAGACAGAGGCAACTCCGATTCATGCTCCGCAAACATTTCCTGCAGAACCTCATATTCATGTGTTTCTGTATCTAAAATTAATCCATCAAAATCAAATATAATCGCCTTTACCAAAGAGGCCACTCCTTTTTTCCGAAAGTCTGAAATATCTTCCATACTGCTATCATATCGTGAATAAAATTGACTTTCAAAGATGAATGTCTGCTAAAATGATTATGTATAAAAGGAGCCTGCATCGTTTTGTCAGGCTCCTGTCATGTTCGATTCTTTCTGCAAGAGATCCAAGCGCTCCGATTCGTGGAGAATAGACATTGTTGAAAAAGAGCGGAATTGGTATTACAGATCTTGAAGGTTTCTCCGTTCCCTTAAAAATAGTATGTGCGACGACCTTGTAAGTTAACAAGGAAGTTCACACCAACTTTTACGCATTTTGAAGGTGACGGCCTGCAAAATCATCTAAATCAAACGGGAAAGAAAAGCCGCACGCATTAACTTGTTCACGGTTGAGTTCAAATAACTCACGATCTCGTTTTGTGATATGACGCTTCGGCTTTAAAATAATGGTATGTAATAACTGAAGACCTGATAAAATACGAAAAGCATCATCCATTGTCCCGTTATACACACCATCAATGAATGTAAGCGGGGGTTGTTTTTCCTGCTCTTCTCCATTTACGGAATGGGATAAAAGATCTTCAATTTCCTTTGATATTTCTTCAATTTCCTGCTCCTGAAGGTCTGTCGCAGCTTTCATTAATCTCACGTGGCATCTACCTCTCTGTCGTTATTACTCCATTCAGAATAGCACAGAAAAAAAGTCATTCGCTAAGGTAAGTGTTTCCTATATATACCCAAAGAGAGGACGAATATCATGATCATAAAAGGACACACGCTCTCCCTAAAAGTAGGAGAGCAGCAAAATGGCATTTCCTTAAGTCAATTTTTAAAAGGCGAAGTGTCTGCCTCTAAACCGATTATCCATTTTTGGATGGAGCACCAAAAAGTCCGTCTCAATCAAAAAACTGCCCACCATGCTGCAAAAGTGAGTACAGGTGATCAGATTCTCATTGATTTATTTGAGACGGAAGAAAGTGATGTGACGCCAGAATACGGTGAATTAGAGGTACTCTTTGAAGACGAGCATTTATTAGTTGTCCAAAAGCCTGCTGGAAGGCCGACGCATCCAAATGAAAAAGGACAAACAGGTACGCTGGCGAACCTAGTCGCTTTCCATTTTCAAGCAAATGGAGAAGAAAAGCGGGTCAGACATATACATAGGCTGGATCAAGACACAAGCGGCACCGTCATTTTTGCCAAACACAGGTTGGCACATGCTGTACTCGATCAAATGCTTTCAAAAAAAGCGATTAACAGAACGTATCTTGCCATCGCACAAGGACTGTTTAAAAAAAAGAAAGGAACGATCCAAGCAGCCATTGGACGTGATAAACACCATGCCGTCAGAAGGAGGGTTTCTCCTACTGGTCAAAGCGCCAAGACTCATTATGAGGTCTTCCATCTCAATAAACGTTTACAGTTGACGGCCGTTAAGCTGCGATTAGAAACAGGCAGAACGCATCAAATTCGGGTCCATCTTAGCAGTCTCGGGCATCCTTTAGCTGGCGATACATTATATGGCGGGAAGCGTGACCTGATAAACAGATGCGCCCTTCATGCCAAACAAGTAGACATGAACCATCCATTCACAGGTGAAAAGCTGACGATAGAAGCACCGCTCCCACCTGATATGGCTGAATTAAAAATGGACAATATGTAGAAAAAAGAGCCTGATCATCCAGGCTCTTTTGACGTTAGACAGATGCTCTTTTCGCATAAATAATGTACCGCTCTGGTGCGTTGCCGACAAAATGAAATGGATAGCATGTGGTTAACACAAGCTCTTCCTTTTTATTTTGTAAGGTAATAATGGATGTATCATGCTGATCCACAATTTTCGTATGCGTGATTTCATAAACAAACTCACCATACGGTACAGTGATTTTCAGTTGATCCCCAATATCCAGTTCACCAGTCCGGCGGAAGACCGTATCCCTGTGTCCCGACAAAACGATTTGTCCATTTTGATCAGGGTAATAACTGCCTTTATAATGACCGACTCCTTTGGCAAGGTCGTCCGCATCTGTCCCTTCAACAATCGGCAAATCGGCTTTTAATTTCGGAATGGTCAGGATGCCAGAGGCTTTCCCCATTTCAGGTGCAAACTTTTTCTTTGTCATTCCTTGATCAGTTTTTACGACCTTCTTTGCTTCCTCTAACGATTGTGCTGTTTGTAAGTGAGTAGAAGCGATTTGCCAAATTCCCCAGCCAAGCAGCACAATCCCCGCTGACATGACAATCACTGCAAGCCATTTTTTCATGCGTTAACTCCTTTGTCTTTGCTGATGATTCTTTAGCTTGCTGCTGCCTTTTCTTCTTGTTTTGCTTGTTGAATTCGGCCCTCTTTTTGATACACAATAGAAGCTCCCTCGAAGCTCTTTACAAAAGCGACTGTTGCTTCTAAATCTTCTGGACCTGTCTCCGGATTCTTCCCTAGCCGTCCAATCGGCGCATACTTATTTCCAGTGGCAGTCGCCATGAAATTATTCACTGTGAGTGTATACGTTTTGTCGAAAACAACGGAAGAACCATCAGGCAGTTTTAAGTCGACTACTTTATATGTTAACGGATCGTACGAATAAGAAAAGCCTGAAATGCTATAATCCGGTCCAAATTGAGGAGATATTTGAGCTTCAATGATATCAACTAAGTCTTTCCCCTTGATGTCCAGCTTCACTAACACATTTCCGAATGGCTGAATATTAAAGAGATCTCCCCAAGTAATCGGCCCTTTTTCGAGATTTTGTCTGATGCCGCCGCCATTCATCATGGCAAAGTCACTTTTCATTGAATATCTCATGCCATCCGCAATGAGGTTGCCAAGTGGTGTATCACCATCATTGGAATAGCCACCTTCCAGCTTGACCCCTGCTTCTCCAACAACCTCACTAATAATCGGCTCCACTTCTTTTCCGTAATGAGCTAAAATGTCCGCTGCTTCCTTATCCTTTTCAATACCAGCCTGGTCTACATACTGGATGTTTGCACTCTTTTTGACAATATCTTTTGTTTTCCTGTCAAGTGTGACATTGACTTCTCCAATCGCCTTTCCATATTCAAAGGCTTGGACAATTAATTTTCCATTCACTTCTCCATTGACCACTTCGTGATTATGGCCAGCGAAAATGACATCAATTTCGTCATCACCTTCTTTGGCGAGCCTTGCGCTTTCTCCAGTAATGGTATCACCATTTTGAGAGGCGGTCATATGAGCCAGAACCGCTATCGCTTTAATCCCTTTTTGCTTTAATTCCTTCGCTGCTTCATTCACAGCTTTGACTTCATCAGTAAATTGAATGTCTTTAATTCCTTCTGGCATGACCATACCTGCCGCTGATGTTGTCACAACCCCGATAAAAGCTACAGGAATTCCTTCGACATCCATGATTTCATAGGCTGGTAAAAGTGGTTTGCCAGTATCCTTATATTCACAGTTTGCACAAACAAGCGGGAAGTTCTGCCCATCGTACCCTTTTGTGCCTTTAGGATGATCTCCACCTTTTAAGATGCGCAATAATTCATCTACACCTTCATCAAACTCATGGTTGCCGACTGTCCCAACATCAAAGCCGATGTTCTCCATTAGTTCAACGGTTGGTTCATCTTGTAAAAGAGAAGATATTGGCGAGCTTCCGCCTATCATATCTCCTGCATGAACTGTTATCGTATTTTTTTGCGCAGCCTGCTTTTGTTTCATATAAGCCGCCACATAATCCATCCGTCCATACGTTCCTTTACTGCCATCACCTTTTACATCCAGCTCATATTGCTGATCAATTTTACCATGCAAATCATTCATGCTTAAAATGGTTAATGGGACTTCACTGGATGATTCTGACGCCTGATATCCAGCCTGCTCTGCTTCTTCTTTAGAAGCAAAAAAGATACGTTTATCCACATCGATCTCATTCCAGCTGTCAGGTGATACGTAGGTTTTTGCAGATGAATCACCCACATAACGTGTGAGCCCTTTTTTCTGCTCGCGTGCTCTAAATTCAAACGGCTGTTCTAGCAGAGGATCTTCTTCATTCCAAATACCAAGCCCTTTTTCCTTGGCATCTTTCACTGCTTGCTGGAACATCAGATACTCTTTTTCATCTCCAACAGGCCAAATGAAATAAGTAGGGGCATATCCTTTTTTCACAAGCTCTAGGTTCGTATTCAGCCCTTTTTTGGTTTTGACTTGAGCTAAAAGACGTCCATATCCATCCTTTGCTTCCGGGCCAATCTTTAATGTGACTCGATCACCACTTGAAAGAAGGGTTTTTAAATAATCCGTCGCTTTTTGTCCAAAACGCAGCTGGTTTTGATCTAATTCATTTTTTGGCTTGTGGTAGGTTTCTGGTGTGTCCATATTCACGAAGCGTACCTTTGTTGTGCCGAGCACAGGCTTCTTCAAATGAATGGTATCTCCATCCACAACACGATCTACCGTTGCCTCATATTCTTTTTTGATTTTTGGTGGCTTTGGCTGGTGCTTCAGCAATTTGACATCGGTTTTGTGTCTTGGAAGTACTTGCAGCGTATCGTATCTGCTTAAAACGCCAGTAAACTCATACCATTTTCCGGTCTTCACTTGATCAATGGCACCCGTATCAATCATGACTCTAAGGACTGTGCTATGATATTTTTTATCGATGATGGCCACATTGTATCCACCGCCAGCCGGCTGATCTGGCGCCTGTTCTACATAGCCTTTTACCGTCACTAATCTCCCTTCATATTTACCTGCCTGATCCGTTTCCAATTGTTTCACTGAAACTTTTTTTGGCGAAGGCAATGGTTGATTCACAGCATCAATCTTCAGATGGTCTTGATCTGGCACAATTTCAATGAGCCCTTTATAAGTCGTGATCTTGCCTGTCACCGTGACCTTCATGCCAGCTTTTAGTTCTGGGAAGTTTTTAGGCTGCGCAGAATAAATATTGAGACCAGCTGTTTTGTCTTGAATATATGTTGATAGTTTCCCATTCCCTATAGCGGATTGATCTGCTGTTACGATACCGCTCACCGTCACCGTTTCTCCTATCAGTTTGCGAGCTTTTTTTATGTTCATCGGCTTTGTTTGTTTCCACAAAGTGTCCTTCTTCTCAGAAACACTAAACGGCTCAGCTGTCATGATACTAGGCAGTAAAGATTGCAGGCTAAATATCACCAAAATCAAACAACAGACCATTCGAATGGATTGTATACGTTTCATTAGATTTCTCCCCTTTGAACTTCATCTCTTCTAGTGTACAAAGCAAATATTGAGACTGGATGGATTTCGTGTAAAACTTATCTCAATTACTTGGAAACGTAATAATCACACGTGTCCCTTCAAAGCTTTTGCTCTCAAAACGAATGGTACCGCCATGGCTTTCAATAATCTTAATGGTCATCATTAATCCAAGACCCGTGCCTTTTTCTTTCGTTGTGTAAAAAGGTTCACCTAATTTTCCAATCTCGTCTTCTGGTATGCCCTTTCCTTGGTCTTCAAATATCAGCATCATTTGGTCGTTTTTCAATAATGAAGTCACTTGGATCACACCTGTTACTCCATCCATCGCTTCAATTCCGTTTTTAAGAATGTTAAGGAACACTTGTTTTAGTTCATTTGGAATGCCTTGAATATGAGGCAGAGAGGGAGCCAGATTCTTTTGAATCGACACTCCTTTTAAGACCGCCTGAGATTCAACGACCATAATGACTTCTTCGAGCAGAAGATTCACATTCACCGGTTTAAATTTAACAGATTTGCTTCTAGAGAGCACAAGGAACTCGTTAATAATAGACTCAAGCCGATTAAACTCTGACATCATCACATCGGCATAATCCTTCTGATACTTTTTACTTTGAATCATTAGCTGTAAAAAGCCTTTTAACGACGTAAGTGGGTTACGTATCTCATGGGCAATACCAGCTGCCAGCTGTCCAACTGCTGACAGCATTTCAGACTTCATCAGCATTTTCTCAGACTGTTTTTGACTTGTAATATCCTCTGAAATCCGCATGACAGTAGACTGCATTTTGTCAGGGTCATCGATTCGGTGTAAAGAGACTCTTTCCCATCGCTCACGCCCTGATAAGTCCTGAAAATACAACTCACCTGTCCAGCTGCCCTCTCTTAAACACACGTCCCATTGTTTCGCTAGATCATCACATTGACACAACGCATAATAAACAGAAAAAATATCTTTTCCGATCAAGTCATATTCATGCTGCTGTACAAACTGACAAAAGCGCTGGTTGACACACTGAATGACACCTTCTCCTGTTGCAACCACAATATGAATATGGCTGTTATCAAGTGCTGTCACCGCAAGATGAAGAGCCTGCTTCAATTTCGTCATTTCGGTCATTTTGATCCAGGTCATCACTGCTCCCTCGCGATCTTGATCATAGAACGGCGTCATATGAACCGTGAATTGTTCTCCTTCGTTCGTTTCAATTTCACGTTCGATCACGCGCCTATCTGAAATGACAGATTGAATATCATGATAGAGCATTTCCTTCGATAGCTTCTTCACCATCGACTGAAAAGTTTGCTGGTGCCGGGTTTGAGCTGAAGTAAATAAAGAGGCAGCTGTAGGAGTGTGATAGCGAATATTCATTTCCCGGTCCACAAACAACGTGGCAAGTTCTGGCTTCACAGACGGCCGGTACAGTTCTTCTCTTGTCACCTTTAAGTTGTTTATGATATTAATAAAATGCTCGTTTGTTTTCTCGCGCACTTCTATTTGCTTGTTTTTTTCTTTTAATTGAGCCCTTGCTTCTTGCTCCTTTTGTTTGACCTCATTGAGCTCATTTTCTAAATCGACAATTCGCTGTTGATAAACCGAATTCTGCTCTGACATCCCTTTGTCCCTGCCGTTCTTTTGATTTTTTCCTCTCTCACTCATCCGAATGAGAATGACGTATACTCCTTTAAAACGGCGATCAAAATGTTTCACTGTAAAATCTGCATACTGCTTTCTTCCATTTTCCGAAATGAGGACATGTTGAAAAACAACCTCAGTCTCTTCAGTCCACACCTTTTGAAAGCTTTGACTTAGTATCTCTTTCATATAATCAGGGGTTACATATTCACATAATTCATCTGAAACTTCTGCATGCGCTAAGAAAGAATAGGCACCGTTTGATATCGCGAGAATTTGCTCGCAATCGTCTATGATGAAACATGCATCATACTCCTGCTCTACTTCTTTCATATATTGGACAGCTCGTTCTTTTAACTCCGTACGACCTGCATTGTATTTAGGAACGTTTGAGTGGGTGTAAATGTTCCACTTTTCATTTAACAAATGAAATAAACGAGGGATATTGGGTACCTTTTCATTCGGTCCTAATATCAACATCCCTTGATCCTTTAGTGCATATTGGAATCGAGATAAGACTCGTTTTTGTACTTCTGGCTGGAAGTACATCAGAACATTTCGGCAACTGATAAAATCGAGGTGGATAAAAGGTGAATCAATCAATAAATTGTGAGGAGCAAAGACAATATGTTTTCTAAGCGACTGCTTCACAATAAAAGCGTCACCTTTTTTTTCGAAATATCGCGCCCTCCATTTTTCTGGCATCCGTGCCATAGACTCAAGCGAATAAACACCTTTGCTTGCACTTTGGATGGCTTTCCGGTTGATGTCTGTTGCAAACACTTGAAGTTCAATGGACACTTGTCTTCGTTTCATTTCTTCTAAAAATAACATCGCAAAAGAATAGGCTTCTTCACCTGTAGAACATCCTGCAATCCAAATGCGGCATCGAGATTTCCCATTTTTCATTGTGTTTTGAATGATCGACGGAATGATGTGATGTTCACATACTCGAAAGGCTTCCATATCTCTAAAAAAGGAAGTCGTTCCGCTTAAAAGCTGTACATGCAGGCGATCAAGCTCATCTGGTTCTCTCTCTAATAAACGATCGTACTCGGACAATAAGGAGATCGATTGGTTCGCACTCCTCATTCTTTTTTGAATGACAGAGAGCAGCCTGCGCTTCTCATAGGTTGAAAAAGCAATTCCTTTATGCATTTCAAGACGTTCAATCATTCTGATCAAAACAGGGTCTGCAACATATGTATGCGGAATGTTGATGATGTTGGCTATATATGACGCAAGTGCAGAAGGGTCTTGAAATGTTTGATGATACATACGATCAAACCCACTATTTGTCTCACTGCACGATATGGCTGTACCGCCTTGCTCAACGATTTGAAGCAAACCACTTCCTACACAATAGCCTTTTTGAAAAAAGATCGCATAGGCCTCTTCCTTTTGCACATTGGCAAGTGACTGAAACAACGAATTCACAGCACACGCCTTGTTCGTAGGATGCTGCTCTGTTATGTGTAGCCGTTTGTCTTCTGTCAATGTCACAGCTGCATGCTGCGGACAAAAATAAATCGTATTTTTCATGACTTTCTCACCATGCTTAATCGGCTTTGCTCGGTAGCCAATCGGTAAAACAAGTGCTTCCAAATCAGTTACACAATCGCCTGTCACATGATTTTGCACAACAATAAAAGAGGCATTTAATTCCTGCGGAAATGATTGAAAAAAAGCCTCAAGATGATGCTGTTCAAACGGCGAAACACCGATGCCAATCACTGGTGCCTGCACATGTTCGTCTTCTATCAAACGATTAATGATTTTGTCCTGCATCTGGTACCCCCATGTTCATTCGTCTGATACATTTTTTCGACAAAAAGGAAGAAAACCCTCTAATTGTAAATAATGTTTTTTGCATGAAAGGAGGAAAACTTCCTCACATTAAAACAGACTGTATAAACAGAAGGAGGATTCTTTATGCAAAACGATCAGCAGACAAATGTTCAAGGACATGCCCAGCAGTCCCAATTCAATCATGGCGGGCATGAGTTATTTGATTTACATGAGGTATTGGCAGGGACCATTAATATTTTGGATCAATACATGATCTTTCGGCAATTTATCCAAGATCCCGCATTATCCGACATGTTAGATCGACAATATCAATTTGTATTGTCCCAGTACAACGTCACGGTAGATTGCTTTTCTACTGGTCAAAAGCCTAGTGAAGAAACATCTACTTATATGATGAAAGAACAGACGCAGGTGACATACGGAATAAAACCATCTCAGCCTAAGAAGCCAAATCAATCATTACAGGATGTAAAAGATGCGGGAATTACAGGACATATGCTTGGTCTCGTGAAATCTCATGCTGGATTACTCTCAATGACTGCATTAGAGGTCACAAACCCTGTGGTGCGACGTGTGCTTGCAGCGCAAATTCCGAACTTTATTGAAATGGCATATGAAATTTTCTTATATCAAAACAAACATAGCTATTATCAAGTTCCACAGCTTACAGCTCAAGATATGCAGGCGATGACGTCTACATTTGCCCCTATGCAGGGACAAGTGCAGATGCCGCCAAGCAAAGTCAATCAGCAAAAACCGCTTCATTAAATAAAAACAACGGCCGACCTATTTACAGGTCAGCCGTTTTTTCTTTGATAATTCAGTTTAAATTGCTCTTCAAAATCTGTGAGACGTTGTCCTGTCGCTTGTTCAAACCCTCTATCAAAACGACTAGTTTTCGCCGTTTCCTCCATGATCTCATGTATGACATCTCGTCCATAAAGCTGCACAAGCTCATAGATCATATAGTAGCTTTGTAAATAAACATCTGTCTCATACGTCGTGCGAGATTCTTGCCAGTCTTGATCAGAATAAAGAGATTTGAAAGGAATGACGTCAAACCGTTCAGACGTGGCGTTCAGCACATCATAGGCCGTCCATTCTGCTGTCCCTTCATGGAACCAAAGGGGAAAGACGACTGGAGATACCTTATATGCATGCACCTTTTCATAGAAAACGAAATGGGCATACTCATGAATGAATAACGTGTTGAAAAAGTATAAAGGCAGTGTCTCTTTCTTCAACAATTCTTCCCGTTTATCTGGGTATAATCCAATCATATGATCAACATCAGAATAAAAACCTGTAATATGCTTGATGCCAGCAAATTGCTCAATCGTCTCTTTATCATCAAAATAAATAATATCTAACGGTTTATCAGCTTCATACTGAAACACTGACATCGTTCTCTTCTTTGCCTGCTCAAGCGCTTCTATGGTCAGATCGACAAAGGCGCCCTCATCCTCTGCATAGTAGATTCGAATATGTTCATAGACTTGCTTATTGAGTCCTTCCGTTAAGACCGTTTTAGGCGAAGAATGCTCCTCTAGATATTGCCCTGCCAGCTGGAACGCTACATAAATCAAGTACGCAGTGAACGCATAAAAAATCAAACCTGCTGCAATCATTCCGCTTACAAGTTTTTTATGAATTAATGACGGTTTTGCTTTCATTTACTCCCCACCTGAATTCATCCTGCAACCTCTTTCTCTTTCTATGAAAAAACAAAGATCAACAAGAGGTGATATATTTTTTACTTTATGCAGTCAGGTGCGCAAGGTGCTGTTCCAAACAAAAAAGCCGCATATGACATACGGCTTTTGTCGTAGCTATTTTGATTCAGGGAAGACACGTCGAACCGTTTCAGTAAACTCGTCGAAGAATCCTGAAATTGGCTCTCCACTTCTAATACGTTTTCCGTACCCTGCCATACGATCGACAAAGTCTGGATTAGCAGATACATACACATTATCAATTTGTTGATCCGTCGATTTGACTTTGTCTGAAATTTTCTTTTTCAAATCGTCTGTTACATCTCCGCTTTTATTGCCTTCAAGCACGACAGCAACAAATGCATTTTTCCCTGTGACAAGTACGTTCGCTGTTTTCACTTCAGACATGTTGGCAACAAGCTCTGATGCCTTATCTGCCACTTTCACCTTCTGAGGTGTTTGCACATTTGGTTGATCCTGTCTCATGTTGTCGTTCTTATATGTGACATTTTCATACTGTCGTTTCATTGTTCCTCTTCGTTCATCGCCTTGGTTGTTCATTCCACACCCAGCAGTTATCAATGTTGGAACGAGTAATAAAGATAGCATCCATTTCTTATTCATCAATTGATTCCCTCCTTTTGCTCATAGGTTTTTCATCCAGCAGACTTTTTATGCACACATCCTCTATTTCAGCAATGAATTCATAAATCAGCCTTGATTGGTCATCCTAAACATGATGAAGAAGTATCATCACGATCAAATGGAGGGATTCGTTTGTTTAAAAAGAGAAAAGGTATGAGTACTGGTGCAATGATCGCAGCATCAACAGCCATCATTGCATTATTTTCACCACTATTACGGAGAAGACTAAGCAGCATGACTCAAATGAATTTGTCCTCAATGATGAAAGGCAAAGATCAACACCATCATGAGCCATCTCGCCATGAGTCCCATTCGCATTCACGTAAAGACTCAAAAGGCACGGCTGAAGTAGGTCAAATGATCAAGCAGGCATTCACCGCTGTCCAGCCCAATGAAACAAATCAGCATCAAACATCATCAAAAACATACCAAACTCATCAACCGCCGAGAGAGTCTTACGCCCAGTCTCTTCACATTGATGAAAGTGTCATGAATGTAATGGATGATGAATCCATTCAGCAAGTGCTCAATGACATCGAGCACAAATAACTAAAACAGGAGCCTTTTTTCAGAAAGGCTCCTGTTTATTCTCCTGAAAAATGCTCTTTCACCATGATGCAGAAGGAAGGCAAGAAGGTGATTTCGATCGTGATAACAAACCGTTCCACACCATCTAATAGTATCAACAGCTCTTTTTCATGCTGCCGATCCTTTTTTATTTCTACATGTCGCACAGTTTTAAAGGCATATACTCCTAAAACGGATGCGTCCTTTTTACGAATAGCCTTCAAAGAAAATTCTTGTACTCCAAGAGACATCGTCACCACAAATCGCTCTTCCTCATTCTCAAACCGAAACGTTAGATCTTGATATTCAATGGGCATATCTCGTTCAAATCCTTCATCAGGCCACGTCTCAAAAAAGGAAAGCCAGTCTGTTCGATCTGGAAATTGTTTTCTCCTCATTTTAAACCCCTCATAAGTGAAATTTTTATTAATTATCTTGTTTCCCCTTTTCTTTTGCAACAAATTTTAGTAATTTTAAAAAGGTGATTTTATTTTGCTAAGAGACCTCTTTATTAATTTAACAATTCTTGTCACTTTCCATTATTTATTGATGCTTGTGTTTAAAGAGAATTTTTTAAAAAAGGAAGACACCTTGCTCAGACAAATTTTTAAAGGAATCATTTCTGGGTTACTCGGTGTCCTCTTAATGTTTTTCTCTATTAAAGCAGGACCAGCCATCATCGATTTAAGACATATCCCCCTTATTTTAACGGCATTTTATGGAGGCATTGCACAAACGTTCATTGCAGCCTGTGTGATTATTATTGGCAGATTATTAATCGAAGCCAATGTCGCTTCTTTCATTAATATTTTTTCCATGATATTTATCGCCACAGCTTCCTTTTTAATTGCTGAGCGTCATATCAATCACGTCGTAAAAATGCTGTTATCTATTACCATGAGCAACGTCATAGCGACTAGTTTATTTATCTCCATCGTCAATGAAAGATCGTTTGAACTGCATGCTGCCTATTGGATTTTCTCGTATATTGCCGGTTTATTTAACTTTTATGTCATTGAGCATCAAACAAAAGCGTATCAGATGTTAAATTTGTATAAATTCCAAGCTCATTATGACTTTTTAACTGGTGTTTTAAATAAACGGAAATTCGATGAAATATTAAGTGATGCTTTTTCTCTGAACTTAAAGCAACCTATCCATCAAATGTCCTTGATTTACCTAGACATCGATTATTTCAAAACCATCAATGATCAGTATGGACATCATGAGGGAGATATCGTTTTAAAAGAAATCGGAACAAGGCTGATTAAGAACACAAGAAGCTCTGACTATATTGGGCGGATCGGCGGTGAAGAATTTGCTGTGCTTTTACCGAATTGTTCCGTTGAAAAAACATGGCAAATTGCGGAACGTTTACGAAAAAAAATGGCGGATCAGCCAATTTATTTGCAAAACGGAACATCTATTCACATTACGGTGTCAATTGGATGTGCTTATGATGCAGGAACAAGTGAAAACATGAAACAATTACCGATTATTGCAGACCAGGAGCTCTATAAAGCGAAGCAGTCAGGCAGAAACCAAGTGAGCTTTTCTGGACGAAAAAGAGAACACTTAACATAGGCTTTTTCCTCAATTTGTTAGCGCTAATTATTTTTAAAAAAGTTTTCGTATAACAGTTGTTTTTTCCCGCAAACACTGGTAAAGTAAAGGTAATTATTTTTGTTCGTATCATCTTTAAGAAGAAAGTTTTGAAAGAGTTTTCGTCTTTGAAGTTTGTGTAAGAGCAAGAATAGTGAATTTAAGCGTTAAGATCGCTTTAGGAGGAAATTTCATGTTAGAAGGTAAAGTAAAATGGTTCAACTCTGAAAAAGGTTTCGGATTCATCGAAGTAGAAGGTCAAGACGATGTATTCGTTCACTTCTCTGCTATCCAAGGCGAAGGCTTCAAAACTTTAGAAGAAGGTCAATCAGTTTCTTTCGAAATCGTTGAAGGTAACCGTGGACCACAAGCTGCTAACGTTAACAAAGCGTAATTTAAGAGCATCTGCTCTTTTAGCACTTTATAGAGTGAAGGAAAACCGCTCGGCTTATGCCGGCGGTTTTTTTGTGTAATAAAAAAAGAGAACCTGACGAGAGGTTCTCTTTTTATTTGTCCTTCTGCTTTAGTTTCTGTAAAGCAGAACGATACATATCATCATTCATTTTCGTCTCTGGTTCTTCTTCTTTGACAGGTGGTTCTGGCTGCTTAAACTTTTGAAGCGCCTGTCTATAGAAATCATCACCTGACGGAGCATCATCTGTCTGAGAAGGCTCTGACGCTTTTTCTTCCACTTCAGGCTCTACAGGTCTCGCCGCAACTTCTGGCTCGCTATGCGGCACGTCAGGATGATTCGATACATCTTCTTTGATCTCTTCCTTCTCGGCCGAAGCGTGTCTGACATTGAACGCTACTAATCCGATAATGACTAGAACAGCAGCTACTAACGCTACAATAATCGTCGCCAAAAGAACCCTCTCCTTATCGCTTAAATGACGCAGTGACTGATGCTACTCGTCTTCCTAATGCTTTCCCCAGCTCAATGCCTTCTGCAGAAATCACTTCATCAGAATCAATCGGGCACGTCACACCTGCTCCATAATAAGAGCCATATAACGCATTTTCTGGAACATTTCCAGGAAGGCCGACCACAAGCATCCCTTGATGGAACATTGGCGTAATCAAATTATGCATCGTCATTTCTAATCCGCCGTGTGTTGTTGCAGTGGTACAGAAAACGGCACCGACTTTATCGATGAGTTTTCCTTCTGCCCATAAATACCCAAGACGGTCAATCCATGTCTTTAATCCAGAACTAATGGTACCAAAGTGACCAGGGCAGCCCCAAATGATTGCATCCATTTGATCAAGCTTGCGGATATCCGCGTCTTTCACATGATCAATGAACACTTCAGCTTGCTCTGTTTCACCTGCGCCAGCTGCAATCGCTTCTGCAAGTGCTTTTGTATGGTCACCTTCACTATCGTATACGACATAAATTTTCATGTACGGTCCCTCCACACTTATCTTGCATCTTGGTTTGCTTCCTTAGGTGCTGGAAGCAATGTCATTTCTTGTTTCTTATCCTGCTTTTCTTTTCGCTTTTTATCCTTACGTACATCTCGCAGGAACAAGCTGAGAATCACACCAGCTGCACAGAATAATGTCACCCACATGTAAGCATCATTGATGCCCATCACATTGGAATCGACTTGTGCTTTCGTAAAGAGCTGGGTCGACACATATTTTTGAGCAGCTTCTGCTGTCATGCCCATATGGTGCATCACATGAGAGACAGCCGCCTGGAATGAATTCATAAAGAACGGGTCAGCCGTATTCGTTTGATCTGCCATATTGGAATAATGGAATGTCGTGCGATTTGTATAAATCGTCGTGATCAAACTCGTACCGATCGAACCACTGATTTGTCTCAGTGTATTTGACATCGCTGTACCATGACTGTTTAAATGCTGCGGTAATTGGTTCATCCCAGCAGTCATGACTGGCATCATCAAGAGTGACATACCAAAGGCACGTACTGCATACATAAGCACAATGTGACTATAAGATGTATCAATCGTCAGCTGTGTAAACTCGTATGTGGTGACAACCGTAATCAGCATCCCCACAATGGCAAGTGGACGAGGTCCAAATTTATCAAACAAGATCCCTGAAATTGGAGACATAATCAGCATCGCAAGTGCCCCTGGAAGCATTAATAGCCCCGATTGCAGTGCAGTAAACCCAACGAGGTTCTGCAAGTAGATCGGAAGTAAGAACATCCCAGTGTATAAGGCAACGGTAATAATAATGTTAATAACACTTGATAATGAGAAAATGCTGTATTTAAACACGCGGAAATCAAGCATCGGATTATCCGCTTTTAGCTGTTGGAAAATAAAGAGAATGATCGCAATCGCACCAATGATAATCGTAGATAGAACAATTGGATCTGTCCAGCCATCACTTCCCGCTTCACTCACTCCGTATAGAAGCGAAGCAAAACCAACGATCGACAGAATCGCACCAAGAGTGTCCAGCTTGATTTTTTTAGGCTCTACAATATTTTTAAACATAAAGAAAGCCGCGATAATGACAATCGCACCGATTGGTACAAGTCCATAAAACATAATACGCCATGAATAGTGTTCAATAATATAACCAGATAACGTTGGTCCGACAGCTGGCGCAAACATCATCGCAAGACCAAAAATCCCCATTCCTTTCCCTCTGTTTTCTGGAGGGAAAATAAAAAGGATTGTTGTCATGACGAGCGGCTGTAAGATACCGCCACCGACTGCCTGAATCAAACGACCAATCAGCATCGTAGAAAAGTTTGGCGCAATACCGCAAATAAAAGTCCCTAGTGTAAATGAAATCATCGCCATGAGGAATAAGCTGCGCTGGCCAAAACGTGTGATTAAAAACGCAGATAACGGAATGAGCACACCGTTGACAAGCATGTAACCTGTTGTAAGCCACTGAATTGTCGTCGCACTCACATTAAATTCAGTCATTAAATGGGGCATGGCTACGTTCAAAAGCGTTTGGTTTAAAATCGCTACGAACAAACCGGCCATTAAAATGATCAGTAAAGACAAGGAGCCTGCTCCCTGTTTTGTCGCTGCAGGTTGATTTGCCATCTCAGACAACCTCCTTTCATTTTTTGATATCAGTCATCATTAAGATGAAATTTTGACAGAAGCATTCATACCTGGAAGTACTTTGTCAGATGGATTTTTAATTGAAATTTTCACTGCTACTTTTTGTGTCACTTTCGTGTAGTTACCACTTGAGTTTGTTGCTGGCAGCATATTGAATGTTGAGTTTGTTGCATAACCAATTTGTTCAACAGTTCCTTCAAATGTTGTATCAGGATCGCCGTCTACAACGATGTCCACTTTGTCGCCTTTTTCAATGTTCTTAATGTCTGTTTCTTTAATATTCGCTGTAATGTAAAGCTTGCTTAGGTCAATCGTTTCACCAAGAACTGTCCCAGGCTGCACTTGTTGGTTGTTTTGTACTTCTTTTTTGACTAATGTGCCATCAGCCACTGCTTTAATGTTTGTTTTTGCTTCTCCTTCAACTTTTGCAACTGTGCTGTCTTTTTGCACTTCGTCACCTTCATTGATGTCCCAGCCTTTGATTTGTCCAGCTGCTGGCGCTGTAATTTGGTACATGTCACCTGTCACTTTTGCTTCATCTGTTTTTACGAAGTTTGTGCTTTCGTAGTAGTAATAAGCACCTCCGGCAATAATGGCAAGAATCACAATAAGGCCAATAATATTCGTTAGCAATAAACGCCCTCTGTTCATGTTTTGTTTCTCCTTTCATGTATAAAAATATAGTGTCATCTGCTTTAGCAAACTTAGAATGCCCATCATCTGACAGATTATGAAACAAGCTCATAGAGCTGCCTGTTTCCCCTTTTTCTACTCTGCTGAAAATGGTGTGCAGCCCATTTATACTTATTGTTCACTTATGAGCAAAAAGCAGAAAAAGAAGAAAAGACGATCGGCATCTTTTTTTGAAAAACTTATATTTAACAAGATTAAATATTAATAAATGAAAATTGAAATGTCAAAGAGAAAGTTTTACTTTTTTTCTGGTGATCCCTTCCTTCTCCACACAAAAAACCTTTCAGCCCTTATGCTGAAAGGTTTTTTTGAATGTTCTCTTTAAGAAAGAACTTCTTCCTGCTGAAAAAATTTTTTTAATGCGAGAAAAACGTCTGATTTTTGCTTCAAAATATAATGCTTAAATTTCTCATCCTGAATATGTTTATATGCTGACATTAACGTAGAATGCCGATTATATTGATTCACTTCACCATAACAAAATAAATTGGCTTTTTTCATAATTTCAGAAACGAGCTTCACGCACCGTGCATTATCAGAGGTCAAATTGTCACCATCAGAAAAATGGAAAGGATAAATATTATATCGTGACGGAGGATATCGTTCGTCTATGAGCTCTAGTGCCTTTCGATAGACAGAAGAACAAATGGTTCCCCCGCTCTCTCCCCGAGAAAAGAAGTGCTCCTCATCTACGACCTTCGCCTCTGTATGGTGGGCAATGAATTCGATCTCGACTGTCTCATACTTTGTCCGCAAGAAACGTGTCATCCAAAAGAAAAAGCTTCTCGCCATATATTTTTCCCAAAGCCCCATACTTCCGCTCGTATCCATCATCGCTAGGACAACCGCTTTCGATTCTGGTTTGGTGACTTCATTCCACGTCTTATACTTAATATCCTCTGGATAAATGGGATAAAAGGAAGGGCTTCCTGTCATGGCATTTCGTTTAAATGCTGACAGCATTGTTCGTTTTTTATGGATATTACCGGTTAACCCCGTTTTGCGAATATCATTAAACTCAATTTCCTCGACAACAATATCATCAAGTTCTTTTTGTTTAAGATTTGGTAGCTCCAGCTCACGAAACAGCGCTTCCTCTAAATCCATTAATGAGACTTCTGCTTCGTAATAATCATCACCGGCTTGATCTCCAGCACCTTGCCCCTTTCCCTGCCCTTGCTTACTGTCAGATCCATCCCGAGCGACCACATCGCCAACCTGGCTGTCTCCATCCCCCTGACCTACATGCTTATTCTTATCATAGTTGTACCGAATTTTATATTCATCTAAAGAACGGATCGGAATTTTGACCACATCTTTGCCATTAGACATAATGATGCTTTCCTCTGTGACAAGATCCGGCAAATTGTTTTTAATCGCCTCTTTGACTTTTTTCTGATGACGCTGCTGGTCATCAAAGCCTTTTCGATGGAGGGACCAGTCTTCCTGAGACACAATAAACTGACTTTTTTCTTGCCGGGACATCCATCCCCCTCCTCACCTTTTTGGACAATTCTTGTACCCATCGATTCCATTATCGTATGCTGCTCGTCGTCGAAATGACGATGATTTTTAAAAAAGACATTACCGGTGCTAGTTTGCGCCAATAATGCCTCCTTCATTTATTAACGATTCAGAAGACTGCCTACATATTTTAAGAGTTCATTTGCACTTGTAGAATTATAGCCATGCTCATCAATCAATCGCGCCACTACTTCATTGACCTTTTTCAACTGTTGCTCATCCGGCGTTTTTGTCGATGTCGTAATTTTCACGACATCTTTCAAATCGGCAAAGAGCTTCTTCTGAATAGCTTCTCGTAATCTCTCGTGAGAATTATAATCAAAGCGTTTGCCCTTTCTCGCATAAGCCGAAATCCGAATGAGGATTTCTTCTCTGAATGCCTTTTTGGCGTTTTCAGAAATGCCGATCTGTTCCTCAATTGAACGCATGAGCTTTTCATCAGGATTCATTTCTTCACCTGTTAACGGATCACGCAGTTTGTTTTTATTGCAGTACGCCTCGACATTATCTAAGTAATTATCCATGAGAGTTTTCGCAGACTCCTCATAGGAATACACAAATGCCTTTTGAACTTCCTTCTTCGCCATATCGTCATACTCTTTTCGTGCGACAGAAATAAAATTCAAATAACGTTCCCGATCTTCACTTGAGATCGATGGATGCTGATCGAGTCCTTCTTTTAAGGAACGGAGGACATCCAGTGCATTGATGGATTCCATGTTCTTTCGAATAATGGTGGATGAAATGCGGTTAATGACATATCTCGGGTCAATTCCGCTCATTCCTTCGTCATGAAATTCCTTTTTCATCTCATCAATATCAACAGATTGGAAACCTTCGACACTTTCCCCATCATACAGTCGCATTTTTTTCACCAAATCGATATCAGACCGCTTCGGCTCTTTCAGCCTTGTCAAAATAGAGAACATCGCAGCTACCTTTAGCGTATGCGGTGCAATATGAACATCTGAGACATCACTTTCTGAAATCATCTTATGATAAATACGTTCTTCCTCTGTCACCTTTAAATTATAAGGGATCGGCATCACAATAATTCTTGAGTGTAAAGCCTCGTTCTTTTTATTCGAAATAAATGACCGGTACTCCGTTTCATTCGTATGTGCAACAATCAATTCATCCGCACTAATCAACGCAAAACGCCCTGCCTTAAAATTTCCCTCCTGCGTTAATGAAAGAAGATGCCATAGAAATTTCTCATCACACTTCAACATCTCCTGAAATTCCATCATTCCACGGTTCGCTTTATTGAGCTCTCCATCAAACCGGTACGCACGCGGATCTGACTCTGAACCAAATTCAGCAATCGTTGAAAAATCAATACTTCCTGTTAAGTCGGCAATGTCCTGAGATTTCGGATCAGACGGGCTGAAGGTACCAATGCCGGTCCGTTTGTCCTCTGAGAAAAAAATTCGTTCCACTCTCACATCCTCAATGCGGCCGCCATATTCCTCTTCGAGCCTCATCAAGTTCAAAGGTGATAAATTCCCCTGCACACGTATGCCGTATTCTCTATAGAAATCCTCCCGCAGATTTTGCGGAATAAGATGAAGCGGATCTTCATGCATTGGGCAGCCTTTAATCGCATAGACTGCGCCATGATCTGTTAGTGAATACTCTTCCAGCCCTCTTTTCAGCCTTGTGACAAGCGTCGATTTCCCGCCGCTGACTGGACCCATTAACAATAAAATACGCTTTCTGACATCTAAACGTTTAGCCGCAGGGTGAAAATACTCTTCCACTAGCCTTTCCAATGATTCCTCTAATCCAAAAAGCTCCTGATCAAAAAATTTGTAGGTTCTGACCCCATTCTCCTCTTCAATCCCGCTGTCCTTAATCATATGATAAACGCGAGAATGAGCAGATTGAGCGACAAGTGGATTTTCTTTAATAATATCTAGATATTCGCTGAATGTACCTTCCCATTTCAGTCGCTGCTCTTCTTCTCTGTGCTGTTCAATTTTCTTTAAAATATCCATATGAACCTCCTCTTTCAAGATTGAAGCTAGAAATCAGATACTGTTTTACAATCTATGCGGAGGCGTCCTATTACATGCTTTCGTTCTTCAAAATGACGAATTGGCAAACTGAATTGACAACCATCCGCAAGACCCTTCATAATAAAGGAAAAACAGGAGAAAAATGATCTTCATCTCCTGCTTTTCAAGGCGAACTTCGCAACATATGAAACCGGCAGCAAAGGAACAAAGGGATAAGGGGGAGCTTATATGAGAACGGTCATTATGATGGGCGTCATCATTACGTTTTTAGTATCCATTTTCACAGCTGGCTACGAAGGCAAGCCTGGCAAATGAAAAAAAGGATGTTCCATCAGCGGAACATCCTTTTTCATTTCGTTCATATTTTCAGCACTTACATATTCACTGAAAGCGAGATGGGATCTCGGCTTTTATCATGTTCTTATATCAAATCTCGGTATTGTTGCTGGCGAAGCGCCTCATACACAAGAATCGCTGCCGTATTCGATAGATTCAGTGAACGAACATGCTCTGTCATTGGTAAACGTAGACAGCGATCCATATTCCGTTCAATCAAATCTTTTGGCAATCCACTTGTCTCTCTGCCAAATACGAAGAAGTAGTCTTCATCTAGTTGCGAGTAATCGAACGTTGTATGCGGCTTTTGCCCAAACTTAGTGATATAGAAAAATTGCCCCTTCGGATGAGCCTCAAACAATTCATCTAATGAATCATGATAGACGACATTGGCATATTTCCAATAATCGAGTCCTGCACGCTTCAGCATTTTATCATCTGTCGAAAAACCAAGCGGACGAATCAGATGAAGTGTTGTATTTGTTGCTGCACATGTTCGCGCAATATTTCCAGTATTAGCTGGAATTTCTGGTTGATATAAAACGACATGAAGTCCCAAAAAAGTTCACCTCTAATTTTCTTTTCC
Source organism: Bacillus sp. G402 (assembly GCF_051172515.1). Classification (NCBI taxonomy): domain Bacteria; kingdom Bacillati; phylum Bacillota; class Bacilli; order Caryophanales; family Bacillaceae; genus Bacillus; species Bacillus sp. G402. The sequence continues at coordinate 1,580,660 of NZ_JBPIZC010000001.1, forward strand.
GCTCAACATTATACCATTAACTACCCTTTGGAGCATCGTCCAAAATGTGAAAAAACGTATAACGAATACTAGGTGTATAAGCCGTTGAATCTTCATACGACCAGTAACGCATACGGCTGTCATACGTTTGTGCATTCACTAGAGGCATTCCGCCTTTATCATGATCAACGACAATGGTTGTATGATTATACCTACCGTCACCCTCAAAATCGTAGCAAATCACATCACCTATTTGAAGCTCTTGCGGCTCCTTGAGCTTCTTCGCTCTCAACCCCGCTTTGGAATTCGCTAAATAATTTTTCATCGAATGTGCCACCGTCCAGCTGTAGCTCCATGTATGTGGACGAACCCACCAGCCAGATCCACGGTTCGGATATCCTCTCGTTGGCGCATTCCCTGCTTTTAGACATTGTGAAATAAAATTCGTACAGTTATCTTCGAAATTTTTATAGGCTGGATTCCGTTTATTCCAATACGTCTCAGCATATTGAACAGCTGCACGCCGGTCATAGTGAAAAGCTCTTCCAAATTGGTCTTCATTTTGGAAGCGCTCATCCACCTGATCTTCCTTTTGTCGTTCTTCTAACATCATCCGATCTTTCACAAGCATGTCGTTATAAAGAAACGCTTCTCTTTTCTCAACCTGTTCCTCTAAATAAAAAGAATCGTCTATATCCTTACAGACATAAGTGAGGTGAGCGAGATATTGTACTTGCTGAGCTCCATCATCTTGAATAGCTGAATCGAGAAGTTTTGCTTTTGCTTTCGCCTTGACAATCTCAACTTGTCTTCTTGCAAACAGCTCTTTCTTTCGCTCCACAGCATCCACATCAGACATCAGCTGCGGCTGTTTGATCGTACTGCCATTTAATAAATATGCCAGTCTGTCTTCTAACGTTTGTTCTAATAATTGTTTCACACAGACACCACCAAACTTTTTTTAACATCTCTGTTTGGTTCATTCTATGTTCAATGGGAGGTTATTTAGTATTTAAAGGTGTTTGTAACAATTCAATCCCTTTGATGATCTCTTGTTTTGCTTCTTCATCACTTTCCCGTTCAAGGGCTTTTTCGAGTTCTGAAAGCTGCTGACCATCGCCAATTTTACCGATTGCCCAAGCAGCCGTGCCTCGAATGACCGGTCTTGGATCTTTATGCATCAGGTCAACCAAATCTGGCAAAGCAGATGTATCTTTAAAGTGAGCAAGTGCCAAAATGGCATTCCGCTGAATAGGCTTTTTCCCTCGCCATGATCCAGAAACATGACCATACTTCTCTTTAAACTCACGATTGCTGATTGTCAGCAGTGGCTTTAAGAGCGGCTTTGCAATTTCAGGGTCCGGCTCCATTTCAGGATGTAGATGAAAGTCTTTCCCTTTATTAATTGGGCAGACCGTTTGGCACGTATCACATCCATACAACCGATTCCCTATTTTCGAGCGAAATTCGTCAGGTAAAAACCCTTTTGTCTGTGTTAAAAACGAAATACACCTTTGAGAATTGAGCTGGCCTGGATTCACAAGAGCACCCGTTGGGCATGAATCCACACATTTATTACAAGTTCCGCACTGGTCTTCTATTTTCTCATCCGGTTCAAATGGAACATTTGTAATCATCTCAGCCAAATAGACATAAGATCCGAACTCTGGTGTGATAATCATACAGTTCTTTGCGCTAAAGCCAATGCCAGCACGTTCAGCTACAGCACGGTCAGACAATTCACCTGTGTCCACCATTGATTTTGTCCGTATATCTTCGTGTTTACTGCGCAAAAATTCTTCAAGCATGTCGAGCTTTTTTTTCAGCACAACATGATAATCAGTTCCCCATGAAGCCCTGCAAAAAATCCCTCTTCTTGCATCCTTTGTACTTCGGGGAGCATCTTTCATTTTGGAAGGGTATGCGAGCGCAATGGCGACAATTGATTTTGCTTTTGGAAGCAGCAAAGCAGGATTTGTTCGTTTTTCGATATCAGGTTCTTCAAAACCGGACAAATACCCTAACGATTCATGTAAGATGAGGCGGTCCTTTAATGAATCAAATGTATCAGCACTTGCAAATCGAATTTTATCGACACCAATTTCGTTCGCATATTGAATTAATTCTTCTTTTAATTGTCCAACATGAATCACCTTGCAAACCTCCTTTCTTTGTTTCTTCAGTTGTTTTCAGTATAATACGAGTGTATCATGACCGATTGGAGTGAGTCACTGTGAAGATACAACTGGAAATCTCCCAACCTCAAAGCCCGTCTATCCATGTTGGACAGATTGAATATTCACATATTGAGATAGGGAAATCCCCTCAAATGTTAAAAGGCCGACTGCGCCTGTTTCAAGAATCTTTGTTTTTTGAATATGAAGATCAAACTTTGGAAGAAGTACCAGCGATCAAAGAATGGACGAATCTTCTAGAAGGTATCCCCTTTCTTCCGCTTCTTGCTGATATTCAAAAAGAACAATTTATTAACTCGACCAATTCCGTACAGGATTTGTCGATATTTTTCTCACTAAAATATTTCTTGCCTATCCTCACATTAGATGCCGATCAATTGAAAGGGCCTCTTTCATTATCCAAAAATGAAACTGGTCATATTGAATGGCAGGATGGCGCAGAGCTTAAAGGGTTATTTTCTCAAGCAAGTAAAGCTCAAATTTCTCAAGACACAAAAAACATTCTTCAAATCATTCTCTTCCCACCATCTATTTACCGGGAAAAGAGTGAGGCACTTATACAATCCTTGACGAAGATGTTTATACAAATACATGGTGGAGAAAGCAAATATGAACTCATTGAAAAAGCACTGTAGGTCACAGTGCTTTTTACATTATACTGACATAATAAAAAACGCAACACTTCGTTTATCTATGAAACGAAATACTGCGTTATAAACAAAATTATGTATTGGAGCGGGTGATGAGAATCGAACTCACGACATCAGCTTGGAAGGCTGAGGTTTTACCACTAAACTACACCCGCATCAATCTTTTAAAGACAACGTCATTGCGTTGACTTTTATTATGTTACAACTTTCTTAACAATTCGTCAAGAGAATATGAAGATTTTTCGTCAAAAAATTTCATATTCTCCATATATATTACGATAGTTATTTGTCTAGCTGGATATAAAATAAGTAGGCATGTGACTTATTCTTCAGCGCTTGCTTAGGATTTTTCTCAATCTCTTCAAGCATCGGTGAATTTCCGTCTTTCCCCATTGCCGCTGTATACGCAATCAGTGCCTTTCCTCCAGAAGTTACTTTGACAGTATCAGATTGTGCAGAAAAAACATAATCACTTACTTTGAATGGAAAGCTTGCTGTTGCTTTTGTCATTCCCTCATTCTTGTTATCTGACCACATACTAAATTGTGATTCATATGTATCTTTCTCATGCCTTAATTGTAAAAGTACATTCATCGTTTGGTCGGTACCATCCTGATGTAACGTAAAAGTCGAAGAAGATGCCTCTTTATTAACTAGCCGGCCATTTTTGTAGTGGCTCCCGATAAAAGTAATACTCTTATCATTCTTCGTTAATCCTTTAAGTGTAAGAGCTACTATTTCATTCGTCGTTGATGCCTCTAGTAAGTTTTTTTCTTTCTTTGTCAATTTCATTTTTTCAATAGTTACTTGGTTTTTAGAGTCAGACTCTGTTTCTATTTTAGAGACCGTTTTCTCTGTCGTTGTTGTTTCTGCAGCCTTCTCGCCGCATCCTGCTAATAGAAAAACAGTCAATAAAAGAATGCTCCATTTCTTAATCATTGATATCCCCTTTTATACATTTATTTTTTATTATACTAAAATTTGGTTTAATATACAAAAAAAGATTAGGAGAATTCTCCTAATCTTTCGCTTTTTTCTGTTTCATGGCTGATAGGAATGCCACAATGAAAAAACTGACAGCAAAAATGACAACCATATAAATAAAAAAGTTTGGTTTGATTTGGAACGTAAATGCAGACGAACCTTCCATCTCAAAAGCAAGACTGTTAAATAATAATTCATTATTTGTTTTTGATTGAAATAAGTGATAGAACAGAACACCAATGGTCAGCATCGGAAAACCTAAGAAACCTAGGAAACTACCAACAATTGCACCTTGTTTCATTGCCTGAACGTTCATGATCGTTGTCCTCCCATTCCACCAAGCAATAACTGCTTCATAATAGACTTACCATCCCCCATAAACGGAAGAAGGTAGAGCAATTGAATAAAATACGTGATTGAAAAAATGAAAAACCCTGTCGAAATTGGATTTTCTTTTAGAAATAAAACAGTCACAATGATTCCGACTGCGCCAATGAGCCCCGGCAAAAGCGGACCAAGCAGTGTAATCCACACCTGTTTTTTCTGAAACGGGTCTAAAACAGGCCTCACAAATTTCACAGACATCATATCGCTCGCAAAAAAGCCTTGAGGACCATCCCGGCCGGCGAACTTCCGATGTGCATACCCATGTGCCGCCTCATGCAAGGCAGTTCCAGTAATTAATCCGAAATAAATAATCGTAAAATAAATCGCAATGGCCGCAATCGATGAATCAGGAATAAATAAAAAGGCGATTCCCGCCATGATCATAAAGAGCACCCAGAAAAAGATGATTTTGCGCGTCACCATCAGCAGAGCCGTACCCAATATGTGAAGAAATGAATGACCCGTGCAGTCAAACCGCTCTTTCATCTTTACTTGATACTGCTTAAAAAATTGACAGAAGGCTGTGACAGTCCGATATGGCGATTGATAATGAATCGACAGCAAGTGATGCTGATTCAGCCCCATCATCAATTGATAAAAATCGCGGGCAATCACAGACTCATCGACCTGAAACAAATCGGCGAGTTCTGCCGTAATACTCGCCTCTGTCCTTTGACCATCCACTTTCGTTAACATATGATATGCACTTTCGTTAATTGGAAGTGAGCTTCCGTACTGCGTATCAGTCAAATGCCTTTTTTGTAAAGTCACATATGGCGCAAGTGCCGGCACCCGCTCAATCTTTAGCTTATTGTTAAGAAGTTGAATCATGTGAATACCTCCATGAAAAACCTTTATATATGGCAAAGATGAGCAGACATTCAAATCCTGCCACAAGCAGCCACTGAAGCATTTGACTCGATTCCCCTATCACATAGTTTCCAATAAATACAATCGGAATCATGATTAAAATAAGCGCTCCAAACGAGAAAATACCTGTGTATGGATTATTTCGATCAAGGGGCAATAAAATACCTACCACATAAAAGAGAGCCGTTGCATTACACAAGACAGCAGCGCCAATCAACACGATCCATATCTGATCCGGGAGCGTCAGTGTTGTGATCATAAATAAAACAATTTGGATCACACCAACGAGCAAAAGCCCGAGGAACTTATAAAGAGCCACTTCCCACGGCCTTAGACCAAACGTTTTATACATCCCAAGCATACGTTTGTCATTGCCAAATGAATTAAAAGCTGTTAACCCAGCTAGCGCACATAAGACAAAATAAGCTTCTCCTTCAAAGCGGAAGGCAAACTGATAACGGACAAATAAAATGACAATAAGGAGAATGAGAAAGTTTAAAATATTTTCTTCATTTCTCACTTGTGACTTTATTTCCTTTACAATGAGTGACCACTTTTTCGAAGATGAAAATGGCAGTTTGTGCAGAAAGGTTAACGCTTTTTTCTCAGCCATAATTGGCATTAAAGCAAGAGAAATAAATGCGCCTCCCGCAGATAATAGGATGAAGAGGATCAACATCGCATAATTCACCCCGTCAGGAGACATCCCTTGTGCCGCTAAGAAAAACGGTGCTGTAAAATACATCAAATGATAATCAAACTGTACATATGATTGCTGTATTTGATTGATGTCGAAATGTGTCATTCCATACGCTACAACTAGCGCTAATAAAACAAATATCGCTGCAAATTTTTGCAACGGTAATTTTAATTTTAGTACGAGTAAATAAGTCACGTTGTAAATGAGCTGAAGCAGTGTTAAGACAAAGAGCGATTGCAACAGCACCATCAAAAAGAACGTAAGAATAAAGAAAATACCGATCCCTTGTGCAATAAAATTAGGTAAAAGCAAGATCCCGATGAAAAATAAAACAAGCCCTGTCACGACTGTCACCATCGGAATGAAGTAACCAAGACTTTTTTGAAAGGTAGACAGCGGAAACCAGCTGAGCTGCATAGAAAAACGATCTTGTTCAGGTGTTCTGACTTTGATCAGCACAAATAACAAGCTTGTAAAAATGGATGCATTGATTGCCATCGACACAACCAACAACCCAAGTGAACGTTCATCTCCATTTAAGAAAGCCTTCATAAAGACACCCGTAAAACTGTATCCGATGATGGCTCCCATTGTGACTGCAAACAAAAAGAATAAGACCACAATGATTCGCTTCGTTTGAGTATCAAAGAGCTTATACATCTCCTGCTGCCACATTTTAAGCATCATTTTAGAAATGATTAATGATTTCATCAAAATGTGCACCCCTATCACTTAACATTGAAGCTTTCAGAAACACCTGTTCCAATGTGCTTGATTGATACTTTTCTTTTAAGGCTGAAACCGTCCCTTCATCCATTTTATTTCCTTTAGAAATAATGGCGATCTTGTGGCACAGCTCTTCCGCTGAAAGCATATCATGCGTTGAAAGCAAGATTGCACCATGGTGCTCGGCATAACGTTTCATTAGTTTCTTTGTGTTTATAACCGCTTCAATATCAAGTCCTCTAAAGGGCTCATCCATGATCACTAATTGACTCTCAAGCATAAAGGCAGCAATCAGCTGTGTCTTTTTTTTCATTCCATGGGAATAGGTTTCAATCGGTCTTGATAAAGCTGATTCCATATCAAACAATTCAATTAGTTGATTTCTTCTTTGAATTGTTTTACATTCATACATAGAAGAAACGAAATCTAAATATTCAGCACCAGTCAATGCTTCAGGGAGCAGCAGATCATCTGGAACATAGGCGACTTGTTTTTTAAAGGATGGATCATCATTTGTGACGTCCTTGATATGAATGGTTCCTTCTGTATGCTTAATGATGCCGAGTACACAGTTAATCATCGTTGTTTTACCGGATCCATTTGGTCCAGCCACAGCAACGATTTGATGAGGGGCAATTTTTAAATGAAAATTATTGACAGCAGTCACGTTATTTTTATACGTCTTGGTTAAATTCTCGATCGTAAACATATAACCTCCAAGTGTCTGCATATTCTTTAAAAACAGATCAGGCTAAACCGCCCGCCACAGACGGTTTAGCCCTGGTGTCTTATCTAAGAAGTAAAAAGATGAATCCTAAGTATAGCTACTTACATTCAATTTGGACTTTTAAGCCACTTTCCCACTGAACGGCTCCTGTAAAGCTACCCTTGCCGTTTGCTAAACACCAAACTGCTGCTCCTAGAACAACTGTTGCTCCCAATCCAAGAAGGACAGCAACAAATACTAAGAACCAAGCTTGGTCCATAATAGCAGGTTCCATAGTGGAATAGTCAACTTGCGGCGCTGCATAAGTCATACTTTTCACCTCCCAGCTTATGATGATCGTATCATAGGCGTCACACTCCAAACATCAACAGAAGATCCCATTTTTGACCGAACATATTTTCGTGTAAAATGTGACTTTTTATTCAATTGTTCATGTTCAACTGTATAAATTCTCCCTTTTTTACTAGTTTTCACCACAACATAAGAACCACAAGACCCAAATATTGGCAATAAATCCATCTTTTTTCTGCCTTTTTTCAAATAGTTCATTTTCATCATCTCTTCTATTTAATCTTTCATTTTTTTGAGATAGAAAGAATTCCCCCGATATATCAGATATAAAAGTCCTAATTATATGTTGTTATCACATCAAATACGACATATTAACTGATAATTCCGACAAAAGAGTGAGCATATTTTCCTTCTTCTCTTGTCTCTTAAAATATGTATATACAAGAAATTCTGTTGGGAAAAAAGCCCTTGCCTTCTTCCACAGCACATATCATTTTACTTGCATCTCTTTCTATAAAAAAAGCAAAGCAGCCCGACACAAGTATGACTGCTTTGCTTTCATTTATGAGGAACTTGCAGCAGAGGCTGTATCAGGAAAGTAATTGTTCCCAATAATTTCACCAGCAGGAACGTGTGGTCCTGCATCACCATTTCTTTTAAATGGGAGAAGCGGGAAAACAAGTTCTGCTAAATAATAAGATTCTTCTAAGTGCGGATAACCAGAAAAGATAAATGTATCAATACCTAGAGACTGATATTCTATTATACGTTCTGCTACTGTATGCGGGTCCCCGACGAGCGCTGTTCCTGCCCCGCCTCTAACTAAGCCAATGCCTGCCCAAAGATTAGGGCTAATTTCAAGCTTCTCTTTATTCCCTTGATGTAATTCAACCATTCGTTTTTGCCCTACTGAGTCCATCCCTTGTAAAGTCTTTTGCGCCTCATCAATAGTCTCTTGATCTAAATGACGAATCAGATGTTCCGCTGCCTGCCAAGCTTCATCTTCCGTTTCTCTCACGATCACATGAAGTCGAATACCAAACCTCACCGTTCTTCCTTCCTTTTCAGCCTGCTTTTTCACTTGTGCGATTTTCTCTTTTACTTGTGCAGGCGGCTCGCCCCAAGTTAAATAAACATCTGTATGTTTTGCAGCGGCTTGAATGCCTGCTTCTGATGATCCTCCAAAAAAAACGGGTGGATGTGGTGTTTGAGCTGGTGGAAATAGCAGACGTCCATTTTGTGCTTGCAGATGCTTCCCTTGAAACTGAACATTCTCTCCTTTCAATAACCGCTTCCAGATGGTCAAAAATTCTTCTGTTGCCTCATAGCGTTCATCATGAGAAATGAATAGCCCGTCTCCTTCAAGTTCTTCTTTACTTCCTCCCGCTACAACATTGATCAGCAGTCTCCCGCCTGAAAGCCGATCAAATGTGGAGGTCATTCTAGCAGCAACAGACGGCTGCATCAACCCTGGCCGAAGAGCCACAAGAAACTTTAAATGAGTTGTTTCTGCAGCTAAAGCGGTCGCTGTCAGCCATGGATCTTCACAAGATCTACCAGTAGGCAGCAAGACCCCTGTGTACCCAAGCTGATCGGCAGCTTGAGCAATTTGTTTAAAATACGGATAGTCTGCCTGTCTTGCCCCTTTCGATGATCCTAAATAACGCCCATCCCCATGCGTTGGAATAAACCATAGAATATTCATCATATCGCCTCCTATTATTTTCCACCTTGATAACTTGTGCGCCATTTGAGCAGTCGCTTTTCTAACAGCCGTACAAATGAATCAGTCATCTTACCAACTACCGCAAAGATGATAATCCCTACAAACACTTTATCCGTTTGCGAGAATTGTCTTGCATCCATAATCATGTAGCCAACTCCACTACTCGACCCCATCAATTCAGCCACCACTAAACCAAGCCAGGCAATGCCTAATGAAAGCCTCACGCCCAGAAGAATATGAGGAAGGGCAGCAGGTAAAATGAGCTTTGTGATATTTTGATACAGATTAAACTCTAAAGCGCGAGCCACATCGAACAGCTTGTTATCTACACTGCGAATTCCTAGAAAGGTATTGATATAGATTGGAAAAAAAGCCCCAAGTGCAATCAATAAAATTTTCGCTGATTCATCAAAACCAAACCAAAGAATAAATAAAGGAGTCACCGCTAAATGAGGAACTGTTCTCAGCATTTGCAAGGTCGGATCTACATACTGCTCGGTTTTCCTAGAAAAACCGACACACAGACCCATCGCAAGTCCTAAACCTCCCCCAAGTAAAAACCCGCATATTGCTCTGTAGAGACTGATGTAAAGATGGCCAAACAGCTCACCGGAACGAATCAACTCACGAAAAGATTCCGCAATGACAGTGGGTGCAGGTAGTACAGTAGAAGAAACGATTTGAGAAGCAGCAGCTCCCTGCCAAATTGCAATGAGTAAAGCAGGTAAAACAAGTCCTTTTAATATGATGAAGGATGAAGCTTTTCTCCTTTTTTTCTTCATTCGCTCGGTTTTAGTCACAAGGGCTGGGTTAGATGCAGCTTTCATCAACTCTTCTCCTCTTTCAGCATTTTTTCAATGAACGAATTATCTACCACCTGATTGACATCAATCTTCCGCTGAATCGCCTTTGTTTGATATTGAAAATCAGCTGTATGCTGCTGGGCGTTTATGATTTTCTTAGAAATGGGCTCATTGAGCGGCTCTGTATTGTTTAATACTTGTGTCACCACCTTCTGATCTAATTGTTTCAAACGAGCATAAAGTGTAATGGCTTCCTGTTGATGATCTTTCTGCCATTTCACCGCTTTGTCATATACTTTTAAAAATTGCACCACTAGTTCAGGGTGTTCATCGGCAAACTTGGTTCTGACAAGTGTGAATCCAGGTGAATATAAATCGGTCGCTTCTCCATTAACCAGTAGCTTTGCTCCCTTTTCTATCGTTTCAAGTGATAAGAACGGCTCCCAGATCGACCAAGCATCAACTGACCCATTTTCAAACGCAGATATTGCCTCATCCGGCTGAAGCTGAATGATCTGGACATCCTTTGCAGATAAACCTGCCTGATCTAATACTTTGTATAAAAAGTCAAAACCACTGCTTCCTTTGGCAACGGCGATTTTTTTCCCTTTTAAATCTTCTACTTTTTGAATCTCACTGTTCTTATTCACTAAAATCCCATTCGCCTTTAACCCATCCTGAGATAAACCAATTTCCTTAAAATCAATACCTGCTGCCTGACCAGCTATAACAGGTGAATTACCAACCTGTGAAAAATCTAATTGATTGGCGGCAAGCCCTTCGAATTGGGGAGGACCACTTTGGAACTCCACCCACTTGACTTTCACACCTTCTTTTTCAAATGATTGCTCAAACCACCCTTTTTCCTTTGCTAAAAGAAGTGGGCTTAGACTTTGCTGAATCCCAATCCGAACCTCTTTCGGCTTGTCTTCTGATCCATTCGCTGCTTGACCACACCCAGCTAATACAAGGAGGATACCCAGAAAGAGAACGATCCTTTTTTGCCTTTTCATTCGATTTGACCTCCTTAAATTCCTGAGCCATTCGTCAGTAACAGCTCATCTGTTTTCTCAAATTCTGAAAGCACCTTTTGTCTTAAGCTCTGAAAAGCTGTTGACGTTCTATTCCTCGGGAATGGTAAGTTCACGGGAAGGATTTTATGAATTCGGCCGGGTCTTGCTTGTAACAGCACAATTTCATTGGCTAAATAAATGGATTCGTCAATATCATGAGTGACAAGCACCATCGTTGTTCTTTTCTCCTGCCAAATATCCAGCAGCACGTCCTGTAAGTGTTTCCGTGTAAATGCATCTAGCGCACCAAAAGGTTCATCAAGCAATAAAATCTCCGGATCATGCAGGAGTGCTCTTGCAATAGCAACACGTTGTGACATCCCGCCTGAAAGCTCATGTGGATAGGCGTGTTCAAAACCTTTTAACCGAACAATTTCAATTAATTCATCCACTTTGCGGCGAACAGCCGCCTGTTTTAAATTGAAATTGGCAGCGATATTTTCTTCGACCGTCAGCCATGGAAACAAGCGATGCTCTTGAAAGATAAAGCCCTGTTTCATTCCTGGTTCTACCACACGCCTTTCTCCTATCACGATCTCCCCATCATAATCTGTATCAAGGCCTCCAATCATCTTCAGCAATGTACTTTTCCCGCAACCGCTCGGACCAATCACCGTCACGAATTCACCAGGAACGATGGTGAACCTTACGTTTTCAAGCACTTGAATGGTTTGTTTGTCTTTCCAAAAAGACTTATCCACAATATCAACGGAAATAGTCAATGCAAGTTCACTCCTCTTGTCATCAGATAGATACACAGAAAGGCCCTTATCCCAAAAGAGAGATAAGAGCCTTCGTGTTGTCCGATCAGCTATTCATATTGAGTTGTTAGCACCATCCTAAATCATATTATTCCTATAAATCAACTATATTTTATAAAATAGTTATTTCGACCTTGTATGCTTTTCATCAATACGATCGTAAATCTCTTCTATTCGTTCTTGATTGCTGTAAATTTCATATTTGTTCCGCTCAATCAAAATGTCTAATGTGATATCCAAATGTTTTCTGTATTTTTTTCGTTTTTTCTTTTTCTCCATCTTCATCTTCCCTTCAGATTAAAATAAAAAAAGGCCCTTCACTCATGCCTGAGTGAACGAGCCTTCGGTTGACCGATCAGCAATTCTTGTTGGTATTTTCAGTATGCTTATGTTAATACATACTATTCCGACATGTCAACTATATTTATTGTTTTTTCAGATTTATCTAAAAAATGATTGACCGGGCAGTAAACAAGATTTATAGTCTTATTAAATATTTCTTATTAAAGTAGTTGGTTTTATCTAACAAAAGGAGGATACACACATGTCAGAAGAACTTCAATTTCGTTTAGAAACAAAAGCAATACACGCAGGTCAAGAACTGGATTCAGCCACCTATTCAAGAGCTGTACCTATTTACCAAACAAGCTCTTTCGGTTTTAGAGATAGTGAGCATGCGGCGAATTTATTCGGACTTCAGGAACCCGGTAATATTTATTCACGTATTATGAACCCGACAAATGATGTGTTTGAAAAACGGATCGCTGAGCTTGAAGGTGGAATTGGTGCACTTGCTGTCTCCTCAGGACAAGCAGCGACCACTTACTCCATTTTAAACATTGCAGGAGCTGGTGACGAAATCGTATCCTCCAGCAGTCTGTATGGCGGCACATATAATTTATTTGCTCATACCTTGAAAAAGCTTGGAATAACAGTAAAGTTTGTGGATTCCTCAAACCTTGAAGAACTTGAAGCAGCCATTACAGATAAAACAAAAGCAGTGTATGCAGAGAGCATCGGAAATCCAAAAGGCGACATTTTACATATTGAAGCCGTATCAGCCATTGCACACAAGCACCATATCCCGCTAATTGTGGATAACACACTTGCCAGCCCTTATTTGTTAAGACCGATTGAATTTGGCGCAGACATTGTCGTCCATTCAGCGACGAAATTCATCGGCGGCCACGGCACATCCATTGGCGGAGTCATCGTCGACAGCGGCAAGTTTCCTTGGGGTGATAGCGATAAGTTCAAAGGCCTGACTGAACCAGACCCAAGCTATCATGGCCTGACGTATACAGAAGCGATTGGCGAAGCAGCTTATATCACAAAAGCACGTGTACAGCTCTTACGTGATCTAGGGGCGGCTTTATCACCATTCAACTCATTTTTACTCTTGCAAGGCTTAGAAACATTGCATCTTCGCCTTGAACGCCACAGTGAAAATGCATTGAAGACAGCACAATTTTTACAAGATCATCCTCTTGTAGAATGGGTCAGCTATCCAGGTCTTGAAGGCCATGAATCCTTTGAGCTGGCTCAAACTTATTTACCAAAAGGGCAAGGCGCCATCCTCACATTCGGCATTAAAGGTGGCAAAGACGCAGGAAAAAAACTCATTGATTCGGTTCAGCTTTTCTCACATCTTGCAAACGTAGGCGACTCTAAGTCACTCATCATCCACCCTGCCAGCACAACGCATCAGCAATTAAGTGAAGCAGAGCAAAAAGCCACAGGGGTGACACCAGAACTTATTCGTTTATCTGTTGGAACAGAAGCGATTGAAGATATTCTGGCAGATCTAGAACAGGCGATTTCAAAAAGCCAGTCTTAACCAAACAAAAAAAGCACACACCTGTGTGCTTTTTCTTATTGACTAGTGATTGATTAATCGAATATCTTGGAAGGGATAAAACACGAATGATGTTGTCCCTTGAATATCACTCTTTGTAAAAAGACCTAAACCGTTGCGACTGTCCATTGAGTTTTGGCGGTTGTCACCCATGACAAAGTACTTTCCTTTAGGGACTGTAAGAGGACCAAAATCAGGTGTCAGCAAGGTGCCATCTGCGGCAGCTTTCTTTTTGTTTGATGCTAAATAAGGCTCCGCCACTTTTTGACCGTTCACATATAGCTGGTCATTTTTCATTTCGATTTTATCACCAGGTAAACCAATCAATCGTTTCACATAGTGAGTACTGCGGTCTTCCCCATCAAGAACGATGATCTGTCCGCGTTTATAATCGCCGAAGTAATCGACTGTTTTATTCACAAACACCCGCTCTGTATTATGCAGTGTCGGTTCCATAGAAGTCCCCTTTACAATATACGGTGCGAATAAAAAGTTACGAATGATAAAAACAGCAATAAATGCGATTAAGATGGCTTTGATCCAGCCCCATAATTCTGATTTCTTTTTTTGTGTTTTTGTATTTGTTGTCATAAGCTCCTCCTGAAATCCCCTAGGACAAAATGAGTTATCGCCAGCTGACCGCTGACGCCACGCTTGTTTCTCCCTAAATATAAACATATTTTGCCAACAAATCAAGCTGTAAGAGAGAAAAAGGCAAGCACCTTTCTGTGCTTGCCCAAAACTCAGTTAGTTAGCAGAAGAATCCGCTTCTGTCTCTTTGTTTGTTTTACCATAGAAATAATCAGATGGATTCACTGGTTTAAAATCAGATAGCTTATGGAATCGAAGAAGATCCCTGTACAGTACTTTATCTGACAAGCTTAACTGATTATCAACACGGGCTTTAATCGCTTCTGTCTTTTTGTTTTGTTTCACCACTTTACCCGTTTTTGTATCGTAGACCGTATTATCTACAAGGGTATATTTTGGTGTCACATAGTTTCCGTTACGGAATGCAACAGTTTGATCATGCTTCTTAGAGAATAAATCTGTTCCAAAATTCACGTACTCATTTGAATCAATACCTTGTAAGTGAAGAAGCGTTGGCATCACGTCTACTTCACCGCCATACGTATGATTCACGCCGCCTTGTTTCCCAGGGATCCGAATCATGAGCGGTACACGCTGATTTTGTGCATTTTGATATGGCGTAATTTCTTTCCCTTGAATCTCACTCATTGCACGGTTATGGTTCTCAGAAATACCGTTATGATCACCATATAATAGAATCACTGAGTCTTTATATAGACCTGATTTTTTCAAGTCCTTAAAGAATTGTTCTAATGACTCATCCAAGTATCTCGCTGTTTGGAAATAATTATCCACTGTTTTATCGCCAGTTGTTGCCTTAGCGATTGTCGCATCTTTCTCATCTAAATTAAATGGATAATGGTTGGTCAATGTCATTAAGTGTGCATAAAATGGCTTTTTCATTGATTCTAACATTGGGATTGATTCTTTAAAGAATGGCTTATCCTTCAGACCCATGTTTACAAGGTTTTCTTCATCCATGTTGTAATAAGATGCATCGAAGAATTGATCAATTCCCATATGTTTATAAATCGTATCACGGTTCCAGAAAGATTTATAATCCCCGTGAAGCACTGCACTCGTATAGCCTGCTTTTTGATCTAAGATGGCAGGAAGTGATTGGAAGGTATTTTCACCTTTTGTCACAAACGCTGCACCCTCTGGTAAGCCAAACATACTATTATCCATCATGAGCTCAGCATCAGAAGTCTTCCCTTGACCAGTCTGGTGGAAGAAGTTATCAAAATACGTAAAATCTTCTTTTCCATGAGCTAGTTTGTTTAAAAACGGCGTCACTTCTTCTCCATTTAACTTGTAGTCAATTAAAAATGACTGGAAGCTTTCTAAATGGATTTTGATGATGTTTTTCCCTTTAGCTTGACCAAAGTATTCTGCATTTGGTTTCGCATAGTGAGAAGTCGTATAGTTCACGACATCCGTTAAATCATCACTGCTCGCATTTGCTACCTGCGTTGCATTTTGTGCGGTTTGCACGCCGTCATAAATCGCATAGTTATAAACACCTAAATATTTCACAATGTACTTATGATCAAATGTTCTCGTCAATAATTCTGGACGATCTTTTTCAGCTAAGTGTAGGTTAACGAAGAACAGTCCAACACCTGTAGCCACAATCAGCAGTGCGAAAGTTTTTTTCATTTGGAACTTCTTCACTTCTGGTCTCCAAATGACAATGGCAATTAAAATGATGATATCTAGGAAGTACAAAAGGTCATGCGGCTTAATACTTGCTAACACACCGCCAGTCATACCTCCCCCAAGATTACCGGCTTGTTTCATTGTCGGGAATGTTAAAAAATCATCAAAGAAACGATAGTACGCTACATTCGCATATAAAAGTGCGGTCATAATAAAATCAATGACAATTAAAACAATGGCCGATTTACGCCCCTTCAAAAAGAGAGCAAGTCCTAAAAACACGATGGCTGAACTGAATGGATTTAATAAGAGAAGACCCTCTTGAAAAGATCCCTTCACTCCTAAATTAAAGTCCATTTTGTAGGCTGTGTACGATTTTGCCCAAAATAAAAGGACAGCCAAAACAAAAAAGCTATATTTGTTCGCAAATATTTTTTTCATAAAACCTCTTCTTTCTTATTTTCGATCTGATATAAATGAAATCATAAAAAATTTACATTGATTTTGCAAATGTAAATCTTCTGCACCAAGCATTCCGATGCTCTTTTCTCCGCAGGTTACATGTGCTCCTTTAATATAACGAATAAGAAGCATCATAAGTTTCAAAAAAATACGAGTAAATAAAAGGAAAAATATCCATTTACATTAAATTTACTGCCGCTTCATGTTTGAGAGAATGATGAAGGTTTTGTAAATCACTCAGTACTACTTTACTTTTTTCATCTAATCGTGTCAAAGTAATTATAAAGAAAAGGAAGAATCACCTAGGCTTTTCGACTCACTTAGCCAAATTTATACAAAATCCGAACCGATTTGCTTTTTTATTGTGACTCAACCTCCAGCAATCCATGTATCCTCTCTGTTGCCACAAACCTAAAAAACAGTTTTAAACAAAAAAAGCTTGATTTCCTCTGCCAATGTACGGTGTGATAAAGGTATAGCTCCATCAAATAAATCAAGCTGGGGGACATCCTATGAAATCAAACAAACAAATCAACATATTTGAACAAAGATTCTCAGAAGAAGTGATAGACATCATGGCTGTTACAGGACCTTCTGGAGTCGGCGCAGGAAAAGCAGGAAAAGAAACTCTTTGGACTGCTTCAATCCCACTCATTGCATGGAAGGAAAAAGACCGCATCATAACCGAAAAAGTGAGACTGTGCTGGTTAACAGATGAAAAGGGATTACGAGAAAAACAAGCGCAATTACATAAAGAATCTATCGTCACACTTCAAGTACGTAAAGGTGAAGGTGAATTTATGCTCGTTTCACTTGTTGATACAGATACTGAAGATAAGGAACTTCAAGAAATATTAGAAGAAGCTCAACAACCTATCTTTTACCACGATGACAAGCTGGGTACCTTTGAATTAGTGAAAGGACTAGACTTATTTGAAACAACCATCCAGTGGGGCAATGAGGAGTGCCTACTTTACTTCAATCTTGAAGAAGAGGAAGAAACGAATGACTCTCTGAAAACGGCTAGACAACTCGTAGAAGAGCAGACAACATGGGATGCCTCCATGAAGTCATATGCAGCAAATCAGCTGCTTGAACTAGCAAAAGATTGGCAGGAACAAGACGACTCCGCTGAAAATTCAGAAGAGATCACACCGGATCAATTTATCAGCCGCATCTCTCTTGAAAGCCTCCATGCTTATCCAAATGGAGAATTCGAAGCCTACTATCATGACGGAGATTTATTTTGGGGACATGTCATCATTGTCTCTGGCAATATGAATGGAACGTTTCAAGATGCACACATTGCTGGCTAAAGAATGGGGGATGGATAAATGAAGATCAAAGCTTTTGACGAATTAAATCAACTAGGAAAAACTCCTATTGTAGCCAAAATAGGCGGGTTTCGCCCTGATCCATCTAAGTACAGCTGGTTTGCTGGTCATTTTTTCATCCAACGTGATAAAGGGTGGCCGGCAGATCAAGATGGAGCTATGATTCCCATTTTACAAATGTATTTACCCGAAGTACCAGGGGGAATGAACGGCTTTGATGAATATAAGATGATTCAAATTTTCATCAACAAGAAAACCCTTCCGATCGATATCGCCAAAAACGGTGAGGGCTGGAAACTCATTGAATATTCATCAATGGAAGGATTAGAAATCGCTGAGCCCCCTGAAGACGTGAAAGGAATGAAACCTTTCCAGATAGAGTGGCTCGAAGGGGAACAACCGGATTATCCATGCTGGGAGGAAGCTTGGTCATACGTTGACTTATCAGAGGTTAATGAAAGTGAAGAAGCGACAGATCATTTCTTCGAGCATTACTCAAACTACTCGTTTACAAAAATCGGTGGATACGGAGCTTACATCCAATCTCCTCCCCACCAGATGTCAGGAGAATTCATGCTGCAAATCGCATCAGAAGAAAAACCTCGGTTCATGATTGGTGATAACGGGACGATGTATTTCTATTACGACAAAGAAAATAAAGAATGGTTCATGCACTGGGATTGTTTTTAAAACCAATTGAAAGGAACCATTCCCCTTTCTAAACGTAATAAACGATATGAAGGGGGTCAGTGATATGGGATTCATTTTAGACATCTTCAATCTTGCTCTGTATATCCCTTTTTTACAGGTAGATGAAGATGATATATCACGGAATGCAGCACAGCTAAAAAAATACAGCTGGTTTCAAGCGTTATTAAGTGATCAAACGAGCAGAGAGCTGATCATTTATGATCAAGGAGTCCGCCGTGTAATTGGTCAATTTAAGACGAGTAAACTCCATAAGAAGCCATACAACATCAGATGCGAACGAAAGGTACAACAAGCCATACACCGTGCCATGTCAAAACACGGGAAGATCCGCACTTAGCTGTGGCTCTTTCCGTACAAATGTAATAAATCCTTTTGAAGAAAACAATTGACGCTCGGACAACTCTCCCCGTATATTATGTATAAATCCATCTTTTTTTTTAGAAAAGGGGGCCTCACATGCGCTTGTTTAAGAACTGGAGAAAAAAGCAGCACAAACAGCCGATTACTTCAGATACGCAAGAAGACAGCATCCCAATTAATTTTTCCACCCTTCCCTTTGGCACAGACACCATAGATGATTTTTTGTTCAACTTAGACCTAACCTCAAAACTGATAAATCCATACAAAGAAGCAGACACGAACAAATAGAACCTCAACTTTCGTGAACCCTCATCCAATATTGGATGATTTTTTTATACTTAGAGGAAGGTGTCCCCCCTATGAAGACATATTATTTCGTCAGACACTGTCAAGCAGATGGACAATCCGAGGATGCGTCTTTAACGCCTCAAGGCATCACACAATCGCATGAACTCGCACAGTTTTTTTCCGGCATTCAGCTCAACCAGATCATCTCAAGTCCTTATAAACGAGCGATTCAAACCGCTGAGCCCCTTGCTCATGCCAAACAGATAAAGGTACAAATTGACAAACGGCTCTCTGAACGTAGGTTAAGCAGTCAACCAATGGAAGATTGGTATGAAAAACTAAAGCTCAGTTTTTCGGACATGCATATGACCTGTGAAGGCGGAGAGTCGAGCCAAGAAGCGATGAATCGTATTGTAGAGGCACTCTATGAACAAATAAAATTAGGAAGAGATCATACTTTATTCGCCACTCATGGCAATATTATGAGCCTGCTTCTAAAACACGCCGATCCCGCAATTGGATTCAAGGAGTGGGAACAACTAAGCAATCCAGATGTCTACATCCTGAAATATTTTAAAGCAGACCATGTAGAAATAGAAAGAATATGGCATAAATAAAAAAGGCAGGGTTGACCCCAGCCTTTTTCTTATGAAAAACAACTATTGATTATAGTAAAATGTCTGTACCCACTCATAGGGCTTCTTACGATCCGCACACCATTTCACAAAGCCTCTTGTCTCCGTCTGCTGAAATTCCTTCCAGTCCGATAAAAGCTGGTTATAGTAGACTGCTAGTTTTTCAACATTGCTTTGAACATTTTTATCTTCGATCAGTTTCATGACATCTTGAATCCCTTGAATTCGCTCATGATCTTTCTCATAGGTGCTTAAATAAAGATCTTCATGTATATGATGAAACGAATACCACAAAGCCGAGAAATAGGTTTCGCAAATTTGAACAATCACTCGCTGCTCTTTGCTGCCTCCCATCTCTAATGCCTTCAATAAATAGGGCAGACCTTCCCCCTGATGCACAAACAAGCCTTGCCAGCGATACGGTCTCACATCCATTGGATCAATATTTTCCCACTCGCGAAGAACAGGGTGGATCACCCCATGTACCAATGGATACACAAGCAAATGACCATCCTCAAAACGTTCAATGTAATCAAACAGCCAAGCAACAAATGAACGCCGTGCTGCAAATTCATTCTTATTCATCTCTTCAACAAAAGACTGAAGAACCTTTAACGCATCTTTACGCAGCCCCTGTTCTTTCCTTACACAGTACTGTCTAAAAAGCGGATAATCATGTGATCGCTCATCTTCAATCATAGTCTGTAATATCGTCTTCATTTGCAAGATAACAACTCCGCCTCTTTACATTCATTTTATTGAACTATTATAACCAATTGTAACATCCACATGAAACTAGTAAAAAAATGAGTTGTCCTTTTTCTTTTATAAAACCCTTGGCATCCTCAAATCCATTCTTTTCTGTGTTCATGAATGAATTGTATGTCTTTTTGATAATGTTCAAGGTGCCCGTCATGAATCATTTTTTGAAAGGCTCTATCCCCTTCATTCGCTTTTCGCTTCATGTATTGACATAGACCTTCTAAACGCAGCAACACCATGTCCACATAATCTTCTGGTATTTCCTCACCATAAGCTTCAAAAAACAGTTTGACTCTATACTTTATATGGGCTGCATGCTCTAACGAATGATAATTTACGACCTCCCCTGTTACTGTACGAAAAAACCTACTGAGAGGGACACAAGTATAGAGAGTATATGCAATATCCCAAAGCCTTGGACCAGGGGCGGCTACATCAAAATCAATGATTCCCACTGGCTTTTTATTTTTGAAAATAATATTGTACATCGCAAAATCATTATGGCACACAACCTCTATGTTGTTAGGCGTATTGTCCATTCGTTCCCAATCGTCTGAAATGGGAAAATCACAAACAGCATCATGATACAGTCTAAGCATTTTCGCTATTTCTTTTAAAGCATTGTGAGAGCACATGTATTCTTTTAAGGGATCATGACCGGCCACCCCTTCAATGAAGGACAAGATCTCTCTACCTTTTTCATCAACCCCTAAAAATGTTGGAGCATAGGAGAAATTCTTTTTTTCTAAATGCTTTAGCAGCTTTTGTATATTCATATTGTCTGACTTTACCTCTCTGCGAACCGTATCTCCCGAACGATATACGTTGGAGACATTTCCACCTGTCAATAACTCTTCATGATCATTTTGTTTTTTCATAAATTCTCCCCCAAACTGGGTCACAATGATGATGCAAGCTAAAGATGTGCATGTACCCACAAATATTCATTTAGTTACACAAAGGTAATTCACTGTTTTATGTGAATGCGCCAATCCATTCTGTTTCCTTATATGGTTAAATGTATCGTACCAAATGTTGCAAATCATCTAAAGTTTATTCTGTTAAAAGTAGTACATGCTCATTCTGTTCTAATAGGATTCTATTTTCATCTAAATAACTCATTTAAACCACAAAAAAACGTTTCACTACGAGGGTGAAACGTTAGGTTCATGGTAAAAACCAAACTTTTAATAGATACCGGTGACCGGGGTCGAACCGGCACTCCGTGATAAATGATTTCAAAAAGGCAAGGTATACCCTCTGAAAGTAAAGCAGCTGTTAATGAAATAAGAGTTAAAGTTCTTCTTGATATATTGCTGATTTTATCGGCTTTAAAGTCAAAGGAATTTTAAACTCATGAATACTTTCAATATGATGAAAAAAATGATCTATATCGTCATAATCCATTGACCATTCTTCTACTACCTTTAACTTTTTTAACTCGCTTGTTGGTTTAAATAAAAATTCACAGTGCAGTTGTTCCATGTGAGAATAATCATCTTCTTCATAAATTGTAAACTGACGTACAAAATCAAGATGAAAGAGTTCCTCTCCTGTAAAATCATAGACACCACACTGAAATAAAATTTCTTTATCTTCTTCGCCCTCAACGGTCTCCTTTGAAAAAGCCTTAAATGTTTCCCAAACCTTATTTATCTCATCGGTATCTTCACCGATGCTATCTTTAAGATAACTTTCAGCATTTTTAACCGTAATCATTACAACACCTCCTATGTACAATTGATCCAATCCATCTCAATTGTCCTGCCCCTTTAGTTTAATCATAAGGTAACCATCAATAAAGTAAAAGTCAATCTCCTTTGAACACAATTTGAAGTAATTTTTTCGTGTGAAAAATCAGGTAAACAACAAATAAAAAAAGCCCTCCTACAATTTGTAGAAAGACGTTTTAAACGTTAATATTCCTTAATTCTTCTGTAATTGACGATAATAAAGAATATCTTAAACTAGATACCGGTGGCAGGGGTCGAACCGACACTCCAGAGGAACACGATTTTGAGTCGTACTTGAACGTCTGAACCCTTGAACCATTGGCATTATGCTATTTATTCAACATTTCTTAAAATAAAGATGCTAACAAATTAGATTTTGCATAGCATATTCCTTCTTTATACACTAATACATCCGATACATTACATGTTACCCGTTTCCCTTGTATATCCCAAGAATGAGATATTTCATCACGAACATACTCATAAGCAAGTTTTGTCTTTTCAATTGCAGTTTGAGCCGGATTAAAAAGTTCATCTGCATTAGACCTAATAATAGGATTAGTATAATTGACTTGGTTTAATTCAAGCAAATAATCTTCTATTTTTTCACTTTCACATATCAAATGCATGAAATTCACCCTCCAATCGATAATTTTTTAACCAAGTTTTTT
This sequence comes from Bacillus sp. G402, assembly GCF_051172515.1. Classification (NCBI taxonomy): domain Bacteria; kingdom Bacillati; phylum Bacillota; class Bacilli; order Caryophanales; family Bacillaceae; genus Bacillus; species Bacillus sp. G402. The sequence continues at coordinate 1,603,593 of NZ_JBPIZC010000001.1, forward strand.
CATCATTGAAACAATTTTTATACTTAAACCATTTGGCTTATGTACAACTTCCTCATCGTAGATGCTATACCCCCTTGAACTATACAATTTTATGTTTCTAGTCACGGTCATACGAACTTTGCAGAATATACTAGTTAATTCTTCTTGTACTGCAAAATTTTCTAAAAAACTTAATAATTTTTTGGCAATACCATGACCCTGCATTTCTGGAATTACTGATAGTCTATAAAAATATAAACTATCTTCTTTTATTTTAAAGCGAACCATTCCAACTGGCTGATTATCAATATAACAAATTAAACTCCTCTCTCCGTCTTTTAAGGCAATTAAAACGGATTGCACAGTTTCCTCCAAAGCACTTGAAGGTGGCACTTCGTCTTTATACTCCAAAAATGCCTTTATCATTAAATCATGTATTACCGATGTATCTGATAAATTAGCAAACCTTATCTCCAAATGTATCCCTCCTTTAACATTCTTGTTTAATGACAGGTAAGCACACGATTATATGTACACGATATTTTTATAAGAATCGTATTGAAGATAAATAAAAAACGTTCCTTACAAAGTGTAAGAAACGTTGATTTCATCGTATTTACTACCGATGATATAGATACCGGTGGCCGGGGTCGAACCGGCACTCCGTGAGGAACACGATTTTGAGTCGTGCGCGTCTGCCAATTCCGCCACACCGGCATGATCATTAAAGAGCGCAACTTATAATAATAAAAAATGGTGCCGAGGGCCGGACTTGAACCGGCACGGTAGTCACCTACCGCAGGATTTTAAGTCCTGTGTGTCTGCCAATTCCACCACCCCGGCAGTCTTTTCAAAAAAGGCGACACCCGGATTTGAACCGGGGATAAAGGTTTTGCAGACCTCTGCCTTACCACTTGGCTATGCCGCCATAATTGGAGCGGAAGACGGGATTCGAACCCGCGACCCCCACCTTGGCAAGGTGGTGTTCTACCACTGAACTACTTCCGCATATCAACTGGGCTAGCTGGATTCGAACCAACGCATGACGGAGTCAAAGTCCGTTGCCTTACCGCTTGGCTATAGCCCAATAATAAAATGGGGCGATTGATGGGAATCGAACCCACGAGTGCCAGAGCCACAATCTGGTGCGTTAACCACTTCGCCACAACCGCCATAGATGTTATGAATCATATAATTGGCAGGGGCAGTAGGAATCGAACCCACACCGGAGGTTTTGGAGACCTCTGTTCTACCGTTAAACTATGCCCCTATGAAAATAAAAATGGTGGAGGGGGGCGGATTCGAACCGCCGAACCCGGAGGGAGCGGATTTACAGTCCGCCGCGTTTAGCCACTTCGCTACCCCTCCACATTTGAAAAACAGTGCCGGCAAGAGGACTTGAACCCCCAACCTACTGATTACAAGTCAGTTGCTCTACCAATTGAGCTACACCGGCAAATAGTGGTGGCTCGGGACGGAATCGAACCGCCGACACACGGATTTTCAGTCCGTTGCTCTACCAACTGAGCTACCGAGCCAAGTATTCTTTTTAAAAAATGGCGGTCCGGACGGGACTCGAACCCGCGACCTCCTGCGTGACAGGCAGGCATTCTAACCAACTGAACTACCGGACCATTTTGGTTGCGGGGGCAGGATTTGAACCTGCGACCTTCGGGTTATGAGCCCGACGAGCTACCGAACTGCTCCACCCCGCGACGATATAAAAGATATGGTGGAGGATGACGGGCTCGAACCGCCGACCCTCTGCTTGTAAGGCAGATGCTCTCCCAGCTGAGCTAATCCTCCGAATGAAATGCTGGTATGTATTTCTATAAAAATGGTGACCCGTACGGGATTCGAACCCGTGTTACCGCCGTGAAAGGGCGGTGTCTTAACCGCTTGACCAACGGGCCCTTTATTATGTAAATTGTGGCGGAGAGCAAGGGATTCGAACCCTTGAGACGGGGTTACCGCCTACACGATTTCCAATCGTGCTCCTTCGGCCACTCGGACAGCTCTCCAAATTGGCTCCGCAGGTAGGATTCGAACCTACGACCGATCGGTTAACAGCCGATAGCTCTACCACTGAGCTACTGCGGAATGAAGAAAGCCTGGCGATGTCCTACTCTCACAGGGAGAAACCCCCAACTACCATCGGCGCTGAAGAGCTTAACTTCCGTGTTCGGTATGGGAACGGGTGTGACCTCTTCGCCATCATCACCAGACAATTTAGTGACAAAAGATATTATACTATGTATTACAAATAAATCAAGAGATTTTTGAAAAATGTTCTCTCAAAACTAGATAACAATGTTCATTTTTCACATTAGAATATAGGTTAAGTCCTCGATCTATTAGTATCTGTCAGCTCCACGTGTCACCACGCTTCCACCTCAGACCTATCAACCTGATCATCTTTCAGGGATCTTACTTCCTTGC